>JAKLEB010000002.1 GCA_022711765.1 Candidatus Krumholzibacteriota bacterium
ACGCTCGGTGACCTGGCGGACCGCCTCGTCCTTGAATTCCTGCGTGTACTTGGGGCTGCTCATCGACTCCTCCTTCGGCTATAGTATAGCCTCGGAAGTGTCTAGAGAACCGGGGGAATTCCAAACAATGTCAACGCGGAGATTGCCGCTGTCGATATCTGGTTGAGCAACGACGGGCCGGTCGCCGTGCAAGGCCGAAGTTGGTCGGACTTGAAAAATCTATTCGACGGAAGAGGCCGGTAGCATCTACGCAGGTGAACTGGCGATCGCGTCGCCTGTCATGGCACTCGAGCTGGCCGTCGGCTCGGTCACGACCCGTACATGCGCGCGGTTTGCCTTTGGGTGACCGCCAGGACGTTGGACCGACCTACAGAATCGGGAGACAGCCATCGTGAGCAAGGTCTTCGTGAACATCGGACTTAGCCTTGACGGCTATATGGCGCCGGAAGGGATGACCATCGAGAACTGGGAGAAGCCCGAGTACAAGAACTGGGGCGCCCAATGGGGTGCGCTCATGGGCTGGGCTTTGAATCTCCGGTACTTCCGCGAGAACCTCAAGCTCGGACCTGGTGGAGAGACAGGTCCGGTCAATGACATGGCTCGCTACACCATGGAGCGTACCGGCGCCAACATCATGGGAAAGCGGATGTTCGACGCCGGCGAGCGGAGTTGGCCGGAGGAGGCTCCGTTTCACGCTCCGGTATACGTTCTCACCCATGAGAAACGCGAACCTTGGGTCCGTCCGGGCGGGACGACGTTCTACTTCGTCAACGACGGCCCGGAGAATGCCCTCGAGCAGGCGCGGGAATCGGCGGGCGATCGCGATGTTCGTATCGCCGGCGGCGCGGACGTGATCCAGCAATACATGAACCTCCGTGTCATCGATGAACTGGAAATCGCCTTGGTGCCGGTGCTCTTCGGCGGCGGGAGACGCCTCTTCGAGAATCTGCGCGAACCGGCCCCGAGGTTCCGGATCGACAGAGTGGTTGATACTCCAGTTGCAACTCACTTGCGATATGTACGTGACTAGTGGCAACTTGACCAGCTTTTGGCGCGGCCATTCGCCGTGCCGGATTGCGGCGCTATTCTGTGATTAGCTTGGGCTCAGAACCGACAGTCGCTCGAACCGCGGTCGTTGGCGGCGGGCTCGCTGTCCAATTTCCCAATGGGGCGAAAGAGCACCACGGTCGTAAAGGGGAATGGAACCGTATAGCTGCAGAATGCAGGGATCGGCTCCGGCCTGTCACGCAGGCCGCCAAGGTGCCCGGCGCACCAGGCTCGGGCCGCCGCAGATGCGTGCGTTAGGTCGCTCGGAGAACACGATGTCGCGATCCAGTGCCACCAACCGCCGGTCAGCTCGAGACGGCTATTTCGAAACGGTCGGCACGCAGATTTACTGGAGGGAGGTCGGAGCGGGCGCGCCCCTAATCGCGCTGCACGGGGGCCCCGACTTCAACCACAACTACTTCCTGCCCGAACTTGATACCCTTGGTTCGGCGTGTAGGCTCATCTACTACGATCAACGGGGGCGCGGTAAATCGTCAGGCTCCGTCGTTCCACACGACGTATCACTCGACTCGGAGCTCCGGGATCTAGATGCACTGCGCGTATTCCTTGAAGCTGAGGAGCCTGTCCTCCTCGGGCACTCCTTTGGGGCACTCCTCGCCATGGAGTACGCTGCTCGATACACAAGCCACGTGAGCCGCCTGATCTTGATGAACCCGGCTCCCGGGTCATATGCCGATCGCCTTCGTTTCATCGAGCATCGCCGTGTACACGAATCGGACAACCTGGCGCGCATGGAAGAGATCGCCGGTACTCGGAAGTATGCGATGGGCGACATAGCGACCGAGGCGGAGTACTACCGGCTCCATTTCGGCTCGGCGCTCATGGACACCCGCAATGTGCAAGATGTTGTTGCCCGGCTGCGAGTCCACTTCACGCCGGCCGAGATCGTAAAGGCGCGCGCCATCGAAGAACGCCTGTACAGCCAGACGTGGTGCAGGCCCAACTATGACGTGATCGTTCGCCTCGGGCACCATGCTCCGGCTACCCTGGTGATTCATGGTGCGGACGATTTCATACCGCTCGAATGCTCCGCGAACATCGCCCGGGGAATCGCGCGAGCCCGACTCGAGGTGATCGACGATTGCGGCCATTTCGCTTACCTGGAGCGTCCGAGGGAATGTGCAGAACTGATACGCGGTTTCATAGCGTCAATATGATGCGAGCTCACGTCAGCGGAGTGCGGCCTGACGATCGTTGCCGCGGACGGTTCGCCGGGCGGTTCGTCGCTGAACCTAATCGTTAGGCCGCCGGTAGATCGGAAAGAGGGAGTGACGATGACCGGCGCAATGGTCATTCGAACGCCGTGACGGTAGACGAACATGCGGGTGAACCATGACGACTCGACGGATCCGTGGTGCCGTGCTCCTCGTGTTCTGCCTCGCTTCCCTGTCCGACGTGACGGCCCAGGAGGAACGCGGGGCGCGAAGGCTGACCGACGATCCGGCCCAGGATGGATTCCCCTCGTGGTCGCCGGATGGTCGCTCCATTCTCTTCTCCCGCTATGGAGGCGATGTGGCTCCGGAGAAGAACGGTCTCTGGCTGGTATCGCCCGACGGAGGTGATCCGCACCAGTTGACGACTGTCATCGGGGAGCATCCCGACTGGTCGCCCGATGGCCGCTATATCGCATTCGATGGGGACTTCGGAAACAGTATCCAGCTCGTGTCGGCGTCTGGTGGAATCCCTATACGCGTTGTTCCGGAGACCATCCCGATTCTTCATGGCGGTCAGCCCAAGTGGTCCCCGGAGGGCGCTCGCATCGCTTTCAAAGAGGGACCGAATCTCTGGGTGCTCAGCGTATCGACTGGTCGTCTCGACAAGGTGTTTTTCGAATCCGGCAAGATGCCCATCGCGAACGGCTGGTCGCTCGATGGCACGGAGATCTTCGTCTCCTTGCGCGAAGGGGCTGAGAACAAGAACTGGTCCATTTGGGCGATCTCGGCGAGCGGAGAGGGCAAGCGCCAGTTGACCCCGGAGGGGGAGTCAGCCTACCGGTACGCGGACCCGTCGCCGGACGGCTCCCTGCTGGCCGTGGTCTGGTGCGAGGAGCGCAACTGCGACCTGTGGATCATGTCCTCCGCCGGCGGCAGTCGGGTGCGAATCACGTCGCACCCCGGCTACGATGACGGGCCATCGTGGTCGCCCGACGGGACGAAGATCGCCTTCGTCAGTACGCGTTCCGGCAATTTCGACATCTGGACGATCGACGTCGATATCGAGAAGGTGCGTCGCGAGCTGGCGGATCTACAGAAGTAGCGGAACCATGCGACCGCTCGCGGCCCAACGACCGCGCGCAGCCGAAGGCGCTGAACGCGCTGTGGCCGATCTGCAACGGCTGGAAGCCAGGGAGACATCGTGACAGTCAAGCGTATGGACAACGTCGGCATCGTGGTGGAAGACATCGATGCCGCGATCGAGTTCTTCACCGACCTCGGTCTTGATCTCGAGGGACGCGCCCACGTCGGAGGAGACTGGGCAGACAGGGTGACGGGATTGCGCGGCATGCGCGTCGAGATAGCCATGATGCGTACGCCGGACGGCCACAGCCGGCTCGAGCTGTCGCGCTTCCTCGCGCCGCCCGTGGCCGCCGATCATCGCGGCGCCCCGGTGAACGCGCTCGGCTACCTACGCGTCATGTTCACAGTGGAGGACATCGACGATACACTCGTCCGGCTCGGCAAACGCGGTGCGAAGCTCGTCGGCGAAGTGGCCAGGTATGAGAACATGTATCGGCTCTGCTACATCCGGGGTCCCGAAGGAATTCTCATCGGGCTGGCGCAACAGCTCGGCCAGCAGGCCTCTCGGGAGGATCCGCTGGGACGTGACCGTTAGTGGCGCCCAACAACAGCATGAAGCGAGCGGTGCTCGCACCAAGAACGGCAGGGACGGTGGCTAGATGATCTGGTTATGGATCGGATTCATCGGTTTCGTGCTGGCGATGCTGGCCCTGGACCTCGGGGTGTTCCATCGCAAGGCCCACGTCGTGGGCGTCAAGGAGGCTCTGGGCTGGTCTGCCGTCTGGATCACGCTGGGTCTGCTGTTCTCCGTGTTCGTGTACCTCGGCTATGACGCGCACTGGATGGGCCTCGGCGCGGCCGTGGACGCGGTGGACGGCACGGTCAACGACGGCGGATCGGCAGCGGTCAAGTACCTGACGGGGTACGTGGTCGAGAAGTCGTTGAGCGTGGACAACGTGTTCGTGATCGCGATGATCTTCAGCTTCTTCGCGGTCCCGGCCATCTACCAGCACCGGGTCCTGTTCTGGGGCATCCTGGGCGCGCTGGTCATGCGCGGCGTGATGATCGGCGCCGGCGCGAAGTTGATCGCGGAGTTCCACTGGATTCTCTACGTCTTCGGGGCCTTCCTGATCCTCACCGGCCTCAAGATGTTGCTGCTGAAGACGCACGGGGTCGACCCGAACCAGAATGTCGTGGTCAGGCTGGTGCGGCGATTCTTTCCCGTCACGGCGCGATTCCACGGAGAACACTTCGTCGTACGCGCCGGAACGCCGGCGGCGCAGGAGAGCGAACAGCCCGGGGCGGCGGCGCTGCCCGACCCGATCGTCGATGCCGCCCGACCGGGCACCCTGCTGATCACGCCCCTGACCCTGGCGCTCATCATCGTGGAAACGACCGACCTCATCTTCGCCGTGGACTCCATCCCGGCGATCTTCGCCATCACGGCCGACCCGTTCCTGGTGTTCACCAGCAACGTCTTCGCGATCCTGGGCCTGCGCTCGCTCTATTTCGCGCTGGCCGGGATGTTGGACAGGTTCCAATATCTCAAGGTCTCGCTGGCCGTCGTCCTGCTGGTCGTCGGCGTGAAGATGCTGGCCGCGAAGTGGCTCAAGGCCGCGCTGGGCGACAAGTTCAACGTCTACCTCCTGGGCGTGGTCCTGTTGATCCTGTCCGCGGGAATCGTGGCCTCGCATTTCGCGCGCAGGAAGGACGCGGCCTGAACCGCAGGCGGGCGTGACGGAGCACTGTCGCCAGGCCCCCTGCACGCGGACTTGCTGGCCGGCCGGCGACATCACGATCGGTTCATTCGCACAGGCGTAGCGCGGGTGTCCCGGGGAGTGGTGCATGTGGACCGTTCGAATTACCGTACGTTATGCCGGTGAGCCAGCGGACGTCGCGGTGACCGTGGATCCCTGGCCGGTGGACTCGCCGAGTCTCCGGCACGAGCGTGCCGCGCGTTGACACCGGCTCGCGCGGCTCGCGCCTTCGCGCCCCCGGCGAGTTCGACCGCTCCGGCCGGAGCGGGAGGGAGTTGAGGCGATGAGTCGACGCACGGCGTGTTGCTTCCTCACGGCAGCGGCCGTCGCTCTGCTCGCCGGTTGCCAGACGATGGGGAAGCCCAGACAGGACGGACGGCCGACCATGCGTATCCACTATCTGGAGATCGTGTGCCGCGACGTCGCCGAGCAGTGCGCGGCGCTGGAGCGGGTCCACGGGTTGTCCTTCGGTCCGGCGGTGGCCGCCCTCGGGCAGGCCCGGGTCGCGGAGGCGCCGGACGGAAGTCTGATCGGCGTACGCGCGCCGCTGGCGGAGCACGAACAGCCGATCGTCCGGCCGTATCTGGAGGTTGATGACATCGCGAAGGCGGTTCAGGAAGCCGAAGCAGCCGGCGCGGTGATCGCGTACCCTCCGACCCGACAGGGCGACACCGGGACCTGGGCGATCTACTTCCTCGGCGACGTCCAGCTCGGCCTGTGGCAGCGGTAGGCGGATCCAGAACGCAGGAGCGGGCGCCGGCGAGCCGGACGGTGCCCCCCTGCGGAACCACGGGGATCACATGAAGATGAGAGACCGCGATCGGTTGTTGCAGGTGCTGAAGGCCCGATTCGAGAAGAACATGCACCGGCACGCTGACGCCGACTGGGCGGACGTGCAGGCCAGACTCGAACATCAGCCCGGCGCGTTGGAGTCGCTGCAAGCGATGGAATCCACGGGTGGCGAGCCGGACGTCGTCGGTTCGGCCGGACCTGGCGATCACGTCATCTTCTGCGACTGCGCTCGAGAAAGTCCCGCCGGGCGCCGCAGTATCTGCTATGACGCCGAAGCGCGAGCGTCACGGAAGGAGCACAAGCCGGAGCGCAGCGCAGTCGAGATGGCCGGCGAGATGGGCATCGAGCTGCTGACGGAGGAGCAATACCGAGATTTGCAGAAGATCGGCGAGTTCGATACGAAATCGTCGAGCTGGGTCCAGACGCCGGCCGACGTCAGGGAACTCGGCGGGGCCTTGTTCTGCGATCGACGCTACGGCAGGGTGTTCGTCTATCACAACGGCGCGCAGTCGTATTATGCCGCCAGAGGCTTCCGCGGTCTGCTGCGAGTGTGACGGCTGCGCACGCCCGCTTCCGGTTTACGGCCCCCGGCGACTGCGACAACGGCAGCGCGTTTCGAGAGGGGGCTTCGCAATGTCGAAGGTCGTCGCGATCATGTCCATGTCGCTCGACGGCTACATCGCCGACCCCGACGATGGCGTGGCCGAAGTGTTCGACTGGTACTTCGCCTCGGGGGACGTCGAGTTCCACACGGGAGGGTCGGATCCCCTGACGTTCAAGGTGTCCGGGCCGAGCGCCGGGCACCTTCGCGGTCTCTGGTCCGAACTCGGCGCCGTGCTCGCCGGTCGACGCACGTTCGAGGTCGCCCACGGCTGGGGCGGCCATCACGCCTGGGGACCGGCGTTCGTGCTCACCCACCAGATTCCCGCCGGATGGCCGCGGCCCGACTCGACGGTCCATTTCGTGACCGACGGCATCGCAAGCGCGGTGAACCTGGCCAAGGCCGCCGCCGCGGGCAAGTCCGTCGGAGTCCACGGCGCCGACACCATCCAGCAGTGCCTCAATGCCGGCCTCCTCGACGAGATCCACGTCGACCTCGCGGCGATTCTCCTTGGCTCGGGAATTCGGCTCTTCGACCACCTCGCCCGCACGCCAGTGCGCCTTGCCGACCCGGCGGTGGTCCCGGGCGTCGGCGTCACGCACCTGCGCTACCCGGTCCGCAGAGCGTAGTTCGACGCCGCACGCGCGTCCCGGCGGGCGCGCCTACTCGTAGCGCAGCGCGTCGATCGGATTGAGCCGGGCGGCCCTGATCGCCGGCAGCAGGCCGAACGCGATCCCGATGGTCGAGCAGAACACGAGGCCGATGAACGCCCATTCCACGGGCACCTGGATCGCGAAGGACGTGAACGCCGTGACCACGTTGCCGAGCGCGAAGCCCACGAGGATTCCCACGATACCGCCGATGTTGCACAGGATCACCGCTTCGAGCAGGAACTGGAGCAGGATGTTGCCCGGCTTCGCGCCGAGCGACTTGCGGATGCCGATCTCCTTCGTCCGTTCGGTCACGGATACGAGCATGATGTTCATGATGCCGATACCCGCGACGACCAGGGCGACGATCCCGATCACGAACGCGGCGATCTTGACCTTGGCGGTCGTCTGGTTGAACCGCGTGATCAGGCTCTCGCTGTTGAAGAAGTCGAAATTGTCCTCTTCATGAGGCTTGACGCCGCGCTCCCGCCGCAGGACCTGCCGGGTCTCCTCGATCGCGTCCCGCACCAGCTCGGGCGACCTCGCGCGCACGGTGATGTTCACGGACCGCGAGAAGCCGTCCCGGCTGGTCATGCCGTAGATGTCGAGGAAGGTCGTCACCGGGATCAGGACGTAGTTGTCGTAGCCCGAGCCGAAGGCGGACTTCTTCTCGTCGAAGACGCCGATGACCTCGTACTTGCGCCCGTCCAGCCGGATCTCGGCGCCGATCGGGTCGGTGAACGGGAACAGCTTCTGGCCGATGGCGTGTCCGATCACGGCCACGTTGCGGCCGCTCTTGACGTCCATCTGCGACAGGTTGCGCCCGAGTCCGACGTAGTGGGTGTTGTTGGCGGGATACTCGGGGGTGCCGCCGCAGATGGCGACGTTCGGGTTGGTCTCTTCGTCGCGATACTCCACGACGTAGCCGAAGTCCCACAGCTCCGAGCCGACGAGATCGACCGAGCCCACCTGGTCCCGGATCGCGTTGGCGTTCTCGAGGGTGAGCGGCGGCCGCCGCATGGCCCGGCGCCGCTCCTGGTCGGAATGGAACCCGCCCGCCGGCCATTTCTGCACCTGGAACACCTGACTGCCCAGCACGCTCATCTCCCGTTCCATCGTCGACTGCACCACGGCGATCGCGGTCATGACCGCGATGATCGAGGCGACGCCGGCCACGATACCCACCAGCGTGAGCACCGACCGCAACTTGTTGGCGACCAGCGCGCTCAGCGACATGAGGAGAAGGTCGATCACGGACATGGCCGAGACACTCCGAATCCCCTTACTCGTAGCGCAGCGCGTCGATGGGATTGAGACGCGCGCCCCGCCAGGCCGGCAAGAAGCCGGCCGCCACTCCCACGCCGATCGCCACCAGGACGGCGATCAAGAGAATCGGGATCGACACGCTCGCCGGCATCACCGTGGCGTTCACGACGGCGGTCAGGACGGACGCGACCACGACGCCGATCAGGCCCCCCATCAGGCAGATGGCCGCGGCCTCGAACAGGAACTGGAAGAGAATGCTGTGCGGCTTGGCGCCGATCGCCTTGCGGATCCCGATCTCGCGCGTCCGCTCCGTGACCGAGACGAACATGATGTTCATGACGCCGACGCCGCCGACGAACAGCGAGATGCCGGTGATGAGCAGACCCACCAGGAGCACGACGCCCATGATGTTGTCGAACGCGCCGACCAGCGTATCCAGCTTGTTGATCGAGAAGTTGTCCGCTTCCGCGGGGCGGAGCTGCCGGATCTTCCGCATCTCGCCGATGACCTCGAATTCCAGCGCCGCGACGGCCTCGTGCGACGGCGCCTTGACGGCGACGTCCACGTTCTGCTGCCGCCGGTCGCCGCCGAAGGCCTTCACGTACGACGTGATCGGGACGAACACCTGCCGGTCGAAATTCGGACCGCCGAGAAACGCGCCGCCCTGCTTCTCCATCACGCCGATCACGCGGAACGTCGTGCGACCGATCTTCAACTCCTGGTTGACCGCCGCGGCGTCGCCGAACAGCCCGTCCCGCACGTCCGTCCCGATCACGCACACGTTCTTGCGGCGGGTCACGTCGTAGTCGGTGATGAACCGGCCCAGTTCCGGCTGGGCGGTCGATACGAGGGTCTGGCGCTCCGTCGTCCCGATGATCGTCACGCCCTCCATGGTCGCCGAGCGGTACTTGAGGTCGCGCTGGCCGCCGATGGAGGGATTGACGATGGCCCTGCCGCGCAGCTTGCTGGCCAGCAGGTCCGCCTGGCGCAGCTCGAGGCCGGGCCGATTGCGGTAGAGGAAGAAGTCGTTCATGACGACCCAGGGCATCCGGGACACGTAGATGACGTCGGCGCCGACCGCGGAGAAGCTCTGGCGGAAGGTGTTCTGCAGGCCATGGGCGGCCGTCATCGTGAGGATCACGGCGACGATGCCGATGATGATCCCCAGGGTCGTGAGCGTGCCCCGCGCCTTGTTCGCGCGGAGCGAGCCGAGGGCGATCCGGAACGATTCCTCGAGATCGAGCCGTGCCTTCATGTCCGCTCCACTCCGATCGCCAGCGCCGGCGCCCTTGCCGGCACGTTCACTGCCCAGCGAGCGAGCCCGCCGGCACGGCGTCATCGCTCTCGATCATGCCGTCCCGCAGGCGGACGATGCGCAGCGCGTGCCTGGCGATGTAGGTCTCGTGGGTCACGAGGAGGATCGTCTGTCCGGCCTGGTGCAGCTCGTCCAGCACCGCCATGATCTCGTCGCCCGTCTTGCTGTCCAGGTTTCCGGTGGGTTCGTCGGCGAGGATGATCGACGGCTGGCCGACGAGCGCGCGCGCGATGGCGACGCGCTGGCGTTGCCCGCCGGAGAGTTCGTTGGGTTTGTGCCTCATCCGGTTCGTCAACCCGACTCGCGCGATCGCGTCCTCGACGCGCGGGCGGCGCTGCGCCCGCGGGACGCCGGCATAGATCAACGGCAGCTCGACGTTGTGGAAGACGTTGGATCGCGGGATGAGGTTGAATGTCTGGAAGACGAAGCCGATCCGCTGATTGCGGATCTCGGCGAGCTGGTACTCCGACATGCCGGCCACAGGCTGACCCTCGAGAGAGTAGGTGCCGGAGGTGGGGACGTCGAGGCAGCCGATCACGTTCATGAGCGTCGACTTCCCCGATCCGGACGCTCCCATGATCGCGACGTACTCGTTGGTCGCGACATCGAGCGAGACGCCGCGGAGGGCGTGCACCTCGTCCGCGCCCATCACGTACGTCTTCACGACATCCCTGAGCGACAGCGCGATGCGCCCGGCGGTCGCGGGCGAGCTGCTAATCGGCTGGCCCACGCTCGGCTCCCTCGCCGGCTGGCGCGGCTTCGTTGTTGACGGTGACCACCGCGCCGTTCACGAGGTCCCTCGAAATCGCGCGGTAACTGCCGGTGACGACCTCGTCGCCCTCCGCGAGGCCGTCGAGGATCTCGATCAGCTCGTCGCTCTGGATGCCGGTCGTGACCTGGCGGGCCACGGCCTTGCCGCTCTCGACGCGGAAGACGATCTCGACGAACCCGTCCCGGTCGGCGGTATACCGTTGCTCCGCGGCCTGGCGATCCTCACCGGCCATCACGAGCTGGTCGACCGTCCGCACGGCGACGCTCTGGATCGGCACGCTCAGGGCGCTCTCGTTGGTCTTCGTGAAGATGTCGGCGCTGGCCGTCATGCCGGGGCGCAGCGTCGCCGGGGGATCCGTGATGGCGATCTTGACCTCGAACTCGGTCTTCTGATCCGTCGTGCCGGCGCCGCCGACGTTGGCGCTGTTAGCGATCTCGGCCACGACGCCGGTGAGCGTCTGGTCCAGCAGGGCGTCGACCTCGATCTCGGCCTCCTGGCCCACGGCGACGGCGACGACGTCGTTCTCGTCCACGTCGATCTGGGCTTCCATCTCCGAGAGGTCGGAGATGACCAGGATGACGTCGGGCTGGAACTGCGACCCGATGGCGATCTCGCCCTGCTCCTTGTTCAGGTCCGTGATGGTTCCCGCCATCGGCGCGTAGATGGTCGTCTTCGAGAGGTCGTCGCGGGCCTGCTTCAGCGCCGCTCTGGCCTGCTCGACCTGGTCCCGCGTGGCGTCGTAGCGCGCGACCTCGACCTTGTGCGCGGCGAACGTGGCGTCGAACACCGCCTGCGATTCCATGTCGAGCGCGAGGAGTTCCTGAGCGCGCTTGAAGTCCTTCTCGGTCTTTTCCAGGTTCTGGAGCACGAGCGTCGCATTGGCCTCGGCCGACCGCACGCTGGCTTCCGCGCTTTCCACGGCCGCGAGGTAGCGCTCCCGGTCCAGCTCGATCAGGAGGGTTCCCTTCTCGACCCACTGGCCCTCGACGACGGCGAGCTTGGTGATCTTGGCGCTCACGTCGGCGCCGATCTTCACCTGGATCTTGGGCTGGATGGTCCCCGTGCCGTTGACCTTCTCGATGATCTTCTGCCGGTCCACCTTGGCCGTCTGCACCTCGAGGGCCTTGTTGCCGCCGCCGCGGAGCGCCAGAGCGCCGGCAACGCCTCCCGCGACCACGACAACGGCCGCAACGCCGATCCAGAGGGACTTTCTTCTCATTTCCTGCCGATCTCCCTGCCATTGGCTCGTCAACCGGGACTGGACGCTGAAGTGGTCATGGACTACGCGGAATCAAACGGAAGGTTGCTCCGGCGCAGGCAGGCGAACCACTCCGTTCAACGAGAATGCCCGAACCCGCCGGCGGCGAGCAGATCGGCCAGGACGTGGAGCCGTTCGGACAGTAGCTCGTCATCCTTGGCGAGCGCATCGCGGAACAGCTTGATGTCGGAGTCGATCAGCGGATTGGCCGTGCAGACGGATACCGTCATGGCGTCCCCCTGGACACCGATGCGATCGAGGTCGGGCTTCGACTTGTCGTACAGGTCCTCGTATCGGTAGGCGTCGCGGAAGTGCGCCAGGGTGCGGGCGATCAGGATGGCCAGATCGAGCGCCCGGTGCAGCGGTAGCTCTTCGGACTGACGGGACCATTTCTCGCCGGTGAATCGCCAGACCTTGGCGGAGATCTCGACGTTCCCGCGGTCGTTCCACTGGGCAAGCCCGAGCGAGAGGCCCTGGGCGTCGGTGTCTCCGGCGAATCGGCCGTCGATGTTCGCGTAGTTCTCGCAGCAGATCACCGGTTTGTGCTTCAAGGTCGTGGGAATCCTCATCGCCTGCTCCTGACGGTTTGGTTGAAGCAGTAATTTAGTAGATTAGTAATTCACTGTCAAGAGACCTTGGTCGGGTCGATCGAGGGCGCGGCTGCGATCGACCTCGGTCCCGCGGCCGCGATCTCGCCTTGGGTCAGGCGATCCCGGTGATCTTCCCGCCGACGAGGTCGATCCGTTCCGCCTGCGGGGCGGACGGGAGGCCGGGCATCCGGAGGATCTCGCCGAGGAGCGGCACGAGGTAGCCGGCGCCTGCCGCGAGGAGGACGCCCCGGACGGTCACATCGAATCCCGCAGGGCGCCCGACCACGCCGGGATCGTCGGAGAGCGACATCTGCGTCTTGGCGACGCAGAGCGGCAGGCTGCCGTACCCGAGCCGCTCCACCATCTCGAGGTCGCGCTCGGCCTCGCGGGTCCATTCGACGGCGTCCGCGCCGTACATGTACCGGGCGATCTTCGCCATCTTCTCCCGGGGCGAGTCGTCGAGGTCGTAGAGGGGAGTGAACGGCGTCGACTTGCGTTCGGCGTGGGCGAGCACCGCGTCGGCGAGCTCGACCGCGCCGTCGCCGCCGTTCGCGAAGGCGTCGCAGACGGCGAACGGCGCGCCCCAGGACGCCGCGGCGCGGCGAACGATATCGATCTCCTCGCCCGAATCCGTCGCGAAGCGGTTGAGCGCGATGACCGGGACCTCGCCGAAGTCGCGGATGCTCTCCAGGTGCTTGGCGAGGTTCGGGAGCCCGCGCTCGACGGCCCCCGGGTCCGGCGAGGCCAGCGAGGCCTTCGGCACGCCGCCATGGCGCTTGAGGGCCCGCACTGTCGCCACGAGGACGACGGCGGCCGTGTCGAGGCCGGCCGACCTGCACTTGATGTCGAAGAACTTCTCGGCGCCGAGATCGAAGCCGAAGCCGGCCTCGGTGACGACCCAGTCGGCAAGCGATAGCGCCGTCTTGGTCGCGAGGACGGAGCTGCAGCCGTGCGCGATGTTCGCGAAGGGGCCGCCATGGAGAAACGCCGGGACGCCCTCCCCGGTCTGGACGAGGTTCGGATGGATCGCATCGCGCAAGAGGGCGAGCATCGAGCCGACGGCCTTCAGATCGCCGGCGGTGACCGGCGCTTTCGCGAACGTGAGGCCGAGGACGATGCGCGACAGCCTCTCGCGGAGGTCCTCGGCGCTCTCGGCGAGGCAGAGGGCCGCCATCACCTCGGAGGCCGGCGTGATGTCGAAGCCCGTCTCGCGCGGCACCCCCTGCAGGACGCCGCCGAGCCCGATGACGACATGGCGGAGAGCCCGGTCGTTCACGTCGAGGACGCGCCGCCAGAACACCCGGCGGGGATCGATGTCGAGCTTGTTGCCGTGGTGGATGTGGTTGTCGAGGAGGGCGGCCAGGAGGTTGTGGGCCGACGTCACCGCGTGGAAGTCGCCCGTGAAGTGGAGGTTGATGTCGTCGGACGGCACGAGCCGGGCGCGGCCGCCGCCGGTCGCTCCGCCCTTCATCCCGAACGTCGGCCCGAGCGACGGCTCGCGCAGCGCGGCGCACGCTCGTTCCCCGAGTCGCGCGAGGCCCTGGACGAGGCCGATCGAGGTCGTCGTCTTCCCCTCGCCCGCGTCCGTCGGCGTGATCGCCGAGACGAGGACGAGCCTGCCCCGCGGGGGGGCCGCATCCGGCGCCGGGAGGACCTTCGCCTTGTCGAGGCCGTACGGGATCAGCCGCTCCGCCGGAATGCCCAGGCCGGCGGCGACATCAGCGATGGGTCGAATCGACGAGGTAGCCATGGTCTCCTCCGTTCGGGTCGCGCGCGGTCGGCGCAGCGGGCCCGGCGAGGGGGTCGAGCCGCTCGGTCACGCGATCGCGGAGCGACTATAGACCTTCACCGCGCGGCGCGTCTCCAGTTTACTCGATTCGAGTCGTCTCCCGCGGACCGGCGGCAGCGACCGATACGCACTGATCTTGAAAACCGAATCGTGCTATGCTCCGGGCGCTTCCGCCAGAGACGTGGCGGTGGGGTCGACGTGACCGGGAGGGACAAGACATGACATCGCCTTTATCGAAACTCATCGTGATCGCCTTGTTGTCCGGTGCTCTGGGCATGGTCGGCGCGTGCGGCGGAGACGACGCCGACGACGCCGGGGATGGGAACGGCAATCAGCTGACGCTGCTGGAACCGGTGCTGGTCGACGAGATCGGCAGCGTGGCGGTCAATATGGCCTTCCCGAACGGACCGCCGGGATGCCTTGCCGTCGTGCCGAATCCGTGGACCGATACGGACGCGGACGAGATCCCGGACACGGCCGATTTCGAATTCGACGCCGTCGGGTGCGCGTTCGACTGGGGCGACGCCTCGGGCACCGTCTTCGGCGTCGCGACCATCACGGATCTGGGGACCGACCTCGGCTACACGAACTCGCTCACGGCGATGACGCACGTGTTCACGGAGAGCGACCCCGTGGTGACGGTCACGCGGGTCCTCGACGGGACGCGCGTCGTCAGCGGCACGCGGCAGGTCCTCGGCATGGTGGAGGATCTCTCCACCGCCATCACCGCGACCTCGGGCGGCGCGGCGGCCATGATCTCCGAACTGTCCGTGACCTTCACGGCGGATGCCGGCGGCGAGATCCACTTCGGCGTGGGCGTGCCGCTCCCGCCGGGGCAGTACGAGTTCGGCGGCACCCTGACCTGGACCGAGGACGGCGAGACGACCGTCTTCGCCGTGACGACCGAGACGCCGGTCGTCTACGACGCCGACTGCCCGTCGCCCTACCCGGTGCAGGGCGTGGTGTGGCTCGAGGTCACCGACGGACCCGAACCGGGGCGTCTGGTCGTGGGCTGGAACGGCTGCGAGAGCCTCATGACGATGGACTGGGAACCGGCGCCCTGACGGCGCCGCGGTTCGGACGGCGGGAACCGACCGGGCCCGGCCGGGTTTTTCCCCGGTCGATGCGTTCACGACGACACGAGACTCGAGGAGGTCGCGCTCATGAAGATACTGGTGATCGGCACGCTCCTGCTGGGCCTGGCAGGATCGACGATCGGAGACGTCGCGGTCGCCCAGGACAAGCCGGCAGCGAAGCCGGCCTTGACGGCCCAATCGGACAAGGCGTTCGCACAGGTCGACGCGTTCATCGCAGGCGCCAAGATCGACAAGTCACTGCCGAACTGGAAGACGACGCTGCCGAAGCCGCCGGCGGCGACGTTCGACCCGTCGGCGAGCTATTACCTGCGGATCGCCACGAACAAGGGGCCGATCCTCATCGAATTCATGCCGGCGGCAGCGCCCATGCACGTGACGAACTTCATCTACCTCGCCAAGCTCGGCTTCTTCGACGGCCTGAAGTTCCACCGCGTGATCCCGGGCTTCATGGCCCAGGGCGGCGATCCGCTGGGGACCGGGACCGGCGGTCCCGGCTACCAGTTCTCGGGCGAGATCAGTCCGGACGCCAAGCACGACAAGCCGGGCATCCTGTCGATGGCCCACGCCGGTCCCGGCACCGATGGCAGCCAGTTCTTCATCACGTTCGGGCCGACGCCCCATCTGGACGGACAGCATACGGTGTTTGGCGAGGTCGTCGAGGGCCTCGAGACGCTGAAAAATCTGGAGGCCGCCGGCTCCCGGGGCGGCGCGCCGAGCGAGCCGCTGATCATGGAGAAGGTGACCGTCGAGGTGAAGAAGGCGAAATGACCGTGGCCTGACGCAAATCCGCCCCGGAGATCGATCGCGATCTCCGGGGCGCGACCGCGCAGGCTACCTCACGAGCGTGAGCTTCTGCGCTTCCAGGCTCCCGCCGGCGCGCAAGCGCGCGACGTAGATCCCGCTCGGCATCGCCTGGCCGGACTCGTCGTCTCCTCGCCAGACCGCTTCGTGGTCGCCGCTCTCCTGGCGGCCGTCCACGAGGGTGTGTACCCGCTGTCCCTTGAGGTCGTAGACGACCAGCTCCGCGTTGCCCGACTGCGGCAGGTGGAAGCGGATCGTCGTCGCCGGGTTGAACGGATTCGGGGTGTTCTGGGCGAGGAAGAGGGTCGACGGCGTCTCCGCGACGTCGGTGACGACGAGATTCTCGAAGCCGTCGATCTGGCCGCGGATCTCGCCGCCGGGGAAGGCGTTCGAGTGGACGTTGATGTACGTGAGGCCGTCGAGGATCGAGGCCCTGCTGCCGGCCCCGAAGTCCCAGACCCCGAGCTTCTTGGCTCCCACCTGCAGCGGGAAGAGGACGCCGGCGTTCACGCCGCGAGGCGCGAAGCCATGGATGTGTGCGGCCGTCTCCGCGCCGCTCAGCCCGGTCACCCAGATGTTGAAGCTCAGCTCGTTGGTCGCGGAACCGATGCTCACCATGCCGATGCCGGCGCCCGCGGAGCCGCTGGGAGGCACCTCCTGGGTCCCGTTGATCGGAACGACCTGGGGCACGATCTGCCCCCGGATCTCTCCACCCGGATAGAGCATGCTGTGGATGTTCACGTAGGTCCGACCGGTGAGGATGGCCTGTTCGTCCGCTTCCGCGTAGTTGATGACGCCGATCTTCGGGTTGCCGAGCGGCAAGGGGTAGAGCACGCCGGCGGACGTCCCGTGCAGCGCGGCGCCGTGGATGTGCGCCGCGGTCTCGGCGCTGCCGAGGCCGCTGAACGCGATGTAGTACTTCAGCTCGTTGGTCTCGGGATTCACGTGGAAGACGCCGGCGCCCTGGCCGCTGGTTGCGACCGGCGGGACCTCCTGATCGCCGTCCAGGAGCGCGGCCGTCGTCGTGATCTGGCCACGGATCTCGCCCCCGGGGAACGTCGACGAGTGGACGTTCACGTACATCCTGCCGGCGAGGATGTCCGCCTCCTGGGCCTCCTGGTAGTTCCAGACCCCGATCTTGGGATTGCCGGCCGGCAGGGCGACGGCGACGCCGGCGTTCTGCCCCGGATCGGCCGGACCGTGGATGTGGGCCGCGGTCTCGCCGGCGCTGAGGGCGCCGAAGACGATCTCGTACGACAAGGTGTTGGCGGCCGTGTCGATCACGATCTTCCCGCCGCCGAAGGCGGCCGAGGTCACGGCCGGGACCTCCTGATTGCCGCTGAGCAAGACCGGGTACTGCACGATCTGGGCGCTTTCGGCGGCGGTGGGCAGGATTGCGAGGGCGAGCAGGACGATCGGCAGGGGTCGAGGCGGTATCCGCAAACCATCCCTCGCCATCTGGCGAGAATGAACGTTTTCGCAGCTGTTCATGGTTTCGATCTCCTTGGTTGGGAACCCGTGGCCTGGACCGCGAGACCTCGCGTGGCCGAGGAGGGCGCGACCGCTAGGTTAAATCAGGATAGTAATTGTCATATATATTGGCAATGCCGGGCGCGACGCGCAACAGATCGGCCGGGCGCGATCCGGCCGGCTAGTCGAAGAGCGCCTTGACGGCGCCCCAGGTCGTCCGCGAGACCGGCTGGGCGGGCGTGCCGCGGAGGTACCGGAATCCGCCGCCCATCGCCTGCGCGGTCCAGCTCTCGAACCGGATGTCGACGTAGATGTCGTCCGTGATGAGATGGACGACCGCGTCGACGCCCACCGTGTTCGGCGGATAGCCGGCGGCCCACGTCTGCCATGCGGTGAAGGCGAGGTTCTCCCAGTCGACGGCGTCGCCCGTCGCCCACTCCGTGTCCTCGGGGCTGACCAGGCTGGTGTAGTGGTCCTCGACGGCGATGTTGAAGATGCCCTGCGTGTCGGCGCGCGTGATCCAGACCCGGTCGGTCAGCCGATCCTGGTTCGCGGGCTGCGTCCAGTCGGCGTAGTCGGTCTTCTCGAAGACGAAGGTGCGTCCGGACCAGATCTCCTGCGCGCCTGCCGGCGGCGTGAGCGCGCCGAGGACGCCCACGAAGGCAAGCGGCAGCCAGCGCAATCGGCGTCGACCCACGGCGACTCCCATCCGGCGAGCGTGAGGACGGGACAGGCGTTCGACTAATAACGATTTTTATTATCCTAATTGGTCCGCAGGGAATCCGCAACGTCCGGGGCGGTTCGCCGCGATCCGGTCGCGCAAGGGTGGTGTCGCGGTTCTCGACCGGCAGATCCGGCGTCGCCGGCGGCTACGGCACCATCCCGTCAAGCCTCGCGCGATGCTGGTCGGCGAGGTCGGCAACGCGTTCGAGGGACAGCGCCAGCGTCTCGGCGTCGAGCGCCGACATCAGCAGTTCAGTCTGGCAATCGATGTCTCCGTACCTGGCATCGAGGCAGAACTTCACGCCGGAGTAATCGTTGTTGAGCCTCATGCACTCGACGAGGACGTCCTTGCCGAAGTCGAAATACTCGGGCCGGTCCACCACGGTCGCGAAGAGCAGCGCGAATTGCCGGCTATCGTCATTGTAGGTCAGGAAGACCTCGACGGGGCCGCGGCCGTCGCTGCTCTCGTACGGGACCCGCCACGAGTCGACGGATTGTTCCACCGGCGACCACACCAGCCCGGTCTGGTCCAGGAGGTCCTTCAGGGGGCCGGGCGTGCCGCTCTGCGCGCGCGCGAGGGGACAGGCGATCGCGGTCGCGAGTCCGACCGCGCCGATGGCGAGGCGTCGAGTACGACGATAGCGACTCATGGCAAGCCTCCGGTCCTTCCGGTGAACGAGGTCGTGCCGGCCTGGCCCGATGAACATCGGATGATCAGGCGCGTTCTTTAGGGCGGTCGCGGCTGTACCTCTCCCGGAATGCCGTACGTCCCGGTACACGCAGGGTTCGGGCGCGAGCTGCGGTCGGCGCCGAATGACCGCCTGGCAACCGCTGCGTAACGCCTTGCGGCGACAGCACAACCGAGCGCACTGGCGGCGATCCCCTGGGTGACCGATGTTGATGGCATACTGCTTGCGGTTTCGTGAGGAGTGCTCGATCGACAAGGAATGCTGCCGCGTGAACCGCAGTGGCCCACGCTGCTCGTAAGTCGCAAGCGCCGGGATTTCAAGCCAAGGAGACGTTGACCATGAACCAACGCATCGATTGGCGAATGATGACGGCCGGGCTCGGCCTGGCCTTGGTCCTCGGCGGCGCGACGGGTTGCTCGGATTCGACGGATCCGACCTCCGAGACCGGGACCTTGCGCATGACCATGGTCGATGCGCCGGCATTTCTCGAGGACGTGGAGGCCGTGGAGGTCGTGTTCGAGGAGGTGCGGGTCCACCGCAGCCAGGATGCCGAGGGCGGTGACGGCGGCTGGATGACAGTGCTGCCGGACACGCTGCCGGTGGAAGACCGCACGTTCGACCTGCTGCAGCTGGTCAACGGGGTCTTCGTCACCCTCGGCGAGGTCGACCTCGCGACGGGGACCTACACCCAGGTGCGCATCATGGTCGAGAGCGCCACCATCACGGTCGACGGCGTCGCGCAGGACCTCTTCATCCCCAGCGGCTACCAGTCGGGCATCAAGCTCATCGGCCCGTTCACGATCGATCCCGACGAGATCACCGACCTCACCCTGGACTTCGACCTCGCGCAGTCGTTGCACGAGGCTCCTCCGGGCAGCGGCAACTTCATCCTGCGGCCGACGATCCGCCTGATCCAGACGGTTCTCTCGGGAAGCATCTCGGGGACCGTGGAGCCGGTGAACATCGGCGCGGTCGTCTACGCGCTCTCGCCGGCCACGGGCGACACGATGGCGTCGACGCTGCCGGATACGCTCACCGGCGACTACCGGCTCCAGGCGCTGCTTGCAGGCGTCTACGACGTGCGGGCCGATGCGGCCGGTCACGAACCGGCGACCAGGCTCGCGATCGAGGTCGTTGCGGGCCAGGACGTGCCGGATGTCGACTTCGTGCTGGCTCCCCAGACCGATTGAGCGACGCTCACCGGTCTCGCGTGTAATCGTGCGTGGGCAGGAACTCGTGGCTGTTCGTCCGGAGCGGCCGAATCCGGCGGCCGAGCTCGCGCTCCTGGAAGGCGGGCGGCAGCGCGGATGAAGCCGAGGTCGCGGGCGACCCGCCGCGGATCGACGACCCCGCAAAGGAACGGGCCGCCCCGGAACGAGGCGGCCCGTGGGTGTTCGAGGCGGGCTCTACTCGAACAGTCCCTTGACCTGGCTCCAGGTCTTCGTCTCCGTCGCGACGCCGCCCTGCGTGAGCGAGAACTCGTCGTAGTAAACCGGACTCGCGCTGTTGGCGTAGAGGTCGAGCGCGCCGATGTTGAGGGCGCCCCCTCCGCTCATGCCTTCCGTCCAGCTGTCCACGAAGAGCACGGTGCCGTTGTAGTAGAAGGTCTGGATGTTGTTGATCAGGTCGATCTCGAGCCGCAGCTCGACCCATTGGCCGAGAACCCACGGCAGCGACCCGCCGGCGGCCCCCTCGTTCAGGACCTGGCCGTTCGAGAAGGAGACCTGCACCGACCAGTTCTGGGCGCCGTTGGGCGCGTAGGTGTTCAGGAGGATGTAGTACGTCTGGCCAGTGAAGTCGGTCGGCATGTACATCCAGCTGACGAGATTCCAGAGGCCGGTCGAGTAGCCGCTGAACTGCTGCACGATGTCCGTGGCGCCCGAGACGGCCACGGACTGGGTACCCGTGAAGGCGTACAGGTCGGAGACCAGTGCGTCGGCCGCGGGATCGTTGTTCCAGCCCGCCCAGCCGCCCAGGCCGTGGAGGCCGCCGCCGACCGGATAGCTCTCGAAGCCGTCGTACCATTCGGCCTGGGCCGTCGCCGCTCCGAAGGCGACGATCACGGCGAACGCGAGGATGAAGCGTGAACGATTGTGCATGGTGGTCCCCCTTCTCTGTATGAGGGCTGCGGCGGCCCGGGCCCCGCGACCTTGGCGGGGGCGGCCGACGCAACGTGCGATCGACCGGCTGAATCGCCAGACGGAGCGCACCATCGAGGTTCGCTGGCCTCGGCCGTGGCGAACACGACCGACGGCGGTGCAGGAACGGTTCCGCGGCTCAGTGGGGCGCGGAGATGCAAATCTGCGACGATTCTGCCACATCGGAGCACTAATTGTCAATATTTGCGATGTCCCAGGCGAATCAGTCAGCCACGCACGATCCCGTCGTCGCTCGAGTCCCGCGCCGCGGCCTCGAGCCGCGTGAACATCCGCCGCAGGTCGCGCACGCCGCCGGCCGTGAACCACACCCAGACCGCTCCCGCCGCGACGAATTGCGCGAGGAGGTACCAGCGCCAGAAGCGGGCCCAGCTCGCGTCGCTGACGTCGTGGCCGAGGTTGTAGACCGTGCCGACCACGAACAGGACGAACCAGAAGCCCGTCCACAGGTAGGTGAGCGCGTAGAGGACCTTGTCGCGCCGCGTGAACTCGGGCGTGAACAGGAACAGCCTCTGCAGGCGGGAGACGACGCGGTCGCCGGCGACCTGATCGTCGGCGATCGCCCAGCGGCCCCGGTGCAGGAGCCGGTCGAGGTCGAACGGCCGGCCGCGGCCGGCCGCCGAGACCACGGCGTAGACCAGGACCGAGGCGGCCATGCCGAGGCCCCAGAACTCCTGGCCGTTGATCGGGAAGTCCGGGTCGAGCTGGTGCGCGACGATGCCGCCGACCGAGAGCCCGGCGCCCGTGATCATCGCCGCCCACGCGGCGGCGGTGGTGCCGCGGCGCCAGTAGAGACCGCCGATGATCACCGCGCCGGAGCCGCCGGCGAAGATCGCGCCGGTGATCGCGAAGAACAGGAAGATGTACTGGTTCTGCTGGAAGAGGAGCGAGAAGAGGAAGATGAACACGGCCACGCCGAGGATCGCGAACCGCAGCGCGCGCAGATGCTGGACCTGGTCGAGCGGTTTGCCGCCGCGCAGGGGCAGGAGCACGTCCTGCACGAAGATGCTGCCCCACGAGTGCAGGTAGGTGTCGTCGGTGGAGATGGCGGCGGCGAGCATCACGGCGGCGAACAGGCCGAGCATGCCGTGCGGCAGGATCTGCGCCAGCACGAGCGGCGCCCGCAGCTGGCTGCGCAGGGCGTCGCCGTCGATCCGGGCGAGCTCGGCCTCGACGCCGCCGGCGATGGCCGCGAAGTCGGGGTGGTGCAGCACCGTGTAGATGACGATCGGCACGAAGACGAGGAAGAGGTTCTGCGGCGCCAGCTTCCACATGCCGATCGTCTCGCCCATCTTCGCCTCGTGGGCGCTCGAGGCCGAGCTGTTGTACGCCTGCGTGCCCTGCCAGCTCATCTTGCCGTAGATCAGGCCCAGGACGCCGATCAGGAAGTACCAGAAGTTGAAGTCCTCGACCTGGCTGGTCTTGTAGGGGTTGATGAGCGACGCGTCCGGCGGCGCGGCGCCGAGCGCCGCGAAGATCTGGTCCCACCTCACGACCGCCAACAGGAGCCAGCCGCAGATCACGAGGAAGGCCAGGTTGACGAACGTGCCCTGCAGGAAGTCGGTGACCAGCACGGTGACCTGCCCGCCGCTGAACACGAACAGGAGAGCGGCCGACAAGAGCGTGATCATCACGAGCGGATACACCGGCAGGGCGACCGGGCCGAGGGCGAGCGTCTCGGGGAATCCGCAGTAGTGGATGAAGAACCGCGCGGTCACGGCGGGGAAGATGCCGAAATTGACGATGCCCGAGACGAAGCAGACCATGCCCGCGAAGACCCGGAATCGGCGCGAGTAGCGGCGCTCGAAGAACTCGGCCAGGGTCAGGCAGCGGGTCTGGCGGAAGCGGTAGATCACCCAGCCGCTCAGGGAGATCAGCATGACCACGACCGACGTCGTCAGGCCCCACCACGCCATCGAGAATCCGGCGACGTAGTTCATCTCCAAGTTGCCGACGATCGTGATCGCGCCGAGGGCGGCGACGCCGCTCGCGACCCCGACGAGGTAGCGGCCGGCCGAGCGTCCGGCGGCGAGGAAATCGGCGACCGACCGAGTGAGGCGATTGCTCCGGTACACTCCGAAGAGCAGGCTGCCGAACACCCCGAGGACGATGAGCCAGTCGAGCCGGGAGAGGGTCACGGAGCGGTCCTCCGGACGAGGCGGCCTTCCTCGTTCACCGTCCACCGCGTCCCGTCGGCCGTGTACATCAGGCCCGTGAAGGACCAGGGAGTCGCGTAAAGCAAGAAGCTGGCCGTGGACAGGCGGCCGCGCACGGGCGCCGGCAAGCGGTCGAGGTCGGCCGTCCGCGTGGCGTAGCGGCCGTGCTCCGCGTGGACGTCGCGCTGGGCGTAGTAGAGCGGCATCAGCAGCTCCGCGGCGTCACGGACAGCCTCGCGGGGGTCGGGCGACGGGGCGTCCGCGGTCGTCGTGAAGGTCACGAAGCCCCAGCGCTCCGGGGCATGCATCGCGACCACGCCCTGAGGCGACCACACCCAGTTGTCCTCGCCCCTCCAGCCGCGGCCCGGCACGGGCGCCTTCACGTAGGCGCCGGAAGCGAGCCGGTGCTCCCATTCGACGCGCGAGAAATTCAGGCGCCAGGTGTCGCCCGCCGCGGGGGGACAGGACCGGTCGCCCGCCAGCTCGGCCAGAGCGGTCCAGGGCAGGGCGATCTCGACCGTCCAGCCTCGATCGGCGTCGCGCGGGTCATTCGCCGTGCCGTCGATCTCGACGGCGGACTCGAGGCCGGCGATGTCCCAGCCGCTCAGGGCGGGCCCGCCGTCGCGATAGGGGCGAACGAGCACGAGGTCCCAGACCGTGCCCAGCGCGTTGATCTCCAGCTCGGCGTAGAGGTGGTTGTCGCCGTCGGGGTCGATGAACACCTCGAAATCGTTGTCCTCGAAGATGACGGCGTCGCGCGTGGTCAGCGAGCCCCAGACGTGCGGGTCGGCGAGCTCGGCGGCGACGTAGAGCGCGCGGTGGTCCCAGACCAGGCGGGCGCGGGTCCGGTAACGGGGCGCGACCGGCCGAGCGTCGCCCTCGATGTCGACGAAGTCTTCGGTCCAGGGCGCGCGGGACCACGCGGCGTCGTCGAGCCGGCCGTCGACGACCGGCGCGGTGGACGCGAGGGGACAGCGGTAGAGGCGGGGATTCCACGCGCCGGCAGGATGCTCGCCGGCGCCGGCCGAGACGGCGGCCACCACGCAAACCACGAGAAGGCGAACCATGCCGAGGACCTCCGGTCAGCGCCGCCCGGTCCCGCGCATCATGCCCTCCATGGCGCGGGGCGTCAACGAAGGCCGCGCGCCCGCCCTACTCGATCATGACCTGGCCCAGGAAGATCCACGGCGGCGAGTCCGGCGCCCACGGCCACCGCGGCGGGTCGCGGCGCTGCTCGAGCCGCAGGCGGACGTAGCGGGCGACCACGTCGCGGCCGGCGCTCGCCTCGAGGGTCTCGAGCACGCGCGCCATGACCTGCGGCGCCGCGCGCCCGCGGTCCTCGCCCAGCGGCGACCATTCGGCGCCGTCCCGCGACGTTGCGAAGACGATGCGTTCGGGCGCGTAGATCAGGGCGCCGCCGGCGTGCAGGCAGACGGCGGCGGCCCTGCGGAACGTGCGATCCTCGCCGAGATCGATCACGACCTCGGCGTCGGGGCCCTCCCACGCGAGCCAGCGGCCGTCGCGGTAATCCCCGCCGGGCAGGATCCCGCTGGTCACGGGATGCGCCGCGCGCGCCTCGTACTTGTCCGACGGTTCCGGCGCGACCGCGGCCGGGCGGCCGACCGCGAGGTTGCGGTCGAGCTCGATCCGCTGCGGGGCGCCCCAGGGGCGGCCGTCGATCTCGAGCCGCGCCTCGATCACGCCCGGCTGCTCTCGCCAGGCCGCGCCGCCGGCCGACTCGCGGCGGTCGGCCCCGTCGATCGTGAAGACGACGACCGCCTCGCCGTCCGGTCGGCGCGCATCGGCCTGCCAGGCGAGGAGCCAACCTTCGCGGTCCTCGTCCCAGGCGGCCGTGAGCGTGAGCGGCCGGCCCTCGTAACCGCGCTGAACGCCGAGCCGGTCGAGCCGCTGGTAGTGCCGCCCGAGGCGGCGCCAGAGATCCGTCAGGTCGCGGCCGACCACGGCCGGATCCTTCACGTCAGGCCCGGCGAGGTCGGCCCGGGGCGGGCGCGGCGACCACAGCACCTCGCTCATCGCGCAGAGGCGGGGGAAGAGACGCTCGTCGACCACGGCCTGGGGCGCGTGCTCGGTCCACAGGTTCATCTCGCCCCCGAGGACGCGCCGGGCCTCGTCCGCGGTGAGCTCCGGGGGCACTGGCTCGTAGGCGTAGACCGCCGCGAGGTCGATCGAGCCGAGGTCGTAGTCGAAGTACGCGTGACTCGTCGGCGAGACCACAGTGTCGTGCCCCTGCCGCGCGGCCGCGACCGCTCCGGCGAAGCCGCGCCAGCTCTGGACCGTGGCGCCGGGAGCGAGGCCGCCCTCGAGGATCTCGTCCCAGCCGATGAGCCGGCGACCGCGCGCGGCGAGCCAGCGCTCCACCCGGCGGATGAACCAGCTCTGGAGCTCGTGCTCGTCCGCGAGCCCCTCGGCGCGGATCCGCTCCTGGCAGCGCGGGCACTCGCGCCACCGGGCCTTCGGGCACTCGTCCCCGCCGACGTGGATGAACTCGGATGGGAAGATGGCGAGGACCTCGCCGAGCACCTCCCAGAGGAACGCGAAGGTCGCCTCGCTGCCGGCGCAGAACACGTCGGGCCACACGCCCCAGCAGGGCTGCACCGCGAGCGTGTCGCCTCGACACCCCAGCTCGGGATAGGCCGCGAGCGCGGCCTGGCTGTGCCCGGGCATCTCGATCTCGGGCACCACCGTGATCCCGCGCGCGGCGGCGTAGGCGACGACGTGCCGCGCCTCGTCCTGCGTGTAGAAGCCGCCGTAGCGGACGCCGTCCTGATCCGCGCGCCAGGCCCCGACCTCGGCGAGGCGCGGCCGAGCGGCGATCGCGAGCCGCCAGGCCTGGTCTTCGGTGAGGTGCCAGTGCAGGCGGTTGAGCTTGTGCAGGGACATCAGGTCGATCACGCGCTCGATGGTCGAGACGTCCATGAAGTGGCGGCAGCAGTCCAAAAGAACGCCGCGCCAGCCGAAGCGGGGCTCGTCGGCGATGCGGACGCAGGGGATGGACAGCGCCGCGGGCAACGCGAGGTCCGCGGATCGCGGCGGCGCCGCCGGCTGCGGCACGAGGTTGCCGGCCGGATAGACGCAGCCGGAGGGAGCGGGGCAGAGCATCCCGTCCGGCCGCCCGGGATCTGGGACGACCGGCGCGAGCGGCGTCTCGACCGCGACGGGCAGGAGCTGGCGCAGGGTCTGCAGGCCCCACACGAGCCCGTCGGGGCCGCCGGCCCGCAGGACCACGCCGTCAGGCAGGACGTCGAGGGTATAGGCCTCTGCGCCCGCGCGAGGGAGACGGCCGAGGAAGATCGAGCCCGGCGCGGGACCTTCCGCCTCGCGCACCGGCAGCTCGAGTCCGGCGCCCAGGCGGAGCAGGTCGAGCAGCAAGACGGCGCGGGCGGCGAACTCCGCCTGACCGGCCTCGATCAGCACCGGCGTGGCGGCGGTCACCGTGAAGACACCGTTGGCGGCCGCGAGCGAGCGCGGTCGCGGGACCAGGGCGGGCGTCGGGGCGGTCATGGCGGAAGTCACGCTCCCCATGAGTAGGAGGACCAGGCACAGCGAACGCATCTCACGCTCCCAGGCGGAAAGCTCTCAGGCCGTGCTGCAGCGCGAGGCAACGGTCGCGCGCCGTCGCCGGGCTCGCAAGGTCGGGGCCCCAGCTCAGGCGGAACCGGAACTCGTGGAAGCCGCCGACGTCGGCGGCGAAGTTGGTCTCCCAGAAGGTGGTCGCGACCCAGGCGTACAGGTGTTCGGGCCGCGCCGGCAGGCGGGGATCGCCCATCAACAGCCGCGGCCCGCTGCGCAGGGGACCCAACCACAGCAGCGGCGAGTCGAGGCAGGCGACGGCGAGACCGCCGTCGGGGCCGCACCAGGCGAAGCCTTCCTGCAGGCAGGTCCAGTCCGTGAGGGTGCCGGGCAACTGGTCGCGCCAGGGCCGGATCGCGGCGCCGGCCTTGAAGGCCCAGAGGTCGCGCGCCCCCGGCCAGACCAGCGGCAGCGGCAGGTAGACATTCACGGGGTCCCAGGTGCCGGGGTGGTGCAGGCGCACCGACGCCTCGAGCGCCGGCGCCGCCCGTTCGACGGCCAGCTCGACCTCGCACCACGACAGGCCGGCGCCCTCGTAGCGCAGCAGCTGGCGCACCGAGACCGGGCCCGCGCCGAGGACGCGGCCGCCGGTGCAGCGCGCCGCCTCGCGGATCTCGTCCGGGCCCTTGCGGTCGAGTCCCATCGCGCCGCGGACGCGAGCCTGGTCGTCAGGGCCGCCGGCCGGCGTGCGCTCGAAGATCGGGGCGAACGCCGCGTGCGGCGCCTCCGGATGGAGCAACGCGCGGTCGCCCGTCGCGATCGCCGTGATCCCCGGCCCGCGGCGCCACGACACGCTCAGCGAATCGACGACCAGCGCGCCCGTGTCGGTCCACGGGAGCGGTTCAGGATCCGGTTGCGGCCGGCCCGCGACCGGGAGCAGCTCGAGCTCGCGTTCCTCGCCGGGCGCGAGGGCGAGCGGCGTGTCGAAGGCCATCCCGCGCGGCACGGGCCGGCGTTGCCACGGATGCAGCGTCGAGGCGGCGGCGTCGCGTACGCGGACCGGCCCGTCGAGGTGACGCTCGCGGTACTCGAAGTGCTCGACGACGAGCGGCGCGACGGCGGCGACCGGCACGGCGAGCGGGTTCACGACCCGGAATCGCAGGGGCCGATCGGGCGTGGGAGCGCCGCCGCCGAGCGCGGTGAACGCGGCATCGAGACGCGCGGCCGCCGTGTCGAGCGCGACGGCTGCGTGGGCGCGCTTGCGGGCGGCGATCCGCTGCACGAGCTCGTGCCACGGCGCGGTCACGCTGTCGCTGTGGCTGAACGTGTGTTCCGCGTAGAGACCGAGCTGCGTCTCGAGGTCGACAAGGTCGCCGGCGGGCAGTTCCGGGTGCCGGGCGCGAAGCGCGCGCAGCCAGATCCAGTCGCGCTGGGCCTGCCGAAAGAGCCGCGTCGCCACGGGCTCGCTCGCCAGGCCGTCGCTCCACCAGTCGGGCCAGTCGCCGCGGTAGACCGGCAGGCCCGCGGCGCCGGCCGCGCGCACGCGGCCGAAGAACGCGTCGAGCGTGGCCAGCTCGACCCGGCACAGGTTGCCGTGCACGCGGCTCCACCGGGCGGCCGCGGCGGCGATGGCCGGCGACGGCGGCGCGTTGTCCGAGCGCAGGCCGCTGATCGCGACCGGGATGACGTCGTGCGCATATCCCACCTCGCGGAGCCGCGCCAGGTAGCGGGGGATGCGCCGCTCGGCCACGGTCCAGGGGTCGTGGAAGATTAGGTCGGCGTCGCAATCGTCCTTGGTCAGGTAGCTCGAGACGGCGCCCGGAGCGAGACCCAGCTCGTTGCCGAAGTGGTAGTGCTCGCCCGACCACACGAGCAGCCGCCGCTCGTCGGGCGCCTCCCACCAGAAGCCAACCTGCTGGTGGCCCAGCGGGTACATCCCGTGATGGGTGTGGATGCAGGTGAAGAGGTTCTCGACGCCGGCGTCCAGCAGCGCGGTCCCGAAGCCCCACGAATACCCGTTGATGTCGGCGGTCATGGCCGACCGGATCGGCAGGCCGGTCTCGCGGGCGAAGGCGGCGGCGCGGCCGGTCAGCGCGGCCAGCAGCGGCTGGTCCGCCAGCTCGTTCAGGTTGAGCCAGCTCGCGGACAGTCCGATCCGGCCCGCCGCGACCGCGTCGAGGAACCGGGCGCGCTCGGCCTCGCCCGCGTCCGCGAGGAAGCGCTCGACGGCATGGAAGGTCTCGCCTTGCCAGCGAAACGTCGGGTCGGCGGCGATCGCGGCGAGCGCCTGGCGCAGGTACGCTCCGTGCCAGCGGTCGACCACGCCCTGGGGGTCGGTGTAGCCGAGGTCGGTGTGGCTGTGATGGATCAACAGGAGGGTGGGGGGCATCGGAGCTCCTCGGTGGGTGTCCGCGGCGAGCTTACCGAGGCGGCGCGGATCCGGCCAACGGGAATTGCAAACGGGACGCCGGGCGCGCGACGCGACTTGCGCCGGACCCGCAGGTGCGATACATACGAGCTGTCCGGACGACGTTCGCGCCGGACGTCACTCCGAGGAGCGCGAGGCCATCAATCCCTACTTCCCGTCCGACACCTACGACACGCCCGCCGATCAGCGGCGCGATCTCCTCGACCGCCTGTGCCTCGGCGGGTCCGCCTGGTTCTACGCGCTGCTGGCGCGCGAGGTGCTCTCGGCGCGCGCGCTCTCCCTCGCCGGCGCCTACGACGACGCGACCTGGGCGCGCAGCTCGCGCCGCGTCATGACGATCCTCGAGCGCTGCGGCGCCCGCTTCCACATCTCGGGCCTCGACAACCTGCGCCGCCTCGCCGGCAGCCCGGTCGTGTTCGTCGGCAACCACATGAGCACCGTCGAGACCATGGTCTTCCCCTGCATCATCGCGCCGTTCATGCGCGTGACCTTCGTCGTGAAGAAGAGCCTGGAGACGATGCCGATCTTCGGCCCGGTCATGCGTTCGCGCCGGCCGATCACGGTCGGCCGCGAGAGCGCCCGCCAGGACATGCAGAAGGTGCTCGCCGAGGGCGTCCAGAAGCTCGGCGACGGGATCTCGCTGATCCTCTTCCCGCAGTCGACCCGGCAGGACCGCTTCGCCCCTGAAGCCTTCAACTCGCTCGGCGTGAAGCTCGCCAAGCGCGCCGGCGTGAAGGCGGTCCCGGTCGCTGTCCGGACAGACTTCTGGAGCAATGGCCGCTTGCTGAAGGACCTCGGCCCGTTGCGACGATCGCGACCGATCCACATGCGCTTCGGCGAACCGCTCGCGATCGCCGGCAACGGGCGCGAGGAGCACCAGGCCATCGTCGACTTCATCGAGTCGCACCTGCGCGCCTGGGGCTGTTGAGCGGAGGGCGCCGATCTCGCCGGCGGGGGCGCCGGCGAGCAGAACGAGCCGAAAAACGCTCGGAACAGTGCGGGGCGCGGTCGGGGAATCGCCTGAACGAATTGTGTAGAAACAGCACAAAAAGACATAATCTGCCGGACGGTTCCGACCTGCCTCCGATGTCCGCAGTCCGTGGTCCTAGTTCGTATCAACTTCAAATGCAAGTACTTGCACTTCAGGGCTTCCAGTCCGCCCGCGGATCGGGTATGATCAATGCCATCGCTGCCAGCCGCCAGGCGACCTGGCGGCACTCGCCCGGACAGCATTCGTGGCACGCAACCAAGACGGCGACGGGGGACAAAAATGAGGGATAATATACTTTTTCTGCTGATCGTGCTGGTGCTCCTCGCGGCCGGCGCGACGAACGCCGAGGTCTGGGGCGTCAAGACTCCGGCGTCGACGACGGAGCCGCCGTCCGTCCTGTTCCGCTTCGCGGAGGACGGAAGCGACCTGGCGATCGTCGGCCCGGTGACCGTGGCCGGCGATTCGGTGGTGGTCGACGGTCTCGGGATCCGCGAGGACGGCCTGCTGTGCGGCTTCGTCCTGGTCATGGCGACCTCCCAACTCGTCATCATCGATCCCGCCACCGCAGTCGCGACCCCCGTCGGCGAGCCGCTCGCCTTCCGGCGGATCCGCGGCGCCGCGTTCACGACGGCGGGCGTGCTGATGGCCATCGATGTCGAGTTCGATGCGCTGCTGTCGATCGACCCCGCGACCGGCCTCGAGACCGCGCCCGCGGTGCCTCTGACCCTGGACGGCCAGCCCTTCGTGCCCGGCTCGAGCTGCGACCTCGCGATCGACCAGGCCGGCCTCGCGATGGTCACGGCGGGCGAGCTCGACGTGTACACGCTCGACCTGACGACCGGCGCGCTCACGCTGCTGTACGTGGACTCCCTGCCCGGCGAGGACGGCAGCCTGGTCTCGGGCGCCGGCTTCGCGATCGGCGAGACGGACGACGCCTCGCTCTACCTGTTCGACGTCAATCGCGATGACGACATCTACTCGTACCACATCGACGAGAACTACGCGCGCCAGCTCGTTTACGCCGACATCCTCGCCGAGTTCAATGCGGGCCGGGGCGACCTCGCCTCCCGCGCGACCGGCCAGGTGTCGGGGGTCGGGGGCGCGGTCGTCGCGGCGGTCCGGATGCTGCCGAACAGCCCGAATCCGTTCAATCCGCGCACGACGCTCAACTTCGAGCTGGCGCGGCCCGGAACGGTCGATCTTCGGGTGTACGACGTCGCCGGGCGGCTGGTCCGCGTGCTGCGCGACGCCGGGGCGGCCTTGCCGGCCGGACGGCACCAGGTCGACTGGGACGGCGCGGACGACGGCGGGCGGCGCCTGCCGTCCGGTGTCTACGTCGCCCGGCTCGTCGCCTCGGGCGAGTCCACGGCTCGGACGGTGACGCTCGTGGAATGACGGGATGAGGGGTCGGGGTTGACCGCGGGGGGCCGCGGCGGCAAACTGCGGCCCCATGACCCCCAGGCTGCGCAGCGATCTGCTCCTGATCCTGGCCGGCGCCATCTGGGGCCTGGCCTTCGTGGCGCAGCGCGTCGCCATGGACCACACCGGCCCGTTGACCTTCAACGGCGTCCGCTTCGCGATCGGCGCGGCGGCGCTGACGCCGCTCTTGCGCGTGCTCAGCCGGCGGCTCGGTCCCGGCGCGACTCGCCCCGCGAGCTGGCGAGTCGACCTTCGCCGCGGCCTCGTGCTCGGCCTCTTCCTCACCGGCGGCGCGACCCTGCAGCAGATGGGCATGGTCCACACCACCGCGGGCAAGGCCGGCTTCATCACCGGGCTCTACGTGGTGCTCGTGCCGATCCTCGGCCTTCTCGCCGGCGAGCGGACCCGCCGGCCGACCTGGCTCGGCGCCCTGCTCGCCGTCGCCGGACTCTACCTGCTGTCGATCACCAGCCGCCTCGAGATGGCGCGGGGCGACCTCCTGGTCCTGGCCGGCGCGTTCTTCTGGGCGGTCCACGTGCTCCTGGTCGCGCGCTGGGCGCCGCGGACCGAGCCGGTCCGCCTCGCTGCGCTGCAGTTCACCGCCTGCGCGCTGGCGAGCCTCGCCGGCGCCCTCCTGTTCGAGCAGCCGACGTGGGCGGGAATCCTCGCCGCGCGCTGGCCCATCCTCTATGCCGGCGTGCTGTCGACCGGGGTCGCCTACACCCTGCAGGTCGTGGCCCAGCGGCATGCGCCGCCCGCCCACGCGGCGATCATCCTCTCGCTGGAAGCCGTGTTCGCGGTGCTGGGCGGGATGGCGATCCTGGGCGAGTCGCTCTCCGCGCGCGGATTCGCGGGCTGCGCGCTCATGCTGGCCGGCATGATCCTCTCCCAGGTCGCGCTGGGGCCCCGCCGGCGCCCGGCGCCCTGAGATCGGTCCAGACCCTGGCCACCAGCGCGGTCGCGGCGTCCGGAATCCGGTCATCCCCGCAGGTGCCGGCCTCGGCGGGCACCGGCAGCGTCCGGCCGAGAAAGCGCTGGCAGGGAATGATTTCAACGAAAGATCAGACCGGTTGCGATCGGGCACGGCGGCTGCTCAGGTGAGCGCGCGAACAGGAACCACGACGACCGGCGCCACGTGTCCCCCCCATGGCGCCGGTTCCGGCAGGAGGCAGGGACCGATGACCAGCACCTTGGACCAGCCGACCAGGAACCACCGCGCCGAGCACTTCGATCGCCTGCAGCTGGCGCTCGAGGAAGGGTTGCGCTCCATCAACGCCGCGCGTTCGCCCGAGGAGGCCGAACAGGCTCGTTTGCGGGCGCGCCGCCGTCTGGATGAGTTGAACCAGGAGTTCGAGCGCACCGTGGGGAGCGCCTAGTCCCTGAGGTCGGTGGCTGACGTCCGGCGCCGCCCCCACCGGGCGGCGCCGTTTTCGTGCCCGCCGCGCAACCATCGCCGCCGCGCTGCGTACCGATCAGCCGGCGCATTCCGGCGCCCGGCCAGCCCAGCCCGGGGGAGGGGAATCATGAGGATCCGCAAGGTGTGTTCCGCGCCGCTGGCGCTCGTCCTGGTGGTCGCAGCCTCGGCCGCCGCTGCCGCCGAGTTCTCGCAGGACCTGGCGACCGCCGCCCGGGAGCTCACGCTCGACAACCTCATCGGCGAGGTCCGCGTCGAGCCGGCGCCGGGCGACCGCTTCGAGATCCGGGTCGACGTGCGCGGGGAAGACGCCGACCCCTCCCTGATCCTCGTCAAGCTCGAGGACGGCGGCAAGGCGCGGCTGACGGTGCAGTTCCCGATCGAGGAGCACCGCAGCTACGTGTACCCGAAGCTCGGCCGCGGCGAGTCCACGACGATCTGGCAGCCCGGTCCGGAGAGCGACGAAGGCGGCTGGTTGAGAAAGGTCTGGCGCGGCGTGGGCGGCGAGAAGATCAAGGTCCGCGGCTCGGGCCGCGGGCTCGAGGTCTGGGCCGACGTCACGCTGCGAGTCCCGGCCGGTCGTTCCGCGGAGGTCCACCTCGGCGCCGGCGAGATCACGTCGGGCGGGGTCGACGGCGAGCTGGTGCTGGACACCCACAGCGGCGCCATCACCGTCGATCGCCACGCCGGCGAGCTGGTCTGCGACACCGGCAGCGGATCGGTGCAGGCGACCGACATCGACGGCGCGCTCTTCATCGACACCGGCAGCGGCGCGGTCGAGGTCGCGAACCAGCGCGGCGGCTCCCTCAAGGTCGACACCGGCAGCGGCAGCGTGGACATCGACGGCGCCGACACCGGCGATCTCTACGTCGACACGGGGAGCGGCGGCGTCAGGGCGCGGCGGATCAGGACCGACAAGGCGCGCATCGACACGGGCAGCGGCGCCGTCGAACTCGAGCTGGATCGCATGGGCGCCGGCCGCTTCGTCATCGATACCGGTAGCGGCAGCGTGCACCTGGTCCTGCCCGCAGAACCGTCGGCGACGATCACGGTCGACGTCGGCAGCGGCGCCATCCGCGCCGACGTGCCCGGCGCCGAGGTCGTGTACCGGGAGGACGACGCGCTGAAACTGCGGATCGGCGAAGGCGAGGCTGCCGTGTCGGTGGACACGGGCAGCGGCGGCGTCACGATCGCGAGCCGCTGACCCTAGCGCGGCTCGAGCACCTCGATCTGGTAGGGCAGGCGGGCGGTTCCCTCGCGGGGCCGCCCGCGCGCGTCGAACGTGGCGCGGCGGCGCAGCGCCGAGCCGTCGACGAGCGCCCGCCATTCCCGCTCGGTGTAGGTGCGCAGGTCGTAGCGGTGGCTGCGGTGCTCGACCCCGCGCGGGCGCGTGGCCATGACCTCGACGATCACGCGCTCGCGGCGATCACCCGCCGCGGGCGGCAGATACTGGACCACCTGGGTCACGTGCAAGCCGCCGCGGGCGCCTTCCCACACGTCCTCCTCGATGACGCGGTTCTCGTGGTGCAGGTCGATCCCCACCAGGTAGACGCCGTCCGGCGCGAGCAGCGCCGCGATCTGGGCGAGGTGGGCGAGGACGGCGCCGTCGTCGGCGAGATGGCGCAGCGAGTTCACGGGACAGAAGGCGACGTCGGCGGGGCCGAGGTCCACGAGGTCCGCCGCGGGATCGGTGAACGAGCCCGCGGCGAGGCGCCAGTCGCCGCCGCCGCGGACGAGGCGCGCGCGCGCGTAGGCGAGCATGGCGGGCAGCGAGTCGTAGCCGCGCACCCGGCGGCCGCGGCGCGCGAGGACGCGCAGGTAGCGGCCGGTGCCGCAGCCCGGTTCGAGCCAGACCGCGCCGGGGCCGCTGCGGGCCGCGCAGCGCCGGGCGACCCGATCCAGCGCGTCGATCTCGCGCGCGGTCCCCTGCGCATTGACGACGTCGTAGAGCGCCGGATCGAGGTAGAGGCCGCCGCCCAGGTCAGAGGTCATGGCTCACCGTCCAGCAGGGGGTCAGAACCGGTAGCCGAAGGTGATCCCGGTGTAGGTCCCACGCTCCTGGGGCGATCGCGCGAACGGGAAGGTGCCGTAGGTCTCGGCCCAGCGCGCATTCAGCACGAGGTCCGCCTGGAAGGGGCCGGCGAGGATGCCGGCGCCCACGGTGATCGGAGTCAGGATCGTGATCGACTGGTCCTCGGCCCAGCGGTCGGGCTCGTCAGGCAAGGTGTGGCCGCGCGACAGGCGGCTCTCGTTCTGCAGGCGCAGGTACTGCAGAGCGCCGCGCACCGTGAGCCAGGGCAGCACCCGCGACTCGAGGCCGACGCGGGCGTGGACCTCCTCGTAGGTCGCATCGGACTGGTCGTAGTCCCAGGTCTGCGAGTTGTCGACGAGGCGGTCGTGCAGCTCGTGGCCCCAGCGATACTCGGCGGAGACGACCACCAGGTTGTCGGGATCGGGCAGGAGGTTCACGCCGCAGCCGACCGCGGTCCGGTACACGTGCTGGTCCGCGGGGGCTGCGAGGGCCTCGGCGAGGACCTGGCGATCGTCCTGGCGGTGGTCGAACACGGGCACGAGCGCCGCGGTCTCGTCGAGCGCGATGAACCAGCGGGTGCGCGCGCCCCAGGTGCTCCAGGTGTGCTGGGGCGGCAGGCTGTACGAACCCTGCATCGTGGCGTCACCCTGGACGTTGACGAGCTCGTAGACGAGGTCGCCGTAGAGGCCGTCATGAATGTCCCAGCGCGCGGACGCGCCGTAGTCGTGGAAGTAGAGGCTCTCGCCGTGGCCCGGGATCTCGGTCGAGTTCTCGCCCTCGAAGTGGGAGGAGAACGAACCCTTCAGGCCGACCGTGATCTTGCCGAGCCCGCGCGCCCAGAGCAGCGTGAACGCGCCGCCGGGAGCGCCGGCCGGCAGATCCTCCTGGACGTACAGTCCGGCCGTGCCCCAGCGTCCGGCCCGGTCGAGGCGAGCGTGGAAGCCGCCGGCCACGCCGGTGAGGCTCTCGTTCAGGGAGCCCGGCGCGTCATGATCGAGCTCACCGAGGTCGAGGACCACCTGGTCGGGGTAGTCGACGAGCGAGGCGAACCAGACGAGCGCGTTCGAGTCGTCCTCGAGGTAGCTCGCGCCGTCACCCAGCGCGCGCACGCGGGTGAGGGTGGCCGACGCGGGCGCGGCGAGGCCGGCGATCGACGCGACGGCGATCGCGGTCGCGGCCACGGTGGCGGCCGTCGGCGACAGCGGGCGGCGGGGGCGGGCGGTCATGGGGCTCCTTCGGGGAGGGGGCAGTGGTCAAGGACAGCCGCGGCGCCATCCTAGTCCCTCGCGCCGCGCGGATCAACGCTTCGCGGCGGCCGACCCGGACAGATCGCGGCGGAAGATGCGGTCGCTACCGGTCAAGACGACCAGGCCGCGATCGGGGTGGCCCCAGAGGGCATTGACCGAGGTGCCGTCGGGCCGATCGAACCCGTCGAGCAGCTCCCAGCCATCCGGGCCGAATCGCGCGAATTCGTAGCCGAACGCGATGACGAGGTCGCTGCTGACCTCGCAGATGCTGTCCTCCCACCAGTAGAGACCTGCTGGGAACTCGGACCACCGTCCGTCCGCGAAGACGGCCTCGTAGGACCGCCAATAAGGGTCCTCCATGATGTAGCCCCGGACGAAGAGGCGGTCGCTCAGCGGCGCCAGATAGCATTGGTCCAGGTTCAGCTCGGGTCGTTCGGTGAGGTCGCGGAGCTGCTCGCCGTCGTGGTGGAAGAGGCGTCCCTGCGTCAGCAGATAGACCTCGCTGGCGTCGTTCGTGTCGAGCCAGTGGACCCAACCGGCGAGCGAGTCGGCCGGGGTCCAGACGCCATCCGCCAGCCGCCAGAGCAGGCGGTCTGCGGCGGCCCAGGCGTTCGTCCCATCGCTCCAGATCCGATCGGCCCAGCGCGGGAGCGACGGCAGCGCGGTGAGGCGGCCGTCGACGGACCGGACGGCCAGCTCTCGTCCGCCGATGACCACGACGTCCCCGGTGGCGAGCGGCTCGATCTGGTCGATGCCGAACCAGACGTCCTCGGCGTGCCAGCCGTCCTGGTCGCCGATGATCAGGTTGGAACCGGCGCTCGCGTAGATCCGGTCGGCATCGCCGGCGAGCCTGCTCGACGGCTGCAGCGAGACGCCCGCCAGCACGGACTGGCAGGTGAAGGAACCGTCGGCCTGCCAGGCGCCGCGCACGAAGGACGCATCGCGACCGACGCCAAAGACCGCCGGGCCCATGGCGCCGGGACGGCGGGGGATCGCCCAGTCCAGGATCTCCTGCGGGAGGGTGACCAGCGGGTGGCTCTCGCAGTCCACGAGCGCGCACAGCGAGCTGGACGAGCCGACCACCGGGAATCGCGAATCGAGCACGAATCGACCGCTCGTCACCGGCGTCTGGTCGCAGGGGTAGCTCAGCTCGCCGGCGGCGGTGAACTCGACCAGTCTGCAGGATTGGTCATACGGGGACCGGACTAGGCCGAGGTCTCCGTCGACATCGACGACGCGCACGCTCGACGCCACTGTCTCCCAGGCGCCGTGGCGCAGCCGGAACACGAGGGACTGCGTCGCGGCCATCACGGGATGGGCCGCGGACGGACGCCAGACGGCATCGACCCGTTCGAAAACGCCGTCGGGGCCGCCGTCGGGGAGGTCCATCCGGGTCCAGTCGACGCCGTCGTACCTGGCGATGGTCGGCACGTAGCTGGTATCTGCCCAGGCCTGACCGCCGATGTAGATCTCGTCTTCCGCGATGACGCAGAGATCCATCGCCTCGAACGGCGTCGCAGCGATGGCGGTCCACGCCAGGCCGTCCCACCGATGGAGATGCGACCAGGTCACCGCCCACACGGCGGCGCTCGCCAGGCCGTCGATGGCGACGATACCCCGTCGGGGCTCCAGGTCGAAGCGAGCGGCCCGGCGGCCGTCGTAGTGCAGCAAGACGCCGTATTCGCCGCCCGCCCACATGTCGTCGGCATCCATGCCCCAGACCGACGTGAGGTGCTCGTTCGCGAACTCGGGGTAGATCTGCTGCCAGGGGCCGGCGGGTCCGGGCGCCGCGTCGGGCCGGGTCGGCATGGAGTCGAGCCGCGCGCAGCCGCTCGCCAGCAGCACCGCGGCGCCGAGGGCGATCAGGCGAGGTCGAAGCCGGGCGCGCGCTCGAGTCATGACACCCTGTCCGCATCGGTCCAGGTCATAACGAGAATCCCCGCGGCAACGATAATCCCCCCCGGGCAGGGAATCAATGATACCCGATCGCCACCGCTACGATCAGGAACGCGGCCGACAGCAGGCAGAGCAGCCCGAACAGGGGCAGCATGAACCGCAACCACCGGCCATACGGCACCTTCGCGAGGCCCAGCATCGCCATCAGGATCCCGCTGGTGGGGATCACGGTGTTGCTGAAGCCGTCGCCGCAGGTGAACGAGAAGACTGCGGTCTGCCGGGTGATGCCGATGATGTCCGCGAGCGGGGCCATCAGCGGCATCGAGACGGCCGCCTGCCCCGAACCGCTGGGGATGAACACGTTCACGATGTTCTCGAAGCAGAGCATGCCGACGACCGCGACGTAGCGCGGCACCTCGACGAGCACGCTCGCCGCGGCGTGGACGACGGTGTCGATCACCAGGCCGTCCTGCAGGACGACCGCGATGCCCCGCGCGAAGCCCACGACGAGCGCCGCGACGACCATCTCCTCGCAGCCCTTGACGAACGCGCGGGCGCTGTCCGCCACGGAGAGGCGGGCGAGCGCGGCCGCGACGAATCCCATCAGCAGGAAGCCGCCGCCCATCTCGGCCATCCACCAGCCGAAGCGCTGGACGGCGACGACGATGAACGCGAAGACGACGGCGCAGGCCACGAGGATCGCGGCGTGATGGCGCCGGTAGTCGGCGCCGGACGCGACGGCGGCGCCCTGATCGCGGTCCTCCCAGGCCTCGGGCACGTCGGCGATTACGCTCGCGGCGCGATCACGCCGCACGCGGGCGCCGTAGCGCAGGACGTAGCCGATGGCCAGGCTCAGGGCGCAGCCGAAGAAGACGATGCGCAGGGGCATGCCAGAGTGGAGCGGCAACTCGGCGATGCCCTGCGCGACGCTCACGGTGAACGGATTCGTCGTGGACGCGGCGAAACCCACCTGCCCGGCGACCTCGACGAGCGCCATGCCGTAGAGCGCGTCGTAGCCGAGGCGGCGCGCCACGAGCACGAAGAGCGGCACGAGCGGGATGTACTCCTCGCCCATGCCGAGGGTCGAGCCGCCCACGGCAAACACGGTCATCACGACCACGGTGAGCAGCGGCCCGCGGTCCTGCAGCCGGTCGACCAGGCGGCCGACCGAGGCCGTGACGACGCCGGTGCGTTGCAGGATGCCGAAGACGCCGCCGATCACGAAGATGAAGAAGATGATGTCGGCGGCGGCCTCCATGCCGCGGGGGACGGCCGAGAGGAATCCCACCACGCCGACCGGCGTGGCCCGATCGGGCTGAGGATCGCCCAGCAGCGCGCCGCGCAGCGAGTAGTGCTTGGCGACCGGCTCGAAGGTCCCGGGGACGACGAGGGTTCGCGAGCGACCCTCCACCTCGCGGGTCTCGCGGGCATACCGGCCCGAGGGTACGACCCAGGTCGCGAGGGCGCAGGCCAGGATGACCAGCCACAGCAGCACGAAGACGTGCGGGATGCGCATCGTCACCCAGCCATGCCCGGGTAGCCGAGCGCCTTGCGCAGGAAGCCGAGCTGCCCCAGATGGTAGCACTCGTGCAGCGCGAGGAAGCCGAGGGTGCCCAGGACCGTGCCGTCGAACGAAGGGGTCGGGCCGGGCCAGGGCCTGCCGAGCAGTGTGGCATCGGCCCGGGCGCAGCGGGCCGAGATCGACTCGCCGATCGCGCGCCAACTCGCCAGCAGGTCGGCGGCGGCCGGCGTGGTCGCCGGGTCGCCGACCGCCGCTCCACGACGGAAGCGGTCGCCGTACGGATACTCCTCATCGCCGCCGAGCAGCCGGTCGATCCCGTGGCGCGACCCCGTGAGGTGTCCCAGGATCCAGGCCATCGGGTTCGTTCCCGGCAGGACGATCGCGCGGTAGTGCTGATCCGAAACGCCGGCCAGGGTGGCGGGCACGAGCTGGTCGTTCTTGGCGAAGGTGGCGGCGATCGAGATCAAGCGCGGATCCATGGGAACCTCCCGGCTGGAGTGACCGTCGCGGCGATGGTACCGGGTCGCGGGCGCCGAGGCAAGGCGAGCGGGTTGACTCGGACCTGCAACCCGTGTTCACTGGTCCCGTAAAACTCGCCGAACCGTCTCGTCCTCGACCCTTCCAGGAGGATTGCCGTGAACCGTCTTCGCGCCCTCTGGCCGGCCGCGCTGCTCGTCTGCGCGACCGCGTTCGCCGCGACTCCGCCGCCCGCGCCGTTCGCCGGCGCTCCCACGCGGCTGCTCCGCCTGGCGGACATCTCCGCCGAGCACATCGTCTTCACCTACGAGGGCGATCTCTGGCTCGTCGACCAGGCCGGCGGCATCCCGCGCCGCCTGACGACCGGCCACGGCGCGGAACAGGACGCGAAATTCTCGCCGGACGGCCGGCAGCTCGCGTTCACGGGCCAGTACGACGGCGCGAACGACGTCTACGTGATGCCCGCCCTCGGCGGCGAGCCGCGGCGGCTCACCTTCCACCCCGGCGGCGACCAGGTCATCGACTGGCATCCCGACGGCAAGCGGATCCTCTTCCGCAGCGCGCGGCGGAGTCCGCTGGGCGATCCCGAGTTCTACCTGGTCGACGCGGCCGGCGGGCTGCCCGAGAAGGTCGCCGTCGACCGCGGCGCGCTCGGCTCGTACTCGCCGGACGGCACGAAGCTCGCCTACAACCGCATCCCCAGCGAGAACCGCACCTGGAAGCGGTATCAGGGCGGCATGGCCCAGGACGTCTGGCTCGCCGACTTCACGACCGGCGCCATCGTCAAGGCGACCGACTGGACCGGCGCCGACAACTACCCGATGTGGATCGGCGACCGGGTTTACTTCAACAGCGACCGCGAGGACGGCACGCTCAACCTCTACTCGCTCGATCCCGCGCATCCCGACCAGCCACCCGCGCGCCTGACCCGCTTCGACGACTTCGACGTGAAGTACCCGTCGGCCGGTCCGGGCCGCATCGTCTTCCAGTACCAGGAGCAGCTGCACGTCCTGGACCTCGCGAGCGGCGAGGTCTCGCCCGTCCACGTGGACCTGCGCAGCGACCGTGTCCAGATGCGCCCCGAGTACGTACGCTGCGAGCCGAAGTCGGGCAGCTTCGGGCTCGACCCCGCCGGCGAGACCCTGCTGCTCGAGGCGCGCGGCGAGATCGTCAGGGTCCCGGTCGAGGAAGGCCCCTGGCGCAACCTCACGGCCGCGTCCGGCAGCCGGGAGAAGAACGCCGCCTGGTCGCCCGACGGCAAGGAGATCGCCTTCGTGAGCGACCGCACCGGCCAGGAGCAGCTCTACGTCATGCCGGCGGGAGGCGGCGAATGGCGCCAGCTCACGGACGGCGCGTTCGGCATGATGCTGCCGCCGGTCTGGTCGCCCGACAGCAAGTCAATCCTCGTCGGCGACAAGTTCATGCGCCTGAACCTGGTCGACGTGGCCTCGGGCAAGGTCCGCGTGATCGACCAGGGAGAATACGATGACGCCTGGGAACGCTGGGGCATCCTCGACTACGTGTGGTCGCCGGACTCGCGCTGGATCGCCTACACGAAGAACACGGCGAACATGCACGAGGTGGTCACGCTCCACGACACGAAGGCGGCGAAGAGCTATCCCGTCACGGACGCGATGTTCACGAGCTGGTCGCCGAGCTTCGACCCCGCCGGCCGCTACCTCTGGTTCCTGAGCAACCGCACGTTCGAGCCCATCATGGACCGCATCGACCAGAACCACATCTTCCTGGACTGCGCGCGCCCTTACCTGGCGCTCCTGCAGGACGGCGCGCGCTCGCCGTTCGATCCGGCGGTGGACGACGCGGCGGCGGACGGAGACGGGGGCGATGACGGCGGCGACGACGCGGACAAGGACGACGACGATGATGACGCCGAGGCCGCGGCCGTGCGCGTCGACCCCGCGGGAATCGCCGATCGCGTCGTCGCCGTCAAGGGCTGCGACGCCGCGAACTGGTTCCGCCTGGAGGCCACCGCCGGCGGCTGCCTCCTTTTGCGCCGCGACGAGCCGGTCTTCCTCAAGTACCAGCACGTGGACGACCGCACGACCGACCAGGATCTCACGCTGGTCTCCTACAGCCTGGAGGATGAAGAGACCGAGGATCTCGGCGACAAGGTCGCGAACTACCACCTGTCGGCCGACGGCGAGACGCTCGTCGCGCGGGCCGGCGCGGAGTACACGGTGGGCGCGGTCGGCGATCCGCTCAAGGACGGCGACGCGGTCGACCTCTCGGACGTGCGCCTGGAGATCGTACGCGACCTGGAGTACCGGCAGATCTTCGATGAGGCCTGGCGCGTGCAGCGCGACTGGTTCTACGACCGCGGCATGCACGGCGAAGACTGGGACGCCGTCCGCGCCAAGTACGCGCCGCTCGTGGCCTGGTGCGGCCACCGGGACGACTTGCGCTACCTGATCGGCGAGATGATCGGCGAGCTCAACATCGGCCACACCTACATCTTCGGCGGCGACTACCAGGGCGGACCCGGCCGCATCGGCACGGGCCTGCTCGGTTGCGACCTCGAGCTGGACGCCAAGGCGGGCCGCTATCGCATCGCCCGCATCCTGCCGGGCTGGGGCTGGAGCGAGAGCCTCGTGTCGCCGCTCACCGCGCCGGGGGTCGGCGTCCGCGAGGGCGAGTACCTGCTCGCGGTCGACGGTGTCGACCTCGCCGCCGGCGTGAACCCCTACAGCGCGCTGGTCGACAAGGCGGGCAACGTCGTCGAGCTCGCGATCGGTCCGGCCGACGGCAAGGGCGCGCGCACGGTCAAGGTCGAGACCCTGCGCAGCGAGAGCGGCCTGCGCTACCGCGCGTGGGTCGAGGGCAACCGCCGCAAGGTCGAGGAGATGTCGGGCGGCAAGCTCGGCTACCTGCACCTGCCCGACATGTCCGAGCCCGGCCTCAGCGAGTTCGCCTGGTACTGGTACCCGCAGACGGAGAAGCAGGGCCTCGTGATCGACGAGCGCTCGAACGGCGGCGGTTTCGTGGCGGACATGATCATCGATCGACTGGAACGCGACCTCTGGTCGCTGACGATCCCGCGCGAGGGCAAGGCGGGCCGCAATCCGGAGCGCGACTTCCACGGTCCGCTCGCCGTGCTCATCAGCGAGGAGACCGGCAGCAACGGCGAGTTCTTCGCCCAGGCGATCAAGGATCTCGGCCTCGCCCGCCTGATCGGCATGCGCACCTGGGGCGGCGCGATCGGCATCGAGCCGCACCAGGACCTGGTCGACGGCGGCACGACGACCCCGCCGCAGTTCGGCCTCTACAGCGCGACGACCGGCCGCTGGATCATCGAGGGCTGGGGCGTCGAACCCGACGACGTCGTGCAGAACCTGCCGGCCGACGTGGTCGCCGGGAACGACGCGCAGCTGAAGGCGGCGGTCGACTACCTGCTCGGCGAGCTCGAGCGCAACGGGGAGCGGTGGCGGATCCCGCCGGTGCCGGCGTACCCTGACAAGAGCAAGCCGAAGATGAGCGGCATCGGCCGGTAGCGGCGGCCGGCGTCGCCCCCGACCTTTCAACCAGGACGCGTCACGCCATGACGAAACCCGTACCCGACGTCGACACCTACATCGCCAACGCTCCCGAGTTCGCGCGGCCCATCCTCGAGAAGATCCGCGCCGCGTTCCACGCCGGCTGTCCCGAGCTCGAGGAACGGATCAAGTGGGGAGTGCCGAGCTTCGAGTACAAGGGGATGCTCGGCGGCATGTCGGCGTTCACGCAGCATGTCTCGTTCGGCTTCTGGAAATCGCGGCTCATGGAGAATTTCGCGCGGGACCTGGGAGCGGAGCCCGCGGCCAGCCTGATGCGCGTGCACGTCCGGTCCGTCGCGGACCTGCCGCCCAAAAAGGTGCTGGTCGCGTTCGTCAGGGAGGCGAAGCGGCTCAACGACGAGGGCATCAAGGAGCCGGCGCGCGCGCCGGCGCGCAGTCCGCGCAAGCTCGTGATACCGGCTGACCTGAAGCGGGCCCTGGCGAGCGACGCCAAGGCCCGGCGCACCTTCGAGTCGTTCCCGCCCGGCCAGCAGCGCGAGTACGTGGAGTGGATCACCTCGGCGAAACGCGAGGCGACCCGGGCGGAGCGGGTAGCGACCGCCGTGGCCTGGCTCGCCGAGGGCAAGCGGCGGAACTGGAAGTACGAGCGGCGGTCGGGTTCGGCCTAGAGCGCGGGCGACGACGGCTCCCCGAGCGCCGTCTTCAGCACGGAGATGCGGCGGTTGAGCTCGGCCAGCGGCAGCGACCGGAAGCGTTCCGGGAGGAAACGCGCGTCGGTGCACTCCTTCACGGCGAGCAGGTCCATCAGCTCCAGCCGTTCGGAATGAGCCGACGGACGGACCTCGCGGATGACGTCCGCGATGATCTCGGGCAACGGTCGACGCCCGTCCGGGGGCTGGCTCTCGTGCTGCCGCAAGGCCCGCACCAGGATGCCCTCCATCTCGTTGCCGCCAAGCTGGTCGTTGTCCGGCAACGGCGGGAGTTCCTCGGGCGCCAGCGGGATCCGCAGCTTGCGGGCCATCGCGGCGAAGAGGGCCCGCCGGTCGTCGGGCGTGCCTGGCGGGAAGAGCGGGATGTGCACGTCGAGGCGTCCCTGGCGTTTCAGATCGACCTCGAGCAGATCCGGCCGGGAGGTGGCGAAGATCCAGATGATCTTGCCGCGATTGGCCGTGTCGCTCATCTCGCGGGCCATCATCGCGTAGACGCGCCCCGAGAGCCCCGCATCGCCCTCGCCGCCGCCGCGCCGTCCCATGGCCTGGTCCGCCTCGTCCACGAAGACGATCACCTGCCCCAGGGCGTGGAGAATCGTGAAGACCTTCTCCAGGTTGCCCTCGGTCGCGCCGACCCACTTCTCGCGGAAATTCTTCATCTCCACGCAGGGGATCCCGATCTCGCCGGCCAGGCATTCCACGAGGTAGGTCTTGCCGGTGCCGATGCGTCCCGTGAGGAGATAACCCATCGGGATCGCCGCCTTGATCCCCTTGCGCAGCAGGATCGCGTCCTGGCGCAGCCAGCGCTTCGCCTCGTCGTGACCGGCGACGTCGTCGAGGGTCCGGGCCGACTCGAGGAACTCCAGGCGCCCGAACGCTTCCTTCTCGATGACCTCCTTCTTCATCCGCGTGAGGTACGCCTCGGTCAGGCGGGTGCCGGCGGCCTCGGACCGGGACACCAGCGTCCGCGCGCTCACACGCGAGAGCCCGACCAGCCGCTCGGCCAGCACGTCCCGCGTCAGGTCGCTGAGGAGCGAGAAGTCGGCGACGTCGCGCGTGAGGTGGGCGATGAACGCCTGCAGCTCCGGCGCGCTGGGTAGTTCGAGTCGGATCTTGGCGCTGTAGGGGTTCTCCACCAGCGAGCGGTTGAGGTCGCTCAGGTTCTCGGTGATCAGGACGGTGGCGGCGAAGGCGCCGGTGATGGCCGGGTCCGACGCCCAGTCGAGGAGCTGGATCAGGGTCTGGCTCAGCTCCGCCAGGTAGAGCGGATCGCCCTGGGGCGCGATGAAGTGGGCATAGTCGATCAGGACGGCCACGCGCAGCGGGTCCGCCACGGCCGCCCCGTCCACGACCTTCGTGCGCGCCAGCGCGCCGCGCAGGAAGCGGTCGATGAGGTCCAGAGCGCGCTTGGGCTCGCGCGGCAGCAAGCCGGGCAGGTCGAGGTTGTCGAACTTGCCCTGACCCCCGGCCGGCAGGGAGGCCCAGGCCGTCCCCTCGAAAGCGTCGAACGCCTTCAGAAAGCGATGGAAGTGCTCGGCGCCCTTCCGCACGCGGATGCCCTTGCCGCGATCGTACTGGACGACGACCCCGAACGGCTCGAACATCACCGCGGTCAGGTACTGGCGCAGCGGCAGGAAGTCCCGGCCGTCGGGCCCCGGCACCAGATCGAAGACGTTCCCGTGCAGGATGAACTGGCTGGTCGTGCCGGAGCGGAACAGCGCGCGCATCTCGCGAGCCCAGGCGGGCAGCAGATCCGGTTCCATCGCTCAGTTCCTTTGCCGCTGGCCCCGCCGGGGCGGGGGCGGAGATGCCGTGGGCGGATTGTCGGACTCCGCGCCGTCCAGCCGCGGCAACGTGCGGGTTTCGCTCCCCAGGACGTCCGCGGCGAGTCCGCCCAGCAGATCCGCGTTCTGGTCCATCCACCGCGACGTCTCGGCGAGCGTGCCGGTGACGGCGTCGAGCCGGGCGGACAGCGCCTCCGGACTGGCGCCCACGGCCGACTCCTCCCGGATCAACCGAACCTGGCGCTCGATCCGCTCCAGCTCAGCGTCCATCACGGCCAGGCTGTCCTGCGCGCGCTGCAGGTTGGCGAGCCGCTTGGTCTGGATGTCCAGGGTGGCGGCCAGGGAGCGCGCGAGAGCGCTGTCCTTCTCGGCGGTGGTCAGCCGTTCCCGGAGCCGGGCGAGCTCCTGCTCGAGGCTGCCGCGATCCACCTGCGCGAGATTGGCCAGGATCGACTGCTGCGAGGTGAGCAGCCGCAGGAAAAGCGCCAGAAGTTGATTCAGACCGCCGGAGCGCAGGTCCGCCAGCGCGCCCGGCTGCCCGGAGTCGAGGTCCGACGGGATCCCGAGGATCAGCTCGCATTCCGCGAGCAGCCGCCGGAAGCGGTCGCGCGCCTCGGCCGGCAGCGCGTTCACGGTCTGCTGCACCTTGTGGTCGAACTGCTGCTGCGCCCCGAGGAGGTGCTCGCCCTGCACGAGCTTCTGGAAGCGCTGGTTCGACGAGAGGAGGGCGAGGTAGCCGACCTCGGCCGCGGCCCCCGCCATCCAGAATCCCGGGTTCACCAGGCCCAGGAGGCCGACTGCCAGCAGCGCCATCTGGTTGACCGGCATGCGGCCCAACAGCGGCGCGCGCGGTCCTCGCCAGAACGCCGCCTTCACGTAGTCCCAGTAGGTGAGCCGATCCTTGGTCACGTCATGCTCCGGAATCGCCGGTCTCCAGCTCGCGGAACGCCTCCCCGATCTCGGTCACGACCTCCTTGAAATTCGCGTCCTGGTGGACGTCGATCGGATCGAGCCCGCGGGTGCGGGGCACCCGATCCCGGAACACCCGGCCTACGCGGCCGGGCGCGGGGGTCATGACCCACACCTCGTCGCCGAGGAAGACCGCCTCGGCGATGGAGTGGGTCACGATGAAGACCGTCGTTTCCTGCTCGTTCCAGAGTTCCATGATCAGTCGCTGCATCTCGTAGCGCGTCGGCTCGTCGAGCGCGGAGAACGGCTCGTCCATGAGGATGATCTCGGGCTTGAGCACCAGCGTGCGCGCGATGGCCACGCGCTGCTGCTGGCCACCGGACAGCTGGTGCGGGTACTTCTCACCGTGTCCATCCAGGCCGACGCGGCTGACCCATTCCCGGGCCAGCTCCCGGGCGGCCGGCCGGGAGAGGTCGAGCTCGCCCTGATTCAACTCCAGCCCGAAGGTGATGTTCTCGAGCACCGTGCGATGCGGGAAGGAACTGTACTTCTGGAAGATCATGCCGCGGTCGCGGCCCGGCCCGACGACTCGCCGGTCGCGGACGCGGACTTCCCCGGCGGTCGGCGGGTAGACGTCGTCGAATCCCTGGATGAGGTTCAGGATGGTCGATTTCCCGCAGCCGGAGGGGCCGACGATGGCGATGAACTCCCCGCAGCCCGGCTTGTCCTCCACCGCGAAGCTGACGTCGTCGAGCGCAGTGAAAGCTTTCGGCGTACCCGCGTTGAAGGTCTTCGTGACGCCGCGGAATTCCACGACCGGCGGCATCGACGTCTGCACGGCCCCCGGGACGGTCATCGCTGGCTCTCCCGGTAAGGGAAGAGGCGGCGCCCCAGGTAGACCCAGGCCTTGTCGGTCAGGAAGGCCACGATGACGATCGCGAGGAGCACCAGGTAGATGTGCTCGCGCGGACCGCGCCGCTGCGACGTGATGATGATCCCGCCCAGTCCCTTGCCGATGTCGACCATCTCCGCGAGGAGGATGTAGCTCCAGCCCACCCCGAAGCCGAGACGCAGGGACTCGAAGATCCGCGGCCACGAGACGGGCAAGAGCACCTTGTAGACGGTCTGCCACCGGCTCGCGCCCAGGGTGTACGCGGTCTTCAGCAGGATGTCGTCCACCGATTCCACCGCGGCGGCGACCAGGGGCAGCAGGTAGATGCCGAACGCGAGCCCGAGAAAGACCACTTTCTGCACCTCGCCCGTGCCGAAGAGGCTCAGCGTGAGCGGCACCAGCGCGGGGATGGGCAGGTACGCCCCGAACACGGAGAGCGGCGTGAACATCGCGCGGATCTTCGTGAAGGAGCCCATGAGCAATCCCAGCGGGAAGACGACCGCGACCGCGAGGGCGAATCCCTCGGCCACCCGGCCGAAAGACGTCAACAGGTTGCGCACGAGGGCGCGCTCGACCCACAGCGAGGGGAACGAGCGCACCACCTCGAGCGGGTTCGGCAGGATGGTGGGCGAGATGACCCGTTCCTCCACCGCCGCGCCCGCGGTCAACAGGTGCCAGACCACCAGCAGCGCCACGATCGGCAGCACGCCGAGGACCCAGCTCAGCCAGGGGGGAATCCGTTCGCGGATGCGCAGGACCCAGACCGAGGCGGGTGGCTCGCGTCCCCGCGCGGGAGTGTCCGCCGCCTTCTGCCCGATCCCGAAGATCACTGCACCTCCGGCGGGTAGACCGCGATCTCCACCCGTCGATTGAGCGCCTGATTCAGCGGATCGTCCGGATTGGCCGGTTCGTCCCAGGCCTTGCCTGCGACGATGAACTTGGCCGGATCGAACTTGTATTTCTTGACCAGCGCATCCTTCACGGCGTTGGCGCGGTCGATCGAGAGCTGCTTGACCATCTCGTAGCGGGCGCCCTTCTCGCGCATGGAGGAGTCGGTGTGGCCGACCACCGCGATGGCCGCGCGCTCGTATTGCCCGACCAGCCGGGCGACCTTCTCCAGCGTCGCCTCGACCGTCGGATCGTACAACGTGTTCGGGATCGGCTTGCCGATATCGTCGTGCTGCGGCTCGTAGAGGTTGCTGGAGTTGGGGTAGAAGTTCACCCGGATCGTCTGGGTGACGATCGGCGCCTCGGCGGACAGCTTGCCGTACGTGGTCGGAGCGAAGGTCGACCGGTAGGTGTCCAGCTGATCGCGGAAGAGGCCTTCCTTGTCGAGCTGTTTGATGATCCCGAAGTCCATGACCTCGTCGAAGCGGACCGGCGTGCCGATCAGCCCCAGCTCGCGATAGACGAAGTTGATGTTCTTCCACGTCCGCTCGAAGTTGGTCGGGTTGTTCGCGTTGAGGAAGAACTCCTTGTTCTCGCCGAAATTCGTCGAGTGGGCGTCGTTGGCCATGCCTTCGACTTCGTTGACCTGCATGCCGTAGCCCTCGGCCATCCACTGGAAGGCGTGCGCCTTGGCGGTAGGATCGCCGAGCATGGCGATCCCCCTGAAGATCCCGGACACCAGGCCCTTGATGATCTCGGGGTGGTCCTTGGCGAAATCCGCTCGCGCGGCCCAGACGTCGGCGATCAGCTTGTTGGCTTCCGAGGTGGTGGTCAGGATGCGCGTCCCGGCGACCTTCTCGGGGATGTTGTAGATGTCGGGCGCCCAGGAGACGCAGGCGTCGATCCGCTTGTCGGCGACGAAGGCGGCCGCCGCCTCGAACGCGGTGGCGGTGTACTTGTGCGTCACCTCGCTGGGCTGGATGCCGGCCGCGAGCAGCAGGTTGTTCAGGAAGTACTGGGACGGGCTGTTCTGGGCGTAGACCACGACCTTGCCCTTGAGATCGCGCACCGAGTGGATGCTGCCCCGGATCACGATGCCGTCGCCGCCGTTCGACCAGTCGATCTGCTGGTAGACGCGGGGCGCCGTGCGCGAATCCTGCATCAGGCCCGGCGCGAAGAGGGCGATCATGTCGAGGGTGCCCCAGAGGATATGGCTCTCGCCGGCCGCGAAGGCGTCGCGAGCCACCACCGGGTCGTCGATCAGCTTCAGGTTCACCTTGAAGCCGTGCTCCTTGAAGAAGACCGACTCCTCGTTGGGGGCGAAGCCGTGGTTGGCGGCCACGATGGGGAGCCAGCCGATCCACACGTTGATGGGGAACTGCACGATCTTCGCGTTCGGGTCCCACTTGTAGCTGGAGACGCCCTTGACCGCCGGCAGCTTCTCCTGGGGGAGGTAGGTGTACTCGTTGACGGTGGTGATCCCCTTGGTGTCCGGCGCCTCCATCGTGCCCGCCTGCTGCTTGAACTCGTCGAGGTCGACGGGACCGGCGGCCTCCTTGCCCTCGGGCGCGATCGAGTCCCGGAAGAAGTAGGCAGCCCCGGCGAGGCAGGCCACGACGAACAGGAACACCACGACCTTGCCCAGGGCGGTGGGTCCGGGTTTGCTTTCGGCCATGTACACCCTCCTTTGCCGATCTCCCGTGCGGAGAAGACGTGCGATCGCGGCAGGAGCTCCCGGCCCGCGAGGCGCCAGGCCGTCTCCGGCCTATCCTTCCTTGACGGTCGGCCCCATGTCCTTCGGGGGCGGGAGCGCCGCGGCCCCCTCCGTGCCGCCTGCCGGCGGCGGGACCTCGAGGCCGTAGGCGGCCGCAAACTCGGTGAGCGCCTGATCGGCCAAAGCCTGCTGCTCCGCCTCGAGAAGCTCGACCTTGGACGAATCGATCGTGGAGACCGCGACCCGCGCGCGCCCGGCGGCCTTGTCGCGCCGTTCGGTGAGATACTCCTCCACGCGATTGATCGTGTCGCCGGCCCCGCCGATCGTGGAGATCATGCCGCTCGCCATCTCCTGCAGCTCGGCCTGGGCCTCCATCATCTCCGTCTCGGTGAGCAGGCGCTTGAGACCCTCGATCTTCGCGCGCGCTTCGCGGACGGCGACGTCGCGCGACTGCACGAGCTTCTTGTAGGTATCCTCGGCGGCCTGGAGCTGGGTGCGGTTCTCCTCGAGCTGCTCCTTGACCGTCTTGAGCTGCAGGGCGTACTGGCCGGCGGCGTTGCGATTGCCCAGCTTCAGGTTCGCGGCCGCCTTGGCGGCCAGGTCGCGTTCCTGGACCTCCAGGTTCTTGACCTGGCGCATCAGGCGCTCGCAGAATCCCGCGTGCGTGGCCAGGTTGTCGTTGAACCGCGCGATCTGGCCGCGGAGGTTGTCCTTTTCGGCCTCGATGAGGGCGCGCGGGTTCTGGCGCTCGAGGCCGGAGACGAACAGGCCCAGGAACCCCCGGAACAGAGTGGCGATTCGCTTCCACATGGCGATTTCCTTCGCGAGGGATGCCGTTCAACGTCCCGCGACGAGCGGGGACAGCGGCCGCCGGGGCCGAGCCGGCCCGGGAACCGGCCGCAGCTTAGCAACTGGCGTCGACGTGCGTCAATGAAGGAGCGGCGGCAGGCGATCGTCGCGCGCCGCGCGGGCCGGGGTCAAGCGCCCCGCTGGCGCAGCCGCCGCCGCTTCGCGTGCCGGATGACGAAGACGCCGAACCCGGCCGCGAGCAGCACGACCACCACGATGTCGATCACGTGGCTGTACTGCATGATCGCTTCCCAGTTCTGCTTGAGCTTCATCCCCGCCACGGTCAGGATCGCGTTCCAGATCCCGGCGCCGATGATCGTGTAGACGACGAACGGCGCGAGGGGCATCCGTCCGACGCCCGCCGGGATCGAAATGAGGTGTCGCACGACCGGGATGAACCGGCAGACGAGGATCGTGATCTGACCGTGCCGCTGGAAGTAGCGTTGCGTCGCCGCGAGCTCGTGCAGGTCCAGGAGGAAGTACTTGCCGAAGCGCCGGAAGAACGGCTCGCCGCCGTAGGCGCCCATCGCGTAGCTGAGCAGCGAGCCCGCGATGCTGCCGGCCGTGCTCGCGGCGATCACCCCCGCCAGCGAGAAGCGTCCCGTCACGACGAGGAATCCCGCGAACGGCATCACGGCCTCGCTCGGCACCGGGAAGACCATGCTCTCCATCACCATGAGCACGAAGACGCTGAGGTAGCCGGTCCTGTCGATGAAGGTCGTGGCCAGGCCGGCGATGGTCTCGGAGATTCCCATGTCACTCCCGGGCTAGGGGCAACGGTCCAGCGGTCGGCGCAGGCGGCGACCCGTGGGTCGACGACGGCATGGGCGGCAGTCTAGCCGTGCCTGCGGCAACCGTCAATCGACTCGGACGTGCCATCGCGGCCGGTCGACTGTATCGTGCCTGGCGGGACGCGAGACCGCGCGAAGCCCGCCAACGCGAACGGCGACGACCGGAGGATCAGGAGGATCAGGAGATGTCTCGACTGATGAATCATGCCCGGCCGTCGCTGCTGCCGGCGGCGATCGCCCTGGCCCTGACGGCGTGCAGTGCGGATTCGACCTCGCAACCCGACCGCGGCGGATCGCCGGACGTCGCCGATCACCACGCCGTCCTGGATTTCGATGCCGGGCGGATCCCGGCTCACTGGATCGCGGAGGTGAAGCGCCAGGGGATCCTCATCCATCTCCCGGGCCGGTCTCACGCTCAGCAACTGGTCGGCGATCTCGACGACCAGCCGGCCCGGCACATCGGCGGCCTGAAGACGCTCGAGAACCTGGATCCGACCTATGCCGTCGCGATCGCCTGCGATCTGGCCGACCTGCCGGCGAGCGGCGCACTGCGCATCCTCAAGGGTCAGTACGACCCACGTTCAGGCGACCTCATCGCGACGGACGAGTGCCGGTTCGACGATCGGCAGTACTGGACCGGCGAGTCGGGGCGGCAGCTCACGGAATTCACCGCGACGTACGCCGCCCAGCACGGCAATCCCCTCGACGCGTCGATCTACGGCTGGTCGTACGACATCATCGCACCGAACAGCTCCCACGACGAGCAGGGCGGCGCGATCACGTTCGACGAGGAGCGCCGGTCGGCCTACCTCGCCGCCGTCCGCCGGTTCAACGGCCACTCGTCCGGCGCCGTCTTCGTCTACGCGACGGCGCCGACCGATCGCGGCTACAGCGGGAACGCGGACTACCTGACGAGCGACGGCCTGCGCGCGACGATCCACAACCAGGCCATCCGGGACGCGGCGCGGGCCGCCGGCGGCTACGTCTTCGACCAGGCCGACATCGAGAACTGGAACGCCGACTTCACCGACCGTCGTTCCGTCACCTACGACGGCCAGCCCCTCCAGCTCCGCCACGCGGACTGGGACGGCTCGGACTGCGCCCATGGCGGCATGGGCCTCTGCGTCGTCAAGGCCAAGGCTCTGTGGTGGCTCGCGGCCCGCCTCGCGGGCTGGGACGGGACGCCGGACGCGGCCGCGCCCAGGTAGGGCCGTCCCGGCGCACGAGAAGGGCGCCTCGCGGGAGGCGCCCTCGGTCCGGGAGTCATGCCGTCGCGGCGGAGCCGCGGCCGCGGTCGATCGTCAACGCCACCCGCCGCGATGGTGCTTGCCGCCGTGCGGCTTGCCATGCCGCTCGTGCATCTGCTCGTACGGGTACAGGACCGTGCGCACCCGGTGCGTGGGCAGGCTCAGGAACGCGCGGATCTCCGTCCAGGCGTACCCGTCCCGGCGCATGTCCAGGAGGACGTAACGCGGGCAATCGTAGGTGCGCGCCAGCATCCGGGCCATCTTCCGATCGTGGCGATCGATGACGATCGGATACCGTCCCACCGGCCGGACCAGCGGGTGATCGCAGATCGGGTCATGCGTGTTCACGGAGATCGCGAAATCCGGCGTCGCGAGATTGATGCCGACCCTGATCCTGGCGTCGGCGCGAGTCGGCAGCGCCACGCTCAGCGCCGCCAGGACGATCAATGCGGACCCGACCGTGGCGCGTCGGGCCAGTGAGGTCTTCGGGAACCGCGTCATGATTCTGCTCCTCGTTGCATCGGCGCGCTCGGCTCTCCTGATCCGGAGGGGGGCCACGGCCGATAGACACCCATGGAGAGCGAGATCCGTACCACATCCGCGCAATACAGTATCAGATTTGAAATCAATAAGTTGCGGTTTCTCGGGCGCAACCGGCGGCGCGCGGCGCTGTCGCCGGGAGGAGGACATGTCTCGGGAAGAGGACAGCTGATCCGGCGGCGCCAGAGGCGAGGGCAGAGACGAGGTGCCCGAGGTGAAAATCGCCGGCCAAGATGTGCTACAATCAGCAGGACGGCGGCCCCCGTACCGACGGGGCGACAGGATCAACCCGGCCTCGTCTCCGCCTTGCCCTGGCTGCGGAGGGCTGCAGCACGCAGAGGACTCCTCCCTCGCGGGGGACCAGAGGAAGGGAATTCGACCATGCGGACACTGATCCTGCTCGCCTTGGCGCTGGCCCTGGTCGGGGCGGCCGCGGCCTTCGATCTCGGCAGCGTGCGTCCACTCAAACCGTTCATCGCCTACCCCGAGAACGTCCCCGACCCCGCGGTGCTGCGCCAGGGCGGCGACACGATCGCCCAGGCCACGCCGATCGTGGTCGGCAGCGCGCTCGACGGCACGACGACCGGCTTCATCAACGACTACGACGAGGTCTGCCCGTATACCGGCGGGATGGCGCCGGACGTCGTCTACACGTTCACCCCGGAGGCGAACATCGGGGTCACCGTGGACATGTACGGCTCCGCGTACGACACGAAGATCTACATCTACGACGAGGACCTGGGCCTCATCGCCTGCAACGACGACTACTACCCCGACTACACGTCGCGCGTCGAAGACGTCCCGGTCGTGGGCGGCGCCCCGTACTATCTCGTCATCGACGGGTACGGCAGCGACAACGGCATCTACCACGGATACATCGAGGAATACGTGCCTTGCGCCCTCGACTGCCCGGCCGGCGCCCAGCTCGAGGGCGAGCCGCCGCTGGTCGACGACTACGTCGACGCGCTGAACGGCGGTTGCGGAAGCAATCCGGTCAACTTCCAGGCCATCACGAGCCCGGTCTTCTGCGCCACTTCGGGCTATTATCAGAGCAGTGGCAGCCCTGCGCGCGATACCGACTGGTTCCACATCATCATGCCGGCCGGCGGCGTTCTCGAGGTCACCGGCAACGCCGAGGAATACATGAACATGTTCGAGCTCGGCCCCCAGGACTGCAATTCGGTGGAGGTGATCCAGACCGCGTGGCTCATCCCCTGCCAGCCGGCGACGATGACGATCACCGGCCCGGGCGGTTCGCTGGTGTGGTTCTGGTGCGGTCCGCAGAATTTCTGGGAAGGCAACACGTACGAGTTCGACTACGTGCTGTTCGTGGACACGGAGGTCGCCGTCGAGAACCACAGCTGGACCGACGTCAAGGGTCTGTTCGACTAGGGGCCCTCGGGCCGCCGCGGCAGGCTGGCCATGGCCAGGGCCGGGGAGCGGTCCCCGGACCCTGGCCGCGGGCCCGGCTATCTCGCGAGCACCACGCGCCGGGTGGCCGCGTCGGCGCCCACGCCCAGGCGCACGAGATACACTCCCGAGGGCATCGCGCGTCCGGCCCGGTCACGACCATCCCAGGTCGCGGCGATCGTCCCGTTCGCGGCGCGCGAGGCCGCGAGCGTGGCCACGCGCCGTCCGCCGAGGTCGTACACCGCGAGAGCGGCCTCGCCGCCGGCCGCGACCGCCCCGGAGAGGTTCAGCAGCGGATTGAACGGATTCGGCCACGCGTCGAGGGTCGCGCGTCCGCGCGCCGGCGCGTCCTCGAGCACCGGCACCTCGGCGTCCGGCCGCGCGAGCATGATCCGGCGCGGCTGCGGCACGCCGGCCACCGTGTCCTTGACCGTCCAGGCGAACACGGGCTGGCCGCCCGTGGTCAGATCCATGGCGACGCGCGACCCGAGGCCGGCATCCTCGTAGAGGTCGAGGTCCTGGCCGCGGTCGGTCCAGCCGTCGGCGTTGCGCACCCAGTACTCCAGGTCCCGCCGGTGCGGCTGGAGGTCCGGGCCGGAGCCGAGCTGCGTCCAGAACGCGTGGGTTTGTCCCTGGGCGTCGAGGCGAATGCACGGCGACTGCGGCCAGTCGTAATCGAAGTACGGGACAGTCAGCGGCTCGAGGTCCCGCCAGACGCCCTCCGCATCCTGGAGCGTGGCGTGGATGACGTTGCACGGACAGGTCGGTTGCGGCCCCAGCGAGAGGATGCCCTGCGCGCCGGTCGCAGCCGCGTCGGCGTCGCACTCGACGCCGTAGTCCAGGTGGGGCACGAGCATCTCCGCGAGCCACTCGCCGTCCGGCTGCTCGGTCCGGTACGCGAGGCGCACGTCGTCCCGCAGGTAGTAGACGCGCGGCAGCGGCTGGTACGGATCGGGCACGTCCGAGAGCTGGGGTCGGACCGGGGTCGCGAGTCCCTCGGCGATCAGGGCGAGTTCCTCCGGGCCGCCCTTGGTGATCCTCAGCAGCAGGACGACCTGGCCCTGGTTCACGCTCGCCGCCTCGAACACGATCCAGGCGACGTCCCAGCCCGGCTGGGCGACGCCGCGGACGTCGAGCACCGTCTCGGCGTGACTGATCCAGGTCTCGACGTACCGGGGCGGGTCGATGAACTCTGTGCCATAGGCCACGTTGTACTTGATGCCGGTGCCGGACGCCCAGACGAGCATGAGCCCCTGCCACGTCCAGACCACCCGGGGGCTCGTGCCGTAGCCGTGATTCTGGGGGTCGCGGGCGCCGGACGTGCCGGGCGGGAAGGTCGGACAGCCGGCGGTCCAGACCTGCAGGTTCGCGTCCTGCCAGGCGACGATCGTCTCGCCGCCGGGGGACAGACCGACCGCCGGCTGATCGCAATCGGCGGCGCCGTCGCTGACTGGTTCGACGATGATGCCGGCCGCGACAGGCCCGGCAATCGCCAGAATGCACGCGAGCAGGGGATGGGCGAGACGGACCATGGCGATCTCCTCCAGGGCGCGGGCGACGAGAGGATTATGAAGGTAGATGATCATAACACGTCGATCGGCGCGGGGTGAAGCGCGATGGCGGATCTTCGCGGGCGGCATCGATCCGGGCGAGCGGCTCGACCGAGCCGCGCGTGGCTTGCGACCGGACAGGCCGCCTTTTAGGTTTGACCTCGACTCGCCAGGTTCGACCGCGACTCGCAGGTTCGACCGCGACTCGCCCGGTCGGATCGCTCCGTGACGTGGCGGCCTTTCGGCAGCACCCCGCCGCCGAGACGGCCGCCGAGGCGGCGCACGATGCCACTTTCCCTCGACGAGATCGCCGGCCGCCTCCGCGAGATCGACCCCGCGCGGCTCGATCGGCTGTGGCGCGAGGCGGATGCGACTCGCCGCCGCCACGTCGGCGACGCCGTGCACCTGCGCGGCCTCATCGAGATCTCCAACCACTGCGTTCGCCAGTGCGCCTACTGCGGCATCCGCGCCGGCCGGGCCGGACTGCTCCGCTACCGCATGACCGCGGCGGAGATCCTCGACTGCGCGCGCCTCGCGAACGCGCTGGGCCACGGCACGGTCGTCCTGCAGGCGGGCGAGGACCCGGGCTTGACCGGACCGTGGATCGCCGACGTCGTGCGGTCGATCAAGCGCGCCTACCCGCTCGCGGTCACGCTCGGTCTCGGCGAGCGCGACGATCGAGACCTGGCGCTCTGGCGCGAGGCGGGCGCCGACCGCTACCTGTTGCGCTTCGAGACCAGCAATCCGGCGCTCTTCGAACGCATCCACCCGGCATGGCCGGGGCACGTGTCCGACCGGCTCGCGATGCTGCGCCGGGTGCGCGCGCTCGGCTACGAGGTGGGCAGCGGCGCGATGGTCGGCATACCCGGCCAGACCTGGGCCGACCTCGCGGCCGACATCGCGCTCTTCGCCGAGCTGGACCTCGACATGATCGGGGTGGGGCCGTGGGTGCCGCACCCGGCGACGCCGCTCGGGGCCGAGCCGCTGGCGGGCGCCGCGTCCCCTGCGGACCAGGCGCCGAACGACGAGCTGACGACCCTCAAGGCGGTCGCGCTCGCGCGTCTCGTCTGCCCGCGCGCCAACATCCCGAGCACGACGGCGCTATCCACGATCGATCGCGAACGCGGCTACGAGCTTGGCCTCGAGCGGGGCGCCAACGTCGTGATGCCGAACCTGACGCCGGCCGCCTACCGCGTCCGCTACGAGATCTATCCGGACAAGGCCGGGGCCGACGAGGATCCGGCCGCGCGCGCCGTCGAGGTGCGCCGGCGCGTCGAGGCCCTGGGGCGGACCATCGGGACCGGACCCGGCCACGCCCGCGAGCGCGGCGCCGACCCCGCGGCGAAGGAGCGGTGAGGTGTCGTTGCCCGACCTGCGCCCCGGAGACGAAGCCGTGGACTTCATCGACGACGACGCCCTCGCTGCGCGCCTCGCGCGTCCGGCCGACGCCGGCCGCGTCCGCGCCGCGATCGCGAAGAGCCTCGCGAAGGAGGCGCTCGACCTCGACGAGACCGCGGCGCTGCTCGCGGCCGGCTCGCCCGAGCTCGTCGACGAGATCTTCGCCGCCGCCCGCCGCCTCAAGCAGGAGGTCTACGGCAACCGCATCGTCCTGTTCGCGCCGCTCTACGTCGGCAACGAGTGCACGAACGATTGCGTCTACTGCGGCTTCCGGCGCAGCAACCGGGAAGCCGTGCGCCTGACCCTCGACGCGGACGCGCTCGCCGCCCAGGTCCGCGCGCTCGAGGACCAGGGGCACAAGCGGCTGATCCTCGTCTTCGGCGAGCATCCCCGCTACGACGCCCCGTTCATCGCCGCGACGGTGCGCGCCGTCTACGCGACGCGGTCCGGACCGGGCGAGATCCGCCGGGTGAACATCAACGCGGCGCCCCTCGACGTGGACGGTTTCCGCACGGTCAAGGCGGCGGGCATCGGTACCTACCAGATCTTCCAGGAGACGTACCACCACGCGACGTACGCCCGCGTGCACCCGCCGCGCACCCGCAAGGCCGACTACCTCTGGCGCCTCGACGCGCTCGACCGCGCCATGCAGGGCGGCTGCGACGATGTCGGGATCGGCGCGCTCTTCGGGCTTCACGACTGGCGGTTCGAGACGCTGGCGCTGGTGGCCCACGCGAGGCACCTGCAGGAGCGCTTCGGGGTCGGCCCGCACACGATCAGCTTCCCCCGTCTCCAGCCCGCGCTGGGTTCCGAGCTGGACGGGCGCTGGCTGGTCGCCGACCGCGACTTCCTGCGGCTGATCGCGGTCCTGCGCCTGGCCGTGCCCTACACCGGGCTCATCCTCACGGCGCGCGAGAGCGCCGGACTGCGCCGCGAGGCGATGGGCTTCGGCGTCTCGCAGATCGACGCCGGCACCCGCCTCGAACTGGGGGGCTACACGCGCGCCGGCGCTGACCAGCAGCTCGACCGCGAGCAGTTCATGCTCGGCGACGTGCGCTCGCTCGATGACGTCATGAGCGAGCTCGTGGTCGACGGCTACGTGCCGAGCTTCTGCACCGCGTGCTATCGGCTCGGCCGCACCGGCGAGCACTTCATGGAGTTCGCGATCCCCGGCTACATCAAGCGTTTCTGCACGCCCAACGCGCTCACGACCCTGGCGGAGTACCTGGCGGACTACGCGACCCCGGCGACGCGGGCCGCGGGCGAGAAACTGATCGCCGACGAGCTGGCGCGAATGCCCGCGGGGACGCCGAAGAACGAGCTGCTGAGCCGCCTCGAGCGGATCCGCACGGGCGGCGAGCGCGACCTCGCCTGGTGACGTCTGCGCGACGGAGGTGGCATGGCGACGGTCCGGAATCAGCGCGCGCCCCGCGGCGCACGCCTGCACATCGGCATCTTCGGCCGACGCAACGGCGGGAAGTCGAGCCTCCTGAATGCGCTCGCCGGACAGGACGTCGCGCTCGTGTCGCCGCTGCCGGGCACGACGACCGACCCGGTCGAGAAGCCCTTCGAGCTGCGCCCGCTCGGTCCCGTGGTCTTCGTCGACACCGCCGGCCTCGACGACGCCGGCGATCTCGGCGCGCTCCGTCGCGAGCGGAGCCGCCGCGTCCTCGACCGGGCCGACGTCACCGTGCTCGTCGCGGCGGAGGGCCAGTGGGAGGACTTCGAGCAGAGCCTGCTGGACGAGCTGCGCGGGCGCGAGGTGCCGGTCGTCGTGGCCTTCACCAAGTGCGATCTCGCGCGGCCCGACGCCGGCCTCGTCGCGCGCCTGCGCGACAATGTCGCGGCGGTCGTCGTCATGTCGGCCGCGACGGGGGAGGGGCTCCCCGCGCTGAGAGAGGCGCTGCTCGCCGCGGCGCCGGCGGATTTCGTCGACCCACCGGCCATCGTATCGGACCTGGTCGGTCCCGGCGAGCTGGCGGTGCTCGTCGCGCCGATCGACAGCGAGGCGCCGGTCGGCCGCCTCATCCTGCCGCAGGTGCAGGCGATCCGCGATCTGCTCGACGGCGACGCCTGCTGCCTCGTCGTCAAGCCGAGCGGGCTGCGCGAGGCGCTCGGCCGGCTCGCGACCCCGCCCCGGCTGGTCGTGACCGACTCGCAGGCGTTCCGCGAGGCGGCCGCGGCGACGCCGCCGGACGTGCCGCTCACGTCCTTCTCGATCCTCTTCGCGCGCGCCAAGGGCGACCTCGCCCAGCTCGCGCTCGGCAGCCTCGCGATCGACCGGCTGCGCCCCGGCGCGCGCATCCTGATCGCCGAGGCGTGTTCGCACCACGCCGTCGAGGACGACATCGGCCGCGTCAAGATCCCGGCGTGGCTCGCCGGGCGCGTGGGCGGCGAGCTGCGCGTCGAGCACGCGCAAGGGCGCGACTTCCCCGCCGACCTCGCGGCCTTCGACCTCGTCGTGCACTGCGGCTCGTGCATGCTCAACCGGCGCGAGGTGCTGAGCCGATTACTGCGCTGTCGCGAGGCGGGCGTCCCGATCACGAACTACGGCGTGGCGATCGCCCACTGCCTCGGGACCATCGAGCGCGCGCTGGCGCCTTTCCCGGCGGTGCTCGACCTCTGGCGCCGCGAGCGCGACCGGGTCGCGGGCTGATTTTCGAGCCGGCTGGCGACGCGGATGTGATAGAATCATCGAGTCCGCAGCCGCCCGTCTCGTTTCGGGGTCATCAGAGGAAAAGGACCACCGCCGTGCGAACCGCACTCATGCTCAGCCTATTGCTGGCCGTGGCCTGTCCAGCCGCGTCCGTCGATCTCGGCAGCGAGAAGCCCGCGAAGCCGGCGGTTCACGGCGCCCCGAGCGTCCCGGACCCCGACGTGCTCCGCCAGGGCGGCGACACGATCCTCGACGCCGTGCCGATCGTGATCGGCGACGATCTCGACGGCACGACGACCGGCTACACCGACGACTACGATGAGGTCTGCCCCTACGGCGGCCTTACCGCGCCGGACGTGGTCTACACGTTCACGCCCGCCGCGAGCATCTCCATCACCGTCGATCTGTACGGCTCGAGCTACGACACCAAGATCTACCTGTACGACGAGGACCTGGAGCTGGTCGCCTGCAACGACGACTACTACAGCGACTGGACCTCTCGCCTCGAGAACGTCCCCGTCGCGGCGGGCGGTCAGTACTTCCTGATCATCGATGGCTACGGCAGCGCGAACGGCGTCTACACGGGTTACACGGAGGAGTTCGTCCCGTGCGTCGTCGAGTGTCCAGCCTTCATCGACGACCTGGAAGGCGAGCCGCCGCTCGTCGACGGCTACGTCGACGACCACAACGGCGGGTGCAACACCGCCCCGGCGTATCCGTTTCAGACCATCCACGGTCTGGGCATCTGCGCCACGTCCGGCTACTACCTCAACGCGAGCGGCGGCCCGGCGCGCGACACCGACTGGTATGTGTTCACGGGATGGGGTGGCTGGTACGACTTCTTCGCGGACGCGGAAGAGGCCATGTTCCTCTACCTGCTCGGCCCCCACGACTGCGGGTCGGTGGAGGTGATCGAGAACGTCCCGATCGGGCCGTGCGCTCCAGGAGGAATGTCGATGTGGGTGGAACCGGGCACGGTGCTCTGGTTCTGGTTCGGACCGCAGCGCTTCTGGGAAGGCGCGACCTACGAGTTCGACTACTATTTCGTCCCGCTCTACCCTGATCCGGTCGAGTCGCACAGCTGGACCGAGGTCAAGAGCCTGTTCGACTAGGCGCCGTTCGCTCGAGCCGCCAGCGGCGCGGGCTGCCGCCTCGCTGCGGGGCGGGGCCACAGCAGGCCGATCAGGTGGGTTCCCCACAGCGCCAGGGCCGTGACCTCCAGCAGCCCGCTCGCACCGACGACCGCGAAGAACTCCGGTCGCCAGTCCGTCGCGATCTGCAGGGCGACCCGCAGGCCGCAGCCGAGGTTGAGCAGGACGTGGACCGGCAGCAGGCGCGGCAGCGACGGGTGATCGGCCCCGCGGAATCGCGCCGCCGCCCAGGCGCCGACGCCCACGATCATCTGCGAGACGAATCCCACGGTGATGGCATGGCGCACCGCGCCGTAGTAGGCGTGGCTGAACGCGAGTCCGCTCGCCGCGCTGTAGACCGGTAGGAGCAGCAGGCCGGCGAGCGACAGAGCGAGCCAGGCGTACGCTGACCGCACGAACCGGCCGCTCCGGTGCGGCAGCGGCGGACGCCGCCACAGCCGCCACGGACCGGCGACGAGCCAGACCGCTGCCGGCAGCATCAGCCAGGGGACGAGGACGAGGGCGCCGAGCGCGCGCGAACCGGTGACTCGGAAGGCGACGAACAGCAGCGACTCGGCGACGACCGCGCTCACGAGGAGGGCCAGCGCCCGCCAGGCCCGCCGCGCCGGGGTGCGCGCGACACCGAGCATGACCGGCAGGATGCGCTGCGACACGCCGAGGATCATGGTGAGCGCAAGGCCGTGGATCTGGACGTCGCGGAGCACGGCCTGGTAGGTCGCGACCTGCGCGAGCAGGGCCTCGCGGTCGGGCGCGGTCTGGAGCTGCCAGTGATGCCAGGTCGCGAGGACGGACTGCACGACGAGCCACCCGCACGCGACGAGGATGAACCCGGTCTCGGGATCGGCCGGGCGGCCGCTCCGGCGCCAGGTCCGGACCATCTGGGTCGCGAACGTCGCCACGGCGCCGATCTCCAGGGCGCCGCCAGCGAGCAGGCATCCCGCCGTGATCCTGGAGGCGAGTCCGCCGACCGCGCCGACCACGTGCAGGACGAGGCCGGCGATCGTCGCCGCGAGCACGGCCGGCATGAGCCGCGGCCAGACCAGCTCGGTCCCCCAGAAGTGCGGGAACGCCCGGTAGCCGAAGCCCATGATGAACAGCCCCATCCAGCCGACGATCTGAGCGTGACCGTGGGCGTTGACCTCGCCGATCGACGCCCCGGTGAACGTGCCGCTCAGGCCGATCTTCGCCAGCAGCCAGGCGCCCCAGGCGGCGCCCGCCGTGAGCGTGACCGCGAGTCCGGCCAGGAAGAAGGGCCGGTGACGGGGCGGGTTGTCGGCGACGGTCGCGATCCTGCTCGAGGGCATCGCTGATCTCCAGGTGATCGTCGGGCGGGGCGAACGCAGACCCGCCACGAAAGCTAGGCCAGGATATCTGGATGTCAAGGTCCTGGATTGTCCGCCCCGCGGGGCGGCAGGAGGCGCAGGTCTACGCTGCGTTCACCGAATCAACGCCGCCGTGCCGCCGCCGACGTCGCGACCGGCGAGGATCCGATAACGGTAGATGCCCGAAGGCTGCGGGCGACCCTGGTCGTCGCAACCGTCCCAGAGCACGCTGTTCGGACCCGCGGCATACCGCCGCCGGGCGAACTCGCGGATCTGGTGGCCGCGCGCGTCGACGATTTCGATCCGCGCATCGGCCGGTCTGGCCAGGGTGAACTTGAGGACCGTCTGCGGATTGAACGGATTGGGGTGGTTGGCGACTCCGGTGATCAGGGACCCCGCAGCCGGCGACGCGCCCGCCGAGACCGCGGGGACGAACCCGCCCACGGCGTTGTTCGACTCGTCGACCTCGGGCCAGGCCTCCGCGCGGTCGAGCCGGACGACCACGAGGTCGCCGGGGTGCGCGGGGAACTCGACGTCCAGGACCTCCAGGAAATTGCAGGCGCACCATTCGGGCCAGATGTCGATGGCCTTGCACTCGACGTTGATCGGACAGCCGCCATCGCACAGCGGGGGGCTTGCGACGTAGCAATCGAGCGGTCCCGCCGCGAGTTCGACCAGGTCGATGACGACCTCGGCGACCCTGCCGGCGACCTCGATCTCCACCTCGAGCGCCAGAGCCGGCGAGAAATCGTCGCCCACCGCGACCTCGAGAGTGATCGTGCCCGCCACCATCCCGTCGCCCAGGTCCGTCAGGGTCAAACCGGTTGCGGCCACGTCCAGCAGGCGAGGCTGGGGAATGTCGGGCGGGAGCGAGGTCTCGATGAAGATGATCGCCTGGTCGCCGTCGATCTGCTCGTCGTGGCCGGCGAAATGCGCCCGCGCGACGAGGATTCCCCGGAAATCGGCATAGGCCTCGGTCGGGAAGGTGATGGACCAGCCGTCGTCGGGATTGGCGTCGAATCCGACCAGCTCGCCGGACTGCGGCGACGACGGAACGGCGCCGCCGCGGTGCAGGTAGAGGTCGACGCGCTCGAGCTTGTCGGCGGCCTGCAGCGCGAACACCGCCGTGACCGGCTCGCCGGCGATCACGAGGAGGTTCGGGAGGCCCGGGGTGTGCTGGTAGCCCGTGCTGCTGGGAGCGAAGGCCAGGTTGACGGCCCCCTTCTGCGCCTCCCAGGAGTCCAGGCAGTCCCGCACGTCGAGATAGAACGACCAGCCGATCTCTTCGTGCGCGGCGAGGCAACTCTGGACGCAGCCGTGGAGTTCATCCAGGGCGCCGGCGTGCGCGACGACCGGGACGAAAACCAGGCAGGCGAGCCATCGATGGATGCTGCGGATTCGCGACGGCAATGGATGGCTCCAGGAGCGACGCCCGCTCCGAGGGTGCGTGAGGTCACGACACGGCTTCAGTGCTCCGGCGCGAGTGATCACGAGTCAATTTATCATCGTTTTTGCCGCATTCGTCAAGGTCCGCGTCGAGGGATTCGGCGCGGCGTCGCCGGTTCGGCGGCCGTCAGGGGACGTCCTCGATCCGCTCTCGATAGTGCACCCCCCGCGCGGCGAGACCGGCGAGAAGGAAATCCACGCATCGCGGGTCACGACCGAGGTATTCCGGCGGCGAGACCCCCTTGTCCGCATAGAGTCCCTGGGCCACCATCCGCAACGCGAGCGTGGCGGTGTAACCGGTGGTGCGAGCCATGGACGTGACGCCGAGCGCTTCGTCGAAGTGGTCGAGCAACTCGAAGACGTGGACCCGGTGCCGACCGCCGACGGTGCCCGCGACGCGGATCTGCATCACGGTGAGGTCGCCCTCGCCCGGGCCGAGCTGCCACATCGGGAAGAGCAGGCGCGCCGTGAGGTCGATCGGCCGCACCTGCGCGCCGGACACGTCGATCGGCTCCTCCCCGAAGAAGCCGCACTCGCGCAGCAACCGCATCTTCTCGACGTGTCCGGGGTAGCGCAGCGTCTTCTCCTTCATGTGAGGCGCGCCGATGGTCCGCACGAGAGTGCGCAGGCCGTCGGTGTTGAAGGCCTCCAGGGTGCCCACGCCCGGGACGTCGACGAGTTCGGGGTCCGAAAGGGCCGGCCGCACCACCGCCAGGCCGTTCTCGAGGTACCGCGCGGGGCGCGTGTACTCCTCGATGACGTCGATGGGCGAGAACACGGCCTTGTATTCCCAGGGCCAGGTGCGGATCCGCGGCAGACCCCCCACGTGGACCAGCACCGAGTCGACGCGCTCGAGCCGCTGCGCCGCGTGCATCACCAGGACGCTGCCCATGCCGGGGAAGACGCCGCAATCGACGACGGCGGTCACGCCCCGGTCGCGGGCGAGCCCGTCGAGGGCGAACGGGTCCTCGGGGAAGAAGGCGATGTCGACCACGTTACGCCCGGTCTCGATGACGGCTTTCAAGGTGCGATAGCCCAGGAAACCGGGCACCGCGGAGACGACGATGTCGAAGCCGGCGGCGAGCGCGGTGACTTCGGCCGGATCGGCGAGGTCCTGGACTCTGGTGGCGACGGGCGCCCGGGCGGCGAGGCGCTCGAGAGCGGCCGGGTCGCGGTCGACCACGGTGACCGCGAAATCCCGGTCCGCGGCCAGGTCGCGGGCCATGGGCGCGCCGACGAGGCCGGCGCCGAGGACGAGGACGTTCATGCGCGGGTTCCTCCCGGGAGTCGGGCCCGAGGCGAGACCCGGGCAGTATACCAGATCGGCGGCGGTCAGGGCGCTGGCGGCGCCATCGCGGCGCGATTGCGGGCCGGGACGCGGCGCCGGCCACATTCCGCTGGCCGAGCGGTCATAAATATGACATAATCACTCCACTATAGCGCGGCCTTCGGCGCCGAGGGCCGATCACCTCGGACATGAGGAGTCCCGCCATGCCCGCGCGGATGCGAATCGTGGCGCTGTCGCTCGCAACCCTCTGGCTCGCGGCGGCATCGCCGGCCGGTGCTCACCTCTCGGTGATCCGTCAAGGAGTCGAGAGCCAGGACCTCGCCCAGCCGGACGACGCGCTCGGCCGCGCGGTCGCCGGCGGCGACTTCAACGGCGACGGTTTCGCGGACGTGGTCTCGGCCGCGCCCGACGAGGCGAACGGGCTGGTCCCGGCGGCGGTCCAGGGCCTCGTCGTCGTCAACTACGGCAGCCCGACGGGTCCGGTGCCCGATCTGGCCACGCTGGTGACGGTCGGCGACGTGCCCGATCAGGTCGTGCGATTCGGCCGCGCGCTCGCCGTGGGGAACTTCAACGGCGACGCCTACGACGACCTCGCGGTCGGCGCGCCCGAGCTCGATCACCTCGCGGTGACCGACGCCGGCGCCGTCTTCGTCTTCCACGGCGGTCCCCTGGGGTTGAGCTCGACGCCGGCGACCCTCCTCGACCAGTCCGCCGTGAACGCAGCCGTCGAGGCCGAGGACCTGTTCGGATGGTCGCTCGCGGCGGGGGATTTCGACCAGGACGGCTACGACGACCTCGGGATCGGCAGCATCGGCGAGAACGACGACGCCGGCGCCGTGTCGTGGATCGCCGGCTCGGCCGGAGGTCTGGTGCCCGGCAGCGGCGATACCTGGTCGCAGACGGAGCTCGGCGCACCGTCGGCTGCGAACGACTGGTTCGGCTACGCGCTCGCGGTCGGCGACTTCGACGGGAGCGGCTACCCCGATCTCGCGGCCGGCGCCCCGCGCAAGGAGATCTCGTCACCCACCCTGATCGACGCGGGCGTGGTGTACATCCTGTTCTCGCTCACGAACGGCCTCTCCGATTTCGCCGCCGCCTACGATGCGGCCAGCCTCGCCATGGACCCGCAGGGCAACGCCGATTTCGGTTGGGCCCTCGCGGCGGGCGTCTTCTTCGCCGCTGACGGCGCCGACGACCTCGCGATCGGCGAGCCGCGCGCGGACGGCCTCTCGACCACGGATTCGGGCCGCGCGATCTGCCTCGATTTCGATCCGGGCCCGCGCGCGCCGGCGCCCGCGACCGACATCATCCCGTGGCCGCCGGCCGACAAGCAGTGGATCAGCCAGGGCGTCAACGGCACGGCGGACAGCCGCCAGGCCTTCGACCGGTTCGGCTTCGCGCTCGGCGCCGGCGACTTCGACGGCGATGGTCTCGATGACGTCGGCGTCGGCGTGCCCGGCGAGGACATCTTCCTGAACGACGCCGAAGGCACGCCGCTCGACTGCGGCATGGCCCACGTCTTCTACGGCGCGCCGGGCGGCCCGAGCTGGCAGCGCGTCGACACCTTCAGCGCGCTCACGCAGATGGACTATGCGACCCAGGCCGACATCTTCGGTCAAGCCGTCGGCTTCTCGCGCTGCGACGACACCGGCCGCGCGAGCTTCCTGGTCGGCGCGCCGGGCAAGGACTACGTCGCCTACTCGGGGGGAACCACCGTGTTCGAGGCGGGCGCCGTCTTCGTGATCGCACCCTGGCGCCAGCCGCAGCTCGGCAGCGCGCGCCGTGCCTCCGTCGCCCTCGACTGCGACGGCGGCATCATCTACTCGCAGCACCCGTTCGACCGCCTGCGGCCGGCGAGCACGACCAAGACGCTCACCCTGCTGCTCTCGTGCGAGGCGCTCGCGGCGAACGTGGTCGACCTCGACGACGTGTACACGGTGCCGGACTGGGTCGCCACCAAGGTCGGCGGCTCGCAGATGAACCTCTACACCGGCGAGGAGATCACGTTCGGCGACCTCATGAAGGGCATGATGACCGTTTCGGGCAACGACGCGGCCTACGCCCTCGCCGACCTGATCATGGGCGACGGCAACCCGTGGGGCGGCGATTACGCGTCCACGTTGCCTGGTTTCCAGGCGATCATGAACCAGCGCGCGAGCCAGCTCGGCATGATCTACACGACGATGACCAATCCACCCGGCCTCGATGTCGCCGGCCACTACACGACGGCGCTCGACTTCGCGCTCCTCGCGCGCGCGGCGATGGAGAACGAGTGCGTGCGCGAGATCGTCGGCACCTCGCCGTGGATCCTCGACCGGCAAGCGCCGCCGTGGCAGCAGGGCTTCCTCGCACTGAACACGGTGCAGACGGTCTTCTACAACGGCTACGTGGACGGCATCCAGGGCCTGGTGCCCGCGGCCAACGGGGTCAAGGGCGGCAGCACCCCGGGCGCCCAGAAGACCGGGTTGTTCTCGGCCGCCGGGCTAGGCGGCGACACGATCGCCTCGCTCATGGGCGCCTACAAGGAGGACATGCCGGTCGAAGGCGCCCCCGGCGGTCTGCTCTTCACCGGCGGCCAGGGCCTGCTCGAGCTGGGACTCGAGTCCTGCGATCCCGACATCGTGCTGCCGCCGCCGGGCGGGGAGCCCGACGGGCCGTTCGGCACGGTGACCGGCATCCCGACCCAGCAAGGCGGCGGACGCAGCCTGCTGGTTCCCGTCGAGGACTGTGCCGAGCCGGTGGTCGTCGAGCTGGTTCGCCAGACGCACGGTCTGCCCTCGGTGCAGGTGCGCGTCGCCGCGCAGCGGACGACGAGCGTCCTGCTGCCGCCGGGCGAGGAGGTGCAACTCGAAGTGCCGCCGCTGAACGCCGGCTCCGGCCCGCTGATCGTCCTCAACGACGGCGACGGGCGCGCGCTGCTGCGCGTGACGCGCTCGGACAACTCCAGCCTGGTCTTCAACCTGGCGTTGCAGCCGTTCGAGTCCACCACGCTGCCCCAGCCGCCGGCGAATCCCTCGACGCTCTTCTGGAGCCTGCTCAACACGGGGACCATCGAGGCGTCGCTGGTTCTCGAGGAGCCGCAGATGTTCGAGGAGGCGACCCTGGGCGGGGCGCCGTGGACGAAGTCGTTCGGTTGCCCGGCGGCCGGGTCGACGCGCTCGCAGATGATGCAGGTGACGGTCGCCGGCTGGGACCCGGTCGCGGGCGACCTCGTGGCGTTGATCGTGCGGGAATCGGGCACCGTCGTCGCCGTGCCCGAGGGTGCCGGCACTGCCCCCGCTCGGCCCGCGGGAGCGGTCGCGCGGCTGCACCCGGCGACGCCGAACCCGTTCAATCCCGTCACCCATCTGAGCTTCGACCTGGCGCGGTCCGCACGGGTGGACCTCGCCATCTACGACGTCCGCGGCCATCTGGTGCGCACGGTGGTCGCGCGCGAGCTGCCGGCCGGCGCCCACGACGCGGTCTGGGACGGCCGCGGCGGGGACGGTCGCCTGCAGGCGGCCGGCGTGTACGTGGCCCGGCTGAACGCAGGCGGCGAGGTCCAGACGCAACGGCTGGTGCTGCTCAAGTGACCGCGTGCCGTCCGCGAATCCACTCCGGTCGTCGAGCCGGCGGGGCGAGACGACCGGTGTTCCGGTCGAGGCAAGATCTTCCTCCAGGCGACGATGTGGTATGCTCGCCCGCGGCTGCAATGCGTTCCGGGGTCGGACGAGCCCAGGTTCCGCTCGCTGGCCGACGCCGCGAGTCGGCCGGGGGTGCCATGGAGATCGCCGGGAAAACTGCCGTGATCACCGGCGCCTCGCGGGGCATCGGACGCGCCCTGGCGGTCGCCCTCGCCGGGGCCGGCTGCCACCTTCTCCTGACCGCGCGCGACGAGGACAGGCTCGCCGCGCTCACCGCCGAGCTCACGGCGCGACCGGACGCGCCGTCGGTGGCGGCCATGCCTGCGGACCTCCTGGACGAGGACGCCCGGCGCGCATTCTCGGAGTGGGCCCTGTCCGGCGAACGCCCGCCGGACATCCTGGTCAACAACGCAGGCGCGGGCTGCTTCGGCGGATTCGCGTCGTCCTTCTCCGGCGACATCGAACGGATCCTCCGCCTGAACGCCCTCGTGCCGTCGCTGCTGGCCCGGGCATTCATGCCCGTGCTCGCGAGCCGCCCGGAGGCGAAGATCGTCAACGTCAGCTCGGGCGCGGCGCACATCCCGTACCCGGGGCTGGGCGTCTACGCCGCGGCCAAGGCGTACCTGTCGAGCCTCAGCGAGACGCTGATCTGCGAACTCCAGGGCACCGCCGTCTCGGTGCTCTGCTTCCATCCGGGCTTCACGGAATCCGACTTCGCGAGTGCGGCCGGCATGACGCCGGCGCGAAGGCCCAAGGTCCTCGTCCGGACGCCCGACGCAGTCGCGGCGCGCCTCGTCCGCGCCATCGAGAAGGACGAGACCTGGACCTGCTCGGATCTCGGCACCCGGCTCGCGATCACGGTCGGCGCCGCTCTGCCGCACTCGCTCCGCTGGCGGCTGTCCCGGATCATCCTGCGGTGAACTCCGCCGTGACGACCCGCGGATCGGCGAGCGGTGCTCCGGGCCGCCGGCGCGGTCGACCTCGCTAGCCGGCCAGGATCTGGTCTCGCACCAGCTTCGCCAGCGTGAGCCCGACCGACGCGATCAGGAACCACCGCACGAATCCCGGCGATCGCCGCACGACCTGCCGCGCGCCGAGGACCGACCCGATGATCTGGCCGGCGCCCATCGCCAGCCCGACGCTCAGGACGACCTGGCCTCCGCAGGTGAACACCACGAGCGCGGTGGCGTTGCTCGTGAGGTTCATGACCTTGGTGGCCGCCGTCGCCCGGCGCAGGTCGAGGCCGGCCAGCGTCACCAGCGCCAGCGCCCAGAATGCCCCGGTGCCCGGACCGAAGAAGCCGTCGTGGAAGCCGAGCACGAGGCCGCCGGCGACCTGCAGCGCCCGCCGGTCGACCCGCGCCCGCGCGGGCCTGGCGCCGAGATCCGGCGACGCCAGCGTGTAGCCGAGGATCGCGACCAGCATCAGGGGGATGGCCCAGGTGAGGAACGTGGGGCTCAGGCGCTGGATCATGGCGGTGCCGGCCACCGCTCCGGTCGAGGTACAGGCGACGGAAAGCCACCAGTCCCGCACGCGCACGAGCCCGCTGCCGCGGTACTGGCGCAACGCGGTGCCCACGCCGAGGACCGATTGCAGCTTGTTGGTGCCGAGGGCGAGGTGCGGCGGCAAGCCGACCGCCAGGAGGGCGGGGACCGTGATCAGGCCGCCGCCGCCCGCGATGGCGTCAACGAACCCGGCGAGAAGCCCGGCGATCAGCACGATGAGGTGCCCGACGAGGGAGATGTCGGCGGTCCACTGCATGGCCGACACCCTAGCCGAGGCGGCCGTGGGCTCCAAGCGGGAACCCCGGCCGGCGCCGGGTGTTACGGTCCGTCGCCGGCGGCGCCGTTGCGCCGGCCGCGCCCAGCGGGTACAATCGATGCTCCAACTTCGAGTCCGGGAGGACCGTCATGAACCGTCTGCACGCCGCCGTATTGGGCGCGCTTTGCCTCGTACCCGCCGTCGCCGTCGCCGACCAGCCCGGTTGGGCGTTCGAGGGCGGCCTGCCCATCATCTTCGAGGTCCACAACCCGGTGGCGGCCGCTCTCTACACGGTCGAGGGGACCGTGCTCACCGATGAGCAGATCCGCGCCGCCATGGACATCGATCGCGGCGACCCGCTGGTCTTGATCCGCGATGGGGCTGTCGTCGGCGCCGGTACGATCGGCGACATCGTGGCCCAGAGGCGGTCCGACGCCGATCACGAGCGCGCGCTCTTCCTGCGCCCCGCCGGCCTGCCGGAGGGCGTCGAGGCGCCGGCGTTTCCGCGGGGGCCGGCCGCTCTCGCCGACGACGGCTACGATCTCTACGTCCTGACCGACCAGGTGGTCGAGGTGCTGGCGCCCGATCCGTTGTTCACGGACATCTCGTGGGGCGTCCACGACTACTGCGTGCGCGTCGGACGTCTGCGCTTCGCCATCATCCGCGAGCGTGCCCCGGGCGCCGAGGGCTTCCGCGGCTGGCACGTCGAGAAGCTCGAGGACACGGGTCCCCTGAAGGTGCACGCGGACTACACCTGGCGTCCCTGAGCGCGCGACCTAGCGGCGGGACACGCGCGAGCCCGGCAAGCGCTGCGGCAACATCGGCTCGTCATGGCACGCCTCGCACGACGGCGTCGCCTGGAACGCCCGGTCGAGATGGCAGTTCTCGCAGTCGATCTCGCGGTGCGCCTCGTTCAAGACGAGCCCGGTGACCCGGTGGTCGAAGCTGCCCAGCTTCCAGTGGATGTGGCAGTCGGCGCATTCGCCGGTCGGCGTACGGAAGCTCGGGGTCTGACCGTGGCAGGTCGTGCACGCGACCTTGGTGTGGAACGGCTCGAGGTTCCAGCCGGCGCTCGCGCGGTGGTCGAAGCGCGGCCTGGGCTCCTGCGAATGGCAGAAGGCGCACTTGCGCTCGCCGTGGCAGGCGAAGCAGGTCACGACGTGGTCGACCTGGCGGCGCTCGACGGCGCCGACCGCGTGGCAGCTCTTGCAGCTGTCGCCGCGGTGGCAATCGACGCACTGCTGGCCGAATAGGTCGACGTGGTCCGTGTGGTGGAACGAGACCACGGGCCCCTGCGCGTAGGTGGTCTGGTACGTGTAGGTCTCGGTGGCGGCGATGCGCGGGTGGGGGATGCCCACGATATCCGTCGCGTCGGGAGCCGCCGCGGCGGCTCCCTCGCCGGCCTGTTCGTGACAGAAACCGCAGGCGTTCTCGTGCGACCAGTCGAGGTGGCAGTTGATGCATTGCCGGTGATAGGCGCCCTTGAGGGCCGGCATGCTCAGGTCGGCCGTCTGCGGGTTCGCGCCGTGACAGCTCCGGCAGGGTGGGATCTCGCCCGATACCTCGGAATAGTGATGGCAGTTCACGCACCCGCCGCTCATCGCGGCCATGCCGGCGTGGACCTGGTGGGCGAAGATCACGGGCCCGTAGAGATTCGCCAGCTGGTCGATGACCACGATGTCCGGACCCTCGTCCGCCTCGTGCGTGCCGAAGAAGTGCGACCCGTGGCGCGGGCAGGCAATGAGGCAGGGATCGTCCCGGGTCGGCTCGACGCAGGTATGGCATTCCGCGCAGCCGGCCGCGCCGAGACGCTCGCCCGCGTGAGGCGCGCCGGTCGCATGACCGGGATCGACGACCTGGCCGCGGTCGGCCGCGACCAGCGGCCAGGCCCAGAGGACGAAGAGCGGGAGCGCAAGCGGGAGCACAGCCGTCGGCTGGAGAGCCAGGCGCCGGCGCGAGCGGTCACGCATGGCGTGCGCCTCCTTGTTCGGGCACGACCGGGAAGACGAAGACGAACAGCCGGTAGACGATCACCAGGAGCGAGACCATGCCCAGGGTGATCAGGACCTCGGGCCAGGCGGGCACGTAGGGGCGGTCCGCGAAGGGCGGCTGGTAGCCGATGACGAAGACGTTGAGGCGATTCAGGACGACGCCGCCCACGACCAGCGCGCTCGCGCCGAAGAGCCATCCGGCGCGCCGCCGCAGGCGGTGGCTCATCAGGATGACGGCGGGCGCGACGACCCCGGCGACGACCTCCACGAGCCAGGTCACCGACTGCAGGGTGAGATCGTCGAGGTAGCGGTACGTGCTGCGGTTGACCATGTCGATCAGCTTGGCTGCGAGGTAGATCGTGAGCAGGAAGGGGATCATCCGCCCGAGCGCGGACATCACCTTCAGGTCGAAGGGATGCCTGAGCGAGCGCGCCGCCAGGTACCCCTCGAAGATCACCATCGCCAGCCCGACCGCGAATGCCGACAGCAGGAACTGCAGCGGCAGGACCGTCGTGTGCCACAGCGGGTGCAGCTTGGTCGGTGCGATGACCATGAGAGTGCCCAGCGACGACTGATGGGCGCAGCTGAGCACGACGCCCGCGATGATGAAGAAGGTCATGACGCGACCGAGGGTGGCGTCGAGCCCGCGCAGGAGCGCCTCGGCCGGCCGGTTCAGGCCCGCCAGGCGACGCGGGAAACTCACCCGGCCCTTGAAGCGCTCGACGGCGATCGGCAGGAACTCGATGTAGAGGACGGTCAGGTAGATCATGACGCACATGCCGACCTCGAACAGGGCCGAGTTTCCCTGCCACATCGACGGCAGCGCGATGTGCCACATGACGTAGTAGCGGCCCAGGTCGACCACGACGCCCAGGGCCACGAACGTGTAGCCGAGCATCGCGGTCATCAGGGCCGGGCGCACCACCGAGTGGAATTTCTCCCAGTGCAGGACGTGCGCGAGAAAGGCGGTCGTGAAGCCCCCGGCCGCGAGCGCGACGCCTGTCGCGACGTCGATCGCGATCCAGATGCCCCACGGGTACTGGTCGTCGAGGTTCGACACGGCGCCGATGCCGAGCGTGAAGCGGACGACGAGCGCGGCAAGCCCGGCCGCGGCGATCGCCGCCAGCACGCGCACCCCGGGCGTGAAGAACGGAACGGCGAGGGTCCTATTCATGGCCCTGCTCCTTCCGGTCGTCGGGATGGCGTCCGGCGGACTTCATGATCACGCTCAGCAGACCGAAGAGCATGATGGGGCCCGTGAAGCCCTTGAAGATCCCGTGCTGCAGGGTCTCGGTGACGGTCGCCGGGCTCTCCGGCGCCAGCGCCGGCAGATCGAGGTCCGGGAAGCTGCGGTCGGCGAGGTAGAGCCACGACGTGCCGCCGGCCTCGCGCTCTCCGTAGATATGGTCGACGTAGCGGCCCGGGGCGTTGGCGATGCGCCGCCGGGCCAGGTCGAGGAGCTGGTCGCGTCGGCCGTAGACCATCGCCTCCTGCGGGCAGATCTCCACGCAGGCGGGCAGGGCGCCGCTGCCGAGCGTGGTCTCGGCGCAGAGCGAGCATTTCCGGATCACCGGAGTGGTCGCGTTCATGTACTCGTACGACGGGATCTGGAACGGGCACGCCACCATGCAGTAGCGGCAGCCGATGCAGCGCCCGGGGTCGTAGGTGACCGGCCCCTGCGGGCTCTTCTCCAGCGCCTTGACGATGCACCCGGACACGCAGGCGGGGTGCTCGCAATGGAGGCAGTTGACCTTGGCGAAGAAGGGCGGCTGGTCGTCCCCGCGCGCCGGGTACCGGTTGATGACCGTGAAGTTGATCGAATCCGGCCGGCGCCGGTCCGCGAACACCGCGGTGTCGTCGTAAGAGCGCAACTCGCCATGCGGAAGGTGATTGCGCTGGGCGCACGCCCACTCGCAGCGGCGGCAGCCGATGCAGAGCGTGAAGTCGCAGAGGACTCCGACCCGATCGGGATCGAGGTGGGGCCCCGTGGCGGCGCGGGCGGACTCGACGCCCGCGAGGGCGGCGACCGCGCCGCCGGCAGCGGCGCCGGTCAGCTTGAGGAAGTCACGTCGACTGCGCATGGTCGCCTACCTCCACGGTGGGCCGTGTCCACGGTCACGTCCCGGGATCGGACAGCTGCGATTCATTGCGGGCGCCGGCGCCGAGCCGACGGCTCAGCACACATTCGTCGCCGCACTCGCCGGCGCATTGGAAGCACACGAGGTCGACGTCCTGGTCGTCGGCGAGCGTGTGCTGGATGACGCGCCGGAGCAGGTCGAGCAAGGTCTCCTTCTCCTCGATGGTGAAGTTCTCGAGGAGCCGGGACTGCTTCTCGGCCATGATCCTGTCGTAACCGGCGACGATCGCGCGGCCGGCCGGCAGCAGCGCGATCGCGAATCGGCGGCGATCGCCCGGCGTGGCGAGCCGATCGACGAACCCGAGGCGGACGAGCCGGTCGACGTTCTTGCTGGCGGCCGCGTTGCTGACGCCGAGGATCCGGGCGATGCGCCCGATGGTGACTTCGCGCCGGGCGGTGAGGATCCTGAGGATGGTGAACTGGTTGCGGCTCAGCGTACCGCCGCAGGCCTCGTCGAGGGTGCTGCGCTGGCAGATGTCGGCGACGACCTGGGCCAGGATCCCGATGTTCTGGCTGACGTGCCGGTCGAGTCGCGCCATCTTCAACCTCGTTGATCGTCAACGAGGTTAAATATTGTCCTGAGAATCGGTTGGTCAAGAACCAATTCGAGAATTATTCCGAATTGAAAACGGATCTCCGGCGAATTCCCAGGACATTCGGGATCGGCCAGGTCAAAGCGTTGTCGTCGTTATCGATCGACGATTCGCTGGGTGGTCCGGGCGAGACCTGGTCCAGGTGCGCGGAGTCGATCCACAGTTGAGCTTGCGGACCGCCCTCGAGGTGCTGGGCCGCCACGAGGTCGAGGGGCAGCCGCAGGAGCATCTCGTTGAAGGCGTGCATGTCCAGCGGCTGGCGGCAGAGGATCCAGAGCATCCGTCCCCGGGAGTCCTCGGCGAGGCACGCTTCCGACCAGCGCCGGTGGGAGGGCGACCAGCGATTCCGGCCGGGCTTGCCGATCAGGCGCAGGTTCTGGACAACGATGTCGTAGCGGTCGGCGAAGCGGTCCGGCGGCACCGAGTCCAGGTCGACGAGGGTGAATGCGGGCAGGCCGGCCTCGCGAGGCTCGAAGCACGCGACCTGCCGGTAGTCGCGCTGGACCCACCGGCCGTTGTTGACGTGCGAGCCGGTGCGGAAGTAGCCGGTGTGGGTGATCCCGTCGGTGGCGTACATGCCGGCATTGACGACCGCGGCGAGCCCAAACTCGCGGCCCCAGGCCCGCGCCGTGCGCGCCGCGCCGCCGGTCGCCGAGGCCGCGAGGGCCACCGTCTCCCACTGGTCCGGGTCGATCCGCATGACGCGGACCGTGGCGCGGTCGACGGTGAAGGACGCGAGCTCGAGTCCGGGAGCCAGCCGGCGCCAGGGATCGAGCTGGCTGTCGGATGCCAGCGACAGACCCACGAGCGCCGGTATGAGCAGCGCTCCCCAGCGTCGCGGTCGCGGGCGGTTCCTGACGCGAGTCATCCGGGACCTCTCCTCGCCATCCCCGGCGCCGGTGAGGCACGCCATGCGGGTGCCGGGGAACTCCCAGCCGCAGGCTACACGAATCCCGGCGTCGAGCGCAACGCCGGCGGCGCCGCCGCGGACAGGTTCGATTTGACCCGGCGAACCGCGATTCGTAGCGTACCGGTACCGGGATGACTTGAGCCATTCAACAACAGGCGTTCCGGTCCAACGATGTCCACGCCGAACTTGCGCGCCGTGTTCGTGGCAGCCGCGCTCGTCGCGCTCTCACTGGCGACAGCGCCTGCCCTCGGCCGTGTGCCGGTCCCGCTTTGCGACGGGCCGGCCGAGAAGGCCCTGGTGGTCGACGGCTCGGGGGTGCTCAACGCCGGGCACATCCACGTCAACGTCACGAACTGGGGCCTGATCGGCTCCCACTACGGCACGACCACGACCTACAGCGACGCGCCGTCGGTGCAGTGGCCCGGCGGCAGCGGCATGGAGTACGTGTTCGGCGCCGGTCTCTGGATCGGCGGTCGGCAGAACGGCAACATCGGCGTGACGACCGGTCAACCGGAGCCCGAACTGTTGCCCGGACCCGAGCCGCAGAACGTCCTGTACGAGGCGAGGGACGGCTATCAGGTCCGACCGCGGGACCTCCTGGAGCCGACCGGGGTCCCCGCCGACCTGCCGGGCGGAGACGACGACCACGACGGGATCGCTGACGAGGATCCTCTCGACGGCTTCGACAACGACGGCGACGGGCGGGTGGACGAAGATTTCGCCCAGTACGGGTCCCAGATGCTCACCTGCCTGATGCGCGACGACGTCCCTCTGGCCCGGCAGATGTTCCCGGACCACCGGCCGCTCGGCCTCGAGGTCCGTTTCTCGGCCTGCGCCTGGAGCACGACCGACGCCCAGGACCTGATCGGCCTGCGCTGGGTGATCCGGAACGCCGGCCTGCATGCGATCGAGGACCTCTACGTCGGGCTGCTCATCGATGGCGACATCGGCCACCACGGCGACGCGGCCGCTGGCGAGGACGACCTTGCGGGCACGTTCACGGGGCTGGTCCGCCGCCTGGAGGGCGGGTTCGCGGACCTGGCCTACGCCTGGATGCGCGACGCCGATGCGGCGGACGCGATGCCTGGCTGGCTGGGCGCCACGCTCGAGGGCTCGGGTTTCGGCGACCGGTACGCGAAGCGGCCGGACCGCTTCGGGATCAACGCCATACGGATCCTCAGCGCCGGCTTCGGCGTGGGTTACAGCGCGTTGCCGGTGTTCGACGAGGAGCGTTACGGGATCCTGGAGCGCAACGTGTGCGATTCCGACGTGCCGCTGGCGCGATTCGGCGACTATCTCGTGTTGCTGAGCGTCGGCCCGTGGACGACCCTCGAACCCGGCGAGTACGTCATCGTCAACGGCACGCTCACGGTCGCGGACGGTGAATCCGCGCTCCAGGCCGCCATGGTCGCCAACGAGCGGACGGCGTCTGGGCGCTGGTACAATGCCGACGGCGTCGGGCTCTCGGGCCGCGGCGGCCGCGAGACGCTCATCTGCGCCGAGGACCTCTACACGCCGTGGAACTCGCCCCTCAATCCGCTCTACGACCATTTCCACAACTTCTGGAACACCACCTGCCGGCCGAGGATGTTCCTGGATTTCCGCATCACCCCGGAGGACCTGTTCTGGGATCATGACCTGCGCAAGCACTGCTGGTGGGCCAGCCTGGACAACTGCGAGGAATGCCGCCGGTACTACGGGGTGGAATGCACCAGCGAAACGAGCTTGATGGCGCCCTGCGGCAGCAGCGCGCCGGCGGCGCGGCTGGCCTGTACCGGGACGGCCGGCCGCGAGGCCAACGTCCCGTTCGCGAGCGGCGAGTTGCCGCCGCCGGTCCCCGAGCTGCGAGTCGTGCCGGGCGACCGCGCGATGGACGTCTACTGGGATAACCGCAGCGAGCGGACGCCCGACCTGCTGACCGGGCTGGACGATTTCGAATCGTATCGGGTCTGGCGAGCCGACAACTGGGACCGTCCGCCGGGCTCGTCCGAGCGCACGGGACCAGATCCCATCGCCTGGCATCTGCTCGCCGAGTTCGACCGGATCAACTTCCTGGTCCCGAGGGAGGGTCAACCGCCGCGCGCCTTCGGCCTCAACACGGGGCTGGCCGACGTCGCCTATCGCCCCGTCTGCCTGGACGATCCAGAGTTCGCCGGACTCGACGCGGCGATGGCCGCGATCGTGCTCGCCGACGTGAACGGCCGCTACACCTCCCGGCCGCCGGTGCGCAACCAGTTCGGCGAGCCCGAACCCGGTCTGGAGGCGCTGCTTCCCTGGGAGACGCACCCGGATGTCCTCGACACCTTCTTCGCGATGACCGCGCGGTCCGACAGCGTCGGGGTCCCGAAGGTGGCGGTGAGCTACTACCGCTACCACGACGAGCTGGTGCACAACGGATTCCTCTATTTCTACGCGGTGACCGCCACCGACCACATCCCGCACGAGGACGGCGCGGCCGTGGTCGGCGAGGGAAGCGGTTCCCTGCCGACGGGGAGCTTCGTCCTGGCGCAACCGCGGTTCGAGGCGATCGAAGCGGGCCGCCACGAGGAACTCCGACCCCGGCCGTACGTGTACCCGGATCCGGCCACCCGCGAGTCGCTCGCGGAATTCCAGGGGCTGCATGCCACTGGCGACGATCCCACCGGTGTCCGGGTCTCCTTCGTCAATCTGCCGCGCTGCCGCTGCACGATCCAGATCTTCACGCTCGCCGGCGACCTGGTCCAGGCCATCGAGCACGACGGTTCCGGCGGCGACGGCCAGGCGTACTGGAACCTCGTGAGCCGCAACGGCCAGGAGGTCGCCAGCGGGATCTACCTGTTCGCGGTGACGCCGCACGAATCCGGTTTCGAGGACCAGGTCGGCAAGTTCGTGGTCGTGCGCTGAGCGAGCGCGCCGGCAGCGCCGGCGTGCGGCCGCGCCTGGCGCATCTGGCGTATCCGGCGCCCGGACTTATCATGGCGACGAAATGTTGTCACCCGGGGTCCAGATTGAAAGGCGCACCTGCGTGGACGTCCGCCGGGCCATCGAGAGCCGCCGTTCGATCCAGCACTTCGACCCGGCGTTCCGCCTCGATCCCCGCGTGGTCGACGAGCTGCTGGCGTTGACCCTGCTGTCGCCGACATCCTTCAACATCCAGCACTGCCGCTACGTCATCGTGGACGACCCCGAGCTGCGGCGCCAGCTGCGAGCGGTCAGCTACGATCAGTCCCAGGTCACCGACGCCTCGCTGCTCGTGGTCGTCTGCGCCGATCTGCAGGCCTGGCGGAAACAGCCGGAACGATACTGGCGCCACGTGTCGGCGCCGCTGCGGGCGTCGTTCGTCGCGGCGATGCGCGACTACTACGAGTCGAACGAGCAGGCGCAGCGCGACGAGTGCCTGCGCTCGACCGGGATCGCCGCCCAGACCCTGATGCTCGCCGCCGAGGGATTCGGCCTCGGGAGCTGCCCGATGAACGGGTTCGACCCCGACGCGGTCGCCCGGCTGATCGGATTGCCGGCGGACCACGTCCTGAGCCTGTTCGTGGCGATCGGCAAGCCGCTCAGGCCGGCGCACCCGCGCGGCGGCAGGTTGCCGCCCAGCGAGGTGATCGTGCGCGACCGTTTTCCGCAGGAGGCTGGTTGATCTCTCCGGGGGATCCGGAGGGCACCGGTTTCTTGTGGAACCGCGAGATGTCCTGCTATGTTGGTGGTCATTGCCGGCTACCTGAACGATTCGAGGTCCCGTGAAGTCGCTGCTGAGGAATCCTGCCTTCCGCTTGCTCTCCGATCTGCGCCTGGCCGCGATCCTGCTCGCCATCTTCGCCGTCGCGGCCGGGACGGCCACCTGGATCGAGAGCTACTACGCCGGCATCGGCTCGACGTCGACCGGCCGCGCGGCGGCGTACGACCAGGTCTATGACGCGTGGTGGTTCAACGCGCTGCTGGTCCTGCTCGGCGTGAACCTGGTGCTGAACCTCGTGCGGCGCCTGAGCAAGGGTCGCCCGAGTCTCGGCTTCCTGCTGGTCCATATCGGCATGATCGTCATCCTGGCCGGCGCCGGGATCACGCGCTGGTTCGGCTGGGAAGGCTACCTGCACATCCGCGAGGGGGAGAGCAACAACGTGGTCTCGTCGGCGGAGGACCACCTCATCGTGCGCGCGGGCGACCACCAGGTCGAGTTCCCCCTGCGCCTCTACCGCCCCGGTCCGCAGGGCATCCGCCACCGGACCGAGCTGGGCGGCAGCGCGCTCACCGTCGGCGTCGCGGAGTACTGGCCGCATTACGAGGTGCAGATGGTCCCGGGCGAGGGCGGGCGCGCGATGGTCGGACTCGGCGTGATGGACGGCGAGGGGCTCGCGATGCACACGCTCCAGGAAGGCGACGAGGAGACGATCGCCGGCGTGCTGGTGCGCTTCCACCCGGCGGGTCTGCCGCCCGCGAGCGAGGGCGCCTCCCGCTACGGCGATCTGCGCGTGCGCGCCGGCGGCGAGGTCGGCCGGCTGCCGATCAAGCCGGTCCCGGGATATCTGGGGACCTGCGGCGGCTGGACCTTCGAGCTCGGCGAGTTCGAGAGCGACTACCACACCGACGGCGACTCGGATCCCGAGGGGCCGCTGCGCAACCCGATGGTCCGCGTGATCGTGACCAACCCGGCGGGCGAAAGCGCCCGCAAGACGCTCTTCGCCTTGCACCCCGACTTCACCCTCACCAGCGAGGATTCGCCGCTGTTGCAGCAGGTGGACCTGCTCTACGAGCTGAGCGCCGGCGTGGACCTCGCCACGCAGGACGGACAGGTCGTGATCCGCGCGTCCTTCCCGCTGGAGATCGTCGCCATGTCGGGCGCCGGCGAGGGCGGGACGCTGGCGGCGGGCGAGGTCGCGCCGCTGCGCAAGCAGATGCTCTATCGCAGCGAGACCGGGTGGCGCATGGTGCCGTCGGAGGTCGAGGTCTCGGTCGTGGCCCGACCGGTCGCGAGCCTGGATCCGGACGCGCCGCAGGCGGCGCGGCTGTACGTCGAGCAGGACGGCGCGCGCGCCGAGACCGTCCACGTCGAGGGCAGCGCGCCGCAGACGGTGGACCTGGGCGGACGCGCGCTGACCCTCTCCTTCGGCCCGGTCCTGCGGACCCTGCCGTATGCCCTCCACCTCGAGGACTTCCTGCTCGAGACCTATCCCGGCAGCGACAACGCGGCGAGCTACGAGAGCCATGTCGTGCTCGCGGACGAGGAGCGGGGCGTCTCGGGCCGCAAGATCCGCATCTGGATGAACCATCCGCTCACGCACCGCGGCACCAAGCACTTCCAGTCGAGCTACGACCGTGACCGCCTGGGGACGGTCCTCTCGGTGAACCGGGATCCCGGGAAGCTGCCCACGTACGTCGGCTACACCATCTTCTCGCTCGGCTTCTTCATCGTCATGGGGCAGGTCGTCCGCAGCCGGGTGCGCGCCGGACGCGCCGCCGCGGTCGGCTTGCTCCTGCTCTGCGCCGGCCTCGCGTCCACACCCGCGGCTGCCCAGACCGCGACGCCTCCCCCTCCGGACGCCCTGAACCTCTCGCCGGAGGCGCGCGAGACGGCGGCGCGCCTGACGGTCCAGGATTTCCGCGGCCGCATGAAGCCGCTCGACACGCTCGCGCAGGAAACCACGATGAAGATCGCCAAGCGGACCCGCTTCGAACAGCGCGATCCGGTGGAGGTCTTCCTCGGGCTGGCTGCGAATCCCGCCCAGTGGTACCACCACCCGATGATCGTCGTCGCGAACCCCGGGGTGCAGGACCTGCTCGGGGTCGGCCGCGGCACGAAATACGTCTCGCTCGCGTCGGTCCTGGAGGGCGGGCAGTACAAGCTGGAGGATGCGGTCGAGGAAGCGCACCGCACCTCGCCGAACCTGCGCACCAAGACGCAGCAGAAGCTCATCAGTTTCGACGAGCGGGTGCACATCCTCTACGACGCGTTGCAGGGCAACTCGCTGCGCATCTTCCCGGTCCCGGATGATCCCGGCCATCGCTGGGACACCCTGGAGGCGGTCCTGGCTCGCCTGCCGGAATCCGACCCGCGCCGCGCCGAGTTCGCGGCCGCCGGCGAGGCGCTCTTCAAGGGTCTGCAGGAGAGCGACCCGGCGAGGATCGACGACGGCCTGCGGCGCACGGCCGAACTGCAGGACCGGTACGGGGCGAGCGTGATGCCGGCCGGCCTGGCGATCAAGTCGGAGCTGATCCTCAACCGCCTGCATCCGTTCGCCCGCGCGACGATTCCCTACCTGCTCGGATTCGTGCTGCTGATCGTCGCCTACTTCGTGGGCCTGTTCCGGCACGACGGCAAGCCGTGGACCTGGAAGCAGCCCCTTTACGCCGCGGGCATGCTGCTCTACCTGGCGGGCTTCGCGCTGCACCTCTACGGATTCGTGCTGCGCTGGATCGCGTCCGGCCGGGCGCCGCTCAGCAACGGTCACGAGTCGCTGCTCTTCATCGCGCTCGCCGTCGCGCTGGCAGGTCTGATCTTCGAGGCGATCAGCCGGACCGCGGCGGCCGGCGCGCTCGGCCCGCTGCTGACCTCGGTGGTCCTGGGCGTGGCGATGATGGGCGACTTCGACCCGGCGATCGGTCCGCTCGTTCCGGTCCTGGCGTCGTACTGGCTCAACATCCACGTGACGATCATCACCGCGAGCTACGGCTTCCTCGGCTTGTCGTGTCTGCTCGGCATGTTGACGCTCGTGCTCATGATCGTCGCCGGCGCGACGCGGCGACCGGTCGCGGCGGCCGTGGCCAAGCTGGACCGGCTCAACGTCGACGTGATGATCGCGGGGCTCGGGCTGCTCGCGGTCGGCACGCTCCTCGGCGGCGTGTGGGCCAACGAGAGCTGGGGGCGCTACTGGGGCTGGGACCCGAAGGAGACCTGGGCGCTCGTGTCGGTGCTGATCTACGCCATGATCCTGCATTTCCGCTGGATCCCCAAGCTCGCGAACGCCTTCGTGCAGGCCGCGTGGTCGTTCATGGCGATCTGGTCGATCATCATGACCTACTTCGGGGTCAACTACCTGCTCGTGGGGCTGCACAGCTACGCGGCCGGCGAGGCCGCCCGGATTCCCACGTGGGTCCTCGTCGCGTTCCTCGCGATGGGCGCGCTGACGTTCGTCGCCTACTTCGCCTGGCGGGACACCGAGGTGCGCCGCGTGAGCAAGCAGACCCTTGCGCTGGATGCGCGGCGTCCGTAACTAGAGAGATGGGAGCCGAGGCGCTCGCGTCGAGGCCGGCGGGCCGGAGGTGTCGTTCCGCTTCGAGCGGAGGCCGGCCGCCGCCACACCAGCGACGCGCGCGAGCGGCGACCGTTCCCCGGGACCTCCTAGCAGCCCTTCGGGGCCCCAGGTACGCTGCCGGCCCCCTCGACAGGATGTCGAGGGGGCTGGACCTTGCCGGGCGCCGCCGGCTACTTCCTGGTCTTGTTCAGCATGAAGATGTTGCCGCTCGCGCCCGTTCCTTTCGGGCGGGCCTTCGCGGCGCCGGCTCCCGCAGCCTCCGGGATCTCGTCCGAGAGGTCGGAGGTGTCGGCGACCTCCGTGGGGCCCAACCGAGGCGGCGGCGGCAGCTCGACCGCCGGCTCGGACGCGGCCGGCTGCGCCGGCGGCTCCGCCTCCGCGGGCGGGGGACTCAGCCGCTTGGCCTTCTGGAGCATGAACACGTTGCCGTTCGCGCCGCCGGGGCGGGCGGTCGGCGTCTTCGCCGCCGCCGGCTCGGCCCCGGCGGAGGCGACCTGCGGGGACGGTGCGGCCGCGGCGGGCTCGGGCGCCGCCGGGGTCGCGGCCGCCGACGGGGTTTCGGTCGCCGCTCCGGCGACTTCCGCCAGCTCGTCGAGCAGGCTGTTCGTGAGCGCGGCCACCTCGGCGGCCGGCGCGGGAGGCGCCGGCGCGGGGTCGGGCGCGGATTCCGGCGCGAGCTCGGGCGCCGCCGCGTCTGCGGGCTCGGGCGCCGCCGGTTGCGGGACCGCGGCCGGAGCGGGTGCCGGTGCGGGCGCGGGCGCGGGCGCAGGCGCCGCAGCGGGCGCAGGCGCCGCCGCCGCGGCCTCGACCGCCGGCTGCCTGACGGCCTCGAGAGCCGGGGCGGGTCCTGCGCCGTAGGCCGCGCCGGCCTGGACGCGCGCCGGCGGCTCGAGCATGAGCTCGCCAAGGCCGGCCGCCACCTTCCGGACCGCTCCGACGTTCTTGATGATCTGTCCGATCGCGTCCTCGTACCGGCGCTGATCGGCGAGGATGCTCTGGACCGTCGACTCGATGTGCGCGGTCGAGCCATGGGCCGCGTCCGCCAGCTCGTGCACCTCCTGGGCGACGACGCTCGTGAAGGCCTCGCCCGTGACCCCGGTCGCCGCAGCCTCGGCCTCGATGCGGCCGGCGATCTCCTGGCTGCGGGCTGCCAGGCTGCGCACGCGCGCGACGACCTCACCCATCTCGCGCGCGGCTTCGAGCAGCTCGCGCGCGGTGTCGGCCGTGTAGACCGCGGCGTTGTTGGCGGTGCGGGTGATCCGGGCGCCCTCGTGCGTGTCCTGGGCCAGCTCGTTGAGGCTGAAGAGCATGCCCTGCAGCGCGGAGGCCACCGAATCCACCGCGGCCTGCATGCGTTCGGCGCTCCGGGCGACCGTGAACATGTCGACCGAGACGCGGTCCACCGAAGCGCTCGCGATCCCGAGGTCGCTGCGCGCAGGGAACGGCGGCGCGGGTCGGGCCGAGGCGGCGGCGGCCTTGCGGAGCAGCGGCGACGGCGGCGATTCGCCGCGCGCGCCCGGCTCGTGCGCCTCGGCGACCGCACGCCGGGCTGCCGGCGCGGCGGCGGTCGCGACGGTGGCCGCGCGGTGCGCGCGGCGCTGCCAGAAGCCCACGAGGCAGAGCAACCCGGTCAGTCCGCCGAGGACCATGGCGGCCTTCCGCGCGAAGACGCCGAGGCTGGCGGCCGAACGGTCGGCCGAGCTCAGCGCGGCGGCGACCGCGTCCAGCTGCTCGCGCAACGGCGCGACCTGGGCGCGCAGCGCCGCGAGCGTTTCCCGGCCGGCCGCGCTGCTCGGCGCGTACTCCCCGGCGGCCAGATCGGCGAGGTCGAGTCCGAGTTCCCTCCAGACGGCGCGGATTGCCTCGACCGCGCGCGCCGCCTCGCCGCGGCTCGCGACCTCGCCGAGGGTCACCAGCTGCTGATCGAAGGCGAGGACCGCGCGGGCCAGTTCCTGCCTGACCGCGCGGACGGCCGCCACGTCCTGCGCGACCGCGATGGCCTCGGCGCGGTCGACCATCGCGGCCAGCGACCCGGAAAGGTCGCCCACAGGATCCACTCCTGCGGGGCCGTCTCCGTGGTCGGGCCTCGCAAAGGTCTCGAATCCCGCGGATCCGATGGCCAGGGCCGCGCTGAGGATCGTCAGGGTGATCAGGACGCGCCGGGAAACCATGGTATCCTCCGCAACCCTGCCGGCGGCAAGGGGGAACGAGCCATCATCTTCTCTCCGGTGTTTTCGCCCGTTCGGTCGCGGAATTGAGGATTTCCTGCTGATCGCGGGAGCCGGCCAGGCCGGACGGTCGTCGAGGCCCGCCCGCCCGGCGGTTGCATATCGGAGATTATTAATCGACTATGTGCGGCTTCATCGACCCGCGCGAAGGGACCTGCCTGCGCCGGGGCATCCGGCCCCGCCGCCCGCGACGCCGGTTCCCGGATTCGCGCGAAACGGAGGACATCGTCATGAATCTGAGAATCGGATCGATCCTGTTCTTTGTCCTGCTGATGGCGGTCGCATCGGTCGCCGCCACGCCGGACGACGGCGCGCATCAGGCCGACCTCGCGCGCGGCCGGTACCTCGTCGAAAACGTCGGACTCTGCGCGGACTGCCACACGCCGCGCGGGCAGGACGGCGCATTCCGTACGGATCGCTGGCTGATGGGCAGCGAGGTCGCGTTCACGCCCACGCACCCGATTCCTGGCTGGGCGACGGTGGCGCCGGCCATCGCCGGCCTCCCGAGCTACAGCGACGAGGAGGCGATCACGCTCCTGACGACCGGCATCGCGCCCGGCGACCGCAATCTTGCGCCGCCGATGCCGCCGTACCGCTTCACCCGCGACGACGCCGTCGACGTGGTCGCGTACCTGCGGTCGCTGGCGGAGTGACGAGGGGCCGTCCGGGCCCTACAGCCAGTCGTGTGCCGCCGCGTGCCTGGCGAGAACCCACAGGCCGCCAGCGATGACCACCAGCAGGACCGTGTACCGCCGCCAGTGCGCCATGGTCGCCGGTTCGTTCTCGGTGGTGCGGCCGTCGAACCTGGCGATGTCGAGGTAACGGACGACGACGAGGGCGACGACCAGCCACGCATAGGCGGCGGTCACCGCGGTCGGCGCCGTCCCCCTGGCGATGAGCAGGGCGCCCACGAACAGACCGATGTTGCCGAGCGCCATCCAGAAGAAGCGCAGGAACGCGGGCAGGCAGCCCGTCTTGGCAGTCGACGATTCCGGGACAGGTCGGCGCGGCGTCTCGACCATGGCCACCTCCAGACTTGAGCGTGACCCGGCGTCCGAGGACGCGAGTCAAACGGTCTGGATGGCGGCCCGACCACCCGTTCGGTCCTGTCGCGATCCGTCTGCGGATCGCGACACCCTTTGGGCACACGTGTTCGCGGATCGCACGACGTGCGAACGACACGATACACCCATCTGCAGGGCCCGTCGAGAGCGGAGGCGGCGGCTTGCCGGCGCCGGACCGCACGCGTCAGGGCAACCCGAGCGCCAGCCACGCGTCCGGCAGCGGCGCGATGACCGAGATCGCCGCGCCGCTCGCCGGATCCCGGAAGTGGAGCTCACGCGCGTGCAGCGCGATCGCCTGCAGGCGCGGGTCGGTCTCGCGCTCGCCGAACGGCGCTCGCGAACCATAGCGCGCATCTCCGAGCACCGGGTGGCCGCGGCTCGCGGCCTGGATGCGGATCTGGTGGGTCCGTCCGGTCTCGAGCGTCACCGCGAGCCAGGCGCCCCACGCGGTCGACACCAGCACGCGGTAGTGGAGCACGGCCGGTTGCGCGTCCGGATGGTCGGAGGCCACGATCTCGGCGCGCGGCTCGCCGGGCACCTTGCGGAGGTGATCCTTCCAGGTGCCGGCTTCGGGCGCGACCGCTCCGCTCACGGCGACCCAGTAGAGCTTGGCCACCGATCGCGCGGCGAACTGGGCGCTCAGCCCGCGGGTCGCTTTCCGGCGCAGTCCAAGCAGAAGAGCGCCCGTGGCGGGGCGGTCGAGCCGGTGGACCACGCCGAGATGGGCGTCCAGGGGCCGGCCGTCCCGGTCGTGCAGGAATCGGCGCACGCGCATCTCCAGGCTGTCGACGCCGGGCGGCGCCTGGGTCAGGACGCCGGCGGGCTTGCCGACGACCAGGCACGGTCCGTTCTCGTAGAGGAGGGCGAAGCCGGGCGCGTCCATGCGCGGGAGGTTAGGGTGTGGAGGCGATCGAGTCCAGGCCCGGCCGAGGTTGCGGCGCTGGGCGCTTTGTAGCATCATGCAGCGACCCCTCGCCCGTCGGTCGCCGGCCTCTTCCCGAGGAGATCGTCATGACCAGGTCCATCGTTCTGGTCTCGCTGCTGGTTCTCGCGATGGTGGCGGTCCCCCTGGCGGCGAGCGCCGTCACCGAGCCGAAGACGAAGACCGAATACCCGGACCGGGTCACCGTCGCGGTCGACGGCCGTGACGTCGTCCTCGTGGCCACGGGCGTCGGTCTCCGGGAGAAGACGGTGGCGAAGGTGGACGTCTACACGATCGTGTCGTACGTGAGCGGCGAGGCCGACCTCGGGGCCGATCCCGGCGCGGCGCTGCGGTCCCTGGACGTCCCCAAGCGGATCCAGCTCAACCTGCGCCGCGAGGTCGGCCGGGAGAAGCTGCTCGCGAGCTTCCGCGGGGGGATCGAACGGAACTTCGCGGACACCTCGCCGTTCGCGGACGACCTCGCGCGGTTCGAGGCGCTCTTCGACCGCGACGCCCGGGAGGGCGACCGCATCGTCTTCGAGTACCTGCCGAGTCAGGGCCTCGTGATCGCGCTCAACGACGAGGTCCTGGGCACCATCGAGAACCGGGCCTTCGTCGAGGCGTTGTGGACCGTCTGGTTCGGCGAGAAACCGGCGAACGACGGTCTGAAGCGGTCGCTGCTCTCGGCGTTGCCGCAGCCGTGACCTCCGACTGATCCCGCGGCTCGCGCCCGGCCGTCACTCGCGCTCCGCCTCGCCGGTCATCGGTACGAACCGCACGGCGAACACGACGTCGCGGTCCCAGCTCGCCTCGCCCGCCGTCTGGCCCTCGCGGCGCGTGTAGACCTCCAGTTGCTGGGACAGGTCTCCGACCGGGATCACGAGCCGACCGCCCGGCGCGAGCTGGTCGAGCAGCGGCTGCGGGACCCGCGGCGGCGCGGCGGTCACGATGATCGCGTCGAAGGGCGCTTCCTCGGGCCAGCCGCGGTACCCGTCGCCGATGCGGACCTGGACGTTGCCGTAGCCGAGCTCGGTCAGCAGCGCGCGAGCGCGCTCGCCCAGGACCCGCACGATCTCGATGCTGTAGACCTCGGCCGCGATCTCCGCCAGCACCGCCGCCTGGTAACCGGACCCCGTGCCGATCTCGAGCACGCGGGCGTCCCGTCCGAGGTGCAGCAATTCGGTCATCAGAGCCACGATGTAGGGCTGGCTGATCGTCTGATCTTCGCCGATCGGCAGCGGGCAGTCGTCGTAGGCGCGGTCGCGGTACGGCTCGGGAACGAAGCGATGCCGCGGGATCCGGCGCATCGCGCCGAGCACCGATGGATCGCGGACCCCCCGCGAAGCAATCTGCCGATCGACCATCTGCGACCGCCGATGCGCGTACTCCTGGTCGTCGGCCGGGGTCAGTTCCTTCATGGCCGCACCTCGCACGAACAGGACGACGAGGATCACGCCGGCCGCAATCAACGCGATCCAGATCGGGTAGGCCGCCCTGACCATGGCGCACCTCCTTTGCGCCGCCGGTCAGGCCGTCGCGGCTACCGGCGGCGCGGTCACTTGACCAGCGTCGCCTTCTGCGTCAGCGCCCGGCCGCCGGCCTCGACGCGGACTAGGTAGGTTGCGGCCGGCGCCGGCTGTCCCCGAACGTCGCGCCCATCCCAGGCGATGGTCTGCGACCCTGCCGGCTTCCAGCCATCCGCGAGTACCCGGACCAGGCCACCGCGCAGATCGCGGACCGTCACCGTGACGGCCTGCGCGCGATCGAGCGTGAACGAGATCCAGGTCCGCGGATTGAACGGATTGGGACGACACGGCGCGAGGGAGAACGCGGCAGGCACGGCCCCGCCGGCGCCGGTCCCGGTCCCCGAGCAGCCGACGGGCCAGGCGCCGATGAGGCCGCAGCCAGGGTTGTTCTCGGCGGCGCACGGCGACGTGACGTCCAGGCTGTACGGCGTCTCCGGAGCGAGGTCGTCGCAGAAGAGCGGATTGGCCGCGAGGTTGCCGTCGATTCCCGAGAGCGGAGCGAGCGGGCCGACGTAGTCGCCCCCGACGTTGGCGAAGACGTCGTTGCAGGATCCGGCGGCGACGCCGGGGCCGGCCGCGGCCGCCCCCAGCTGGCTGAACACGAGGATCGAGTGGTCGAGGACGAGGCCAGCTCCGCTGTTCAGGTAGAAACCGCCGCCCGAGACCGCAGCGCGGTTGCCGGTGAACGTGCAGCCGGTCGCCGTGACGGTCCCGCTGTCCACGAACACGGCGCCGCCGCCCGAATCCGCGCCGTTGCCGGCGAACGTGCAGCCGATCAGGTCGATCGCGCAATCCTGGGCGAAGATCGCGCCGCCCAGCTGGTGGGCCGTGTTGTCCAGGAACATGGTCCCGGTCACGGTGGCCGTGCAGTCGCCGAACTCGATCGCGCCTCCCCAGTAGTCGGCGACGTTGCCGGCGAAGCGGCACTCGGTGATCTCGACGCCGCCCACGCCGCCGCACCGGATGTTGACCGCCGCGCCGTCCCAGCCGATCGCGTGGTTGCCGGTGAACGTGCAGCGAGCGAGGCGCAGCTGATTGCCGGACACGGTCGAGCGGAAATAGAGACCGCCGCCATAGAGCGGCGAGGAGTTGTCGGCGAGCACGCAATCGGCAAGGGACACCAGCTTGGCGTCGTCGCACCGCAGGGCGCCGCCGCCGCTGGCGTGGCTGCCGCCGGTGAGCGTGAGGCCGGCCAGCGATATCGTGTCCGCGCCGTCGCCGGTGAAGATCCGCCCGAGCTGCTGGGCGTCGATGACGACCGCGGACGGGTTGCTGGCGTCGCCGATCACCACGATGTCGCTCGCGATCGCGATATCGTGCTCGAGATAGGTTCCCGCGGCGACGACGACCGTGTCGCCGGGCGCAGCCTGACCGATGCCGGCGGCGATCGTCGCGGCGTCGCCGGGAACGTGGATCGTGGTCGCCGGGGCGAGCGCGGGGAGGGCGAGGCAGGCGACCAGGAGCCAGGCGTGCGCAAACGAGCGGAGTCGTGGCATGACGGGTCCTTTCTGCTCGTGCGATCCGTCGCGGTGGGAGATGAGCATGCCACAGGCGGGCTCCGCCTGTCAAACCGGCCCCCCGGCGCGGATCGCGGAGGCGCGCCCGGGATTTTCGCGTAACCTGTAGGCGCCGAAGCTCAGGTCGTTTCGCTCTGTCAGCCATGATGAGGAGCCCGCGATGTCCCGTTTCGACCCCCATTCCTGGTGCGACGCCGATCAGCCGGCGCAGCGCCACCTCGATCTCGAACTGAGCGTGGACTTCGTCGCGCGGACGCTCCGGGGTAAGGTCCGCCTTCACCTGGCGCAGCGCGCTGCCGGCCCCCTCGATCTGGACGCCCGCAGCCTCGCCATCGAGTCCGTGCGGAACGGATCGGGCGCGGCGATCCCCTGGGCGATCGCCGAGTCGGAGCCCGTGCGCGGCGACCGCCTGCGCGTGGACCTGCCGGCGGGCACCGACCTGGTCGAGATCGTCTACACGACCGCGCCCGGCGCCGTCGCGCTCGGCTGGCTCGAGCCGCAACAGACTGCGGGCGGCCGGCACCCCTTCCTGTTCAGCCAGTGTCAACCGATCCACGCGCGCACGATCGTCCCGTGTCAGGACACGCCCCGGCACCGCGTGACCTACGACGCCGCGGTCACCGTGCCGGCGCCCCTGCGCGCCGTGATGTCGGCGGGCGCGGCCGGCGAGACGCACGATCGGCACGGCCGCACGACCTGGCGCTTCCGCATGCCGCAGGCGATCCCGACCTACCTGCTCGCCCTCGCGGTCGGCAACCTCGACCGGCGCGACCTCGGCCCCCGGTCGTGCGTCTACGCCGAGCCCGAGACGGTCGAGCGGGCGGCCTGGGAGTTCGCCGAGGTCGAGAGCATGATCGCCTCGGCCGAGACTCTCTTCGGGCCCTACGAGTGGGACCGATTCGACCTGCTGCTGATGCCGCCGGCGTTCCCCTACGGCGGCATGGAGAATCCGCGCCTCACGTTCCTGACGCCCACGCTGCTCGCGGGCGACCGTTCGCAGGTCAACGTCGTCGCGCACGAGCTGGCGCATTCCTGGACCGGCAACCTCGTGACCAACGCCACGATGAATGACTTCTGGCTCAACGAGGGGTTCACCGTGTACGCCGAGCGGCGCATCCTCGAGGAGGTCTACGGCAAGGAGTACGCCGACCTGCAGGGCGTGGTCCGCCGCAATGCGCTCCAGGTCAACCTCGATCACTTCGGCAAGGGTTCGCCTTACACGAAGCTGCGCACCGATCTCGCGGGCGTCGATCCCGACGAGGTCTACTCGCTCGTGCCGTACGAGAAGGGCGCGCAATTCGTGCTGCTCGTGGAGAACGCCGTCGGGCGCGCGCGATTCGACCGCTTCCTGCGCGCGTACATCGACACGTTCCGCTTCCGATCGATCACCACCGACGAGTTCCTGGCTTTTCTCGAGCAGGAGCTGCCGGGCGTCTACGCCCGGGTCGAAGGGCCGCGGTGGGTGGACGGGCCGGACATGCCGGACAACGAGCTGCCCGTCGTGTCGGCGCGGGTCGACCGGGTGCGCTCGCTCGCGGCCGGCTGGGCGTGCGGCGCGCGGCCGACGCGCGACGACGTGGACGCCTGGTCGCCCACCGAATGGCAGCTCTACCTGCAGGACCTGCCGCGCCAGCTCGGCGACGGGGATTGCCACTGGCTCGACGAGACCTTCCGGCTCACGAAGCAGGGCAACTACGAGGTCCTGGTGGAATGGTTGACCATCGCCGCAGGCTCGAACTTCGCGCCGGCGCTGCCGCGCATCCGCGAGGTCCTCAGCAGCGTCGGCCGGATGAAGTACCTCAAGCCGCTGTACACGGCGCTCATGAAGAACGAGGCGACGCAGGCCTTCGCGCGCGAGGTGTTCGCCGAGGCGGCGGACTCCTACCATCCGCTCAGCAAGGGAGCGGTGGCGGGCATCGTGAAGGCGTGAACGCCGCGGCCGCGCCCTAGCGGAACAGGTCCTTGAGGCTCGACCAGCTCGTCGGCAGGGCCGTGCCCTCCTCCGGGACGCCGGTCACGCCGGCTGGTTCGAGACCGTCCAGCCAGAGCACGTAACCGTACTCGTGGCCCTCGAGACCGCCGGGCGCGGAGAACTCCGTCGGACCGGTCCAGAGCCAGACCTCCTGGCCCGGCTCGCCCGTGACCGTCAGCACGCCTTCCTCGCAGCGGCCGATCGGCACGCTCTGCACGACGCCGACGCTGCTGCAATCCAGCGGTCCGAGCTCGAACAGGTAGGTCGGGTACTCCGCGTCGCCCCGGATCTGGATCGAGCCGGAAGGGCCGATCTGCGCGATGAACCAGTCGGTGTCGCGGCAGTCCGCGCCCTGGTACAGGTACCAGCCGGATCGCCCGCAGAACACGAGCCTGCCATTGCTCCGGCCCGGCAAATTCTGCATGGCCTGCCCGTACTGGGAGCCGCAGCAGCCGCCGTTGTACTCGTCTTCGTAATCGTCGTGGAGCGGCGGCTCGCCCTCGAGCATCGCGCCCGGCGGACACATGACGACGCAGGGCTCGTAGCCCTCGACGTTCAGGACGTACTCGCCGCATTCCGTACCGTAGCCGTCGACGACGATGTAGTAGGTCAGGCGACCGACCAGTTCCGCGTAGTCGATGTATGAGACGTACGCTCCGCAATCGCCGCCGCCGTAGTGATCGTCGTTGCAGGCGACCAGGGCGAGCGACTCGTCGTAGATGTACACCTTGGTGTCGTAGGCGGAGCCGCAGAGGTCGACCGAGATCTCCGTGGTGATCGCCGGCGTGAAGCTGTACACGACATCCGGGGCGACCGAGTCGAAGTACGGGCACGCTTCATCGTAATCGTCGGCCGCGCCGCACGTGGTGCCTGTGTCCGCGAACGGCAGGGACGCGATCGGCACCGCGGCGGCGATGGTGTCGCCGCCGATGCGGTCGAGGATCGCGACCGGCTGGCCGCGTGAGGCTGGCTTCGCGGCGCGATCGTTGCACGGGCTGAGGTCGGCCAGGGCCTCGGCGGCCGCGAGGGTGGCAACGAGCAATCCGCAGGCGATCAATGGACGCATGGCGATCCCCCTTTCGCGCCGGGGCACGAGCGCCGCGGCGCGCCGATATGTTACCACGTCCGGGCCGGCGCCCGATAGCGGCGTACTGCGTTCACCACGGCCGATATCCGAACGAACAAGTGGGAAATACCGCCGATCCGCGGCGGTCGTCCCTGGCTTCGCTTTCCTCGTCGCGTCCGCCTGCGCCGCCGCCCTCGCGTTGCAGCCGGCCCGGCAATGGCCTAGACTGACCTGCGCGCCGGAGTCCCGGCGCGACGTCCTCGACCCGGGAGTACCGCGATGATCCGTGCGATCCTGCTGCTCGCGACCGCGACCGCCGCGACCGCTGCCGCCCAGCTGCCGGCCTTCACGCCGGATGCCGCCGCGCCGTGCGACCGCATCCCCGCCGAGTACCGCTGGGACCTCTCACCGCTCTTCCCGTCCGACGCGGCATGGGAAGCCGCGCGCCGGACCCTGCTGGACGACCTCCCGGCGCTGGGCGCCTACTCGGGCAAGCTCGCCGATCCCCACGAACTGCGCGCCTGCCTCGACCTCTACTTCCGGCTGCACGGCGACGCAAACGTCGTCACCCTGTATCCGAACCTGCGGCAGGCCACGGCGCAGTCCGACGACACGGCCGGCGCGATGATGCAGGCGAGCCTCGCCGCGATGGACGCGGTGATGCAGGAGGCGGCGTTCATCCGGCGCGAGGTGCTCGCGCTCTCGCCCGAGCAGCTCGACGACGCGTACGCGCGGGAGCCCGGGCTCGTCCCGTACCGCGCGTACCTCGACAACCTGCGCCGGCGGGCGTCGCGCGTGCTCTCGCCCGACGCGGAGCGCGCGCTCGCGCTGCTCGGCGACAACCTCTGGGCGGAGATCGACCTCAACGAGATCCCGTCGGCCCTCGAGGACGCGTTCTCGGCGCTGTTGACCGATCTCCCGCTGCCCATGGTGAAGAACGAGTCCGGCGAGGACGCCCAGCTGACCCTCGCCAACCTCGGCCGCTTCCGCCAGTCGGCCGACCGCGACGTGCGCGAGGGCGCGATGACGGCGTTCCTCGCGACGCTGCGGCAGTACGAGCATGCGCTCGCCGCGACGCTCGCCGGCCAGTGCGAGCTGGACGTCGCCTTCGCGCGGGCCCGCGGTTACGACACGGCGCTGGACGCGTACCTGGACAAGGACGGTCTCACGCCGGCGGTGTACGACAACCTGGTCGCGACCGTGCACGCGAACCTGCCTTTGATGCACCGCTACGTCGAGCTGCGCAAGCGGGCCCTCGACCTGCCCGACGTGCACCTGTACGACCTCTACGTCCCCCTGGCGCAGGGCGTCGACCGGACGGTCCCCTTCGCCGACGCGCGCGCGACGATCCAGGCCGCGCTCGCGCCGCTGGGCTCCGAGTACGGTCAGGTCCTCGCCGAAGGCCTCGATCTCGCGAACGGCTGGCTCGACCTCTATCCATGCCGCGACAAGCGGAGCGGCGCCTTCTCCTCGAGCGTCTACGGCCGTCACCCCTACGTGCTGATGAACTACCAGGACACGCTCGATGACATGTCGACGCTCGCCCACGAGTTCGGTCACGCGCTGCACAGCCACCTGGCGATGCGGTCGCAACCGTACGCGAATTTCCACTACGTGGCGTTCCTCGCCGAGATCGCCTCGACCTGCAACGAGGCTCTGTTGAGCGACTACCTCGTCGCCCAGGCCGAGGATGACGCCGAGCGGGCGTACCTCCTGATGAATCGCCTCGAGGACATCCGTACGACCGTCTTCCGCCAGACCCTGTTCGCGGAGTTCGAGCGCGCCGTGCACGGATTCGTCGAGACCGGCACGCCGGTCACGGCCACCTTGCTCGAGGAAACCTATCGTGGCCTGATCGGCGCATACTACGGCCCCGGCTTCACGATCGACCCCGACGACGGCCTCGAGTGGGCCTATATCCCGCATTTCTACTACAAGTACTACGTCTATGCCTACGCGACCGGGCTATCCAGCGGCATCGCCATCGCGGACCGCGTGCGCGCGCTTGGCCAACCCGCCGTCGACGCCTACCTCGACATGCTGGCGAGCGGCTGCTCGGCGCCGCCGCTCGAGCTGCTGAAGGGCGCCGGCGTGGATCTCACGCGCCCCGACGCGATCGCCGCGGCGATGAAGACCTTCGAGCGCACGCTGGACGAGGTCGAACAGTTGATCGGACGCTGACCGGCCGGGGCGCAGGTGGAGATTTCCGGAACCCTCGTCCGGTACGGGTGTTCGAGGTCCTGTTCGTCCGGTTTCCTGGCCCGGTATCGACACCGGAGCAGCGACGTGCGCCAAAGTCCCGCCCCAATTCGATCTCTGGTTCTCGGCCTCCTTGCGGTCTGGTTTGGCGTCTGGCCCGCGAGCGACGCCGTGACTGGCATCTCGCGCACCATCGTCGTCCGGACCACCGCCGCCGAGACCACGCCGTCGACCGATTGCACAAGATCCTGCGATGAAGCCGACGCAGCGAGCTGTCCGCGCGGTCAGAACGGTCAGACCGCACGATGCTGCCAGTGTTTCTGGCTGGGCGGAATCACGCTGCTCGGCGCCGCCCAGGTTTCCCTGGACCCCGACGTCGCGCAAGTGGGGACGCTGTGCCCCTGTAGCGAGGTCGGGCGGACTCACCACCTGCAACCGCCGGTGCCGCCGCCGTGGGCGCTCTCCTGATCGCCGTTTCTAACGCGTGATGCATCACGCACACGACCACCGACAGAATCAGGAGATCGATCATGAGCAATCGCAAGTTCCTGGCTGCGCTGAGCGCGGCCTTCGTTCTCGTCGCGTTCACGACTGCCTTCGCGTTCGCGGACGACAAGCCGGCCCAGTCGGCAAAATCCGAAGCCTGCGCCAAGGCGTGCGCCGAGGCTTGCCAGGGCGAGGACGGCAAAGCATGCGCGGAGGCCTGCGCCAAGGCGTGTGCCGAGGCTTGCCAGGGCGAGGACGGCAAAGCACGCGCGGAGGCCTGCGCCAAGGCGTGTGCCGAGGCTTGCCAGGGCAAGGACGGCAAATCTTGCGCCGAGGCCTGCGCCAAGGCGTGCCAGCAGAAGGGTGCCAGCGCCCAGCAGTCGAAGGCCGGATCTTGCTGCGGCAAAGCGACGCCGCAGAAGACCTCCTAGCGCAGCACGCTAGCCAGGACGAGGCAGGGCGCCCGCGGCAGGTCCGCGGGCGCCCGTTCGTTGCCGGCGCGGACGGGCGTTCGCGCGGCCGACCTCAGCGAAGGATAAATGTCCCGCCATCCGTTGGCGCGAGGATCTCTCCCTGCCGAACGACCTCCGTCCCCCGCAACCACACCCGCTCGGCGCGACCCCGCACGGCCAGGCCCTCGTAGACGCTGTGGTCGCAGACCTCGTGATCCTCGGCGGCGTGGATCACGCGCGTGACCGCCGGGTCCCACAGCACGAGGTCCGCGTCTGCGCCGGGCGCGAGGCTGCCCTTGCGCGGGTAGAGTCCGAAGATCCGCGCCGGCTGCGCCGAGACGAGCCGGACCCAGGCGGACGGCGTGAGCGCGCCCGGCACGACGCCCAGCGTGTAGAGCAGCGCCAGCCGGTGCTCGACGCCGCTCGCCCCGCCCGGGATCCGCGTGAAGTCGCCCCGGCCGCGATCCTTCTGCCGCCGGTCGAAGGCGCAGTGGTCGGTCGCCACGACGTCGAGGTCGCCGCGCCACACGGCGGTGCGCAGGGCATCGCGTTCGGCCGGCGCGCGCAAGGGCGGACTCATCACGAACGCCGCCGCCTCGGCGAACGGCCGCCGGTAGGCGTTCTCGTCCAGCACTAGGTACTGGGGACAGGTTTCCGCGAGCACCGTCTGCCCGCGCGCGCGGGCGGCGCGGATCGCGACGACGGCGCCACCGGTCGACACGTGCACGACGTACGGCCGGCAGCCGGCGCGCGCGGCGAGGTCCAGCGCGCGGACCACGGCGTCGACCTCGCACCGCGGCGGCCGCGAACGGAGATGCGCCGCAGGACCGGTCTCGCCGGCCGTGACCAGCGCGCGCTGCCGCTGGGACACGCTCGCGCCGTCCTCGCAGTGCACGAGGACGGTGAGGTCGAGCGCCGCCGCGGCCTGCATGGCGGCGAAGAGGTCCGCGTCCGCGAGTCCGATCGTCTCGAGGTACGCGAGGTAGAGCTTGAGCGAGCGAAGGCCGTAGCGCTCGACGCACGCCCCCAGTTCGGCGGCGGTCGTGGATCGCCAGGCGGTCGCGCTCGCGTGCAGCGCGTAGTCGCAGCTCGACCGCGCGGCCTCGGCGAGCCGCGCCTCGGTCGCCTCGACGAGCGACTGGTCCCGCGCCGGCGTGACGAAATCGATGATCGTGGTGGTCCCGCCCGCGAGGGCAGCGCGGGAACCGGTCGCGAAGTCGTCGACGGTGACGGTGTCGCCCACCGGCAGCGCGAAGTGCACGTGAGGGTCGACCCCGCCCGGCACGAGCCAGCGGCCGCGGCCGTCGACCACCTCGCAGCCGTGGCGCGCGGCGAGGTCGGCGAGGTCGGCATCCGGCACGTCGGCCGGCAGGATCGCGGCGATGCGTTCGCCCTCGGTGCGCAGGCTGCCGGGACGCTCGCCGTCGCCGTCGATCAGGGTCGCCCCGGTGATCAGGTAGCCACCCAAGCGGTCCTTTCGGCTCAGAGGCCGGCGAGCAGGCCGGTCTCGGCATTGAACTCGGCGATCATCTCGTCCCAGCGCGCGGGCTGGGCGAAGAGGCGCGACCAGAGTGCGCGGTCGTACCACAGGGACTCGAGGTCGCGCACGTCCATCGCCTGCTGCTCCACCCACGTGTAGTACTTCAGGTTGTGGAGCGCGCGGCGATCGGGGTGCGTCAGCTCCTTGAAGTGGTCGGTGCGCTGGCCGAGAAGGCTGCGCTCGAGGTCGCGCGCCGCCTGGACCGCGGTGTAGGGACCGCGCTCGGCGGCGAGCTCGGCGAGGCGCGAGCGGTAGAGGTCGACCGAGTCGGTCGCGACGGTGGCGACGACGTCGTCGCCCGCGAGCTCGAACCAGCGCGCGGTCTTGATCGCGGCGAGCAGGTTGGCGAGCGAGGAGATCCCCAAGAGCGGCAGCTGCGCGATCGTCTCGGCCGGCACGCCCTCGCCCGCGAGCGCCTCGCGGCCGGCGGGCTCGTTGAAGAGGCGCAACAGGCGCAGGCAGTCCTCGTCATCGATCGCGGCGACGGCGTCGGTGTTGCGCACGTTGTGGATCCAGGGTACGTGCTTGTCGCCGATCCCCTCGATGCGGTGGCCGCCGAATCCGTTCCTGAGCAACGTCGGGCACTGCAGCGCTTCCGTGGCCACGACCTTGACCGCGGGCGCGATGGTGCGGAGGTAGTCGCCGGCGGCGATGGTGCCGGCCGAACCGGTGGCCGACACGAAGCCCGCGAGCCTGGCGCCCGTGCGTTCCACGGCCTGCTCGATCGCCGATCCGGTGCAGTGATAATGCCAGACCGCGTTGCCGAACTCGGCGAACTGATTGAAGATCACGACGTCGGCGCGGGTGCGGCGCAGCTCCCAGCACTTGTCGTAGATCTCCTTGACGTTCGACTCGCATCCGCTGGTGGCGATCACCTCGGCGCCGATCTCGCGCAGCCACTCGAAGCGTTCGCGGCTCATCTCCTCGGGCAGGATCGCCACGGCGGTGCAACCCATCAGGTAGGAGTCGAAGGCGCCGCCGCGGCAGTAGTTGCCGGTCGACGGCCAGACGGCCTTCTGGCGGGTGGGGTCGAAGCCGCCCGAGACGACCGTCGGCGCGAGGCAGCCGTACGCGGCGCCCACCTTGTGCGCACCGGTCGGGAACCACTTGCCGACGAGCGCCACGATCCGCGCCGGAACGCCGGTGAGCGACGGCGGCAGCTCGATCGCGTTGACTCCGCCATACAGGCCGCCGTGCTCCTTCGGCTCGTTCTGCCAGGTGATGCGGAAGAGATTCAACGGGTCGAGGTCCCACAGGCCGATCCCGCGCAGCCGATTGCGGACCTTGCCGGGCACGAGCGAGGGATCGCGCAGCTCGGCGAAGGTGGGCAATATGATGCCGCGCTCGCGGCAGCGCTGGATCGCGCGGGCGCGCACGGCGGGGTCCTGCACGCGGTCGATGATCGGGATCATGGGCGCCTCTTTCCGGCTAGGGCCGCGACAGGGCGTCCCACAGGCGGCGGGCCTGCTCGCGGCAGTATTCCAGGGTCTTCGCCTCGCCGACGGTCAGGATCTCGCCCTCGTCCAGAACGACGCGGCCGCCGGCGATCACCGTGCGCACGTGCCGGGCGTCGAGCCCGAACCAGGCGTGCCCGGCGAGATTCTCGGCAAAGATGGGGGTCGGCGAGCGGTAGTCCAAGAGGACCACGTCATTGCGGCGCGCGGCGGTCGGATGATGGGCCTCGAGATAGCGCTGTCCGTTCCAGAGCGTCCGCCAGGCCTGCGCGGGGGAGAGGCCGCCGCCCGCCTGTCCGGCGAGGAATGCGGCCCGCGCGCTGCGCAGCACGTCCGAGTGCAGGCCGTCGGTGCCGATCACGACGCGGTCGGGGTCGAGCCCCTGCCACCGGAACGCGCCGACCCCGTTGTTCTGGTTGCTCTCGGGGTTGTGCGCGACCCAGGCCCGGGAACGCCGCACCAGCCCGCGCTCGTGTTCGCTCAGGTGCAGGCAGTGCACGAGCAGACTGCCCTCGAGGTCGAGCACGCCTGCGTCGGCGAACCGTTCGATCACGCGCCGGCCGTGCTGCGCCAGGCAGCGCTCCTGGTCGAGGTCGCTTTCGGCGACGTGCGCGTGGATTCCCACGCCGCGTCTGCGCGCCAGCTCGACGGCGTCCCGGAGCAACCCGTCGCCCACCGTGAAGGACGCGTGCAGGCCGACCATTCCCGGCCGCCCCGAGGCGAGGTAGGCGTCCGTCGCGGCGAGCCCCGCGGCTGCCGCGGCGGGACCGTCGCGGTCGCTCAGCTCGTAGCAGAGCACGTGCGCAAGGCCGACCTCGTCGAGGGCGGCGGCGATGGTCGCGAGCGAGGAGGCGGCGGCGTTCGGCGAGGCGTGGTGGTCGATCACGCGCGTCACGCCGCAGCGCAGACACTCGATCGCCCCGGCGAGCGCCGAGGCCCGCACCAGCTCCGCGTCGAGCGCGCGGTCGAGTCGCCACCACACCAGCTCGAGGATCTCCGCGAAATCCCGCGGCGAGCGCGGGGGCGCCGGCATGCCGCGGGCGAGCGACGAGTAGAGGTGGTGGTGGCCGCAGGTCAGGCCCTCGAGCGCCAGCAGGCCGTGGCAGTCGCGCACGGTGTCGCCGGGGGCGGGAGGCTCGGCGGCGAGGCGCAGGCGTCCGCGGGGTCCCGGCTCCACGACGAGGTCGCCGTGCCGGAGCGTGCCGGCGTCCGTGTCCCAGTAGGCGAGGCCGCGAAGGTAGAGGCTCATGGCACCCTCGGTGGCGGTTCGGCGGCAGCAGCCAGGAGCGGGCCCGGAGCCGCCGGCCACGGCGCCGCCGCCGTCTCGCGGATTGTCCCCGACGGGCGGCAGCGCGTCAACCGGGGCGGCGCCGCGCGCTCCGGCGACGGCCCCGGACACGCGCGCGACTTCGCCCGCGATTTCCCGTATACTGTCCCGGCGATTCCCCGCGCCACCACCACCCGGAGGTTGCCCATGCGCGCCGTCACCCGGATGTTTCGATTCTGGCCGCTCGCAGTCGCGCTCCTGGCCCTGCCGGCGGCGGCCATCGACCTGGACACCCGTCCGATCGGCCCGGTCCACGACTGGTCCGCCGGCGATCTCGCCCGATTCGATCCCGCCTGGCTGCACGTGAAATTCGTCGAGGACTCTGGCGTCGATCTCGTGGACGGCCGCTTCGTGGCGGCCGATCGCTCCGACCTCGCGACGGTCAACGCCGCGATCGCCGGCGCCTTGACCGTGCGCCGGACCTTCCCCGGCGACCGCGAGACCTACCGGGAGTGGAAGCGGCGCGGCGAGGAGGCCAGCGGCCGGACCGGTCCCGACCTCTCGCTCTGGTTCGACGTGCAGCTGCCGGCCGACCGCGCGGGCCTGGCGTCCGCGCTCGACGCGCTCAACGCGAGGCCAGAGGTCGAGATCGCGCATCCCGCCCCGGTCTGCGAACCGGCCGTGATCGCCGCCGGGGTCGCGCGCGCGGCTGCCGATCCCGCACTGCCGACGCCCGATTTCGCCGGCCTGCAGGGCTATCTCTACGATCCACCCGTCGGCCTGGACGCGCCGGCAGCGTGGGCCCTCGACGGCGGCCGCGGCGCCGGCATGAAGTTCATCGACGTCGAGCTGGGCTGGACGCTGGGCCACGAGGATTTCGATCCTCGCCGCCGGTTCTACCAGGGAGCCAACCTGGATCCGTCCTCCGCGGCGCACGGCACGGCAGTGCTCGGCGAGGTGATCGGCGTGCCGAACGCCTACGGCGTGACCGGATTCTCCAGCGACGTGCAGTGGGGTGTTGTCGGGATCACCTTGGGGGAGTGGCCGGTCGTACCGCACTACTTCCTCGAGGCCGCCGAGGCGCTGGATGCGGGGGACGTGTGGCTGATCGAGCTGCAGATGTACCCGCCCGGCCGCGACGCCACGCCCATGGAGTGGCTCCAGGTGAACTTCGACGTCATCTGGACCTCGTGCTGGTCGCTTGGCGTGGTCTGCGTGGAGGCGGGCGCCAACGGCTCGCAGGACCTCGATTCTTCGGTCTGGGGCGGCGTCTTCGACCGCGACGTGCGCGACTCGGGCGCGATCATGGTCGCCGCGGGGACGCCGGTGGGGCGGGTCGCGGAATGGTTCACCAACTACGGCAGCCGGATGGACGTCCACGCCTGGGGCTCGGAGATCGTCACCACCGGCTATGGCGACCTCTACAACGGCGGTACGGAGGAGACGCTGTACACCGGCGATTTCGGCGGCACCTCCGGCGCTTCGCCGATGGTCGTCGGCGGCGCGTTGTGCCTGCAGGGCATCGCCACGGCCACCCTGGGATCGCCGCTGGCGCCCCTGGCGCTGCGGACGCTGCTGCACGACACCGGCATCCCCCACGCGGGGACGCAGTTCATCGGCCCGCGTCCCGACCTGGGCGCCGCGGCAGCCCAGCTCATCGACACGACCGAGGCACCGCTGGCGACCGAGCCCGGCACCCTCGCGCTGCTCTCCGCGGTGAGCCCGTTCAGCGGAGGCACCGAGGTGCGGTTCCAGCAGGAGCGGGCCGGGACCGCGCGACTCGCGGTCTACGATGTCGCGGGACGGCGCGTGCGGACCGTCGAGGCGTCGAGCGCAGCGGCCGGCGTCCGCAGCCTGGCCTGGGACGGGAAGCTGGCTGACGGTCGCGACGCCGGCAGCGGCGTCTACCTGTACCGGCTCGAGGCCGGCGGCGAGGTCGCGACGGGGAGGCTCGTCAAGGTGCGCTAGTCGGCCTGGTGGCCCCGCGAACCGGCGATCCTGGTCGATTGGGGAGCGTCCATGCCCGGACTCGTCTCGCTTCGCCGCCTGTCCGCCGCCGTGCGCGGCGACCCGTCGAGCCTGTCCCTGCTGGGCTCCAACCTCGTGACGCTGGTCCTGGCCCTGGTCCAGGGCTGGGACCTCGCCACGATGTTGTGGGTCTACTGGGGCCAGAGCGTCATCATCGGGTTCTTCGCGTTCCTCAAGATCCTGACCCTCCCGCTGCGCGGAGCCGCCGCGGGTCCGGCGACCACGCGGTCAACCTCGGGCACGGTCGCCATGGCCGTCTTCTTCGCCGTTCACTACGGGCTCTTTCATTTCGTCTACAGTCTGTTCCTGAAACGGCTGCCCGCGACTCTGGATCGGGAGTCGGTCGCGTGGGCGGCGGCCGTGTTCTTCTTCAACCACCTCTTCAGCTTCCTCTACAACGTCTGGCGCGAACGGGAGCCGGAGAGGCCGGGCGAGGCGTTCAGGCGACCGTACGCGCGCATCATCCCGATGCACCTGACGATCTTGCTGGGGTTTCCGCTCACCCTGGCCGTCGGCGCGAACGGAGCCGTCCTGGCGCTCTTCCTCCTGCTGAAGACCTATGTCGATCTCCAGCTGCACGCCGCCGAGCACCGCGGATCGTAGCGACCTCGCAACCCCGCCGGATGATGATTGACTCTTATCTGCCGGATGGATTATGATTTTACATCACATAAATTCACCAGGGCTACGATTTCCTCGTCCACGAAACCGGGGGAACCAAGATGAACCGAGCTCAGATTCTCACGCGCCGGGCCTGGGCGATCGTGTCCGTTTGCCTCGCCTTGCTGGTCGGTCCGGGCATGGCGCAGGACATCGGCGACTGGGCGTACCAGCGACCCGTCTCCGTGACCAACGACGGTTCGACCCTGACGGACTACCAGGTGAAGATCGTCCTGGACGGCGACAACTTCGACTTCGCCCAGGCTGCGGCCGACGGCGCCGATCTGCTGTTCACCGACATCGACGGCTATGTCTTCTATCCCTACTGGATCGAGACCTGGAATCCCGCGGCCGAGCACGCGGTGGTCTGGGTCCGGGTACCCGAGTTGCCGGGAGGAGCGACCACGATCTTCGCTCTGCTCTGCGGCAATCCGGCGGCGACCGCGCGCAGCGACGGCGCCGGGACCTTCCTGTTCTTCAGCAGCTTCGAGGAGCTGGCCGGGGCGGGCGGGATGAACGCGCCGGCGCCGCTCGTGACGCCGACGTACGACGGCTCGGGCCAGGTGGTGCATCCGGACGTGCTGCACGTTCCGGGCGGCTGGAACGGCTACGAGTACTGGATGGGCATGACGCCCTATCCCAACGGCAACGACGACTACGAGAACCCGTCGATCCTGGTGAGCCACGACAACTCGACCTGGGTGGTGCCGCCGGGCCTCACCAACCCGCTCGTGCCGATGCCGCCGGGCCACAACGACGACACGGAGATCCTCCTGGTCGACGGCCAGATGATCCTCTACTTCAACGAGACCAACAACAACGGGACCACGTACGTCAAGCGCATGACGTCCTCGGACGGCGTCACCTGGAACGGGCCGCAGACGGTCATCACGCTGCCCAACTACGTCATGTCGCCCACGGTGATCTACGACGAGGGCATCTACAAGATGTGGTACGTGCGCTCGACGGCCGGCTGCAGCGCGACCTCCCAGGCCTTCTCCCTCCGCACCTCCGTCGACGGCATCGCCTGGGATGCGGAGCAGGTGGCCACCCTGGACCATGCCGGTCGCGTGCTCTGGCACATGGACGTGCAGAGGAACGCCGGGCTCTACACCATGCTGTTCATCTCGTATCCCAACGGATCGAACTGCGGCGTCACGCAGCTCTACTACGCCGAGAGCGCGGACGGCCTGGCCTGGACGGCCAACCCCAACCCGGTGCTCAAGCCCGTGGCTTCGCGCTGGGACAGCGCCAACATCTACCGCGCCTCGTACATCATCGACGGCACCTGGCTGCGGATCTGGTACTCGGCGATGTCCACGTCGGGCCAGTGGCGGGTGGGGTACACCGAGGGCGACCTCGAAGAATTCGTGACGCCGGCGCCCGTGACCTGGACCCAGATCACCGGCAACGCGACCGCGACCACGGACCATCCGCGCACCGGGACCCACGGCCTGCGCGAGATCGGCGCCTCGACGTATCCGCGGGTCTTCGCGCCGCTGACGAACGGCGACATCTGCATCAACGTCTGGTACTGGGAAGGGATGAGCACGACCACCAACTTCATGGCGCTGCTGCGTTTGTGGGATTCCGACAACTCGGTCTACCTCAACCATTGCATCGGCACCGGCATCTGGGTCGGGACCTCCACCGCCTACTACATCTACCACAACGAGGGATTCATCTACCACCCGACCACGGTCCCGCGCTCGGCGGGCTGGCGGCACCTGTCGATCGCGTCGAGCCCTGCCGGCTGCGAGTTCCGGATCGACGGCACCCCGGTGGCGACCACGACGAACCTCGATCCCGCCCTGATCAACCGCTTCTCGGTCGAGGGCTACCTCGGCGGCACCGGGTACTTCGACGACGCCTACGTGCGCCGCTATGCCGTGCCCGAGCCGGCGGCCCTGGTCGGCGAGGTGGGCGTGGTCCAGATCGAGGATCTCCCCGGCGACGAGCCTGCCGGGCAGACGCCGGCGGCGGTCGTCATCCTCGAGCAGAACATTCCCAACCCGCTGAATCCCGGGACCACGATCGCCTTCAGCCTGCCGCGGCCGGAATTCGTCACCCTGCAGATCGTCGATCTGCGCGGGCGGGTGATCCGCACGCTGGTCGCAGGGCCGCGCGAGTCCGGGCGTCACGAGGTGATCTGGGATGGCCGCGACGCCGGCGGCAGCCCGGCCGCCAGCGGAACCTACCTGTACCGGCTGGTCACGCCCGAACGGGTGATCGGCAAGAAGCTCATGCTCGTGAAGTAGGGTCCTGCCAAGGGGGGCCGCGCGCCGGCGCGGCTCCCCGCATCCGCGAGGTCATGCCATGCGAATCCCATCGATCACCGCCATGACCCGGGGCGTCCGCCTGCAGCTGCTCGCATTAGCGGGCGCGCTGCTGCTGGTCGCCCCGGCGGCTCCCGCCCTCGACGGCTGGGGCCATGCCTTCCCGTTGACGGTCAGCAATCCGGGCGAGGAGCTCGCCGACTACCAGGTCTCGTTCGTCCTCGACGGCGACAATTTCGACTTCGCTCTGGCCGAGGCCGACGGTGCGGACCTGCGCGTGACCGAGGCCGATCGCGAGACCCTGGTGCCGCACTGGATCGAGGCGTGGGACCCGGTCGCCGAGCGGGCGGTGGTCTGGGTGCGGGTGGCCGGCGTGGCGGCCGGCGGGACCCGGGACCTCGTGCTGCACGTCGGCAATCCGGCGGCGGCGGACGCGAGCGACGGGGCGGCGACGTTCCTGTTCTACAGCAGCTTCGAGGAGCTGGCCGGGGCGGGCGGGATGAACGCGCCGGCGCCGCTGGTGACGCCGACGTACGACGGCTCGGGCCAGGTGGTGCATCCGGACGTGGTGGTCGTCCCCGGCGGGTGGAACGGCTACGAGTACTGGATGGGCATGACGCCGTACCCCAACAGCAACAACGACTACGAGAACCCGTCGATCCTGGTGAGCCACGACAACCTGACCTGGGTCGTGCCGCCGGGCCTCACCAACCCGCTCGTGCCGATGCCGCCGGGTCACAACGACGACACGGACCTGCTGCTCGTCGGCGGCGAGTTGATCCTCTACTACAACGAGACCAACAGCAACGGGACCACGTACCTGACGCGGCTGTCCTCGACCGACGGCGTCAACTGGAGCGAGCCGCAGGCTGTCATCGTCGTGCCGAACTACATCATGTCGCCCACGGTGATCTTCGACGAGGGCGTCTACAAGATGTGGTACGTCCATTCTCCGGGCGGGTGCACCTCGCCGTATCAGGATTTCTACCTGCGCACCTCGACGGACGGCATCAGCTGGGGTCCGGAGCAGGACGCGACCCTGGACCATCCCGGCCGCGTGCTCTGGCACCTGGACGTGCAGCGCGACGGCGACCGCTACGTCATGGTGTTCATCTCGTATCCCGACGGATCGAACTGCGGCGACACGCAGCTCTACTACGCCGAGAGCGCGGACGGGCTGGTCTGGACGGCCGAGCCCTCGCCCCTGCTGACGCCGGTGTCGTCGCACTGGGACAGCGGCAACATCTACCGGGCGTCGTTCACGATCGCGGACACGTGGCTGCGGATCTGGTACTCGGCGATGTCGACGTCGGGCCAGTGGCGGGTGGGGTACACGGAGGGCGACCTGGACGACTTCCTGATCGAGCCGGTGTCGACCTGGGACGAGCTGCGGGGGAACGTCGCGGCCACGACCGATCACCCGCGCACCGGGACGCACGGCCTGCGGCAGATCGGCGGGAGCACGTACCCGCAGGTCTTCGCAGGGCTGCCGGGCGACGGCGTGTGCATCAACGTCTGGTACTGGGAGGCGCTGAGCGCGGCGACGGACTTCATGGCGCTGTTGCGGTTGTGGGATTCGGACAATTCCGTCTACCCGTTCCACTGCATCGGGACCGGGGTGTGGACCGGCTCGTCGACGACCCACTACAGCCATCACACGGAGGGGTTCATCTACACGCCGAGCGCGGTGTCGCGGGCGGCGGGGTGGCGTCACCTGTCGATCGCGGCGGCCGGCGGCACGTCCGAGCTGCGGATCGACGGGGCGGCGATCGCGACGCTCGACGTGCTGGACCCGGCGCTGATCAACCGGTTTTCGGTGGAGGGCTACCGGGGCGGGACGGGCTACTTCGATGACGCGTACGTGCGCCGCTACGTGGCGGCGGAGCCGACGGTGACGGTGGGTCCGGAGCTGGTGGGCGTCGGGGAGCCGGCGCCGGCGTTGGCGGTTCAGCTGGCGCAGAACGTGCCGAATCCGCTGAACCCCGGGACGGTGATCGGCTACGACCTGCCGCGGGCCGGGGCGGTGCGGCTGGGGGTGTACGACCTGCAGGGTCGGCTGGTGCGCACGCTGGTGGCGGGGACCCGCGAGGCGGGCCACCACGAGGCGAGGTGGGACGGCCGGGACGAGCGGGGCGCGGCGGTGGCGACGGGGGTGTACCTGTACCGGCTGGCGGCCGGCGATCAGGTGATCCAGCGCAAGCTGACCCTCGTCAAATAGACCCTCGACCGGACGTGGGACTGCCCGGTCGTCGCGGAAGTGGTGGGCGAGACGACCGGGCTCTCCGATGGCTCCTCAGACGCGGCGACGTCGTTCAACATCGAGACCGGGGGAATCAGGATGAATTCAGCCTATCGCGTCTCTCGCCGGACCGGCCTGCCAGTGTCCGCGTGCCTCGCGCTGCTGCTGGTCGCGCCGGGGGCTCCCGCCCTCGACGGCTGGGGCCATGCCTTCCCGTTGACGGTCAGCAATCCGGGCGGGGAGCTCGCCGACTACCAGGTCTCGTTCGTCCTCGACGGCGACAACTTCGACTTCGCGCTGGCCGAGGCCGACGGTGCGGACCTGCGCGTGACCGAGGCCGATCGCGAGACCCTGGTGCCGCACTGGATCGAGACGTGGGACCCGGTCGCCGAGCGGGCGGTGGTCTGGGTGCGGGTGGCCGGCGTGGCGGCCGGCGGGACCCGGGACCTCGTGCTGCACGTCGGCAATCCGGCGGCGGCGGACGCGAGCGACGGGGCGGCGACGTTCCTGTTCTACAGCAGCTTCGAGGAGCTGGCCGGGGCGGGCGGGATGAACGCGCCGGCGCCGCTGGTGACGCCGACGTACGACGGCTCGGGCCAGGTGGTGCATCCGGACGTGGTGGTCGTCCCCGGCGGGTGGAACGGCTACGAGTACTGGATGGGCATGACGCCGTACCCCAACAGCAACAACGACTACGAGAACCCGTCGATCCTGGTGAGCCACGACAACCTGACCTGGGTCGTGCCGCCGGGCCTCACCAACCCGCTCGTGCCGATGCCGCCGGGTCACAACGACGACACGGACCTGCTGCTCGTCGGCGGCGAGTTGATCCTCTACTACAACGAGACCAACAGCAACGGGACCACGTACCTGACGCGGCTGTCCTCGACCGACGGCGTCAACTGGAGCGAGCCGCAGGCTGTCATCGTCGTGCCGAACTACATCATGTCGCCCACGGTGATCTTCGACGAGGGCGTCTACAAGATGTGGTACGTCCATTCTCCGGGCGGGTGCACCTCGCCGTATCAGGATTTCTACCTGCGCACCTCGACGGACGGCATCAGCTGGGGTCCGGAGCAGGACGCGACCCTGGACCATCCCGGCCGCGTGCTCTGGCACCTGGACGTGCAGCGCGACGGCGACCGCTACGTCATGGTGTTCATCTCGTATCCCGACGGATCGAACTGCGGCGACACGCAGCTCTACTACGCCGAGAGCGCGGACGGGCTGGTCTGGACGGCCGAGCCCTCGCCCCTGCTGACGCCGGTGTCGTCGCACTGGGACAGCGGCAACATCTACCGGGCGTCGTTCACGATCGCGGACACGTGGCTGCGGATCTGGTACTCGGCGATGTCGACGTCGGGCCAGTGGCGGGTGGGGTACACGGAGGGCGACCTGGACGACTTCCTGATCGAGCCGGTGTCGACCTGGGACGAGCTGCGGGGGAACGTCGCGGCCACGACCGATCACCCGCGCACCGGGACGCACGGCCTGCGGCAGATCGGCGGGAGCACGTACCCGCAGGTCTTCGCAGGGCTGCCGGGCGACGGCGTGTGCATCAACGTCTGGTACTGGGAGGCGCTGAGCGCGGCGACGGACTTCATGGCGCTGTTGCGGTTGTGGGATTCGGACAATTCCGTCTACCCGTTCCACTGCATCGGGACCGGGGTGTGGACCGGCTCGTCGACGACCCACTACAGCCATCACACGGAGGGGTTCATCTACACGCCGAGCGCGGTGTCGCGGGCGGCGGGGTGGCGTCACCTGTCGATCGCGGCGGCCGGCGGCACGTCCGAGCTGCGGATCGACGGGGCGGCGATCGCGACGCTCGACGTGCTGGACCCGGCGCTGATCAACCGGTTTTCGGTGGAGGGCTACCGGGGCGGGACGGGCTACTTCGATGACGCGTACGTGCGCCGCTACGTGGCGGCGGAGCCGACGGTGACGGTGGGTCCGGAGCTGGTGGGCGTCGGGGAGCCGGCGCCGGCGTTGGCGGTTCAGCTGGCGCAGAACGTGCCGAATCCGCTGAACCCCGGGACGGTGATCGGCTACGACCTGCCGCGGGCCGGGGCGGTGCGGCTGGGGGTGTACGACCTGCAGGGTCGGCTGGTGCGCACGCTGGTGGCGGGGACCCGCGAGGCGGGCCACCACGAGGCGAGGTGGGACGGCCGGGACGAGCGGGGCGCGGCGGTGGCGACGGGGGTGTACCTGTACCGGCTGGCGGCCGGCGATCAGGTGATCCAGCGCAAGCTGACCCTCGTCAAATAGGCCGCCGATCCGATCTCGTCAGAACGTCGCGAGCGGCCTGTCGGCTTCCGGATCGGCGGGCAGCCGGCCGAAGAAGAACTGCACGTTGAGGCAGAGCAGATTGTCGCGCAGATCAGGCTGGCGCACCTCGATCGTCTCTTTCCACGCGTAGTCGAGCTGCAGGCGCAGGCGAGGCTGCAACCGCCAGTTCACGCCCACGGTCCAGTTGCGCTGCTCGGTCGTGTTGCCGTCCTGCTGGAACTCGGTCGTCATCGTGTCGAAGCGTGCGCCGACCTCGAAGCGGTCGTCTCGCAGCTCCCAGAACGCCCACAGTCCCCAGCCGTCGAAGTCGAAGCGGTAGGCGGTCCGTTCCCAGTAGTCCTCCATCCGGCCAGCGCCGTAGAAGCCGTACAGGCGGCCGAGGGCGTCCTTGCGCAGGCTCAGGTCGGCGGTCCAGACCTGGCGATCGATGTCGACCACCGGCCCGCGCGCGTCCAGCGCCACGTCGCTGTGGTGATTGAGGCTGCCGTGCAGGCCGACCGTCGCGCCGTCGATCGGCGAGCCCTCGAGGCGCAGGCCGTAATAGAGGTCGCCGGGGCTGTTCGTGTAGAGGAACTCTCCGCTGGAGGCGCTGACATAGCGGTTGCCGCCGAGACCGTTGCCGACCATGAGGAAGTACGCCGCGCGCGGAGGCGACGTGGCGGTGCCGAGGAATCCGCCGCGCAGCGCAAGGCCGAGATCCCGGTCGTACGACTTCGCCGCCATGATCGACGAGATGTACGGCGTGCGGAAGAGCGCGTAGTCGCCCAGGCGCTCGCCGAACGTGGTGCGGGTGATGAACTCGCTATTCTCGTCGAGCGTCAGGACCTCGGCCGTCGCCGGGATCTTCATCAGGCCCAAAGCGACCGCCAACGCCGGCCCCACGCGGTAGCTGCCCCAGAGATCGAGCAGGTCGGCACGTTCCTCGAGACGGAACTTGAGCAGGCCCGTCAGCTTGTGTCGCGGGTCGCGGAAGTGGAGGGTCGCGCGCCCCTGCTTGAGGTTGAATCCGGACGCTTCATCGTCGGCGTCGTCCCCGCTCCCCGGCTGCACCAGGCCGGTCTCGACCTGCTCGTGGAGCAAGACCCAGGTGCTCATCGACGCGCCGATCTCGAGAAGCGGCTCCGGCGTCTCCGGAGTGGCCGGAGCCGGGCTGGCGTCGGCGGCCCGGTCCGCGTCGTCCGCCGCCCCGGCGCGGGCCGGCGCCAGCCCGACGACGAGCGCGAGCGCGGCACACGCCACCGGGGCGAGCCGGCGCGAGCGGACAACGCCGCGCCGGCTCGCCGAAGGGCGCTGGGGACGCCGGCTAGCGCGTCTGCACGCCATGGCCATAGACCAGGATCTCCCCGGCGTCGATCATCGCCCAGCCGCCGTTGATGATGTCGAACTCCTCGCAGTCGCCGGGCATCGGGTTGATCCGGATGATGACCACGCCCTTGACCATGGCGCCGGCGTTGTGATCCTTGGCGAAGTCGTAATCCCACTCGGGGAGCGGGCAGCTGCCCGGGATCTCGTTCGAGCCGCGGTCCGGCTGATTCAGCGCGTCGTCGTCGGAGCCCGGCGGGACGACGTTCCGGAACGGTCCCTCGCCAGCGATGCGGCCGCTCGCCGGTTCGGGATAGCAGGGATCGAGGGCCTGGCCTTCCCGCGCGTAGGCGAGGAGATGCCACTGCTCATCCTCGATCACGTCGTTGTCCGCGTACTCATAGGTATTCTCGGGATAATCCACGAACGCGCAGTCCTGGCCGAGGTCGTCGACGCCGAGATTGGCGAAGAACCGGTGCGACGGGAACTGACCCGTGATCTCCTCGATGTCGAAGCTCTTCGCGAAGCCGTCGGGAGCGAGCAGGTCGACGCTCGTCGCGCCCGTCAGGTCCACGTCCAGAGCGGCGAGCAGATCGCCGATCTTCACGCCCGTGTAGGTGGCGTAGAAGTCGAATTGCTGCTTGTTGGCGTTGGCCAGGGTGAACTGGGTGTGCGGGGGCAGCGCCTGGATCTCCGCGAGGCTGACGGTCAGCACCGGACAGAGCTCCTGGCCCGGATTGCTGGTGGGATCTCCGGGATAACGCAGGTCCTCGATCTCCTCCTCGTTCGTGAAGTCGTCGCCGTCGCTGTCCTCGTCCGCGATGGCGCGGACCGCGTCGGCGTCGCGGCCGGCCGCCAGGTAGGCGGCGCCGTACGGATTGAGGGTCTCCGAGTACTCGGTCGGCAATCCGGTCCAATCCTGCTGCGGATGTTCGATGAAGTGGCAGAAATCGCACGGGTTGGCGCGGAATTCCTCCGCGTCGTCGTCCAGCACGGTGGCCCCGGTGTGGCAGGTCTGGCAGTCATCGAGGCGGGTGCCGACCGCATGCTGGTACACGCGCACGAAGTTGTTGACGTCGGCGTCGGACGCGTGACCCTGGTACGATCTGGAGGAGAGTTCAATCTTCTCGTCGTCTTCGTCCGAGCAACCCGCGACGACCCACAGCCCGGCGCTCAGGACGAGAACCATCGCGCCGGCCACCATCCACGTGCGAGCGAACATGTCTCTTCTCCCTGGTGAGTGTGATCCATGGACCAGGCGAACGCCCCCTCGTCGCCGGAGCGGAACGTAGTCAGCGGATAGGCGATTTTCAACCTGCGAATACGGCGCGACGCGACCGGATATCGAGATATGACTTCAAATTAGCTCACGCGGCCCGGCCGGGGCGCGGCTCATCACCTCGCGGACCCGCTGCAGGAGCTGCTGGCGGCTGAACGGCTTCTCGAGGAACTCCACGCCCGGCTCCAGCATGCCGTGGTGGGCGATCACGTTCGACGCGTAGCCCGAGACGAAGAGCGTGCGGAGGGTCGGACGCTGCGCCACGAGCGCCTCGGCGAGCTCGCGGCCGTTCAGGCCGGGCATGATCACGTCCGTGATCAAGAGGTCGAGCCGACCCGGCACGGCGGCGGCAAGCTGGAGCGCATCGGCCGAGTCGCGCGCGACGTGCACCGTGTAGCCGGCGTTCCTGAGGATTCGCGCCGTGATCTCGCGTACTGCCGGATCGTCCTCGCAGGTGAGGACGGTCTCGGTGCCGGACGGCGACGTGTCGATCGCCTCCCGTTGCCCCGACACGACCGCGTGGGCGGACGTGGCCGGCCAGTAGATCTTGAAGGTCGCTCCCCGGCCGGGTTCGCTGTAGACGGCGATGAAGCCGCCGGCCTGTTTGACGATGCCGTACACCGTGGCGAGACCCAGTCCCGTGCCCTGCCCGACGGATTTCGTGGTGAAGAACGGATCGAAGAGGCGCTCTCGCGTCGCGCCGTCGATGCCGCAGCCCGTGTCGCTCACGGTCAGCAGCACGTACCGTCCGGGACGGCAGTCGGGGTAAGCCGCCACGTGCGCCTCGTCGACCGTGACGTTGCCGGTCGCCAGGTCGAGGCAGCCGCCGCCAGGCATCGCGTCACGCGCGTTCACGACGAGGTTGACGATCACCTGCTCGATCTGACCCGGGTCGGCCTCGACGCGAGCGAGCTCGGGCGCGCAGTGGAGCCGCAGCGTGATGCTCTCGGAGATCAATCGGTCGAGCATCTTCTTCAGGTCGAGGAGCGTCGCGTTGAGGTCCAGCACGACAGGCCGGATCACCTGCCGGCGGCTGAAGGCGAGCAGCTGGCGCGTGAGGTTGGCGCCGCGGATCACGCTGTGCTCGATCTCCTGCAAGCTGTCCCGCGCGTCGAGCGCGAGCGGGAACCGCGCCTCGAGCTCCGAGGCCGCCAGCTCGGCGTTGCCGGAGATGGCCGTCAGGATGTTGTTGAAATCGTGCGCGATGCCTCCCGCGAGCAGCCCGATGGATTCCATGCGTTGTGCCTGCCGCAGCTGGGCGGCGAGCTTCTCGCGCTCGGACTCCGCGCGTTTGCGGTCCGTGATGTCGAGGTGGGTGCCGCACATGCGCAACGGCGTGCCGTCCGGCGCGCGCGCGATCACGCGCCCCCGGTCGAGCACCCAGGTCCATTCGTTTTCGCCGCGCCGCAGTCGGTGCTCCGATTCGTAAGACGCCGCCTCGCCGCGCAGGTGGGCGTCGAGAGCGGCGCGAACCCGGAGCTGGTCGGCGGGATGGACCCGCTGCCACAGGTCGGCCGCCGGCGCGCTGAATCCGCCGCGCGATTCGCCGAGAATCTCCGCCGAGCGGGCGCTGACCGCCACGGTGTCCCCGCCGACGTCCCAGTCCCACGTGCCCAGATCCGCGCCCCGCAGCGCGAGCTCCATCTGCTCGTCGCTCTCCACGAGGCGCCGGCGCATGCGGACCTCGTCGGTCACGTCCCGGAAGACCAGGACGACGCCGGTGATCGTGTCGTCGTCGGCGCGGATGGGCGCCTCGGTCTCCGCGATCCGGTACTCGGCGCCGTCCCTGGCGATCAGGGCGGTGTGGCTCGTATGGGCGAAGATCTCGCCGCTCTGGAGCACCTCGGCGACCGGGATGACGACCGGACTGCCCGTCTGCGTGTCGACCAGCTTGACGACCGCGGCGAGCGGCTGGTGCAGGGCCTCCGCCGCGGTCCAGCCCGTGAGGCGCTCGGCGACCGGGTTCAGGTGGACGATCCGTCCGGTCACGTCCGTCGCGACGACCGCGTCGCCGATCGAGTTGAGCGTGGTCCGGAGCTTGTCCTCGCTTCGCCGCAGGGCGCGCCCGATCTGCCGTGCCCGCACCAGCCCGTACGTCACGCCCGCGAGCGCGAGGCACAGCAGGGCGAACGTGAGCGCCGCGCTCCAGATCAACCGCCGGTGCCGATCGTAGAACGACGTCGGCCGGTTGACGATCTCGACGCCGGCGGGCAGCCGGGACTCGTCGAGATCGAACCGCGCCATGGCCGAGTGGTCGCAGACCACGACGTTCGGGCAATCCCACGAGATCGGCTGGACCTCGCCCGTGTCCAGCGTCTCGAGGCCGAGGCGGGCGGCGAGGCGACCCTGGTCGCGCGACGAGATCACGCTCCCGCCGACCACGCCGGTCCCGAGGTAGAGGTCCTGCATGGCGTAGACCGGCGCACCGGACGCGCCGCTGATCAGGCGCGCGGCGTCCTCGTGCGAGTAGTAGACGCCGTCAGCGTCGTGGTTGAAGTTGCAGATCAGGGCCGCATCGTCCGGCGTGAGCTCGCGGAGGCGCTCCACCAGCTCGCGGGTGGACGGGCCGGAGAGCCACTCGATGTCCGGCGGGTTCACCAGCTGCTCGGTCGCCGCGCGGGTCTGGTGCCGGATCGCCACCGCCGTCGTGTCGATGCCCGACACGACCACGAGGCGTCGCAGGTCGGGCTGGAGGGTCCGGATCAGCTCGATCGTGCCGAGCGGATCCAGCGCCTGGACCACGCCGGTCACGGGGGCGTCGAGCCCGGCGAGCAGCGACGGCCGGAGGTCGTCGATCCCGCAGAACGAGATCGGCACGCCGGCGAACAGCTCCTTCCGGTAGTGGGTGGCGAAGGCGAGGGCGTTGTTGTCGCTCACGATGACGAGCGCGATGCGGGAGGCCTCGTACTTGCGCGCCAGATATCGCACGAAGAGATCCAGGTGTTCGTCCTGCGTGAACCGCTTGGCGTCGAGGTACTCGGTGTAGACCTCGATGTCCGTGCGCGCGGCGAGGGTCTCGCGGATCCCCTGGTCCGCGCGGTCCGTCCAGGTGAGCCCTTCGTGATAGGAGTGGAGCACGAGAACGCCCGTACGCGGCACGGTCGTCGGCGCATCCGCGAGGGCCGGCGCGGCGGCCGCGGCCGCGAGGGCGGCGACGGCCGCCCAGGCGACGAGGCCGCGGACGGCGCACACCGCCGCTCGGGGGCAAGGCGCCAAGCGCCGGCGCGAAGACGGACGATCGGCCATCGCGAAGCCTCCCGCGGCGGTGTCGCGGCCATTCTCGCACGCGGTCGAGCGCGAAGCAACTCCGCTTTGGCGCGGCGCGGCGACGCGGGCGGCGACGCGAGCGCGGTCCCGTCCGCTGCGTACCGGGCTAGCCCCCCGCCGCGCTCTTCCCGGGCCGATCGAGCGGCAACGCGTACCGCGCCCGCCCGTCGAAGGCCCGCAGCGCGCCCGCCACCGCCGCCGCCGTGGGCACGAGCCCGACCTCGCCGACGCCCTTCGCCCCGAGCGGCCCCAGCGGATCCGGCACCTCGACCGCGATCACCTCGATCGGCGGCGTGCGGTCCATCGGCACGAGGCCGAGGTCCTTCATCTGCAGGGGCGGCAGGCCGGCGTCCACCTGCGGCAGCTCCTCGCTCAGCGCGTAGCCGAGCCCCATGTGCACCGAGCCCTGGATCTGCCCGCGGAACAGCGCCGGGTTGATCACGCGCCCCGCGTCGTGCGCGGCAATCACGCGCGCGATCGCGCCCGCGTCGTCGAGCACGACGAGCTGCGTCGCGTAGCTGTACGAGTAGTGGGTCACGACCTCGCCCGGCGCGCCCGGCACGGTCGAGCGGTCGAAGCTCCAGCGGCCGCGGTAGCGGCGACCGACGAGGTCGGCGAGGCCGGCGTGACCGCGGCCGGCCAGGTCGCGGCGCAGGTCCCCCGCCGCCACGAGCAGCGCGTTGCCGACGAGCGACGAGCCGCGGCTCGAGGTGGTCATGCCGGCCTCGGCGCCGTCGGCCGTCGACACCGTGACCGTCACGAGCGCGGGGTCGAGCCCGGTCGCCTCGGCGACCATCTGCTGCGCGACCGTGTGCACGCCCTGGCCCATCTCCGTCCAGCCATGGTGCACCGCGAGGCGATCGGGCGCCTCGACCACGAGCTCGACCTCGCACCAGTCCGCCATGCCGTTGCCGATGCCGCAGTTCTTGATGCCGCAGGCGAGGCCCACGCACCGCTCGCGGTCGTAGGCGTCCTTCACCGCGAGCAGCGTCTCGCGCACGCCGCAGCTCGCGTCGAGCACCTGGCCGGTCGCGGTCAGGCGGCCCGCCGCGAGCGCGTTGTCGTAGCGGAACTGCCAGCGGTCGAAGCCGCCCTGGGCGCAGAGGTCGTCGATCGAGCCCTCCATCGCGAACGTGACCTGGTTCACGCCGAAGCCGCGCATCGCCCCGCAGGGCAGGTTGTTCGTGTAGAGCGCGCAAGCCTCGATGTCGACGCAGGGCACGTGGTAGGCGCCGGTCGCGTGGCCGGCGGCGCGCTCGAGGACCTTGCCGCCGACCGAGGCGTAGGCGCCGGTGTCGCCCGTGATCCGCGCGCGCAGCGCCGTGAGCCGGCCGGCGGCGTCGCAGCCGAGCGCGTACTCCATCACGAGCGGGTGGCGCTTCGGATGCAGGCGGATCGACTCCGCGCGGTCCAGCTTCACCTTGACCGGTCGCTGCAGCAGATGCGCCGCGAGCGCGGCGTGGCCCTGGATCGACATATCCTCTTTGCCGCCGAACGCGCCGCCTGCCGCGACCTGGTCGACCTTGACGCGCTCGAGCGGCAGCGCGAGCAGCGACGCGATCTGCGCGCGGTCGACGTAGACGCCCTGCCCGGGCGAGAAGACCTCGACGCCGCCGTCTCGCCACGGCCGCGCGAGCGCCGCCTCGACCTCGAGGAACGCATGCTCGACCCGTTGCGTGCGGTAGGTGCCGCGGCTCACGAAGGCCGACGCGGCGAGCGCCGCGTCCACGTCGCCACCCCGCCGCACCGCGCTGCGTTCGAGCAGGTTGCCGCCGGGATGCAGCGCGACCTCGCTCGCCAGCGCGGTTGGGGGATCGCCGATCGGCGTCAGGACCTCGTAGTCGACCGCGATCGCGGTCGCGGCCGCGCGCGCCTCGGCGGCGGTCGCGGCGACGGCGATGGCGAGCGCGTCGCCGACGTAGCGCGTGGTCTCGCCGATCGCCACGAACAGCGGCCAGTCGCGGACGATCAGCCCGGTGAAGCGGTCGCCGGGCACGTCGGCCGCGGTCAGGATGCGCAGGACGCCGGGCATCGCCGCGGCGCGCGCGACGTCGAGCCGGCGGACGACCGCGCGCGGGTGATCGCTCAGGCGCAGGGCGCCGTGCAGCAGCCCCGCGAACCGCAGGTCGTCGACGAACGGCTCCTCGCCGAGCGCTCGCGTTCGCCCCCGGTACCTCGGCTGGCTGTGGCCGACCGCGCCCGGGTCGGACGGCGCCGCCGGCTGGCTGCCGCGCAGCACGGCCGCGGCGTCGAGCACCGCGTCGACGATCGCGTGGTAGCCGGTGCACCGGCAGACGTGGTGGCGAAGCGCGGCGACGACCTCGTCGCGCGTCGGCGAGGGATTCGCGGCGAGCAGGACGCGCGTGCGCGCGAGGTAGCCAGGCGTGCAGAAGCCACATTGGACCGCGCCGTGGCGCACGAACGCGTCGGCGAGGATTTCGCGCACGGCGGCGGGCAGACCCGCGAGCGTCGTCACGGAACGCCCCGCGAGCGACTTCAGCGCGGTCCGGCAGGCCAGCTTCGCGCGCCCGTCGATCTCCACGGTGCAGGCGCGGCAGAAGCCCTGGCCCGAGCAGCCGTCCTTGACCGCGACCACACCCGCATCCTCGCGAAGCCAGTCGAGCAGCGTACGTTCGGGGTCGCCCGGGTAAGCGACCCGGCGGCCGTCGAGCTCGAAGACGATCGGCGTCATGGCGACTCCTCGCGCGGGCCGGCGTCCACGAGCTGCGCATATCGCGCAGGATCGGTGGCGCCCTCGGTATTGACCACGAGGACGCGGCTGCGGAGGCCGAGGCCGAGGCGCTCGCGCGCCGGAGCGAGGTCGGCCCGCCGCAACAGCGCGATCAGGCCGGCGAGGGTGGCGGCGCCGGACTCGCCGGCGACGACGCCGTGGCGCCGGTAGGCGCGCATCGCCAGCGGGACCTCGTCGTCCTCGATCGCCAGGAAGAGGTCCACGCTGTCGCGCACGATGGGCCAGGCGAGCAGCGACGGCATCCCGCAGCACAGCCCCACCATGAGCGATCGTTGGTTGCCGCGCGCCGCGATCGGCTCGCCGGTGCCGTAGACGATCGACTCGAGGAAGCCGGCGGATTCGACCGGCTCGACGCACACGAGCAGCGGCCGCGCGGCGCCGTCGCGCAGGACGCAGCTCGCCGCGCCCGCGGCTGCGATCCCGCCCACGCCGGCCGGCAGGAAGACCGCGTCTGGCCGCTCATCGATCTCGTCCGCGATCTCCGCGAAGATCGTGCTGTAGCCGGTCATGATGCGGCCGGGCAGGTCGAGATTGCCGGGGTAGGCCGTGTCGGCGATGACCTGCCAGCCCTCGCGCGCCGCGGTGCGCGCGCACTCGGCGACGCAGTCGTCGAAGGTGCCCGCGACGCGACGCACCTCGGCGCCCTCGTTCGCGACCGCGCGGATCCGCGCCGGCGCAGTGTCCTCGGGCATGAAGATGACCGCGCGCTGGCCGATCAGGCGGGCGGTCCAGGCGACTGCCCGGCCGTGGTTGCCGTCGGTCGCGGCGGCGAAGGTGAGCGCGCCGAGCCGCGTGCGCGACGTCGGGTCGGCGAAACGCTCGGGGGGCAGATCCGCGCCGGTTTTGTCCCGCCAGAGCCGGCGGAGGACCGAGTACACGGCGAAGCTCGCGCCGAGGCCCTTGAAGGCGCCGAGGCCGAAGCGATCCGCCTCGTCCTTGACGAGGAGGCCGCCGAGATCGAGCTCGCGCGCGAGCGCGGCGAGGTCGCGCAGCGGGGTCGGCGCGTAGCCCGGGAGGGCGCGGTGCAGCGGCAACTGTACGCGGTCACGGATCGCCGTGACGAAGGCGAGCTCGGGCGCGCTCCAGTCGGGCAGGTCGCGGCGGAAGGGATTGAACGCGAAGCGCGCCACGTCAGGTCGCCTCCGGACGTTCGGCCACGAGCGGGTGGTCGGCAAGGCCGTCGAGCAGGACGGCGAGCGCGGCGGCCGCGTGCAGCTCGATCGGGCCGCTGGCGCCGTCCGCGAACGCGACCGCGAGGACCGCGAAGGTCGCCGCGTCCAGTTCGACGCGGCCGTCGGGCGTCACGTACACGAAACGACCGCCGGCCCGGCTCAGAGTCGTCTCGCGTCCGTGGTCGCGGCGGCGGATCATGAGCTCGTCGCCCCGCTGCTCCAGCCGGCAGACGCCGTCCTCGCGCGCGTAGACCGCGGGCGAGACTGCGACGCGCGGCTTGTCGCGGTGCGGCGCGCCAGCCGTGGGGCAGAAGGTCTCGCAGTTGCCGCAGGCGTTGCAGAAGTCGACGAGGTTCGCGGTCTGGCGAGTCTGGACGACCTCGAACACGCCGTCGGCCACGCGGCGATGGCCGTCGTCCGTTCGCTCGACGCGCACCAGCGGCCACCGCCGCGGCGCGACCGAGAACGCCAGGTTCGCCCGGTTCGGACACACCGAGACGCAGACGTCGCAGCGCACCGAGCAGTCGAGACAGCGCGCGGCCTCGGCGCTCGCCTGGGCGGCCGTCAGCTCGCCGATCACCAGCGAGAAGTCGTCCGCCGCCACGCCCGTGCGCACGTCCGGCAGGACCGGCGGGACGAGGCGGGCGGCGCGGTCCTGCCACGCTGCATCATCGAGATCGCGTTCGGCCGGGGGTGGCGGCGGCGCCGGTACGAGGCCGAAGAGCGCGAGCATCTCGCGCGCCGCGCGCCGGCCGTCGCCGATCGCGTCGATCAGGGTCGCCGCGCCGCGCCGGGCGTCGCCGCCCACGAAGAGGCCCGGCGCGATCTGAAGCTCGCGGGCGTCACGCGGCAGCTCGGCGTCGCTCAGGAGGTCGCCGGCCAGGCGCTGGCCGATCGCGGGGACGACGGTGTTGCAGACGATCGTCTCGACCTCGCCCGGAACGGGCTCGGAACGCGGCCGGCCCGACGCGTCGGGTGCGCCGAGCCGCCTGACCCCGCAGACGACCGCGAGCCGGCCGTCGCCGCGCGTCTCGATGCGCAGCGGCGCGAGCAGCTCGCGGAGCGTGACGCCTTCCTCGCGGATCGCGCGCACTTCCTCGCGCGCGGCGGGCATCTCGGCCGCCGTCCGCCGGTAGACGACGATCACGCGACCGCCCGGATCGACCAGGCGCGCCGCGGTGCGCGCCGCGTCCATCGCGGTGTTGCCGCCGCCGATGACGACGACGTCACGGCCGACCGCGGGGGCACGGCCGTGGCGCACGGCGGCGAGGAAGCGCAGGGCCGGCCACACGCCCGGGCAATCCTCGCCCGCGACGTCGAGCGCGTGGTCCCGCTGGGCGCCGATCGCGAGGAAGACCGCGTCGTGATCGCGCCGCAGGGCGCCCAGGCGCGCGCGGTCGACGGTCTCACCGGTCCGGATCTCGACGCCGAGCGCGGCGATGCGCGCCAGGTCGCGCTGGTAATCGGCCGCGGCGAGCCGGAACGCCGGGATCGCGTCGGTGATCATGCCGCCGGAGAATCCCTTGGCCTCGAGAACGGCGACCTGGACGCCCGCGCGCGCGAGCTCCCAGGCGCAGGCGAGCCCCGCGGGTCCGGCGCCCACGACGGCGACGCGGCGTCCCGTCGGCGCGGCGGCGGGCGGCAGGGCTGCCGGCAGCTCGCGCGCGGTGTGGGCGAGCGTGCGCTTGACGTCGCGGATGCGGAGCGGCGCGTCGTAGTTCACGCGCGTGCAGCGCTCGACGCAGGGGTGGTCGCAGACCATGCCGGTCACGGTCGGGAAGGGATTGTCGCGCAGGACGACCGCGAGTGCCGAGGCGAGGTCGCCGTGGGCCGTCTGGAACAGGTACTCGGGGACGTCCTGGTGCGCCGGACAGGTGACGACGCACGGCGCCTGGATGCAGTCGAACGGGTCGAGCCGGCGGCCGGTCTTGATCGTGCGGCCCGCGTGGGTCGACTCGAGGTACGCGGCCTCGCTGGACACGGCGTCCGCGTAGGCGCGGAGGTTCGCGAGCGCGGCCGCCGCGGGGGAGAGGTCGAGCCGGCCGGCCCGGCGCTGCGCGAAGGTCTCGAGGCTGCCGGCGCCCGCCTCGGCGCAGGCGCTCGCCAGCTCGTCGAGGTACTGGCGCAGGCGCTGGTAGCCGCCGGGGCGCAGGAGGTCGGAGCAGACCGTGACCGGGGCGAGCCCGCACGCCACGACCCGCGCCACGTTGCGCGCGTCGATCCCGCCGGCGAGCGAGATGTCGAGGTCGCCGTCGAAGATTTCCTGCAGGCGCGCGGCCGTGCGCACGGCGAGCGGATGCAGGGCGCGGCCGCTCAGGTACATCAGGGGCTCGGTCGCCGGGAAGACGCCGCGCGTGTTCCGGCAGGCGAGCGTGTTGGTGAGCTTGACGGCGAACTGGCGCCCCGCCCGCGCCGCCGTCCCCTGGAGGGAACGGACGAGGTCGACGGCCGCGTCCCAGGCGAGGTCCTGCGCGAACGTCTCGTCGGGAATGTCGACGGCGAAGCCGAGGGTGCCGTTGATGAGATCGCGGACCTCGCCACGGCCGAGCAGCGTCGGGTTGAGCTTGATCGTCGTGTGCAGGCCGCGCTCGTCGAGCAGGAACCGGCCGATGCGTTCGATCTCCTCGGGCGGGCAGCCGTGCATCGTCGAGACGGTGACGCTGTCGGCGAGGCGGTCGGGAACGGGAATCGCGAGCGCCGCGGGAGCGACCGCCGCCGCGGCGCGCAATCGCTGGTCCAGCTCGGCTCGCGACGCGGTGAGCCGGTCGAGGCATCGCTGCACGCGCGCGCTCGTGATGCCGGCCAGGTCGTAGCCCACGCTCACGTCCATCACGAAGCCGGGCTCGTCCGGGTCGAGCGCCCCGACCTCGAGCTGCAGGACGCGGATCGCGGTCCACGCGTCGAGGTACTGGCCGGCGCTCGCGTCGAGCGACAGCTCCTGGGACCACTCGCAGTTGTAGCCCGCGTCCTGCATGTCGATGCACGGGCGCGCGATGGCGAGCCGGTCCCGCGCCTGGACGGTCTTCAGCTCGAGGTAGCGCGCGCCGCACAGCCAGGCCGCGACCAGATTCGGCGCGAGCTGGGTGTGGGGCCCGGCCGCGACGCCGATCGGGGCGTCGAGCCGGTGGCCGCGCCGCCAGAGCGCGTCCGGGCGGCCGCGCAGGTCCGTGCAGAAGAGGTCCTCGCAGAGGCCGAAGACCGTGCCGCGCGTCGCACGCTCGCGCCGGATCCACTCCAGCAGACCGGCGAGGGACAGGGGCGCGAGCTCGACGGTCATGGCCTCATCCCAGGAGGCGCGGCGCGGCGCGGCGCGCGAGGTTGCGCAGCAGGGCCGCGGGGTCGCGGAAGCGGCTGCAGAGGATCATCGCGGCGATCACGTACGGTTTGTAGCCGGCCTGGCGGTAGAGCGGCTCGCGGTACTGCTCGAAGACCTCGGCCTCGACCTCGCCCTGCTCGCAGGACACGCCGGAGATGTCCGCCGGCAGGCAGTGCAGGTAGAGAGCGCGGCCCTCGCGGGTCGTGTCCATGAGCGCGCGGCCGCAGGTCCAATCGGCGAATCGGGCGTTGGTCGCGAGGCACTCGCGCTCGAGGTCCGCGAGGCCCTGACGGTCGCCGGCGCGCAGGAGCTCGGTGCGGCGCTCCATGACCGCGTACGGCGCCCAGCTCTTGGGGTAGACGATATCGGCGCCGGCGAACGCGTCGGCCAGATCGTCGGTCGTCCGGAAGCTGCCGCCGCTCTGGCGCGACTGTGCGGCGGCCCGCTCGAGGACGCTCGGGATCAGGTCGTAGCCGGGCGGATGCGCGAGGACGACCTCCATCCCGAGCCGGGTCATCAGGCCGAGCACGCCCTGCGGCACCGACAGCGGCTTGCCGTAGCTCGGCGAGTAGGCCCAGCTCATCACGATCTTGCGGCCGCGCAACTGCGAGACCGAGCCGAACTCGTGCGCCAGGTGGAGCAGGTCGGCCATGGTCTGTGTAGGGTGGTCGACGTCGCTCTGCAGGTTCACGATGGCCGGACGCGACGGCAGCACGCCTTCCCGGCAAGCCTGGTCGAGCGCGGCCGCGACCTCGAGCATGTACGCGTGGCCGGCGCCGAGGTACATGTCGTCGCGGATGCCGATCGCCTCGCTGAGGAACGAGACCATGACCGCGGTCTCGCGGACGGTCTCGCCGTGCGAGAGCTGCGACTTGCCTTCGTCGAGGTCCTGGACCGCGAGCCCGAGCAGGTTCGCGGCCGAGGCGAACGAGAAGCGCGTGCGGGTCGAGTTGTCGCGGAACTGGGAGACCGCCAGGCCCGAGTCGAAGCAGCGGCAGGAGATGTTCCGCTCGCGCAGCTGGCGCAGGACGTCCGCGACGTCGTGGACCGTGTGCAGGTCGTCGAGGCTCCGGTCCCAGGTCAGCAGGAAATCCTGCCCGTGCATGCCGTTGCGGCGGCCGGCCACGCGGTCGCAGAGTCGATTCAGCTCCTCGAGCATCGTCGCGAATCCTCCGGTCACGAGCCAGCCCGCGCCAGGCGCAGGGCGAAGTGAGCGTAGAAGGCGGCGGCCCGGACCAGGTGGTCCACCGGCACCTTCTCGTTGGGAGCGTGGGCGAGGGTCTCGTCGCCGGGGCCGAAGCCGATCACCGGGATCCCGTGCAGGCCGTTGATGGCGATCGCGTTGGTCGAGAACGTCCAGCGGCCGACTCGCGGCGCCTCGCCGAACAGCTCGGTCGCCACGGTCACGCCCTCGCGAACGGCGGGATGGTCGGCGGGAATCGTCCAGGTCGGGTAGTACTTCTCCATCCCGTAGCGCAGCCCGGTGTAGGCCACGCCGTCGTAGTGGAGGACCTCGACCGCGCCCCGGTCGCTGTCGAGCAGCGCGCGCACTTCCGCCAGCGCCGACTCGCGCGTCTCGCCGGCCGTCAGGCGCCGGTCGAGGTGCAGCCGCGCGGAATCGGGCACCGCGCACAGGGACGGTCCGCTCGAGCGGAACTCGGTCACCGTGACGCTGCCCTTGCCGAGGAACGGGTCGCTCGCGAGCCGCGCGTGGAGCTGCTCGATCTCGCGGCAGGCGCGCGCCGCGGCGTACACGGCGTTCACGCCGCGCTCGGGCGCCGAGCCGTGCGCCGACCGCCCGCGGAACGACGCCGCCATCTCCATGCGGCCGCGGTGGCCGCGGTAGAGGTTCAGGTTGGTGGGCTCGGTGCAGATCACGAAGTCGGGCCGCAGGCCGCCCTCCTCGATCAGGTACTTCCAGCAGAGGCCGTCGCAGTCTTCCTCCATCACGGTGCCGGTGCACAGCAGCGTGAGGCGATCGCCGAGCCCCAGCTCCTTGACGATCCTGCCCGCCGTCACGAACGCGGCGGCCCCGCCCTCCTGATCGACCGAGCCGCGGCCGAGCACGTGGTCGCCGCGCACCTCGCCGCTGAAGGGATCGAACTCCCAGTTCGCCGGGTCGCCCACGTCGACCGTGTCCATGTGCGCGTCGATCGCGAGCACGCGCGGGCCGCTGCCGATGCGGCCGATCACGTTGCCCAGTGGGTCGATGGCGACCTCGTCGAAGCCCGCCGCGTCGAGCTGGCGGGCCAGCTCGGCGTTCACCTCGCGCTCCTGGCCGCTGAGCGAGGGGATCCGCACCAGCCGGCCGAGGTTGGCCGCGGTCTCGTCGCGATACTTCGTCGCCAGCTGCAGCACCTGACGGGCGGAGCTCATGAGGGGGACTCCTCAAGGTTCGGGGTCGCGTGGCCGGTGGCGCGACCGGCCAGAAGTTGCAGGGTGCGCTCGCAGGTGAGCGGCGCCGTGTAGTCGGCGGCGAGGTCGCCCCGCGCGGCGGCGAGCGCATCACGCAGCGCGAAGTAAGCGCCGATGCCGTACATCAGGGGCGGCTCGCCGATGCCCTTCGAGCCGAGCACCGCGTGCGGGTTGTCCGCGTCTTCCAGGAATGCGACCTCGAGCACGGGCGGCACGAAGCCGAGGTCGGGGACCTTGTACTTGCCGGCGGTGTCCTGCCGCAGGCGGCCCGCTTCATCCCAGGTCACGTCCTCCAGGAGCATCCAGCCGAGCCCCTGCGCGAGCGCGCCCTCGACCTGGCCGCGGTCGGTCGCGAGGTCGATGGACTTGCCGGCGTCGTGCACGAGTCGCACAGCGTCGATCGTCGCCGTGCCGCGCAGGCAGTCGAGGGTGACCTCGGTGATCGCGGTGCCGTAGACGTGGTACGCGAACGGCCGGCCCTTCTCGGCGGTCTTGTCGAAGGCGATGCGCGGCGTCGCGTAGTGCGCGTGGGCGGAGAGGTCGATCCGTGCGAGTTGGGCGGACCGGATCAGCTCCGGCCAGTCGAGCGGCGTCGATTGACCCGCGAGGAGGACCCGCTCGTCGGCGAACCCGATCTGGGCCGGCTCGGCGCCGCCCAGCCGGTCAGCCGCGAACTGCTGCAGTCGCCCGCGGATCTGCAGGCACGCGAGGCGGGTCGCCATGCCGTTCAGGTCGGCGCCGGCGCTCGCGGCGGTCGGCGAGGTGTTGGCGACGCGGCTCGTGTTCGTGGTGTCGAGCCGCACGCGAGCGGTCGCGACGCCGAGCGCGGCGGCGACGATCCTGCGGATCTTCTGGTTCACTCCCTGGCCCATCTCGACCGCGCCCGTCGCGACGCCGACGCTGCCGTCCGCGTAGACGTGCACGAGCGCGCCCGCCTGGTTCAGCGAGGGGTTGGTGAACGAGATGCCGAAGCACACGGGCATGACCGCCGTGCCCTTCTTCGTCCCGGCGTGGCTGCGGTTGTGCTCGGCCGCGGCGCTCGCGATGGCGGCGAAGTCGTAGGCGCGGTCGGCCTCGTTCCAGCAGCGCTCGGCGTGGCATTCGTCCGCCGTCTGTCCGTAGGGGAAGACCGAGCCCTCGCGCAGCAGGTTGCGCCGCTGCAGGTCGCGGGCCGCGACGCCCATGCCGCGCGCCGCCGCGTCGATCGCCGCCTCCAGCACGAACATCGCCTGCGGCCCGCCGAAGCCCCGGAAGGCCGTGAACGGCGCCAGGTTGGTGCGGCAGCTGAGGGCCGTGGCGCGGACGTTCGCGATCGCGTAGCTGCCAGTCGCGTGGAACAGCGAGCGCTCGAGGATCGCCGGCGAGAGGTCGGCCGCCGAGCCGGCGTTCTGGTAGTACACGACCTCGTAGGCGAGGAACTCGCCGTCCTCGGCGAGCCCGAGCTTGAAGTCCGAGCTGTACGGATGCCGCTTGCCGGTCATCACCAGGTCGTCGCGGCGGTCGAGCACGAGACGCACGGCGCAGCCCGTGAGCGCCGCTCCGAGCGCGCAGATCACGGCCCACGGCGTCGCCTGGTCTTCCTTGCCGCCGAATCCCCCGCCGAGCCGTCGCACGTCGACCTCGACCGCGTGCATCGGCACGCCCAGGACGCGCGCGGCCTGTCGCTGGACCCCGGTCGGCGACTGCGTCGACGAGTGGATCACGACCGTGCCGTTCTCCGCCGGCACCGCGAGGGCGCCCTGCGTCTCCAGGTAGAAATGTTCCTGGGCGCCGCTGTCGGCGCGACCGGTCACGACCTGCGCGCAGCGCGACCACGCCGCGTCGACGTCACCGAGCGCGAACGTTCGCGCGGGCAACAGGAGCTGTCCGCGGGCCGCGGCCGCCCGCGCGTCGAGCACCGGCGGCAGCGGGTCGATCTCGAGGGCGATGTCCCGTCGCGCCCGCCGCGCCGCGGCGAGAGTCTCCGCCAGGACGACCGCGACCGGCTGTCCCACGTGGTGGACCGTGCCGTCGGCGAGGAGCGGCTCGTCGGGCAGGATCGGGCCGATCTGGTTCTCGCCGGGGATGTCGGCCGCCGTGAGCACGCGGACCACGCCCGAGTGTTGCAGCGCACCGGACGCATCGAGACGGGTGATCGTGCCGTGGGCCACCGGCGAGCCGAGCACCGCGGCGAAGAGCTGACCCGCCGGCGCGGCGAGGTCGTCGACGAAGGTCGACTCGCCCCGCACGTGCAGGTAGACGTCCTCGCGGCTCATACGAGCTCCTCGACGCGCAGCCGGTCGGGCGCGACCCGCAGGAGGTGGGCGAAGAGGACGCGGCGGGCGAGCTCTCGCTTGTACCCGGCTGAACCCCGCACGTCGCTGATCGGGGCGATCTCGGACTCCAGCACGTCGGCGGCGGCCAGCGCGGTCGCCGCGTCGAGCGTGCGGCCCGTGAGGTAGGCCGCCGTCGAGCTCGCGGAAAGCGGCACCGGCGCGACGCCGCCCACCGCGAGGGTCACCCGTTCCAGCAGGCCGTCCCGGCAGCGGATCCGCGCGGCCGAGTTCACGCCCGCGATGTCGAGGAAGCGGCGCTGCGAGACCTTCTCGAAGGAAACCAGGTCGCCGGCCACGCTCGCCGGGACCCTTACGGCCGCGACCAACTCGCCGGGCTCGCGCGCGAGTTGCTTGTAGCCGAGGAAGAACTCGCTCAGCGGCACGGTACGCCGCCGTCCGTCGCGGCTCAGGACGACCTTCGCGCCGAGGGCCAGCAGAAGGATGGTCACGTCGCCGATCGGGGAGGCGTTGACGAGGTTGCCGGCCACGGTCGCCCGGTTGCGGATCAGGGTCGACCCGAAGCGGCCGACGATCGCCGGCGCGTCGGGCACGAGCGCACGGAACTCCGGCGCGTGCCCGAACTCCTCGATCGTGACGGCGCCCCCGATCACCAGCTCGTCGAGCTCGCGCTCGATCACCCGCAGCTCGGGCCGGCGAGAGAGGTAGGCCAGGTCGGCGGCGGCGGGCAGGTCTGGTTGCTGAACGATCAGGTCGGTGCCGCCCGCGAAGAGCACGGCCGGCGCGGTGGTGTCGAACCGCTCGATCGGCGGCGCGCCCAGGGTCGACAGGCGTGCCGCGGCGGTCGCGAAGGCGGCGGGGAGGATGCCCCACTCGGCGAGTTGATCCACCCGCGCGCGGGTCGGGTCAAGAAGCGGTCGATAGGTTGCGGCGAGCGCGGTCACCGCGCGCACGATCGCGGCGTAGCCGGTGCAGCGGCAGATGTTGCCGTCGAGGGCGGCGAGGCCGTCGTTCACCGAGAGGTCCGCGCTATCGAGGAAGAACCCGGTGAGCGACACCACCATGCCGGGGAAGCAGAATCCGCACTGGGGGGCGCCCTCGTCGACGAACTGCTGCTGGATGGGATTGAGACCGGTCGGCGGATTCAGGCCTTCGATGGTCACGAGATGGCGGCCGGGCAGCTCGCCCACCGGCAAGAGACACGAGGCGACCGCGCGGTACACGACGCCGCGCGGCGACAGCTCGCCGAGCAGCACCGTGCACGCGCCGCACTCGCCCTCGCCGCAGCCCTCCTTCGTGCCGCACAGCCCCTGACGCTGCCGCAACCAGGCGAGCGCGAGGCCCCGCTCGTCGGGCCCGAGCTCGACCAGGCGGTCGTTCAGGAGGAAGCGGCGCTCCATGGTCACCCCTCCCGCGGCCGGCCGGGCCGCGCGCGGTCGCGCAGGTGGACGTGGCCGCTCACGCCGTGGCGGCAGGCCTGCATCTCGGCCGCGATCGAGAGCGCGACGGCGGCCGGCGAGTTGCCGCCGAGATAAAGGCCGACCGGCATGTGGATCCAGTCGAGGTCGATGTCCCCACCGAGCTGCTCGCGCACGCGCGCCAGCATCTCGACCCGCTTGCGCCGCGAGGCCACGACGCCGAGGTACCGCGGCCGCTCGTTCGCGCGCAGCACGTGCTCCAGGACGCGCTCGTCGCAGGTGTGGGAGTGGGTGGCGATCACGACGTAGCTCACGGCGAGGTCCGCGAGCGGCGGCAACTCGGCGTAGTCCGGACCCGCGAGCGCACGCGGGCCGGCGAGGTCCGCGAGCTGGTCGGGCCGGCTGTCGATGAAGGTGACCGCGAAGTCGAGCGGCGCCAGGTAGTCGCGCAGCGCGCGACCGACGTGGCCCGCGCCGAACAGGTAGGCGCGCGTTCCCGGGCCGAGGACCTCGTAGAACAGCGTGACCCTGCCGCCGCAGATCATGCCGAGCGGTTCTCCGCGGCCGCCGCCGTCGCCCTCCTCGAGGGCGTATTCCTTGAGCAAAGGCCGCCCGGCGGCGAGTACGCCCTGGGCCTCGGCGATCGCGCGATGCTCGAGCTTGCCGCCGCCGACCGTACCGGCGACCCGGCCGCGCGCGTCGACCAGCATCTTGGCCTGCAGCTCGGTCGGGACGTGGCCCTCGCTCGCGACGACGGTCACGAGGACGGCCGCTTGACCGCGGGCGCGCAGGCTGATGATCTCGGTGTAGATGTCCTGCATGCGGTCACCACCCTCGTCGGCGGACGTTCAACCGAGCAGCCCCATGGCGAGCTCGACGAGCAGGGCCAGCGCGAAGATGCTGCCGGTCGCGAGCGGGCCGGGCTGCGGGCGAACGACGCCCGCGAGGTCCGGCACGCGGTGGACCAGGACCGCGCCCCCCGCGATCACCGCGCTGCTCGCCAGCGAATCGCGCACCAGGAAGCCCGCGGGCGTGTGCAGGCCGTCGAGCATGAGTCCGATCGACCAGCCGGCGGCGATCCCCGCCGAGTAGACGAGGAAGAGGACGCGCCAGACCGTATTGAACGCCACGGCGCCGATCGCCACGGCCGCGAGCGAGGTCCGCCGCCGGTGATCGGCGAGCCGGCGCGCGACCAGCGCGAAGGCGAGACCTTCGAGCAGGATGGCGACGGCCGGATTGAAGACCGTGTGCAGTCTCGGCGCCGGCAGCAGGAAGTCGGCGAGCTTGAGCGAGGCCGCGGTCGCAGCCGCGAGGCCCACGCTGCGGTAGCTGCCGCCGGCGCGCAGCGCGCGGTACAGGCAGAACACGGCGAACGGGACCAGCAGAACGCCCGAGGCGCCCGCGAACCGGACCACGTTGTGCACGAGCCAGCCAACCGTCGCTTCGTAGAGGCCCCACGCCGAGCCCCAGAAGACGCCGGCCAGGATCACGGTCCGCGAATCCAGTCTGGCGGTCATCGCGTCACTCCTCGCTCGGTCGCAGGGCGGGCTCGGGGTCGAGGGCCCGGAGGTCTGCGGGGGTGTCGAGATCCATCAGCACGCCGGCGTCGGCGACCGCGTGCCGGACTGCGCCCACCGCCGCGACGATCTCGCGAAGCGTCGCCGTCGCCGGCGCGGCGAGCACGCGCGCCCGCGCCGAGATCGGCAGGAGCACGGGGTGGCCGCCGCGGCCGCCGTGCTCGGGGACGACGGCGCGCCGGCCGCCGTGGCGCACGAACGCGTCGATCAGCTCGCCGGCCACCGCGGTGCCGACCAGCGGGCAGTCGGCCGGAAGGACGAAGAAGCCCTCGCTGCCGGGAGCGATCGCGCGCGCGCCGATCTGCACCGAGGTGAACATGCCCCGGTCGTGGTCCTCGTTCACGACCACCTCGACGCCCGCGCGACCGGCGACCAGCTCCGCGACGTCGGCCCGGCGGTGGCCCGCCACGACGACGACGCGCGAGCACCACGGCAGCAGGCAGTCGACGGCCCGCAGGACGAGCGGCACGCCGCCCACGCGGAACGCCGGCTTGAACAGGCCGGCGCGGCGGGACCGCCCGGCCGCGAGCACGACACCCTCGAACACGCTGCCTCTTTCGCCGGTCACCGGCAATGGTAGTGCCGCGCGGGGCGGGGTGTAAAGGCCGGCATGACGGGGGAGGCTCCGGTGGGAGCCGAACCGGTCGAGGCCCCTAGAGCGTCGCCACCAGCCGCGCCACGACCACGACCATGATCGCCGCGAACACCCTCCTGAACGCAACTCCGCTCGTCCGTTTGTTCAGCCGCGCGCCGACCTGCGCGAACGGGACGGACGTGACGGCGAGGCAGGCGGAGGCGGGCAGGCAGGTGAAGCCCACGAACCCGTCGCCGAGACTCCCGGCGGCGGGACCGTGCCGCATGTAGCCGACCGCGGCCGCGAGCGCCGTGAACAGGATCACGCCTGCCGACGTCGCGGCGAGGTAGCGTCCCGGCACCTTTCCGACCAGCGCGAGCGCCGGGATCAGCACGACGCCGCCCGCGAGCCCGCTCATCCCGGAAAACACGCCCACGCCGAGCCCGATCGCCGCCCAGATCCAGACCGACCGGATCGGCAGCCCGGTCGCGTCCCCGCCCGGCTCCCGCTGGCGCACGAGGCGGACCGACGCGTAGAGGAGCGCGGCGGCGAGCAGGGCCTGGAGCACGCGACCGTCCGTCCGTGCAGCCAGTTCGGAGCCGAGCCACCCGCCGAGCATGCTCGCGGGCACGATCGGAACGACGAGCCTCCACAGCACGAGGCGCTGCCGGTGATGGCGCCAGGCGGCCGACACGGTCGTCACGAAGGCGACCGCGAGGCTCGTGCCCATCGCAGCCTGCACGACCGACTCGCGAGGCAATCCCCACGCGCGCAGCAGCTCGAGCAACACGGGCACCAGGACGATGCCGCCGCCGACCCCGGCGAATCCGGCCGCGACGCCCGCGACGCCGCCGGCCGCCAGCAGGATCAGAGCGTTGATCAGATTGAATTCCAAGTTCACCTCGGCGCGTGGCCGGCGGCGAGGCCGGCTCGTTCAGCGGGGCCGAGGATACGCGAGATCACCGCGCGAAAGTAGTTCAAGATGCCGGGCTGGACGACCCGCCCGGGCACGCGCGCCGCGCCGGTGGCCTTGACCGTGCCAGCCAACGCGGCGACACTGGCTGCGGAGGCCAGCTCGGGAGCATCGCCATGGTCCGCTTGCCGATCGCCGATCCTGCGCTCGAGGCCGCGCTGCGCGGCGTCTGCCAGCTATGCCGCGACGCGGGCGGCCGCGCCTGGGTCGTGGGCGGGGCGGTGCGCGACGCGCTTCTGGAGCGGCCGGTCACCGACCTCGACGTCGAGGTCCACGGCATCGCCGCCGTCGATCTCGAGGCCATGCTGGCCGCCCGCTACGAGCTGGACGCCGTCGGCCGCGCCTTCGGAGTGCTCAAGCTGCGGGGCGTGCCGCTCGACGTCACGTTGCCGCGCACCGAGTCGAAGTCCGGCCTCGGCCACCGGGGATTCCTCGTCAGCAGCGATCCCGACCTCGGCCTGGCCGCGGCGGCCCGGCGGCGCGACTTCACGATCAACGCGATCTCCTACGACCCGCTCGCCGGCGAGCTGGCCGATCCCCTCGGTGGACGGGCCGACCTCGCGGCTCGCCGCCTGCGCCACTGCTCCGCGGCCTTCGCGGAGGACCCGCTGCGCGTGCTGCGCGGCATGCAGTTCACGGCCCGCTTCGACCTCGAGCCCGATCCCGCGACGGTCGCGCTCTGCCGCACGATCGAGCCGGAGGGCCTGGCGACCGAGCGGGTCTGGCACGAGTGGCGCAAGCTCCTCGTGTTGGGCCGCACGCCGTCGCGCGGCCTTCGTTTCCTGAAGGATACGGGCTGGCTGCGGCACTTCCCGCCGCTCGCCGCGCTGGACGGGCTGCCCCAGGATCCGGTCAAGCATCCCGAGGGCGACGTCTACACCCACGTCGGCCTGTGCCTCGACGTCTTCGCCGCCCAGCGGACCGGCGACGAGGCCGAAGACGTGGTCGTCGGACTCGCGGTGCTCTGCCACGACCTCGGCAAGCCGGTCGTCCAGATGGTGGATCCCGACGGGCGTATCCGCACGCCGGGGCATGCCGAGCGGTCGCTCCCCCTGGTCCAGGAGTTCCTCGAGCAGCTGACCGGCCAGCCGGCCCTGGTGCGCGAGGTGCTGCCGCTGGTGCGAGACCACCAGCGGCCCGTCCAGCTCCACGAGCAGGGCGCCGGGGATGCGGCCGTGCGCCGGCTCGCGCGCGACGTCGGCCGCATCGACCGCCTGCTGCGCGTCGTCAGCGCCGATCGGGGGGGGCGCGGATCGGCCGCGGAGATGCATCCGCCGGCCGTGGCCTGGCTCGCGGAACGGGCGGCGGCGCTCGCCGTCGCCGACGCGCGGCCGGAGCCGCTCGTGCTCGGGCGGCACCTCGCGTCGCGCGGTCTGAAGCCTGGCCCCGCCTACAGCCGGATCCTGCGGGCCTGCTTCGAGGCCCAGCTCGACGGCCGGTTCGCGGATCTGACCGGCGGGCTCGCCTATCTCGACCAGCTGCTGGCGGACCGCGGCGTGCCCTGAGCCGGAGGGCCGGGCGCCCTACTCGGCGAGGTCGACCTTGAACAGCGCCGTCAACCCTTCCGCCGCCAGCATCGCCGCCACGCGGACCGACTCGCGCCGCCATTCGTACTCGCGGCCCTCGCCGCGGTCCGGGTCGCCAAGACGCTGGCGTCCCGCGTCCACGAATCGCTCGAAGAGGTTGCCGGCGGCGTAGACGCCCTCGATCACCCGGACCTCGATCCCGACGACCCGGCCGCCGCACACGCGCACGAGGCAGCCCGTACCCCACTGCCGATCGGCGTCGAGGTACGAATGGCGGCACGGATAGATCTCGACCTCGTCGTCGAAGCAGGACACGCGAGGGTCGGCGGCTTCCCAGTACTGGCAGTCGTTCGGGAGGCGGCGCACCAGGCGGTGCCACTGCGCCAGGCGCGACAGGCCGGCGCGGGCGAGGTCCTCCTCCGCCGCCGGCTCACCGGGAGCGATCCGCACGCCGTTGACCGTGAACTGCAGTGCCATTGTCCCGGTCCTCCGGCCCGAAACGTCAAGCGTGGTCCGCGACCGCGGCCGGGAACCGTGACGGCAACTCGTCGCCGAGCTCGCGGAACGTGCGGCCGAGCGAGACCGCTGCCGCGGTCCGGTCACCCCGCCGCAGCTCGTCCAGCCCCCGTTCCAGGTTCCCGAGCAGCGCTGCGGGCTCCCAGCCGCGCGACTGCGCCTCGAACAGGTAGCGCAGGGACAGCCGCACCAGGCGGGTGCACTCGCGGCGCAAGACGTCGTTCGGGCAGTCGTGGGCGAGTAACCGTAGCAAGAGATAGACCTGCTCGCAGAACACGCTGGGGTCGCCCTGGTTCAGGCGGGCGCGGCCGAGAAGGTTGCCGGCCTCCACGTGGTCCCGCAGCTCGAGCTGCCGGCCGTGGCGGATCGCGGCCGGCAGGAGCTCGGAGAGCGCCTGCAAGACGTCCGCCACCTCTCGGCCCTCGAGCCTGGGAACCCGGAAGCCGCGACCCATGTCCGACGCCAGTGCCCCCTCGGTCGTCAGGCAGAGCATCGCCTCGCGCAGCGGGGTCCGGCTGATCCCGAGCTCGACGGCCAGGTGGGATTCGTTGATGCGCGTCCCGGACTTGAGTCGACCATCGATGATCCGGCCGAGGATCTCGGCGCCGACGTCCGCCCGCAGAGGCTTGCGCTCGAACATCCCGGGGTCCTTAGGTTGCGATCGTGTGTGGAGCTGGTTCCAACGAGTCTAGGACATCGGGCGCGGCGTGCCAAGAGCGGCCCCGCGGCGCGGAAGAAAAAACCCTCCCGGCGGCTGGCGGCGGGAGGGTCTCCAGAGCGCGCGGAACGAGCGGCGGCTCAGACGATGACGACGCTGTTCTCGGCGTCCGCGATCCCGGCCGGGACGTAGCGGTCCGCCGCGTCGTCGTTCTGCCAGGTCCGGTCGTCGAGGAGGTAGCGGTACTGATACTCGCGGCCGACCTCGAGGTCGACGGTGACCTTGAACTCGCCGGTCCTGAGTTTCTGCATCCGGGTCGCCTTCGGATCCCAGCCGTTGAATTCGCCGACCAGCGAGGCCTTGCGGGCGCCCCCGGCGATCTTGGTCGGCAGCATGAAGGTGACTCTGCTCACCGCCTTCGATTTCAGGTACTTCTTCTGGATACTCATGGCGTTCGACCCCCATCGTGTCGGTCCGCGGGCAATCGGCGGCGCGGCAGGCGAGCCGGCACTCGAAGCCCGCGTACTGAGTTGTGTGCCGCTTGGCTTCAACAGTTATGTAATCGGTTCCGTCCCCGGGGTCAACCATCTTCCGCCGGGGATCCGCCGGATCCCAGCTGGAGCATGTAATCGGCCACGGCCCGGAGCTTCTCCTCGCCCAGCCGGAACGCCGGCATCGGGGGGAGCTCGGGCCGTTTGCGGCCCGGATCGGCGGCCCAGGCGGCGATCCCGCCCGGATCGCCGCCGTAGATGCCGGCGATCTCCCGCAGCGACGGCCCCACCAGCACCCGGTCGACCCCGTGGCAGGCCGCGCAGGTGCTCTCGAAGATCCGCTGCCCGAGCGGGACCTGCGCGACGCCCTGGCCCGTGGCCTCGCGCCACTGGGCGGCGGCGGCCAGCCAGCCCGTGTCCCGCGTGTGGACGGCCATCTGCGCGCGGTGGTCCCGCAGCGCCGTCTCGCGGTACACGTGGCGGCCGTAGCCCATGGTGAAGGCGGTCGCGGTGATCAGCGCGACGACGATCGCGGCGCGGGGCGTCGCGTTCGCGCGGGGCGCGGCGATCTCGCGCCACATCAGGACCAGGGCGAAGATCGCCAGGACGACACCCACGCCGATCACGCCGGCCAGAAACCAGCTGAGACCGGGTCGGGGCAGGGTGATCAGCACGAGCGGGCCGAACATGAGCTGCAGCGCGGAGGCGCCCAGGGCGATGCCGTAGAACAGGCGGCGCAGCGCGAGCCGGTCGAGCGCCGAGGGCGACGCGGCGACGCCGCCGCCGGGTCGCAGGAAGTAGACCAGCAGGAAGAGGCCGGTCACGGCGACGCTCGCGGCGAGGAAGTGGAGATATCGGGGCCAGACGTTCGGGAGCGCGAGCGCCGAGGCGAATCCCCGGACCTCGAGCCAGCGGGCCGGGAAGAGCATCAGGTTGATGTTGGCGAGGAAGATCAGCGGGATCGCGAGGAACATGGCCGCGCCCGCCATCCCGATGGCGAGGTGCAGGCCCTTGCGGCCGGCGAGCCGGTCCCAGCTGTACTTGTGGGCGTAGGTGACCAGGAACGCGAGCGTGACCAGCGGCACGAGCGAGATCCAGGCTGCCCCCGTCAAGGCGTTGGCGGAGTAGAAGTGGACCGTGTAGAGGACGTTGAGCCCGAGCAGCGGCCCGACCCCGAGGACCACGGCGAGGCTCTTGTTCACCGTGACCGTGCCCGCGGTGGCCCTGGCGAGCGCGTCGAACTCCGGCCGCCGGCGCCCGATCAGCTCGAAGACGACGGTGAGCAGCGAGCCGCCGACCATCAGGTTCACGAACAGGATGTGCCAGAGGAACAGGACCACCAGCAGGGCCTGCAGCAGGATCGGGTCCGCCGGCAGCGGCAACGGGATGTCCAGGGGCAGGGGCGTGGTGGCGGCGGTGCTCTCCATGGTCCGGCGGTCCTTTGGTCAGCGGGTGCTGCCGGCGGCGCCGGCGGTCTGGGCGCCGTCGAGCCCGGCAGGATCGTGGCGCAGCGCGATCAGGTAGTCGGCGAGGGCGGCGCGCTCGGTCGCGGTGCCCGGCAGGGGCGGCATGAAGGGGCGCGCGTTGTGCATGCCGGCCAGGTAGGTGTCGAGGACCGCCGGATCCCAGGCGCCGGGGCCGTACAGCCCGGCCAGCTTCGCCACGATGCCGTTGACGCCGCGGGTGGTATGGCAGCGGCTGCAGGCCAGGCGGAACACCTCGCGGCCGGCCTGGATGCGATTCTCGCCCGTCACCGCGCGCACCGACGCGTAGGTGGCGTGGGCGAGCAGGCCGTCCTGCGCGTAGAGCGGGTAGTCCGCGGGCCGCAAGGCGTTCGAATACATGTACGCCGCGACGATGTCGGGCTTGCGGATGAACTCGCGGACCCGCTCGAAGTAGGCGAGCTGCCAGACGGCGAGCACGGCCGGCACGACGAGCACGGCCGACGGGAGGCGCCGCGGCGCCCCCACGCCCCACGCGCAGGCCAGGACGACCGCACCGAGGGAGGCCCCGATCAACAAACGCAGCGGATCCAGGTACTGCTGGAAGGCGAGGGTCGTCAGGGCGGTCGAGACATTGTCCAGCATCCGCGCGGGGATGGCCTGCCAGTAGCCCCAGGCGGCGGCGAGCCAGGGGACGCAGAAGAGGAGCGTCCAGGCGCTGATCGTGCGTACCGCCCGCCCGCGAAACTCGGGGTCGCCGCGCGTGAGGCGGCCGGTGACGGCGAGCGCGAACAACCCCGCCGCGACCAGGGCGAATGGCGTGCGGAAGAAGAGCTGCGGCAGGTAGAGGGGATTCAGGACCGCGGTCCAGAAGCCCGGATCCACGGTCCAGACCCCGGTGTCCATCTGGAACCCGAGGATCGCCACGATGACCGCCATCGTGAGCCACGACGCCACGGCGAGCGCCACGCCGAGCCCCAGGTGCGCGCGCTTGTGGCGCCGCGCCCAGTCGGTCCGCCAGCTGAGAGTGTAGATCAGGATCAGCGCGACCTCAGTGACGAACACGATCCATTCGCTGAACCAGGCCCAGAAGAAGACCCGGATCAGCGAACCGATCGCGTGCGGATTCACGAGGCTGGTCGACAGCCAGATCCCCACGCCGGTGAGCGCGCCGAGGCTGGTGGTGACGATGAAGCAGATGAAGAGCAGCCGATAGGCGAGCCGGTCCCAGCGCTCGTCGCCGGTGGCGTAGCCGCGCCACTCGAGGAAGGCGATCAAGGGAGCCGCGCCGACCGCGAGCATGTGATTGATCACGACGTGCAGCGAGGCGATCGCGGCGATCAGCAGGCGGTTGCCGAAGACGTCCAGGTGGAAGATCGGGAAGTCCATGGACCGGCGACCTCACCGGGTTGGGGACGGGAGCGTCCCGGAGGGGACGGCGGTCGCCGTGCGGGCGCCCGCGAACTCCGTCGAATCGAGAGGGCTACAATCTCCTATCGTGGTCATAGATTTTTTATCCGTAACAGGTTACACGGTTCGGCGGGCGATCCGCAACCGATCCCTGCCGTCCGTCGGGACCGCCGCTCGATCGGCGCTTGGATCCCGGCGGGCGTCCGCGCGTATATTGCAGATCCACCCGAACCGGAGGTCATCCATGCCGAAGCGATTCCTGGGGCCGGCGCTCGCAGCCTTCGCGCTGATCTTGCCGGTCGCCGCCGGCGCCGCCGCCGCGACCACCGCGACCACCTGGGACGAGGCCCTGGCTCTGTCCCGCCAGCAGGACAAGCCGATTCTCATCGACTTCTTCACCGAATGGTGAGGCGGCTGCAAGACCTTCGCCCGTGAGGCGAACGAGAACGCGGAGCTGAAGACCTGCCTCGAGCAGGTGATCCTGCTCAAGAACGATTGCGAGAAGGGCGCGGGGGTGGACCTCGCGAAGACGTACGGGGTCCGGGGCTACCCGACCTTCGCCATGGTCAACGCCGGTGGCGAGGTCACGGATTGCTGGATCGGCTACGACGGCGTCGCCGCGTTCATCGATCAAGTGGACGCGGCCCGCGCCGACAGGTCCACGATCGTCGAGAAGAAGGCGCGCTTCGCCGCGGAACCCACCCTCGACCTTGCGCTGAGGCTCGGGCGGTACAGCGAGACCGTGTTCGCCAGCGCGGACGCGGTCGACTACTACCGGAAGGCCATGGCCCTCGACCCGTTGCTGACCGGCGAGCTGCGCGGCAAGGTCTTCATGGCCATGTACTACGGCCTGGGCTCGGGGGCCTTCGACGGCAGCCAGCTCCTCGCCGAGGGCGAGGCCATCGTGGGCGATCCCGCGGCCGGCGTCGACCAGGTCCTGATGGTCGCGAGCGTGGCCCGCCAGGTGGCGCCGGCGGACGAGTACCTTCCCTTCCTGAAGCGTGCGCTCGCGATCACCGAAGGCGCCGCCGACGGCGAGGTCGCCGGATATCGCCAGGAGCTCCTGGTCGATGAGGCGCTCCTGATCCAGGGAGACAAGCCGAAGGCGCTGGCCCTCAAGCGGGCGACCCTGGACGACGGCTGGCAGGAGAATCCCGGCGCGCTGAACGGCTTCGCCTGGTGGTGCTTCGAGAACGAGCTCAACCTCGACGAGGCCTACACGCTGGCGCTCAAGGGCGCCGAGCTGGCCACCGTGCCGGGCGACCGGGCCAACATCCTCGATACCGCGGCCGAGATCGCCTTCAAGCTCGGCCAGGTCGACAAGGCCATCGAGCACGAGACCGAGGCCATCCGGCTCGCGCCGGAGCGCGCCGCCTTCCAGAAGACCCTGGAGCGGTTCAAGGGCGGCGAGGGCTAGCCGTCCGTCTCGACGGGCCGCGATCGGCGCCGCGCTCTCGCCGGGAGCGCGGCGCTTCGCGTCCGCCGCCGCCGGGGTCCGTCAGGCCGCGCCCGCGGGAGCGTCGAAGAGCTGGCGCACGTCGTTCCGGTTCAGGATCACCAGCGTGCAGACCCCCAGCGCGGTGCCCAGGGGCACCCCGAGGCAGGCGATGCCCGCCACCACCATGCAGAACGTGTGACGGCGCGGCGCCAGCAGGCAGCGGCCGGCCACCACGAGCACGCCGGCCCAGATCCAGGTGACGACGAGGGCGCCGAGCCCGAACGCGAGGCCCATGACCTTCATCGCGGCGGCGAGCCGGGTCTCCGCGTCCCCGCCGGACCGGTCGGCCAGCTCCGGCCACCACAGCGAGGCCAGCAGCATCCACAGGATCGGCGCCAGCGTGGCCAGCACCACCAGCCCCGCGTAGACGAAGTGGAAGACCGCGAGCAGGCGGAGATGTTCCCGACGATGATCCATGGTCGGCCCCTTCGCTGGAGACGGTCGGCGAGGTCCATTGTCGCCGACCATCGCGGCCGAAGCAATGGCTCGTCTTGGCCCGGGCGGACCGACGTGCTACGATTCGAGTTCCCGAGCCACCGGTCCCGCCAACCACGATCCGAGGAACGACATGCGAATCTCCTTCCACGGCGCCGCCGGCTGCGTCACCGGCTCCCGGCACCTGCTCGAGGTCGGCAACCGCAAGATCCTGGTCGACTGCGGCCTGTTCCAGGGCCTCAAGGAGCTGCGCTTGCGCAACTGGGACCGGCCGGATTTCGACCTCGAGGCGGTCGACACGGTCCTCTTGACCCACGCGCACATCGACCACTCGGGCTGGTTGCCGCGGGCGGTCCGGCTGGGACTGGATGCGCCCGTGCACGCGACCGACGGCACCGCGGAACTCCTTGAGCTGCTCCTGCTCGACTCCGCGCACCTGCAGGAGGAAGACGCGGCCTGGGCCAACAAGAAGGGCTACTCGAAGCATCACCCGGCCGAGCCGCTCTACACGAGCCACGACGCGCTCCGCGCGCTCAAGAAGGTCCAGAGCCATCCGTTCGACCGCTGGCTCGACCTCGGCGACGGCATCCGCGCGCGGTTCGCGAACAGCGGCCACCTGCTCGGCGCGAGCTTCCTCGAGCTGCGGGTGCCCGACGGCGGCGTCGAGAAGACCATCGTCTTCAGCGGCGACGTGGGCCGCTACGACGCGCCGCTGCACAGGGATCCCGAGCCGCTGCCCCGCTGCGACGCGCTGGTGATCGAGTCGACCTACGGCGACCGCAGCCACGACCGCGAGCCGGTCGCGGACCAGATCCGCCGCGCGTTCGGCGAGACGATCCGGCGCCGCGGCGTCGTCCTGATCCCGGCCTTCGCGGTCGGCCGCGTCCAGCAGGTGACCCTGATCCTGCGGGATCTGATGGAGTCGGGCGAGCTCGCGGACGTCCCGATCTACGTCGACAGCCCGATGGCGGTCGACGCGTCGCTCATCTACGGCCGCCACCTGAACGACGGGAACCTCGACGCCGATCTCGTCGAGGGCGCCCGCAGCCGCCTGTTCCCGCGGCAGGTGCACCTGTGCCGGACGGTCCACGAATCGAAGAAGCTCAACACGATCGCCGGCCCGCTCGTGATCATCTCCGCGAGCGGCATGCTGTCCGGCGGCCGCGTCCTGCACCACCTCACCCGCCGGATGGACCGGCCGGAGAACCTGATCCTGCTCGCGGGCTACCAGGCCGCCGGCACCCGCGGCCGGGCCCTGCAGGAAGGAGCCAAGGTCCTGCGGATCCACGGCGAGGACTGGCCGGTCCGGTGTCGTCACGAGTCGATCCAGGGCCTGTCGAGCCACGCCGACAAGGACGAGCTGCTGCGCTGGCTGGACACCGGCGCCGGCGCCGCCGGTCAGATCTTCGTGGTGCACGGAGAACCGGACTCGTCCGCCCATTTCGCGGACGAGCTGCGCCGCCGCGGATCGGCGGCGGTCCACGTTCCGGCGCTCGGCGAGGGATTCGCGGTCTAGATCGCCGGCGGGCGAATCAGCGTTTGACATGCGGTCCGCGAGATCCAACATTGCAGACGTGTCGCACGTCAAGGCGCCGGCTGCCTGCCGGCGCGGAGGTCCGGCGGAGGAACTGCCGGACGGGGCGCAGGAGGAGTGCCAGTTGGCCGACGTCATCCGCCGCTTGCGGATCCTGAGCGGGGTCCTCGCGTTCCTGATCTTCCAGACCGGATTCCAGCCCGGCCCGACCGGACCCGATCCGATCCGCGCATCGCGCATGACGGACACGGACTGCGCGGGCTGCCCGCCCATCGCCTAGCGTGCTCGTGGAAGACGGCGGGCGGGACGCCTCCCGGGACCGCGCCGTCCCGGGATCCGTCCCGCCCGCCGATGTCGTCGCGACCCGGAAGGGTCAGTCGGTCTCGTCGCAGCCTGGTTCGACCGCGTAACCCGCCCCGGCATCCTCGACCGCCTCGTCGCTCGACGCGTCGTGCGGCACCGCCACCTGGGCCTCCACGTCCAGCGTCTCGCCCGACTCCGTGGCGAAGCGATAGACGATCGTGTAGACGCGACCGTTCCCCCCGCCGGCGCGCTCGGCGCGCACACGGACCGTTTTCGGGCAGTCGACGACGATGTCAAGGTCGGTGTGGCCGTCGCCCTCGCCGACCGCGTCCTCCGGCTCGTCGCTGCGGACCTCGACCACGGACACCGCCTCCAGATCGATGGGCCGCCCGCAGGCGTCCTCGGCCGTGACGATCATCATGTCCGGCGTGACCTCGACGGTCTTGTGGTTCGGCGGCCAGAGGACCAGCGGGTCCTCGCGGACCTCGATCACCGGCGGACGGTTGTCGTCGACGCGGACGACGGCCTGGCAGGTCGACGTGTCGATCCCGTCGGTGACCATCAGGTCGACCAGCAGGGAATCGACGCACAGGCAGGCGCCACTGAGCACGAGCTCCGGCATGATCGCGGTCGGATCGTCGAACGCGGCCTCGCCGCAGCCAACTGACCAGAGGAAGCTCAGGGTGTCTCCGTCGGCGTCGGCCGAGAGGCTGCCGTCGAGGATGACGCGCGCCGTATCGGCGTCCACGGCGGCCAGGTAGGGACCGCCCGCGTCGCAGACGGGCACGGCGTTGGCCCAGGTGACGGTGACCGAGTCGGCGAGCGCGACACCGGTTCCCGGGTGGCTGCTCGTGGCCACGATGAGGTCGGTCCCGGCGCCACCGACGCCGGTGTAGGTGAAGGTCACGATCCCGTTGGTGTCCGTGCCGGCCGTGGCCGTGGCGCCCTGGTTGGGTCCGCCGACCACGGCGATCGTGACGTCCTGTCCGACGACCGGCAGGTCGCCCAGGACGGCCCCGCGGTACAAGGTCGCCATCACGGTGTGCTCTTCGCCGCGCAGGCGGTTCGCAATCTCGGGCTCGAGGTCGAGGTCGACCTGGAGCATGTAGGCGAGGGCGTCGCCGCAGACGCCGGCAAGGTCGTCGCCGCCCAGGCCGACGAAGCCGCCCGACGGCTCGGCGCAGGCGCGGAAGGTCGCGGCAGCGGCGTCGTCCGCGCCGAGGGCTACGGCCGAGATCATCACGCCCGCGTTCGCGAGTGCAGCGCTCGCCGCTTCGGCCGCGACGACGTCGGCCGCGGCACCGCTGCCGACGATCAGGACGTGGCGATCGGCCACGCTGCCGGGATCGAGATAGGGCAGCGCCGCCGTGAGGGCGGCGGCGAGGTCGGCCGTCGCCGTCGTGACCAGCCGATCGGTCAACAGACCCTCGAGAGCCGGCTCGATGGCGCCGTCGAGGCTGGCCGGCGTCACTGCGGCGAACGTGTCCAGCGCGGCCGCCGAGGTGTCGCCGTAGACCAGGGCCGCGACCGCGATCGTGCCATCCTGCGGGATCAGCTCGGGGTCGGCGAGGCCGGCCGTCAACGCGGCGACGACCGCCTGGAGTTCCTCCTGCGCCACGCCGTCGGAGACGTCGAGGCACAGGACGATTTCACTCGGGCCGATCGACTTGACCGATGACCGCGACTGGTCGCCGAGAGAAGCGGGAGAGGTGAGCGTCGTGCCGTCGTCGCCGGAGCAGCCCACCAGGGCGACGGCGACGATCGCGACGAGATCGATGGCAGCGTAGAGTTTTCGCACCGCGATACCTCCTCGTTGATGCAAGCGGGCGCGATCTCGCGATCCGAGGGTGGAGATCCGGCAACCTGCGTCGGATGTCTGCGAGCTTGACCGGCAGATATCGTACGTGATTTGTTGGGTATATTCAAGCCGTTCGTCGCGTTGCCGGCCGCGCGCGGCCACGGTTCCGCTGGTCGCGAGCCCTCCCCCTCGGGTAACATCCCGGCGGCGCCTTTCGCGCACCACGCCACCGGACGCCGTGCGGATGGGCGCACCATCACCGATCGCAACAGGAAGGGGAGTCGGGCATGAAGATGCTGACGATACTTGCGGTCCTGCTTGCCTGCACGTCCTGCGCTGCAGCGGCGTCCCAGGAGCCGCCGCACCTCGGGGACTATCACGTCTACTTCGAGTACAGCGCGATGATGATGCAGCACGTCACGTTCGACACCGACGATGCCGGAATCCACATCGGGCTGGCCGGCTACAAGCACCTGGGGCGCGACTGGTACCTGGGGGTCGAGCTCGGCGCCGGCGGGAGTCTGACGATGCTCACGGACAGCTCGGACATCACCATGGTGGAGCTGAACGCCAAGCGCGTGTTCGCCCTGGGCGACGCGTTCCGGTTCGACCTCGGCGGGGGCTTCTCCTACAACAACGTCCACTTCGACGACTCCGGTCTCTTCGATTGGGACGACGACGGCGAGATCGACGACTCGGTGCTGGGCGCCCAGGCGCTGGCGAACGCCCACCTGAAGCTGGGCTGGTTCATCCTGGGTGCGCACCTGAAGTACATGCTGACCGGCGACGTGGAGGGAGTGCAGGAGGTGGAAGAGCTCGAGAAGGGTTGGGATTATTCCAACCTGACCGCCGGCGTCCACGCCGGGTTCCTCATCAACTAGGGGCGGCGCGCTCCTGGCTGCGGGAGAGGCGGCGGCCGACAACGTCCGCGAGATCCAGGACGCTCTGCACGGCCAGTGCGGCACCTGCGACGCGACGACCGAGGCCTTCTACGACGAGCTCAGCGAGTACCTGAAACTTCAGGTGGGAACCTACATCGCCGACTTCTTCCTGGGGGGGTCGCGGAACCTCCTCGTCAAGATCTACGGATTCATCATGTGCGGGTACATGCAGTACTGCATCGAGCAGCTGGACTGCGACTTCGAGTGCTTCGCGGACGCCGTGGACGTGGATTTCTACGTCCAGCTCGGATTGTACTTCGCGAGCACGGTCATGGTGGAACTGATCGACTGGGCCCAGATCTCGGGATACATCGACTGCCCGTAGGGACCGTCACAGCCCGATCCGCTCACCGAACTCCTCGAGTGCGACGTGCGTGGCCTCGTACCCCGCCTCGAAGGGCTGGCGCCACTCGTCGAAGTCCTCCACCTTGATCGCGGGGTCGATCGGCGGCCGCACGAAGATGTCCGGCGGATTCAACGCCACCCGGGCGTCGGTGAGCAGGCGCTGGGGGATGTCGTACGCCTTCATGACGATCTCGAGGATCAGCGGCCGGCGGTAGGCGCGGTGGGCGAGGGTGCTCCACCACGAGCTGTCGTCCTCGAATTCGAGCTGCCGGTCGGGGGGCGACGCGACGTCCACCGCGATGACCGGCCGGTGGGTCATCGCGCGGATGATGTCCACGGGCAGGTTGTTCACGAGGCCGCCGTCGAGCAGGATGCGATCGGCGACCCGCGCCGGGGGGAACACGCCGGGCAGCGCGATCGAGGCGCGGACGGCGCCGCGCAGGTCGCCCGCGTCGAAGACCACCTGCACGCCCTGCTGGATGTCGCAGGCGGTGATCTTCAGCGGGACCTCCAGTTCCTCGAACGTCCGGGGCAGGTGACGCCCCAGCGTCCGCTCGAGGCGGCGGCCGCGGTTCAGGGCCTCGCTGTCGCCCACGTCGAGCAGTTCGGTGAGCTTGAACGCCTGGGCGCGGGCGAGGATCTGGTCGGCCGAGAGGCCGGCCCCGTGGAGTGCGCCGACGATGGCGCCCATCGAGCAGGCCGCGATCGCCACCGGCGCGACCTCGCGCTCCTCGAGAGCCTTGAGCACTCCGATGTGCGCGTAGCCGCGGGCGCCGCCGCCGCCCAGGACCAGTCCGACCTCGACCACGACCGTCGCCTCCGGTTGGGTGGTTGGGCTCCAGGATGCGTCACCGAGGCCGCGATCTCAAGTCTCGAGGTTGGCGACGCGCGCACCTCCCGCCGACCTGACCCGGCGCGGGCGGGTCCGCCGGTTGCAACGTCCGGGATCGATCGCCGGCTGGATGAGGCGAGCAGGAACGCCGGGAAACCATCGGGGAATCCCGGAACCAGCCGGACCTTCAAGTGGAGTTGCGCGATGCGAGCCGAGAGTGCAGTCCGCCGTGATCGCCTGCGCGCCCCCGGCGAGTTGCTTCAGGTCGGCCCCGATAATCCGGCCGCCAGCAACGGAGCCCTGCGCGAGGCCAACCGCCTGCTCGAGCAACACGACTACGACCGCGCCGGGCCGATCCTCACCCGCCTGGTGAAGGACAATCCCAAGGACCCCGAGCCCCTGGCGAGCCTGGCGGTGTGTGTCGCCGCCGGGCGCCGCCAGTTCGCGACCGCCGAGAAGCTCGCGCGCCACGCCCGGAACCTCGACCCGCAGCGCGGCTGCGGCTGGTTCGCGCTCGGGTACGTGAACCTGCTCGGGTCGCGGATCGACAAGGGATACAGCTATCTCGAAGAAGGCCGCCGGCGCGACCCGCAGGACCCCCGCCTGCGCTGGGGCCTCGAGGTCTACGACGAGCGCCGGCCGGGGGTGATCGCCGATCTCGCGCGGGACAATCCGGTCAATCGCATCCTCGCGACCGCGCGGCGGGTCGTCACCGACCGGCGCGTCGTGGTCGCGACCGCGGTCTACGCAGTCTACCAGACAGTGTTCACCTTCGTCCGGCTCGCCTAGCCGACCGCCGGCCGCGGCGCCCGTTCGGGGTTGCAAACCGGGACGAAATGCGCGACCCTCCGGCGGACGATCCCGTGACCCGACGGAAGGACGCGGCATGCGGAATAATGCTCTCGCGGCGCTTGTCCTCGGCGTTTGCTTCATCGGCGGCGCGGCCATCCTCGCGACGACCTGGCGCGGCAACGTCAAGGTGGCGCAGACCCTGCAGGTGACCGGCTCGGCGAAGATCGACCTCGTCTCCGACCTCGGCCGGCTGCAATTCTCGATCCAGGGGCGGGGTACCACCGCGGAAGACGCGTGGCGGGACCTCCAGCGCCAGCTGCCGATCGTGATGCGGTTCCTCGACGGCCGCGGCGTTCCCGAGGCCGCCCTGGAGACGTTTCCGGTGAACTCCTGGGCGATCGACGAGTTCGACGAGCGGGGCAACCGCACCGGGCGCATCATCTCCTACGTGAGCACGCAGAGCTTCCTCGTCGAGCTGTCCGACGTGAAGCTGGTCAAGCAGCTCTCGCTCGACCTCGCCGGGCTCGTGACCGAGAGCGTCGCGGTCGAGACCAGCATGCCCGAGTACCTCTACCTCGACCTCGCGGCCGTGAAGGAAGAAGTGCAGGCGCTGGCGGCCGAGGACGCCATGCGTCGCGCGCAGAAGGTGGCCGCCGCCGCCGGCGCCAAGCTCGGACCGATCCGGGATGCGCGCATGGGCGTCCTGCAGGTCACCCCGCGCCACAGCACCGTGGTGTCCGACTACGGGGTGAACGACAACTCGTCGATCGAGAAGCAGATCACGGCCGTGGTGCACGCGAAGTTCGCGATCGAGTGACGGTCGCCGTCAGCGGCGCGACCCCCGAGGTGAGCGGGCGCCCGCCCTCGACCGAGGACGGGCGCCCGCGTGACAATCTCCGCACGTCACCGCTGCGCGGCGATCGACGGAACTACTTCACCAGCATCATCCGGTTGCGAACGACCTGATCGCCAGCGCGCAGCTCGTAGACGTACGTGCCGCTCGCGACGCGCTGGCCGGCGTCGTTCGTGCCGTCCCAGACGACGGCATGCTCGCCGGCCACGTAGCGGCCGCCCGGGAGCTGCCGGACGGCCTGGCCGCGAACATCGTAGATCCGCAGCGACACGTCGGCCGCCAGCGGGAGCCGGAAACGGATCTCCGTGCGTGGATTGAACGGGTTGGGGGCGCTGGCCGCGGTCACTCGCTGGCCTCGCGCGCTGGTGGGTGTGAGCTCGTCGCCTCCCGCCAGGTCGGTCCGGCCGGCGCCCGGGTTCGTGCCGACGTAGTACGGCCGCATCATCTCGTGATCCTCGTGCGAGAGGATGTGGCAGTGCCAGACGTAGAGGCCCTCGCGGTCGAACCGCGAGACGACGCGGGTCACCTCGCCGGGATACATGATCGCCGTGTCCTTCCAGCCCTGCTCGCTCGGCGGCGGACTCCGCCGCTGGCCGATGAGCCGGATGTTGGCGAGCGCGTTCGTCGCCGGATCGACGTCGGCGCGGTACTTCTGCCGATCGAGGACCTGGAAGCTCACCAGGTGCAGGTGGATCGGGTGCGCATCCGCCGTCGAGTTGTACACCTCCCAGATCTCGGTATCGCCGAGCAGGGGGTTCTCGGTGGCGGGGTCGCCCCACATCAACGCGCCGTCGACGACCGTGCCGAGCTGCGGCCGCAGCCTGCCGTACTCGTCCGTCATCTCGGCCAGGATGAGCTGGCGGGGCGGGACCTCGGGCGTCGGCTCCAGCGGCTGGATCGGCCCGTAGACCGGCCGCAGACTCGCCGGCAGCGAGGTCGGGGGATAGGCGGGATCGAGCGGCAGCGAGACGCGGAACGCCATGACCTGCCCGGTCGTGCGCGGGTCGACCACCGCGCCGTTGGGGAACGGCGACTTGGCGTCGTTGCGCAGGATGAACGTCCAGCCGGCGAACTGGGGGTCGGAGAAGTCCACGACCACGTCGGCGCGCTCGCCCGGTCCGAGCAGCAGCCGCCGCAAAAGCGCCGGGGCGTCCAGCAGTCCGAGATCCGTGCCGATCTGCCACATCGGCGGCGCTCCCGTGAGGAGCCCGTCCGGATCGTCCGGGTTCGACTTCGCGACGAGCCACAGGTTATAGAAGCGCGAATCGGAACCATTGAGGAAACGGAGCCGGTACTGGCGCGGCTCCACGTCGAGGACCGGCCAGGCTTCGCCGTTGACGAGGATGAAATCGCCGAAGAACTCGGGTTGGATGCTCGGATCGGGCGCTCCGGGGACCTCGGGGAACGACGGGCGATACAGCTGGCCGTCGGCCGTGAACATACGGTCCTGGATCGCCAGGCCGACCTCGTAGGCGCCGATCGGCAGGTTGCCCGCGGCCGCGAGCGCGTCCTCGTTGGCGTCGCGGATCAGGAAGAACCCGGCGAGCCCGGCATAGACATTCAGGCGGGTGATCCCGAGCGCGTGGTCGTGGTACCAGACCGTGCCGGCCTCCTGGTCGTTGTCATAGTGGAGCGTCTGCTGCACGAAGCCAGGGCCCAGCTGGGCGAAGCCCGGCGTGAACCAGGCATCCGGTAGACCGTCGCTCGCGGACTCCGAGTGCCCCCCGTGGACGTGGGTGACGATCGGCACGCCGCTGTCGGGCCAGCCTTCCGGTTCGGCCATGTGCAGCGAGGTGTCGACCGGCAGGAGGTGCTGCAGCGGCTGGCCCAGGGAATCGACGAGCAGGTTGCGCCACAGGATGTCGAGAGGCACGTCCCGGCGCGCGACGATCGTCGGTCCCGGGTACGAGCCGCCATAGCCCCAGACCGTGGTCGGCAGCGGCGCGCCGGTCATCTGGTCGAAGAGGCCGAGGTGCTGTTCGAACTGGGTGACGTCGATCGTGAGCGCGCCGCCGGCCGTCGCGTCGATGACGTCCGGGATGGGGAGCGGGTTGACGAATTTCGGATGAGGCAGGGGATCGAGGAGCGCTTGCGCGGTCGCCATGCCCGCCAGGGCGACGAGCGTCACGAGGGCGCCGGTGAGGCGACACGCTGGGTTTCGTAACGGGATTCGTCGGAGATGCACGATGAGACCTTCGGGCTGCACGCTGTCAGGATTCGACCGATCGGGAATCGACCGGTAACCGGCCCGTTCCAGCCGGCAATCGTGTCAATCGTGGTTAGGGATGATATCCTATCACAATACTGTGCAATAATCGATGACAAAGTGCCGCGCCCGGGCGGATCTAATCGGCGGACCTCCGTCCGCCGGGCGGCAACGTCGCGAGCAACCGGTAGCTCGGCGCCGACGTCCGTTCCGGGCGCACCCGGTCCCTGGCGAGCTCGGGACCTTCCCGCAGCCGCCGGCTCACGGGCACGACCATGAGCGCCGGCATGTGCCGGTAGGGTTCGCCGGTCGAGACGTCGACGACCCGCCCCGCGGCGAGTGCGGCGTCCATCTCGGTCAGGCGCAGCCCCGGCATCGCGGCCCGCACGGACTCGTGGCGCGCGCCGTCGGTCGGGTCCCAGAACACGGCCGCGTTGCGGGCGATCTCGGCCATGTGGAAGTGTGCGGGCCGGAAGGCCAATCCGTCGAGGCCGAGGCGCTCGCACATCACGACGAGCATGGCCGAGAGGTCCCGCAGCAGGCCGAGGCCGGGAAACGTCTGACCGGCGAGGGGCGGCTGGGTCTCGCCGAAGGCGCCGCCGGCGTGCTGCAGCAGCAGCCACTCGACGAAGAGCAGCGAGTACGGCGCGGCGGCCGCATACCGGCGCAACTTCAGCTCGACGAGCGGCCGCGGCTCGCGGCCGGAGGTGTCGAGCACGCGCAGCAGGTGTCCGATCGGGTCGCGAAGGTCGGATTCGATCCGCAGCTTGCGGAATCCCTTGGCGCGGAGCCGGTCGAGCAGGCCCGACCGCTCGAGCACCAGTTCGAGGCCGTGGTGCGGGATGGCGTCCAGGAAGAGCGTGCCGGCGGCGCCCGAGTGGCCCGGCAGGTCGGCCTCGGTCAACGCCCAGCTGTCGTCGCTCGGCTCGCCGTCGCCGGGTTCGGGCCGCGAGAAGAGGTCGCGCAGCCGGCGATAGTGGCCGAGCGGCAGCTCCAGCTCGAGGGGCGGCTCGATCGTCGCGTCCCCGGTCAGGAGCCAGGAGAACGTGGCGGCAGGATGGCGCCAGGCGTGCTGGCCGTAGCCGCCGGCGAGCAGGTACACGCAGGGCGGCGGCGCGGGCCGGGCGCGGACGAGTCCGATCACCACGCGGTCGCGTACCACCAGGCCCTCGTGGCTCAGGCGCCAGTCGCCGAGGCGGTCGCGGCGGTGCAGGTCGCTGCCCGCCAGGTAGTAGACCAGCCCCGGCGCGACGGCCTCGAGCACCGGCGGCAGGTGCTCGCGGACGGCGGCGATCAGCTCGCGGTCGCCGATATCCGGGCCGAGCGCGAGGCAGGTGTCGGCCACGGCGGGGATCTCCAGCAAGGTCCGGTTGTGCACGCTGAAGGTGTGGACGGTCGGGTCCCCGGCGAAGATCGCGCGCGTGCCGTCGCCGTCGTGGAGGTCGAGGTCGACGACGAGGATCGGCGCGGCGAAGCCGTGATTGCGGAAGGTGCGGATCGCGATCGCCACGTCGTTGAAGCAGCTGAAGCCGTGGGCGCGGTCGGCGAAGGCGTGGTGGAAGCCGCCGCCCAGGTTCACGGCGATCCCGCCGTTGCGCAGCGCGAGCTTGGTCGCCCTGATCGTGCCGCCGACCATGGCGCGCGATCCCGCGAGGATCGCGTCCTGGAGGTCGGCGGAGACCGCGAAACCCAGGATGATCGTCAGGGCGTCGGGCCGCTCCAGCGAGTCGAGGTACTCGCGGGTGTGGATCAGCTGCAGACGATTGAGGCTGGCCGGCCGCGGGCGATGGAGCGATCCCCGGCGCAGCAGGGCCTGATCGCGAAGGTAGTGGAGGATGCGGTACGGCCGCAGGAGATCGTAGGGACCGCTCGGTTGGTGGCCGCAGTAATCGGGATGGAAGACGAAGTCGAGGCTGCCGGACAGGGGGCGGCGAGGCCAGGTCGCGCGCAGGCGCCGGCGGGCGGTGGCGAGGAAGCGGGACAGCGGTCCGGCAGGAGGATCGCGGCGCATCGAGGGCCTCCGCGGCCGACTCTGGACCCGGCGCCGGCGGGCGTCAACGACGGGGTGCGAGGCGGTTCGGCGCGTCCGGATCCACCGTCGCCATCCGAGCGAATCGGAGTTATAGAATCCCGGTACCCGGGAGTCTCGTGGGGCTCCCTACCGCATGGACACCCTGCCAATCGGAGCTGCGACCATGAAATCCTCGCTCACGTTCCTGTCGCTCACGCTCGCGCTCGCGCTCGCGGGCCCCGCGCTCGCCGACACCTTCGTCGAACCGTTCGACGGTGGCAGCAACGTCGGCGGCTGGACCTTCGGCGCCCCGGTCGAGACCATCCCCGCGTCCGGCGGCAATCCCGGCGCCTATCTGCGGGCCGAGGGCCTCGACACCTTCGCGCCCTGGCCGCGCACGACGCTCGGCGTCGATTCACCCTACACGGGCGACTACCGCGCGCTCGGCGTCGAGTCGGTCGGCGTCGACCTGCGGACGTTCTACGTCGACTTCTCGGCGGACGACCGCGCGCTGTCCCTGATGCTGTACAGCGACAACGGCACGCCGGGGTTCGTCGACGACGACTGGGCCGGCTACACCCTGGGCCCCCTCGCGCCGACCCCCGACGACGGCTGGCTCTCGTACGATTTCGCCGTTCCCGTCAACGAGACGGACTGGCCCGCCGGCTGGTCATGGCTCGTCTTCGGCGGCAGCTCGCCGCCCTCGCCGGACTGGAACCTTCTCGTGGCCGACGTCGCGTCGCTCATGTTCTCGTTCGGCGACCCGTCGGGCTTCTACATCTTCCAGATGTGGCAGCTCGGCCTCGACAACCCGCGGATCACGACCGGCGAGGTCGCCACGCAGGCCAGGACGTTGAGCGAGGTCAAGGCGCTCTTCCGGTGACGGGATTCGACCACCGTCAGGCCGCACCGGGCCGCGGAGGCTGTCGCGACCGAGCCATGCGACCGACAAACGAGACGGGCGCCGCCACGCGAGGTGACGGCGCCCGTTTGGTTCAGCGGTGGTGGCGCTGGGTTACCCCGCGGGGTCCCGTACCGCCAAGGCTGACGTCACCCCGCGATCACGGGGTCGCCACCTCCACCGACCAGGAACTGGATATGCCCACTGGATCACCCCCTTCCAGGCGAGTCGTGCACGGCGAGACCCACCTCGCCCGGGCCGTTCGGCCGCCCAGACCTACTGGACCCGTCACGCCCCCGAGGGGCGTGCAGCTTGGACTGATGGTAAGGTGACGATCGCCGGGGTGCAAGGCGGGAACGGCCGGCGCCGCCGGATTCGCTCGATCGCGGACGACCAGGTGCGTTGAATACTGGTTTTGCGTATCCTGTCTGACCTTCGGCCCCGCGTCACCCAACCCGAAGGCCAGGTCACGGTGCGTATCGGCATCCCCAAGGAAACCCATCCCGGCGAACGCCGCGTGGCAGCGACGCCCGCGTCGATCGCCCAGCTCGTCAAGCTCGGGCACGAGGTCGTCATCGAGGAGGACGCCGGCGCCGCAGCCGGTTTTTCCGCTGAGGTTTACCGGCGCAGCGGCGCGCGGGTCGAGGCCGATCCGGCGGCCGTCTGGTCGGCCGACCTGCTTCTGAAGGTCCGCCCCCCGACCGAGGACGAGATCGCGCGCCTGAAGCCGGGCGCCATCCTCGCGTGCTACCTGCAGCCCGCCACCAGCGGGCGCCTGCTCGAACGCCTCGCGGCGGCCTCCGTCACGGCGCTCGCGATGGACGCGGTTCCGCGGATCACCCGGGCCCAGTCCCTCGACGCGCTCAGCGCGATGGCCAACATCGCCGGCTACCGCGCCGTCGTCGAGGCGACGAACGCGTTCGGCCGGTTCTTCGGCGGCCAGATGACGGCTGCGGGCCGGGTGCCGCCGGCGAAGGTCCTGGTGATCGGCGCCGGCGTGGCCGGCCTGGCGGCGCTCGGCGCGGCGCGCAGTCTGGGCGCCGTCGTGCGCGCCTTCGATACCCGCGAGGCCTGCCGCGAGCAGGTCCAGAGCATGGGCGGGGAGTTCCTGACCGTGGACATCGCCGAGTCCGGCGAAGGCGTGGGCGGCTACGCGAAGGAAGTGAGCCAGGCGTTCATCGACGCCGAATACGCGCTGTTCCGCGACCAGGCCCGCGAGGTGGACATCGTCATCACGACGGCGCTCATTCCCGGCAAGCCGGCGCCGAAGCTCTGGCTGCGCGACATGGTGCAGGTCATGAAGCCAGGCGCCGTGGTGGTCGACCTCGCTGCCGAGCAGGGCGGCAACTGCGAGCTGACCCGGCCGGGCGCGGCGGTGGTCACCGACGACGGCGTCACGATCCTGGGCTACACCGACCTGCCGAGCCGCATGGCCGACACCGCGAGCACGCTCTACGCCAACGTGATGGTGAACCTGGTCAAGCACCTCGGCGGCGGCGCGGCGGTCATCGACCTGTCCGACGAGATCACCCGCGGCATGACCGTCACGCACGAGGGCGCCGTGATCTGGCCGCCGCCGCCGCCGGCCGCGCCGCCGCCGCCGGCCGTTCTGCCTGCCGCGGCCGGGACCGGCGCCGCGTCCGCCGGCGCGCCCGCGGCGGCGCCCGCCACCGGGGTCGAACCCCGGGCGCCGCGCGAGGCGAGGCCGCGCGGCCGGGTCTGGCCGCCGGTCGTCGGCCTGCTCATCGCCGCCGTGTGGGTGTTCCTGCGCTGGCGGTTCGGCGGCGAGGGCCAGGCCACCGGCGACGAAGCCCAGGCCTTCGTGCAGCACCTGACCGTGTTCGTGATGGCCTGCTTCGTCGGCTGGCACGTGATCTGGAACGTGAAGCCCGCACTGCACACGCCGCTCATGTCGGTCACCAACGCGATCAGCGGCATCATCATCCTGGGCGGCCTGCAGCAGGGCAGCCAGCCGTGGCAGCGGCCGGACGGGTCGGTCGAGCCGGCGGTCCTGTTCGGCCTCGCGGCGATCCTGCTCGCGATGATCAACGTGGCCGGGGGCTTCCTGGTCACCCAGCGCATGCTGCGGATGTTCCGCAAGGACTAGGGAGTCTCCACGGTGAACCAGGTCCTGCTCTCGATTCCCTATCTCGCATCGGCCGTGCTGTTCATCCTGAGCCTCAAGGGACTCGCGAGCCAGGTCACGGCCCGCCGCGGCAACCTGCTGGGCATGGTCGGCATGGCGTCGGCGCTGCTCGCGACACTGGCGGCCGAGGGCGTGCACCCGATCAGCCGGATGTGGGTCGTGGTAGCGATGCTCGTGGGCGCGGCGGTCGGCACGGTGCTCGCCGCGCGCGTCGCGATGACCGCCATGCCCGAGCTCGTGGCGCTGCTGCACAGCTTCGTCGGCGCGGCGGCGGTGCTCGTGGGGTACGGCAGCTTCTTCGGCAAGCACGGCCTGACCGACGTGGGCCATGCCATCCACATGGTCGAGATCTTCGTCGCGGTGTGGATCGGCGCGATCACCTTCACCGGATCGGTCGTCGCGTTCTTCAAGCTGCGCGGACTGGTGACCGGCAAGCCGCTGCTTTTGCCCGGGCGCCACGGGTTGAACCTGGCGCTCGTCGTGGCGAGCGTGGCCCTGGGCCTCGTGATCGTCGCCGAGCGGAACGGCGAGCCGCTCGGCGCGCTCGTCGCGGCCACGGTGATCGCATTGATTCTGGGCGCGCACCTGGTGCTCGCGATCGGCGGCGCGGACATGCCCGTGGTCGTGTCGCTCCTGAACAGCTACAGCGGCTGGACCGCGGCCGCCGCCGGCTTCATGCTCGCCAACGACGCGCTCATCGTCACGGGCGCTCTCGTGGGATCGAGCGGCGCGATCCTCAGCTACATCATGTGCCGCGCGATGAACCGCAGCATCTGGAGCGTCGTCCTCGGCGGATTCGGCGCGAACGGGGGCGGCCAGGCCGCGGCGGGCGCGGCGGCCGCGGCGGGCGGGGAGGTCCACGAGATCACGGTCGGCGAGACCGCGCGCGAGCTGCTGGACGCCCGCACCGTGATCATCGTGCCGGGCTACGGCATGGCCGTGGCGCGCGCCCAGCACTCCGTGCACGAGGTGACGGACCGGCTGCGCGCGAGGAACATCCAGGTGCGCTTCGCGATCCACCCCGTCGCCGGCCGCCTGCCCGGGCACATGAACGTCCTCTTGGCCGAGGCGAGCGTGCCCTATGACCTCGTCCTCGAGATGGACGAGATCAACGGCGATTTCCCCGACACCGACGTCGTCCTGATCATCGGCGCCAACGACATCGTCAACCCCAGCGCGCAGACCGATCCGCACAGCCCCATCGCGGGGATGCCGGTGCTGGAGGTCTGGAAGGCGAGGCGCGTCGTGGTGCTCAAGCGCGGCCGCGCCGCCGGATACGCCGGCGTGGACAATCCGCTGTTCTACCAGGAGAACACGCGGATGCTCTTCGGCGACGCGCACCAGACGATGTCGGCGCTGGAGAAAGAGCTGGGGTGACCCGCCCCGGCGGCGCACGATCCCGCGTGACAGCCGGGCCGCTCTCCCCGATACTGCGCCGGGAACGACGCCGGAGCGGGCCTCGCCATCCTCCCCACCCGTGCGAGAGCGGCCGTCACGACACGAGGACGAGAACCATGGGCCGTGCCTTCGAATACCGCCGCGCCGCCAAGGAGAAGCGCTGGGACAAGATGTCCAAGCTCTTCCCGAAGCTGGCCAAGTCGATCACCGTCGCCGCGAAGAAGGGCGGAGCGGATCCGGAGATGAACGCGCCGCTGCGCACCGCGATCCTGAACGCCAAGGCCCAGAACATGCCCAAGGACAACATCGAGGCGGCGATCAGGCGGGCGAGCGGCAAGGACGCGGCCGACATCACCGAGATCAACTACGAGGGCAAGGGGCCGCACGGCGTGCTGATCTTCATCGAATGCGCGACCGACAACACCACCCGCACCGTCGCCAACGTCCGCAGCTACTTCAACAGGTGCGGCGGCCAGTTGCTGCCCACCGGCTCGCTGGAGTTCCTGTTCGACCGCAAGGCCGTGTTCGAGTTCGCACGACCAGCAGGCGTGGCGCTTGACGAGCTGGAGCTCGCCCTGATCGACGCCGGGCTGCAGGAGATGGTCGAGAACGCGGGCACGCTCTACGTCTACGGCGACTACACCGATTTCGGCAGCCTCGCCCACGCGCTCGAGGCGCAGGGGGTCGAGGTCGCCAAGGCCGGCCTGCAACGCATCCCGCAAAGCCCGCAGGAGTGCAGCGAGGCCGAGATGCAGGAGATCGAGAAGCTGCTCGACCGCATCGAGGACGACGACGACGTCCAGGCGGTCTACACCAACATCGCCTGAGCCGACGTCGCGAGCGGTCGCCGGGCCGGCCTGGTCGGCGTCGACCGCACGTCGGTGTCGGCGCCGCCGGCGGTCACCGCACCAAACTCACCGCCCGCGTCTGCACCGCACCCCCCGCTACCAGCCGCGCGAAGTAGATCCCCGAGGCCACGGTCCGGCCGGCGGCGTCGCGCCCGGTCCAGGTGAACGCGTGTCGGCCGGCCGCCACCGTCGCGTCGCACAGGCGCGCGACGAGCCGACCACGCGCGTCGTGCAGGGTCAGCCGGGCCGGGCCGGGCGCGGCGAGCGTGAAGGCGATCACCGCCTGCGGGTTGCACGGGTTGGGATACGGCGACAGCAAGACGGCCGCCGCGCGCGGCGAACGAGCGGGGGCGACGTCCGTCACGCCGACGCACTGCGGCAGCGAGACCGTGACATTCGCGTACTCGTCCGCGGCGACCAGGCGTCCCGACCCCACCGCCACGGCGCGGCAATCGTAGTCGGTGTGCAGGCTCGCGACCACGACCGGCGCCGCCGGATCGCGGGCGTCGATCACGTGCACGGCCTCGCCCGTCAGGTACACCCAGCCATCGTGGGCCGCGACCCGGAACGGCCTGCCGACGGTCTCGACGAAGCCGACCGCCACCGGCGCGTCGGGATCGGCGGCGTCGACCACCGCCACGCCGCTGGGGAACGCCCCGTAGCCGTCGATGGCCACGTAGACGGTCTTGCCCGTGACGGCGACGCCCGCGACCATGCGGCCCGCGAAGGCGAGTTCGCCACGCATCAGGAGCGAGCCGGGCGCGGCGAAGGTGAAAAGAACCAGGTGCGAGCTCGTGCACCCGAGGGCGATGAGGTCGCCGTCGCCGGCCACGGCCTCGCCGGAGTACGGCGTGTTGGCCGTCGCCGCCACGGCGGGCTGCGTCGGGTCGGCGATGTCGGCCACGACCAGGTCGGCGCCGCCCATGCCCGTCGCCAGGTAGAGGCGGTCGCCGGCCACGGCCAGCGCCTCGATGACGTGGGCCGGCGTGGGCAGGAACCCGATCTCCAGCGGCGAGTGGGGATCGGCGACGTCGAGCACGTGGACCCCGTCGTAGCGCCAGGCCGCGGCATAGACGTTGCCGTCGGCGTCGACCGCCACGTCCGACACCCAGTCGGTGAGCGGGATCGTGGGGAAGAGTCCAGGCGCCGTGGGGTCGCTCACGTCGAGCACGTGCAGGCCGCCGTCGTACGCGGCGACCAGCGCGACGGTGCCGGTGACGGCCGCGCCGTAGCCCGTGCCGGCGAGGAAGCGGCGGCTGCCCAGCGGCGGCGGGTCGGCCGCGAGACCGTCGAGTACGCGGAGGTACTCGCCGCCCGTGTAGAGGCGGTCGCCCTCCAGCCAGACCTGGTCGGACAGCTGCATCGGCAGGCGGCGCAGCTCGTGCGGCGCCGCGGGATCGGCGACGTCGCAGACCACGAGGGCGTCGCTGTCGGCCACGTAGGCCACGCCGTCCGCGACCGCCACGCCGACGCCGAATCCCGTGTCGAGGTTGCCGGACACGGCCGGCGCCCCGGGATCGGCGACGTCGAAGATCCGCAGGCCCCAGGCGCCGACGGCGGCGAACAGGTAGTCGCCGGCCAGCGCGAGCTGCGCCCAGTCGAGGCCGGGTGCCAGCTCGGACAGGACGGCCGGTTGCGCCGGGTCGGCCGCCGAGATGGCGACCAGGGCGCTGCCGCCCCCGACCCAGACCACGTCCCCGTCGCGGATCGCGCGCTGCGGATAATGGATGGCCAGCGTGTCGACCGGGATCGGCGCCGCCGGGTCCGCGACGTCGAACACGACGAGCGAATGGTCCGCGCACACCCAGACGCACCCGTCGACCGCGACCAGATCCTCGGCGAGGGAGACCGGCGTCGATCCCAGCAGGACGGGCGCCAGGGGATCGCTCACGTCGACGACCGACACGCGGTTCGCCACGCGGGAGCCGACGAAGGCGAGATCGCCGGATACGTCGATCGCGACCGCCTCGCCCGGCAGCGGGAGCTGGGCGACGATCTCCGGAGCGCCCGTCGCGGACGGCTCCAGGACGAGCAGGTCCGACGCCCCGCCGGCTACCAGGAAGCAGCCCCGGTGGACGGCCAGATCGAGCGCGGTCGAGTCGGGCAGGATGGTGCTGGCGCTCCAGCGGAGAGCGGTCGTGTGGTCGACGCAGTCGGCGGCGGCGGCGGAGGAGGCGCCGAGCAGCAGCGCGAGCAGCGCTGGGACGAAGCGCGAGCGGGCGAGCGGGCTGTCCATGGGATCCCCCGATCCTCGTTGGCGGGGCCGGGACCCGGTGCGCGGCGGCGTATCCCCACCCGGCCCACGTGGACGACCCTGTGATGATACCAGATATTCGGCGCGGATGGAATCCGTCACGCCGGCTAGATCGAGAACCAGTAGTTCACCTTCACGAGGACCGTGTTCCGCGGTTCCTGGTCGAAGAGCCGGCCCGGCCCGAGCCCGCCCTCGAAATCGGCCACCGCGCCGTGGAACTGGCGCTCGTCGTACGTCGTGCGGCCATGAGTCCAGACGAGGAAGATCGTCGATCCCGGCCGGTACTCCCAGCGCCAGACCAGGTTGAGGTTCAGGGCGGCGAAGTCGAAGTCATACTGGCTCGCGTCGAGGACGTAGGGGCGCAGGTCGCGCGAGTCGGGCCGGGCGAGGTAGCGCGGGCTCGCGTACTCGCCGGTCGTGAGGTACGGCTGCAGGTATAGCTCGAGCGAGCGGTCGCGGTCGAAGAGCCAGCTCGCGCGCAGCGTGGCGTCGACGATCTGCTGCCGGAGCCGGCCGAAGACATAGGCCACACCGTCGATGCCCGTGTCCGGGTCGGCGAGGTTGTCGAGCCACTGCGCATCCTCGTCGTGGTCCTCGTACGACAGGTCCAGCTGCGTGATCAGGTGGCGGCCAGCGTTCCACTGGATGCCGTACTCGAGCTCCCACACCTGCGAGCCGACCTCGTTCACGATGTACCGGGCCTCGCCCTCGTGGACCAGGTCGCGGCGCCAGTCGGTCTGCAGGTAGATGAACGTCCCGGTGTACGGTTTCGACGTCATCAGGGGGCCGCGCTCGCCGGCAAACGAGCGCGTCAGGTACTTCGAGGTGCTCTCGAAACCGTGTTCGAGAGCGAGCGTCAGGTTCCAGTACGAGTGCGTCTGGAGGTACCACTCAGCGTACACGCCGGTGTCCTGGCGGTGCCCCTTGCCGTGCGCCCAGACCTCGTCGCCCGTGGTCGCGGTCAGGCGGCGCTGATCGCCGTAGAGCCAGTTCCGCCACACCTGCAGGAACGGGTACGACGACTTCAGCAGGCTGTCGCGGCCCTCGGCGTCGTAGCGGTGCTGCACCCAGACGTTGGTCGTGATCTCATCGTTGGACGACAGGTAGCCGAGGTCGTTGGGGTCGAAGCGATCGCTCTCCCAGCTGCCCGACGCTTGCGCGCGCCACGCGCCGGACGTCTTGCTCAGCACCAGATTGCCGGCGGTGCCGGACACCGCGTCGTGCGCGACCGTGGGGTCGTCCCGGACCGGATGCGGGTCGAGGACCGTGCCGACCGTGCTGCCCGCCACGCCCCAGGCCTTGTCCAGGAAGCTGAAGTTCCAGTCGATGCCGCCGCTGTAGGCGTCGCGATGGCCGTTCGCGACGACGGGGTCGGTGCGGCCGGTGTCCCGGCGCCAGACTCCCGTCGCCATCAGGCCCACGCGGTGGTTGCCGCGGTCGAGGTCGCGCGCGAGGCGCAGGACCCCGTAGCCGGTCTCCTGGCCGCCGCGGACGAACGGATTGTGCGCGCGGTTCGCCGGGGCGACGTCGGTGAAGGCGCCGAGGGCCGCCACGGTGGTCTGGCCGCCGATCTTGCCGGTGAGCTTGCCCGCGGCGCGGATGCGGCTGCCCGTGTCGCCGGTGCCGATGCGGCGCGAGTAGAAGAGGTTGAACTGCGGGTGCGTGAAGAAGCGGGCGCCCTCGACGAAGAACGGCCGCTTCTCCTCGTAGAAGGTCTCGAACGGCGAAAGATTCAAGAGTGCCGGGTCGGCCTCGACCTGGCCGAAGTCGGGTTGCACGGTGGCCTGGGCCGTGAGCGCGCTCGTGAGGTTGTACTTGAAGTCGGCGCCCCAGTTGAAGTAGCGGCTGAACGACTCGTCCTCGTCGGCGGGGTCCGCCTCGTCCACGAGCCCGCCCGCCACGTAGGGCAGGACCTCGAGCCGGCGCGGATTCGTGACGCCGTCGATCCCGGTGAGCGTGCCCCAGCGGCTCACGAAGCCCTGTTCGTTCCGGTCCCAGGTGGCCCAGCCCGTGTCCTCGCCGCGGCCGTGCAACCAGCGGTAGAACTGCAGGCCCCAGGTCATGGACGCGGCAGGCCTGAACCGGATGGCCTGGAACGGGACGCGCACCTCCACGTACCAGCCGCGGTCGTCCTCCCAGGTCTCGGCGTCCCACACCGCCTCCCAGTCGGTGTCGCGCTCGACGTCGTCGTAGAGGTAGTGATCGGCCTTCACGCCGTCGGCGGTGATGCGGAAGTTGTAGCCGGTGAGGCGGTCGTGGTAGGGGTCGATGTAGAAGCTGACGAAGTCGCTGCTCTGGATGTTGTCGCGCCGGGCGAGGCGCCGCGCCACCCGGCTCATGTCGTCCTCCCAGCAGGCGGCGGCGAAGTAGATGGCGTCCAGGTCGTAGGCGACCTTGAAGACGGTCTCTACCGACACCTGGCCCCAGCGATCCGGCTCGTGGCGGACCAGGCCGAAGCCGGCCTCGGCGCGAGTCCAGACGGCGTCATCGAGGCGGCCGTCGACGACGACAGTCTCGCCCGGCGCGAGCCGGCAGGCGGTCAGGCTCGGGACGGGCGTGACCCGGCCGTCGGCGATGGCGGGGTAGAGCGGGCCGGTGCCGGCGGGGTCGAACGCCTGCTCGAACGCGGCGAAGGCGGGCGCGGCGAGCGACCCGGTCACGAGCAGGGTCGCCACGACGAGACGGCGGGGCCGGAGCATAGGGGATCGACCTCTCCGGTTGCAGGGCTGGCGGCGCTGGCACAAGATGACAGCGGGCCGTCGACGGCCCGCAGACACGCGATTTACGCCGCCAGCGGCACGCAGTTGCAAGATTTTTTCCGAGACGACCGAACCCGGGCGAACCCCGGCGCGTCTCCTTTGTGCGCGGGTGGCGAGCGAGACCAGCGGTCCCCGGACGCGGCGGACCGAGCCCGGAAGCGAGACGATGGACGACCGGATCCTGCACGAACGCTGCTGCCGCGGCGACGAGCTGGCCTGGGAGCAGCTGGTCTCTCGATACCAGGCCAGGGTCTGCAGCGTGGCGTACACCTACACGGGCAGCGAGGAGGAGGCTCTCGACGTGGCACAGGAAGTCTTCGTGCGAGTCTGGCGACGGCTGGACACCTGCCGCGAACCCGAGCGCTTGGGCGCCTGGTTGCTGCAGATCGCGCGCAACGCCTGCCTGGACCACCTGCGGCGCCGCAAGGCGCGGCCTCCCGCACAGGACCTTCCGGCCGACGAGCTGTTCACGCTCGCGGACCCGGGCAGGCGGCCCGACGCCGGGATCGATCAGGAGGACCAGCGCCACGTCCTCGAGCGCGCGATGCAGCGACTCAGCCCGATCAGCCGCGAGGCGATCCTGCTGAAGGACATCCAGGAGCTGACCCTGGAGGACATGGCGACCATGCTCGACCTGCCGATCGGGACCGTGAAGTCGCGGTGCAGCCGGGCGCGGGTCGAGCTGGCGAAGGTGGTGGCCGGGCTGATCGCGCCAGGCCCGGACGCGAAGGCGGCGCGGTGAACGGCAACCCCTTCGATCCCCGCGAGCGCCAGCGCCGGTTCGCCGATCCGGACCTGACGCGCCGCATCCTCGACCGCACCAGCGGCCGAGCCTGCGGGCGATCGGAGGTGCTGCTGGGCGCGCGGTGGGACGGAGAGCTCGACCGGCTGGACGCGGAGCTTTTGGCCGGCCACCTCGCGCACTGCGCGGCGTGCCGCGAGCTGGCGACCATCCTCGAGCGGTTGCAGCCGATGCTGCCTTCGCTCGCGGAACGGGAGCCGGGTCCGTCGTTCACGGCCCGGGTCCTGGACCAGACGAGCCGGCGCAGGCCGCGCGCGGCGCGCCGGACGAGCCGGCTGGTCGCGAGGCTCGAAGATCTGGCGATCCGCCTCCAGGCCGGGCTACGGCAGGCGTGGGGCCGGCCGCGGTTCGCCCTGGAAGCGGCCTGGACCGCGGCGGCGCTGGTGTCGCTGCTGGTTTGGAGCCCCCTGGCGCCCGAGGCCGCGTCGCGTCGGGCGGACGCGATCGTCCAGGCCGGCGCCGGCGTGGTGCCGGAAGCGAACGCGCGCCTCGGACGCGCGGCCGCCGCCGCCGCCGCAACGGGCCGCGAGTACCTGGAGCCGGCGGTCGCGTGGGCGCGGACCGGGCTGGCTGCGTTCGAGGTGAGGTTCAGCGCCCTGGCGGACGCCCTGCGCGATCGGCTGGACCGCGACGAGGCGAGCGATACGACGACGAATCCCTAGGCCCGGCCGGGACCGTGGCCTGACGGGCGACCGCGAGGTCGCCATCGAGAAGGAGACTGACCATGCAGAACGACACCTACCAGACCGAGCCCCGGCCGCAGATCGTCGAGCCGGGATCGACGGCCCCTCGATCCGCGGCGGAAGCGCGCCGCCGGGATCTGCCCTACAAGATCCCGTTCCTCGCGGGCTTCCTCTCGGGCGTCTTCCCCGGGGTCGGCCAGCTCTACGTGGGATACTACCGCCATGCCATCACCCTGGCGCTCATCCTGGCGGGGATCATCACCGTGCTTGCCGGGGGCGACGTCAGGGGGATCGAGCCGCTGCTGGGCCTCGGGATTGGATTCACCTGGGTGTACGCGATCATCGACGCCGTCCGGCGGGCCCAGGCGGTCAACCGGGCGCTGGACGGCTTCGGCAGCGAGGCCCTTCCCGAGACCATCGAGCTTCCCGGCACCGGCGGCTCGATGTTCGGCGGCGTGCTCCTGGTGATCCTCGGGCTGCTCCTGGTGGCGCACACCCGCTTCGAGTTCGACCTGAGCTGGCTCGAGGAGTGGTGGCCGCTCGGCCTGGTGGGTCTCGGGATCTGGCTGATCTGGAAGGCGCGCCAGGAGAAGTCCGCCAAGGCGGCCAGGACGCCCTACCAAACCTGATGTCCCGGCCATTCCCGGCTCAACTCCCCGCGGCTCCTGCCGATACCTGAGGCAGGAGCCGTCTTCTGTCCGGGATGGCGAGGTCACCGGTTGCCGCCGAGGGGTCGAAGCGCTTGGAAGAGCCGAAACCCAGGATCTTCATCGTGGACGACGCGGACCAGGATCTCCGCGTCCACGCCGCCACGCTCAGGTCGCAAGGCTTCGAGATCGTGACCGCGGGCAGCGGCGAGGAGGCCCTGCTGCGGGTCGAGGCCGACGTGCCGGACCTCTTCCTGATCACCGTGAAGATGACGGGCATGGACGGGTTCGCGCTCTGCGAGCAGCTCAAGCAGGACGCGCGGCTGATCAACGTGCCGGTGATCTTCGTCACCGACAATCCCACCAGCGAGGCGATCGACCGCGGCTACGCGGCGGGGGCGGTCGATTACATCAGCAAGCCCTGTCACCTGAGCGAGTTCCTGGCCCGCGTGCGCACGCACATCCGCCTGCACCGGCTGCTGCTCGAGGTGGCCCGTCTCGAGGAGATCGCGATCGACGCGAATCCGCTGACGCACCTGCCTGGCAACAACACGATCGTCTCCACCATCCAGGATGCCATCGACCAGAAGCTGGACCAGACCGTGCTCTACGCGGATCTGGACAATTTCAAGGCGTACAACGACCACTACGGCTTCAGCGACGGCGACGACCTGTTGCTCTTCACCGCCGAGACCCTGCAGACGGCGATCCGGACCGTCTGCGGCGGCAAGGGCTTCCTCGGCCACGTCGGCGGCGACGACTTCGTGCTGATGGTGGATGCCGCCAAGGCCGAGGCGCTGGGCGCGGAGATCGTGCGGCAGTTCGATCTCGGCGCGCCCGCCTTCTACCGCGACGAGGACGCGGAACGCGGCTACATCGAGGGCGAGGATCGCCTGGGCCACCTCGTCCGGTTCCCCCTGGCCGCGATCAGCATGGGCGGGGTACGCCTGCAGCGCTACAACTTCACGCGCTACCTCGAGGTCGCCAGCGTCTGCGCCGAGGTCAAGCACCTGGCCAAGGCGGTTCCCGGCTCCAATCTCTTCATGGATCGCCGCGGCTGCGCGCCCAGCAGCGAACTCATCGAAGCGTCGCCGGTCGAAGCCCGCCGGTAGCTCCCGCCGGCGGCGAGCGTCCCGACGCCTAGGGCGCCCGACGCGCCAGGGCGGCGAGCACGGCGCGGCCGAACTCCGTGAGCGCGGGATCGCGCGCACCCATCACCAGGACGAGGTCGCCCGGACGGGCCTCGGCGGCGATCATCGCCGGCAGCGCGTCGCGCTCGGCGCGGAACCGCGCGTCGCGCCCGCGCTCGCTGATCGCCGTCGCCAGGTCGGCGCTGGAGATGTCGCGCGTGACGGTTCCGCCGGCGTAGTAGATCTCCGGCAGCCAGAGCACGTCCTGGGGACGCAGGGCCCCCGCGAGCGTCGCCACGAGGTCGTCTCGCAGGAAGCGCGTCGGCCCGAACCCGTGCGGCTGGAACACCGCAAGCACCCGTCCGGTCCCGCCGCCGAGACGGTCGCGCGCCGCGGCCAGGGCGGCCGAGAGCTTGTCGGGATTGTGCGCGAAGTCGTCGATCACCTCGACGCCGCCGGCCGTGCCGAGCGAGGTGAACCGGCGAGCCACGCCCGCGAACGTCGCCAGCGGCGCGACCATCTCGTCGAGATCCACGCCGGCCGCGCGGCAGGTCGCGATCGCCGCCGCCGCGTTGAGCACGCTGTGGCGCCCCGGCTGCGGCACCGTGAATCGCCGCTTCTCTACGGTGAACGCCACGCCGTGGGGCCCGAGCGCGACGTCGGTGGCGCGCACGTCGGCGCGTTCGCCGAGGCCGAAGGTCACGGCGCCCGGTCGCAGGAAGTCGAGGTTGCGGTCCTCGCCGACGACGAACGGTCCGCTGCAGTTGAGGCGGAATTCGCTGAACATCGCCGCGACCTCGACCGGCTCCTTGTGGTCGCGGCCGAGGTTGAGGACCACGCCCGCCCAGGGGTGGTAGCGCACGACCGAGCCGTCGCTCTCGTCGGCCTCGATCACGAGGAAGGCGGGGTCGGGCCCGGTGCCGCCCCACGCGTTGCCCAGGAGGCCCTCGGCCTCCAGCGCCGCGGCGGGGCCGCCGGTCAAGAGCCGCGGGTCGCGGCCGCCGGCGCGCAGGATGGTCCACACGAGCGCCGTCACGGTCGACTTGCCGCTCGTGCCGGTGACGGCGATGGTCTGGTGCTGCGCGACGTAGACCGCGAGCAGGTCCGAGCGGTGCTTGAGCGGGATCCCGAGCGCCCGGGCCCGCGCGACGTCCGGGATCGAATCCTCGATGGCGGTGCTCAGGATCACGGCCGCGCACGCCGGCGCGAGGCAGGAGCCGTCCTGCGGCACGATCTCGACCCCGGCGCGCTCGAGGGCCGTGCGGATCGACGGATGCTCGCCGTGGTCGAAGGCGCGGTCGCTGCCGGTCGCCCGCCCGCCCCGCCCGGCGTGGAACTGGGCGAGCGCGCTCATGCCGCTGCCGGCGACGCCGACGAAGTGCAGCCAGGGCCGAGACACGGCTCAGCGGTCCAGCCGCTTGACGAAGACGTACTTCGCGTCGCCGGGGGCGTAGAAGTCGGCGAACACGGCGCCCTCGGCGTAGCCGCTGCGCAGGTAGAACCCGCGGGTCGACCGGTACTGCGCGCGCCCGCTCGTCTCGGCGTAGACGGCCAGGCCGCCCGCCGCGCGCACGCGATCCTCGGTGTCGGCAAGGAGCCGCTTGCCGAATCCCGAGCCCTGCAGATCGGGGTGGACCGCGATCCAGTAGAGGTCCCAGCTCACCGACGAGCAGGGGATCCGGCCATAGCAGCTGTAGCCGACCAGCCGGCCGTCGCGCTCGGCGAAGAGGAACTCGTAGCCGCTGGCCTCGCCGCGGTCGAGGCGTTCCTGGACCAGCTCGGCAGCGATGGCGATCTCCTCGTCGTTGAAGAACCCCGTGGCCGCCACCAGGTCGCGCACGGCCGCCACATCGGTCGCGCGCACGTCGTCGCGCAGGTTCGCATCACTCACGATCCGGACGCTCCTTTCACGAGTCCCGCCGGCGAGCCGCCGCCGCGGAAATCGGCGGCGGCGCGGCGGCGAGGATCCGCGCGATCGCGGTCTCGAACGAGAGGCCCGCGCGCGCGAGCGCCGCCGCGAACCCGGCGTCGGGGGCGAGGCACGGGTTGACGTTGACCTCGAGGATCCAGGGGTTGCCGACCGTGTCGACCCGGAAGTCCACGCGAGCCCAGCCGCGCAGCCCGCAGAGGTCCCAGCATTCGCGGGCGAGCCGGGTCAGGTCCGCCACGAGGTCGGCGTCGGCCCCACCGAAATCGAACGTCCGCTTGGTGTGCGAGTATTCGAACGACTCCGGGTGCCACTTCGCGGCGTAACCCACGATGCGCGGCTTGCCCTCCGGGTAGTCCTCGAAGAGCATCTCGGCGGGCGGCAGCACCTGCGGGCCGCCCGGACCATCGAGCAGGGCCAGGTTGAACTCCCGGCCCTCGATGAAGGCCTCGGCGAACCAGGGGTCGCCGGGCGTGCCGGCGCGGCGGGCGAGCAGGTCCCGGGCCGCCTCCGCCGTGTCGACGACGGCGGCGTCGTCCATGCCGAGCGAGGCGTCCTCCCAGACCGACTTGACGATCCACCGGTCGCAAGACCCCGAGCCGCCTCCGCGCGCGATGCCCGCCACGGCGCCCTCCGGCAGGAGCCAGTCCGGGGTCGGCAGGCCTGCGCGGCGAAGCAATCCCTTGGTCAGGAGCTTGTGGGAGGTCAGGAACATCGCCTCGGTGGGACAGCCCACCACCGGCACGCCGAGCGCGTCGAGCACGGCGGGAACCACGTGGATGAGGCGGCCGTGTCCCTCGAGGCTCTCGACGAGGTTGAAGACGGCGGCGGGCCGGTCCGCACGCAGGCGGGCGGCCAGGTCGGCGAGGTCGAGACCGACGTCCGTGACCGTGACCGCGTGGCCGAGCGATCGCAGCGCCGCGGCCACCGCCGCCGCCTGGACGAGGACGTCCCGCTCGTCGGGACTCGCCTCGAGCGGGATCCGGTTGTGGAGCACCCAGACGCCCACGGGGCGTCACCTCCTAGGCGGCCGGCGTCGAATCGAGACGCTCGGCGGCCGAGGCGACGATGCGGCCGATCAACGTGTCGTACGTGACGTCGAAGGCGGTGCAGATCATGGGCAGGTCGGAGTGTTCGGGATGCAGGCCGGCCAGGGGATTGAGCTCCATGAGCTGCGGTTCGCCGCGCTCGTCGGCGCGCAGGTCGATGCGGCCGGCGTCCCGGCAACCGAGCAGGCGCCAGGCCGCCAGCGACGTCGCCTCGGCCGCCCGCACGACGGGGTCCGTGGGCCTGACCGGCCGGTACTCGACCAGCTCCTCGCAGCGTTCCTTGTTCTCGTAGCCGTAGGACCCGGCCTCGGCATGCTCGAGGAGCACGACCTCGAGCGTGCCGAGGACCTCGGCGCGCGGGCCGGTGCCGGCGATCCCGACCGTGAACTCGCGTCCGGGCAGATAGCGCTCGACGAGCACGGGCTGGCGGTACCGTTCGAGGAGCAGGGCGCACCGCCGGTGCAGCTCCTCGGCGGTCTGCAGGACCGAGTGGGCGTCGATCCCCTTGCCGGTGCCCTCGGCCACGGGCTTGGCGAAGAGCGGGAAGGGCAGGTCGAGGCCTGCGAGCGCCGCGAGGTCATCGATGACCGCGAAGGCCGGCGTCGGCAGGCCGCCGTCGCGCAGCACGCGCTTGGTGTGCCCCTTGTGGAGGCTGAGCGCCATCACCATGGGATCGCTGAAGGTGTATGGGATGTCGTAGAGGTCGAGCAGGCACGGCACCTGAGCTTCGCGGCCGATCCCGTGCAGACCCTCGGCGATGTTGAACACGAGGTTCCAGCGATCGCCCGCCAGGAGACGGGCGATCAGCTGACGCGCATGTCCGATGCGATCCGGTTGGTGGCCGAGCCGCCGCAGAGCGCCCTCGATGGCCTCGACGGTCGACGCGCGGTCGAATTCCGCGGTCTCCTCCTCGCCGTAGCCCATCTTCAGGTACTCGTCGCGCAGGTCGTACGTGAGACCGATCTTCATCGCGCCGCCTCCTACGCCGGCTGCGGGTCGGGATACCGGTAGACCTCGCCCGTGAAGTTGCGCAGCAAGAGGTCGTCGCCGTCGCGGCCGGCCAGGAAATCCGGCTGCAGCGGGATCTTGCCGCCGCCTCCGGGGGCGTCGATGACATAGGTAGGCACGGCGTAGCCCGTCGTCCACCCGCGCAGGCCGCGGATGATCTCGAGACCGCGCGCGACCGTCGTCCGGAAGTGCGCCGATCCCGAGATGGGGTCGCACTGGTACAGGTAGTACGGGCGCACGCGCATCACCAGCAGGCGGTGCATGAGCGACTTCATCACGGAGACGTCGTCGTTCACGCCCTTCAGCAGCACGGTCTGCGACCCGAGCGGAATGCCCGCGTCGGCCAGGCGCCGGCACGCCTTGACGGTCTCGGGCGTGCACTCGTCGGGATGCGTGAAGTGGATGCTGATGAAGAGCGGGTGGTGCTTGCGCAGCATCTTCACGAGCTCGGGCGTGATGCGCTGGGGCAGCACGGTCGGGACCTTCGTGCCGATCCGGATGAACTGGACGTGCGGGATGCGCCGCAATTCGCCGAGGATCCAGTCGAGCTTGTCGTCCGCCAGGGTCAACGGATCGCCGCCCGACAGGAGCACGTCGCGGATCTCGGGGTGATTGCGGATGTAGACGAGCCCGGCCTGGAGCCGCTCGCGGTTCGGGAGCAATTCTCCCTGGCCGACCACGCGCGAGCGCGTGCAATAGCGGCAGAACGTGGAGCAGAAATCGTGGACCAGGAACAGCACGCGGTCGGGGTACCGGTGCACGACGCCCTCGACCGGACTGTGTCCGTCCTCGCCGAGCGGATCGTCCGCCTCGCCGTAGGTCCGCAGGAACTCCGACTGCACCGGGATGACCGTGCGCCGCAGCGGCTGCTCGGGATCGTCCGGGTCGACGAGGCTCATGTAGTACGGGGTGACCGCGAACGGCAGGAGCGAACCGCCGGGCTGCAACGCCCGCCGCTCCTCGGGGCCGAGCGCGACCATGCACTCGAGCTGCTCGAGCGTGCGGATCCGGTTGCGCAGCTGCCAGCGCCAGTCGTGCCACTGCGCGTCGGTCGCCTCCGGGAAATGCGCCCGGCGGAACGCGCGCGTGGACTCGCCCATGCGGGGCAAGCGCTGGTGAAGAAAGTAGGGAGGAAGGGGAAGCTCGGCGGGATGTGGGTCGGAGACCTCCGGGGACGGAGGCTCCGAGCTGGTAACCGGAGGCTCGTCGGACTGATCCGACGTCACCTCCTGGAAGACGATTTCTGGCGCCGCGTGCAGCTTCAGCACAGGCTGGGGACCCAATTGCATCGGTCCACCTCCACGAGTCTCGGAGCGTGAGGCCCGTCCTCATGCAAGCATCGGGCCAGTCACCGATGCGGTGCCGAGGTGCGGTTCGGCGAGCCACCCCCGCCGATGCCTGTCGACAACTCTCGAAAGTGCCACCGTCCGGGCAGTTAGCCGGCCGGCTCCTTCCGTGGTGGCGGCGTGAATGTATGTCGGGCGACGGGAATGTCAACTGAAGAAAAAGATCGACCGGCACTTTTTTTTCTCGGCGGTCAGCGGCCGGAGACGGCAGGTGGACCCCGCGAGATCGGACCGCCGCGCAGCCACCGCCCGGGCGGTCGAGACGGCGAGGCGGACGGCCGGTTCCCCGCGTCGCGTTCTCACCGACTATCTGAGGAGCAACAGGCGCCGGGTCAGGCATTCGCCGGCCGTTTCCAGGCGGGCGAGATAGGCGCCGCTCGCGACCGGCCGGCCCGCGTCGTCGTCTCCCCGCCAGACCACGCGATACCCGCCCCGGCTTGCGTCGAGGCGCTCGTCGATCAAGGTCTTCACTCGGTGGCCTGAGATATCGAAGACCGCCAGCGTCACCCGGCCCGGATCGGCCAGGGCGAATTCGATCGTGGCGGCCGGGTTGAACGGATTGGGGAACGGATCACGCAGGGTCGGCGTCCCCGGCGCGGTCGGCCGTACGTCCGTCTGCCCGATGACCTCGACCCGGCCGTCGCCGTCCAGGGCCTCGCCGCCGGCGGGACGGAACCGTGGCTCGCCCGCCCCGCCGCCTGGCCGGACGCAGCTCGCCAGGTGCGGAATCAGCAGGATCAGGTCGCCCCGATCGACCGTGCCGTTGCCCGTGAAGTCGAAGCACCCATGATACCCCGGCTCCCCAGCCGACCGGCCGAGCCTGCGGACCAGTCGCGCGATCTCGCCGAGGTCGACATCGCCATCGCCATTGACGTCGTAGCTGTGCACGGTCAGCCCCGTCACCGCGTCGAGCCGCTCGCCCAGATACTCGATCCACAGCGGTCCCGCGGCGACTTGATCCGGATCGCAGCCGTCGCCCAGGCAGCCGCTGCAGCCGACGATGCCCCGGCGGACCAGCGTGACCCGGTAGCCGTTGGCGGCTGTTCCGGGCACGTCCTCGGTCGAGGCGCCGCAGACATCGAAGCCGAGTCGCGAGGTGTCGAGGCCGAGGTCGGCCGGCTGGACGCTCGGCGCGCCGGCGAGGTCGCCGTCGACGAAGTCGCACACCACGACGAGCGCGTCCGCGTCGCCGCCGGGGCAGCCACGGACCACCTGGCCGCCGGCCGGCGTCAGGACATCGCCGCGAAGGCGGAACGCCGACACGTCGCAGCGCGGCGGCGCCGGGAAGTCGCCGGCCAGTCGCTGGTAGTTCATGACGTCCGGCGAGGCATCGGATCCCCAGGCCAGGCTGACCTGCCCGGCGTGGTCGCGATGGACCGCCGGGAACTGGATGCGCGCGCTCTGATCCACGACGACGGGCTCGCCCCAGGCGCACCAGCGGAGATCGCCGGCGGCGTCGACCCGCTGGGCGAGCACGCTGGTGACGTTGCCGTCGTCGCACCCGGGCCAGAACACGATGGCGCCGCCCGCGCCATCGGCGACCGCCGCGATCTTCGTCGCGGCGTGAAAGGAGATCCCCCAGGCCTCCGCCACGAGGACACCCTCCGGACCCCAGAGGACACTGCCGTCCAGTGCGATGCGCTGCGATCGGACACTGAGCTCCCAGCCCAGCGTCTCGTCGATCCAGGCGATCAGGTGGCCGCCCCGCAGATCCTCGAGCAACTCGAACGACAGGACGTGGGTCGAGTTCTCGCGGTCGATCAGCACGCCCTCCGCGCCCCACTGCAGCGAGCCGTCGGCCGCGAGTTGCTGGGCCCGGAGGTCCAGGCCGAGCGATCGTGCTTCCAGCCAGCCGATGACCGTCCGGTCGGCCGGTCCGGCGGCGAGCTGGACTCCGCCGCCGGTGATCTCGCCTTCGACGTCGGTCCGCACCGGGACGCCCTCGGCTTGCCAGACCAGCTCGCCGGCGGGCGAGAGCAGCTGGACGCGCAGGTCGCGCCGATCGTAAGACCCGGCGCTCGCGCAGCTGAAGGCGACGCCGACATCGCCACTTCGGAGCCGGCATGCCGCGAGCGGTACGGCTCGGTTTCGCGTCGTCACGCGGACGCCGGGCGCCGTGCCGGGATCCCAGACCCTGGCGCCGTCGGCCGCCATGCGCTGGGCATAGACGGTCTCGTGCGAGCCGGACTGGAAATTCCACACGCAGATCACGCTGCCGTCAGCGCACCGCGTCACGAGCGGCGTGTCGCTCGTGCCGGACGTGAACTCCTGCCCCTCGCCGACGTTGTCGACGCGCAGGCCCCCGGCGCCCCATGGCCGCTGGCCGTCGGCCGCGACGCGCGTGAGGTACAGGAACGCGCTCGTCGATGCGAAGTCGAAGTACGCGTAGTAGATGCCGCCCATGCCGTCGGCGACGGCCGCGCCCCGGACGCTCCCGGGCAGATCGATCGTCCCGCCTGGCCACAGCGGGACGCCCTGACCGGACATGCGCGACGCGTGGCAGCCGGAATCGTCCTTCCATAACGCGACGCTCCCGCCCGCCTCGTCGTCGACGAGTTCCCAGACCGTCCCGCCGCCATCCGGCGTTGCGAAGACCGCACCGTGCGGCGGCCACGCGACGCGGTGCTCGACGACGGTGAGCGGCCGCGGGTTCTCGGCGACCGCGAGGACCGTCTGGTCCTCGGCGTAGGCGGTGACCCTCACGAAGAACTCGGCGGTCTCGGTCGGCGGGACCGTCACGGTGGTCTGCCGCTCGCCGCCGTTGATCGCAACGTCCAGCGCTTCGTACACGCCGTCGGCCACGCTGCCGAGCTCGAAGCGGGCCGGGACCAGGTCGGTGATCCAGGATACGATCCGGGTGGTGCCGGTCGCCCAGGCCTGCGCGCCTTCCGGTTCGGCCAGCGCGAGCGGCGTCGCCGAGGACGGCGCGTAATGGAGCTGGCGCGGGCCCATGCCGCTGAACGTGGTCGCGTAGGACAGGTACGCGTAGCCCTCCAGCCCCCAGTCCTCGCTCCAGCTGTTCTTGATGATCCACGCGCCGGTACCCGACTCGTGCTCCAGGGTATCGTCCCAGCCCACGAGCAGGACGGCATGCAGGACGCGGTCGGCCGGCGATTCCGGTTCCTGGGCGTCGTAGACCCCGCCCGCGTAGAAATAGAACAGCTCGCCCGTGCCGATGGCGATGAACAGGGGACCGCCCATCAGGGCGTACTTGACGGATTCCGCGTCGCTGTCCACCCGGCTGAAGCCGGTGATCGCGGCCTGCGGCGCGCATCCGTCCTGCGCGCAGGCGATCGGATACGCCTCGTACGGGAAGCAGGACTCCGTCACCGAACCCGGCGCCAGGAAGACACTGTAGGCATCGAGATGCCAGCCGCCGCTGCCCCCGCCGACGCGGCTGCACGACACCACCTGCTGCTCGGACAGATCCAGCAGGACTCCTTCCGCGACCAGGGCGTGGGATTCGAGCTGGGCCACGCCGGCGAACGCATAGCACGAGGAGAACGCCCCCTGGTCCTTCACCGGCGTCACGCCCAAGGGATGGAGCCCGGGGACGTCCTCGCGCCAGTCCCAGCGGTCCGGCAGCTGGACGCCGGCCGGCCTGGTGATCACCGGGATGTCGGCCTCCAACTCGTCCAGGTCTTCCGGTGACCGGAGGCCGTCCCGCTCGAGCGCACCCGTCGCGTACAGTGCCGCCACCTTCGTCTGCTTCGCGGAGAAGGAATAGCGGTTCACGGCGATCAGGCGCTGGACTTCCGGCAACGAGAGCGGTCGTTCGGCGGCCTCCGCCGCGACGCCGGTCAGGGCGAACACGAGCAGGCACAGGGCGGGCGCTACCGGGCGCGACAAGGTGCGAGTCCTCACGGCGAGCGGTGGTCGATCGGCGGTCGCCGTCATTCTACTCCCGGGGAACGGCGGCTGTCGAATGTTCCGCGGCGAGGCGCGCGCGATCCGGCGCCGGCGGACCCGGTCAGGGCGGCCCCGCGGACAGGTCAGACGATGACGACCGGATCGCCCGCCTCGACGCGATCGAACACCTCGATCACGTCCGCCGGGCGCAGCCGGACGCAGCCGTGGCTGCACGGTTCGCCGATCCGGTGGCCGTGGTTGGTGCCGTGCAGGTAGATGTAGCGAGCGAGAGAGTCGACGCCGGCGCCGCGGTTCACGCCGTCCTGGCAGCCGGCGAGGGGAAGGATGCGACCCAGGATGAGGTCGCGAGGGTCCGGGCGACCGTCCCAGACCTCGCCGGTCGGCTCACGGTCCACGAAGACCACGCCCGGATCGGCGCCGGCGCCGATCTTGCGGTCGATGCGGTGCACGCCGGGCGGCGTGCCGCCGCTGTTCTCGCGCGCGTCGAGGCCGGCCGCCGCCGTGCTGATCGGCCAGTCAGCCTGGGGGGCCACGCCGCGCATCAGCGTCAATCGCTGGCGTCCCGTGTCGACGAGCAGCCAGCGCGCGGGGGCATGTCCCAGTAATTTTATCGCAATATCGATCGCAGCAATCATCTCTCGATCTCCTCCGGCGATCCACGGTAACATCGAGGGCGGACGGCCGGCAACGGCTTGAAATCCCCCTGCGGGCGCACCACTTTAGGAACTCCGGCTGGCCGCGGGTGGTGGTCCCGGCCGGATCCGCGCGCCCGCTGCCAAAGGACGGCGACCCATGTTCGATATCGGCGCCTCGTTCGACCGCGAACTCCTGGCCGTCATGAAGCAGCGGCCGACGGTCCTGTTCATCGAGTCCCGGGACCCCCGCGTCGTGGAGGCCGCATTGCGGCTGCCGCGCTTCGCTCGCCCGGTGTTCCTCGGCACCCGGGACGAGGTCGAGGCCGTCATCCGCGAGCACCTGCAGCACGTGGAGCCGGCCCGGATCGCGTTCGCCCTGAACGAGTCCGCCTTCTGCGAGCTGGATCGCTGCGTGGAGTTGCGCGAGGAGCTGGCCCGGGCGGTCCTCGAGCTGCCCGCCGAACGGCGTCTGACCGACGACCTCGCGGAGGCCCGCCGCCTCGTCGCCACGCCGGCCGGCTTCGGCATCATGGCCGCGCGCGAGGGCCACTGCGACGTCGTGGTCGGCGGAGCCACGCACGAGCCGCGCGACTTCTTCCGGCCGCTGATCCGGGTCATGCAGACCAACCCGGTCGTCTGCGAGGCGGGCGTGATCGTCCTGCCCGACGACCACCCGCGGGACCTCTACCCCCACAACATCCTCGTGCTGGGCGACGTGGGCGTGAACGCGACCATGGACCCCGAGATCCTGGCCCACTGCGCGGTCGGGACCTGCGCGGTGGCCCGCGACCTGATCCCGATGGAGGAGCTGCCGAAGATCCACGGCGTGATCGTGAGCTACTCCAACCGCGGCGGCGACGAAGGTCCGTCGCCCGAACTGGTGCGGGGAGCGTCCAGGCTCCTGCCGCAGCTGCTCGCCGAACGCTGCCGGATCGGCGCGCGCTACTGCACGATCGACATCGAGGGCGAGGTCAAGATCAACGTCGCCTTGAGCAAGCGGTCGGCGCAACTCTACCGGCGCGGGGGGATGGCAGCGGAGAGCTTCCCGGGCACCAACGTCCTGGTGACGCCCAACCTCGACACCGGAAACCTCCTGTTCCACCTCTTCTCGACCCGCTATCCCGAAGCCCACAAGTTCGGCTGCGTGTTCGGCATCCACTTCCGCGGGGTCGACCTGCCGATGGACGTCGAGCCCGAAGACGCCGTGCTCGCCGTCAAGGCGACGCTCCTGCGCCTGCAGCGGTTCGGCGACTGGACCCGCACGCCGCGCGACACCTTCTTCCCCCGCCCGCGGATCCTCGTGATCAACCCCGGCTCGACCTCGACGAAGCTCGCGGTCTACGAGGGCGACGAGGAGATGATGACCGAGGAGCTGATGCACTCCACCGAGGAGCTCGAGCCGTTCGAGGGCCAGAAGATCGTGGCGCAGTTCGACATGCGGAAGCGGATGATCGAGACCTTCCTCGCGGCCCACGAGCTCTCGCTCGAAGATCTCGACGCGGTGAGCGCGCGGGGCGGCCTCGTCCACGCGATCCCGCACGGCACCTACGCGGTGAACGAGGCGATGTGCGAGGACCTCCTCGCCGGCGCCGCGGGCGACCATGCCTCGAACCTGGGCGCGCTCATCGCCCGCGCGCTCGTCGCCGGCCGCGACCTGCCGGCGTTCATCGTGGACCCGGTCGTGGTCGACGAGATGGACGCGCGGGCTCGCTACACCGGCTTGAAGGAGATCCGCCGCAAAGCGATCAGCCACGCGCTCAACCAGATCGCGACGGCCCACCGCTTCGCTCACGACCGGGAGACGTTCTACGAGCACCTGAACGTCGTCGTCGCCCACATGGGCGGCGGCATCTCGATCGGCGCCCACCGCCACGGCAGCTACTGCGACGTCAACAACGCACTCGACGGCGAGGGCCCGTTCTCGCCGCAGCGGTCGGGCACGCTGCCGGTGGGCGACCTGATCCGGCTCTGCTTCAGCGGCAAGTACACCCGGGAGGAGCTGCTCAAGCTCAACAAGGGCCGCGGCGGCCTGATCGATTTGCTGGGCACGACGGACTTCCGTGCCGTGGAGCAGAGGTACCTCGACCAGGACCCCGCGGTCGTTCCGATCTTCGAGGCGATGGCCTACCAGATCGCGAAGGCGATCTGCGCGCTCGTGCCCGCCTTCGCTGGTGAACGGATCGATCGGGTCCTCTTGACCGGCGGCCTGGCCCGCGCCAAGGCGCTGGTCGCGATCATCGAGGAGGGCTGCCGGCCGCTCGGCTGCGGCGTGAGCGTCTACCCCGGCGAGAACGAACTGATGGCTCTGGCCATGGGGGCCCTGCGCGTGCTCCACGGCCGCGAGCCGGTCAAGGAATACACGCGCGCGTGACCGAAAGGCCGACCATGCTCGCCATCCGCAGCCTCGACCAGCTCATCGCCGAGACCAAGGGACAGCCGTCGCGCCGGCTCGCGGTGGCGGCCGGCCACGACCCCAATACGATCCAGGCCGCCGCGCGCGCCGCGGCCGAGGACATCGCCAAGGTCACCCTCGTCGGCGACCGGTCGCGCATCGAGGACCTCTGCCGGGAGCACGGGCTCGACGCGGGCGTCTTCACGATCATCGACGAGAGGAACGACGGGAAGGCGGGCGCCGAGGCCGTGCGCCTGGTGCGCGCGGGCGAAGCCGACGTGCTGATGAAGGGTCTGATCGGCACCGAGAAGTACATGCGCCTGATCCTCGACAAGGACCAGGGCCTCTTGCCGCCCAAGGCCGTGCTCAGCCACATCACCGTGCTCGACATCCCGGCCTACCAGGCGCTCCACGGCAAGCTGCTGATCGTCAGCGACGTCGCGATCATCCCGGACCCCGACCTCGCGACCAAGGTGCAGATCGTGCAGTACCTGATCGATGCCGCCCACGCCTTCGGCATCGAGGACCCGAAGGTGGCGCTCGTCGCCGCGACCGAGAAGGTCAACCCGAAGATGCCGGCCTGCGTCGACGCGGCCATCATCACCCAGATGAACCGCCGCGGCCAGATCGCGGGCGCCACGGTCGACGGGCCGCTCGCCCTCGACGTGGCCCTCAGCCCCGAGGCGTGCGCGATCAAGGGTCTCGCGTCGCCGGTGGGGGGCGCGGCCGACTGCCTCCTGTTCCCCGACATCGAGGCCGGCAACGTGTTCTACAAGGGCGCCACGATCCTGGGCGGCGGGCGGCTCGCCGCCGCGGTCGTGGGCACGACGGCGCCGTGCGTGCTCACGTCGCGGGCGGACACCGAGGAGTCGAAGTACTTCTCGATCGCGCTGGGGTGCCGGCTCGCGAAGTGAGCGCAAGCCCCTTCAGGGTCAGCTTGCCGCAGTGCGATTCGTCTCCGGTCCGCAGTCGATCGGCAGATCCAGGCGCCGGACCTGGTCGCGCACTCCGTGATCGAGACCTGCGCCAGGCTGACATGACAGTCCCCCTCGCGATCGCCGCGATGTGCCTGGCCCTTGCCGGCTCCCAGTGGCCGGCGCGGACATGGGCGGGCTGGGGCACGGGACGGCTGGCCGCAGGAGCGGATCGGCCCTTCAATCCCTGTCCCTGATCCTCGTGACATTCATCGAGCGAACTGGTCAACGGCTCGCCGGAAACGAGATTGCAGTTTCAGCCCGGAGCTTCCGGCCGGTCCGTGAACGCCGGTGCGACTCGATCCATGGGCCTCGCTGGCCGTTCGAAAGAAGCGAACCTACCTTCACCGCGCGGGTTCCGATCGCGACGAGGTCGAACGGGAAATCAGAAGCCGTCGTGCCGGTTGCGAGCAGGGGGAGGGCCTGCGGGAACGTTGGTCTGATCGTCCTATCCCCCAAGTCCCGGACGACGGAGTCAGCAATGAACGCGAAGCGGGCTGGACGCGCGGCAGCGATCCATACCGGCAAGGCTGTCGATCTCGTGGCGATCGCCGTCGCGGGCGTCCTCTTCGGCAGCGCCGCAGCGGGACCCGGTGCCGCCGCCGGCGCGAACGCCGCGTTGCCTGCGGACCCAGCTCCCACCGAACGCCCGGCAGGAGTGGACGCGATCTGGTGGCAGGTGGTCACCGCCGATCTAGCGCGCCAGGAGTACGCGGCGACGCCGACCGCCTCCGGTCTCCAGGCGCCCAACCGCGCCGACAACCTAAGCACGCGCTTCGGCGAAAACGGCATCGAGGTACTGCCCCGTACGGCGAAGGACGAAGTGCCCGCCTGGCGCTTCGCCTGGGAGACGAGCGGCATCGGCCGGGCGGGTCGGATGGAAGCGGTCGCTCCTGTATTGCCTGAGTCCACGGGTGCCCGCGTGACCTACCAGCGCGACGGTTGGAGCGAGTGGTACGAGAACACGGCCAAGGGGCTCGAGCAGGGCTTCACGATCGAACGCCCGCCCGCGGGCGAAGGGCCGCTGCGGATCGCTGGCCGCTTCCCGGCCGGGTTGCGAGCCGACGCGCGCGGGGACGGGGCGATCGACTTCATCGACGATCACGGCGCCATCCTGATTCGCTACGGCGAGCTGCACGCCTGGGACGCCGAGGGCGTGGACCTGCGCTCGGAGCTGGTCGTGGCAGGCAGGGAGCTTGCCATCGTGGTGCACGACCAGTCCGCCGCCTACCCGATCACCATCGACCCGCTCATGACCTCGCCGGCATGGACCGCGGAGCCGAATCAGGCTAGCGCCCTGTTCGGCTGCTCGGTGTCGACGGCGGGCGACGTGAACGGGGACGGCTACTCGGACGTGATCGTGGGGGCCTGGGGGTACAACAGCGCGCAGGGGGGAGCCTTCGTCTATCACGGCTCGGCGAGCGGGCTGAGCGTCGTCCCGAACTGGACAGCGGTGGGGGATCAAGCGACGGCCCTCTTCGGCTACGCCGTGTCGACGGCCGGCGACGTCAACGGCGACGGCTACGATGACGTGATCGTCGGCGCCTGGTACTACGACAATGGGCAGTCCAATGAGGGCCGAGCCTACGTCTATCACGGTTCAGCCAGCGGCCTCAGCCCTGCGCCCGCCTGGACGGCGGAGAGCGATCAGGAGTTCGCCAACTTCGGCGGCGCGGTGGCGACGGCCGGGGACGTGAACGGCGACGGCTTCGCGGACGTCATCGTCGGCGCTCAGTTCTTCGACAACGGCGAGGACAACGAAGGCCGGGCCTTCGTCTATCAAGGCTCGGCCGGCGGCCTCAGCCTCACCGCAGACTGGACCGCGGAAAGCAACCAGGCGGGCGCGAACTTCGGCATCTCAGTGGCGACAGCCGGCGACGTGAATGGCGATGGGTTCGGCGATGTGATCGTCGGCGCCCAGGGCTTCAGCAACGGGCAGGGCAGCGAGGGCCGGGCCTTCGTATACCACGGTTCGGCCGGCGGCCTCGGCCTCGCCGCGAACTGGACAGCGGAGGGCGACCAGGCGACCGCCGCCTTCGGCTCCTCGGTGGCCGGCGCGGGGGACGTGAACGGGGACGGCTATGGGGACGTGATCGTCGGCGCTGCTAGCTTCACGGGCGGGCAGAACGACGAGGGGCGAGCCTTCGTTTACCACGGCGGGGCCAGCGGGCTGGCGGCCTCCGCCGCCTGGGTGGTGGAAAGCAACCAGGCCGACGCCCACTTCGGCGGCGCGGTGGCGACGGCCGGCGATGTGAACGGCGACGGCTACGCGGACGTGATCGTGGGCGCCAAGGACTTCGCGAACGGGCAGTTCACGGAGGGGCGGGGCTACGTCTACCAGGGATCGGTGGGGGGACTTGCGACCGTGGCCGCGTGGACCGCGGAAAGCGACCAGATCAGCGCCCAGTTCGGCGCCTCGGTGGCGACGGCCGGTGACGTGAACGGCGACGGGTACTCGGACGTGATCGTGGGCGCCTACAACTACGACAACGGGCAGAGCGACGAGGGGCGCGCCTTCGTCTATCACGGCGCGGCCGGGGGACTCGCAGACCCGCTGGACATGCCGCATTGGGTCGTGGAGGGCGACCAGGACCTCGCCGCCATGGGCTTCTCGGTGGCGACGGCGGGGGACGTCAACGGGGATGGGTACTCCGATGTCATCGTCGGCGCTCGGCTCTTCGACGAAGGCCAGGAGAACGCAGGCCGGGCCTTCGTCTACCACGGCTCGGCGAGTGGCCTGGGTTCTGCTCCCGATTGGACCGCGGGGAGCAACCAGCTCGGCGCCAACTTCGGCAACTCGGTGGCCACGGCGGGAGACGTGAATGGCGACGGCTTCTCGGACGTGATCGTCGGCGCCTGGGCGTTCGACGGGGGACAGCAGGATGAGGGACGGGCGTTCGTCTACCTCGGCTCGCCTGACGGGCTGGCGATCACACCCGCCTGGACGGCGGAGAGCGATCAGGTCTACGCCTACTTCGGCTGCTCGGTCGCGACGGCGGGGGACGTGAACGGCGATGGCTACTCCGACGTGATCGTGGGCGCTCAGACTTACGACAGCGGTCAGGAGGATGAGGGGGCGGCGTTCGTCTACATGGGCTCCGCCGCAGGGCTTGCCACCTCGCCCGCGTGGATCGCGGAGGGCGATCAGGCGCAAGCCTACTTCGGCACCTCGGTGGCAACGGCGGGCGACGTGAACGGCGACGGGTTCAGCGATGTCATCGTCGGAGCCGACAAGTACAGTGCCGATTTCGGCGTCGAGGGAATCGCCTCTGTCTACCATGGCTCGGCGGAGGGACTCGCAGCCTCGCCCGCCTGGACCGCGGCTGGCGACCAGGCTGAAGCGCAATTCGGCCACTCCGTGGCGACAGCTGGAGACGTGAACGGCGACGGCTATTCGGATGTCATCGTGGGAGCCTGGTGGTACAACGGTGGGCAGATCCGCGAAGGACGGGCTTTCGTTTATCACGGCTCGTCCATCGGCCTCGCCTCCTCGCCCGCCTGGACCGCCGAGAGCGATCAGGCAGACGCTTTCTTCGGCGCTGCGGTGGCGACGGCCGGGGACCTGAACGGGGACGGGTACTCTGACGTGATCGTTGGCGCATTCGGCTACGATCATTTCACGATCAACGATGGTCGCGTCCATGTCTATCACGGTTCGTCCCTCGGCCTGAGCGTCGCACCTGATTGGGTCACGTGGCTCCCCCCGGGGACCTTTCAGAATGCTGACCTAGGTAGCTCGGTGGCGACGGCGGGCGACGTGAACGGCGACGGGTACGGCGATGTGCTCGTCGGTGCGCCCAGCTACACCGGGGACCAGGGTTACGAGGGGCTCGCGGAGTGCTTCCTCGGCAACGAGGGCCGGGGTCTCGATCGACGGCCCCGCCAGGCGCGCAGCGACGGCTCGGCGCTGATCGCGCTCCTGGGCGAGTCCGACTCTCCGGCCTCCTTCTTGCTCGAGGCGCTCGGCCGCAGCGCCGCCGGGCGTGGCCGGGTCCGGCTCGAGGCCGAGGTGAAGCCCTCCGGTGTTCCCTTCGATGGCACGGGGCTCACGACCGGCGGCAGCGTCGACACCGGGGCGCCGCTGCAAGGCATCGGCAGCGCGGTCCCCCTCGCCACGCTCGCAGGTGGACTCGCCGCGGAGACGCTCTACCATTGGCGCCTGCGCATCGCTGCCGACTCGCCGTTCTTCCCCCATACGCCCTGGCTCACGCACCCGGGAAACGGAGCGGCCGAGGCCGATCTGCGCACGGCTCACGCTGCGGTGGGCGTCGCCGACGGCGGCCGGCCGCTGGGCCCGCTGCCGCACCTCGATCCCGCGTGGCCGAATCCGCTACGCGCGCGCACCGAAATTGCCTACACGCTGCCCGCGGCGGGGACGGTGCGGCTGGCGGTCTACGACATCGCCGGCCGTCAGGTCGCGCTACTCGCCGATGCTCCGCAGGGGAGCGGCCGCCACAGCGCGCGCTGGGACGGGCGCGACGGCAGTGGAAGGGCGGTGCCTGCGGGCGTCTATCTGGTGCGTCTCGAGAGCGCGGGCGCCGTGACGTCGAGGAAACTCGTCATCGTCCGGTAGCCGCCGTGCTCGCGTTATGGCGGGCCGCTGCGGATCGTGGCGATCAACCTTGAGCCCGAGGTGACCGCGCTGATCCCGCTCTGGGGATCCCACGACTTCCTGACCGGCCGCGTCGACGCGGACGGCCATGGCTACCTGGAGCGGGACCTCTGGCAGCCGCCGCCGCAGGTGGCGCACGCCCCGGCGTGCGGGCCGTTCGTCGACTTCGCGGGCTACATGAGCGGACGTTAGGCGCGCGTCGCCTCACGCGCCTCCTGCCCGTCGACCGGTCGGCGGAACCGGGGTCCACGACCCGAGCTTCAGGGCAAGGCTGACCGAATCGTCCCCACGACCGGCCAGGCCAGTCGTGACGAGCACGACCAGCGAGCAGGCGAAGAACGCGGACCTGGCCGACCCCTAGCGGTTGAACATGATACCGACGCCGATCCGGTCGATGGAGCGGTTGTAGTCGGCCAGGCACTCGCCATAGCCGCTGAACAGCCTCACGACGAGGAAGGAGTCCGCATTGCCCGGGATCGGGAAGCTGTAGTTCAGGCTGACGTTCCCCTTGTCCGTGCCGATGTAGCCGCGCATCAGGAAGTGCAGCAGATGCCCACGGGGCAGCGCGTAGTAGAGGTGGATATCGCTGTAACCGAGGTAGTCCGTGATGTCCGGGTTGTCGTCGCCGAGCGGGTCCTCGGGCGTCTCCTTCTCGTCCTCGGGGAGCCGGTAGCGCAGCTTCAAGTACGCCAGCCAGTTGTCGCCGTGGTAGAAGGGCGCCACATAGAGCAGGTTCCAGCTCCGCGAGAGCGGGACGCGCTGTCCGTTGGATTCGTGCTCGGCACCCGCGTCCACGCCGAGGAATCCCGGTCCCACGCGGGACTCCCGGTGCCGGTAGAAGATCTCGGGGTTGTAGTCCGTTTCGCGGAACGGCGACGATGCGTCGGCGTTGTAGGCCTGCCAGAACGAGATCTGCGTGTACGCGAAGTAGAGCGGGGTGCCGAAGAGGTCGTGCCGCGCGCTCAGCTGGAAGGCGACCTCGGTCGCCGCGCCGTGGTAGAGATTCGCGTAGGTGTAGGGTAGGAGGTACATCTCCTTGTGCAGCCTGAGGCCGCGTCCGTGATCGACGAGGGGAAACGCGAATGGCTCCGGGGGAGGCGCGCCGGACGACCGGGACGACGCGCCGAACACGAGGAGCGCGAGCAGGACGGGGGAAGCCACCCGGAGACGGTTCATGGCCGACCTCGCGACGGTGATGGTGTCACGGCGAAGCCGTTGGCGGTCAACGACGCGGCAGCACGAATCAGCGTGACGCGGTCGGCCCCGGCCGTCAATGAAAACAAACACGAATGATCATCTGCCGGCGAGGTTCGCCGGGCGCCGAATCGACGGCGACGATGTCGGCGGAATGGTTCCGTGTCGGACCGCGTGGTGCCGGCGATCTACCTGCTCGTCGCGCGGCGCCGGCGGGCCGTCGAACAGGCGGCGCCAGCCAACGCTCCGGAACCCGAGCTGGCGTGACGCCGCGCGGGGCCGGCGGCGGCGCGGAACCAATTTCTCGGGCGGCGTTGATACGGTATAATCTCTGGTATCCGCGCGCCGGCCGGAGCGCGCCCGCCCAGGAGGTGCCCGATGTTGTGCCTAGCTCTCGCCCGGCTCGCGATCGCGCCCGCCATCCTCGCCGTGGCCGTCCTCGCCGCCGCTCCCGCCGCCGCCCAGCCCGACTATCCGTGGACGCCGATCGGCGCGGACGACGCCCACGTCCTCTCATTCAACGCGATCCGGCGGGCGATCGGGACCGATGTCGGCTTCCGCTTCCTGAACGGGAACGAGTGGATCCTCTCCGAGGAGCCGGGCGCGGAGCATCGCGAGGTGACCGCGCTGATCCCGCTCTGGGGATCCCACAACTTCCTGACCGGCCGTGTCGACGCGGACGGCCATGGCTACCTGGAACGGGACCTCTGGCAGCAGCCGCCGCAGGTGGCGCACGCCCCGGCGTGCGGGCCGTTCGTCGACTTCGCGGGCTACGATGGCATCAGCTTCACCAAGCTGTGGTCCTGCTCGCGCGCCGGCGACGAGCCCGGCCAGCTCGTGGTCTCCACCGACCACGCGCAGACCTGGACGGTGCTGACTGGGCACGGGCAGCAGGACCTGTACGATCTCTACTGGGACGAGACCACCCTCGAGACCCTGATCGTCGTCGGCGACGCCGGCGTCGCGGCGACCCCGGACGGAGGGCTCACCTGGCACGACATCACGGCCGGGCTGCCGCCCGGGGCGCACGTGCGCCGCCTGCACGAGGACGCGCTGTGGGTCGACATCCCCGACAAGCTCGCCGGCGCGATCTGGGCCTGCACCGATGCCGGCATCTTCGCGGGCTACTACGACAGCGCGACGGGAACCTGCACGTGGCAGCCCACGCCGTTGATTGCCGAGCCGGTTCTCTCGGTCGGCTTCTTCTACCTCGGCCACGGCCTGGGCGGCGCCCTCGCCGTCACGGACGACCAGCGTGTCCTCCTGGACTTCCTCGACTGGGACTGGGCCGACATCACGGGCGAGCTCGCCGGCAGCACCTTCCTGCCGCTCGGGCCCTCGACGCTGGTGGCCACCGCCGACGACGGCCTGTGGCAGCTCAGCAGCCTCCCGACCGCGGTCGACGACGTGCCCGCCGCCGCCGGGCTCTCGCTGGGCGCTGCGCCCAATCCGTTCAATCCGGCGACGGTCCTGCGGTACGACGTCCCGGCCGCCGGCCGCGCGACCCTGTGCGTCTACGACCTCGGCGGCCGCCTCGTCGAGACGTTGCTCGACGCCGAGGTCGCGGCGGGGCCGGGCGAGGTCATCTGGCGGCCCGAGGACGCCGGCTCCGGCACCTACGTGGCGCGCCTGGAGGCAGGCGGCCGCGTGGCGCGGCAGAAGCTGATGCTGGTCCGGTAGTCGTTGGCGGGGCGACTCGCGCGCCGGCGGCCGGACTCCGCGAACATCGCGGAGCCCGGCCACGTCGCCGCGCTCACGATCAGCGCGCCGCACCGCCTAACGTCACCGCGGCGGCCGCTTTCAGGGGCTTGAGCACGTGGTCGAACGCCCAGGTTCCGACGGCGTTCCCCTGCGCGTACCCGGCCTCGACCGCCGACGTGAAGTGCAGGCCGGCGAACACGCGGGACGCGCCGTTTTCACGCGCCGCCTGCGTGAAACTCCAGAACTCCCGCGTGATTCCCGGATACTCCCCGCCGCTCGTCGAACTGAAGGTGACGTAGTCGCATCCGAAGAAGCGGGCGAGCACCGCGGCGGCCGACGCGCCCAGAACGGTGTGCGTGGACGGATAGTCGGGCACCGGAGGCGTCCAGAGGTAGCTCAGCCACTCGGGAGATCCGGTCTCGCGGAGCGCCGTGGCCGGCCGCCAGTACTTGTAGTGGTACTTGGCCTCGAACCCGGCGATGAAACCGTCGGCCATGGCGATGTTCACGAGCGCCATGAGCCGGGCGCTGTCCAGGGCGTCGAGCTCCTTGTCGGAGGCGACCACCCGGGCGATCCTGTTCCATCCGGCAGTGGAGTTCTCGTACCAGAAGCGGGCGATCTCGCTCTGCTCCTCCGAGCGCGCCGAGCCGTCCTTGACGCCCATCATGTCCACTTCCTCGAGGTCGAATCGGGCGCGGTCGCCGCCGACGGCGGGCGGAGGCACCGGCCGGTACTGGTCGGAGGACTCGAGCGCGAACGGCTTGATGCCTCCCCACTGCACGCAGAAGGCCGGCGTGAAGTCCGGAGGCGTGGGCCGGTAGGCGCCCGGCTTGTCCCCCGGCGTGTAGTCCACCTGGCGCTCCGCGCCGTCTCCGCTCCGCGCCGCCAGCGTTCTCGCCGCGGCCTCCCGGCCGGTGTCGATGCCGCGGGACTTCGCGCTGCCGTCCGGGATGGCGGCCATGGCCTCCTTGAAGGCCGCCTCGTAGGCCGCGGCGCAGTTCGGCAGAAGCGCCACGAGCACGTCGTGAGACGCCTGGGCGACTGCGGCATCCACCGAGGCTCCGGCCGCCGGCCGGAGCGCCGGCCCATATCCCTCGTAGCGGGGTTCGATGGCGTTCAGCGCGTCATGCACGGCGATGTGCATGATGGCGAAGACCCGCGACTCGGTCAGGGGATCGGTCTTCACCTCGGCCGAGACCTTCGTGGCCACGTCGTTCCAGTGGAGCACCGGATTCACATCCGCCAGGGCCGGCGCGGCCGTCAGGACCGCGGCGGCCGCCATGGCGGGCAGGAGGGCTTCGAGCAGGTTCTTCTTCATCGGGATTCACCTCCGGTCGTAGGGGGCACCGCGACCGACTCGTTAAGAACTCTTGCCTGCATGGGCGACGCAGGTCGCGGATTCGAGCCAAGTCTATGGATGGAGATAGAGGAGTACAATGATCCAGTTTCCGGGAATTGTGACTGGGAGTCCGCCGGCCGCCGGAGCTTGGCCGATCGTCCGAATGGTATGCCCGGGAGTCCGGCGGCGGATCCGGAGAACGGCGCGCCCGCTGTTCGGCCGCCTGAATGCGGGCACCCTGGCGTCCCGTCTGCGCCGTTCGCTCGGCGGTGACGATGTGGTATGATTGCGTCGTGTCGGTCGCGGGTGTGGCGGAATCCGAGAAACCGCCCGCAGACACGGATGGTGAAACGCCATGCGCAATCGTCCTCTCCACGCGATGTGCGCTTCCGGGTTGCTGTTGCTCGTATTCCACACCGCCGTGCCGGCCGTCGCCACCTGCGTCGACTGGACGGAGGAGACGCCCGTCCCGCCGCTCGTATCCTGGTCCGGAGCGCCCTTTCACGTGACGACTGGCGGTCAGCTGGAGTCGGGCTATCTGGGCCGCAGCGTCATCCGCTGGCAGGGTGTCATGTTCGACCAGGATTTCTGGGTATGGGACGTGAGAGATCCGGCGTGGCCCCAGGAGATCCTGCATTATGCGCACCAAGGTGCCGCCGGCGAGGAGGCCTATTTCGGCATCGACGCAGCCCGCGGCGACCATCTCGTGGTGTCCATCGCCGGCCCCCTCTACGTGCAGCGTCTCGTCACTGCCTTGCCGGACGGGGCCGAGGATGCCCCTTTACCGGTCGTGGGTCCGATCGCGCTGGGCGAGGAACGCGCCTTTCATTCTGATGCCGAATTCGCTGGCAATCAGCTCGTCTACCTGGACATCAGCGTGCCGGGCGTCGTGACGACCCTCGCGATCCTCCCGAGCGACTGCGCCTTCACAGCGCCGTTTGCGCTCAGCGACACGATCGTACTGGTGGGTAGAGACGACGGTCTCCTGCAGGTGATCGACTTCACCGTTCCGAGCGCTCCCGTGGTTCACGGCAGCGTTCCCGGCACGGTGCGGCACTGGCGCCTGCGCGACGGAGATCTCGTGATCGGCAGCACCAACTCCTCCCTGTTCGCCGTCGACGTGAGCGAACTGGAGGCGCCGCAGATCGCCTGGACGATTCCGCTCCCGGGTGAGGCCGCCGTATACCACGGAGACTTCGCCGTGTTCTCATTTTACCAGGGTCCAGGCAGCATCACGCGCGTTTACGACGTGAGTCAGAGCGTCCCCGTCGCGATCAGCGCGCCCTTCGGTGACTACCCCGTGGGCGCGCTGGTCTGGGATGGCGACGTGCTCTACACCGGCGCCGGCGAAGCCTTCGATCTCCAGGATCCCGCGTCGCCGATGCTGCTGGGGCGTGCAGCCGACGTCTACGGACAGGTTTACGTACAGTCGGGGGAACTCATCACGTCACGGGGCCGGTACCCCCTGCATTGCTACGACGTTACCGCCACGGACGGTCTTCCCCCGGTGCAGCTGGCGCTGCGCGCCAATCCCAATCCGTTCAATCCGACCACCGAGGTTTCGTTTTCAGTTCCACACTCCGGATTCGTGCAACTCGCGCTGTACGATGTGCGCGGACGGACCGTGCGCACCCTGGTCGCCGAGGCCCTGGAGGGTGGCCGACACTCCGTGCGCTGGGATGGTCGCGACGAGCGAGGGCGTGCGCTGCCAGCCAGGGTGTACCTGGCGAGGCTGGTGAGCGCCGGCAAGGCGCGATGGTGCAAGCTGGCCCTCGTGGAGTAGGGGCGCCGATGTCCAGTCGTCGGATCGCGCGGCGCGGCTAGCGGCTGCAGCCCTCGTCGCGGGCGCCGATGCGGCCGCAGTCGGCGCTGTCGGGATGGGAGCCCGACAGGCACGCGCTCGCGGCATCGAGCGTCCAGGGGTCGGGGGCGCCCGGACCGCAGAAGAGCGGATCGAGCCAGAAGTTGCCGCCGAGGTCGGTGGCGCCGTCGGGCAGCGCCGCGCTGCCGGCGTTCGCGAAGACGTCGCTGCAGCCGATTTCCAGGACGGTGTTCTCGCGGAGGCTGATGGACTCCGCGTCCTCGTGGTCGGCCACGATGCAGGCGGTCCACCGCGTGTGACCCCACCGGCTGTCGGTCCCGTTGCTGGTGGACGAGAGCCGGATCGCGGCGCCCTGGGGCGCCGTGTTGCCGGCGATCGTCGTGCGCACGAACTGGACCCACGTATCGGCGTCGTTGCTGATCGAGCGTCCGGTGACGAAGACGCCGCCGCCGCTCGTGGCCGCGGCGTTGCCGGCGATCACGCAGTCTTCCACCAGCGCCACGGCGTTGACGAAGCAGAGGCCCCCGCCGAGGTAGTCGCTGGTGTTGTTCTCGATCACGCAGTCGACGAGCGCGATCCCGTGCTCGGTGTCGTCGTCCATGCCGTGGACGTTGACGGCGTAGACGGCGCCGCCGTAGCGCGTCGCGTGGTTGTTGCGGATGATGCAGTGCTCGATGAGCGGCGTGCCGACGCCGAAGAAGCCGATCGCGCCGCCCTGGCCGCCGTCGTTGCCCTCGAAGATGCAGTTGCGCACGGTCGGGCTGGTGAGATGGTAGGTGAGGCCGCCGGCGAGCGGGTATTCGGGATCGCCCGTGGGGGGATTGGCACCGCCGGTGATCGTGAAGCCGTCGATCACGACCCCGTCGTTGTAGCTCTGCATGAAGATCACGCAGCCCTGTCCCTCGGCGTCGAGGATCGTGACCTCGGGGCCCTCGGCGGAGGCGAGCGTGAAGTCGGTCGTGTCCCGGCCGACGTAGATCATCCCGAGGTCGTCCATGAAGCCCTGATTGGTCGCGGTGTAGCGGCCGGGATGGACGAGGATCAGGTCGAGGTAGCCGGCCTGGCGAATGCCCTCGGCGATGGTGGGCACGGTGCCGCTGCCGTCTTCCCGAACCTCCCAGACGTGGCCGGCGGGCGGCTCGGACACGACGCCGTTCGAGAGGTCGGACCAGTTGCCGGCGTCGTCGGCGGCCCGCACCGCCACGTGGGCTGTCTGGGAGTCGCCGAGGCCGACGAGCTGGCAGGTCCACAGCTCCAGCTCCTGATCGAACACGGGCGGCGGGCCGACCGTGGCCGCGTCCCAGCTCGCGGCGTCGAGGGGCGCGTCGGCGTGGCGGACCTCGTAGGTCGCGGCCTCGCCGTAGCCGGCGTCGTCGCCGGTCGCGGACCAGACGACCGAAAGCTCGTTCGCGCTGCGCCAGCGCAGCGTGAGGTCGTCGACCGGCGCGGGCGGCGTCTGGTCCCACTGGGGATGCGCGGTCGCCACCACCGCCGCCGAGAGCGGGGACCACGGTCCGGCTCCCCGCGAGCGAACGCGGAAGACCCAGGTGGAGCCGGCTGCGAGGCCGGTGACGGTGGCCGTCGCGGGCGTGCCCGGCGCGGCCGGCGCGGGCAGCGCCACGGCCTGCCAGAGGTCCCAGTCGACCTCGTCCTGGCCGAGGGCGGCACGGCGCAGGTCGTACTCGGCGAGGCGCCGGTCGTCGCCGGGGACGCCCGGCGTGGTCCAGCCCAGGGTGATGCTCGACTCGGTGGCCGCGGCGACGGTCAGGTCGGCGACGGGCGCGGGCTGGCCGGCCGGCGGGTCGGCGACCGGTCCGGTGGGGTCGTCGTCGGAGCAGGCGGCAATGATCACCGCGAGCGCGAGCGCGAGCGATGCGGCGACGCGGGCGAGTCGCGACATGAGCGGTCCTTTCGCGAGGCGAAGGGGTCGAGTGACGGGAATAGACTACGAACAGCGACGGTCGTGGGGCAAGGAGGAACACCGGTGCCAGAGCATCGAGCGCCTCATGACGGGCAGAGGTAGAGGCCGCGCACCTCGCAGATCTCGATCCCGCCAGGCAGGGAGGTCGCCCCAGGTGACGACCGCGGGAAGACGGGTCGATCCGGCCGCGGCGACGGCGATGTGCGGCTGCCGCTCCGCCCGGGCAGTCGCGATCGTCCCCGCCGGCACGTCCTCGTGGCGCGCCTGGTCCTTCGCGATCCCCTTGACGGGGGCGTTGAACTCCAGGTCGTCGCTTGCGAGGATCTCGGGGTCCCGGGACTCGGAGATCGATTGCTCGTTGCCCAGCGCAATCTCGAGGCAGGTCTTCCAGACAGTAAGGACCATGGCGTGTCTGATCGCTCACCGCCCGATCTCCGGCGCGTCGCCGAACAGCGCTTTCACCCTGCTCCAGGTCGTCGCCGTTGCTGGCGTACCCCAGACAATATCGCCGGAGACCACGGTGAAGTTGTCGAAGGCCGCGCGGACGAGCTGGTGCTGGAACGCGTAGTCATGGCTCCAGATGTGTAGCTGGACGGACTGGTCCGCGATCGGCGCTGAGCCGGTGAGGATCGGGATCCAGTTGCTGCCGCTCCAGTAGTATCCGGTCTGGGTGGCGCCGGAACGGACCAGCCGCAAGCGCCCGGTCAGGTCCTGTGTCGCGACGAGCACGATGGGTCCGGCGACGAAGTCGGCGATGTAGGCCTCCTGCGCGCCGAGGGGATCGCCGCTCGAGAGGCTCGAGCGTTCCACGCCGTCGTCATCGAACAGCGCGTCGGTGAGCGCGATCGCCGTGCGCACGCCGTTGTGGTCCGGCCACTGGAGCATGGCGAAGTCGACCTGGATGTCGAAGTCGCCGCGGAGCAGGAAGACGCTCGTCACCCGGGCGCCGAACTCGGTCCCGGACCCTCCGGCCTGGATGGTGAACTCGAGGTGCTGAGCCTGCTCGGTCGCCGCGGCACCGGACCCGTAGAGATCGAACTGCCCTCCCCATGTCAGCCGTGAAGGCCACCCGCGGCTGCTCGGGGGACCGGCGAGACATCGCGGCCAACCACCCACGGTGACCACTACGGCTCGATCATAGCACGAGGGAGGGCGGGAGCGCGGTCGAATGGCTGCGAGCGGAGAGGGGCGTGACTCGGAGAAAGGACGGTCAACCGAGCCGCGCCTACTCCGCCACGTGCACGAGGTCGTCCGCCCCCAGCCGTCGCCGCGGGACGCCTGGCCCCTCCCACCCCACGTCCAGCTCGAACCCGCCCGTCCGCTCGAACACGGCGACCGTGAGCGGATGCAGCCCGGCCGCGAGGGCGACCCATCCCGACTCCTCGTGCGAGGAGTGCAGGCCGTCGTTGTCGATGACCAGCGTGTCGCCGAGCCACAGCCGGCTGCCGTCGTCCGAGCGCAGGAAGAAGCGGTAGACGCCGTCCGCGGGGACGCGCACGTGGCCGCGGAAGCGGCAAGCGAAGCGGTCCTCGCGCGGGCGGGCGTCGAGCTCGAAGGCCGTGGTGACGGCGCGGGCGACCGCAACGGGCGAGGCGGGCGAGGCGGGCGAGGCGGACCCAGCGTCGAAGTCGGGGAGCACCTCGAACTCGCCCTCGCGGCACTCGCAGTCGAGGCCCGGCGCCGTCGCCGCCACGGGCGCGGCGGGACGCGGCGCGACCCGCGTGAACGTCGCCGTCGCCGGGGGGCTCACCGGCCGGCCGGCGCGGAAGGCGCGGACGGTCACGGTTGCGGTGTCGCGCAGGGAGACGAGCGCGGTGGCGAGGGCCGACTCGCGGGTGGGCGGCGTGCCGTCGAGCGTGTAGCGCAGCTCGACGTCCGCCTGCGGCGAGCTGACCGCGACGTCGAGCGCGTCGACGAAGATCGGCGCCGCGGCGGCGATCGCCGGCGGCACCGCGACGTCCGGCGCCGCGCGGTACCGGAGCGCGACCACCGTGGCCACCGTGTCGAAGGGAGCGTCGGGAAGCTCGACGACGAGGGCCTGATCGGAGCAGCACGTCAAGAGCGATCGCCGCGGCGCGGTGTCCGCGAGCAGGTACGCCGCGTCCGGTTCGTTCAGGAGACCGTTCACGGTGAGCGTGCCGTGGGCCGGCCGGCGGAACAGGTGCAGGTAGAGCGTCGACGACCCGTCGGGCGCGGTCTTCTGCGTGACCCGCCCCCAGTCCTGCGCCGGCAGAGCGCTCGCCGTCGTGCCGCGGATCGCCTCGCCGTTGGCCTCCATCCACCGGCCGATCGCCTCGAGCCGTTCGACGCTCTCCGAAGGGAAGCGGCCCTCGGCGTCGGGCCCGACGTTCAACAGCAGGTTGCCGCCCTTCGAGGCGACGTCGACCAAGGTCCGGATCAGCTCGGCCGCCGATTTGTAGTCGCGGTCGGCGCGGTTGTAGCCCCAGTGGCGGTTCATCGTGAGGCAGGTCTCCCAGTCGACACCCGGCAGGCCCTGCGGAGGCACGTGCAGCTCCGGCGTGCCGAAGTCGCCGACCGGACCCTGGGCCGCGTCGAGGCCGAAGTCGCCGCCGCCGCGACCGACGCGGTTGTTGACGAGGATGTCCGGCTGCAGGGAGCGGACGTAGGCGTAGAGCTCGCGGCCGAGGTCGTCGGTCCAGGTGCCCTCCCACTGGCCGTCGAACCAGAGCACGTCGATCGGCCCGAAGCCGGTGAGCAGCTCGCGCAGCTGCGCCTTCAGGTAGGCGACGTAGCGCGCGAAGTCGGCGTCCGCGACGGGACGGTCCGTCTCCCAGTCGCGGCGCGGCAGGTAGTCGGGGTGGTGCCAGTCCATGATCGAGTGGTACCAGCCGATGCGGATCCCCTCGCGGCGGCAGGCCTGGGCGAGCTCCCGCAACACGTCGCGGCCGCACGGCGTCGCCAGCACGTCGAAGTCGGTCTCGGTGCTCGCGAAGAGGCAGAAGCCGTCGTGATGCTTGGTCGTGATGACGAGATAGCCCATGCCGGCCTGTCGGGCGAGCCGCGCCCACAGGTCGGGGTCGAAGTCGCGCGCGGTGAAGCCGCCGCGGAAGCGGTCGTACTCGGCGAGCGGGATCCGCGCCGACGAGCGGATCCACTCGCCGAAGTCGGTCTCGCCCGCCCATTCGCCGGCCGGGACGGCGTACAGGCCCCAGTGGACGAACAGGCCGAAGCGGGCCTCGCGCCACCAGTCGAGGCGCGGGTCCGGCGGCGCGGCGGCACGGACCGACGCGACGAGGACGAGCGACGCGGACAGCGCCGCGACGAGGGCGGAGAGCGCGGAGAGCGCAGGCGAGCGCAGCCGTCCCATGGCAACTCCCTCGGCGGATGGGGCGATCGCGGCGAGCGTAGCGGATCCGGTACGACGCGTCCACCGCCGCCCGGTCCGTGAACGCCGGTGCGGCTAGATCCATGGACCGCGGTGGCCGTCCGCGAGCGGCGGACCTAACTTCTCCGCGCGGGCTCCGACTCGAACGGACGCGATATGCGGACCGAATGCCGGCGGCGACGATCGCCGCCCGGCCCGAGCCGCCGGAGCGCCGGAGCAGCTCCAGCCGGAGGGTAAGCAGTTCGATGCGCAGGTCGTGTTTCGTCGCAATGGCGTCCGCGTCGATCGCGAGTCTGCTCGCCGGTTGCGATCGGGACCCCGCCGGCGTCACCGCGCCGGACCCGTTCGCGAAAAGCATCTGCCACGACATCGAGGTGACGTACTCGGACCCGAACACCATCGACGCCCCGTGGTCCGGCGGCATCAAGGATTTCTGCATCATCCGCACGGACGAGGGCTATCACGTGTTCCACATCACCGACCCGCAGACGGGCTGGACCTCGCGCCAGGGCGAATTGACGTTCGGGCACGCGACCTCGCCCGACCTCCGCAACTGGACGACCCATTCCCGGATCGACCTGCGGACGGGCTCGAACGGCTGGAGTCCATCCTTCACGTGGGCGCCGCACGTGATCCGCAACGGTGCGGACGGCCTGTACTACATGTTCTACACCGGGGTGGACTGGCCGGCCGGCGCTCCGCCCAGCCAGGCGGTCCAGAAGGTGGGCCTGGCCAGGTCGCCCGACCTGAAGGAATGGCAGCGCTACGACGAGGCGGGCGAAGACGGCCTGATCCTCGCCGGCCCGAACCACGAGAACTTCCCCTGGAGCGCGTACGACACCGACGATCTCGAAATCGCCTGGGAGTACGATTGCCGCGATCCGTTCGTCTTCGACCGCGGCGCCGAGTACGGCCTCCTGCGGTACGTGATGCTGAACTCGATCCGCCTGCACCCCGACCTGGCGCCCCCCTGGGCGTCGTACATGGCGATCGCCTTCGCGACCTCCCGCGATCTGATCCACTGGCAGTGGCGTGGCTACTTCCCGGTGACCGCCGACTGGGTGGCGGAGTCAGCCAGCATCGTGCAGGTCGGCGCCGTCTTCTACCTCTTCTGGACCAATCGAGCGCCCGGCCCGGCCGTCAGGGTCGCGTATTCGACCACGGGGATCTTCGGCGACTACGTCCTGGCCAACGACGGCGGCTGGCTGTTCGGCGCCGGCAACGAGACGCTGGTCGAGCCCGCGCAGCTCCGCTATCTGGCGTTCGACGCTTCGTACATCCTGCACGTGAAGAAGAACATCCTGCTGCCGGCGGTTCCCTCGCCCACCATCGAGATCGAGATCGAGGAATTCACGGCCTGTGTTGCCGACGTCCAGGACCGACACGCGCACTGAAGCCGCCGGGTCGGTTCCGACGGCGCTGGCGCAGGACCATCCCTCGACCCGAGAGCAGCCGGCGCCGGGCTGGGCGAGAGGGCGGAGGCGGATCGGACGGCGGAACTGGTCGACGAGATTCCGCGGACTCCAGGTCATCAGAGACGGTCCGGGTCGCCACGATCGCGCGAGTTTGCCCAGAGCGGCCCCGCGATCGCGATCACGGCAAGATTGCGCGTCAACCTCGGGCGCCGCCGTGCTAGAATCGGTGGGTCGACGCGCGAGGAGATGGGCCGGGGCACCATTCACTGCGCGATGTTCCCGCGCGCACTTCCCGTTTCGTGGCGAGTGATCGAGCCGGGGAGAGTCTCCATGAAACCCACGATGCGTATCGTCACGACGTTTTTCCTCGTCGTCCCCACTTTACTGGTCGCGCACCCGCGGCTGGCCGAGGCGGCGGCAACAGCCGCTCCCGACTGGGTCTTGCAACGACCGGACCTCGTCGATGCCTATTGGGGGATTGGCCAGGTTGCCTTCGCCGACTCCTTGCCGACCGGCGAAGAGAAGCAGGTCGCCTACGGATATGCAGCCGCTGAGCTTTCGGCAATGATCGGGCAGCGAATCGTCGCGAGCTTCTCGAGCTTCAAGCAGGAGACCGGCGTGGGCCCGGATGCTCCACTCGAGGAGAAGACCATCGCCACGATCGAGAGATTCTCGAGGACGTCGCTCAGCGGCGTCCGGATACGGGAGGAGTGGGTGGATACCCGCGGCAAGCGCTACCATGTCTTGCTGGTCATCGGACTGGCAGAGGCGAACCGTCAGATGGAGGCGTGGGCCGAGCATGAGGAGGCGATCCTCCGAGAGGTCGTTGAGGTCGGCATTCGGCAGATCGAGGACCGGTTGAAGCAGGTCGAGTCCCGGGTGGGAGACCAGGACGCGCGGATCGAAGGGTTGCAGCAATCGATCTCCACCCTGTTCACGGAGATGGAGGCGTCGAAGGACAAGATCGAGGTCCTGGAGAGCGGCGAATTCAACTGGTCTCGCAAGCTCATCCGGGCCAGCGGGATTGGCGTGCCGAACGAGGACCTTCCGGCCGGCGTGCAGCGGCAGAGCGCGGTCAGGGCGGCTCAGCTAGATGCCAAGAATAACCTCCTGAAGCTCGTGGACACCTTCGAGGTGGAGTCCAAGGTCCTGATGCGCGACGGAGTGCTCGAGTCCTCGGTCATCGTGGAGAGGATGCGCGGCCGAATCCGCGGGGCGCATCAGGTCGGCGAGACCGTCTTCCAGCCGGACGGCACCGCCGAGGTGATCATGGAGGTCGACGTCCGGGAGGTCTTCTCCGATTGAACGCGGACCTTGGGCCTCTCAGCGAATGTACGATCCGTAGACCTCCACCCGCATCGTGATGTGTTTGTTCCAGGCGGCGGGATGGAACCGGACGTACCTGGCCACGATCGGGGGCGAGAGGGTGTGCCGCACTTCGGTCTGCGTGTCAGCATTCCCCCTGAATGTCCGCGATCCGCTGGCATCCAAGCAGTCAGTCCAGTTCGCCCCGTCCAGGCTGTAGGAAAGGCTGTACGAAGTCACCCACTGCTGGTCGCCCCGGTATCTTCCCTTCGTACCAACCGCCTGGATCCGGGCCTTGGCGCCAAGATCGACCTGGAGCCACTGCTCCAAGTTGTTCGCGGCCGCCGACCAGTTGGAAACGGCCGTGCCGGTGAATTTCGCCTGGTGGGATGCATGCTGGGCGTCGTTCATCCAGACACTGGATGCCGTGAAGGCGCTGGCCGGCAGATTCACGACCAGCGGCTCCGGCGTGCCGAGTATTTGCTGCGTCTGCTGCAGGGCGAGGAGTTCAATCGGGTAGATCGTGCCAGTCATCTGGATCGAGTAGGCGGTCGTACCCTCGATGAACTGACCGTTCGAATACTGGACCTCGTGCAGCAGGGTCAGCAGGGCATCCGGATCGTTTTCTTTCAGTTTCGGATCGAATTCGATGAGCGCGGTCAGGCACGCCTGCTCCTTGGCCTTCTGCTCCACCTCCTTCAGAGTCAGATTGGGATCGGCAACCACGACCGTTTTGGTCAGAAGCCGCGGTTCGAGGGTCTTCAGATCCTCGTCGCTCACGTAGGCATCGACGGCGATGCATATCTCGCCAAACCCGTCGCCCTGATAGAACCTCGGATTGCCCCTGACGCGGACGAAACCGACGGTCGTCGTCTCGATGTCCATGGACGATAAGGCGAAGTCCTCGACCTTGCTTCGCGACCGGATGAATTCCCCGAATATCTCCTGGACCGCGGCTTCCTTGGCCATCGCCAGCAGGACGTCCCGCGCGTCGTCGGCTGTCGCGTACTTCCCGCCGAACAAGGAGATGCAAGCAGTCTTCGAGACGCCGACCTCGGCGAGGGAGGGGGCGGTACCGAACGCAGAGGTGATGAGAACCCACAGGACGACCAGGGCCAGCTTCCGCATGAGATTGTCTCCTGACCACGACCGGGCGGCCGGGATGGAATATACCACAACTGCTCGACTTCTCCCGCAAGGGACCAGGAGGAAGTTGGCAGGGGACGAGGATTCGAGATTAGAATTCACAGGGGGACAGGGCAATGGAAATGGTCGCCAGTCCCAATGATGCTCCGAGCACATTGCGCGCTCTTTCATGCAGTGTTTTTATCTTCTTTATGCCGATCTACGGCCGTGAATCCGCTGCCCGCGAATTGGACGCGGGCGTCTTGATCATGGCGTTCGAGGTAGGCCTGTCGCGGCCGAGTAACCCCGCTAACTTCAACACGAGATCAGGGCGACCAGTTTACTGGAATATTAAAACGAGGAACGACGGCACTCGTCGTTGGGATGGGGGACAGAACGCCGATGGAGGTTCCCATGGCGGGTGAGTCGGACAGTGTTCACGCGCGCGACTGGGACCGCTCGCGCCGGATCACCATGAGGGTGAAATCGTCGGGGTAGGTCGAGATGCCGTGGAACTGGCGTGTCTCGGCAACGACGGATTCGACGATCGCGTGCGGGAGCCGGTCGCGGTGGCGGAGCAGGACGTCGACGAGGCGCTCGGTACCGAAGTCGCCGAACTCGTCATCGCTGTTTTCGACGACGCCGTCGGTGTAGATCGCCAGCACGTCGCCTTCGCCAAGCTGCGTCGCGTCGGCGTGGTAGGCCACATCGCCGAACGCGCCGAGCGGCAAGTCGCCGGTAAAGAGCTCGGCCACGGTGCCGTCGGCGCGCACGAGCAGCGGCGGGTTGTGACCACAGTTGACGTACCTGAACGTGCCGGTGACCGGATCGAGGATGCCGTAGATCGCGGTGACGAACGTGGCGCGCGCATGGTGGCGGGGCAGCTCGCGGTTCGCGAACTCGGCGAGAGCGTTCGGCTCGGGGTCGGTGAGAGCGCGAGCGCGCACGAGGGCGCGGAAAGAGGCCATCACCAGGGCGGCTGGGATGCCCTTGCCGGAGACGTCGGCGACGACCACGGCGAGGCGACCGTCAGGCAGCGGGATGTAGTCGAAGCAGTCACCGCCGATTTCGAAGGTCGGGATGCACCGGCCAGCCAATGTATAGCCAGGCACCGCGGGCGGACCAGCCGGCAGCAGGCCAGCTTGCACCTCCTGCGCGAGTTGCAGCTGGTCGTCGAGCCGGCGCTGGTCCAGAAGCCGCCGGTGCAGGACGGCGCGCTGGATCACGATCGCCGCCGCGTCGGCGAAGAAGCGCAGGATCTCGATGTCACCCTCGTCGTAGGCTTTCAGCTGGTCGCTCTCGAGATTGACCGCGCCGATCGCACGGCCGTCGCAGATGATCGGCACGACGATCTCCGAGCGCGTGCCCGCGCGGCCGGCGACGTACCGAGAGTCGAGCCGGACGTCGGCGACGATTGCGGGCTCACCCGTACGGATCACATCCCCGACGATGCCGAGGCCCAGGTTCAGCATGGGGTCGCCCTGGGGGCGATTCAGATCGAAGCCCTGTCGGGCGACCCCCGCGATGATCGCCGCCGGTCGCCGGTGCGCCGCGGGGATCAGGTCTTCGTATCGGACGAAGATCCCGGCCGCGTCGTATCCGACGGCCGACCGCACGGCCTCGAGGAGGTGGCCGAGGATCCGATCGAGGTCGAGCGTGTCGCGGATCCGATTGGCGATCTGCAGCAGCAGCCGATACTTGGTCTCGGTGGTCAGCGCGCGCCGGGTGACCATGGCGGACCTCCTTCGCACGATTGGTGGGACGCGAACGCCCGGGCCGAGGTTGCATCCACCCGCGGCGCCGCCACCGGGCGCGCCGTCGCCCGGGGACCCTACCCGCCCGACCCGCGGTGCCCAGGATGCACCGAGAGCCTCGGCAGGGAGGAGCGTCCGGTCCCTGCGCTCATTGCGCCGCGAACACGCGCTGCAGGAGCGCGGTCGTGCGGGCCAGCGGATCCTGGCGGATCCGCTGCTCTTCGCGGGCGAGCACCGTGAACAGACCGCCGAGCGCGCGGTCGGTGACGTAACCCACCAGGTCGAGATCGGGCGGATCGACGAACGGCAGGCTCTCGAGCTGGGCCACGAGCGTCTCGTACAGGCCGTAGCCGCCGACCGCGCGCAGCCGAGACTCGACGATCGGCCGGTAGCGCGCGGCCAGCGCGACGCCGGTCCGCTGGCGGAAGTAGTCCGTGACGGCGGTGTCGTGACCGCGCAGGATGCCCCAGGCGTCCGCGAGGGTCATGCCGCGGATGGCGTCGCCGAACACGGTTACAGCCTCGCCGGCCGCCTGCTCGGCGGCCCGGTTCATCGCGACCTCCAGCTCGTCGATCTTGCTCCCGAGACCGGCCGACCGCAGCGTCCCCGCGACGTCCTGCAGCTCCCGCGGCAGCACGATCTTCAGGGCTGCGTCCGCGAGATACCCGTCGAGCCGGCCGACCTGGCCGACGGCCCGCCCGGTCCCCACCGACAGCGCCTCCTTGAGCCCGCGCGCGACGGTCGCCTCGTCGAGCGGCCCGGCGCCTCCGAGCACCGTCCCCAGATCGACGTCCTCCATCGCGGCGCAGCCGGCCAGGCCGACGCTGATCGCCGCCACGATTCCGATCGCTGTCGTTCGCACGTGCGCATTCCTCCGGGCTAAGCGGTTGGGCCGTCCACCGTGTACGGCAATGGTACCACGCGAGCGAGGGGAGGGACACCGGCGACCTCGCGCCGCGGCGCGTGGCGCGGACCCGGCCCGCGTCCGCTCGTCCTTTGCGCTGTCAATCGACCGGCGGACCCGCTAGAATGCGCCGCTATGAACGCCGGCAACCTCGTCGCGGCCTGCGGGCTCGTGATCCTCGTCGCCCTGGCCTGGTTGATGTCGCTCGACCGGCGGCGATTCCCGTGGCGCACGGTGCTGTGGGGTCTCGCGCTGCAGCTCGGTTTCGCCCTGCTGCTGTTGCGCACGCCCTGGGGCCAGCGCGCGTTCGGGTGGGCCAATGCCGCGGTCAACCGCTTGCTCAGCTTCACCGACGCCGGCAGCGCGTTTCTCTGGGGCGGGCTGTTCCGCACCAGCGAGGACCTGGTCGCCAACCTGGAACCCGGCGGCGGGCTGTCCTGGTGGCAGGCCACGGACGCGGCGACCGGCGCGCTCGTCCCGCTCGGCACCATCTTCGTCATCCACGTGCTGCCGACGATCGTCTTCTTCTCCAGCCTGATGGCGATCCTCTACCATCTGGGCGTCATGCAGCGCGTCATCCGCGCGATGGCCTGGGCGATGCGGCGGACCATGGGCACCAGCGGCGCCGAGTCGCTCTCGACCGCGGCCGACATCTTCGTGGGCCAGACGGAAGCCCCGCTGGTGATCCGCCCGTACATCGCGTCGATCACGAATTCCGAGCTCATGGCTTGCATGACCGCGGGGTTCGCGACGATCGCGGGCGGCGTGATGGTCGCCTACGTGCGCTTCGGCCTGGACGCCGGCCATCTCGTGGCTGCCAGCGTGATGGCGGCCCCGGCGGCGTTGCTGACCGCGAAGATCATGTACCCGCAGACCGAGGCGGCGCCGACCGCGGGAGGCGCGCGCCTGGACATCCCGAGAGAGCACGCGAACCTGCTCGACGCCGCGGCCGGCGGCGCCACGGTCGGCCTGCGACTCGCCGCGAACGTGGCCGTCATGCTGCTGGTGTTCATCGGCCTGGTCGCGATGATCAACTACGCTCTCGGCTGGATCGGCACGTCGCTGGCGGAGATCTTCGGCTGGATCTTCGCGCCGCTCGCCTGGTGCCTGGGCGTGCCGTGGCACGAGGCGCGGATCGTAGGCAACCTGCTCGGCACCAAGATCGCCGTCAACGAGTTCGTCGCCTACGTCCAGATGATGGACGTCGTGCACGCCGGCGGGCTGGGTCCGCGCTCCACCGTGATCGCGACCTACGCGCTCTGCGGCTTCGCGAACTTCGGCAGCATCGGTATCCAGATCGGCGGCATCGCCGCGATCGCGCCCGAGCGGCGCGCCGACGTGGCGCGGCTCGGCCTGCGCGCGATGTTCGCCGGCACGATCGCGACGCTGATGACTGCCGCCGTCGCCGGATTCCTCACCCGCTGACCGCCGGGCCGTTCGCGGGGACCGCGGCCACGCGCCGACATCTATTGGCGCCGCGGGGACGAAGATCGGTGAAAACCAGAACGGATGTTCAAAGTCGGCTGGGCCGGCCGCCGCATAGTTGGCGACTGAATCAATCCCCGATAGTATGACTAGTATGACTGCGAATGACCCTGGTCTCGGCGCGGGCGCCTCGCGGAACGACCGGTCGCGTCGAGCCGCGGCGGCCGACTCTGGCAGGAGGACGCGATGGATAGCTCGCCAGCGGACGCCGTGAAATCTGACCGGCCCGACGCCGGCGGCGATCCCTACCGCGAGCTCTTCGAACGCTCCGCCGACGCGATCCTCATCATCGAGAACGAGACGTTCGTCGACTGCAACCAGGCGACAGTCGACATGCTGCGCTACCGGGACAAACAGGAGCTGCTCCAGACCCACCCCGCCGACCTGTCGCCGCCGTTGCAGGCAGACGGCTGCCCGTCGTTCGCGAAGGCGAACGAGATGATCGCGCTCGCGCTCGCGCGCGGCAGCCACCGGTTCGAATGGCTCCACCGGCGGGCGGACGGCGAGATCTTCCCGGTCGAGGTGCTCCTGACCGCGGTTCCGGGGCGAGATCGGCCGCGCCTGCACGTGGTCTGGCGGGACATCACCGAGCGCAAGCGCCTCGAGACCGAGCTGCGGCAGGCGCAGAAGATTGAAGCGATCGGCAAGCTGGCCGGCGGGATCGCGCACGATTTCAACAACCTGCTCGTCTCCATCCTGGGCCACGCCGAGCTGCTCGCGGGGGCGCTCGCGGACCAGGCCGACCTGCTCGAGCAGGTCGCCGAGATCAAGCACGCCGGCGAGCGCGCCGCCGAGCTCGTCGGCCAGCTGCTGGCCTTCGGCCGCAAGCAGGATCTCCAGCCTCAGGTGATCGACCTGAACGCGCTGCTTCGCGACCTCACCCGCCTCCTCGTCCGGGTGATCGGCGAGCGCATCGAGGTCGAGCTGCGGCTCGCTCCGGACGACCTCTGCGTCAAGGCCGATCCGGCCCAGCTCGAGCAGGTGGTCCTGAACCTGGCGACCAACGCGCGCGACGCCATGCCCGGCGGCGGGGTCCTGACGCTCGCGACCAGCCTGGCCGACGAGAGCGGAGCGGTCAACGGCGCCGCGTCGCGGCTCGAGGCGGGCCGCTACGTCGTCCTCGAGGTCCGGGACACCGGCGAGGGCATCTCGCCGGACGTGCTCGAGCGGATCTTCGATCCGTTCTTCACGACCAAGGAGCTGGGCAAGGGAACCGGACTCGGGCTGTCCTCCGTGTACGGGATCATCCGCCAGAGCGGCGGTGACGTCACGGTCGAGAGCGAGGTCGGTGTGGGCACGGTCTTCCGGATCTTCCTGCCGAGTACGGACGAAACGCCGCTCGCCGCCGCCCCGACCTCGCCGGTCGAACGCCGGGCGGACGCGCACGAGACGATCCTCCTGGTGGAGGACGAGGCGAGCGTCGCGTCCCTCGTGGAGCGGGTCCTGAGCCGGGAAGGCTACACAGTCCTGCGCGCGCGCGACGGCGCCGAGGCTCTGGCCGTCGCGCGATCGCGGCACTTCGACCTGCTCGTGACCGACATGGTCATGCCGCGCCTCGGCGGGCGGGAGCTGGCGCGCGCGCTGCTGGCCGAGCGTCCCCAGCTGTGCGTGCTCTACACGTCGGGCTATACCGACAGCTCGCTGGCCGAGGGGCTCGACGCCGGCGAGGACCTGGACCTGATCCAGAAGCCGTTCACGCCGCGGGAGCTGCTGTCGCGGGTGCGGTCCGCCCTGGACCGCCGGCGCGCCGGTTGACCGCGGCGCCACGGCCGATCCCGCAATCCGCCGTCTCCTGTGATTCCGGTCGTTCGTCGGCGTTAGTATCGAGGAGCGCCGGACGTCCTGACGTCCATCAATCGCCGGAGACCCCGGGAGGTTCGGATATGTGTGCCTCGCCCGTCGCCGTACGCGCTGCGGTCGTCGCGGTCCTCATGGTCCTGCTGCCGGTTGGCGCCGCCCGCTCCGATCCGGTCCCGGCCGGGGAGGTCAGCGGCACCTGGACCCTGTCGGGCTCGCCCTACCTGGTCGAGGGGGAGATCGAGGTCCCGCTCGGTCAGACGCTCGTGATCGAGCCGGGCGTCGAGGTCCGGTTCCTCGACCACTACTCGCTGACCGTCCGCGGCTGCCTGATGGCGGTCGGCACCGCCGCCGATACGATCCTGTTCCACGCCGCTCAGCCGAGCACCGGGTGGCACAGCCTGCGCTTCCTCGACACCTACACGTACGCGCAGCCGGCCAGCGAGGTCCGCTACTGCCGGATCCAGGACGGCAAGGCGTCGGGCTCGTGCCCCGACAACAGCGGCGGCGCGATCTATCTCGGTCACGCGACGGCCGTGATCGCGAACTGCCTGATCAGGGGCAACGAGGCGACCTACGGCGCTGGCTCGTGGGGCGGCGGCGCCATCGCCTGCGACTACTCGACCCAGGTCACCATCGAGCGCAACACGATCGCAGACAACTACTCCGGCCACGACGGCGGCGGCATCTACTGCTACTGGGCCGCCCCGGACATCTACGACAACGTCTTCACCGGCAACTCGGCCGTCCGCGGCGCGGCCATCGCCTGTTTCGTGAACTCGGCCGCCGACATCCGCGGCAACGTGTTCGACGGCAACGACGGCGAGGCGCTCTATCTCTCCGGCGCCGCGGCCTGGGTCGTGAACAATCGCTTCGCGGGCAACACCCGGGCGATCCACACCTACCTCTACGCCCCGAAGATCATCGGCAACCTGATCGTCGGGCACGCGACCTCGACCGGAGCCGGCATCTGGCTCGAGGGTTCGAGCCCGCAGATCACGAACAACACCATCGCCGACAACCTGGCCACGAGCCAGGGCGGCGGGATCTACGCGAGTCAGGTCGTCTCCGGCGCGACCTTTCCCAGCAACCCGGTCCTCGTGGACAACCTCCTGTGGGGCAACGTGGCGCCGACCGGCCCGCAGTACAGCGGCGGCACCGGTTGTTCAGCCACGCTGAGCTACAGCGACGTCGAGGATCTCGCGGGGGCGGGCCTCGCCGGCACGGTCGTGCTGGGCGACGGTAACCTCGACGCGCCGCCCGAGTGGACGGGCTCCGGCGACGATCCGTACGCCGTCTGCCTGACCTCGCCATGCCGCAACGCCGGCGCCATCGACGCGTCCGGGCTGAACCTGCCGGCGGTCGACCTCGCCGGCAACGTGCGCGTCCTGGAGGACCGCGTCGACGTGGGCGCCTACGAGTGCCCGGCCGGCGTGGGCGTTCCGGGCGACGTGCCGGCGCCGCTCGCCCGGCTGCTGCCCTGCCATCCGAATCCGTTCAATCCGCGGACGACCCTCGGGTTCTGGCTGGACGCGGCGCAGCCGGTCCGCCTTGACGTCCTCGACCTCGCCGGCCGCCGCGTGGCTACGATCTGGGACGGTCCGGCGCCGGCCGGCGTGACCGAGGTCGGCTGGTCCGGCGTGGACGCCGGCGGCCGCGCGCTGCCCTCGGGCGCCTACCTCGGCCGGTTGCGGACCGCGACCGGCACGGTGGCGACCACCCGCCTGATGCTCGTACGTTGACCGCCCCGGGGGCGCGCGCGATCCGGCGCCCGCCCCCGCCCGCACCCGCGGAAGGGCGGTCCATGCGCTACCGGGACATCCACGAGCTGTCGGTCTCGAACCCCCGGTTCTTCTGGCGGCAGAAGTCGGACCTCATCGAGTGGTTCCGCAAGCCGCAGGAGATCCTCACCGAGGACGTGAACGGCCTTGCTCGCTGGTACGAGGGCGGCCTGCTCAACACCTGCCACCTCGCGCTCGATCGCCACGTCGACGGCGGCCGCGGCGAGCAGGTGGCGCTGTTCTGGGACTCGCCCGCGGCCGGCGAGCGCCGCCGCCGCACCTACCGCGAGCTGCGGGACGACGTCGCGAGGTTCGCGGGCGCGCTCCAGGGACTCGGCGTCGCCAAGGGCGACCGGGTCGTCGTCTACATGCCGATGATCCCCGAGGCCGTGGTCGCGATGCTGGCCTGCGCGCGCCTGGGCGCGGTGCACTCGGTGGTCTTCGGCGGCTTCGCGCCCCACGAGCTCGCCGTCCGCATCGACGACGTCCAGCCCCGGCTGCTGATCACGGCGAGCTGCGGCTTCGAAGCCTCGCGCGTCGTCGCGTACAAGCCGCTCGTCGACGCGGCGCTCGCGGAAGCGCGCTTCCCGCCGCCGCAGGTGATCGTCTTTGCGCGGCCGCAGGTTGCCGCAGCGCTGGCGCCGGGCCGCGACCTGGACTGGCACGAGCTGGTCGAGCGCGCCGAGCCGGCGGCCTGCGTGCCGGTCGCCGCCACCGACCCGCTCTACATCCTCTACACCGCCGGCACGACCGGCCGGCCCAAGGGCGTGGTCCGCGACAACGGCGGCCACGCGGTCGCGCTGCGGTACTCGCTCAAGGCGATCTACAACACCAATCCGGGCGAGGTGTTCTGGGCGGCCTCGGACGTGGGCTGGGTCGTCGGGCACTCCTACATCGTCTACGGCCCGCTGATCCACGGCTGCTCGACCGTGCTGTTCGAGGGCAAACCCGTGCGCACGCCCGACGCCGGCGCGTACTGGCGGGTCATCCAGGACTACGGCGTGAGCGCGCTGCTCGCTGCGCCCACGGCGTTCCGCGCGATCCGCCTGGACGACCCCGACGCCCACCTGCGCCGGCGGTACGACATCTCGACGCTGCGCTCCGTGTTCCTGACCGGCGAGCGGCTCGACCCGGCCACCTTCGAGTGGCTGAACCTCGTGCTGGACGTGCCGATCGTCGACCACTGGTGGCAGACCGAGACCGGCTGGCCGGTCGCCGCGAATCCCATGGGTCTCGAACCCCACACGGTCAAGACCGGCTCGGTGACCCTGCCCGTGCCGGGCTTCCGGGTGGCTGCGCTCGACGACGCCGGCACGCCGGTCGCGCCGGGCAAGCCCGGCCACCTGTGCCTCGAGCTGCCGCTGCCGCCGGGTTGCCTCACCGGCCTCTGGAACGACAGCGACGGGTTCCGCGAGACCTACCTCGCCGCGTTCCCCGGCTACGTCCGGACCGCGGACGGCGGACACCTCGACGAGGACGGCTACGTGTTCGTCGCCGGCCGCACCGACGACGTGATCACCGTGGCCGGCCACCGCCTGTCGACCGGCGGCATGGAGGAGATCCTCGCGAGCCATCCCGCCGTCGCGGAGTGCGCCGTGGTCGGCATCGACGATCCGCTCAAGGGCCAGGTGCCGATCGGCCTCGTGGTGCTCCGGGCCGGCACGGCCGGCGGCGCCGCGCAGATCGAGGCGGACCTCGTGCAGCTGATCCGCCGCGAGATCGGCGCCGTCGCGGCGCTCCGGCAGGTGATCGTGGTCGCGCGTCTGCCCAAGACCCGCACCGGCACGATCCTGCGCGCGACCATCCGCCGGCTCGCGGTCGAGGAGCAGATCGTCACGCCGCCGGCGATCGAGGACCCGGCGATCGTCGCCGAGATCCGCGCCGCGTTGCGCGAGCACCGCGTGGGGCAGTACGCCAGCCAGTCCCTGGCCGCCGACGACGCCGCGGATCTCTGACCGCGCGCGCGTCCCGGCCCCTTGTCGCGCAACCAATATACAAGTATCAAATAGTCTTCTATTCGATCGCCGCATCCGGTGGCCCGGCGTGGCGGACGGCGCCCGCCGATCCCGCCGGGTCCGACCCCGCTCGCGAGGAGGCACGAGGCCATGGCCGACAACCACCCCGAGGTCTACGGACCCAACCCCGATGTCGCCGCCGGCTCCACCATCGGATCCCTGGAGGAGTACCAGCGGCTGTACCGGCTGTCGCTCGACGATCCCGAGACCTTCTGGGCGAAGGAGGCCGACCGGCTCTCCTGGTTCCACCCCTGGCGGCAGGTCCTCGACAGCGACTACGAGAACGTCGACTTCGGCTGGTTCCTCGGCGGCCGCCTCAACGCGTGCTACAACTGCGTCGACCGCCACCTGGTCGAGCGGGGCGACCAGGTCGCGATCATCTGGGCCAAGGACGAGCCCGGACAGTACCAGCGCATCACCTACCGGCAGCTCAAGCACGAGGTGGCGCGCGTGGCGAACGTGCTGAAGGCCCACGGCGTGCACAAGGGCGACCGCGTCTGCATCTACCTGCCGATGATCCCCGAGCTCGCCTACGCCATGCTCGCCTGCGCGCGCATCGGCGCCATCCACAGCGTCGTCTTCGGCGGTTTCTCGAGCGAGGCCATCCGCGACCGCATCCTCGACGCCGGCTGCCGCGTCGTCATCACCGCCAACGAGGGTCTGCGCGGCGGCAAGGTCCTGCACCTCAAGCAGACCGTCGACCGCGCGATCGAGGGGCTCGACCAGATCGACGCGGTGCTCGTCGCCCGGCGCACGGACGGCGCCACCGAGATGGTCCCGGGCCGCGATTTCTGGCTCGACGAGGAGTGCCGCAAGCAGCGGTCGACCTGCTCGGTCGAGTGGATGGGGTCCGAGGACCCGCTGTTCGTCCTCTACACCAGCGGCTCGACCGGCAAGCCCAAGGGCGTCATGCACACGACCGGCGGCTACCTCGTGTACGCCCAGATGACCCACCGTGTCGTCTTCGACTACCACCCCGGCGACATCTACTTCTGCGCGGCCGACGTCGGCTGGATCACCGGGCACACCTACATCATCTACGGCCCCCTCGCCAACGGCGCGACGACCGTGATGTTCGAGTCCATCCCGACCTATCCCGACGCGGGCCGCTACTGGCAGATCGTCGACGACCTCGGGGTGAACATCTTCTACACGGCGCCCACGGCGATCCGCGCCATCGCCCGCGAGGGCGACGAGATCCTCGACCGCAGCAGTCGCGACTCGCTGCGCGTCCTCGGCACGGTCGGCGAGCCGATCAGCCCCGAGACCTGGCGCTGGTACTTCCACCTGGTCGGCAAGGGCAAGTGCTGCGTCGTCGATACCTGGTGGCAGACCGAGACCGGCGGCATTCTCATCACGCCGCTTCCCGGGATCACGCCGCTCAAGCCCGGGTCGGCCACGCTGCCGTTCTTCGGCGTCAAGCCGGTGGTGATGGACGAGGAGGGCAGGCCGCTGCACGGCAACGACGTCAAGGGCAACCTCTGCCTTGCCCAGTCCTGGCCGGGTCAGGCGCGCACCGTCTGGGGCGACCACCACCGGTTCTACGAGACCTACTTCAGCAAGTACCCCGGCTACTACTTCACCGGCGACGGCTGCCGCCGCGACGCGGACGGCTACTACTGGATCACCGGCCGCGTCGACGACGTGATCAACGTCTCGGGCCACCGCCTCGGCACGGCCGAGGTCGAGGCCGCGCTCGTCGCGCACGAGGCGGTCGCCGAGGCCGCGGTCGTGGGCTTCCCGCACGAGATCAAGGGCCAGGGCATCTTCGCCTACGTGATCCTCGCGAACTCGACCAACGGCGCGACGCACGACGAGCTGGTGGGCGGCCTGAAGGAGCAGGTCCGCCACGTGATCGGCCCGTTCGCGACGCCGGACGCCATCATGATCGTGCCCGGCCTGCCCAAGACCCGCAGCGGCAAGATCATGCGCCGCATCCTGCGCCAGATCGCGGCCGGCGAGTATACGGGGCTCGGGGACGTGACGACGCTTGCGGACCCGGCGGTCGTCGAGAAGCTGATCGAGGCGCACCGGGAGCTGGCGGCGTAGGCGCCGAACCGCGCCGCCAAGACACCAGGGTTCGCGCGCGGCCAGCCAGTCGAGCCTCGGCGACCGCTGCGCGGCGATGGCGCGGCGGCTACCGGAACAACCCCTTCACGTCCGTCCAGCTTCGGTTCTCGACCTCGACCGCCGGGGCCCAGTAGTCTGTGTACAGGATGTAGTCGTACTCGTAGGTCTCGCCGTCCCAGAAGGACGTCGGGCCAGCCCAGTACCAAACGGTCGAGCCGGCAGCGCCCACGATCGTCAGCGTGCCGGGAGCGCAGGGGCCGACGATGAGGCTCTGGACCACGGCGACCGAGCCGCAGTTCTGGGGACCGAGCTCGAACATGTAGGTAGCCTCTTCGGCATCGCCGGTCACCTCGAGCACGCCGCCCCACGGGATCACCCTCGTGAACCAGTCGGTGTCACGCGAGGAGCCGCCGCTCGCGCTCAGGTAGTATCCGGAACGACCGCAGAACCACGAGGGGAGTGCCTGAAACGGGTAGTCGGGCGGCGAATTGCAGCCACCGTTCCAGTTGTCGACGTAGCCGTCCACGAGCGGCGGCTCGTTCTCGTGCTGAAATCCGCCCGGACAGTCGAGTATACACGGCACGTACTCGACGATCGTCAGGATGTAGGCACCGGCGCTCGTTCCATACCCGTCGATCACCAGGAAGTACTTCGTGTCGGCGGACAGCGCGAGGTTCTCGATCTTCGACGTCCAGTCGCTGTAGAAGTCGTCGTTGCAGGCGACCAGCTCGAAGTCCTCGCGGTAGACGTAGATCTTCGTGTCGTAGCTCGATCCGTACATGTCGATGGCCACGACGATGTCGGCCTGCGGTGAGAACCGGTAGACCACGTCGGGCGCGGTCGAACCGGTGTACGGGCAGACCTCGTCGTAGTCGTTCGTGTAGCCGGCCGTGGTGCCGGTGGTCGAGAAGTCGGACAGCTGCGGGATGTAGACCGCATCGGCCATCGTGTCGCCGCCCTGGCGGATGACCGCCGGGTCGGGCGGTGGGGCTGGCGGCGCAGAGAGCGGCTTGGCGGGGGCCTGGGTGCCGAGGTCGTACCCGAGCGCCGGCAACGCCGACGCGAGCACGGCGAGCATCAGCAGGAATCGCATGACGTCCATCCCTCCGTTGATCGTCGCCTCGATGATACCAGGTTTTCCGCAGCGTGCGTCACCGGAATCGCGGCTGTCTTCCGGCAGGATAGGACCGCGTTGACGTCCGGCGGTCCCTTGCCGCGCGAAGCCTCCGATTCCCCGCCCGATCTCGTGGTCGTTGCGTACGTGCGGGGAACAGGTGCTTTGATCGTCTTGCATGTTACCAAGAAAATAGCAATTGCCATTTACATAATTCATGGTAAGCTTGGCCCATGCTCGTCCCACGCCCACACCACCTCACCACCATCGAGACGGCTTTGGGGCGCCACCCCATCGTGGTCCTCACCGGCCCCCGCCAGAGCGGCAAGACGACCCTGGCCCGCGAGCTGGTGTCCGAGGATTCGCCGAACTACTTCGACCTCGAGGATCCGGTCAGCCTCGCGCGGCTCGACGAGCCGCTCACCGCGCTGCGCCCCCTCGAGGGCCTGGTGGTGATCGACGAGGTCCAGCGGCGGCCCGACCTCTTCCCGGTGCTGCGCGTCCTGGCGGACCGGTCCGATCGATCGGCGCGCTTCCTGATCCTCGGCAGCGCGTCGGGCGACCTGCTGCGGCAGAGTTCGGAATCCCTGGCCGGCCGGGTGGAATCCATCGCCATCGGCGGCTTCACGCTGCTCGAGGTGGGTCCTGACGACGCGACTACGCTCTGGCGTCGCGGCGGCTTTCCGCGCGCGTATCTGGCGCCCTCGGAGGCCGACAGCGTCGCCTGGCGCCGGCAGTTCATGCAGACGCTCCTCGAGCGTGACCTGCCCCAGTGGGGCGTGCGCGTGCCAGCCGAGTCGCTGCGGCGGTTCTGGGCGATGGTGGCGCACTACCATGGTCAGATCTGGAACGCCGCCGAGCCCGCCCGTGCGCTGGGAGTGAGCAGCCCGACGGCACGCAGCTACCTCGACCTCCTCACCGATGCGCTGGTCGTGCGCCAGCTCCAGCCCTGGCACGCCAACCTCAAGAAGCGGCAGGTCAAGTCGCCCAAGGTCTACGTGCGCGACAGCGGTCTATTACACCGGCTGCTCGGCCTGGAGAGCGAGAAGGCCCTGCTTGAGCACCCCAAGGTCGGGGCGTCGTGGGAGGGCTTCGTCATCGAGCAGGTCCTCGCCGCCGAGGAGCACGACGAGGCCTGGTTCTGGGCCACGCACCAGGGTGCGGAGATCGACCTGATCCTGCGTCGCGGCGACCGCCTGCTGGGCGTGGAATGCAAGCGGGCCGACGCGCCGAGGCTGACGCCGTCGATCCGGATCGCCATGGACGACCTGGGCCTCGAACAGGTGGCCGTGATCCATCCCGGGACGCGGCGTTACGCGTTGGCCGAGCGGGTCGAGGTGGTGCCGCTCGTGACACTCGCGGAACGGGGGCGCTTGTTCGCGGCCGTCTAGGGACCGGCCCGCGCGGTCGACCAGTCGAGCCTAGGCAAGCAGGGCCCTCGGGGCGACCGCTGCGCGGCGATGGCGCGGCGGCTACCGGAACAACCCTTTCACGTCCGTCCAGCTTCGGTTCTCAACCTCGACCGCCGGGGCCCTTCTGCCTGGCATTGGGCACATTAGGATGTAGTCGTACTCGTAGGTGGCCCCCTCCCAGAAGCGCTGCGGGCCCACCCAGAACCACACAGTCGATCCGACAGGCCCAGTAATCCACAAATCTCCGCCGTCGCACGGTCCGATGGGCACGCTCTGGATGACCTCGACCGACCCGCAATCCTGGGGGCCGAGCTCGAACATGTAGCTGGCCTCTTCGGCGTCGCCCAAGATTTCCAGGACGCCCCCGCTCGGGATCGGGACGAGGAACCAGTCCGTGTCGCGGCTGCTGCCACCGCTCGCGCTCAGGTAGTAACCGGAACGACCGCAGAACCACTGCGAGAGCCACTGAAACGGGTAGTCGGGCGGCGAATTGCAGCCGCCGTTCCAGTTGTCGACGTAGCCGTCCACGAGCGGCGGCTCGTTCTCGTGCTGAAATCCGCCCGGACAGTCGAGTATACACGGCACGTACTCGACGATCGTCAGGATGTACGCACCGGCGCTCGTTCCATACCCGTCGATCACCAGGAAGTACTTCGTGTCGGCGGACAGCGCGAGGTTCTCGATCTTCGACGTCCAGTCGCTGTAGAAGTCGTCGTTGCAGGCGACCAGCTCGAAGTCCTCGCGGTAGACGTAGATCTTCGTGTCGTAGCTCGATCCGTACATGTCGATGGCCACGACGATGTCGGCCTGCGGTGAGAACCGGTAGACCACGTCGGGCGCGGTCGAACCGGTGTACGGGCAGACCTCGTCGTAGTCGTTCGTGTAGCCGGCCGTGGTGCCGGTGGTCGAGAAGTCGGACAGCTGCGGGATGTAGACCGCATCGGCCATCGTGTCGCCGCCCTGGCGGATGACCGCCGGGTCGGGCGGTGGGGCTGGCGGCGCAGAGAGCGGCTTGGCGGGGGCCTGGGTGCCGAGGTCGTACCCGAGCGCCGGCAACGCCGACGCGAGCACGGCGAGCATCAGCAGGAATCGCATGACGTCCATCCCTCCGTTGATCGTCGCCTCGATGATACCAGATCTTCGGCAGCGTGTGTTACCGGAGTCGGGCCGGTCTCCGGCAGGATGCGACCGCGACGAATTCCGGCGGTCCCTTGCCGCGCGACGCGCCCGCGCCTAAGCATGTACCGGATTATCGACCAGCCATCCCACGGCTCGCGCGGCGCCCAACCAGCGGAGCAGATCATGGCCACCTTCCGCGACGATCCCTACGGCGACTTCAATTTCCTGATCACGATCCCCGGCGTCGGCGAGGAAGGCCTGCGGGCCGCCTTCAGCGAGGTCGCGGGCCTCGAGGTCCGGATCGAGGTCGTCGAGTACCGCAACGGCAACGAGGACATCACGGTCCGCAAGCTGCCGGGGCTCAAGAAGTTCACCAACCTCACGCTCAAGCGCGGCGTGATCGGCGACCTCGCGTTCTGGCAGTGGATCAGGTCGGCGATGGACGGCCAGGTCCGGCGCGTGGATGGCACGATCGAGCTGTTGAACGAGAGCCGCGAACCGGTCCTGCGCTGGCGTTTCCGGCGCGGCTGGCCATGCAGGTACGCCGGGCCGAGCCTGTCGGCGAAGACCGGCGAGGTCGCCATCGAGACGATCGAGATCTGCCACGAGGGACTGGAGCTCGAATAGCCATGGTGACGCGCCATCTCCGGACAGCGCGGCCGCCGTCGCGGCTCCTCGAGCCGGGCGCGGGCGACCCCGAGGTGCTGCTGGACGTCGAGTACGAGCGCGGGTGCCTCTACCTCGTGCTCGCCAACGTCGGCTGGGTGACGGCCTTCGACGTGCGGGTCGAGTTCCGCCAGCCGCTGCGCGGCGCCGGCGGCGACGTCGACATCGCCGCGCTCGCCGTGTTCCGCAAGCTCCCGCTCCTGCGGTCCGGCAAGGAGATCCGCGTCTTCGTCGACGTCGCGCGCGACCTGCTCGCGCGCCGCGGCCCGAAGCTCGTGCGCGCGGAGGTCAGTTACCGCGGTCGCGATCGCAAGCGATTGGGCGAGACGTTCACCCACGATCTGAGGATCTGGCGGGACTGGGGCGACGCGCTGGTTCGGGACTGATGCGCGCCCACCGAGCCGATCATCCCGCGAGCCGATCGGATCGACGTGAACTCGACGGGATTGTTAAAGATTTCTGAATATTGACGTTCAAGAGTCTCCTCCTACCGTATCGCTAGCCAATTGGGCGCTGCAATCCGATTCTCGATTGCGCGACCGATCGCCCTCGAATTGCGCACGAGCGCAGGGAGGAGTCACCATGGCCAGATTCGCGACGTATCTCATCGCGGCAGCGGCTGCGATCATCGCGATCGGCGCCGCCGTCGCGCAGGAGCCGCACCCGGGCGGCCCGATGATGCCGCCGCCGCCGCCGCCACGCTCGATTCCCGGGATCACGACGCCCGATCAGTTTCCGCGCGGCTGCGTCGACTGTCACGTCGACCGTCCCGACCTGCAGATGGACGTCCGGCTCAGCACCCTGATGCGCCAGTGGCAGCAAGGGGTGAGCGCGGAGATGCTGGAGCGGGTTCGCGTCTTCTCGCCGGCGAGCCTGACGCTCGCGGGCAGGCATCCCGAGGTCGAGATGCCGTTCGGGCGGGTCCCGGACGATTGCCTCGAGTGTCACGGGCGGGACTCGACCTCGGCGCCTCCCTTCGCGACGCTCCTGCACGGCCTGCACCTGGCCGGCTCGGAATCGAACCATTTCGTGGCGATGTTCCAGGGCGAGTGCACCCACTGCCACAAGCTCGACGCCTCGTCCGGATCGTGGTCGCTCGGATCGGGCGCGGAGCGCGAGGATCTGCAGGAACTCAGCGCCGAGCGGTGAAGGTCGGGTCCGATCTCCGGCGATGAGCGCGCGGGGTCCGGTCGGGACCCCGCCGCCGCGCCGCGCTGGCCGGCATGACTTGCGGCGTCGCCGGCCTCCGTGATACGGTCCGGCCGGAATCCGACGCCGTGATGCCGTTCAACGGCGTGGTCGCGCGCGTGAGCCGAGGCGTCCGGCCGAGGTCAGCGGAGGCATCCACCATGCTCCAGATCGGCAAGACCGCACCCGCGTTCAGCCTGAAGAACCAGGACGGAGCGACCGTCAAGCTCGCCCAGTTCAGGGGCCGCACTGTCGTCCTCTTCGCCTATCCGAAAGCCGCCACGTCGGGCTGCACGCGGCAGGCTTGCGGATTCCGCGACAACTGGTCGCAGGTCGCGGCCGCCGGCGCCGTCGTGCTCGGCTTGAGCCCCGATCCGCCGGCGACGCTCCGGCGCTGGCGCGCCAAGCAGGGCTTCCCGTTCGACCTGCTGAGCGACCCCGACCACGAGGTCCTCGCGAGGTACGGCGCCTGGGGCGAGAAGACGATGTACGGGAAGAAGTACGAGGGCGTGATCCGCAGCCACTTCGTCATCGACGGTGCCGGCAAGGTCGCCGACGTGCAGATCAAGGTGAGCCCCGAGGACTCGGTCGCGCGGGCGATGGCGTTCCTGCGAGGCGGCGACGTCGCGTGACCCCGGCGCCGGGTCCGGGCCGCATCCGTGCCGGGCTGGTGGCGGTCCAGCTGCTCTTCGGCGTCAACTACCTGGTGAGCAAGCAGATCGTTGGCGCGCTCGACCCCGCGGCCTGGGCCGCCCTGCGCGCCGTGACGGCGCTCGCGATCCTCGCCGCGATCGCCGCGTTCGGGCGACACCCCTTGCCGCGCGGTCGCGACCTCTCTTACCTCGCCGGCTGCGCCGTCCTCGGCATCACCCTCAACCAGATCCTCTTCCTCGAAGGCCTCGCGCGCACCACGCCCGGACATTCGGCGCTGATCTGCAGCCTGATCCCGCTGTTCACGCTCGCCAGCGCCGTCGCGCTGCGCGACGAGCGGCTGACCGGGTCGAAGGTCGCGGGGCTGGTCGTCGGACTGGCCGGCGTGCTGGTCCTGCTCGAGGTCGACCGCTTCGACCCGTCCGCGCGGTACCTCGCCGGCGACCTACTCACCCTGGGGAACACGGCGAGCTACGGCCTCTACGTGGCGCTCAGCGGCCGCGTCATGCGCCGGCACGATCCGCTGGGAGCGACGACGGCCGTGTTCCTCTTCGGCGCGGCGGGGAACCTGCTCTACGGCGGCGTCGACCTGCTGCGGGCGCCGCTCGGCGGACTCGCGGCGCCGATGTGGGCGATGATGACCTACGCGGTCGTGGGCGCGACCGTCGTGACGTACTTCCTCAACCTCTGGGCGCTCAAGCACACGCACGCGTCGCGGGTCGCGCTGTACATCTTCCTGCAGCCGGTGGTGGCGACCGTGCTGTCCGTCACGCTCCTCGCCGAGGCGGTCACCTGGCGACTGGTCGTCGCGGGAGCGCTGGTCGCGGTGAGCCTCGGGTTGCGGCAAGGGCGGCGGGTCGCGGGCTGGCTGTCCGCGTGACCATGTCCCGGCGATGGCCCGTTGCGGATAGTTAACTTGATGGTTAACTTATTCGGCATGACCACCCCGCGCGCCACCGCCCCGGTCGACCTGGACCGGATCTTCTCGGCCATCGCCGATCCGACCCGGCGGGCGATCCTGACCCGTCTGGCCAGCGGATCGGCGACCGTGACCGAGCTCGCGCGACCGTTTCCGATGTCGCTTCCGGCCGTCAGCAAGCACCTGCGCGTGCTCGAGCGGGCTGGACTGATGCGGCGGCAAGTGGAGGGGCGCGTCCATCACTGTCAGGTCGTTCCCGAGGCTCTCGACGCGGCCGAGCGCTGGCTTGTCGAGCGTCACGAGTTCTGGAACGCGCGCCTGGCATCGCTTCGCGATCACGTCGAGGGGTCCGATGCTGCGGCCGGCGCCGCGCCGGATCCCGACGATTCCTCCTGGAGGTAGACATGAAACCCGGATCCCGAACGCTCGAGGTGACCAAGCAGATCGACGTCGAAGCGCCGATCGACCACGTCTGGGCTGCGATCACCCAGCCGAGCGAGCTCGCGCGCTGGTTTCCCGAGGCCATCGAGTCCGGACCGCTGGCGCCGGGCACCCGGGGCTGGCTCACCTGGAAGGCGTACGGCCGCTTCGCGTTCGCGGTCGAGTCGGCCGAGGCGCCCCGCCATCTCGTCTGGCGCTGGTCGCATGAAGCGGGCCGCGAGATCGACGCCGGCCCCACGACCCGCGTCGAGTGGACGCTCGAGACCCGCCCCGACGGAGGCACGCGGGTGACGGTCCGGGAGACGGGCTTCCTCACCGAGAAGCACCTCGGCGAGAACACGGAAGGCTGGGATCACGAGCTGGGCGAACTGGTCGCCCTGCTCGGCGGCTGATCTTCGCGGCGGCACCGGGGACGGCGGTGGCGGGCCGACTACGGCGCCGGCAGCCACATCACGGTGACGATCTGCGGCTCGTCGACCGCAGCGAAGGTGACCGTTTGCGCCTCTCCGCTGGCGGAGAGCAGGGTCAGGCGCGTCTCGGTCGTCACCACGAACACCCCGATCGGCTCGCCGTCCTCGTCCCGCGCGACCATCGGCTCGAGGTCCCAGAAGCCCGGCACGTAGGTGCGGTCGGTGACCGTGAACTCGCCGTTCCCGTCGGTCACGCCGGCCGCGTGCCAGTCGGGGTCGGCGGCGATGAACAGGAAGGGGGTGGACTCGTCGGCGACGACCTCGCCGGTTTCCGAGTCGCGGCCGACCGTGTGCAGCCGGTACCAGCCGTCGTGGACGGGATCGCCGTCGTCGTCACGGCCGTCCCACTCCGTGGAGGGGAGCGAGCGCTTCACCACGGTGCCGGCCACGTCGACGATGGTCCGGGAGTAGACGATGTCGGCCAGGGGCGAGCCCTCCGCCGACCGACCGTACGGATAGTCCACGAAGGGGACCTGCGGGCTGAGGCTTGCCCGCAGGCCGGCGACCGGCGCGCCGTCGGGGTCGGTCACCCGGACGGTCAGGGAGAACGACCCACCCGGCGCTTCGAACGCCAGGTTGTCGCCGCATCCGGCAAGGCCGAGCAAGCCAGGCAACGCGATTGCGAATGACCAGCGGAATCGCATGGGACTCCCGATTCCCGGCCGCGGCGGCGAGCGAAACGACCGGACGCCGTCGCCGTGGTCCGCAAGCGGACTCTACCAGATCCGCGATCTCCCGTCGATTGGCGCGAAACGACGCGCGGCGATCGGCGCATATATAATCCCCACCGGGACATCCTGGAAATCGAATTTCAACCCTACCCGCCGGTCGACCGGCCTGCCGGCGCAACCTCATGACGTCTTGACCGAACGCGCCGCGCGGTGGATCGTGACCGTCGATCGGACCGTCGACCGCGAGTCCGGCGGCGCCGCCCGCGCCGCTGACCGTACGAGGAGAATCCCTTGGCCGGGGTCGTCTTCGACAAGATCCGGAAGTGCTACGGCGACGTGGAGGTCATCCGCGACCTGAGCCTCGAGATCCGCGACGAGGAGTTCATGGTGCTCGTCGGACCGTCCGGTTGCGGCAAGTCCACGGCGCTGCGCATGATCGCCGGGCTGGAGGAGGTCACGGCCGGCGAGATCCGCATCGGCGACCGGGTCGTCAACGACCTGCCGCCCAAGGACCGCGACATCGCCATGGTTTTCCAGAGCTACGCGCTCTACCCGCACATGTCGGTGCGCGAGAACCTGGACTTCGGCCTGCGGATCAAGAAGGTGCCTCGGGCCGAGATCGACCGCCGGGTCGGCGACGCGGCGCGCATCCTCGGCATCGGGTCGTACCTGGACCGCAAGCCGCGCCAGCTCTCGGGCGGACAGCGGCAGCGCGTGGCCGTGGGCCGGGCGATCGTGCGCCAGCCGGCGGTGTTCCTCTTCGACGAGCCGCTGTCGAACCTCGATGCGAAGCTCCGCGTGCAGATGCGCGCCGAGATCACCAGCCTGCAGCGGCGGCTGCGCACGACCACGGTCTACGTCACCCACGACCAGGTCGAGGCGATGACCATGGGCCACCGCATCGCGGTGCTCGACGCGGGCGACCTGCAGCAGGTCGGCACGCCCCTGGAACTCTACGAGAAGCCGGCGAATCTCTTCGTGGCGCGGTTCATCGGCACGCCGCCGATGAACTTCCTGCGCGGCCGCCTCGACGCGGGCGGTGCGCGCGTCGCGGGGGACGGATTCGACCTGGAGCTGGTCGGCAAGGCGCGAGCGGCCGCGGCGGGGATGGGCGGCCGCGATATGGTGGTCGGCGTGCGGCCCGAGAACCTGCGCGGCGACCGCCGCGAGTCCGGCGGGCCGACGGCGACCCTGCGCCTGAAGGTGGCGCTGGTGGAGACCCTGGGGCACGAGGTCCAGGTCCACGGCCGCCTCGGCGACACGACGCTCGTCGCGAAGGTGGAGCCGCACGACGCCCCCGCGATCGACGCCGAGGTCGACCTCCTGCTCGAACTCGACCGCCTCCACCTCTTCGACGCCGTGACGGAGCGGCGCCTGACCGGCGGGGACTGAACGACACCGCCCCGCGCCGCGTAGCCGCCGCTAGCGTTTCGTCGCGCGCCACGCCGCCAGGACCGCGGTCTCGCGCTCCGGCGTGAGGCCGGCCCGATTGGTCACGCTCTCGCGGCGCTCCGCCGGCAACTCGTCGTACCAGGCCAGCGTGTCGCGGAGGGTGTCCACCAGGGGCCGGACGGTGAGTCCCGCGGCAAACGCCTTGTTGACGCTGCGGCTGCCGAAGCCGGCGTGGTCGCCCTCCGCGGGGATCCAGCACGGCATGTCCCGCCAGGCGCCCACGCCCTGCTCCTCGAGGAAGTCCGCGTCGACCCAGACGAGCTCCGCGCTCGAGGCGGACGCCTCGCGGCAGGTCTCCAGGTACCTCTGCATGGTGAGCGGCCGACTGGGATGGGGTCCGATGACGTTGAAGGTCCCGCCGAGCCCCTGCTCCAGGCAGCGGGTCTCGAACGCGGTGAGGTCGCGGCCGTCGATGACCTGGATGCGGTCGGTCCCGTCGCCCGGCGCGAGGACCTCGCCGCCTCGCCGCACGCGCACGGGCCAGTAACCGCCGCGGAAGCTGAAGTCGCGCGGGCCGACGATGAGCCCGGGGCGGATGATCGTGTGGTTGTCCGGGTAGTACCGCCGCACCCGGTTCTCGCATTCGGCCTTGAACGGGCCGAACACCTCGTTGGTGTACTCCGTCGTGTCGGCGTCGGGCGCCTCTCCGACGGGCGCCGTCTCGTCCTGGCCCGGCTGGGAGTTGTCGGTGTAGACGGAGATCGAGGACACGAACAGGTAGCGGCCGACCGATCCCTGCAGCAGCGCCGCCGTGTTCTCGACGATCCGCGGGATGTGGGGCCAGACGTCGACGCAGGCGTCCCAGGCGCGTCCGCCGTCGATTTCGGTCCGCAGCGCGGCGAGTCCCTCGGTGCTGTCGGGTTGCCGATCGCCGATGATGCACTCCACGTCGGGGAACAGCTCATCAGAGCGGTTGCCGCGGTTCAACATGGTCACGGTGTGACCGCGGGCCAGCAAGTCGGCGACGAGATGGGGTCCCGTCTGACCGGTGCCGCCCAGAACGAGGACCTTCAGCGGCGCGGGCGCCTCGGTCGAGGCCCAGGCTGGGCGCAGCCCTGGCGCGGTCACGCCGCCGAGGCCGATCGCGGCGCCGGCCAGGGTCAGGGTCTGGAGGAACTCGCGGCGGGTCGTGTCTCGGGTCATGGCGATCTCCCCAGCGTCTCACGATGGTGGCGTTCACCCGGCCGGCGACAGGTCGCGGGCGGGACCGACATGCGGCGCAGTACGTCGCTGGCCGGCGTCTGGTTGCGCCGGTCGAGGACAGGTCCGGCTGGATTGCTCGCCGGCATCGTTCATGATATCGTGATGCCAAGATCCCCTGAGTCGCCCGCTCTGCAGTCCCACCCCTGGAGAGGCTTCACGGTCATGAAACTGACGATCATCCTCGGCGTGCTCGCGAGCTTGGCGCTGCTCGGCGCCTGCGACGATTCCACGGAACCCGACACGATGGACAGCGACATTCGCGGACACGTCGTCGACGCGCAGGGGGAGCCGGTGGCCGGCGCGACGGTGATCCTGCAACACGACGTGGACCCGCCCTTGCCGTTCGCGCACGACAAACCGCAGACGGGCATCGAGTTCGACCTTCCCGAGGCTGGACCGGTGACCATGTGGATCGCCTCTTTCTGCGACGGCGACACCCTGCGCATGCTCGTGGATGGAGAGCTGCCGCCCGGCCAGCACGTGGTCGTGTGGGATGGGCTGGATGACGCCGGTCGAGTCCTGCCCGACGGTGTTTATCGGATGCATCTCCGTACGGAAGCCGGGGAGACCCACCAGGAGCTGGCGCTCCTGCACGTCGGGTATGAAGGTCTCGATCCTGATGCGGTGGTCGCGCCCCTGGCCGTCACCGATGACGAGGGTGAGTTCACGCTGAGCCAGGAATGCCTGCCCTTCGGATTCACCTTCGATCGGCTGGACGAGAACGGCGATCCCATCGGAACCAGCACCATCACCCGCGAGGTCCGGATCTGGGCCTTCAGCGCGGCGGCCGGCGCGGTCGGGGCGAGCGGCTGGGCCGCTGTCGATCCCGAGACCGGGGCCGAGGTGACCGTGACGCTCGGTCGGTAGCGTCTGGCCGATTGGCGCCCGTCGACCGCCGATCCCGACCCCGGTTCAGCGGTAGTACGGCGTGGGAACCCCGACCCGTCTGGCGAAGAAGTCGGCGAACGCGTCCTGGCCGGTGGGGAAACAGGTGCGGTCGGCATACATGACCAGGATGTCGCCCTCGAGGTTGCCGCCCGACATGCGCAGCGCGACGATGCTGCGGCCGGCCATCCAGCCCAGCTCGTAGCGCACGAGCCCGAGGCCGAGCGCCTCGGCCCGCAGGCTCGGATCCTCGGCGAACATCGGGTCCTCCCAGTCCCACTTCTCGATCTGCGGCTCGCCCCAGGCGGCGGCGAGCTCGTCGCGGCGGGCTGCGGCGTCGGCGAAGTAGGCGTCGAGGTCGTCATGGGTGTCGGACCACTGGTAGAAGCCCAGGCAGAGTCGGTCGTCCTGGAAGAAGTAGACGATCTGGCACGGCTGGCCGCACACCGTCGCCGGGAAGACGAGCAGCGGGCCATCGTTCACGACGGGCGCGGGGCGCTCGCTCTGGCGGACCAGCTGGCGGCTGGCGCCCCAGTCGACGTTCCGGAAATCGGCGCCGCGGGCCGGGAGCGAGACCTCGGCGGAAGCGGCGACCGCGCTGGTGGCCACGAGCAGGGCAGCCAGGACGGCCGAACGGTCGAAAAACGTACGCATGCGCCACCTCCGGCGGGGGTCTCGCCGATCCGATGCAGGATCCGGTCCGGACCTCACTCGCGGCAGATGACCAGGGTCAAGACCGGCCAGGCGAGGTGGCGAACAGCGGTCGGGGCGGGCGAGACGGACCTGGGTTGGACCGCGGGATCCGGCGCGAGGACCGTCCCCGCCGTCGACGCGAGCCGGCGTCCGGACAGGTCGCGCACCTCGAACGTGACGAGGATGCGGTCCCCCGGCTCACCGAGGAGAGTCCAGCCGGCGGCGCCGTATCCGGCGACAGGGTCGAACGAGACGCCGGCAGCGGGCAGGATCCGCACCTCGGCCGCGGTCGCCAGGGTCACCGCAGCCGCGCGGTCCGTCGCCAGGAGAGCGACGATGCCGGCGAGACCGATCGCGACGACTGCGCGCATTGAGGCCGTCCTCCCGTCGACGATGCAAAAAGCAATCAGCGACATTGCAATATTATATGATATGTTGGCATTTCGTGCAATTTGCATGACGCGAGGTCTCCCTGTCTTGGCGGGACGCTCGACCACCTGGTCGATATCCGGCCATGGACCCGGGCCCCGGGGACTCTCCGGCCGGTTTTGACCTGCAGTCGGCGAGTGCTATCGTCCCAGGCGGTCGGTGTCGGCAACGACGCACGCAGAGCCCCCCAGCCGGGCATCCCCTCAGTCCGGGACCGCATGGTGACCGACGCGAAACCGCCAGCCCCGCCATCCAGGTTCGCCAGGGCCCGCCGCACGGCCGTGCGTCTGGTCTGGCGCGTGGCGGCATGCTGGCTGGCGGCCACGGTGCTCGCGGTGCTGGCGCTGCGCTTCGTGCCGCCCCCGATCACCGGCGTGATGATCGAGCGCTGGCTGACGGCGCGGTGGCAACGCCAGGAGTTCGCGTTGGATTACCGGTGGCGTTCGCGCGACCGCCTCGCGGGTTCGCTACCGCTCGCGGTGATCGCCGCCGAAGACCAGCGGTTCTTCCTCCACCACGGCTGGGATCGAGAGGCCATCGCGGACGCGGTGGCGGACGCCCGAAGCGGCAAGAAGCTGCGCGGCGCCTCGACCATTTCCCAGCAGGTCGCCAAGAACCTTTTCCTGTGGACGGGTCGCAGCTGGGTCCGGAAGGGGCTCGAGACCTGGTTCACCTTCTGGCTGGAGCAGCTCTGGCCCAAGGAGCGGATCCTCGAGGTGTACCTGAACGTCGCCGAATGGGGGGACGGGATCTTCGGCGCCGAGGCGGCCTGCCGGCGACACTTCGCGGTCGGCGCCGACCGGATCGACCGGGCTCGCGCGGCCCGGCTGGCGGCGGTGCTCCCCAGTCCGCGGCGGCTGCGCGCCGACCGGCCCTCGGCCTACGTCCTGAGCCGCCAGGACGAGATCCTCCGCCAGATGAACCACCTCGCCGGTTCGGTCTACGCCGAGCCGCTACGGGATTGGTAAGGGTCGTTCGTCGCCGGTCCGCACCCGCACCTCGGCTTGGCAATCGCGCCGATACGTGATAGCGTTGCGCGTCTGGGAGTTCCCGTGACCCGCACTTCGCGGAGTCAATAACCAAGGAGCACGCCGAACATGAAGCGTCTACTCGTCTTCTTGCTGGTTCTCACCCTGGTGCTCACCCTCGCCGCGTGCGGCGCCAAGTACCAGAAGCGGGGAACCGCCATCGGCGCCGGCGCCGGCGCGGTCATCGGTGGGATCATCGGCCACCAGTCGGGCAACACGGCGCTCGGCGCGGTGATCGGCGCCGCGGTCGGCGGCGCGGCGGGCGCCTACATCGGCAACTACATGGACGACCAGGCGGCGGAGATGGACCGCGATCTCGAGGGCGCGAAGATCGAGCGCGTCGGCGAAGGCATCATCATCACCTTCGAGTCGGGGCTGCTGTTCGCGGTCGATCAGTCGTCGCTCAACGACCAGGCCAAGCAGAACCTGGGCGACCTGGCCGCGATCCTCAACAAGTACGACGACACCAACATCCTCGTCGAGGGCCATACCGACAGCTCGGGCGACGAGGCCTACAACGACCAGCTCTCCGTCCGCCGCGGCGAGGCGGTCGCGAACTACCTCGCGTTCCTCCAGGTGGCTTCGGAGCGCTTCTCCGTCGTCGGCTACGGCGAATCCCAGCCGGTGGCCGACAACGCGACACCCGAGGGCCGCGCGCTGAACCGCCGCGTCGAGGTCGCCGTCTACGCCAATGACGACCTGAAGGCGGCGGCGGAACGCCAGGCCGCGGGGGGATGAGCCGGCGTTCCGCCGGGCATCACGATCGCGAGATCGCAGGCGCCGGGCGGCGGAGGCATTCCGCCGCCCGGTCGCCCATGTTCAGGAGCACGTCCAGGACCGTGACCCCGTGGCTGAACGGCGGGTGCAGCTGCGGGTACTCGGGATACCCCTCGTAATCCATCCAGTCGACCCCGATGCCGCGCCGCGCGAAGAGGCCGGTGTCCAGGTAGGCGCGCGCTGCCGGGCCGGAAAGGTAGCGCGCGGCGCCGGCCTGCCGGCAGATCGAGAGCAGGCGCCCGGTCTTGCCCGGCTCGAGGTCGTAGTCGGCGGAACTGGCGAGAGGGGTCGTGATCGCGAGCCGCCGGCAGATCGCCGCGAGGAACAGACGGTTGACGTCGCTGAGATACGCGAGGCGGGGCGCGGCGTCGCGGTAGAGCGGCTCGAGCCACTCGCGCTCCCGCCGGAAGCACGGCGCCAGGCGGTAATGTTGCCGCAGGCGATCCCAGTGCGAGGCGGCCCAGCCGCGATCGCTCACGCGCGTGTCGCGAATGCGCTGCGTGTACCGGCCTCTGGTCTCGACCGGGATCGTGAGCCAGCGCAGGCCGGCGTCGGTCTTGATGAGATTGCGGTTGCGCCAGTCGCGGCGCGTGTACTGCACGTCGTCCAGCAGCACCAAGAGGTCGCTGCGGGCGATCAGCTCGAAGTAGCCCTTCCACGGGATGTAATTGGACTGGACGCAGGCCACGACGCCGCCCGGCGCGGCGGGCGCGGTCACGCTGCGGCCTCGCGGTCGGCGGCCGCGCGCCGGCCCACCGCCATGAGCACGTGACCGCGATCGCCGTCGAAGAACGCGCGTTGCAGGTGGCAGAACGGCCACATCGCGACCGGGTTGAGCACGAGGCGGAACCACGCCGGGAACCGGTGCTTCAGGGGGGTCTCGCTGAGACCGCTGAGGCGGGTCAGGGTCGCCTGGTCGAGGCCGGCGCGCGGCGCGAGGTGGCGCGCGACCACGGCGTCGCTGACGCGGTGAAGCAGGTTCGTGACCGGGACGTTGAGCGACTTCACCGAGATCTCGTCGAGGCCCGCCGCCAGGAACAGCTGCGCGAGGTCGAGGCGATCGTAGCGACGCAGGTGGCCGCTCAACTCGTCCTCGGCTCCCCAGCGTTCGGGGCGACCCGGGACGACGGCGATGACCGTGCCGCCGGGCCGCACGTGCCGCAGCATCGAGCGCACCAGGGCCAGGTCGTCCGCCACGTGCTCGAGCACCATCTGCGAGAACACCAGGTCCGCCGGGCGGTCGAGCTCGAGGTCGGCGAGGGGTCCCTCGTGCAGGCGGAACCGGCGTTCGGCTCGCCAGCCGGCCAGCCGGAGACGGCAGCGCGCCGCGGCCTCCGGCGACGGCTCGACTCCGACGCCGACGAGCCCGCGCTCGCAGAGGACCGCCCCGAGGCGGCCCTCGCCACAGCCGACCTCGACGAAGCTGCGGGCCCCGCACCGGTCCACCTCGCGCAGGAAGGCCCAGTCGGTGCACCAGGTGCCCGGCGGCAGCAGCTCTTCCATGGTCACCTCTCCCGCGCCGCCGCGGCCGGCCGGCCGCAGTGGATGGTGTTCGAGAGCCCGGCGGACCAGTCCTGGCAGTCGCGGCACGGCGCGAACGCGTAGTCGCCGCTCAGGTGACGCTGGCGCAGCTTCGCGAGCGTGCCGTACCAGACCTCGGCGACGGACTGCCGGTTCAGGTTGCCGTGGCGGGTACGGCCGTTCCAGTCGCCGTCGCACTGCGGCACCTGACCGTTCCAGAAGACCGTGAGCTGGCGCAGCAGCCAGGTGCACGGGATGCGCCGCGGGGCGCGTCCGGCCGTCATGCCGCGCCAGACCGGCATCGTACCGCCCCAGCCCGTGCGCGGTTTGATCTTCAGGTCGACCTCGAGGCCGGACTTCTGCCATTGCTCGACGAACGCCGCCTCCTCGTGCTCGTTCTCGTCCATGACGACGAACTGCAGCACGATCCGCGGCGTGCGCGACGCGAGGCGCGCCTTCGTGCTCGCGAGGTACGAGACGGCGCGCCGCACGCGCTCGAGGTTCCCGTCGACGCGGATCTCGCGGTAGAGGTCGACCGTGGCGGCGTCGATGCCCACGATGACCTCGTCGACGCCGCTCGTGACCAGCGATTCCGCGTGGTCCGGCCGCAGCAGGTTCAGGTTGGTGTTCAGCGCGATGTGCTCGATGCCCGCGTGCTTGGCATAGCGCAGCCAGCGGAAGATCTCCGGCGCCATCACCAGCGGCTCGCCCATGAGCGCGGGCCAGAGGCGGGTCGACGGGCTGACCTCGGCCACCTCGTCGACGATCTTGGTCCACAGCTCGTACGCCATGCGACCCCGGGGGCGCGTCAAGCTCCTCTGCGGGCACATCACGCAGGACAGGTTGCAGTGCGCGACCGTCTCGATCAGGAGGTCGGTCGGGTAGTCGTAGGCCTGCACGTACTGTTCGAGCCTGCTCAGGTCGGGCTTATCCAAGGGACACCTCGCTGGCAGCCTCCGCCGTCCCGAAGGGCAGGCGGGTCTGCTCGTGGAATTCGATGAGGCGCTGGCGGTCGCCCAGGTCCTTGTAGACCAGCGTCTTGGCGTTCACGAAGTTGCCGTCGCCGACGGTCACGCGGTCCGTGACCGTGGTGTCGAGACCGAGGAAGTTGTCCCGGCCGAGCCGCGCGCGGCCGCCGAGGGTGACGCCGGCCGCGAGGTAGTTGTTCGCGCCGAGCACGCATTCCTCGCCGAGCTTGACGCCCTGGTCGAGGTAGCAGAATTCGCCGACCTGGACCGCCTGGTCGACGAGGACCCCCGCCAGGACGATCACCCCGTCGCCGAGCGTGGCGCCGGGCTCGATCCAGGCGCGCGGGTGCACGAGGGCCGGCAGGCGGTAGCCGAGCGCGCGCGCCAGCTCGAGGCAGCGACCGCGGGCCGGCAGGTCGCGGTAGCCGATCGCCGGCACGATGACGGCGCGGGCGGGGCCGGTCGCCGGGTGGGCGGCGACGTCGGCCAGGCTGCCGAGGGTGCGGTAGCCGCCGATGACCGGTTCGGCCGCCGGCCTCAGGTCGTCGATGAAGCCGGCGACGGTGTAACGGTCGGCGAAGTGGGTCGACACCAGGTGCAGCACCTGCTCGCCGAGGCGTCCGGATCCGTAGAGTAGGGCCTTCACCGGACGACCTCCCGGCGGGCGCGCTCGACGTACGCGCGGACGGCGGCGAAGTCGGAGTGCAGGCGGGCGATGTCCGCGGGCGCGACGCGCACGCCGAGGCGCGCCTCGAGCTCGAGGACGAGCTTGACGTGGCCGAGCGAATCCCACTCCTGGACCGCGTCCCGGGTGAAGTCGCCCACCGGCACCGCGGCCCCGAAGACCGCGGCGAACACCTCGCGCAGCTCACGTTCCGGCATGCTCGACCTTTCGGACGGGCCCGGCGAGCGCGGCCGCCGTCGCGGCCGCGGCGCGCAGGGCCGCGGTCGGGGCGTCGTCGCCGAGACGGTCGGGATCCAGGTTGACGAGGGTGTCCGCGAGCGCGGCCGCCATCGGGAAATCGCCGTCGGGCAGACCGGCGAGACGGTGGGCGGGCGCGAAGAGGCGGCCCGGCGCGCAGTCGAGCGCGGTGAGCGCCAACAGCACCGGATCGCGCGCGTCCGCCGCCACCGCGAAGCTGACCCGCCAGGGGACGTCGCGGCTGCCGAGATCGAGGAGCCGCACGCCCGGCACGGGGCCGAGCGCGTCGGCGAGCGCCCGCGCGCGGGCGTGGCGGCGCCGCATCCGTTCAGGCTGGCCGGCCAGGCCCGCGAGCAGGCGCGCCGGCAGCTCCGGCGGCGGCGGCGCGAGGTAGCCGGACCGGTGGCGCCGCAAGAGCGCTGCCCGCCGGGAGGCGTGCGCCGGCGTCCCGGCCGGCGATTCGCGCCCGAGCAGGACCAGCTCGCGCATCAGCTCGTCGCGAGCCGCGGCGGCGCGCTGGCGATCGCCGCCGATCGTGCACAGGAGCAGGCGGCAGTCGCGAGCGAGCTCGGCGTCGTCGGTCGCGATCGCGCCGCCGCCGCCGAGGTCGAGCTGCTTGCCGGGTCCGAAGCTCACGATCGCCGCGAGTCCGCCCGCGGCGGCGCGCGCGTCGGGCGCGCCCTGGGCGGCGTCGACGATCTGCGGGCACCGGCCGAGGTCGGGTCCGAGCGGCCCGCAGCGACCGAAGAGGCGGGTGGGGACGCAGGCGCCGGCGCCGCAGGCCGCGGCGGCGGCCGCGAGGTCGCCCGGGGTGGGCTCCGCTGTCTCGGGGCGCACGTCCGCGAACCGGGGCCGCAGGTCCGCGAAGATCGCCGCGTTGATCGCGGTCGCGCAGGTCAGATCGGGGTAGAGGACGGACGCGCCGGCCGGCAGGCCCAGCGCGCTGAGCACGGCCCACAGGGCCGTCGTGCCGTTGCCGGTCAGGACGGCGTGGTCGCGTCCGAGCCAGGTCGCCAGCTCCTGCTCCGCCTGATGCGAACGCCAGCTCATGGCGTGTCCTCTGCCGCGTCGAGGCCCGGCCAGCCGGCGGGATCGGGGCCGTGCTGGCAGCAGATCGCGTAGGCCGTGCGTTCGAAGCCGACGCCCACGCAGGCCGACCACGCCGGCGAGCCGTCCGCGAGGCGGATGCCGAGGCTGCGGCCGAAGAAGTCCTGGTGCAGGTTGACCGAGCCGATCGCGAGGTCGCGCCCGGTGTGCGGCACCGTCGCCTTCAGCTCGTACTTGAGCTGCGCGCTCGCCTGGAAGGCGTTCTTCAGCACGCTGTCGTTCGCGAAGAAGGGGTCGCCCGCGGTCTCGATGGCCGCCGTGAGGTCGAGGCGCGCGAGGAATCTGGCGGCGTCCGCGAGCATCTGCGCGTGCGCTTCGCGCACGAACTCCTCGCTGCCGACGGCCATCAGGTCGCGCACGCGGAAGCTGGTGAGGCGGTCGAGGCCCGAGTCGGGCGCGGCCTCGTTGCGGAAGACGCGGCCGGCGGTCGTGTACCATCGATCGGGCTGGCCGGTGGTGTCGCGACGCAGCCAGTAGCAGCAGTCGCAGACCGCGCCCTGCAGGCCGAAGGTGCTCGCGGCCAGGTGGGCGCCGGCGTCGATCGCCGAGAACTGCCGCGAGCGCGCGTGGTCGCGGGCGAACGCGTCGCGCCCGGCGAAGCTCGGGCGTACGGGCGCCGCGAGGAGCACCTGCTGCGGGAACTCGCGGAGGTAGTCGATGCGACGACAGAGGTCGACGGGCCAGAGCGCGGGATACTCCTCCTCCCGGGCCGCGCGCTCGCGGGCGAGGCGGCGCCAGTAGCGGTCGATGCGCTCGGTGAGGGCGAGGAACGGCCCCGCGAGGGCGACCATGCCCGGGGCGACCGGCGCGACGTCGCCGCGGGCGCGCAGGGCCGGCGTCGGATCGGCGCCGTGGCGGCCGGCGCCCCGGCGCAGGTAGCGGACGTCGGGCGCGAGCGTGCGCGCCAGCGACGCGAGGCGCTCGACCTGGGCGCGGACCGGTTCGATCGCCGCGGGCTCGGCGAGCTGGAGGTCGAGGTCGTCGCCGGACCAGCCGAGGCGCCGGACCGCGTAGCTGCGGCCGAGGGCCGCCTCGAGGTATTCGCGGCCGGCCGGAGGGAGCGGTCCGCCCACGGATATGCGGAATTCGCGGGTGGCGGCCGCGGGGGCCGCGCCGGCGCTCATGCCTCGGCCGGGACCCGCTCCCGGCACGGCGCGGCCGCGAGGGCGGCCATGACCGCGGCGATGACGCGGTCCTGCTCCCGTGGCGTCATCCCGTAGTAGCAGGGCAGGCGCACGAGGCGGGCGCTCAGGTCCTCGGTCACTGGCAGCGAGCCGCCGCCGCAGCCCAGGCGCGCGGCCATGGGGGACGTGTGCAGCGGGACGAAGTGGAAGACCGCCTGGATGCCGACCTCGCGCAGGGAGGCGATGAGCCGGTCGCGGGCGGCCGCGGTCGGCAGGATCAGGTAGAACATGTGCGCGTTGTGCTGGCAGCCGGCCGGCGTCTCGGGCACGCGCACCAGGCCGCGCGCGGCGTAGGGCGCGAAGGCCTGCCGGTAGCAGTCGTGGATCGCGCGGCGTTCGCGCGTGATCTGGTCGACCGCCTCGAGCTGGGCGTAGAGGAACGCCGCCACCAGCTCGCTCGGCGCGTAGCTCGAGCCGAGGCCGACCCACACGTAACGGTCGGTCTCGCCGGCGAGGAACCGGGTGCGGTTGGTGCCCTTCTCGTAGACGATCTCGGCGCGCTCGACGAGCGCGGGGTCGTTCACGAGGAGAGCGCCGCCCTCGCCGCTGATCAGGTTCTTGGTTTCGTGGAAGCTGTAGCAGCCGAGATGGCCGAGGGTGCCGAGGTGGCGGCCTCGATAGGTCGCGCCGACGCCCTGAGCGGCGTCCTCGATGACGAGTAGACGGTGCGCGGCGGCGATCGCGACCAGCTCGTCCATCGCGCAGGCGACCCCGGCGTAGTGCACGGGCACGATGGCGCGGGTCCGCGGGGTGATCGCCCGCTCCACCAGGCGCTCGTCGAGGTTCAGCGTGTCCGGGCGGATGTCCACGAAGCGCAGGCTGGCGCCGCGCAGCGCGAACGCGTTGGCCGTCGAGACGAAGGTGAACGACGGCAGGATGACCTCGTCGCCGGCGCCCACGTCGGCCAGGAGCGCCGCCATCTCGAGCGCCGCGGTGCAGGTGTGGGTCAACATCGCGTGGGGGGCGGCAAAATTTTCCCGCAGCCAGGCCTCGCAGCGGCGGGCGTAGGCGCCGCGTCCGGCCAGGTGTCCTTCCACCACGGCGTTCGCCATGTAGAACAACTCCTTGCCGGCGATGAAGGGACGGTTGAACGGGATCTGGTCGAGCATGACCGGCAACTCCCTGGACGGCGGCGCAGGCGGAGTGATCCGCGGGGCGGGTTGCAAGAGAAGGGCCAGCGACGGCGGCTGGTGGCGTGTTCCTTGCAGCCTGGCCCGGCGGCGGGGCGCGCCCGCCGCGGACCCGCGCCGGGAGGCGGCATGGACCTGTCCATCGTCACGACGCTCTACCAGTCCGAGGCCTTCGTGGCCGCGTTCCACGCGCGCGTCACGGCGGCGGCGCGGTCGCTCAGCGACCGCTGGGAGCTGATCTACGTCGTCGACGGCGCGACCGACGGTTCGCTGCGCGAGGCCTGCCGCGTCGCGGCCGGCGATCCCCACGTCGTGGTCGTCGAGCTGGCGCGCAACTTCGGGCACCACCCGGCGATCATGGCCGGCCTCGCGCGGGCGCGAGGCGAGCGCGTCTTCCTCGTGGACGTCGACCTCGAGGAGCCGCCCGAGCTGCTCCTGCCGTTCTGGGCCGCGCTCGACGGCGGCGACTGGGACGTGGTCTTCGGCCAGCAGGCGCGGCGCAAGGGCGGGACATGGGAACGCTGGTCGGGCGCGGTCTTCTACCGGCTGTTCAACCGCCTGTCCGGCCTCGACCTGCCGCCCAGCCTGTTGACCGTCCGCCTGATGCGGCGCCGCTACGTCGACGCCCTGCTGCAGTACCGGGAGCGCGAGTTCTGCTTCGGCCCGGTCGCGGCGCACGCCGGATTCCGCCAGCGCGCGCTGCCGGTCGTCAAGGGCTCGCGACCCGGATCGACCTACACGTTCGCCCGCAAGCTCGCGCTCACGCTGCGCGCGGTCACCTCGTTCAGCGACCGTCCGCTGACCCTGCTCGCCGTGCTCGGCCTCGCGATCCTGCTCCTGTCCGGCGCAGCCCTCGGCTGGGCCCTGCTCACCCGTTTCGCGCTCGGCCGGCCGGTGCCGGGCTTCACGAGTCTGCTCATCTCGATCTGGTTCCTCGGCGGCCTCTCGGTGTTCGCGATCGGGGTGACCGGGCTCTACGTCGGCCGCGTCTTCCGCGAGGTGAAGGGCCGCCCCAGCGTGCTCGTGCGCGCGGTCCACGCGGCGGGCGCGGCGGGCGTCCCGGGCGCGACCGCCGCGGACGCCGGCGCGCCGGCCGGCGAGGTCGCGCTCGCGGACGGACCCCGCGTCGACCGCGAGGCCCTGCGATGCTGACCCGGACTTGCACGCCCCACTTCGTCGTGGCCGGGATGCCCCGCGCCGGGACGACCTTCCTGTACCACAATCTCCAGCGGCACCCGGCCGTCCACCTGCCGTGGCGCAAGGAGCTGAACTACCTGAACCTGCACCGGGACCGCGGGCCCCGCTGGTACGCGGACCAGCTCGGCGCCGCTCGTTCCGGCCAGCGCGTGGGCGACGTCGAACCCGGCTACTTCCTGGACCCCGAGGTACCCGACCGCCTGCGTGAATCCGCGCCCGGCGTCCGGGTCGTGCTCGTCCTGCGCGAGCCGGTCTCGTGGATCGCCTCCGTGCACGCGCACCTCGCGCGGCAGAGCGAGCCGGTGCCGCCGCTTCGGGACTTCGTGTTGCGGGGATGGGACCGCCGCCAGGACGGCGGAATCCTGCGCTACCGGTTCGCGCCGCGCGTGCTCGAGGCGCTGGTCGAACGCTGGCGGCGCACGTTCGGTCCCGAACTGCTGGTCGTGGATTACGCCTGGTTCGCCGCCGACCGGCTCGGCGCCCTGCAGGCGCTCGAGAGCTTCCTCGAGCTGCCGCCCTACTTCGCGCCGGGGAGGTTCGACGATCGGCGGATCAACGCGTCGCGCGGGCGTGCGCTGCCGTTTGTCGGCAAGCTGGCGCGAAGCGGCGCGATCGACCGACTCGCCGGCGTGCCGGGCCTGCGCGCCGCGGTGCGACGGGCCCGGCCGCTGGTGGACCACGTCATGGCGGCGCCGTCCGGCGCGGGCGGATCTGCGGCGCCGGTCCCGCCCGAGGTGGTCGCGCTGCTCGCGCCGGCCACCCGCCGTCACCGCGACATCTTCGCGCCGGGTCCGCTCGTGCGCGGCGACGGCGCGTCGCTCGCGCCGCTCGCGCCATCTCGATCAGGCTCGCCCGAGCCGATCGCCGCGCCGTGACCGCCGCGGGGCGCCGCCGCGCCTGGACCGTCGCGAGGGTCGTCCTCTCGCTCGCCGTGCTCGCCGCGCTCGCGTCGCGCACCGACCTGACGCTGGTGGGGCGGCGCCTCGCCGCCGCGGATCCGCTGCTGGTCGGCGCCGGGCTACTGCTGCTGTTCGCGCGCAACGTGATCCAGGCCTGGCGGTGGCAGCTCGTCCTGCAGGCCTGGGACCGCCGGTTGCCGCTCGGTCCGTTGACGCGTCTCGTGATGATCGGCGGTTTCTTCACCCTGCTCCTGCCGACCGCGGCCGGGGGAGACCTGGTTCGCTGGGCGCTCGTCTCGCGCGGACGCCTCGAGCGGACCCTCGCCGCGCAGAGCGTCATCGCGGACCGGCTGGCCGGGCTCTGCGGCCTGGGATTGCTGACCGCGCTCGCCGTGCCCTGGGCAGGGGACAGCGTCCCGGGCGACGGGGTGCGCTGGACCGCGCTCGCGCTGGCGCCCGCGGCCGCGTTCGCGCTCGCCGCAGTGATGTGGCCGGGCTGGCTGCCTGCCGGCTGGCGAGTCCGGCTGCCGCTCGCGGGGGGGCGACCGGGGCGGCTGCTCGCGGCGATCGGCGCGTCCGCGCTCCTCGCGCACCTCGGCGCCGTGGCGGCGATGGTCTGCCTGGGTCGAGCGGTCGGCGATGGGACGCCCGCGCCCGTCTACGCGGTCGTGCTGCCCCTCGTGTGGCTGGTGAGCCTGCTGCCGGTGTCGCTCGGCGGCCTGGGGGTGCGCGAGGCGGGATTCGTCTCGCTGATGACCGCGGCCGGGATGTCGCGCGAAACGGCGCTCGCGGCGGCGGGCCTGTGGCTCGCGACGACGCTGGTGCAGGCGGCGGCCGGCGGGGCGCTGCTGGCGGTGGAGCGGCGCGCGGCGATCGCGCAGCCGGCCCGGCCGCCGCTTCCCGGCGACCCCGGCCCTCTGCCGGAGCCGTCGCCGGAGGAGCTATCGGAACCCGCGCCGGCCGATTATCTATACAGCCGGCGGTGAGATCTCCGCCGTCGCCGCCCCGCGCGCGATCGCTCCGGCACGAGGGGACCCGACTGACACCCATGCGCATCACCACCGGCAAGCTCGACCGCACCCTGCGCCACTGGCGTCTGGGCCCGCGCCTCCTCCGCCTGCTCAGGCTGAGGATCTGGCTGTTCGACCGCTTTCGATTCACCGACGTGCAGCAGATCCTGTTCTGGGCGGGGATCGTCGGCGTGGCGGGCGGCTTCTCGTCGCTCCTGCTTCGCGACGCGATGGGCTACCTCCACCAGCTGCTGACCGGCCAGTCCGGCGAGCTCGTCGAGTCGTTCGCGCGGCTCGGGACGTGGCAGCGGCTGGCGATCCCGAGCGCGGGCGCGGTGGCGGCGGGGATCGTGATCCACTTCGGCCGCCGCCTGCGCACGGACGGCACCACGACGGACTACATGGAGGCGGTGGCGCTCGGCACCGGCGTCCTGTCGGTTCGCTCGAGCGTCGTGAAGGTCGTCTCGTCCGCGTTCTCGGTGGCCTCGGGCGCCTCGATCGGCCGCGAGGGACCGATCGTCCAGCTCGCGTCGCTCGTGTCCTCGCTGCCGGGGCGGCTGCGGAGCTGGTCGCCGCCGCGGCGCCGGGTGATCGTGGCCTGCGGCGCGGCCGCCGGCATCGCCTCGGCGTACAACGCGCCGATCGCCGGAGCCCTCTTCGTGTCCGAGATCATGCTGAAGTCCATCGCCATGGAGACGCTCGGGCCGCTCGTCTTCTCCTCGGTGCTCGCCACGCAGGTCGTGCGCCAGGTCCACGGCCACGAGCCGCTGTACACGATCCCGCCGTTCACGATGGCGTCCGGCTGGGAGCTGGTCCTCTACCTGGTGCTGGGCGTCGTCTGCGGGCTGCTCGCGCCGGTGTTCCTGAGGCTCCTGCGGGGCAGCGAACGGCTGTTCGGCTCGCTGCGCATGCCGCCGTTCGTGAGCCTCGGACTCGGCGGGCTGGCGGTCGGCGCCATCGCCGTCCGCTACCCCGAGGTCTGCGGCAACGGCTACAGCGTCATCGTGTCGATCCTCAACGACGCGTGGGTCTGGCAGGCCCTGCTCGCGGTGCTCGCGCTGAAGGTCGCGGCGACGTGCGCCTCGTTCGGATCGGGGGCGGTGGGCGGCGTCTTCACGCCGACGCTGTTTGCCGGCGCCGGCATCGGCTACCTCTTCGGCGGCGCTTGCGACACGCTGCTGGCGGGCGCCGGGTCGAACCCCGGCGCGTACGCGCTCGTGGGCATGGGGATGTTCATCGCCGCGACCACGCGGGCACCCCTCACGGCGATCCTGATCGTCTTCGAGATGACGCTCGACTACCAGGTCGTCGTCCCCTTGATGCTCGGCTGCGTCGTCGCGTACTACACGTCGACCGCGATCGATCCGCGGTCGATCTACAGCCACTCGCTGGCGCGCAAGACGGGACCGGAGGTTCGGCGCCAGATCGCGTCGCTCCTGGTGAGCGATCTGATGAAGGCAGAGGTCATCGTCGTGCGGCTCGGCTCGCACTTCTCCGAGATCGCCCGCTCGTTCATCGCGAACAACATCAAGTACCTCTACGTGCTGGACGACGCCGACGTCTTCCGCGGGGTGGTCCCCCTGCAGGAGACGAAGTCCTACCTGACCGAGCCTCACCTCGCGGACGTGGTCATCGCGCACGACATCATGCAGGAGGAATTCCCCATCCTGTACCCGGACAGCACCCTCGACGAGGCGCTCGAGACGTTCGCGCGGCACGACGGCGAGCGGCTGCCGGTTGTGGAACGCGAGACGCGGCAGTTGCTTGGCCGCGTCGCCAAGGCGGACGTCCTCTTCGCGCTGGCCCATCGCCAGGCCAGCTAGCCGGCGGCCGCGCGCGGCCGGTGCCGGTCGAGCAGCTCCTGGAATCCCGGCGCGGCGCGCAGCGCCGCCAGGTCCTCGTCGGCGGCGATGCGGTCGTACTGGTCGTAACCGGCGGCGAGCGCGGCGGCGAGCGCCCGGCGCGCCGCGCGCAGGTCGCCGGCGCGGGATTCGACGCACGCCAGGTTGTACTGCATCGCGGCGTCCCTCGGGTGAGCGGCCAGGTAGCCGGTCGCCACGAACCGCGCGACGTCGAGATCGCCCTGGCGGTAATACAGCGCGAAACGCTGCCGGACCTGCTCCGGGGCGAGGCGTTCGCCGCGCTGGCCGGCGTCGCCGCCCGGCGCGAACGCCCGGGCCTCGAACGACCGCTCGATCGCGGTCGTGGTCGGGCGCTTGAGCAGCTTGACGTCGGGCACGTTGCGCTCGAGCGTCCGCAGGAGCCGCAGGGCCTGGCCCGGCGCGGCGGCCGAGGTCACGTTCACGAGGCCGATCAGCGTCCGCAGGTCGGACTCGCCGGCGTACCGGTCGGCGAGGACCTCGCCGCGGGCCGCGGCGGCCAGCTCCGGGGTGACCCGGTAGGCGCGCACGAAGACCGAGGCAGCCGGACCGAGGCAGACGAGCGTCCAGGCAGGGTCGGCGGCCAGGACGGCGGCGATCCCCGCGCCCTCGACGTTGCTGACGATCGCCGTCTGGAAGGGGTGCGCCGCCGCGAGCGCCGCCAGACCGGCTGCGGTCGGGTGGCGCTGGACGCTCGCGTAGGCGTCGCGGAACGCCGGCGGGTAGAGCGTGAAGCGGGGGTCGATGTACACCGGCCGGGTCGGCCCGAGCGCCCAGATCAGGTAGCCGCCCGTCTGGTAGTCGTTGAACAGGGGGCCGGGGAGGTCGTGGTCGGCCACGAAGCGGGCGGCGGCGACAGGCTGGCCGCGCGTCAGCCGGTTGCGGCCGAAATCGGCCTCGTAGTAGACGAGCGTCTTGGCCGCGAGGCAGCCCACACCGAGGACCGCCACCATGGCGAGCGCCATACGCCGCGCGCGCGGGCGGTTGGCGAGCGCCCAGCCGTCCAGCGCCGTGCCCAGCGTGAAGAGCCACACGAGGGGCGCCAGCAGGATCAGTCGCCCGACGAACCACGACGCGCCGACGAACGCGATCGCCGCGAGTCCCAGCGGCAGCTCGACCCAGCGGCGCCGGCGCACCCCGTCCAGGAGCGCCGCGCCGAGCGTGGCGGTCATCGCGAGCCAGAGCCAGGTCGTCGCCGCGCGCGGCCACTCCTGCAGGCGGTCGGCCGCGAGGAACCCGTGGGTGGGCGCCACGTCGCGCAGGGTCGCCGCCCCGGCGAGCGCCGGGCCGTCGCCCGAGAGCCGGCCGAGCCAGTAGAACGGCAACCGCAGCCCTTCAGGCGTACAGGCCAGCGCGGCGAGGCTGAGGCCGGCGCCGACGAGCAGGTGCCGACGCGAAAGAGCGGTCAGGTTCGACGGTCGGCCCGACCACCACAGCAGCAACTCCCCGCCGGTCAGGCACCCGAGCAGGATCTCGCCCAGCAGGACCTCTCCGTGGCAGTTCACCCACGCCAGGTACAGCGGGGGCAACACCCAGAACCGGTCGCCACGGCCGCGCCGGGCGTGGCAGTAGACCGCGAGGACCGCCGCGGCGAACGCCGCCGAGAACAGCGAGTTCTTGACCTGGACCGCCGCCGGCTTCATGACGAGCGCGACCGCGAGGCCCATCAGCAGCAGGACCGGCCAGACGCGCGCGTCGCGATCGCGCCGGCTGCGCCACACCAGGACGGCGACGACTGCGTAGGCCGCGAGCTGCAGCAACCTCAGGCCGACCTCGCCGCCGAGGTCGTGGACAGCGTAGAGGATGACATCGCCGAGCCAGCTCACGTAGACCCAGGACGCCGAGGTGTCCGTCCAGGCGTACGAGGCGTGGTCCACCGTGAGCGTCCGGTGCTCCACGCAGTGACGGCCATAGGCCAGGTGCCACCAGAGGTCCGCATCGGCCAACGTCGTGTCGTAGAACGAAGCGATCGCGACGCAGGCGAACGCGCCGGCAAGGAGCGGGGACCAGGGGATGCGGCGTACGTTCGGACGCGCGGCAGGAACGGCCATGGCGAACGGTGTCCTCGTTGCAGGTCGACGGGAAGCGGCCGCGTCACGGCGTGGCCGGGTCACGTTCGGCCTGCAAGCCGCGAGCCAGCCTCCGGCACGCCGATTGCGCCGGCCGCTGGCGAGGGACGGCGCCGGCCGCCGGTCGAATCGTGCGACCCGCGCCGGCAACCGCATCCTTGACAACCGGTTTCAGTTCTGGCCGGAGGCGGCCGCCGGTAGTGGAGCGGGAGGCGATGCGCGGCCAGCGACCAAATGCGTGGCGCCGATCGGCCAGGATCATGGCAACGGGCGGACTCGTGGGCTGGCTCCTCGTGGCGGGCCCCGCGCCGGCCATGGACCTGGCCGACGGCACGGCGGACCCGTCGCCGCCGGTCGAGCGATCCCTCGGCACGGATCGCGCCCGGGCCAGCCGGCTCGCGCCGATCGGCACGGCCGAAGGCCGCGAGAAGGAGCGGGCCCTGTCGGTCTACCTGGTCTACGCGATGCACTTCGGCACGCTCTGCGACAACGACGGCTACGTGGTGCTCGGAACCGCCGACGCGATCACCGAGGATCCCGCCCATCTGGTCTACGGCGGCTCGCCGCAGTCGGCCGAGATCTCGATCGACGGCGAGGCGAACTGGACGGTCGGCGTGAGCGTCACGGCCGGCAGCCCGCCTGGCTTCACCCTGGGCGATTTCGAATCCGACCACGGCGCGCTTCCGCTCAGCGGGCTCACGCTCGATGAGACCGGCCTACGCACGATCCGCCTCGGCGCGCGGCTCCAGGTCTCTGCGAGCAGCGTGGCGGAGGGATCCGGCCAGCAGATCGGGTACACCGTCTCCATCGTGTACGACTAGGGCACGCCCTCGCCGATCCCGACTTACAAATGATTTTTCAATTAGCCCTAAAGCCGGTCTTGGGCGATCCGATGCATTGCTCGTGCAAGGGCTGAGAGCGCAATCGGAGCCAGCCCTGGAGAAACTGGTAAGGAACCAGAGGAAGTTCGTTAGCCGTTTCGGCTCGAGCAAAGGAGTGACCGATGAAGAACTTCTCGCGTTTCTCGATCCTGGCGGTGGTGCTCTTCGCCTTCGCCGGCAGCGCCGGAGCCGTGGACCTGGTGACCAACGCCCAGGTCGACATCATCACCGGTATCACGATCCTGCAGACCCAGGCCCTGAACTTTGGTGTGCTCGTCCTGAACAACGGCTCGGTCACCGTCGCTGCCGCCGACGGTAGCACGACCGACGCCGACAACCTGATCAGCAATGCCACCGACATTGCCCAGGGCGTGTTCGACGTGACCAGTACGCTGGGCGCCGACCTCACCGTCAATTGCACCGCCGGGGTCCAGCCGACCGGTGTCACGCTGGACGCCTTCACCGCCGACTGGGCCGCCGCCGGCGAGGCCGCCGTGCCGCTGACCCGCACCCTGGCCGCCACGACCGAGCAGCTCGAGATCGGCGCGACGATCACGATCGACCGCACGCAGGCCGAGCCGACCGAGGGCACGCCCGTGAACCTGCCCTACACCGTGAGCGTGACCTTCCAGTAGACCGCACATCCCGGATCGGGATTCGAGCCGGGACGAGGGCCGCCGCCCTCGTCCCGGTTTTTTTCGCTAAGTCCCAGGTGGCACAGGGGTTGCGACGGTTCCCGCGCAGGCACCGTACGGCTGGGCCAAGTTCCAGCCGCGCAACCATTTGCGTGTCACCGGAGGACCCTCGATGTTCGTCCCCGCGGGAAAAACTGGCAAGGACCTGGCCATTCCGTGCTGCCTGGTCGGTCTCCTCCTGGCAGGCGGCGCCAGCGCGCAGGGCGTCTCCGTGGCGCCCAGCCGCATCGTGCTGGACGGCAGCGCCCGGGCCGCCACCGTCTTCCTGTCCAACCGCAGCAACGAGGCGGAGACCTACCGCATCTCGCTGGCCTTCTACCGGATGGAGGAGGACGGGACGATGGTGCGGGTCGATTCGCTCGCCACGGGAGCCGAGAACTTCGCCGCCGGCGTCCTGCGCTACTCGCCGCGCCGGGTCGTGATCCCCGGGGGTGGTTCGCAGACCGTGCGCCTGCTGGTGCGCCGGCCCGCGGACCGCGACGTCGACGACCAGGAGTTCCGCGCCCACCTCTCGATCTGCTCGGTGCCCACGGTGCCGCGGCTGCGGGAGATCGAGGAGGTGATCCCCGACGTGCCCGAGGACGGCTTCGTGGCGCGTCCGGTGGCGTCCGTCGAGACGCTCGTGCCGGTCATCATCCGCTTCGGCCATCCGGAGGCGCGGCTCGGCATCTCGGCCGCGACCATCCTCGACCAGGGCGCCGGGGAACGCCGGGCCGTCACCTTCAGCCTCGACCGCTCGGGTCAGCGCTCGCTCTACGGCGACCTCACCGTGACCCACGTCGATCCCCTGGGCCGCGAGACCAGGCTCTACTACGGCCGGGGCATCGCGGTCTACACGCCCAATCCGCGTCGCGTCTTCACGATCGCGCCCGAGGACCCCGGCGTGGACCTGCTCGCCGGCCGCGTCATCGTCGATTACCAGGAGACCCCGGACGGAGGGGGCGACCTGCAGGCGCGGATCGAGATCCGACCGCCGCACCCCGACGAGCGATAGATGGCGCGGCGGCAGGGCACGCTCGCCGTCCTGGCGATCCTCGGGCGGTTCGCGACCGCGAGCTCGGCGGCTGGCGAACCTCCCGGCGTGCTCCTGCCCGTGGACGAGGCCGACGAGCTGATCCTCGAGGTCCGCGCCGAGCACTACCTGGCGAGCAACGGCCTGATCGGCTACCGGTCCGGCGACCGTGTGCTGCTGCCGGTCGGCGAGCTGGCCGCCGTTCTCGAGTACGCCGTCGTGTCCGACGCGGAACGAGGCGTGGCCGATGGCTGGCTCGTCGACGAGGACCGCACCTTCCGCCTGGACGTCGCCGCGCGCAGCGTGACCGTCGCCGACCGGCAGGAGGGGATCCGCGATCCCTGCCTGTACGTGAACGGCGAGGACATCTTCGTGGCGAGCGACGTGCTCGCCCGCTGGTGGCCGATCGACCTCGAGATCGACCTGCGCGGCCTGCGCGTCGAGATCCGGGCCCGGGAAGAGGTGCCGCTGATCAGCCGTCTGAACCGCGAATCCCGGTGGAGCCGACTCGGCGCAGCCGACCGCGAGGACGTCCAGTATCCCCGCCGCGATGCGCCCTATCGCCTCGCGACCTGGCCGTTCCTCGACGCGACGGTCGCCTTCGACGCCGACCGCCGCGGCCCGCAGTGGCAAGGCTCGTTGCTGAGCCGCGGCGATCTCGCCCGGCTCAGCGTCTCCGCGTTCGTCGGCTACGACGACGACGCGACCCACGACTGGACGGCCTGGCTGCGCGCCGGCCGCAGCGACCGCGACGGCGACCTGCTCGGCCCCCTCCAGGCCACGCAGTTCACGGCCGGCGACGTCACGGGCGACGCGCTGCCCCTGGTCGGCGGCGCGGTGCGCGGTCGCGGGCTGACCCTCACCAACCGGCCCCTGGGCAGCGTCTCGCAGTTCGACGTGGTCGACGTGACGGGCGACGCGCCGCCCGGCTGGGAAGCCGAGCTCTATCTGGACGGATCGCTGCAGGCGATCCAGGTCGCCGGGCCGGACGGTCACTACTTCTTCGCCGCGGTCCCGCTGCATGTCGGCCTGAACACCATCCGCGTCGTGCTCTACGGGCCCAACGGCCAGACCCGCGAGCAGGTCCGCTCCTACAACATCCGGTCCGGCATGTGGCAACGCGGCCGTCTGCATTACGATTATGCGAGCCTGCAGGCCGGCGAGTCGATCCTCGGCGCCCCCGCCATCGGCGCCAACGTCGAGGGTGAAGGCAGCTGGCATCACCAGATCGACCTCGGGTACGGCCTCAGCCACTCGCTCACGCTCGGCGCCTCGTACGCGCAGGCGTTCGTGGAGGACAGGACCCACGACTACGCCCAGCTGCGGCTGTTGCACTCGCTCGGCCCGCTGTTCCTGCAGGCGGTCGGCGTCAAGGACCTCGACGAGGGGTCGGCGGCCAGCCTGTCGGCCCAGACGCAGATCGGGCGTCACTCGCTCTTTCTCGCCTACTCCGACTTCCAGGACTTCCTCAGCAACACGACGGAAGGCCGCGGCGACCTCGTGCGCCGGACGGAGGCGCGGTTCACCGGCGCGGTCGAGCCCTGGGGCGAGCCGCCGCTCCACTATCGGCTCAAGTGGCAAGGGGAGGACTACGTCGAGGACCTCGATCTGCGCCGCGACTACGTCAGCCTCTACGTCGGCAGCAGCGTGGACCGTGTGAGCCTGGGCCACGACGCCCGGTACGTGGTCGACGGCGGCGCGCTGGCCCGCCACGACTATCTCGGGCAGTTCCTGCTCGCCGGGTACCTGCGGGACGTCCGGCTGCGCGCCGAGGTCGAGTACGGCGCCGACGGCGACCAGACGGTCCGATCGGTCGGGGTGACCGCGAACAGCAGCTTCCGCGACAACCTGACCGGCCAGTTCACCGGCCGCCGCAGCTATCTCGGCGAGGGTTCGACGCACCTTCTCGGCAACCTCGACTGGCACCTGCGCCCGGTCCGCCTCGGCCTGCGCGCGGGGTGGGACACCGCCGACGGCGCGAGCGTCGGCGTCTCGGCGACGACCTCGCTCGTGCGGTCGCCCGATGACGGCGGCTGGGTCGTCTCGGGCCGCCACCTCACGGCCCAGGGCGCCGCCCTGGCGACGGCGTTCATCGACCGCGACCACGACGGCGCGTTCGGCCGCGCCGACGAGCCGCTGGCCGGCGTCGGCTTCGGTCGCAACGATGCCTGGCGGGACATCCGGACCGACGAGGACGGCCAGGCGTTCCTGCCCGGCATCCAGCCCAATCAGTTCGTGAACGTCGAGGTCGACGCCACGACCGTCGAGGATCCTTACCTCGTGCCGTCCTGCGGAGGACTGGTGACGGTGGTACACCCCGGCGGCGTCGCGGACCTCTCGTTCCCGTTCCAGTACGTCGGCGAGATCGAGGGCGTGGTCGCGCGGGATCCGGCGCTCGCTCATCCGCTGCGCAACATCGGACTCGAGCTGACCGACCTCGAGGGCCGCCGGCTCGACACAGCGGTCAGCGAGTTCGACGGATTCTACCTCTTCCAGAACGTCTTGCCCGGGGACTACCTGATCGCGGTCGTCGGCAGCACGCTGCGCGGGCGCTCGTACGCCGTGCCCGAGCCGCAGCCGGTGTCCGTGCCGCCGGGCGGCGACTACGTGCGCGGGCCGGCGATCATCCTGCGCAGCGCGGGCGACGCGCCGCCGGTCGTGGCGGTCGCTCCGGTCGCGGCGCGCGAGCCCGTCGAGGCGGCCGACCCGGTCGTGGCGCGCGAGCCGGTCGTTCCGCCCGCGCGCGAACCCGTCGTCGCCGGCGGGGTCGACGTGGTCCGGCGATCGATCCCGCCGGCGACGCGATCGACGCCGGGATTGACGCCGCGCCCGGCGACGCAGCCGCCGGCGACGCAGCCCACGGCGACGCAGCCCACGGCGTCGGCACCCCGACCTACGGCGCCCTCCGCGACGCATCCGGCGCGCCCGGCCCCGGACGAGGTCCGCACGCTGCACCTCATCTACGAGTTGCTTTTCGACAGCGCGCTGTTCGCTGATTTCGACCGCTAGTCTCGATTTCAATGCGATTTCCCGCGCTTGACTCGCCCGAAGGCGATGGCTAGCGTTGCGCTAGTCATTCGCGACAAGGTGTCGTTCGCTCCACCAGTCGACGATCCACGGAGGGTTTCCCGTGGGATTCGAATTCGTCGTCGTCCTGCTCTTCCTGACGACCAGCGCCGTCATCGTCGGCATCGCGCTCTGGCTCGGGCGCTTCCTGCGCCCCCGCCTGCCTAGCGCCGAAAAGGCCAGCACCTACGAATGCGGCGAGCGGCCGATCGGCAGCGCCTGGTTCAACTTCAATCCGCGGTTCTACCTGTTCGCCCTGGTCTTCATCGTGTTCGACGCCGAGATCGCGCTCACGTATCCGGCGGCGGCCGTCGCGCGGCGCTGGATCGCCGAAGGCCGCGCCTGGCTCGTCGTCGCGGAGATCGTGCTGTTCCTCGCCATCCTGGTGGCGGCGCTGGCGTACGTGTGGGGCAAGGGCGAGCTGGACTGGAACCGCGACCTAGCGGGGCCGGAGGAGATGCCGTGACGGACACTCCAGCCGGCCGCGATCCGACCGCTCAGGCTCCGCTCTGTCCGACGGGCGGCGACAGCGCACCGCTCGTGGTCACCACGCGCATCGACGACCTCGTCAACTGGTCGCGCGAGAACTCCATCTGGTACCTGCTCTTCGCCACCGCCTGCTGCGGCATCGAGCTGATGCAGACGGGCGGACCGCGGACCGACCTCGACCGCTTCGGCGCCGTGTTCCGGTCGTCGCCGCGCCAGTCGGACCTGCTCATCGTGGCGGGCACCATCACCTACAAGATGGCCGACCGCGTCCGCCTGATCTACGCCCAGATGGCCGAGCCGAGGTACGTCATGGCGATGGGCAGCTGCGCGAATTGCGGCGGCCTCTTCCAGCAATCCTACTCGGTCGTGCCCGGGGTCGACGCCATCGTCCCCGTCGACATCTATCTGCCGGGCTGCCCGCCGCGCCCGGAGGCGCTCAACGAGGCGATCCTGCGCGTGCAGGACCTCATGAAGAGCGAGCACTGGGCCAGCCGCCGCCAAGGACGGGGGAACCCGTGACGCCTGCCGAGATCCGCGAGCGGGTGAGCGCCGCCTGTCCCGGCGCGGTCGAGGAGTTCCAGGCGGACCTGCTCGATCCGGTCCTCCGCCTCCGACCCGACCGCCTGCGCGAGGTCTGCCGCTTCCTGCGCGACGATCCCGGCCTCCGCCTGCACTACCTGCGGCTCGTGACCGGGATCGACCGTCCAGCCGCCGCTGACAGCGAGACGCCGGGCGGCATCGACGTCGTCTACCACCTGTGGTCCTACGAGCTGCGTCACGGCTGCCAGCTGCGGGTGCGGCTGGACCGCGCGAATCCCGTGGTGGAGACGGTGAGCGACCTCTGGCCCGACGCGAACTGGTACGAGCGCGAGTGCTTCGACCTGCTGGGCGTGACCTTCGCCGGCCACCCGGGGTTGACCCGATTGCTGATGCCGGCCGACTGGGTCGGCCACCCGCTGCGCAAGGATTACGCGCGCCCCGAGCGGTACCACGGCCTGCCGACCTCGCGCGCGACGGTCCTCGCCGAGGGCCGCGCGGCCGAGGTGGCGCCCGCGATGCATGACACCAAGGCGCAGCCGATCGAGGGGTACCTGCGCCTGAACATGGGACCGCACCACCCGGCCACTCACGGCGTGATCAACTTCCTTCTGGAAACGGATGGCGAGATCCTCAAGAAAGCCACGCCGGACGTCGGGTACCTGCACCGCGGCATCGAGAAGCTGGCCGAGCAGGTCGGGTACGTGGGAACCATGCCGTACACCGACCGCGTCGACTACCTGGGCGCGATGTTCACCAACCACGGCTGGGCTCTGGCGGTCGAGAAGCTGCTCGGCGTCGAGGTGCCGCGCCGCGCCGAGTTCTGCCGCGTGATCGCGAGCGAGCTGAACCGCATCGCGAGCCACCTCATCTCCACCGGTTCGCTGGCCATGGACCTCGGCGCCTTCACGCCGTTCCTGCACTGGATCCGCGAACGCGAGACCATCAACGACATCATGGAGCGTATCTGCGGCGCGCGCTTGACCTACAACTACCTGCGATTCGGCGGCGTCTCGCGCGACATCGACCCCGAGACGCTCGACAAGATCAAGCACTGGATCGACCACTTCGAGCCGATGATGGACGAGTTCGACCGCCTGATCAGCAGCAACGAGATTTTCGTGAGACGTCTCGCCGGCGTGGCGGTGATCTCGCCGGCGGACGCCATCGCCTACGGGCTCGTGGGTCCGAACCTGCGCGCGAGCGGCGTCGCCTGGGACACCCGGCGCGACGAGCCGTACTCGATCTACCCCGAATTCGCCTTCGACGTGGTCACCGGCCGTGCCGTCCACGGCACCCTCGGCGACGCCTACGATCGCTACGACTGCCGCCTGCGCGAGATCAAGGAGAGCCTCAAGATCCTGCGCCAGGCGATGGCGGCGATCCCCGAGGGCGAGGCCAGGGTCAAGGTGCCCAGGCCCAAGCCGGCGGCGAACGAGGTCTACGCGCGGGTCGAGGGGCCGCGCGGCGAATGCGGGTTCTACGTCGTGTCCGACGGAACCGAGAAACCGTACCGGGCGCGGTTCCGCACGGGTTCCTTCACCGCCATGACGATCATCGAGCACCTCAGTCCCGGCCTGATGCTGGCCGACCTCGTCGCGCTCATCGGCTCGCTCGATGTCATCGCACCGGAGATCGATCGGTGAACATCATCCAGCACGTGGCCAACCTCCTGATCCGCTCCGTCTTCCACGCGGATCCGGCCAGCTGGCCCTGGACCTGGCTCGTGCAGGCCGTGGTCATCGGGATCGCGGCGTTCCTCGCGTTCGCCTTCGTGGCGATCTTCGCCGGCCCGGTGAGCTGGATCGAGCGCCGCATCGCGGGCCGCATCCAGTCCCGGATCGGGCCGAACCGCGTCGGACCCCAGGGAGTCCTGCAGTGGCTCGCCGACGGCGTCAAGTGCTGGCTGAAGGAGGACCTCGTCCCGGCCGCCGCGGACAGGCCGCTCTTCCTCGCGGCGCCGTACCTGGTCTTCACCGGCATGTTCGGCGCCTTCGTGGTGCTGCCGTTCGGCGCCCAGGTCGTGGCTGCCGACCTCAACGTCGGCATCCTCTACCTCCTGGCGATCACCTCGCTGGTGGTGGTGGGGCTTTTGATGGCGGGCTGGGGCAGCAACTCCAAGTGGGCGCTCTTCGGCGGCGTCCGCAGCGCGGCGCAGCTGGTGTCCTACGAGGTGCCGTCCGCATTCTCGCTGCTCTGCGTGGTGCTGCTGGCGGGAACCCTGTCGACGCAGGGCATCGTCGCCGCGCAGGGCGGGTGGCCCTGGGACTGGTTCATCTTCCGCAATCCCTTCATGTTCGCCGCGTTCTTCCTCTACTTCACCGCGGCCATCGCGGAGGGCAACCGCACCCCGTTCGACCTGCCGGAGGCCGAGAGCGAGATCGTCGCCGGCTACAACATCGAGTACTCGGGCATGCGGTTCCTGTTCTTCCTCTTCGCGGAGTGGGCGAACATCTGGATCATGGCCGCGATCTCCGCCTTCGCCTTCCTCGGCGGCTGGCAGATCCCCGGCATCGCGCCCGAGCAGATCGCCGCGACCAAGGGCTGGGAATTCGTCGGCTGGCAGGCGCTCTCCTGGACCATCTTCCTGGTCAAGGCGACGTTCCTCGTCTTCGTCGTCATCCAGATCCGCTGGACCCTGCCGCGCCTGCGGGTCGACCAGCTGATGATCACCTGCTGGAAGTACCTCGTGCCGCTGTCGATGCTCATGGTGCTGGGCGTGCTCGTGCTCCTGGCCCTGGTGCCGGAGGGCGGTGGCGCCGACACGATCCTGCGCGGTGCGATGGTCGGCCTGGGGCTGGCCGTCGTCCTGGTCTCCGCGCTCAGGGTGCGGCGGACCTTCCGGGTCGACCGCGAACATTATCGCGAGATGGAGGGCCGGGACCTATGGTACCCGCCGTACCGCCTCCCGTGAGGCCGAACCCGGTGAGGGCGTATTTCGGGAACATCCGCCGGGCGGTCAGCTCGACGTTCGAGGGCATGACCGTCACCATGAGCTGGTTGTTCCGGCGTCCGTCCACCATCCAGTACCCCGACCGCACCGAGAAGCCGGTCCGCGAGATGCTGCCGGAGACGTACCGCGGGCTGCTCGAGGTCGACCTCTCCCGCTGCACGGCCTGCCTGCTCTGCGCGAAGACCTGTCCGCTCGGCTGCATCAGCATCGAGACCTGCAAGCACCCCGACGGCGCCCGCGAGTTCCAGACCTTCGACATCGACAACGGCCTCTGCATGTTCTGCGGGCTCTGCGCCGAAGCCTGCAACTTCGACGCGCTCGCGCACACCAGGGAATTCGAGGCGTCGGTGTCCTCGGCCGAGCAGCTCACCGTGCGCTTCGTCGACCGGCCGGGCCGCCTGGTGGCCAAGGCCAAGGACCTGCCGCCGCGCCGGCCGCGCGGCTCGATCCTGGCGGCATTGATCCCCGGCTTCGGCCGGCGGCGGCGCCGGGCCGCGCCGCCCGAACCGCCGGCGTCGCCTGCGCCGGCTCCGGCGGCCGGCGCCGAGGGTCCCGAGAATCCGGAGGGAACGGCATGATCCCCGAGCCCGTCCGCGCCCTGCTGTTCTATCTCTGCGCCGGACTCGCTCTGGCCGGCGGCTGCTGGGTGGCGTTCGCCCGCAACATCGTGCACAGCGCGTTCGCGCTGCTCGCGACCTTCGCCGGGGTCGCGGGCCTGTACGCCTTCCTGAGCGCCGACTTCCTCGCCGTGGTCCAGCTGATGATCTACGTCGGCGGCGTGCTCGTGCTCATCCTCTTCGCGCTGATGCTGACGTCGCGGATCGAGGAGGCGCGCGTGTCGAATCCGACGATCGGGCTGGTGCCGGGCGCGGTCGTCCTGATCGCGGTGAGCGCCCTGCTCGTCTACGCCTGCGTCAAGGAGTTCGGCGGCACGACGGATCTGCCGCCGGGCGAACCGACGACCGCGGGCATCGGCGACGCGCTGCTGAGCCGCTATGTCCTGCCGTTCGAGGTCATCTCCGTGCTGCTTTTGGCGGTGCTGCTGGGCGCGGTCACGATCGCCGGCGGCCGCCTCCGCAAGCCGGCGCCGGGAGGCAAGCCGGGGAAGGAGCGGCCGTGAGCATCGGACTGGGCCACTTCGTCGCGGTGTCGGCGCTCCTGTTCTCGCTGGGCCTCTTCTGCCTGATCACCCGCCGCAACGCGGTGGCGATCCTCATGGGCATCGAGCTGATCCTGAACGCCGCGCTGCTGAACCTCGCCGCCTTCTCGCGCTACCTGCACGGCCAGCCGGACGGCCAGATCTTCGCGGTGTTCGGCATCGTGCTGGCGGCGGCCGAGGCCGTGGTCGCGCTGGCGATCGTGCTGCAGCTGTACCGCGCGTTCCGGACCGTCGACACCGCCGAGACGACGGAGCTGAAGGGGTAGACGATGCATCTGGAGCACTTCCCGCTCGGACTGATCCCGCTCTTGCCGCTGCTCGGGGCGGTTTACGCGGGGTTCTTCGGCGCACGGCTGCAGCGGCGCTGGCGCGAGCCCGTCATCTACTGGCCCGCGATCGTGCTGCCCTGGGCGTCGTTCGTGATCACGGTCGTGGCCGTCGCGAAGCTCGCGGGCGCCGGGCACCACACGGCGCTGTACCACCGCGCCTGGTCCTGGCTGAGCGTGGGGTCGCTCCAGGTCGACGTCGCCTTCCAGATGGACCGGCTCTCGGCGGTGATGGCGCTGGTGGTGACCCTCGTCGGCAGCCTCATCCACGTCTACTCGCGCGGCTACATGAAGGACGACCCCGGCTTCTGGCGCTTCTTCTCGAACATGAACCTGTTCATGTTCGCGATGCTGGTCCTCGTGCTCGCCGACAACTTCCTGCTGATGTTCGTCGGCTGGGAGGGCGTCGGTCTCTGCAGCTACCTCCTGATCGGCTTCTGGTACCGCGAGACGAAGAACGCCGTCGCCGGCATGAAGGCCTTCATCGTCAACCGCATCGGCGATTACGGCTTCTCGCTCGGGCTGTTCCTGCTTTTCTGGGGCCTGTTCCTGGCGCCGGTCGTGACGACCGGCGATCCCGGCGATCGGTTGGCGGCGCCCGGCGGTCCCCACGCGGCGCCGGCCGTGGACGCTGCCGAACCCGGCGCTCCCGCCGCGGCCGACACCGGGATCCACGGCGGGGCGCCGCTGACGAGCGTCACGTTCCGCGAGGTCCAGACGATCGTCGAGGACCCCGCGCGGCGCGACGGCATCCTCGGCCAGCGGGTCCTCGGCGCGGGCCTCATCACGGTCGTCTGCCTGCTGTTCTTCCTGGGAGCGGCCGGCAAGTCGGCCCAGATCCCCCTGTACGTGTGGTTGCCCGACGCCATGGCCGGCCCGACGCCCGTCTCGGCGCTCATCCACGCCGCGACGATGGTCACGGCCGGGGTCTACCTGGTCGCGCGGCTGCACTTCCTCTTCGCCGCGTCCGCGGCCGCGATGACCGTCGTGGCGACCGTCGGCGCGCTGACCGCCCTCTTCGCCGCGACGATCGGCCTCTTCCAGTACGACATCAAGAAGGTGCTCGCCTACTCGACCGTGAGCCAGCTCGGCTTCATGTTCCTGGCGGCGGGCGTCGGCGCCTACTGGGTCGCGATCTTCCACCTGATGACCCACGCGTTCTTCAAGGCCTGCCTCTTCCTCGGCTCGGGCAGCGTGATCCTGGGCTGCCACCACGAGCAGGACATGCGCAAGATGGGCGGCCTGCGCAAGCTGATGCCGATCACGGCGGTGACGTACGCGCTCGCCGCGTGCGCCATAGCCGGCTTCCCGTTCTTCTCGGGATTCTTCTCCAAGGACGAGATCCTCTGGAAGGCCTTCGACAGCGGCAACCTGCTCTTGCCGGGCAAGGGCATCGCGCTGTGGGCGCTCGCCGCGGCCGCCGCGCTGTGCACCAGCTTCTACATGTTCCGGTCATACTTCCTGACCTTCACCGGCACCTACCGCGGCGGCCAGGACGCCGGGCACGGCCACGGCCACGGGCACGCGCCCCACGAGTCGCCGCGGTCGATGACGGTCGTGCTGGTCGTCCTGGCCGCTCTCGCGGTCGGCGGGGGCTGGATCGGACTGCCGATCCTGTGGGGCCTGCCGAACCGGTTCGAGCAGTGGCTGGAGCCGGCGTTCGCGGGCTCGCACCACCTGATCGAGTCCGCGCACCGCGGTCACGGCGCCGAGTGGGGGCTGATGGCGCTGTCGGTCGCGATCGCGATCGCGGGCTGGTTCGCCGCCCGCTGGCTCTTCCGCGACGGGAAGAATCCGATCCCCGCGCGCCTCCTGGCGAGCTCGCGCCCGGCGGTGCGCGGCGTCTACCGCACCGTCTTCAACAAGTACTACGTCGACGAGTTCTACGGCCGCGTCTTCGTCCGCGGCACGCGGCAGCTATCCGAGCTGCTGGCGCGCGTGGATCGCGACGTGGTCGACGGGCTCGTGAACCTCTGGGGCTCGGTCGGCCGCGTGGTGTCCGACGTGCAGGGGATGATCGACGCCCACGTCGTCGATGGCGCGGTCAACGCGATCGGCGCGGGCTCGGTGCGCCTCGGGCGCTCGCTGCGGCGGCTGCAGACCGGGCGCATCCAGTCCTACGTCTTCGGTCTCACGACCGGCTTCGTGATCCTCGTGGTGATTGGCTATCTGCTGGCCTGACAGGCCCGTAGGGGGCGGCATGGATTTCTCGACGACGAGCACGCTGCTGACCTGGATGATCTTCACGCCGCTGATCGGGGCGGGGGCCATCCTGGTGCTCCTCGCGCTGCGGCCGCTGCTGCGCCAGGCGTTGCTGGACAACCTCGCGCGGGCGATCGGCGTGGCCTGCACCGCCGTCGTGACCGGCCAGGGTCTGATCCTCTGGGGCGGCTTCCGCGGCGCCGACGGCGCCCTGCAGTTCGTCCACCGCCTGGTGTGGATCAAGCAGTGGAGCATCGAGTACTTCGTCGGCGTCGACGGGCTCTCGATTTCCATGGTGCTGCTCACGGCGGCGGTGTTCCTGGTCGCGGCGATCGCCTCGGTCCCCTGGTGGGGCCGCCTCGACGACGCGCATCACCCGCATTTCTCCAAGAAGAAGGTGCCGGGCTACTGGATCCTCTTCCTGCTGCTCGAGACCGGAGTGCTCGGCACGTTCTGCGCGCTCGACTTCTTCCTCTTCTACATCTTCTGGGAAGTCATGCTCCTGCCGATGTACTTCCTGATCGGCATCTGGGGCGCGCCTCCGCGCGTCGAGGCCAACGGCCGCGTGCGCGGCGGCCCGTACGCGGCGATCAAGTTCTTTCTCTACACGCTGGCCGGCTCGGTCCTGATGCTGCTCGCGATGATCGCGATCTACCACAACTCAGGCCCCTCGACCCTGGCGGACGGCACGGCGAGCCCGCACAGCTTCAACGTCATGGCGCTCACGCAGATGTTCCGCGACGGCACGTTCGCCGGCGCGTCGCCGATCTTCGGCCTCGCCTTCGCGCAGGCCATGTTCCTGGCGCTCTTCATCGGTTTCTCGATCAAGGTCCCGATGTTCCCGTTCCACACCTGGCTGCCCGACGCCCACGTGGACGCGCCGACCCCGATCTCCGTCATCCTTGCCGGCATCCTCCTGAAGACCGGCATGTACGGCATGTTGCGGTTCAACCTGCAGATGCTCTCCCCGGCCATGGTCTGGGCGGCCTGGGGCATCGGCATCCTCGGCGTGATCAACATCGTCTACGGCGCCTTCGTCTGCATGGCGCAGAAGGACCTCAAGAAGCTCATCGCCTACTCGTCGGTGTCCCACATGGGCTTCTGCCTGCTCGGTTTCGCCGCGCTGACGCCACAGGCGCTGACCGGCTGCGTCTTCCAGATGTTCTCGCACGGCATCATCTCGCCGATGCTCTTCCTCATCGCCGGGGTCATCTACGACCGCGCCCACACTCGCGAGATCAACGGCTTCGGCGGCCTCGCCGAGCGGCTGCCGGAGTACACGGGGATCACGGGTCTGGCCTTCATGGCCTCCCTCGGCTTGCCTGGCCTCGCCGGTTTCGTGGGCGAGGTCCTGGTGTTCCTCGGCGGCTTCGGCGCCGCCGACCAGGGCTTCCGGGTGCTGGTCGCCGTGTCGGCGATCGCGGTCGTGATCACCGCGGCCTACTACCTCTGGACCATGCAGCGCATGTTCCTGGGCAAGCTCAACGAGAAGTGGGCGGGGTTGTGGGACATGAACTGGCGCGAGCGCCTGACGTTGTACCCGCTGGCCGCGGCGACGGTCATTCTCGGCGTCTACCCCGCCCCGATCTTCAACCTGATCAACTCGTCGCTGCACCAGGTGCTGTCGGTGGTGTCCGTGACGCTGCACGCCGGCCGGTAGAAAGGAACGACCATGCTGCCTGACCTCGCCGGCCTGCGCGGCGGCGCCGCGATCCTGCCCGAGCTGGTGCTGACGGGCACGGTCTTCGCGGTCCTGGTCCTCGACCTGGCGCTGCGGCGGTCGGCGCGTCGCGGGCGAGTGCTGCTGCTCGTCACCTGCCTGGGCCTGGCCGCCGCGGCGACCGCGATCGCGGGGGTCTCCGCGGGCGCGCAGCCTCTGTTCTACGGCATGCTTGTGGCCGACGGATTCGCGCTCTTCGTCAAGGGCGTCGTGATCGCGGCCGCGGTGGTGGGGGCGATTCTCGCGGCGCTGTCGCCGGAGATCCGGCGCGACCAGCTCGGCGAGTACCTGATCCTCCTCGTGTGCCTCACCCTCGGAATGTGTCTGCTCGCCGGCGCGCGCAACCTCCTCATGCTCTACCTCGCGCTCGAGCTCGTGTCGCTGCCGTCGTACATCCTGGCGGGATTCCGGCACGGCGACCGCAGGTCGAGCGAGGCCGCGCTGAAGTACGTCGTCTTCGGAGCGGCCGCATCCGGGCTCATGCTCTTCGGGTTCTCGCTCCTGTACGGCCTGGCCGGCACCCTCGACCTGCCCGGGATCGGCGCGGCCGTCGTGGCGCGCGGCCTGCAGGGCGGACTCGACGCCCAGCTGCTGGTCGTGGTGGCAGTCCTGCTCTCGCTGGCGGGATTCGCCTACAAGGTCGCCGCCGTGCCGTTCCACATGTGGTGCCCGGACGTCTACGAGGGCGCGCCGACACCCTTCGTGGCCTTCCTGTCGGTCGCGCCCAAAGCGGCCGGCTTCGCCGCGCTGCTGCGGTTCTTCCTCTCCGGCTTCGGCGCGCCGCTGGGTTTTCCCGCGCCGGGCGAGTTCCCGTGGCCGTTCGTGCTCGGCGTCCTCGCGATGGCGACGATGACGGTCGGCAACCTGGCGGCGATCACGCAGGACAACGTCAAACGGTTGCTCGCGTACTCGAGCATCGCGCACGCGGGCTACCTGCTCATGGCGGTGGCCGTGGGCAGCCCGCTGGCGATTCGCGGCGTCCTGCTCTATCTGCCCATCTACCTGCTGATGAACATGGGCGCGTTCCTCGTCGTCATGGCGGTCCACGACGCGACCGGCTCCGAGACGGTCGACGGGTTTCGCGGGCTCGGCGCGCGGGCGCCTTACCTCGCGGTCGTGATGGCGGTCTTCCTGTTCTCGCTGACGGGCATCCCGCCGCTCGCGGGCTTCATCGGGAAATTCTTCCTGTTCGCCGCCGCGTTGCAGACCAAGAGCATGTTCTTCTACGCCGTCGCGGTCGTCGGTGTGGTAAACTCCGTCATCTCGCTCTATTACTACGCGCGCATCGTCCGCGCCTGCTTCCTCGAGAAGCCGGCCGACGCTCAGGCGCCCGTCCGGGTCGGCTCGCCGGCGGCGGCGCTGCTCGGCGCGCTCGCCGTGCCGACCCTCGTGCTGGGGATCTGGTGGGGACCGCTTCTGGGCGTCGTCGAGAAGGCCCTGCTGCTGCCGAGGTAGCTCGGCCGGCGTGCAGGTCCGGCGGCCCGGACGGTCCGGGCGGTCCGGCGAGAGGAGCGGCCGACGGCCGGTAGCCATGGTGGACGACGGGGATCGATTCGACCCATTGATTCGCGGCTCGGTCGCGGGTGATGCGCGGGACGCCGGGCGCGCCGCGCCGCCGGCCGTGTCGCCGCCCGCCATCGAGGTCCTGCTGCGCAAGGTCGAGTCCCAGTTCACGATCGTGGCCGGCAGCGCGGCCAAGGTCGCCGACGGAAGCGCGACGCTGCGCGAGCGATTGAACGCGCTCGGGGACCCCGGACTCGCCCTGGCCTGCGGCCGGCGCCTCGCGGCGCTGCTGCGCGCGCACCACGGCAAACGCGCGCATGCCCTGTTCCCCTTCCTCTGCGACCAGCTCTTCGCGACCGCGGATCCGATCGGACTCGCCCTCGATCTCCTGCAAGCCCGCGACCTGCCGCTACGGCGGCAGGCCGTCGACGCGGTCGTCGGGCGCTGGACCGCCGGAGACCTCGCGCCGGACGTCGCGCTGGCGGAAGCTCTCGCGGCCGCGCTGGCGAGCCTCGGCGAGGCGGACGGCGGCTCGGCCGCCGAGGCGAGCCTGCTCGATCGTGCGGCCGCGTTCCTGGGCCGGCTCGCGGCCGGCGACGCCCGCGTCGAGCCGGATCCGGAGCGGTCCCTCGAGGAGCTGCTGCGCCCCGGCGTTCCGGAAGCGCTCCGTGGCCTCGCCGCGCGCCTGCTCGATCGCGGCGGGCAGCCGCTGCCGGCCGATCGCCTCGAACGGCTCGTGGGGGTCGAGGCCGCCGCGGTCCTGGGCGGCGTCTGCCTGTACACGCGGGCGAGCCACCGCGATCTCGTCGACCTGACGCCCGACGGCGGCGTCTCGCCGGCCCGCGTCGCCCAGTTCGCGGCCGCGCAGGCGACCCTGGGCGCGACCGCGCTGGGGGCGGTGATCGGCGCGCTGGGCTGGCGCGCCGTGTCGACGGGCCTGTGGGTCGAGCGCTGGATCGGGTGGAGCGTCGACGGGAGCTACCCGTTACTGGTCACCCCCGCCGAGGCGGAGATCCTCGAGCAGAGCGGCGAGGGCCGCCGCGTCTGGGATCGCTTCCTCGTGATCGCTCACGGCGGGACCGCCGAGACCGGGGTCGCTCGCGACGAGGAGACGGTCGCCGTCCGCCAGTTCCGGCGGCACAACCTCGTCCACGCCGAGCTCCTGGGCGAGATCCTCGAGGTCGCCCCGGTGACTCCCGCGAAGGTGGCGCGCATCCTCGCCGGCCTGGACGAGGTGGTCACGCTCTTCGCCGCGCTCTTCGCGGGTCACACCGAGGACGCGGCGCGCGTCGCCGAGCGCTACGCCGCGTTGCGGGCGCCCATCGCGGCGGGGATCGCCGGCGTGCCCGCCGGCCAGGCGCTGGACGCCGAGCTGACGCGCCTCGTCCAGATGTTCGAGGACCCGCGCACCCTCGACGAGGTCCGCACCCTGCACGGGCTGAAGCGCTATCTCCACCAGCAGGGGCTGCGCCTCGCGTTCCGCCGGTTCCGCTCGAGCCGCACCGCGAACCGGACCGTGGACCTGGCCGTCGTCGCGGGCGAGCGGGTCGTTCACACGCTCCGCAAGATCCGCTACCTCGATTTCGAGCCGCTGGCGCACCCCGGGGCGATCCCGTTCTTCCCGGCCCTCGTCGTCGAGGCGTTCGCGCATCGCCTGCTCGAGGGCCGGACGGACGCGCCCGACGTCGAGATCCTGATCTACGGCAACGAGGTCCAGACCTTCGTCAACTTCCGCAACCATCCGGCCTTCTTGCGGATCGACTTCTCGCCGCCCCTGCGCGGCGGGATGGTCGACCTCGAGTACTTCGGCGTCAGCCAGTACGAGCTCGAGCACCATCCCGATCTGTCGCTGCCGTGGATCCAGCGCGCCTTCAGGCGACTCGATTTCGACGCCACGGCGGACGGTCAGCGGCTGCATATCCGGTACGACAAGGAGCGCGCGTTCGACTTCGCCGACCTCGTCCGCGGCACGCGGCGGCTCTGCTCGCTGCTGCCTCACCTCATGGATCTGGACTGGAACCTCGGCGGACTCCGCTACCCGCCGCCGGCGAAGGCCGCGATCGCCGACCACTGGGCCGACTGGATCGCGCGGTGGGGCCTCCTGCCCGTGGACGACCTTTTGACGAGCGACCGGCGCGCGATCCTCCGCGAGATCCGCGACGGTCCGGCCGGACCGGAGCAGGTCGCCTGGGATGGCTGGGGCGAGGTTGTCGACCGCTTCTTTGGGGCGCGCTGCGACGCCGTCTGGTTGCGCGTGCAGGCCGCGCGCGAGGCCGGCTCGCTGCGCGCGGCCGGCGAGCCGGACGCGCCGCTGCGGTTCGCGGCGATGCTGGCCGAGGGCAGCCAGGCCCTGGCCGGCGCCGCGCGGCTCGCCGGCGTCGTGGCGGCCGTCGAGCGGCACCTTCGCTTCACGACGGTCGGTTCCATCCAGGGCCACCCCGTGCAGCAGGCCTCCCTGCTGTTGCCCGGAGAGGTCGTCGAGGTTTCGGTCCTTCGCGACGGCAACGGCATCGCCCGGCTCGCCCTGGCCAGGGAGCGGCCGTTCCGCTACACGCCGGGACCGCCGCCGCGCTGCGACGCCGAAGGTGGCGCCGGCCGCGCGATCGACGACAGGGACCTGCTCTGCCGGTTGCGGCGGGACAACTACCTGGCTGCGAGTCACGACCTGCCGGCCGAGGCGCTGCGGGCGGAGCAGGAGGCGCTCGTGTCGCTCTTCGCGGCGGCCGATCCGCTGGCCGTGCCGGCGCCGGCCGCGGGCGACCGGACGGTCGCCGGCATCGTCGCGGCGCCGGGCAGAGCCGCCGGCGTCGCCGTGTTCTACCGCGCCGACCTGACCCCCGACGACCTGGACGGCTGCGTCCTGTTCGCGCCCGCACTCCGGCCCGCCGACACGCCGCTCTTGCGCCGGGTCGCGGCGATCGTCTCGACGGGCGGCGGCGTGCTCAGCCACGCCGGTTTGATCGCGCTCGAGCTGGGCAAACCGTCGCTCCTCGTCGAGGGATCGTGGCGGCTCGGCGAAGCGAGCCGGCCGGAGCTCGGCTGCCGGACCGTGGACTACCGCGAGGACCAGCAATCGGTCGGCGTCTTCTGCGTGGCGCTGCGCCGCGACCTGCGCGAACGCGAGGAGGTCCTGCGCGCGGGCGACCTCGTGGTCGTCGACGCCGAGCTGGGCTGCCTTGGCGTCCTCGGTCAGGACCGGGACGCGCTCGCGCTGCAGGGCGAGCTGAGCCGCCTCGACACGGTGACCAGCGAGCTGATGCACTCGCCCGAGGGGCCGCGGAAGCTGGAGCTGCGCGGCCGATTCCTGCGCACGACCCACCAGCTCGCCAAGCTCCTGGCCCGGCTCGATCAGCCGGCGCTCGCGCGCCACGCCGCGCGCGAGCTGCTCTCGAGCCGCCGGCTGGACGGCGACACGGACGGCGCCGACCTCGAGGCCACTGGACGGTCCGACCTGTTGCGCCGCCTGTTCGCCAATCGGCGCTGCGGGGCGACCGCCCGCGAGGCCGCGATTCGCGAGGCGGCTGAGCTCGGGCGCCGCCTCGACGCGCTGCGCGAGGACACGCAGCGCGCGCTCGCGACGGCGGAGACCGTGCACGAGGTCCTGTACCTGAGGCTCGGCGTGCGGCGGCTCCAGCGGATGCTCGCGGCAGCCAGCCGATCGCTCGCTCAGGCGGGCGCGCCCGTGGCAGGGGATCCGGACTCCACGGGCGGGCGGCTCGACCAGCGCGCGCGGGAGCGCCTCGAGACGCTGCGCGCGCGGATCGTGGCCGACCTCGCCCGAGGCGCGGCCGCGCCCGAGCAGTGGTGGCGGTTGCGGTCGCTCCTCTCGACGGCGGAGGCGCTCGACCAGCTGCTGGGGCCCGCGCCCGCCGCCGACGTCCAGTTCGCGTCGCGCCGCCGCGCACACGCCGCCCTGGTCGACGGCGAGCAGAAGGCTCGCGCGCGCCTCGCCGATCGCGCGCTCGTCACGTCCCGGGACGGCGGCCTGGAGCTCGCGCTGGCGATCGGCGGCAAGGGCGCCGGGCTCGCCGAGATCGAGCGCTGTCTCGGCGCGACGTCGGTCCCGCCGTGGTTCGCGGTGAGCGATGCCGCGTTTCGCCGGTCGCTCGGCGCCGGCATCGGGGCGGCCGAGCCGGCGCTCGGGCTCGTCGCCGGAACGCCGATCCTGATCGCCATCGATCGCGTGCTGGAGCATCCGGACCTGGAGGTGCGCGACCAGGCCGCCGCGATCCGCGAGCTCTGGCGGTCGCTCGTCCTGCCGGTCGACCTCGCGCAGGCGATCGCCGGCGGCTACCGGTCGCTGGGCGAGGCGAGCGGTTCCGGGACCGAGCCGTTCGTCGCGGTCCGGTCCTCGACGCGCGAGGAAGATTCGACGCAGTCCTCGTGGGCTGGCCAGTTCGACACGTTCCTCTACATCCGCGGCGAGGAATCGGTCCTCGAGCACCTCAAGCTCGCCTGGGCCAGCCTCTGGTCGGAGCGCGCCCTGCAGCACCGCCAGGCGCTGCGCGCGGCGGGAGTCGACCTCGAGCTGGAGGCGTACCCCGGGGGCGGCATCCTCATCCAGCGGATCGTCGACAGCCGCGTCGCGGGAGTGCTGCAGACCCTCGCGGCGGCCTCGGGCCAGCCGCGCGAGATGGTCCTGAACGTCGGCCTCGGCCTCGGCGAGGGCGTCGTGTCCGGCGCGGTCGAAGTCGATCAGGTCGTCGTGTCGCGGACCGTGCCGGTCGACATCGACCCGCTGCGTTTCCGCTACACGGTGGGGGACAAGCGCAGCCGGGTCGTCTTCGACCGTCGCACCGGCCAGGGGACCCGCCTCGAGGACACGCTCTACCATCAGCGCCTGCGCCCCGCGCTCGAGTACCCCGACCTCTGCGCGATCGTACGGGCGGCGGCCCGCCTGGAGGCCGCGTTCGGCTATCCCCTGGACCTGGAGTTCGCGTTCGAGGAGGATACGCTGTGGATCCTGCAGGCGCGTCCGATCGTCGCGTTCCAGGACGCGCTGCGGGAGACCTGCGCGCACTCTCCCTGGGTCCGAACCTGAGCCGCCGGCCCGTGTCCGCACGGACCGGCTAGGAGACCGACCATGATCCGCCGCGAGGAAGCGCTGCAGTACCACGCTGGGGACCGGTCCGGCAAGATCGCCGTCGTGCCGAGCAAATCCTGCGTCAGCCCTCGCGAGGTGCGGCTGGCCTACCTGCCCGGCGCCGTCTTCGCCGCGCAGGAGATCGGCGAGGATCCCGCCGCGGCCTGGCGATACACGGCGCGCGGCAACCTGGTGGCCGTGGTCACCAACGGCACCGCGGTGCCCGGCCTCGGCAACGTGGGGCCGGCCGCCGCCAAGCCGATCCAGGAAGGGATGGCCGTTCTCTTCAAGCGCCTCGCGGACATCGACGTCTTCGATCTCGAGCTGGACGCGACCGATCCCGAACGCATCGTCGAGACGGTGCGGATCCTGGAGCCGACCTTCGGCGGGATCAACCTCAAGGACCTCCGGGCTCCCGAGGGCCTCGCGGTCTACGACCGCTTGCGCGAGGCCCTGCGGATCCCCGTCTTCCACGAGAACCTCTACAGCACCGCCGTCGTCGCGATCGCGGCCCTGATCAACGCGCTCGAGCTGGCCGACAAGACGATCGCGGACGCGCGGATCGTGATCTGCGGCGCCGGCACGGTCGGCCTCGGCTGCGCCCGCCTCGTCGCGGCGCTCGGCGTGCCGCGGGAGAACCTGCTGCTCTACGACGTCCACGGGCTCGTCCATCCGGACCGCGAGGACCTCAACCCGTACCAGCGCGCATTCGCCCGCGCCGAGTCCGCCCGGACCCTCGCCGAGGGCATGCGCGGCGCCGACGCGTTCCTCGGCGCCTCGGCCGGCGGCGTCGTCGGCCCCGAGCTGGTCCGCTCGATGAACCGCTACCCGATCATCTTCGCCATGGCGACCCCCGACCCGGAGATCGGCTACGACGCGGCGCGGGCGGTCCGGCACGACGCCATCGTCGGCACGAGCCTCAACACGTCCGCCAACGCCATCGTCGACCTGCTCAGCTTCCCGTACATCTTCCGCGGCGCGCTGGACGTCCAGGCCTCGACGATCAGCGAGGGGATGATGCTGGCCGCGGCGCGCAGCCTCGCCGAGCTCGCGCGAGAGGAGGTGCCGGAGGAGGTGAGCCGCGCCTACGGCGACGCGGCCTTCACGTTCGGGCCGGAGTACCTGCTGCCCAAGCCGATCGACCCGCGCATCCTGGTGCGGCAGTCGTCCGCGGTCGCCCGCCAGGCGATGGAGGAGGGCCTCGCCGCGCGGCCCGTGGACGCGGTCGCGCTGGAGGAGAGCCTGACGGTGCGCCTCGGCACGGGTCGCGAGCTGCTGCGCCAGCTCATCATCAAGGCCCGGCGCGTGAGTCCGCGGGTCGTGTTGCCGGAGGGCGCGAACGAGACGATCCTGCGCGCGTCGGTCATGCTGATGGACGAGGGCATCGCCCACCCCGTGCTGCTGGGCGACGACGGGCGGATCCGCCGCACGGCGCAGCGGCTGGGGATCGACCTGGGCGGCGCCGCGATCGTCGACCCGGTCCACAGCCCGCAGCAGGCCGCCTACGCCGAGGCCTACTTCCGGCTGCGCGGCCGGCGCGGCATGACCATGGATCTCGCGCTGGACCGCATCCTGCAGCCCAAGCACTTCGGCACGATGATGCTGCACACCGGCGACGCCGACCTGATGATCTGCGGCATCGCGGACCACTACGCCGAGACGATGCGCACGGTCATCGAGGTCATCGGCCCGGCGAGCGGCGTGCGGCGGATCTCGAGCCTGCAGCTCGTGCTGCGGCCCAAGGAGGTCTACTTCCTGGCCGACTGCGCCGTCAACATCGAGCCGAGCGCCGAGGACCTCGCGGAGATCGCGCTGCTGTCGGCCCAGATGGTCCGGTCCCTGGGGATCGAGCCGCGCGTCGCGATGCTCTCGTACTCGAATTTCGGGAGCGTCGAGAATCCGCAGGTCCGCAAGGTCCGCGAGGCGACCCGCCTCGCGCGGCGGCTGAGCTCCAGCCTCGTCATCGAGGGCGAGGTGCAGCTCGAGACCGCGCTGGACGGCGACATCCGCCGCCGCTACTTCCCGTTCTCGGACCTCACGCAGAACGCGAACATCCTGATCTTCCCGGACCTGCAGTCGGGCAACCTCGCGCTGCACCTGTTGCAGAAGCTCGGCGACGCGGTCGTGGTGGGACCGGTCCTGATGGGCACGCGGCGGCCGGTCCACGTGATCCAGTACGGGGCGCCGGCGCAGGACGTCGTGCACCTCGCGGCGATCGGGGCGCTGCAGATCGCGGATGCGGCGACCGGGATCGACGCCAGGACGTAGCGATCCGGGACTCCGGCACGTGCGTCGCGCCGAACAGGCCGTCGGTCGGGCGCGTGCAGGTCGCCGCGTGACCGGCGCCGTCGCCGCGGTTTCGTTCGCCGTCGTCTCATGCTAGGATGCCCGCGCCGCTTTCCGCGGCGGAGGCGACGCGCATGCAGCATCCCGGCGACCGCGAAGGCGTCATCAAGTACACGGCGGACCACGTCCGCCGCCCGCTCGACGAGCCCGCCGGCCTGATCGAGCTGCTGCGCTGGCGCCCGCGCCTGTACGAGCGGCGGCTCATCGGCGCCGACCAGGATGGGCTCGGCTACGGCAACCTCAGCGTCCGGCTGCGCGCGTCGCCGCGCTTCCTGATCAGCGGCACCCAGACGAGCGGGCTCGCGGCCGTTCACGCCGGCCACTTCGCCGAGGTCACGGCCGTGGACCTCGCCCGCAACTACCTGAAGTGCGCGGGCGAGGTCCAGGCGTCGTCCGAGGCCATGACGCACGCCGCGCTGTATCAGGCCGACCCGGCGATCCGCGCCGTGGTCCACGTGCACTCGCGGCGGCTATGGGAGCGGCACCGCGGAACGTTGCCGACCACCCGGGAAGAGGCAGCGTACGGGACGCCCGAGATGGGCTACGAGATGATCCGCCTGTACCGCCGCGGCGCGCTCGCGAAGCAGGGCGTGATCGTCATGGGCGGGCATCCGGAGGGCATGATCGCCTTCGGCCGGTCGATGGCCGAGGCCGCCGGGCTCATCCTCGAGCTCGACGCTGCAGCCTCCGTCTGAACCCGCGTCGTCGACCCGTCACTTCGCCAGGGTCAACTTCACGCTCGTCGTGCTCGCACCGACCGTGATCCGCGCAAGGTAGATCCCCGCCGGCGCCGGCCGCCCGTCATCGTCGCGACCGTCCCAGCGCACCCCGTGCGACCCCGGCGCCACGACCCTCGGCGGCAGCGCGCGCACCCGCCGCCCGCGCGCGTCGTAGACCGCGACGGCGAGCTCGCCAGCCGCGGGCACGGCGATCCGCAGCTCGCAAGCCGGATTGAACGGATTGGGCGCGACGGTGGCCGCGAGCGCGGCCGGCGCGCGGACCGTCGCCGGCTCCTCCGGCGAGACCGCGGTGAGCGTCCCGACCGGCAACGGCCACGTCTGCAGCAAGCCGGCGCCGTCCACGGTCGCCACGGCCGTGGCGACCGGGCCGACCCAGCGACCGACGAAGGTCGGCCAACCCGCGTCCACCGGCACGCGGCCGAGAAAACCGGCGTCGGTCTCGGGATCGACGCAGCGATAGAACGTGAGATGGTTCGTGCCCGGCACGACGAGCAGATCGTCGCGCCAGACGATGGGCCCGATGTCGTCCGTCGCGAGCTGCCGCCACGCGCGGACGAGCCGCGGCGCCGCCGGATCGGCGAGGTCGAAGATTTCGGCGAAGCCGCCGCTGTAGTTGAAGGACTCGTTGCGCGAGGCCAGGAGCCAGCGGCGGCCGTCGCGCTCGACGAGGTCGAGGTGCTGGCGCCCCCAGTGCGCGCCGTGCGGCACGGTCGCGAGCACGACCGGATTCGCGAGGTCCTGCAGGTCGAGCACGCGGAGCTCGGTGCCGGTCGCGACCACGGCGAGCCTCTCGCGCAGCGCCAGGCTCCCCACGTCTTCGCCGACCAGCAGCGTGGCGAGGACCACCGGCGCGTCCGGGTCGGTCACGTCGATCGCGAGGGTGCCGTTCGGCGCGTTCAGCGCGGCGAGCGCGAGCGGGCCCGACACGGCGAGGTCGCGGATCCGTGCGGTTGCCAGGAACGACCCGCGCAGCGCGAGGGAGCCGTCGGCCGCGCGCGTGAGCACCTGGAACCAGTGCTCCTCCCACTCGGGCTTCCAGCGGTCGGCGACGACCACGTCGCCGTCCTCGGCCAGCAGCCTGAATCCGTGGGTTCCCTCGCCGACCGTCGCCACGAACTGCGGGTCGGCGGGATCGCCCAGATCCCAGGTCTCGATGGCAATGAGGGTCGCGACGTCGATCCGGGAGCCACGCGCCAGGATCCCGCCGCCGCCGCTGCACTGGCGGGCGGCAAGCGGCGCCGGCGGCGGCAGGCTGCCCACCTGGAGCGTATGGAAGCCCGGCCACTCGCCCGCGCACCAGCACCTCCACTCGGCAGCGAAGACCTGGCCCTGGTGCTCCACCATCGCGAACGGTGCGCCGCGGAAGCCGAAGAACTCGTCGTGCAGCCAGGACGGGGCGGCCGGATCGCTCACGTCGTAGATCCGCAGCCCGCCGTACTCCCAGCAATCCTGCCACGCGACCCAGGCCTGGGCGTTGCTGGTCAGCAGGACTCCCTCGCCACGATCGGGCAGGGTCGCCACCTCGACCATGGCCGCGGGGTCCGCGATGTCGACGAGCCGGCACTGGGCGTCTTGCCCCACCAGGGCCAGGTCGTCGCGCGCCGCGAGGTCCCGCGTGTTGCCCGGCAGGGACAGGGGATGGGTGCCGAGGATCGTAGGCCGATCGGGGATGGCCGCCGACAGCACGACCAGCGCCGCGTCGCCCGCCGCCACCACGCGCGAGCCGGCGAGCACGAGGCGTTCGTTGCCCTGGGTTGGCAGGCTCACGGTGCCGACGAACGCGGGCGCGGTCGGCGACGCCAGGCTGTAGACCCGCAGCGTGTCGTCGCTCATCGCAAGCCACAGCCACGGTCCGATCACGAGGACCTCGCGCGCCGCGACGCCCAGGGGCAGCTGGGCTACGACCACCGGATGGTCGTGGTCGTCGACGTCGACGACGCTCAACAGCGGCGCCTGGGACACCACGTACACGAAGTGGTCGCGGACGTCGCAGCGGCGCGGGTCACTCACGGGAACGTACCCGCGATAGACGATGGAGGAGACGTCGCTGCAGTCGACCACCTGCAGGCCGTCGTGGTCGTCGATCGTGTAGGCGACGGTGTCCTTGAGGGCCACGTCGACGAGCCCGCCGCAGTCGTAGGTGTTAGGAACCTCGACGTCGGCGAGGTGGGCCCAGATCGATCCGTAGTCGAACGTGACGGCGCCGGCCGCCGCGACGGCGAGCCAGAAGAACGCGATCGCGGTCATGACGTGCGAGGTGCGAGGCATGGCGGAGGTTCCTCCTCTGGCGCGACGCGCACCGGCGATCAGTGGATCCCGGCGTTCCCGTCCAGCACCGCGCGCATCCACAGCTCCCAGGCGTCGCCAGGCAGCTGCTGGAGCCCGCTCATGTCGTACTCGCCGCGGTGCAGGTCGTAGGCGTCGTACCAGCCGGCCGGCACCTCGTAGACCTCGCCGGTCTCGGGGTCGTAGACCCGCTCCACGCCCCGATAGGTGTCGGTCCACTGCTCGGCCGAGATGTCCTCGGTGTGCGTGCGCGCCTGCCAGCCGTCCCAGATGATGTCGGACGCCTCGCTCAGCGTCTGACCCGCCTCGGCGATCGCGCCCCAGATCTGTTGCTGCTGGCCGAAGCAGAAGTCCACGTAGCCCTGCGTGATGGAGAAGCTCTCCAGCGACGCGATCAGCCGATCGACGACGGAGGCGAACCTCCCCTCGGGCGCCGTGACACCGCAGATGAAATGGCCGTAGCCGATGCCGCCGCCGGGGATGCCCTGGCAGGGGAAGAAGGACTTGACCGTCGCGAGGAACATGCCCTCGCCGACCGCGCCGTCGAGGCCGAACAGCCCGCGCGCGTTGCCCGTGGCGGCGTCCGGCAGCATCGCCGCCTGGGACGCGGTGGCGACGAGCTCCAGGTCGGCGAGCGCGGGGAACTCCGCCATGAAATCGCCGGCTGCGTCCATGGCCGCGATCTCGGGCCAGTGCTCGAGGTAGTGGGAGGGCGTCAACGGGTCGACCACCGGCGCATCGAGCCAGGTGTGCGGGAACCCGCCGTGGGCGACGTAGTCCGCGTCGACGATCTTCTGCTCCTCGCAGAGGTAGACCGGTCCTACCGTGCCGAAGTAGAAGATCTGCCAGAGCGGGTCCTGCGGGTCGCGGACCAGGAAGGCGAACGTGGTGCAGCTGCCGGCGACGATCACCTCCCAGCCGGCCGGCTTGTCGATCGCGAAGAACCCCGCGTCGAAGTGTTCGAGCGGCAACTGGCCGGGCGGCTGGGGCCCCGCACCTCCGTCGCCGCCGCCGCCGCATGCCGTCACGAGCGCCAGGAACCCGCCGAGCACGACACCACGTTTCCGGGCAACTGATTGCCAGATCCGCCTGATCACGTCGCGACCTCCTGCCGGATCGTTCCCGGATCGATTGTAGCACATCGCCGATCGCGAGTGTTCAAGAACAACCCAGCGAGACGTCGACCGACGTCGCGCTTACCGTGTATACTCGCAACCGTATTCGCCCGGGCACCGTCGTGGCGATTCCCGTCGCGATCGTCCAGGCGATGCTCACCGTGAGGTCGAACCATGCGCCGCGATGCGATCCTCCTGTTGCCGGCCGCCGCCGGCCTGCTCGTCGTCCTCGCCCTGACCGTCGGCGATTCGCCCAGGAAGCAGGCAAAGGACGATCCCTTCGGCCGCGAGCTCGCGCGCCTCGAACGCGTGCGCGACCATGCGGCGCCCGGCTCGGACGTGCGAGCCAAGGCCGAGCGCAAGATCGCGCGGATCGAGCGCCGGCGCGACGGCGGTCCCGGATTCGACGAGCCGGACCAGTTCGCGCGCCTCCTCAACGAGATGCGCATCCCGGCCGACCGCGCCGAGTCCGAGTACTCCGCCGGGTACCGCGTGCGCGAGCTGGAGCGGGCGCGGGCCGCGAAGCGGGCGCCCCGCGTCGATCTGGCTTGGCAGGAGCGCGGCCCGGGCAACGTGGCCGGGCGCGCGCGCGCGATCGTGGTCGACCCCGACGATCCCTCGAACAGCACCTGGTACATCGGCACGGCCGGCGGCGGCGTGTGGAAGACGAGCGACGCCGGCGCCGCCTGGATCCCCCTGACCGAGGAGTTTCCGGTCCTGTCGGTCCAGTCCCTCGCCATGGCGCCGAGCGATCCCGACATCATGTACGCCGGCACGGGCGAGAGCTTCTACAACGTGGACACGATCAACGGCAACGGCATCCTCAAGACGATCGATCGCGGCCTCACCTGGACCCACCTGCCCGCGACCGTCGACAACCCGGCGTTCAACAACGTGGCGCGCATCGTCGTCGACCCGAACGACCCGGACGTCGTGCTCGCCGCGACGACGGTGGGCCGCTACAAGGAGTCGGTGCTGGCGCGCTCCAGCATCTTCAAGTCGATCGACGGCGGGCAGACCTGGTACGAGGTCCTCGGCATCACCGACGTCGGCAGCTTCGGGCGCGTCAAGAAGATCCAGCAGATCGTGGCCCACCCGACGATGTCCAACCTCCTGTACGCGACGGTCGACGAGGGTGGCATCCTGAGGTCGATCAACACCGGCGAGACCTGGAACTACATCAACACGGGCATCACGGATTTCACCGGTCGGTTCGAGCTCGCCATCTCCCCGGTCAACCCGAGCCGGATCTACGCGTCGGCGGAGGGCGCCGACCACTCGGAACTGTGGGTCTCGACCACGAGCGGCAACAGCTGGTCCCGGACCTTCGAGTCCGGCTCGGAACCCAACTGGCTGGGCGCCCAGGGCTGGTACGACAACACGATCGTCTGCGACCCCGCGGACGCGAACATCGTGTACGTCGGCGGCATCCGGCTGTGGAAGATCACCGTCAGCGGCACGTCGCGCACGACGACACCCCTCGCGACGGGCCCGGTGCACGTGGACCAGCACGGGCTCGTGGTCCTGCACGACGGACCCGGCGCGTGGCGCCTGCTGAACACGAACGACGGCGGCGTCGGCGTTTCGGGATCCGCCGCGACGAACTGGGCGGCTCCCATCGACGGCATGGCGACGACCCAGTTCTACGGGATCGACAAGCGGCCGGGCGCGAGCGCGTACTTCGGCGGCATGCAGGACAACGGCACCTGGTTCTCGGACCTCGACCCCGGCCGCCTCGACCCGTGGACCTTCGCGATCGGCGGCGACGGCTACGAGACCTCGTGGCATTTCGACGATCCCGAACGGATGATCGGCGGCTACCAGTACAACGGCATCCGCCGGTCGCTCGACGGGGGCCTGACGTGGAGCTTCGCCGCCAACGGCCTCGGCGACACGGGCTCGGGCGCCGCACCCTTCATCACCAAGATCGCCAAGAGCAACCGCGCTCCCGACCTGCTCTTCGCGGTCGGCTCGAGCGGCGTCTGGCGGTCGACGGACTTCGGCGGGAACTGGGCGCTCGCGCCGATCCCGCAGGGCACCTGGGGCACGATCAGCTCCTTCCACGACGTGAAGATCTCGCGCGCCGATCCCGACGTCGTCTGGGCGGGGTCGCGGATGGACGCGAGCGCCCGGATCCACGTGTCGACCGACGGCGGAAGCAGCTTCGCGGCGGTTCCCAACTACACGGCCGTGACCATGGGCGGCATCTCCGGACTCGCGACGCATCCCACCGATCCCGGGACGGCGTACGTCCTGTTCAGCTTCGCGGGCCGGCCCAAGATCCTCGCGACTGTCGACTACGGTTCGACCTGGACCGATCTCACGGGATTCGCGGGCGGCGGTCCGAGCACCAACGGGTTCCCCGACGTCGCGGTCTACGACCTCGTCGTCTTCTCCGACGACACGGATCACCTGTGGGCCGGGACCGAGATCGGCCTCGTCGAATCGCTGGACGGCGGCGCCACGTGGGCGCTCGCGGACAACGGATTCCCGGCGGTGTCGATCTGGGACATGAACGAGCTCGAGGACCAGGTCGTGGTCGGCACGCACGGCCGCGGCGTCTGGAGCGTGACCCTGCCGGCGCTCGTCGAGGGCAGCTTCTACCGGCCGCTCGTGGACCGGCTCTCGCAGGGCCCGGACGGCCTGCTGACGATCGACCTCAACCTGCGCTCCGAGTACGACTCGACGCGCGTCTTCGTCGACGCCGCCCGCGTCGCGACGCTCCCGGCCAACGAGTATCAGGCTGACGCCGTCCTGCAGGTGCCGGTCGTGAGCGCCGGCACGCGGACCGTGTACGCGAGGGGCTTCCGCGCCGGCCAGTCGATCGATTCCCTGCCGAAGTCCGTCGACGTCGTGGTCATGCAGGCGCCGGTCGCCGAGTACACGTCGAACTTCGACCAGGCCACTGGCGACTTCGTCGGCGACTTCACGATCGGCGCCCAGGCGGGCTTCACGAGCGGCGCCATCCACTCGCCGCACGACTACCCCGACAACGCCAACCTGACCTACCTGCTCACCGTGCCGATCCGCGTCGCGCAGCAGAACGCGACCGTGACCTTCGACGAGGTCGTGCTCGTGGAGCCCGGCGAGCCGGGGACCGTGTACGGCGACCCGGAGTTCTGGGACTACGTGATCGTCGAGGGGTCGCGGGACGGCGTCGTGTGGATCCCGATCGCCGACGGTTACGATTGCCGCGACGATCCGGACTGGGAGGCTGCCTGGTATGCGGGCACGCCGGGCACCAGCGCGCTGCTGCGGCCGCGCACCTTCGACTTGCGCCAGGTCTTCGGCTGGAACGAGACCATCCTGCTGCGCCTGCGCCTGTACGCCGACGGCGCGGTCAACGGCTGGGGCTGGGCGATCGACAACCTCGCGATCCAGGAAGGGGCGGTCGGCGTGGCGGACGGCGCGCCCGCGGTTCCCGTGTCGCTCGCGCAGAACACGCCCAACCCGTTCAATCCGTCGACGACGATCGCCTTCACCCTGCCGCACGGCGGCCGCGTGAGCCTGCGGGTCTTCGACGTCCGGGGGCGGCTGGTGCGGACGCTGGTCGACGGCGAACGGGCGGCCGGCGCTCATGCGGTGGACTGGAACGGTCGCGACGACCGCGGCGCGCAGGCGGCGAGCGGCGTCTACCTCTACCAGCTCGAGGCCGCGGGCCAGACGAGGCAGCGGAGCATGCTGCTCGTGAAATAGCGCGCCTCGGGCGCCGATCGGAGGCAGGTGAGAGCCCGACTGCGGACCTACGCCGCGACGGGAGGGTGGGCCTTCGTGCTGGTCGGCCTGATCGGTCTGGCCGACATCGCGGCCCACACGCTCTTCGCCGATGTTCCGGCCGCGGCCGGTCCGTGGGGACGGGCCGGCGTCGCGCTCGCGGCATTCGCTCTTTACGGCGGGTGCGGGCTCCTGGTCGCGGTGCCCGTGGCGCTGGCGGTGTCCCTGCTCGAGCGATCGCGCGGGGACGCGCAGCGCGCGGCCTTCGCGTACGGGGTGGCAGGCGGCCTGGCCGCCGTATCCGCCGTGTGCCTCGGCCGCCTCGCGCTCGACGCGCCGGCTGGCGCCTGGTGGGTCGAGCAGGTGGGGCCGGCGTGGCCGCCGATCCTGCTCGCGGCGATCGGCCTGACGTTTTTGCTCGCCATCCCGCTGCGCCGGGCCGCCGCGTTCCTGGTCAGGGGCTCCCGGGCGCTCGTCGTCGCCCCGCTCGTGATCCTGGTCCTGGCGAGCCTGGCCTGGCCCGTCGAGAACGCCGCGGTCCGCCGGCGCCACGTGCGCGGCATCGCGAGCGGGACCGCACCGGCCGATGCGCCCAACGTGGTCCTCGTGTGCATCGACGCGCTGCGCCGCGACAAGCTGGGCTGCCTCGCCGCGGACGCGCCGCCGACGCCGCACCTGGACCGGCTGGCCGCCCGCGGCCGGCTGTTCGCCAACGCCTGGTCGGTCAGCAGCTGGACGTTGCCGAGCGTCGCGACCGTCATGACCGGTCTGCCGCCGCGGGCGCTCGCGGTGACGGGCTACCTGGGGCTGCCGAGGACGGTCCCGACCCTGGCCGAACTGGCCTGGCGCGAGGGCTGGTGGACATCGGCCGTGGTCGCCAACCCGTACCTGGCCGGGGATTTCGGCTTCAGCCGGGGTTTCGCGGACTTCGATCACACGGACGCGCTCGAGGGGCTCGAGCCGGCCCGGTCGACGGTCCTCGCGAAGGAGCTGACCCGGCACCTCCTCGCGGCGACGGACGCCGCCGACGGCGAGGCGCTCGTCGCGAAGACGGCGCGCTGGCTGAAGGCCTACCGGAAGGAGCAGCCGTTCCTCTGCTGGATCCACCTCATGGAGACGCACGTCCCGTACCGCAATCATCCCGACGCAGCGGGACGACGCCTCGACCTGCCCGACCATCCGCTCCTCGACGACGGCGACGGGTTCCAGGACATCGCCGCCCTGCGCGCGATGCTGCCGGAGGTGCCGCCGGCGGTCCGCCAGGCGATCGAGGACCTCTACGACGCCGAGGTCCGCCGCGCCGACGCCTGCGTGGGGCAGCTGCTGGAGGCCCTGGCGGCGACTGGCCACGCGGACGACACCTGGATCGTGGTGTTCGCCGACCACGGCGAGGAGTTCTTCGAGCACGGCGGTTGCGAGCACGGGCACAGCCTGCTGCCCGAGGTCACCGGCATCCCGCTGCTCGTCTGTCCGCCCGGCGGGCTCGCCGCGGGCGTCCGGGACGAGCGGGCGGTCAGCCTGCTGGACCTGCTGCCGAGCCTGCGCGCGATGCTGGGCTGGTCGGCCGTGGACTCGCTGCCGGGTCGACCCTCCCTCGTCCCGCGGCGGGACGGCAGCCTCGTCGCGCCGAGCGAGCCCACCGTCCTGGAGAACACGCTCTACGGCCCGCCGCAGGCCGGCCTGCTGCGCTGGCCCGATTTCCAGGTGGCCGAGCTGCAGTCCGGGATCGCGACCTGGTACGACCTCGCCGCCGACCCCCTGGCGACGGAGCCGGTCGCCGCGCCCGCCGACTCGCAGGCGGTGTGCGGTCGCGCGCGCGAACTGAAGACGACCTGGGACGCGATCGCCCGGGAGCTGGACGGCGGCGACCGATCCCGCGCTCCCCTCGACGAGGCGGCCAAGCGACGCCTGCGCAGCCTCGGCTACTGACCTGAGGCGAGGATCCGCGCCGACCAGGTCGCGCCCGGGTCGGCGCTCGCGAGCGGAACGATGCTCGTCCAGCCGCCCGGCGCGTGGTCCGCCACGTACCGCGCGATCTCGGCCGCCGCCCCGATCCCGACCAGCTGGACCGATCGCGGCGCGAGCAGCGCGACGAGCCAGTCGCGCAGGGCCCCGGCCACGTCGGCCGCCGCCGCCGGCTGTCCGGCGACCACGTTCGCGGTCGCCGTGACGAAGCAGCGCGGATCAGCGGGGGCGCGTTCCGCGGCGAGGGCGTCGGCGAGCGCCAGGGCCTCCGCCTGGTCGGCCGCGATCGCGACGACGACCGGCGCGCCCCGTCGCCGCTCTACAGCGGGCAGCACGAGCCGGCACGCCTGCAGCGCGTCCTCGCCGCTCGGGAACGCGCCGTCCGCCACGCACCGCTCCGCCGGCAGCACCGAACCCGTCGCCTCCGCGCGATCGAGCAAGATCGTGGCGGCGAGCGAGGCGGCGGCGATATCGCCCGGATCGTAGTGCGGCCGGTATCCCTGCTGGCCGCGGAGCGTGCGGAAGAGATGGTAGTCGACGATCGACCGCTCCTCCGGGCGCAGGTCCGCCGCGCGTCTACGCTCGCGAACGAACCAGTCCGGCGACAGGCGGAACCCACGGTCGCGCCAGGCGAGCGGGTCGCAACCCTCCAGCGAGATCTCGGCGCCGACCTCGAACCAGCCAGCCGGCAGGTCCGCGAGATCGTAGTCGACGGTCAGGTACGCGAGATCGGGTTCGAGCGCGGTCGTGAACGTGGTGTCGCGGCCGTCGCCGCCGCCGTCCGCGGCCGTCCACAGCGTGCAGCGCGCCTCGCCGCCGGGGCGGCCCTGGATGCCCAGCTCGACGCTCAGGCGGTCGCCGACCACGAGGTAGCGATCGAGGCGCCCGGCCAGCAGGGGCGCCGGCGCTCCGCCAGGGTCGAGGCTCGCGAGAGCGAACCGTCGCCACGGCTCGCTGGGCGACCCCGCGTACGGGTCCGCGACCAGCGACCAGCGCGCGGCGGGACCGCCGGCGGTCGGCTGGCGCACGATCGCGTTCAGGCCCAGCAGCAGCTCGATCGGCGGCCGGTGCGGGTGCAGGCTCGACCACGGGACCGTGACCGTCGCCGTCCCCCGGTCGATGTCGGCGCGGAACTCGAACCAGCGGTCGGACTCGTCGCGGTCGAGGTCGAGCGGCCGGGCGACGACGACGACGACCTCGCCGCCCGCGACCTCGCCGCCGGCGCACCCCGGCGCGTCGACCTCGCAGACGAGCGCGTCGCGGTCGTAGCGGAACCGCGCGCTGGCGGCCGGCCCGCCGGGCCCCGGTACGAACGCGTCGGGCGCGAGCGGCAAGGGTCCGCTCCAGACGCCCTCGTCGAGCAGGAACCCGGCGTCCCGCGCGCGCCGGAGACGGTCGGCGCGCGCGGCGTCGACTCGATCGACGAGCCGCGGATCGCCGGCGATCGAGATGAGGTCAGGGTCCGCGAGCATGCGGTCGAGGTCGCGATAGCCGGCCGCGAGAGCCACGTCGAGCCGCGCGAGCGCGCCCTCGTGGTCGCCCGTGAGGGCGAGCAGGCAGGCCAGATTGTACTGCATGACGGCGTCGCCCGGACGTTCCGCGAGGTACGCGGCGAGCTCGTCGCGCGCGGCGTCGAACTCACCGGCCTCTAGCCGAGCGCCGAGGCGGCCGAGGGCGGGCAGACGCATCGTCTCGTATTCGGTCTGGGCGACGGATGCAGCCGAGGCGAGCAGCAGGCAGACGCAGCACGCGAGTCGCCGCATGGGATCCTCCCGGCTCGGGTCCGGCATCCTGCCGGATCGCACGCTCGGTGGCGAGTGTACCACCGGCGGCGGGAATGGCCACTGGAGGTTGGCGGACCGCCGGCGCGCGGTCGCGGGTATCGCGCGCGCCGGCGGCCGCCGGATCGTTGCCGGGAGGCCGTGTCCGCTCAGGCGCCCCGCCGGCAGAGGCACGACACCTGGAGCGGGATGTCGGCGCGCGCCCAGGCGTCCCGGAACTCGCCGCGGATCCGCGTCGCGTCCTCGGAGCGGCCGGACCGTTCGAGGCATTCGGCGAGGCCGACGAGCGCCCAGCCGTTCCGCGGGTGCAGCTCGAGGTCTTCGCGGTAGACCTGCTCCGCCTCCTCGATGCGCCCCTGCTCCAGGAGCAGTGCGCCGAGCGCGTGCCGCACGGGTTGCATCCAGCCCCATGGCTCGTCGTAGCGGAGCGTCTCGTCGAGCCGGACCGCTTCTCGCAGCAGCGCGAACGCCCGTTCGTATTCGCCGCGCCGATACTCGAGCTCGCCCTCGGCGAGCTTGCGGCCGATCTCCAGCACCTCGCTCGTCGGGTTGTTGCCGATGGTCCTGCTCTCGGGCACCGCGGCGGCGGCGGCCTCGAGCGCGGCGAACTCCCGCGCGCCCTCCTCCGTGCGGCCGAGCGACGACAGGGCCATGGTCCGACCGTAGTGCCACATGGCGCGGGTCGCGAGGAGGTCCGCGGCGGGCTCGGGCTCCGCCAGCAACTCCTCCCACATGCCGAAGCGCACCATGACGTGGTACGGCACGCCGAGGAAGCTCTCGAGGAAGTCGGGGAACTCCCGCACGACCTCCGCCGGGATCTCGCTGACCATGTCGCGCGCGGCCTGCATCGCGACCTCGCGGCGGCCGTCGAACATCGCGGCGTAGGCCAGGAAGTGATAGTTGTGGGCGCGGTAGATCGTGTAGAAGCCTTCGCGACCGGCCTGACTGACGTACGCCACGTCCGAGGCGATGCCCTTCTGGTTCGCGGCGACCGCGTCCCCGTAGTGGCCGAGCCGGATGTCGATGTGGCTCGGCATGTGGACGAGATGGCCGGCCCAGGGCACGGCGTCGCGCAGCCGGTTCGCCGCATCCAGCGCCTTCTCCGGCGTTGGCGAGGCCTCGATCGCGTGGATGTAGAAATGATTGGCGGCCGGGTGTCCGGGCTCCATCGCGATCACGGCGTCGAGCGTGGCGATGAGCTCGCCGGTGCCCGGCTGCATCTGGCCGTCGGGAGTCCAGAGGTCCCACGGGCGGAGGTTCATGAGCGATTCCGCGAAGATGACGCCGACGTCGGGGTCGCCCGGGTGGGCCCGCCAGACTTCGCGCATCGCGGCGGCGTAGGCCTCGTTCAGCGGCTTGAGGTCCTCGGGCCGCTGCTCAGCGTAGCGCTTCGAGAGCGCCTCGATCAGGCTGCGTTCGAGCGGCGTGACGCGTTCGTTCAGTTCGCGGGCCCGCGCGAGCGCCGCGAACGCCGTCCCGTTCGCTTCCTCGCTCATCTCCGGGTTGTTGATGTGGGGACCGTTGGCGTAGGCGATGCCCCAGTAGGCCATCGCGCACGCGGGATCCGCCTTCGCGGCCTGCTCGAAGGAACGGATGGCCTCGAGGTGGTTGAATCCGTAGCATAGGGTCAGGCCCTGGTCGAAGTAGCGCTGGGCCTCGGGCGAGGTCGTGGTCACGGTATGGTGGCGAACGCCCTGATCGCCGAAGTAGAGCGCCGGTTCGGGGGCTGCGAAGGCGACGGCGGCCACGGCGAGCGCCAGGGCGACGGCCACGGTACGATGAGGCGCGTTCATGGAAATCTCCTTTCAGCAAGCTTCGGATGGCCTCGCGCTCACGAGGTACCGCCCGCAGGGGGAGGTATGGTAGCATAAAATGGATGAGAAACAACCGGTATAGTCGGATCGACTGTCGCCGGCGGCGCGCGCAGCCCCCGCGGGGCGGCCGGCCCGGTCCCCGCCCGGCGCGACGCCGGTGATCGCGGCGGTTCCTTCTCGGTCACGGACAGGAGATGCGGACATGACCCACTTTCCCTACCTCATCATCGGCGGCGGCATGACCGCGGACGCCGCCGTGCGCGGCATCCGGGAGCTCGACGCGGATCGCGCGATCGGCCTGCTCGGCGACGAGGCAGACCCGCCGTACTCCCGGCCGCCGCTGTCGAAGGGTCTGTGGAAGGGCAAGCCGGTGGAGAGCGTGTGGCGGGACACTCCCGGCCGCGGGGTCGACCTCCTGCTGGGCCGTCGCGCCGTGTCCCTCGACCCGAGAACCCGAACGGTCGTCGACGATCGCGGCGCCAGGTACACGTTCGACAAGCTCCTCCTCGCCACGGGCGGCACGCCGCGCCGCTTCCCGTTCGGCGGCGACGAGACCATCTATTTCCGGACCCTCGCCGATTTCCGCCGGCTCCACGCCCTCGCGGCCGCGGGCAAGACCTTCGCGGTGATCGGCGGCGGGTTCATCGGCTCCGAGGTCGCGGCCGCCCTGGCGATGCGCGGCAGCAAGGTCACGCTGCTCTTCCCCGAGGACGGCATAGGCGCCGGCCTCTTCCCGGCGGATCTCGCGCGCTTCCTGGTGGGCTACTACCGCGAGATGGGCGTGGAGGTGCTGCCCGGCCGGCAGGTGACCGGGATCGGCGCGAGCGGCGACCGGCACGTCGTCGAGACCCGGAACGGTCCGCCGATCACCGCCGACGTGATCGTCGCAGGCATCGGCATCGTCCCCAACACCGAGCTGGCCACGATGGCCGGCCTCGCGGTCGACGACGGCATCGTCGTCGACGCGTCGCTCCGGTCGTCCCATCCCGAGATCTTCGCCGCCGGCGACGTCGCCCGGTTCGAAGCGCCGTCGCTGGGCCGATTGCGGGTCGAGCACGAGGACAATGCCGTCACCATGGGCCGCGCGGCCGGCCGCGCCATGGCCGGGGACCCGACGCCGTACGCCCACCTGCCGTACTTCTACTCGGACCTGTTCGAGCTCGGCTACGAGGCGGTCGGCCTGCTGGACCCGCGGGGCGAGGTGGTGGCCGACTGGCAGGAACCGTTCCGCAAAGGTGTCGTCCACTACCTGAGCGACGGCCGGGTTCGCGGGGTCCTGCTGTGGAACACGTGGGGTCGGATCGAGGCCGCGAGGAATCTGATCGCCGAGCCCGGTCCGTTCGGCGCCGCCGACCTGATCGGACGGTTGTCGGCCTGACGCCGCCGCCGAGCGCGGCCCAGCGCGCGGAGCGGTCGGCGCCGGGGGCGTCAAATCGCTCGATGCGGGCGCGGCGCGATGATACCGTCGCGGACACTCGGGTCGAGTCTGTCCTGCCGCGGGCGGCGTTCGCCTCCCGGGTCATGGAGTGAGGATCGCCTTGATGTCCGCCGAGCTGCCCGTGCGCAGTGTCTTGTTGTGGAGTCGCTGGCTCGCGGCGATGGCGCTCGTGGTCTGGCTGCCCGGGCACCTGCTCGTCGGCAGACACCTGCGCGCGCTGGACGAGGTGAGCCGCGCCACGCTCGCGCTCGCGGCCGGGCTCGCCCTGACCGTCGTCGCGGCGCCGCTGGCCGCGGTGCTCGGCGTTCCCTGGCGACCACTTCCCTACCTCGTGTTCGCTCTCGCCGCGGGCTGGGGAACCGGCCGCGCCGCCGGCTACCGCCGGGCGATCGCGGCCTGGACCGGTGACTTCCCGACGTTGCCGGCGGCCGGCCGCTGGCTCCTCTTCGTGACGGTCCTGCTCGGCGGGTGGCTGCTGATCGCCGGATACGGCGCGCTGGCCGCGCCACCGCACGTGCATGACGCTTCCAACCACGCGTTCCTGGTGCAGCGGGTGGTCGAGAGCGGTCGTGCCGACGCAAGGTCGGTGTTTGCCGGCCTGTACGGACGCCCCGACCTGCTCTACCTGCCGGGCTGGCACGCGACAGCGGCGCTCGTGGCGTCCGCGTCCGGCGTGGCGCCCTACGTCAGCGCCTGGTTTTTCCCGCTGATGCTGGCAGCCCTGTTGCCCGTGTCGATCAGCGTCGCCTGGCGATCCTGGGGCCTGCCGCCGCTCGTGGTCGCGTGCGGGGCCCTCCTGTTGACGGGCAACACGCTCGTGCCGGGCGGCATCCTGGAGTGGGGCGGCTTCGGTCAGATCGCCGGACTGTTCTGTTTGCCGGCCATGCTGGTCGCCGTGCGCGGACTGCGCCGCCGGCCCGGCGTCTGGACGGGATTGTGGTGCGGCGTCATCTGGGCGGCGCTGGCGCGAGCCCACGCGGGCGAGGCCTTCGCGGCCGTGGTCCTGGGGGCGCTGACCTGGAGCCGGGCGCCCGGCCGGGACGAGGGGATCGGCGGCGGTCGGCTGATCCTGGCGATCGGCGTGACCGTGCTCGCGCTCGCCGCGCTGATCGCGCCCGACGCGTGGAGGCTCGGCGGGGCCTATGCGGGGACGATCGTGCACCGGGTCTCCGAGCCGGCCGAGCGCTTCGGCTACGCCCTGGAGAAGTACTGGAAGGCCGGTGGTCGCGCTCCGGGTCTCCAGCTCCTGACGGCCTTCGGGATGGTGATAGCGCTCGCCGGACGCCGCTGGCGGTTCCTGGCGCTGGTCTCGCTCGCCCTGGGCGCGGTGTTCGTGGCCCGCGCTGCGTGGCGCGATCCGCTCACGGGGCTGTTGACGGTGCCGTTCTACGGCCAGGCGCCGCGGGTCCTCTACCTGCAGTGTCTGTTCCTGCCGGCGATCGCCGCCTTGCCGCTGGCCACACTCTGGCAATGGCTGGGACGACGGCGGATACCATCCCGGGCGGTGTCCGGCCGACCTGCGTGGACCGCGCAGATCGGTCGCGCGGGAGTCCTGGCGGTCGCGCTGCTGCTGGCGCTCGGGCCCGCCTGGCCGCAGGTTCTCAGGCAGCACCGGCTCGACCGCGGAACGGTCCCGTTCACGCCGGCGGAGTACGCGCTGGCGCGGCAGATCGCCGATGCCGTCCCCGCCGGCGCCGTGATCGCCAACTACTGGGACGACGGCAGCACCTGGGCGAGCCAGGTGTCGGGTCGCGCCTTCCTGCAGCCGCTCTCCTGGGCGCTGCACGGCCCGGCCGGGCAGGATCTCCGCGAGGCGACGCTGGCGCTGCGCGAGCGGCCGTGGCCGCCCGCGGCCACCGCGCTCCGCGACGCGGGCGTGCAGTACCTCTACGTTTCGGATCGGCAGTTTCCGCCGGACGCCCCCCTGCGGGTCGAACGCGCGGAATTCGACGGTGACGATCGCTTCGCGCCGGTCCTGCGCGGCGGCGCGGCGGCGCTGTACCGGATCCTCTGGGACGCCGCCGGCCCGGCGACCGCGGGCGCGGACACGGCCCCGTCCCGGTGACGCGTCCGCGAGCTGCCTGCCGGACCTAGAACGGCTTGCCGACCAGCACGCGGAGCTGGAGTCCGGGCTCCGCGTCGACGCTCGTGACCTGGACCAACGCCGTCGCCGTGGTCCACCAGGCGCGGTGCCGCAGCGCGAGGTTCGGTCCAGCGTGGAGCGCGCTCTGGGCGGCGTCCTTCCAGTCCGCGAATCCGACCTCGTGGAGGACCTCGCCGCCGATCGACAGGCGGGGCGACAGGCGCCGGCTCACGCCGAGGAGTTGGGCCAGCTCGCCGCTGTCCTCCCCCCAGTCCGTCCCTTCCCACTCGGATTCGATCACGGCGTTGTAGGCGAGGACCCAGGCGCCGACGGGTTTCTCGAGCAGGAGCTTCCCTTCCACCTCGAAGAACTCGCGATCCAGCTTGACCTCGCCGTACACCGCCGCGCCGAGCGCGGACTCGGCCGGATCGGCGAGGTTGTAGACGAGCTCCACGGCGGTGTCGTGGACCGCGGTGTCCTCGCCGCTGCTCGTGCGGGTGTAGCGCCACGTGGCGAGGTAGAAGCCGAACTGGAGGCGGTCGGAGATCCCGTGCTCGAACTCCTGCCGGAACTCGAGCCGGTCGTACTCGGGGTCGGACTCGCGGTTGGTCTGCCAGGTGACCCACTGCTCGTACTCGTGCTCCGCCCGGGGCAGGGTCGAGGTCTGGTACAGGAACGTGAACTCACGCCCGTCGGCGAGCGGTTCCCGCGCCGTCGCGGCGAGCGCCGGCAAGACCGCGAGCAGAGCTGTGGCGACCCTCACGGGCCCCTGGCTTGAGAGCGAGCGACGTGCCATCGAGTGTCCCTCCTGTGGACGACAATGAACACTGGTATCGACGCATCCAGAGCGTGAAATTGGTCGGTGGTTCGATTCAAGGCAAATCAAATAAACGAGTTGCGACAATCGGTGTTCGTTGGGTAGATGATCGGATCGGTCGCCGGCGCGGTCGCCGGCAATCGATCAGGTTCGCGTGCGGTTTCCCTGATCATCCGTGATAGTATCCCGGGACGACGACGGGGCGAGCGCCGCGTCTGCCGGAATGTGGCGTCTGGACGTGGTGAGTGGCGGCAGTCGTGTCGCGCGGGAGACTGCGATGCATGGTTTCGGAGTCCTGTTGACCTTCGTCGGCGGCCTCGCCGGCGCCCTGGTGTTCGGCTACCTCGCCCACCGATTGAAGGTGTCGCCCATCGTCGGCTACCTGCTGGCCGGCGTCGTGGTCGGACCCTACACGCCGGGCTTCGTCGTCGACCGCGGGATCGCCGAGCAGTTCGCCGAGATCGGGGTCATCCTGCTGCTGTTCGGCATCGGCCTGCGGTTCCACCTCCGCGAGCTGATCGCCGTGTGGCGGGTGGCGATCCCGGGGGCGCTCATCCAGAGCACGCTGTCGACGGTCATGCTCGCGCTGCTGCTCCACCTGCTGGGCTGGAGCTGGACGTCCGGACTCATCCTGGGGATGGCGATCTCGGTCGCCAGCACGGTCGTCATGGCCCTGGTGCTGGCCGAGCGGCACGATCTCCACGCGACCATCGGCCACATCGCCATCGGCTGGACCGTCGTCGAGGACCTCCTGACCGTGGCGCTGCTGCTCCTGCTGCCGATCGCGTTCGGGCCGGACGGCGGCGCGGGCACGAGCGCGGGAGCGGCGCTCGGCCTCGCGGCGCTCAAGGTCGCCGGGCTGGCGGCGGCCGTGGTGGTTCTCGGCCGCTGGGTGATTCCCTGGGCGCTCGAACGGATCGCCAGGACCCGCTCCCGGGAGCTGTTCACGCTCGCGGTGCTGGTACTCGCGGTCGGAGTCGCCGTGGGCTCGGCCGAGATCTTCGGCGTGTCGATGGCCCTCGGCGCCTTCCTGGCCGGACTCGCCGTCGGCCGCTCGGAGTTCGCGGCCCGCGCCGCCGGCGATGCGATGCCCATGCGCGACGCCTTCGCCGTGCTCTTCTTCGTCTCGGTCGGCATGCTCTTCGACCCGCGCAGCGTCGTCGAGTCGCCGCTCGCGGTCGCCGCGGTGCTCTTCGTGGTGATCATCGGCAAACCGCTTGCCGCCATGTTCACCGTGCGGCTCCTGGGCAGGCCGGCCTCGACCGCCATCCCCGTCGGCGCGGCGTTCTCGCAGGTCGGCGAATTCAGCTTCATCCTCGGCACCGTGGCGCGGCAGCTCGGGATCCTCGACGATGCTGGCTGGAACGCTCTCGTCGCCGGGTCCATCATCTCGATCGCGCTCAATCCCAGCATCTATCGCTGGGCACGCCAGAAGTCCGCCGCGGCGCCGGCGCTCACGCCGATCGCGGAAGGCGAGCGACCCGCGAGCGAGCCCCACCGCTGCATCCTGATCGGCTTCGGCCCGGTCGGGCGGATCGTCCATCGGCTGCTGACCGACCGCGGGACCTCGGTCACGGTCATCGACCTCAACCTGGATACGGTGCGGAGCCTGAAGGCCCAGGGCCTCAACGCCCTGTACGGCGACGTTCTCCGGAAGGGGACCCTCGAAGACGCCGGCATCGCCTCGGCCGGAGGCCTCATCCTGAGCGCTGACGTCGAGGACGCGGTCGAGATCGTCCGGCAGGCCCGGCAGCTCAATCCGGGGCTGCGCATCCTCGTCCGCTGCAGTCACCTGCGCGACGCCGCCGCGATCCGGCGAGCCGGCGCCGACGTCGTGGCCGCCGGCGAGGCGGAGGTCGGCGTCGCGCTCGTCGAGGCGCTCACGGCCGGCGAGGACCTGGCGGGAGGGGAAACGGCCTGGCACCGCGATGCCGTCCGCGAGAGGCTCTACAGCGGGTGATCGTCGACGATCCCGACCACGACGGACCGCACCGGGAGGTCCGCGCCGCCGAGGACCTGCCGCGCGCCGTTCCCCTCGTCGAGCACCAGCACCGTCTCGCCCGCGCCGGCGCCCACGGCGTCGACGGCGATCACGTACCCGCCGGTCGGTTCGCCGCGCGCGTCGAGCTTGTCGAGCACGAGCAGCGTGCGACCGGTCATCGACGGGTGGTGGATCGTCGAGACCAGCCGGCCGCACACGCGGGCGAGGATCATCGCTTGCCTCGCTTGCGCCGGGCGGCCGCCGTCGCGTCGAGCTGGACGTCGTCGACCAGCCCGACGACGGCGTGGTCGACCGGCACGAAGCTCGGGTCGAGCGTGAGCGCAGCCTCGCGGCTCGCCTCCCAGTAGACCGTCTCGCCGGGGCCGGCCATGCGGGTGCCGTCGGCGCCGACGAACGGTGAGCCCTCCGGCTCGCCGCCCTTGTCGAGCGGCTGGACCCAGAGCAGCGGGACACCCTCGAGACCCGGCGCCACGACCGCCGGCACCACCCGCCCGATGACGCGACCCAGGAACACGGTCTAGCCCTCCCCGGTCTCGGCGCCGGCGGGCTGCCGCGCCCGGCAGTCGCCGAAGCGCGTGCTCTCCGCGAGCGCCTCGCGCAGCGTGTCGTCGAGCCGCGGCAGCACGGTGCCGCCGAGCCACTCGGCGCGTTCGCCGCGGCGGGCCCGGGCGAGGTCGAGCGCTTCCTGCACGTCGGTCAGCCGGCCGCTCACCACGGCGAGCGCCCGGCCGCCCAGGTCGTCGGCGAGTCGCAGCTCCACGAGGTCGACCGGCACGGCCTTGAGCGCGGCGTCGATCGCTCGCAGCAGTCCCGGCGAGGTGCCGACCTCGACCACGCCGAGCGCCTCGCCGGCCGGCGCGAGCCGCTCGCCGCCGAGCGCGCCCGCGAGCTGCGGATGCGGGTCCGGCAGGCAGACCTCGTCGATGACGGCGCCGAGGGCGCCGCCCGCGTCGAGTCCGGCCGCATGCGCCTCGGCGGTCGCCGCGACGGTGCCGCCGACCAGCACGAGGTACCGGCCCGGGTGCACGGTGCCGCAGCGCAGGAGCGCGATCGGCGCCGCCTTGAGCAGGCGGTCGGCGGCGAGGATCCCGGCCGCCGCCCCGGAGAATTCGAGCAATGCCAGCGCCTGTCGCATCGTCACACGATCCGGAAATGGTCGACCAACACGCAGCGGCGTTGCCGCGAGAAGCTCAAGGGCGAGGTCATGCCCTCGCCGGTCGGGCTCGCGATGGTGTAGCTCGTGAATCCCTCGCCGCCGGCGCCGAGCCCGGCGATGATCGGGCCGTTCTTGACGAAGATGCTGGTGTTGATGTCGCGCGCCATGCGGCTGAGCGCCGCGATGTCGTGCGAGTGCATGCTCGCCGAGTGACCGAACCCGTGCTCGGCCTCCTTCGCGAGGTTGATCGCGCGCGCGACGTGGGAGACGCGGACGACCGGCAGCACGGGCATCAGCTGCTCGGTCCACACCAGCGGGTGGTCCTCCGGAACCTCCGCCGCGATCAGCCGGACCTCGGGGGCGACCTTGACGCTGATCAAACCCAGCAGGACGTCCGCATTCCTGCCGACGCACTCCTTGTTGATGACCGCGTGGGCGCGCGGACCGCGCGTCTCCTTGAAGATGTGCGTCTCGAGCCGCCGCAGCTCGGTCGGGCCGGCGATGTAGGCGCCCGCCGCGCGCAGCGACTCCAGGAAGCGGTCGGCGGCCGCGGCCGTGACGAAGACCTCCTTCTCGTCCACGCAGATGACGTTGTTGTCGAAGCTCGCGCCGAGCAGCACGTCGCGGCCGGCCTTCGCGAGGTCGGCCGTCTCGTCGACGACCACCGGCGGATTGCCGGGGCCGGCGCACACCGCCCGCTTGCCCGACGTCATCGCGGCCTGGACGACGCCCGGACCGCCGGTCACGACGAGCAGGTTGATCCCGGCGTGGCGCATCAGCGCCGTCGCGGACTCGATCGTCGGCTCGGCGACCGCGACGACGAGGTTGGGTGGTCCGCCGGCCGCGATCGCGGCCGCGTCGAGGTGGCGCACCGTCGAGAGCGAGCAGCGGCGGGCGCCGGGATGCGCGTTGAACACCACGGCGTTGCCTGCGGCGACCATCCCGATCGCGTTGCAGATGATCGTGCTGGTGGGATTGGTGGTCGGGGTGATCGCGCCGATCACGCCGAAGGGGGCCCACTCCGTGAGCGACAGTCCGTCGTCACCCGAAGTGGCGACCGGCCGCAACGCCTCCGTGCCCGGCGTCTTGTCCGTGACGAGCCGGTTCTTCGCGACCTTGTCCTCATAGCGCCCGAGGCCCGTCTCCTGCCAGGCCTCGCGCGCCAGGTCGGCCCCCTTGGCGCGCATCGCCTCGCGGTACGCGGCGATGATCTCGCCCCGTTTCTGCAACGAGAGTTCCTGCAGTTCCTGGAACGCCTTGCGCGCCGCCGCGATGCACGCGTCGACGGTGGCGAAGACGCCGCCGCCGGCACTGGTCGCGGCGGCGCCGGATGCGGCGGCGCCGGACGCCGCGACGGCCGGCGGCGCGACCGCCGCGCGCCGGCTCAACCGCCCCGCCAGCTCGCGCGCGATCCGGTCGACCTCCTGGTCCGACAGCCGGTTCATTCCGTGTCACCCTTGCGGTAGCGGACCTCGCCCTCGACGTCCCAGCTGTCGACGATCGCCATCACGACGGCGTCGACCGGCTTGCAGTCGGTGAGCCGCGTCTGGCGCGCCGACGAACCCGAGGCGTACAGCACGAACTCGCCCTCGCCGGCGCCGACCGCATCGACGGCGATCACGCTGCCGCCCCCGAGCTTGCCGTCCGGGCCGGCGATCCCCAGGACGAGCAGCTTGAGCCCCTCGAGGCTCTCCTCCTTGCGGGTCGCGACCACGCTGCCGAGGACCTTCGCGAGGTTCATGAGCCCTTCGCCTCGCCCTGGCGGCCGAGCGGGATCACCGCGTCGACGTTCGCGTGGGGGCGCGCGATCACGTGGACCGCCACGACCTCGCCCACGCGGGAGGCGGCGTTGTGGCCGGCCTCGCAGGCCGCCTTCACCGCGGCCACGTCGCCGCGCACGATCGCCGTCGTGTAGCCGCCGCCGGTCTTCTCGTAGCCGACGAGGTCGACCCGGGCCGCCTTGACCATCGCGTCGGCCGCCTCGACGGTGGCCGCGAAGCACCTGCACTCGATCATTCCCAGCGCGTCTGCCATTGCGTTCCTCCTGCGTTCAACGATGGACTGTCCGACCCGTCAATGTCGCCAGCGCCGCGACCGCCGCCGGCCGCGCCACCTCGACGTCGCGCTCCTCGCCGCCGATGTAGACGCGCCCGAAGGCGCCGAACGCGCGCACCTCGAGGATGTTGATGTGAGCGGCCTTCTCGGCCTCGTTCGCGGCGAGCGCCGCGTACGCGGCGGGTTCGCACTCCAGCACGAAGAGGGTCTGCCCGGCCAGGATCAGGTTGCCGTGCCGCATGCGGTTGATCAGCATGCACTGGTGGTCGTCGAGGTGGCGCACGACCTGGTCCGAGATGATGCGCGGCTGGAGGCGCTGGTTCTCCGCCAGCTCGAGCGCCGCCAGGATCGCCGCGCCGGCCTGGCGGACGTCGGCCTGACTGTCCGCATGGACCTCGAGCATGCCGAAGTTGCGCTCGACGATCTGCATGCCGGGCGTCACGCTGGTCGACTTCAAGGCGATGTCGGTCACGCGGTTGATCTCGATGCCCGGCGCGATCTCCACGAACAGGCTCGCCTGGCCGACCTTGGGCAGGAAACCCTGCGCCACCGTCGCCTGGAACGACGCGAACTGGGGCTGCAGGCTGTCGATCACGCAGTAGGCTCGCAGGTCGACCATCATCGCGCTCCTTGGGTGGCGAGCGATCGCCGGGCCTCCTGCACGACCGCCACGCTGGCGCTCAAGCCCAGGCGCGTGGCGCCGGCCGCGATCAGGCGCCGGGCATCGTCGAGGGTCCGGATGCCGCCGGACGCCTTGACCTCGAGCCCCGCCGGCCGCACCACCGAGGCCATCAACGCCACGTCCGCGGCCGTCGCGCCGCTCGCGGCGAAGCCGGTCGAGGTCTTGACGAAGTCGGCGCGGGCGCGCCGCGCCAGCTCGCAGGCGCGCACCTTCTCGTCGTCGGTCAACAGCGCGGTCTCGATGATGACTTTGCACACCGCGCCGCCGTCGCGGCAGGCCTCGGCGACCGCGCGGATGTCCTTCAGGACGTAAGCGTCGTCGCCGCTCTTGAGGCGGCCGACGTTGATGACCATGTCGATCTCCTGCGCCCCGTCTCGGATCGCGCGGCGCGCTTCCAGGCCCTTGACCTCCGGCATGGAGGCGCCCAGGGGGAACCCCACGACCGAGCAGGTCAGGACGGGAGATCCCCGCAGGCCGGCGGCCACGCGCGGGACCCAGCAGGGGTTCACGCAGACCGCGCGGAACCCGTGTTCCCGCGCTTCGGCGATGACCTTGTCGACCATCGCCGCGGTGGCGTCCGGCTTGAGGATCGTGTGGTCGATGAAACCGGCCAGGTCGGCGGGGACGCCGCCCGCGCCGGCCGCGGCGATTCCGGCGGGCGCCGCGCCGCGCGCATCCTCGGCGAGCAGGCCCTCGAGGCGCTCGACGATCCGCGAGAGGTCGGCGTCCGAGAGCCCGACCACCGGCGCACCGGCGGCCGCTCTCGCGCTGCCGGCGGGGCCGGCGTCGATCATGGCGACCCGTCTGCGGTGGCGCGCCTCGGTGCACTCGGCCGCGAGGAACACGTCGACGATCTGGACCGCGAGGGCGGTGCCGATCAGGCCGGCGCCGAGGGTCAAGAGGTTCGCGTCGTTGTGCTCGCGAGCGTTGCGGGCCGTCGAGAGGTCGTAGGCCATCGCGGCGCGCACGCCGGGGGCCCGGTTGGCGACCATCGAGGACCCGATGCCGGCGCCGTCGATCATGATCCCCCGCTGGACCTCGCCGGCGGCCACGGCGTCGGCGACCTTCCGGGCGAACACCGGGTAGTCCACCGCCTGGGTCGAGCCGGTGCCGACGTCGCGCACCTCGTGGCCCTGGCTTCGCAGGTGCTCGGCCAGACGCTGCTTCAGCTCGAATCCGCCGTGGTCGGCGCCGATCGCGATCCTCATCCTTCACCTCGCGAAGTGCCGCGGCCGCGGCTCACCAGACCCGTGAGGGGTCGGCTGACCGCCGTCCCTCGGATTCGCCGGCCGCCCGCGCGGCCGCGAACGGACCCTCCGCCGCCTCGCGCAGCCGGCGAACGTACTCCAGGAAGCCCAGCCGGCCCCGCTCGGTCAATTCGAACCGGGTGACCGGGCGACCGCCCTGCTGGACACGCTCGCGGGCCAGGTACCCCACCTCGATCAGCTTGCGCGTCTGGACGTGAAGGTTGCCGTCCGCGAGCCCCGTTTCCTCTCGCAGCACGGTGAACGTCAGGCGGTGACCTCGGGCCAGGGTCGCCACGATCGCCAGGCGCGCGGGGGCTGCGAGGGTCTCGTCCAGGTCAGTTACCTTCATGGTGCGAAGTAGGTTTAGCCTCGGTGTTCGTGATTGTGCGAGTGAACCGTCCACTGGGACTTTGACTTCATGGTGTGAAGTCATAACGCGGAGTCCTCGTTCGCGTCAAGCAGTATTTCGGTTCCTGCCGGCCATACCTGCCAGGATGGCCGGACCCAACGCCTCCGGGCGGAACTTCACGCCGCGAAGTACGACTCGATCGGCTCTGGTCTTACGAACGCTCGAACGGCGCGGTGTGCCGGATTCTCCTGCGCCGCGGCGGGATCGTGAGGCTATTGACAACATCATTCATAAAAGTTAAAATGGATTGATTCTATCGTCTTTCAACCGCGAGAATGCCGAGATCAGGATCGGGATCGCATCGCCCAACCGGAGGATCGCCCATGACCAAGTGCTTCTCAGCCACGCCGCGGCGGCCGGGAGTCGCCGCCACGGCGGCCTTGCTCGCCATCACCAGCGTGCTCGCTGCCGTCGCGGGCGCCTCGCCTGATCCGGCCGCGATGGAACCGGGCGGTCCGGTGGTGAGCCTCCGCGACGGCGGTGGCGGAGCGACTCCGCCGGTCGTCGTCGGCACGGGCTTCACCTACCAGGGTCAGCTCAAGGACGGCGGCAGCCCCGCCAACGGTGTCTATGATCTCCAGTTCCAGCTCTACGACGCCGCGGACGCCGGGACGCAGATCGGCGTCACGGTGACAGTCGACGACATCGCCGTCGCCGACGGCCGGTTCACCATCGAGCTGGACTTCGGGGCGGGCGCGTTCGGAGGCGGCGCGCGGTGGCTGGCGATCAGCGTCAAGCCCGGAGCCAGCGGAGCGTTCACGGCTTTGACGCCGAGACAGAAGCTGACCGGAGCGCCGTATGCGCTCACGCTGCCCAACGTCTACACGGACGAATCGATCGACTTCGTCGGGGTCGGACGCGATTTCCGGATCTCCGGCAACGAGGTCTTCGGCATCCGCCATAACGGCCTCCCCAACCAGTACGGCGGCATGTACGTGGAGACGTCCGACCCGGACGGCTGGCCCTTCTACGGCTACGCCACGAACGGCTCATTCCGGGCCTGGACCTATCTCCACGCCGCCGATCCCGCGATCCCGGAACCAGAGAGCTGGCAGCTCTATCTCAGCGGCGTCCGCCTGAAGGTTCCGGCGACCGGAGGACTGCGGATCGGCCCGGCGTCCGATTACAGCCTGGTGATCGAGAACACCACGGGCGCCGACGGTATCCGGATCCTGGACACTGGCGACGACGCGATCCAGATCGGCAGTCCCCCTGATGTCTCCAACTACGGCGTCTACATCCCGAGTCCCGGCGTGTCCACGTATGGTCTGTGGCCGAACACCGCCAGCGCGACCGGCGAGTGGGCGCTGTATACCGTAGACAACATCCAGGCTGGCAACGTCTTCGCGGCGGCGCAGACGATCGTCGCCAGGGTGAACGGGCCCGACGCCCTGCAAGCCGGCGACGTCGTGGCGGCGGCCGGGGTCGGCGATCCCGTGCCGGGCAGCACCGAACGCCTGGCTCTCGTCCGGCTCGCCGGGCCCGACGCTCCCGGCATCGTCGGCGTCGTACACAGCCGCATGGTCTGGGAGATCGCTCCGGGCAAGGAGGCCGAGGGCGAGCGGTCGTTGCAGGGCGTCGAGGGCGCGGCGCGCGACGGCGACTACGTCGCCCTCGTGGTCCTGGGAGTGGCGGACGTCAGGGTCGAGCGGGGCCAGGTCGTCGCGCGGGGGGCGCGGGTCACCGCTGCCGACACGGGCGGCCGGGTCCGGGCGCTGCGGACCGAGAGTCTCAATGGCATGCCGGTCGCCGAGGGCGCGCAGGTCGTGGGCATCGCGCTCGAGGCGGCGGCTTCCGGTGCGGACACCGTGCCGGTCTTCGTGACCCTGAAATGACAGAGGTGGTGGGATGAGGCACGATCACGATGGCGATCGCCGCGCCGCGCCGCAGGACCGCGGTCGGCCGGCGTTTCTCGTCTGGCTTGGCGCAGTGGTCGTCTATGCGATCGCGGCGCAGGCCCAGGTCGGAGGTCCGTACGATCTGAGCTGGAGCACCATCGATGGCGGCGGCGGGACGCCGTCGACCGGCGGGGCCTACAGCCTCGGCGGCACGATCGGTCAACCCGACGCCGGCGCGACGAGCGGCGGATCCTACGAGCTACAGGGCGGTTTCTGGCCTGGCGGCGGGATCGTCGTCGGCGTCGAGGACGAGATCTTGCCGCCGGACGCCGTCCCGCTGGTGTTCCGGCTTCACGGCGGAGTGCCGAACCCGTTCAACCCGCGCACGCAGATCGCGTTCGACCTGCCCCGGGCCGGTCCGGTGCGGCTCGCCGTCTTCGATCTGCGCGGGGCGCTCGTGCGGATGCTCGTCCAGGAGGTGATGCCCGCCGGCCGCCACACCACGGTCTGGAACGGCGAGGACGATTCCGGCGAGACCGTCGCGAGCGGCGTCTACGTGTTCATCCTCGAAGCGGACGGTCAGCGCGCGCGAAGCAAGAACCTGCTGCTGAAATAGCGAGGGTCCCGTCGTCGCGCCTCAAGCCGGCTTCCACCGCCGGTGCACCCAGGTCCACTGCTCGGGATGCTCGGCGACGAACGCTTCGAGCAGCTCGGTGTAGCGCCGGGTGGTCCGGGCGACGATCTCGGCGAGATCCCCCCCGTCCGCGAGCGGGATCTCCTCGCTGAAGGTCGCGTGGTGGCGGCCGGCGCGGTCGCGCCACGAGAGCGCCAGGATCACGGGGCAGCCCGTGCGCGCGGCGAGCAGGGCCGGCGCCTTCACGGTGCCGGCTTCGCGGCCGAAGAAGCCGACGCGCGCGCCCGTCGTGCCGCCCTCGTGCTGGTCGATGGACATGCCCACGGCGCCCCCCGCGCGCAGGTGGCGCAGCACGTCCTTGAGGCTGCGATAGCTGTCGAGGAAGCGCACGCCGCGGTCGCGCCGGACGCCCTGCCAGAATCGGTCGACCCCGGCGTGGTGCGCATGGCGGGTGATGACCCTGATGTCGAGGCCCCAGGCCGCCTGCGCCGCGGCGAGGTACTCCCAGTTGCCGACGTGAGCGGTCAGCACGATGAGACCCCGTCCGCGGTCGCGCGCAGCGCGCACGCGCTCGAGTCCGGACACCGTGAAGCGGTCGCGCAGGGACTGGTCGTCGAGCCGGGGCAGGCGGAGGAACTCCGCGAGGACCGTACCATAATGGGCGAAGTTCGCGCGGCAGAGTCGGCGCAGCTCGCGGTCGTCGCGGGTCGCGCCGAAGGCCTGGCGCAGGCCGGCGAGGGCGGTGCGGCGACGGCGGCGGCCGAGGCAGTACCACGCCAGTCCGAGGCCGCGACCGAGCCTCAGGGCAGCCGGTTCGGGCAGGGCCTGGATCGCGGCCGCGACGACGCGCAGGAGGGTCTCGCTCAGATCGCCACCTCCGATTCCGCCGCCCGGTCGGGTGCCGGTGGTCGGGGCGCCGCGGTCGATCGCGCCGATCACCCGGAACTCTCCGGGCCGAGGTACGGCAGCAATCTACCGATCCGCCGGTTTCCGGTCAAAGGCGCCGGGCTGGCCAGCAGGGGGCACGTTGCCGTAACTTGAGGCCAGGGGATTGCGTACCAATCGAGTCCGCTGGGGTCTCGATCGGGGAGTTGCCATCGATGTCCGCTCACGGGCGCAATCTTCGCCGGCTCGGTTCGCTGCCGCTCGCCGGCCTGCTGCTGCTGACTGCCTGCGGCGGCGATGAGACCGCGCCGCCGGTGCCGTCGCCGGTTTTGACGGTGAATCAGGCCGTCGCGAACGCCGGCTGGTTTCCCACCATCGATCCCGATTCGACAGCGTTTGCCGTGGTCCGTTTCGACTCGACCGGCGGCGGCGGCGAGGAACTGAGCTGCCGGACCTTCTCGGGCGACCAGACCGTGGACGCGGAGCGCCTGATGATTCTCGATCCGCAGGCGACCTTCGCCTTCCCGGGCGCCATCCTGCAGTACGCCACGCTCGCGAGCGCCGTCCCGACGCCGGTCGTGGCCGACCGCGCCGGCGCGAATCTCGTACTGGCCGCGCCGGCGGGCGGCGAGGTGGCCGGGAGCGTGCCGGTGATCGGCGAGGCCGAGGTCGACGAGTGGCGGCGCGCCGCGCTCGGCGACCTCGGCGCCGTGGCGCCGGGTCCGTGGTCCGTCGCGGTCGGCGCCGCGTACTCGCAGCAGCACGCCGCCCTGCTGGGCGGAGTCGCGCCGGCGGCGCTTTCGGCGGAAGCGGCGGAACGGCTCGCGTTCGACGACCAGGCCCAGGGCCGGGCGATCGTCCGGCTCGAGCGCGTGCACCACCTGGTGGGCGCGACCTGGCCGGGCACGCCGAGCGCGGCCTTCGCCCCCGACGTCACGGGCGCGGACCTGGCCGGCCAGATGGAGCTCGGCAACCCGCCGGTCTGGGTGGATGCGGTCGCGCACGGGCAGCTGTTGCTGGTGCTGGTCGAGTCCTCAGCGCCGGCGGGCGAGGTGGTGGCTGCGGCGGAGCGGACCTTCCGGGCCGCGGTGTCCGGCGAGGATCCTGCCGCCGGCCCGCTCATCGGCGACCTGCCCGACCTGGACGTGAAGGTCTTCGCCTCGGGCGCCGACGCCGACGCAGCCGAGACGGCCGCGCTCGCCGGCCAGCAGTCCCTGACGGCATTCCTGCAAGCGGCGCCGGGCAACGCGGCGGACCTGCCTCCGGTCTCCGCATCGCTCGCGGCGCTGCGCAACGGCGGCCCGGTGAGCTTCGGGTTCGCGGCGACCTTCGCGTTCGTCGCATGCGAGGTCTACGAACCCGTGTTCGAGACCGTGCTCTGGGGATACGAGGCGCGCGACGCGCGCACGGTCCGCCGGGCCGACGACCTCCATAGCGATGGGCTGGCCGACTTCCCGGCGCGGGCCTGGTACAACTACGAGGGGGGTACGCAGAACTTCACGAGCACCCTCGTCACCTCCGTCCCGGATCTCAAGGGAGGCGGCGGTCCGGCCACGCCCACGGCCGGCCGCCGCGAGCCCTTTCTCGTCGACGACGCCCTGAACGGATTCCCCGTGTTCGAGTTCTACCAGCTGGCCCTGCCCGGCGGCGTCCTCCATTGCGATCTGCGATTCGACGGATCGGCGCTCGTGCGCACCGACTACACGATCTTCCTGGTCATGGGTCTGCCCGGCAACATCCGGCTGCGGGTCGCCGGCGCCGATCCCGAGAACTTCAGCCACCGGAACACGCCGGACTACTTCCTGCACGGCGACGAAGCCCAGGTGGCGCAGAGCAACCTGCTCATCGGGAGGCAGCCGGACACTGATTTCTTCGTGTTCCAGCACGATCCCTACGGTCCCGAGGTCGCGGATTTCACCCTCGAGGATCAGATGGGCTGGCACGTCTACGCCTTCGCGTTCGGAGTCGAGGGCGGCATGGCGATCTACGTGGACGGGGATCGGATCGGCGGGGACGATTTCCTCTTCTACCCGTTGATCGATTTCGACCACGCGACCGTCGGCGCCCGGTGGTTCGGGCACACCAGCTACGATACGGCCGCGCTGTGGCTCGCCGAGATCGTGGCCTACCGGGGGTACGGAGAGCCGGCGGCCATCGCGGCCGAGACCGCGCGCCTGGAAGCGAAGTACGGACTGTGACCGCGGCCTAGGCGTGGATCGAGCGGCCGTCGACCGCGAGCGCGGCTTCCTTCACGGTCTCGGCCAGCGTCGGGTGCGCGTGGCAGACGCGGGCGATGTCCTCGCTGCTCGCGCCGACCGCCATCGCCAGCACGGCCTCGGCGATCAGCTCTCCGGCTCGCGGCCCGATCATGTGCACGCCGAGGACGCGGTCGGTCTCCGCGTGGGCGAGGATCTTGACCCGCCCGTCGATCCGCTCGAGGGCGCGGGCGCGGCTGTTGGCCCGGAAGAAGAAGACGCCCTTGCGGTACGCGACGCCTTCAGCCTTGAGCTGCTCCTCGGTCCGGCCGACCCCGGCGATCTCGGGGTCGGTGTAGCAGACGCCCGGGATGATCGCCGGATCCGCGTGGCCCCACCCGGTCGCGATCAGCTCGACGCAGGCGATGCCCTCCTCCTCGGCCTTGTGCGCGAGCATCGGCCCGGCGATCACGTCGCCGATGGCATAGACGCCGGCGGCGCGCGTGCGGAAGCGGTCGTCGACCGGGACCCGGCCCCGCTCGTCGAGCGCGATCCCCACCGAGTCGAGGCCGAGGCCCTCGGTGTACGGCTTGCGGCCGACCGCGACGAGCACGCGGTCGGCGCGCAACGGCTCCTGGCCCTCGATCTCGACGATCGCGTCCTGTCCGTCGCGCCGCGCTCCCGTGACGCGAGCCTTCAGGACGAACCTGAGCCCCTGGCGCTTGAGGAGCTTCTGCGCCTCCCGGGCGATCTCGAGATCGGTGCCGGGGAGGATGCGGTCGAGGTACTCGACGACCGTGACCTCGGCGCCGAGCCGCCGCCACACGCTGCCCAGCTCGAGGCCGATGTAGCCGGCGCCGATGACGACGAGGTGCCGCGGCACGGTCGGGAACGAGAGCGCCGTCGTCGAGTCGCCGACGACGTCGCCGTCCAGCTCGACCCCGGGCAGCGGCGCCGGCACGCTGCCCGTCGCGATGAGCACGTGCCTGGCGGCGAGGTCGACGCGGTCCTTGCCCTCGACCGCGACCCTCCCGGGGCCGGCCAGTCGCGCGGCGCCCTCGTATCGGGTCACCTTGTTCTTCTTGAAGAGGCCGGCGATCCCGTCGGTCAGATCGACGACGATCCGGTCCTTGCGGGCGAGCATCGCGGGCAGGTCGAGCGCGACCCCGCCGAGCTTGATGCCCTGGCCATCGAGGCCGGCGACCAGCTCGTGGTACTTCTCGCTGCTCTCCAGCAGCGCCTTGCTGGGTATGCAGCCGATGCGCAGGCAGGTGCCGCCGAGCCGCGGTTCCCGTTCGACGCAGGCCACGTCCAGGCCGAGCTGGGCGGCGCGGATCGCGGCCACATAGCCGCCCGGTCCGGCGCCGATCACCACGAGGTCGTGCTGCCTGTCCGCCACGGTCAGACCTCCAGCATCAGTCGCTCGGGCGCCTCGATGCATTCCTTGACGTGCTTGAGGAACGTCACGCCCTCGCGTCCGTCGACGATCCGGTGGTCGTAGGTGAGCGCGACGTACATCATCGGCCGCACGACGATCTCGCCGCCGACCACGACCGCGCGGTCCTGGATGGCGTGCAGGCCGAGGACGCCGCTCTGCGGCGGGTTCACGATCGGGGTCGAGAGCAGCGAACCGTAGACGCCGCCGTTGCTGATCGTGAAGGTCCCGCCCTCGAGCTCGGCGAGGTCGATCTTCTTGTTCTGCGCCCGGCCGGCGAAGTCGGCGATGCGCTGCTCGAGGTCGCCGAAGCCGAGGGCCTCCGCGTTGCGGATCACCGGTACCACGAGGCCCTTGCCGCTGCCGATGGCGATGCCGATGTCGTAGTAGTCGCGCTCGACGATGTCCTGGCCGCGGATCTCGCTGTTGAGCTGCGGCACGAGCCTGAGCGCGTCGATCACGGCCTTGGTGAAGAAGCTCATGAAGCCGAGCTTGACGCCGTAACGCGCCTGGAACGCCTCCTGATGGCGCGCGCGCATGGCCTTGACCGCGCTCATGTCGACCTCGTTGAAGGTCGTGAGCAGGGCGGCGCTGTTCTGCGCGGCGACGAGGCGGTCGGCGATGCGGCGGCGGATCGGGCTCATCGGCCGCAGGCGCTCCTCGCGCGAGCCGGCCGCGGGCCGCGGCGCGGGTGGCGGCGGCGTCGCCGCGGTCGCGCGCAGCGCGTCTTCCTTGAGCACGCGGCCGCCCGGCCCGGTCCCGGTGACCTGCGCGGCGGACAGGCCCTGCTCGGCGAGGACCCTTCGCGCCGCCGGCATGACCGTCGCGTCGGTCGCGGCCGGGCCGGTCGGCGCCTGGCCGGTCGCCGGAGTCGCGCTCGCGCGCGGGGCTGCCGGCCCACCAGGTTCGCCGGACGCGGTCTCGTCGATGAGCGCCACGACGTCGCCAACCTTGCAGTAGGTGCCGGCCGGCACCCGGATCTCGACGAGCCGGCCGGCGACGGGGGCCGGCAGCTCGACGGTGGCCTTGTCCGAGTCGATCTCCGCCAGCGGCTCGTCGGCCGCCACGACCTCGCCGAGGCGGCGGATCCAGTCGGCGACCTGCACCTCGCTGATCGACTCGCCAAGCTCCGGAATCCTGACCTCGACCGCCATGCCGACCGTCCCTGTGCCGCCCGGCGCCGAACGCCGGGCATGGAAAAGCCGGGGTCCGGTCAGCCCTGACCGAACCCCGGCGCCCCGGAATGAAGGAGGCACACCAGGCACGCGACCCCCTTCGCTCCACAAATAAGATTAAAACTATCCTGAACGCACGTCATTTTCTAACGTCCGGTCCGAACACCCGCTCGAGCAGGAGCAGGCTCTCCAGCCTGTGGCTGGCCGAGGAGCCGGTGGCCGGCGAGGCCGAGACCGGGCGGCACACGGCGCTCAGCGGATGCGTGCCCAGCAGCTGGCTGCCGAAACGGATCCGCAGATGCGGCCACGCACCCATGTTCTCGGGCTCCTCCTGGACCCAGCGGACCGGCAGATGTCTCGGGTAACCCGCCAGCGCCGCTTCGAGGACCGCCGCCGGCAAGGGGTAGAGCTGCTCGAACCGCACGATATGGACGTCGCCCCGACCGAGGCGCCGCCGCTGGTGCTCCAGCTCGAAGTAGATCTTGCCGGTGCAGGCGAGGATCTCACGCGCCCGGCCGGCGCTCTCGTCGCGGCGCGGGTCCGCGATGATGCGCTGGAAGCCGCCGTTCGCGAGTTCGTCGAGGTCGCTGACCACCTCCGCCGCGCGGAGCATGCTCTTCGGCGTCAGGACCACCAGCGGTTTGCGCCATTTGCGCAGGACCTGCCTGCGCAACAGGTGGAACAGCTGCGCCGGCGTGGTCGGCTGGGCGATCTGCAGGTTGTCCTCGGCGGCCAGGGCGAGGAACCGTTCGAGGCGCGCGCTGCTGTGTTCGGGCCCCATCCCCTCGAAACCGTGCGGCAGCAGCAGGACCAGGCCCGAGAGGAAACGCCACTTGCTCTCTCCGCTGGCGAGGAACTGGTCGATGATCACCTGCGCCGCGTTCACGAAGTCGCCGAACTGGGCTTCCCAGATCACGAGCGCGTCGGGCGCGTTGAGGCTGTACCCGTAATCGAAACCGACCACGCCAGCCTCGGAGAGCGGGCTGTTGTAGATCTCGACCGGCGCCTGATCCGGGGCGAGGTGCTGCAGCGGGAGGTGGCTGGCGCCCGTCACGCTGTCGTGCAGGACCGCGTGGCGATGGCTGAACGTGCCGCGTTCGGTGTCCTGCCCGCCGAGGCGGACGCGGTAGCCCTCGACGGCGAGGGTCGCCAGGGCGAGGGCCTCGGCGGCGGACCAGTCCAGCGGTTGCCTGCCTTCGGCCATCTCGAGCCGCTGGTCCAGGAATCGCTGGATCTTGCGGTGCGGCGTGAATCCGGCCGGCACCGCCGCGAGCCGCCGCAGCAGGTGGACGAGCCGTTCGCGCGCGACCCGGGTCGACGCTTCGGGAATCACGGCCTCGGGGCCGCCCGCGTACTCGCGCCAGGCCACGCTCGTGACGCGGCGCTTGCCGGGGTCGGCATCGTGAGGCGTCCCGTTGTGGATCTCGTCGAAGTGGGCCTCCAGCACCGCCCGCCTCTCCGCGGCGATGCGGTCGGCGGTCTCGACATTGATCTCGCCGAGCTTGACCAGATGCTCGAGGTACCCCTCGCGCACGTTCTTGCGGCGGCGGATCTGCTCGTAGAGGAGGGGCTGGGTGAACGCGGGCTCGTCGGCCTCGTTGTGGCCGCGGCGGCGGTAGCAGAGCATGTCGATGACCACATCGCGCTTGAAGGCGCGACGGTAGTCCAGGGCGAGCGTCACGACCTGCGTGACCGCCTCGGGGTCCTCGCCGTTGACGTGGAAGACCGGGATCTGGAGCATCTTCGCGACGTCGGTGCAATAGCGGCTGGAGCGCGCGTCGCGTGGATCGGTCGTGAAGCCGATCTGGTTGTTGACCACCACGTGCAGGGTCCCGCCGGTGCGGTAGCCGCGCAGCTCGGAGAGGTTGAGCGTCTCCTGGACGATGCCCTCGCCGATGAAGGCGGCGTCTCCGTGGATCAAGATCGCCATGCAGCGTTCGTGCTCGGTGTCGCCGAGCCGGTCCTGCTTCGCGCGCGTGCGGCCGAGCGCCACGGCGTTGACGAACTCGAGATGGCTGGGGTTGAAGCACAGCGCCAGGTGGACCTGACGGCCGTCGCGGCAGGTCCAGTCGCTGTGGTGGCCGAGGTGGTACTTCACGTCGCCCTGGCCGAGGTAGAGGTCGGGCTCCTTGTCCTCGAACAGCGCGAAGATCCTGGCCGGGCTCTCGCCCAGGATGTTGACCATCACGTTGAGTCGGCCGCGGTGGGCCATGCCGAGGAAGATGTCCTCGACGTCCAGCTTGCCGGCGTACTCGATCGACTGGGCGAGCAGCGGGATCAGGCTCTCCGCGCCCTCGAGCGAGAAGCTCTTGGCCCCGATGTATTTCTTCTGGATGAACTCCTCGAGCAGGACCGCATCCGTCAGCCGCGTCAGGATGTCGACCTGGTCGTCGTGGGGGACGACGATGCGGTTCTCGCAACTTTCCATGCGACGGTAGAGCCAGCGCCGGCACGTGATGTCGTCGATGTGCATGAACTGGGCGCCGATCGAGCGCGTGTAGGTGGCCTGCAGGCGCCGCAGGATCTCGCGCAGCGGCAGGATCTCGCCCGGCGCGAGGCTGCCGGCCGAGAACGGCAGATCGAGGTCGGCCTCGGTGAAGCCGTAGTAGGCGAGGGTCAGCTCCTCGGGCGGCGGGGGCGGCGGTCCGAGCGGGTTCACGCGGGCGATGTTGTGGCCGCGAACCCGGTAGTTGCGGATGAGCCGGTCGACCTTGTTCTGCCGCTCGACCAGTTCCTGCTGGCGCCGGCCGACCTGGGCCGCGTCGGCGGGGGTGACGCTCGCGCCAAGGCTGAGCGAGGCGAAATAATCGCGCCAGTTGGCCGGAACGGACCCAGGATCGTTGCGCCAGGCAGCGTAGAGGTCCTCGCTGAACGCCAGCGAGAGGGTATTCGGAGCGTGCTGCTCAGGGTCCATCGTCCAGCCCCATCGCGGGGCGGGTCAAGGGTGCGCCGTGGCGACGCAATCGGCGGCCGCCTGGCCGCCGATCAGGGTGCGCCGCGCCATATGGTCAGCATGAACTGCGAATTCCGCATCCGCCAGACCGGCATCTTCCTTCACGGGCAAGGCCGGGCGCGCCCGGCCGGCGGGTCTCAGGCCTTGCGGTAGCGGAGGATCCGCGCCGGCACGCCGGCGACGACCGCGCCCGGGGGCACGTCCTTGGTCACCACGGCGCCGGCGCCGATCATGGCGCCCTTGCCGATGCGCACGGGCAGGATCGTGGCGTTCGATCCGATCGAGACCCCGTCCTCGATGATCGTGGGCTTCCACTTCGCGCGCTCGGGCTGCGGCGGCTCGGTGTCGTTGATGAACATGACGCCGTGCGCGATGAAGCAGTCGCTGCCGATGGTGACCAGCTCGCAGACGAAGCTGTGGCTCTGGATCCGGGTCCGGTCGCCGACCTTCACGCCGGCCTGGATCTCCACGAAGGTGCCGATCATGCAGTCGCGGCCGATCTCGCACTCGTAGAGGTTGACGAAGTTCCAGATCTTGGTGCCCTCGCCGATCCTGCAGTCCCGGATCACCTGGCGTTCGCTGACGGGGAAGGTCATGGCGGCTCCTTGGAGTGGTCGTGCGCGGGCTATGGTCTGCGAATTCGCCAGAACCGTCAAGCGGGAGGCTCGCGGCGGGCGCGCGGGCCGGCTCCCCGCTCCCGCGCCTCGCGTCCGCGGTTGGCGGGCCGCGCCGACGGTGTTACGATCGGCCGGCCGCCGACGGCGCTGGCCCGGGTCTCGATCTCCGGAGGAAACGCGATGAAGTACGACCAGATCCGGGTCCGTCGAGAGACGGAATTCAGCGACGACCTGCGCGGGCTCTTCAACGCCGACCTCATCGAGGGCATCATCCGCGAGAGCAAGGTCGAGGGCGAAGAGAACTGGTTGCTCGCCCTCATGCACGGACACGGCCTGAAGATCACCGCGGCGCTCGCCCCGCGGATATTCGAGATCTGCGAGCAGGTGAAGAAGGCGCTCGGCTTCACCGACGGCGTCGAGTTCTTCGTGCAGGGCGACAGCAGCCTGAATTGCTCGGCCGTGCCGCGCTTCGAGGCGGACCAGCCGCACCTGGTGATCATCAACAGCGGTCTGCTCGAGCGCTTCACCGACGCGGAGCTGCGGTTCGTGCTGGGGCACGAGCTGGGCCACCTGGTCAGCCGCAACAGCGAGCTGCAGCGGATCGTCCGCTTCATCTTCCCCGACGGCGACGGCATTCCTCTGGCGATCCGCGACAAGGTCGAGGTCTGGGAGAAGCTGGCGGAGATGTCCGCCGACCGCTTCGGCTACCTCGCCGAGCCGGATCTCGACGTGTGCCTCGCCGTGTTCTTCAAGCTGTCGAGCGGCCTCGACACCAAGGCGATCCGCTTCGATCCCGGCGCCTACCTGCAGGAGATGGACCGCGTTCTCGAGCGATTCCGGACCGAGATGGCCGACGTCGGCGTGTCGCACCCGATCAATCCGCTTCGGGTCAAGGCGCTGCAGATGTTCGCCGGCAGCCGCCTCTACGCGCAGCTCGCCAGGGGCAAGGACGCGTCGGAAGATCGCGCGCTGACGAGCGCCCTCGAGGATCTCGTGCAGATCCTGCTCACCAAAGGTCATTCGCCGCTCGTCACGGCACGCCGGCGCTTCCTCGCCGCGGCTGGATTCCTCGTGGCGAACGCCGACCGGCAGGTGGACCCCGACGAGCTCGACGCGATCCTCGAGCCGCTGGCGAACTTCACTCACTTCCCGGCGGAGTACTTCCGCCACGTGCTGGAGGACCGCGACGTGAAGACGGTCTTCCACGAGTCGGCCGGCGCGATCCTCGCGGCCAATCCCGGCGAGCGCTTTCCCATGTTCAACTTCATGGTGCAGGTGGTCCTCGCCGACCGCCGTCTCGAGAAGCGGGAGATCGAGCTGCTCTTCGAGGTCGGCGAGAACCTGTTCCGCTTCCAGCGCAAGGAAATCGCCCAGATGCTGGCCGAGGCGCTGCAGAAGGAATTCGTGCCGCGGCTCTCGCCGCCGCCGGCGCGCTGAGGCCGCTCGGCCGATCGAGCGAGCCGCGCTCGGCCAGGGCGCGTGTCAGCGGCGCGGCCTCACCCGGCGTCGCACGACTCCCCACGCCTCAGGGGCGGTCGCCGTCCAGCAGGCGGCCCAGCCCGCCGAGGACCGAACCCTCGCCCCGGCTCCGGCCGCCCTGGCGGGGAGCGTGGGCGATGACGCGGTCGGCCAGGCGGGAGAACGGCAGGCTCTGCAGATAGACCGTACCGTGGCCGCTCAGCGTCGCGAGGAACAGGCCTTCGCCGCCGAAGACCATGCTCTTGAGGTCGCCGGCGCGCTGGATGTCGTACTCGATGCCCTGGGTGAAACCGACCAGGCAGCCGGTGTCGACGCGCAGGGACTCGCCCTGCAGGACCTTGGTGACCACGGTCCCGCCGGCGTGCACGAACGCGCGGCCATCGCCCTCGAGCTTCTGCAGGATGAACCCCTCGCCGCCGAAGAAGCCCGCGCCGAGCCGCCGCTGGAGCGTGATCGTCACCTTCGTGCCGAGCGCCGCGGCGAGGAAGGCGTCCTTCTGGCAGACGAAACTGCCGCCGAGCGCGCCGAGCTCCAGGGGCAGGATCTGACCGGGATACGGCGCGGCGAACGCGACGCGCTGCTTGCCGTGCGCTCGGTTGGTGAAATGGGTCATGAAGATCGATTCCCCGGTAAGCACCCGCTTGCCGACGTTCAGCAGCTTGTCCATGAGCCCCTCGTTCGGCAGCGAGCCGTCGCCCATGCGGGCCTCGAAGGCGATGCCCGCGTCGAGGTAGTTCAGGGCGCCGGCTTCGGCGATCACCGTCTCGCCGGGATCGAGCTCGATCTCCACGATCTGCAGGTCGCGGCCGATGATCTCGTAGTCGACGTCGTGAGTGCGCATGAAAAGTCTCCTCGATAAGGTCACCGTTTTGGTGGATAATGGCGCGGGGGAGGACAGGACTGGCGTGTCTACGCCAGACCGCGCGTTTGGTTGCTGATCCGGGCGGCTGCCGCCCGGGTTTTCGCCCAGTGACCGGGGGAAGCCATGGAACGCGAAGCTCACTGCCCCGTCTGCCGCGCCGTGATCCGGATCCTGGCGGAGCATCCCGAGAGAGAATACGTCTGGCAGATCTGCGGGACCAAATTCGTTCTGCCCCTGCGCCGCCGGGAGGCTGGCGGCGAGTCCGATCCGGACCACTAGGGCCGCGCCTGCCCGGACTGCCGGAGCTAGAGGCGCCGCAATCGCGGCAGCTCGCCGCCGTCGATCGTCCGGTAGCTCGCGAACTGCTCGCACGCGAGGCACGCGTGCACCGGCACGACCAGCACGAGGTCACCGGGCTCGAGCTTGGCGAGTTGCGCGCGCGCCGATTCGCCGCGGGCGCTGAGGAGCCCGTGCTCCTGCGAGAGGCGGCTCACGCTCCAGCCGGCCACCAGGCTGGCGAAGCCGTTCTCGTCGAGGGTGATCAGCCGGCCGAACTCCTCGGTGCGGCCGCGCGCCAGGTTCTCGCGCGAGAGGTGCGCGGCCCCGGCATGGAGCGCGGCCTCGCCGCGGTCTGGATAGACGCCGATCACGGGGCAGGCGACCGCGCAGGCGAGGTCGGACTCCGCGCAGATCCCGGCGGCGAGCTGCATGAGGTCGTAGAACACGAAGTTGCCGGGGCGGGCCTCGTCGAGGCCCGTCCAGTCCGGCGAGGCGGCGAATCCCGGCGTGTCGCCGGCCGAGAGCAGCCCGCCAGCGAGTCCGGCCTCGCCGAGCGCCGAACGCGCTTGCCGCAATCGATGCAGGGTGACGTCGAAGACCGCCGCCGCGGCGTTCGCGGTCCGGGCCGCGTAGCTCTGGCCGGCGTGGCTCAGCAAGCCGGCGTAGTCGAGACGGCCGGAGGCGGCGATGCGACGGACCAGTTCCACGAGGCGAGCGCTGTCGTGCCAGGGGACGCCGGTGCGTCCGTAGCCGGGGTCGACCTCGACCCAGACCGACGTCCGCCGGGAGAGACCGCTCGCGAGGGCGTCGACCGTGCGGGCGTGGTCGGCCAGCAGGTGGAGGCGGATCCGCGCCGCGAGCGCGTCGTAATCGGCGACCTCACGGGGGTTGGCGGGTATGGCGAGGGTGAGGTCGTCCCAGCCGGCGTCGGCGAAGTAGGCCGCCTGGGCGACGCTGCTAACGGTGGCGCGGTCGATGCCCGCGTCGCGGAACCAGGCGGCGACGGCCGCGGACTGGTGAGTCTTGAAGTGCGGGCGCAGCACGACCCCGGCGGCGCGCGCGCTCGCGGCGAACCGGGCGATGTTGGCCCTCGCGCGGCGCGGGTCCACGAGCAAGGTGGCGCGGCGCAGTCCGAGGGCGCCGAGGCGATCGCTGGTCGAGGCGAGATCCGTCACGGTCGGGGCCTCCGGTCGCGAGACCGCGCTGGCTGGTGACAACGGCGCCGGTAGTGAGGCGGGCGCCACGCCGGCGCGAGTGTAGACGGCGATGGCTGCGCCGTAAAGGCGGTCGGCGCCTTTTGTGCTTGGCGTCACGCTCCAGCGGCGGTTAGGATCCGGCATGATCCGCAATCGGAGCGCGCGATGAACTGCCCTGCCTGCAAGACCCGGATGTTCGTGATGGAATACGAGCGCCTCGAGCTCGACCACTGCCCGCAGTGCGCGGGGGCCTGGTTCGACGCCGGCGAGCTCGCGCTCCTGTTCGCCGACCCGGACGGCCGGGCGCGGCACGATCTGGTCCCCGATGTCCTGACCGCCCTGCCGGACGCCGAGTCCGGCGAAAAGGCGCGCCGGTGCCCCGTTTGCCGTCACCGGATGCGCAAAGTGAATATCGGACCGAACCGGGGGGTACTCGTCGACGCTTGCGGTCGCGGCCACGGTTTCTTCTTCGACCGGGGCGAGATCGCCGACCTGGTCGCCGACCTGGACATCGGCGCTGACAATCTGCCCGCCCGCGTCCGCGCGTTCCTGGGCGGGGTTCTCGGCCGCGATCTCGCGGCGAACGATCCGGAGGAAACATGATCGCGTTGCTGGTCGTGCTGGGAATCATCGTGCTCGTCGTGGGCGCGCTGATCGGCATCTACAACTCCCTGGTCGGCGTCCGCAACCAGGTGCAGGAAGCCTGGGCCCAGGTGGACGTGCAGCTCAAGCGCCGATTCGACCTGATCCCCAACCTCATGGAGACGGTCAAGGGCTACATGCACCACGAACGGGACACGCTCGAGGCGGTGACGAAGGCGCGGACCGCGGTGCAGGGCGCCGGATCGCTCGGCGACCGCGCGCAGGCCGAGGGTGCGCTCGGCATGGCGCTGGGCCGGCTCTTCGCCGTCGCCGAGAGCTACCCCGATCTCAAGGCCAGCCAGAACTTCCTCGCGCTGCAGGAGGAGCTGTCCAGCACGGAGAACAAGATCGGGTTCGCGCGGCAGTACTACAACCAGGCCGTCATGACCCTGAACAACAAGATCCAGATGTTCCCGAGCAACATCATCGCGGGCATGTTCAGCTTCAAGACGGGCGAGTTCTTCGAGCTCAAGGACTCGGCGGCGCGCGAGGCTCCGAAGGTCTCCTTCAACTAGACGATGTTCGAGGCGATCGCAGCCAACCGGCGCAAGAGCGCGGCCCTCGTGGTCCTGATGGCGGTCCTCCTGGGCGGTCTGGGGTACGCCCTGGGCGAATACTTCGCCCAGGGCGGCGGCCTCGTCGGCCTGGCGGGCGCCGCGGTCCTCTGGCTGATCCTCACGCTCGTCTCGTGGAGCCAGGGCGATCAGATCTTCCTGTCGATGTCGGGGGCGCGCAAAGTCGGCCCCGATGACCTGCCGGTGCTCTGGAACGTGGTCGAGGAGATGACCATCGCCTCGGGCCTGGCCAAGATGCCGGCGATCTACGTCATCGACGACCCGGCGCCCAACGCGTTCGCCACGGGGCGGTCCCCGGAGACCGCGTCGGTCGCGGTGACCAGCGGTCTCTTGAAGCTGCTCGATCGCGACGAGCTGCAGGGCGTGATCGCCCACGAACTGGGCCACATCCGCAACCGCGACATCCTGCTCATGCTCTTCGCCGGGGTCCTCATGGGCGCGATCGTGCTGCTCGCGGACGTAGGGCTGCGCTCGTGGTTGTGGGGCGGCGGCCGGTCGCGGCGGTCCTCGAGCAACGAGGGCGGCGGCCAGGGCCAGGCGCTCCTCATGATCCTGGCGATCGTGCTGATGATCCTGGCGCCGATCATGGCGCAGCTGATCTACTTCGCCATCTCGCGCAAGCGCGAGTACCTGGCCGACGCCTCCTCGGCCGCCTTCACGCGCTTCCCGGATGGCCTGGCCCGCGCGCTGGAGAAGATCGGCGGCGCTGCGGCGGGCGCGCTGCGCGGAGCGAGCCGCGCGACGGCGCCGATGTACATCGTCAACCCGCTGGCCGCCGCGGCGAAGAAGCGCGACGCGACGTCGCTGACGGCGACCCATCCCCCGATCGCCGAGCGCGTGCGCATCCTGCGCGCCATGCATGGCGCGTCGTACCAGGACTACGACCAGAGCTTCGCGAGGGTCACCGGCAAGAACGGCGTGCTCCCGAATTCGGCACTCGCCGACCCGCACGCCGGCGCGGGCCTGCGGATCCAGGGCGCTCAGTGGCAGGAGGGTTCGGCGGGGATCGCGGCAACGGCGACGGCCACGGCCGCGCCGGCACCTGCGGCGGCGGGACCGGCGGCGGCGCCGTCCGCCCAGGAATCCCGCCGCCGCGCTCGCGCCGTCGACGACTGGTTCTACGCGCAGGACGGCTGGCGCCGCGTCGATTGCGGGTGTGGCGCGACGCTCAAGATCCCGCCCCGACTCGCTGCCTCCCGGATCAAGTGCCCGCGCTGCGGGACTCGACACGCCCTCGGCTAGCGCCCGGCCGGCGTTGCGGATTTCCGCAAGGGCATTGCGGTTTCTCCGGTCTAGACAAGCGAATCCCCCGCCCGCACAATACCCCTTCTTCCAAGATATACGGGACTGGAGATGACCTGTATGTTGGTCCTCGTCCTCGCCGGCGCGCTCGGTTCCCTCCTCGCCCTCGCGGGGTGCGGGGGCGCGCCCCCGCCCGGCGCCGACGCCCGCCGCGAGATCCGCGGGGAATTCAAGCTCGGCGACGCGACCCTCACGTTCACCGCGACCTTCCAGGATACGGCCCTGATCGCGGTGTCAGAGGATCAGTCGTACGGCGAGCTCGGGCGTGCCCACGCCGAATACGAGGTCGTCGACGGTCGACTGTCCTATTACCGCTGCGAGGAACAGCGGCAGGTCGTGAACGGTGACCGCAGCCAGGACTACGAGTCGGTCCGACTCGAGCTGGAATTCGACGCCTGGGGAGACGTCCAGCGGCAGCGCAAGACCGTCGATGGCTCGCCGGCCGAACTCCTGGGCTACGAGGCGCCGGGGGTGCAGCGCCATTTCGCGGAACTGAAGCGCCGCGCCGGCCGCGCTGGGGGAACGGCGATCGGCGGCACGTAGCCGGCGTTCAGCCGATCGCCGCGACGATCCGGGCCACCCGGTCGCGTAGGCGCTGGACGTGGGTCCCTTCCCAGAACACCTGGCCGCAGCCGGCGCACACCCAGTACTCGTCGAGCCATGCGGCGGTGCGCGGGGGGATCGGCGCGGGCACGTCCGCCTTCGCGGTGGCGACGAGCGTCCCGTTGCAGGTCGCGCAGCGCCCGGGCCGGCGGATCCGCCCGGCGAGGCGGAACCGCTGCAGGACCTCGGCGAGCTGGGCGTCGGGCCGATTCGACCGGATCAGCAGGGACGAGCCGATCGCGCTGCGCTTGAGCAGGGCGCGGTGGCGCGACAGGACGGTCCGCCGGTCGCGGACGGCGAGCCGGGCGAGCGCCGCCTCGCGCAGCCCCGGTTCCCAGAGCGTGTCGAAGCCGCAGAAGCGGAGCAGGCGCACGAGCTTGCCGAGGTGCAGGTCGCACAGGAAACGCGGATCGGCGAGGTCGGCGGGGACGGCGGGCCAGGCCTCGACTCGGGAGCCGTCGCCGACGAGGTCGGCAAGCGACGCGGCCGCGCCGTCGAGCAGGATCCGGCCGATCTCGCCGTGAGGTATGCCCAGGGCTTCGAGCGCGTCGCGGATCGACGTCGGCGCCGGCAGTCGGCGGTGGATGTCGCGGCGGCGGCCCGCGAGGTCCGGCAGATCGCCGCCGAGGATGATCCGGCAGGTGACCATGGCGCCTCCCCGGTCACCATAGAATCACGCCACGCGCCGTCAAGGACCGGCGGGCGTCCGGGCCGCCAGGCCCGGCGCGCCGCGAGCGGCCGGCGCGCGCGGAATCCGCCTCGCCGTCGGGTCGGTTGACAGCCCGCGCGGGCCGGCGCTATGGTTCCCCACCAACCTCGCCTGGATCCTGCCCCGGAGGTTCCCGTGACCTCGCTCGGCGCCCGCTGCGTCCGTGACCGGTGTCCTCGCCGCCTCGCCGTCGCGGCGCTGCTCGCCGGCGCGTCGCTCGTGGCCGGTCCGGCGGCGGCGGAGAATAGCACCAACCTCTACACCGGCGTCGGCATCATCGGCTTGACCGTCACGAACCTCGGGTACGTCGGCAATGGTTTCTCGAGCCCCAATCAGCCGAGCTGCGAGTATCCGCTCAACAGCAACGTGGAGCACATGTTCCTGGGCGGCCTCTGGGTGGGCGCGGTCACCGCCGACGGGACCATCCGCGTCACCACCGGCGCCCAGGACTCGGCGACCCTGGAGGACGGGGAGTCGGATCGCGAGTTCAAGGAATACTTCAACCTCGCAGATCCCGCCGATCCCAGGAACAAGGCCTACGTCTGGTCCAACAGCCAGAACAGCGACGACTTCGATCCGCGCGCCCTCGCCACCCAGCACATCGAGGTCTACATGACCGACTACCTCGATCCGCCGCCGGTGGGATACCTGCCGCTCGGCCTCGAGGTGACGCTCCGCGGCCTGGCCTGGGCGCCTCCCTACGCCGACGACTTCGTGATCCTCGACTACGCGATCAGCAACGTCAGCGGGGTCGAGATGCGCGACGTCTACGTCGGCTTCTGGAACGACTGCTCCGTCGGCAACACGGAGCATACGGTTCCCTCGCAGTACGACCCCAATGCTCCTGTGGGCTGGAACTTCTACGACGACAAGAACGGCGCCTGGGGCGCCGACGGCTGGGTGGACCCGGCGTACAGCGTCGCCGCCGACCCGGGCATCTGGATGATGCACGAGCACGACGCCGATACCGATGAGGGCCTCGCCCCGAGCTGGGTCGGCGTCCGCCTGCTCGGCACCCGTCCGTCCGTCCAACCGCCGCTCGAACAGCCGCCCGTCTCCTACAACGCCTGGATGTTCCGCCACGTGCCGGCCGAGGACGACACCTACCTCGACGACAACGGCTTCCAGCAGCCCGGCAAGTACCAGATCATGAGCAACGGCGCCTTCACGGTCGGCGAGACCCAGGAGACCGACTACACGACCGCCAGCGACTGGGTCGGGCTCCTGTCCACCGGCCCGTGGCCCACGCTGGCGCCCGACGACACCGTCCACGTCACCTTCGCGGTGGTCTGCGGCGGGGATTCGCTGGCGCTCCTGGCGAACAGCCGGGTCGCGCAGCTCGCGTACGACCAGGGTTTCGACCTGCCGGGCGGTCCGCCGTCTCCGCTTCTCGACGTCGCGTACGAGTGGGACACCGTCAAGCTGCGGTGGGCGCCGGGCGACTCCCTCGGCCCCGACGGCGGCGAACTGCCGCCGCAGGATCCCCGCCGGTCGCCGGAGCAGCACATCTCGGAGATCACCGACAAGCTCGACTTCCAGGGGTACCGGATCTACCGCTACCAGGGCCTCAACATCGACCGCGATCCCTACGAGCTGGCGACGGTGGTGGCGGAATTCGACAAGATCGACGGGTTCGGCTTCGACACGGGCCTGCCGCCCCTGAACGCCGACGGGCAGCGCGAGTTCGTGGACGCCGGCCTGCTCGACGGCTTCCCCTACTGGTACTCGGTGATCTCGTTCAGCGCGCCCGACGTCGAGGAGGGCCTGCCGGAATTCCAGAGCGGCTTCAACGAGAACTCCCTGCTGGTCTATCCCGGCCCGGCGGCGCGGGCGAGCAGCGGCGAGGGCAAGGTCGGCGTCGCACCGAACCCCTACCGCGCGGGCAGCGCCTTCGACAATCCGGGCGGCGAGGTCGAGCTGGGCCGGCGGATCTGGTTCATGAACCTGCCGCCGCGCTGCACCATCAAGATCTTCACCCTGGCGGGCGACCTCGTGCGCACGCTCGACCACGCGGACCCCGTCGAGGGCAAGCATGCCTGGGACGTGCTCAGCGAGTACGGGCGGGCGATCGCGACGGGCCTCTACGTGTGGGTCGTCGAGAACCTCGATTCCGGCGAGATCCAGCGGGGAAAGCTGGTGATCATCAAATGACGTCCACCCGGGCCGTCCGCCACGTCCTCGTCGCGATCCTGATCGCTCTGGGCCTCGCTGCGTGCACGAACGACCCGTTCGATCCCGCGACGGTTCCCAACCAGCGGCCGACCGTGCGGTTCTTCGTCGAGCCCGTCGATTCCACGGGCGAGCTGAACCCCACGAGCTACTTCCAGCGCACGTTCCACTGGAGCGGATCCGACGTCGACGGGCGGGTGGTGGCGTACTTCGTGTCGATCCGCCCGGATTCCGCGGTGCCGGCGCCCTGGGACACCACGACCGACACCGATACCACGATGTCCTTCACGACCGACGACGAGGGCCGGGCGCAGGCCACGGTCATGCTGGCCTGCCAGGACGACCTCGGCGCCGTCAGCGACACGCTCGTTCGCTACATCCCGCTGCGGAACTTCCCGCCGGCGCTCAATTTCCAGAGCGATTTCGAACCGCTCGTGAACCTGCAGCGCGAGTACGTCTACGACGGCGATGCGGTGGTCGACACCACCTACTGGAACTGGGGCGTGATGAACGTCCGCTGCTTCGCGTTCGACCTCGACGGCAACGCGACCATGGACCACTTCTATCGCTACACGCTGGCGGACGGCGAGCCCGAGGTGACGCTGCCCTGGGACGACCCCGCCGCAGACCCCCTCCAGCACTGGCTCGCCGTGCCGTTCGAGGGCGTGGCCGACATCTACGAATTCGAGCTGCTCTTGAAGGACATCCCACCGGGCGAGCGCGAGCTCACGATCGCCGTCCGCGACGAAGCCGACGCCGAGACCCGACTGAGCCTGCAGTGGGAGGTGCGCGCTCCGCGCGGCCCGCTGCTGGTGGTGCCGGACAATTCCGGCACCGGCACCCGCCAGTTCTACCGCGATTTCCTCGCCGAGTACTTCGGCGAGGGGGGCTGGGACGAGTACGATTTCTGGTTCGGCTTCCCCGACGACGTGTTCGTGCTGCTGGAGACCATGCGCCTGTTCGAGGGCGTCTTCTGGTTCGACGGCGGCAGCACGAGCCAGATCCTCGTGACCGCGGCGGACCGCGACGGCGCCCTCGAGCAGTACCTGTTGCCGACCGACTCCGCCGAACCCGGCAAGCTGCTGATGATCAGCCGCAACCTGACGGGGACGGCGTCGGGCTTGACGCCCTACTTCCGCCAGACCGTGCTCGGCGTGAGCCCTTCCGGGCGTCCGCAGACGCAGATGGTGCCCGCCGCCTCGGCGGTGGGCGCGCCGGCCCTCGGCACCGCGAGTTGGCTGCCGACGATGACGATCGAGAACCGCACCGGCCGGGGCATCGGCCTCTCGCCGCTCGAGCAGACGGAGGTCCTCTACCAGTTCGCGGAGTGCATCCGCTGCTTCGGCAGCCGAGAGCCGCACGACCCGATCATCGGGGTGCGGCGCCCCGACCGCGCCACCAGCGAGTTCGCGCGCGTGGCCGGCTTCTCGTTCCAGCTCGAGACGATGGTCCAGGCCGAGGCCAGGGCCGCGCTCGCCGCGGTCCTGCAGTACGAGCTGGGGGTGACCGCGCCGTGAAGAGGCTCTGGCTGCTCTGCGTGCTGTTCGCCGTTCCGGCCGCCGCGCAGGTCACGAGCACCGGCATCATCAAGGGTCGGGTCGTCGACGCCGAGTCCGGCGAGCCGATGCCCTACACGAACGTCTACATCGCGGGCACCAACCTGGGGACGATGGCCTACACGGACGGCTACTTCATCATGCGTGGCCTGCGTCCCGGCACCTACACGGTCAAGGCGACCTACATCGGGTACACCGTCGGCACCGAGACGGTGCGCCTCGAGCCCGGCGGCGTCGTGGCGATCGACTTCGTGCTCGCCGTGCAGGCGATCGACGTCGATCCCATCACGGTCGTCGGCGAGCGCAAGCTGATCGAGGTCGAACGCACCGGCACGAGCCACTTCCTGTCGAGCGCCCAGCTGGACGCCATGCCGCTCGACCAGGTGATCGACATGATCGCCCACCAGCCCGGCGTGACGCTGCAGGACAACGAGATCCACATCCGCGGCGGCCGCGCCGACGACACCCGGTTCATCATCGACGGCATGTCGGTCAACGATCCGCTCGCCGGCGGCGGCTACGGCTACCAGATCGACCCGTCGATCATCAACGAGATCGAGGTCCTCACCGGCGGATTCAACGCCGAGTACGGCCAGGCCGTGTCCGGCGTGGTCAACGTGACGACGAAGGAGGGCGGCGACGTCCTGGAGGGCAAGATCTCGTACAAGCGCGACTATCTCACCTCGCCCGTGCCCAAGGACGACTACCAGGGCTGGGACGATCTGACGCGATTCGACGAGCCGCAGAACGTCGACGTCGTCAAGCTCTCGCTGAGCGGCCCCGACCCGCTGGCGGCCGGGTTGCGCGCGTTGGGGCTCGACCTGGCCGGGACGCAGTCCCTGCTGTTGTCCGGCAGCATGGATGTCCGCGACGGCTATCTGCCCATCTACTCGCGCCAGAACCGGCTCGAATCGCCGCTCTACCCGGGGAGCGTCTGGTCGCCGCGCGAGCAGAACGACTGGAACGGGCTCGCCAAGTGGACCTGGAACCTGACGCCGACCAAGAAGCTCGCGGTCTCGACCAGCCGGCAGGTCGCGATCAGCCAGGGCTTCGACCTGGCGGGCGAGGGCTACCCGCAGCCGTTCATCGGCAACTGGACGGACCGGATCGATCCCGACACGGGGGAGCAGCGGACGTTCGGGCTCGACAACTACCTGACCTTCACCAACGAGAGCATCCTGACCAGCGTCTACTGGCGGCACGTGATCAGCGACAAGAACTGGTACGAGCTCACGTTCGGCCGCAACTGGTCGCGGATGCACGCCAACGTGAACGGCAACGACGATTTCCGGACCTACTCGCTCATCGACATTCCCTACGACGACCCGGCCCGCCAGGCGAACGGCAGCGCCGACCGCTGGCACGATCACTACGCCGAGGCCTACGCCGTCAACGGCGCGTACTCGTTCTACGGCGGCGCCGGCAACCAGTTCAAGACCGGCTTCGACCTCAGCTTCACGGAGATGCAGCTGATCGACCTGCAGTCGTCGCTCGGCTTTCCCCAGCCGGGCCGGCTGGCCGTGCGCCAGGACATCTTCACGGCGCACCCCATCGTCGGCGCATCCTACTTCCAGGATTCGATCGAGTACCACGGGCTGATCCTGAACGCGGGCCTGCGCGGCGATTTCTGGGCGCCGGGTCGCGAGGTCGAGCACGTGATGGCCAACGCCGACGACTATCTCTTCATCTACGACGACCTGGTCGATGATTTCGACGAGAGCACCATCCGCGCGCTGGGCCGCAACTGGAAGGTCCGGATCTCGCCGCGCCTGGGCGTCAGCTTCCCGGTCACGCGGCAGGACAAGTTCTTCTTCAACTACGGCCATTTCAGCCAGTGGCCGCGCTTCGCCTACGTGTATCCCCAGCTCGAGGCGCAGAGCGCGGTCGCGGTGCAGTTGCTGGGCAACCCGAACCTCGATCCGAAGATCACGGTCGAGTACGAGGCGGGGTGGCAGCACGAGTTCGGGGGCCTGTGGTCGGTCGGCGTGACGTTCTACAACCGGGACATCTACGGCTACGCCAAGAGCGTCGCGCTCGCTCCGGTCAACATCAGCGCGGACGAGACGCCGGACCCCGACGACGTGGGCACGACGACCATCGAGCCGGTCCGTTACTTCAACGGCGATTCGGCCCGCAGCCTGGGCGTCGAGCTGTCGATCATCAAGCGGACGACGCGGTGGCTGAGCGGGTCGGCCAACCTCGAGCTGTCGCGCGCGACCGGCACGAACAGCTCCGCCGACGAGGCGTACCTGAGCGCCCTCTATGATGAATCCTATACGCCGACGGCGAGTATCGGCGGCCTGACCCGCTCGCCGCTGCTCTGGGATCGGCCGTGGTCGCTCGGCCTCAATCTGGATTTCGCCGTGTATGACCGGGACCGGCCCGCACTCTTCGGCTGGCAGATGCCGCCGAACTGGAGCGTGAATCTGCTGGTGAGCGCGGAGTCCGGCCAGCGCTACACGCCCCGCTCGTACGCCGACGGCCTGGTCACCCTCGGCGACTTCTACAGCGAGCTCGGGCCGGTGCGCACCAGCGTGAATCTGCGGTTCAGCAAGTGGTGGCGCGCCGGAGCCGACGGGAAGCTCTCGCTCTTCTTCGAGGGCCGGAATCTCTTCAACCACGCCAATTTCCGGCGGGTGAATCCGTACACCGGCGAGGGCTATCGGCTCGGCGACGCGAATCCGGAGTGGCTCGACGACTGGAACCGCGGTTTGAGCCCGGACCAGGAGCCGTACACCACGGACTCCGAGGAATACGCCAAGGGCGTGGTCGACCCCAGCTACGTCGAGGATCCTCGCGTGCTGCTCTGGGGGGTGAGCTACGAATGGTGACCCGGCGCGGCGCGGCGGTCTTCTGGGCGGCGGTGCTGGGCATCGCGGCGGCGGCGCACGCCGGCGACACGCTCCGCCTGTACGGCGAGGAGAACGTCGGCACCGCGAGCGGCCAGTTCCTGAAGATCCCCGTCGGCGCGCGGCCGATCGGCCTCGGCCGCGCCTACGTGGCCTGCGCGTCCGACGGTCCGGTGGCGTTCTGGAATCCCGCGGGCCTCTTGCGGACCCCCGGGTTGCACGGCGCCTTCGTCAACCATACCGAGTGGGCCGCCGACATCGATCTGGATCACGCCGCTTACCAGTGGCGCACGCAGAACTTCGGCTATGCGGTCTCCGCCGCCATGCTGCGCTCGGGCGAGATCCCGCGCACGACCGAGATGCACGTGGAGGGGACGGGCGATACCTTCCGGGCCGACCAGTACCTGCTGGGCTTCAGCCTCGCGCGCGCCATGACCGACCGGTTCTCGATCGGCGCGACGGTCAAGTACTTCCAGGAGAACCTGGACGAGTGGGAGACCCGAGCGGTGCTGTTCGATCTCGGCATCCTGTACCTGGTCGGCGTCGGCGACCTGAGCGTCGGGTTCTCGGTGCGCAACTTCGGGCCCGAGTTGCAGCCGGGCGGCGCGCCGCCGGCGCGCGACGGCTACGACGTGCAATCCGAGTTCCAGAAGCACCCGGCGCCGACGGAGGGGTCCTTCGGCGTCGCCTACACCTGGGACCTCGCCCGCCGGGTCGATCTGCTGACGACCGCCGACTTCAACCACCCGAGCGACGCGAAGGAGAGCTTCCGGATGGGCGGCGAGCTCGGTCTCGGCCGGATCCTCTACCTGCGCGCCGGTTTCGAGACGGGCCGTGACGAGGGCGGACTCGGGGCGGGTTTCGGGCTACAGCTCCGGCGCAAGCAGCTTCTCTGGCGGGTGGATTACGGATACAGCGACCTGGGGTCCTTCGGCGGCATGCACTACGTCTCGCTGGAGTTCTCGCCGCTGTGGGACAAGGAACGGATCCGGCACGGGAGGGTGCGCTGATGACCCTCCGCCGAGCGTTCCCCCTCGCCCCGACTCTCGGCCTCCTGCTGGCCGCCGTCGCCGGCTGTGGCGAGAAGATCGGCATCCCCCAGCCGGAGGGGCTGTTCTCGGTGGCGCCGTACCTGCTCTCCGAGATCTACGACGACGACGATCCGCGCCAGCTGATCAGCAGCCAGGGCAACCTGTTCGTCCTGGCCGACGGCACGCTCACCAAGCGGAACCAGAGCTACGAACGGCTCGCGCGGATCGAGGGATTCGCCGATCCGCGCGCGCTCTGCGCCGGCGACTACGACTCGCTGGTCTTCGTCTGGGACCAGGGGCCCGGACGGGTGAGCTGGTTCAGGACCCGCGACCTGTCGGTCCAGCTGGACCAGCCGAGCCACACCGATCTGCCCGCCGTCCGCCGCTGCGTCGCGATGGCGGCGTGCCGCGCCGGCATCGAGCAGGTTCCCGGCGCGACGACGTACCTCTACCTGGCCGACCCAGACAGCGGCGTCGTCCATCGCTACGCGTACGACCCGTACACGGGGCTAGTCGCGCACGGCATCCTCTGCCGCCGGGGCGGCGACGCGGCGCGCTTCGTCCACGACCCGGGCGCCCTCGCGCGGGACTCGGCGGACAGCTTGCTGGTCTGCGACGTGGACACTCTGCGGAACTGGGTGATCCGCTTCAACAGCGTGCCGGACCTCCTGGATACCGCGCCCGGCGGCGTCGGCCCCGACCCGCTGAGGGGGCACGCCGCCTTGTTCGCGCCGGCGGCCTGCAACCCGCCCGCCGCCGACGAATACGTGCTCGGCGACGCGGCCGGATGCAACGAGACGGATTGGGTCGGCGGCCCGAGCGACGCGGAGGGCGAATTCACCACGCCGCAGGGCGTGGCTGTCGACGGGAGCGGCCGCATCTTCGTCAGCGATACAGGCAACGACCGCATCCAGATCTTCGGTCCGGACGGCGGCTACCGGGTCCTCTTCGGCAATCCCGACTGGTCGCCGGCGCCCGGCGGCTTGACCACGGTCGACATCCGCACCGGCGTCGGGGAGACCGGTGTGAAGTATGGCGCCTACGTCTACGTCGTCGCGGGCGGACAGGTCCGCCGATTCATCTCCGGCGAGTATTACGACTACGTGAACGCGAACCTGCCGCCGGACCCCTAGGCGCTCGCGCGGCTCGGCACCCCCGCCGCGCGATCATCGGGCCGCCGCGAAGCTGATTCTGCTTTACCGGTACTGAGAATCGCGGTTAAATTCACTTCATTCAATCACACCTCGATCTGGGCCGGCCAGGCTACTCCAGCGCGGAGGATACGCCCATGCACACGTGCACGAGGGGATCCGTCCTGGCGGTGTCGATCCTCATTCTGGCCGCCGGCTGCGGCGACAAGAGCGCACCGCCGCCGCCGCCGCCGATCGACGTCAAGGTCGCCACGGTCCTGCAGCGGGACGTGCCGATCGAGACCGAGGCGATCGGCGAGACGCGGGGATCGACGGAGATCGACATCCAAACGCGCGTCGAGGGGTTCCTGGAGACGGTGAATTTCCAGGAAGGGATGCCGGTTGGCCGCGGCCAGCTGCTGTTCACGATCGATCCCCGGACGTTCGAGGCGAATCTCGCCCAGGCGCGCGCCATGCTCGCGGAAGCGGAGGCTCGTCTCGCGCGCGCCCGCCAGGACGTCGACCGATTCAAGCCGCTCGTCGAGCAACACGCGATCGCCCGCCAGGACTACGATAATGCTCTGTCGAACGCGGCGGCGGCGGAGGCCAGCGTCGCCTCGGCGCAAGCCGTAGCCGCTCGCGCCGAGATCGATCTCGGCTACACGCGGATCACGTCGCCCATCGACGGCATCGCGGGCAAGGTCGAGGTGCAGCCCGGCAACCTCGTCGGCCGCGGCCAGACCACCTTGCTGACGCGGATCTCGGACGTCGATCCGATCCACGTGCGCTTCAGCGTCAGCGAGCGCGAGTACCTCCGCATCAGGCGAGGGACGCCGGATCCGCAGAGCCCGGCCCGGCCCGGCGGCCGCCCGATCACGCTGATCCTGGCCGATGGCTCCACGCACCCGCACCCCGGCCAGCTCGTCTTCGCCGACCGCCTCGTGGATCCGACGACCGGGACGCTGCTGCTGGAGGCCGCCTTCCCCAATCCCGAGCGGATCGTCCGGCCCGGCCAGTTCGCGCGGGTGCGGGCCGCGGTCGACGTGGCCGCGGGCGCGCTCCTGGTGCCGCAGCGAGCGGTCAGCGAGTTGCAGGCCATGTCCACGGTCGCGGTGGTGAACGCGGACAGGACGGTCTCCCTGCGGACGGTCACGCCCGGCGCGCGGATCGGGTCCCTGTGGATCATCGAGAACGGCCTGGCGGCTGGGGACCAGGTCGTGGTCGAGGGGCGTCAGAAGGTGCGCGAAGGCAGCGTCGTGAATCCCATTCCCGTCGCGATCGAGGAGTAGGTCATGGCGCAGTTCTTCATCCGGCGGCCCATCGTCGCCATCGTGATGTCCGTCTTGACGGTGCTCGGCGGCGTCGCGGTACTGCTCGGCCTGCCGATCGAGCAGTACCCGGCGCTCGCGCCCCCCACCGTGCGCGTCACGGCGAGCTATCCCGGCGCCTCCGCCGAGGTGGTCGAACAATCGGTCGCCACGCCGATCGAGCAGCAGATCAACGGCGTCGACAACCTGATCTACATGAAGTCGCTGAACACGAGCGACGGGCGCATGCTCGTGGACGTGACCTACCAGGTCGGCACCGATCTCGACACGGCGAACATGCTGACCCAGAACCGGGCCGCCCAGGCCAATGCCCGCCTGCCCCAGGAGGTGGTGGCGCAGGGCGTCACGGTCCAGAAGATGAACCCGAGCATCCTGCTCGTGGCGTCCCTCTACTCGCCCGGCGGCACCTACGACGCGCGGTTCCTCAACAACTACGCGATGATCAACGTGCGCGACGCACTCCTGCGGGTGCCGGGCATCTCCGACGTGCAGCTCTTCGGCGGCTCCGAGTACGGCATGCGGATCTGGCTGCAGCCGGACCGCCTCGCCAAGCTCGGTCTGACGCCGGCGGACGTCATCCAGGCCATCAAGGAGCAGAATCTCCAGGCGCCCGCCGGCCAGATCGGCGCCGCGCCGTCTCCGCCGGGACAGGAGTTCACGTATACGGTCCGCGCGCCGGGCAAGCTCACGCGGCCGGAGGAGTTCGGCGAGATCCTCGTGGTCGCCACGCCGGCCGGCGCCCAGGTGCGGATCAAGGACGTGGCCAGGGTGGAGCTGGGCAGCGAGAACTACAAGTCGGTCGGTCGCCTCGACGGCAAGCCGGCGGCGGTCCTGGCCGTCTACCTGCTGCCCGGCGCCAATCAGCTCGAAGCGGCCGCGGGGATCTACCGGACGCTCGACGACCTCAAGAGCGTCTTCCCGGCCGACGTCGACTACAAGATCTCCTACGACACGACACCGGCCGTCGAGGAGTCGATCCACGAGATCGTCAAGACGCTTCAGGAAGCGATCGTGCTGGTCCTGCTGGTCGTCTTCATCTTCTTGCAGAACTGGCGGGCGACGCTGATCCCCCTCTTGACCGTGCCGGTGTCCCTGATCGGCACGTTCATCTTCTATCCGTTGCTCGGCTTCAGCGTGAACGTCCTGTCGATGTTCGGCCTGGTGCTCGCGATCGGCATCGTGGTGGACGACGCCATCGTCGTGGTCGAGGCGGTGATGCACAACATCGAGCGCGGACTCGCGCCGAAGGAAGCGACGCGGAAGGCGATGCAGGAGGTCTCGGGCGCCGTGATCGGCGTCGCGCTGGTGCTCTCCGCCGTGTTCATTCCCGTGGCGTTCATGCCCGGGCTGGTCGGCTCGATGTACAGGCAGTTCGCCCTCACGATCGCGATCGCGGTCCTCATCTCCGCGTTCAACGCGTTGACCCTGAGTCCTGCGCTCGCCGCGCTCGTGCTCGAGCCGAAGCGACCGCACGCCGGCCGCAGCCTGCTCGCCCGGGGATTCGGCCTCTTCAATCGAGGTTTCGACCGGGTCACGGTCGGCTACACCCACTGGGCGCAGCTCCTGGCCCGGCGCGCCGCGCTGAGCCTCGTGATCATCGCGGGGGTCGGCCTCCTCGGCGGCACGATCGGTTCCAGATTGCGCCAGGGTTTCGTGCCGGAAGAGGACCAGGGCGTCTTCATGATCAACGTGCAGCTGCCGAACGCCTCGTCCCTGCAGCGAACGGACGCGGTCATGCGCCAGATCGAGGAGATCCTCGCCCACACGGAGGGCGTCCAGGCGTACAACGCGATCATCGGACTGGGGATGCTGACGAACTCCTACAATTCCAACTACGGCTCGTTCTTCGTGCGCCTCGAACCGTGGGAGGAGCGCACCGCCGCCCGGCTCCGGCTCAAGGCGATCATGGCCACGGTCGGCGCGAAGCTGGCGCGGCTGCCGGACGCCATCGCCTTCCCCTTCGCGCCGCCGACGATCGCGGGCTTCGGCGCCGCCGGCGGCTTCAACGTCCTCCTCCAGGACCGCAGCGGTTCGCTGACGACCCTGGAGCTCGGACTGCAGACGCGGGACTTTCTCCTCGCGGCGCGGAAACGGCCGGAACTGGCCAACCTGTTCACGTCCTTCGATCCCAGCGTGCCGCAGCTCGCCCTCGTGCTGGACCGCGAGAAGGCGCGCAAGCTGGGCGTCCCGATCAACGACGTATTCGCGACCCTGCAGGCCATCCTCGGCGGCGCCTACGTGAACGATTTCAATCGGTTCGGGCGCCTGTACCGCGTGTTCGTGATGGCCGAGCCGGAGTACCGGCAGGAGCCCGAAGACATCGGGTCGTTCTACGTCCGCAGCCGGAGCACGGGCGACATGGTCCCGCTGGCGACGCTGGTGACCGTCTCGCCGACGTCGGGGACCGAGATCACCACACGGTTCAACCTCCTGCGCTCGGTGGAGATCTCGGGCGTGCCGGCGCCCGGCTATTCCTCGGGCGAGGCCATGGCGGCGCTCGAGGAGGTCGCGGCCTCGACGCTGGGCGGCGGGATGGACATCGCCTACTCGGGGATGTCGTACCAGGAGAAGCACGCGCCTTCCTCGACGCCGATCTTCGTGGTCGCGGTCCTCTGCGTGTTCCTGCTGCTGGCGGCGCTCTACGAGAGCTGGACGTTGCCGTTCGCGGTGCTGCTCGGCACGCCGTCGGTCATCCTGGGCGCGCTGTTCGGCGTGTGGGCGCGCGGTTTCGACAACAACGTCTACGTCCAGATCGGCCTGATCACCCTCGTGGGCCTGGCCGCGAAGAACTCGATCCTCATCGTGGAGTTCGCGAAGCAGCGGCACGAGCAGGGCCGGCCGCTGCTGGACGCCGCGACCGAGGCGGCGCGGCTGCGCTTCCGGCCGATCCTGATGACGGCCTTCGCCTTCATCATGGGCGCCGTTCCGCTCATGCTCGCCTCGGGTTCCGGCGCGGCGTCGCGCCAGGTCATGGGGACGGCCGTGGTCGTCGGCATGTCGATCGCCACGTTCCTGGGCGTCTTCCTGACGCCCGCGTTCTTCAAGCTCATCGAAGGCCTTGCGAGCAAGCGGAAGCCCGCGGGCCCCGGCTCCGCCCCGGTGCCCGTCGAGGGAGGCCACTGAGATGTCGACCCGACGCGCGATCCTGCCGGCGATCATCGGACTGCTGCTCGCGCTGCCGGCCTGCACGCCGGGCCCGGTCTATCGACGTCCCGAGATCGCGATGCCCGAGCAGTGGCGCGACGAGACGGCTCCCTCGGCCGAGACCCTGGCCAACCTCCCCTGGTGGGACCTCTTCGGCGACCCGGCGCTGCAGGATCTGATCCGGACCGCGCTGCGCGAGAATCCGGATCTCCAGATCGCGGCCGAACGCACCGTCGAGGCGGCGGCGCGCCTGGGCTTCGCCCGGGCCGACCTCTGGCCGCGCGTCGACCTCTCGGCGACCGCGGGCCGCAGCCAGCTGAGCCGCCGCGGCGCGACGCCGATCCCCGACGCGCAGTCCAACCTCGTCACGCTCTACGACGTCTCGGTGCCCGTGACCTGGGAGATCGATCTCTTCGGGCGCATCCGCAGCGCCAGCGCGGCCGCGCGCGCCGAGTTCCTGGCGACCGAGGCGGGACGGCAGGCGGTCGCGATCTCGCTCGTGGCTCAGGTCGCGTCGGCGTACGCGTCGCTGCGCGCGGCGGATCTCCAGCTCGAGGTCGCCCGGCGGACCGTCGAATCGCGGCGGGAGTCGATCGAGCTCGCGCGGATGCGCTTCGAAGGCGGCGTCACCTCCGAGCGGGACTGGCGGCAGGCGGAAGCCGAGTTCTACCGCACGCTGGGCATCGTCCAGGACCTCGAGCGGCTCCAGCGCCAGCTCGAGAACGCGATCTCGGTCCTCGTCGGCCGCTTCCCCGGCGAGGTCCTCCGGGGGCGCCCCTTGCCCGATATTCCCGTCATCGCCCGGGTCCCGACGGGGCTGCCTTCCGACCTGCTGGACCGCCGCCCGGACCTGCGCGCGGCGGAACAGACCCTCGTCGCGACCAACGCCAACATCGGCCAGGCCAAGGCGCTGCTCTTCCCGCGGATCGCGCTCACGGGCGACATCGGCGAGCAGAGTACCGAGCTCGAGACGCTCTTCGAGGTGCCGTCGCGGACCTTCTCGCTCGCCGGCAACCTGTTGCAGCCGATCTTCAATGCCGGCAAGAACCGCCGGCGCGTCGAGGTCAGCGAGTCCGTCATGCGCCAGTCCCTCTACGCGTACGAGAAGGCGGTCCTGCAGGCCTTCCGGGAGGTGGAGGACGCGCTGGTCGCCTTCGGCAAGCAGACCGAGCGGCGCGAATCGCAGCGGCTGCGCGTCGAATCCGTGCGGGAACTCCTGCGCCTGGCCGACCTGGCGTACAGCGGCGGGGTGATCAGCTACCTCGAGGTCCTCGACGCCCAGCGGTCGCTCTTCGGGGCCGAGCTCGACGAGATCCAGGCGATGGACGATCAGATCGCGAGCTTCGTCCAGCTCTACAAGGCGCTCGGCGGCGGCTGGCCCGTCGCTCCCGCCGGCGCGGCCGCCGACGAATGACCGTTCCGCCCGCGCGTCACCGGCCGAGGAAGCCCAGCAGCCGGCGCAGGATGCCCGCGTGCTCGCGGCGGCCAACGTCCGCGTCATGCTCGCTCGCCCGCAGCGCGTCGGCAGCCGCCCGGTTGGCCGCCGCCCGGGCGGCGGCGAGGTCCGCGAGACGGCCGGGGATCTCCTCGCGCATGCCGAGCAGGGTCACGAACGCCTTGCGGTCGAGCCGGAGCAACTCGCAGCCGGTGTCCGTCTCGAGGGTGGCGGAGCGCGGTTCGCCGGTGAGCAGGCTCATCTCGCCGACGACCGACCCCGGGGCGACCGTGAACACGACCGGCGACCGGCCGGCGCCGGCGTCGATCCGGCCGGCCAGCCTGCCGTCCACGAGCACGTAGAAGTCCTCGCCGTCGTCGCCCTGGCTCAGGAGCGTCTCGCCGTGGGTGTAGCGTTCGCGCCGCACGAGCGGGGCGAGGCGCTCGTAGTCGGCGCGCTCGAGCAGCGGGCGGCCCTGGGCGTCGGCGAACAGCTTCGTGTGCAGGTCGCTGGCGAGCAGGTCGTCCACGATCGCGGCCAGGTCCTCGGTCTCGGCGCCGAGCTTGCGCTGGTGATACACGACCTCCATGAAGTCGTTGAGCAGCTTGTCGCTCATCGGGAAGGGGATCTCGATGCCGCGGCGTTTGAACTTGTACCAGACGTGCCGGCCGACCTGCGCGTCGATCCACGCGCGCCGGTGGTACTGCCGGGTCCAGTAGCGGAGCTGGTAGTTGATGCCGAAATCCAGGTACGCGCTCAGGAGGGCTTCGGGCGCGGGCTCGTCCAGCACCTCGGCGACCTCGCGCGCGGCGGCCTCGAGCGCGGCGATCACGACGTCCGGCTCGTCGGCGTAGCTCGCGCCGACCTCGATGCTGTGCCGGCGCAGGGGCGTCGGTTGGTTCAGGATGTGCACCACCGCCTCGGCGACCTTGCTGTTGGGCACGACCATCTCGTAGCCGCCGACCGTGGTGAGCCTCGTCTCGCGCCAGTTGGTGCGCTGGACCTGACCCTCGAGGCCGCCGATGTCGATCCAGTCGCCCGGCTTCACCGTGCGGGTCACGTGCAGCGACATGCCGGCGAGCAGGTTGCCGAGCACGCCCTGCAGGGCGAAACCGAGCACCGCCGTGATGAGGGCGGTGGAGGCGAGCAGAGGGCCGATGTCCCAGCCCAGCTCGACCTTCAACACGAGGAACGCCAGCAGCATCACCAGGACCGCTCGCAGGATGTTCTCGAGCAGGTCCGGCACCGGCCACGCCCGCCCGCGCAACGCGACGGCCTGGCGCACCACCGCCTCGATGAGCGCGAGCACGAGCACGCCCAGCCACAACGTCTCCCACCCCGACGCGTGCCGGGGATTCGCCGCGAGCCAGGCTGCTCCGGCCGGCCACCGCTGGACGAGCCAGACGACGGCGGGCGTCAGCAGCAGCACGAGACCTGGCCTGAGCAGGTGGCGGACCAGGCCCGCCAGGCCGGTGCGGTCAGGCGCGATCCGGCGCCGCACCGGCGCCGAGAGCTCGGACGCCGCCGCGAAGATCAGGATCAGCACCAGGATCTCCGTGAGCAGGGGCAGGTAGGTGCTCAACGTGCGTCCTTTCGCGCGAGGTCGATCTCGTCGCCCTGGCGGGCGAAAGCGGCGCCGGACAGGACGGCCCGCAACGCGCGCTCGCGCGCGGCGAGCGTCGCGTCGACGGCCTCGGGATCGTGGTGGGTCAAGAGCAGCCGCCGGGCGCCGCTCTCGCGCGCGAGTTCCACGGCCTGGCTCTGGGAACTGTGGCCCCAGCCGTGTCGCGCGGCCGCGGTCGTGTCGTCGTACTGGCCGTCGCAGATCAGGAGGTCGCAGGGCGACGGCTCGCGGCAGAGCGTCAGGAAGCCGAGGCGGAGCTCCGCCGGCGCGTCGCGCCACTCGGCGTCCGTCGCCAGGACCAGGCTCGTGCCGTCGGCCCGGTCGTCGAGCCGATACGCGGTGCAGCCGTCGGGGTGGGGCACCGGAGCCCACCGCACCTCCAGGTCGCCGATTCGCAGGGGCTCGGCGCCCGAGCTGGGGGGCAGGTCGGCGAAGCTGAGCCTGGCCGGGACGCGGTCGAGCTCCACCGGCCAGTACGGCGCGCGCAGGAGGCCCCGCAACGCGGCTTCCACCGTGGCTCCTCCCGCCCGCGGCGCGGCGAATCGCAACCGCGACCCCGACGCGTACAACGGCCCGAAGGTCGCGAGCCCGATCAGGTGGTCAACATGGAAGTGGGTCAGCAGGAGGACCAGCTCGGCGGCGGGAGCGAGACGAGGCGCGATGGCGGGCAGGCCGCTGCCGCAGTCCAGCACGACCTGCGCGCCGCGCAGGCCGGTGACGAGCAGGCAGGTCGTGTCGCCGCCGAAGACGGCCCGGTCGGGCTGGGTCGCGGGCGCCGAACCCCGCGTGCCGGCGAAATACACGCGCATCGCCACTCCTCGTGAAGACCGGAGACCATTTTGCCCGTACGGTGTTAGACTGGCCACAGGAATTCGTACCGCTCGTCGAGGAGAACCACCATGTCGGAACTGGTCTTCATCCGCGCCTATCCCACCCGCTTCGCGGCCGAGCAGGCCGAGCAATACCTCGCGCAGCAGGGCGTCGCCGCGCTGGTGCAGGCCGACGACGCCGGCAACATGTTCGCCGGCATCAGCCTGGGCCGCAAAGGCGTGCGCCTGCTCGTCCGCGCCGAGGACGTCGAGGCCGCGCGCGAGGCGCTCGCGGCGTTCGAGGCGGTCGCGACCGGCGAGGCTGGAGCAGCGGGCGATGCCGACGACCTCGCTGGCGCCGTCGCCTTCGCCGAGCAGGCGATCGCGAATTTCGATGCCGGCGACAACTGCGCCGAGGCGGTTCTGCGCACGTTCGTCGCGGCGGTGGGCCTCGACGCCGGGGTCGTCCGGCTCGCGACCGGCTTCGGCGGCGGACTCGGACGACGTGGCGAGACGTGCGGCGCCCTGAGTGGCGCCGTCATGGCGTTGAACGGCCGGTTCGGCCGGCTCGACAGCGCCGACGACGCGGCGAAGGAGCGCTGTTACGAGGTCGTGCGCGCGCTGGTCGACCGGTTCCGCGAGGCGTGCGGGGCGGTGACGTGCCAGGATCTCATCGGGCTGGACCTGACGACCGACGCGGGCCGGCAGCGGTACGAATCCGAGGAGATTCGCGCCACGGTCTGCCGCCGGTGCGTGGGCGCCGCGGCGAGCAGCGTGGCCGAGCTGCTGGCGCACGACGCCTACTTCTGATCCAGCTCCCAGAGGCCGCGGAAGTCGAGATCTGCCGCGAGCTGCGCCGCGAGCGCCCGCGCGGCCGGATCGCTCGTGAGGCCGGCCAGCAACCGATGCGCGACCTCGCCCTTGCCGGCCCGGCAGAGATCGAGCGCCTCGTGATACGTGCGCCAGTGGGCGGGCTCGACCTCGCCCGCGAGGCCGCCCAGCTCGTACACGGTCACCGGCTCCCGGCGGCCCACGACCTTCACGCGGCCGAGCTCGCGGGCCAGGATGGCGGCGCCAGCGGCGCGCACCGTGGTCTCGGACGCGAGGATGCCGGTGCCGAAGACCTTGTTCACTCCCTCGAGCCGCGAGGCCAGGTTCGCGGCGTCGCCGAGGATCGAGTAGTCGAAGCGCTGCTTGCTGCCGAGGTTGCCGACCACGACCGGACCGGTGTGCAGGCCCACGCGCATGGACAGGTCGTGGCCGCAGCGCTCCCTCAGCTCGGCGCGGTGCTCGGCGAGCTCACGCTGGCACAGGATCGCGGCGCGGCAGGCGCGAACGGCGTGATCGGGCACGTCGAGCGGCGCGTTCCAGAAGGCGATGATCGCGTCGCCCTCGTACTTGTCGAGGGTGCCGCCCTCGGCGAGCACGATGTCGGTCATCGCGGTGAGGTAGTCGTTCAGCAGCGCCGTGAGCGCCTCGGGGTCGAGCCGTTCGCCGAGGCCCGTGAAACCCGCGAGATCGCTGAAGTAGATCGTGAGCTCGCGCCGCTCGCCGCCCAGCCGCAGGCGACCGGGGTCCTGCACAAGGCGGTCGACGACGGCGGGGCTCAGGTAATGGCGGAACGCCTGCTTGAGGAAGCGGCGCTGGCGGCCTTCGGTCGCCCAGTTCGCGCCCAGCCCGCCGACCAGCCCGCCGGCCACGGCGAGAGTGCCGGGCATCACCGGCCACCAGACCGCGCTCCCGTAGAGCAGGAGTCCCGCGCCGAGCGGAAGCGGCAGTCCGATCACGAAGAGCAGCGCGGCGATCCAGGCCCGGTTGACGCGCACGGCCAGCCAGCCCGCGACGGCGCCCGCGAGCAGGGTCGCCACCAGGACGATCGCCCGCGGCGCCGGCGCGATGAAGCGGCCGGCCAGCAGGTTGTCGAGCACCGTGGCGTGCACGACGACCCCCGGACTGATCCGGCTGAGCGGCGTCGGGCGCTGGTCCAGCAGGCCGGGCGCAGAGCCCGCGAAGAAGACGTGGGCATCGCGCAGGACCTCGGGGTCGAGCACCGGATTCTCGCCATCCCGCAATCGCAGTTCCGACTGGATGACCGCCGCCGCGCTGTACACCGCGTAGGTGCCGGCGGGCGCGAAGCGGAGGATGACCGACGAATCCGGGACGGCGGCGCCGCCGGCGAGCCGGTAGGCGGCGAGGCCGAGCCCCTCGATGACCGTGTCGCGCGCGGCCACGGCCGGGCGGACGCGGCGGAACACGCCGTCCGGGTCGGGCTGGCCGCTCACGTTGCCGAGTCGCGCCGAGCCGGTCCGCACCTCGGGAACCGGCCAGGTGATCGTGCCGTCCGTCGCGACGTGGCAGGCCACGATCGCGTCGCTGCGCGCGGCGAGGGCGGCGCCAAGGGCCTCGTCGTCCCAGACGCCATAGACCGACGGCTCCGTGAACACCAGGTCGAAGGACACGGTGCGGGCGCCGCCGCGCCGGCAGAAGTCGAGGACCGCGCTGTAGACCTCGCGCGGCCAGGGCCAGGACCAGCCCCCCGTTTCGCGACCCCAATCGAGACTCGCCTGATCGAGGAGGATCAGCTTGATCCGGCTCGCCGCCGCCGACGGCTCGGCGGCCCGCCGTACGCGCCAGTCCCAGGTCAGGTTCTCGGCGCGGTCGAGGGCGCCGAGAAGCCACAGCCCGGCGGCGAGCACTCCGGCCGCGAGGCCAGCCGCGAGGCCGAGGCGCCAGCGAGCCACGTCAGATCCCGTCCAGGGCGGCTGCGAAACGCGCCTGGCGTACGGTCGATGCCTCCAGCGGCGCAAAGCCCTTCAGGGACGCCGACACGTCCGCCAGCCGGTCGCGCGGGGACGGGTGGGTCTGCATGAAGCCGGGGCCGGACGGCTTCCAGCGCGCCTGCATCCGGTCGAGCATGGACTCGAGGCCGCGCGGATTGTAGCCGACGCGACCGAGCACCGCGACCGCCGCCGTGTCCGCGGCGCGTTCGAGATCGCGGGAGTACCCGTTGTTGACGAGCGTCTGGGTGATGTCGCCGATCGTGCCCTCGAGGTCGTCGGACAACCTCGCCAGATCCTCGCCGCCCAGGTTGCGGGCGCCCTCGGCGGCGACGATGGTGAGCGCGCTCGTCAGCCGGCTCGCCTTGATGGCCCGCAGGCCGTGCTTGCCGGCGACGTGGCCGATCTCGTGCGCGAGCACGGCGGCCAGCGCGTCCTCGCTGTCGCAGCAGGCGACGAGACCGCGCGTGACCAGCACCAGTCCGCCGGGACAGGCGAACGCGTTGATCTCGTCGCTGTCCAGCAGCAGGAAATGGTAGCCGCCGAACGTCTCGGGCCGGTCGCTCGCCAGCGCGAGGGTCTGGCCCAGGCGGTTGAGGTACGCATTGGCGCCTGCGTCGTCGAGCGCCGGGTAGGAGGCGAGCAGCGTCGCCGCCACGGCCCGCCCGATGTAATGCTCCTGCTCGGGCGTGATGTCGGTCCAGGCTTTCTCCATCGCGACGACCGACCGGTTGATGGAATCGGCCTCCTCCTGGGTGATCGCCCCCTCGGAGACGCCGACCTGGGTCGCGATCTTGGAGACCTGCGAGCAGCCCGCGCCGAGCACCGCGGCGCCGAGGGCGATCACGAGCAGCATGCGGCTCATGGCTGACCTCCCGGCGGCGTGACCTTGCCCTCGGCCAGGAACGCGAGCGCTTCGTCGGGCGTCACGTTCCAGGTCGCCATGCGGTCGACCCAGGCGAAGTCGACGTCGCGGTTCTGCTTCTTGAACTCCCGCTCGACCTCGGGGCTGAAGCCCTTGCCGGCGAGCGCGATCTCGTCGGTGTCGGCGCCGGTCGCGACATCCCGGTCTCCGGCCGCCAGCGTGAGCTGCCGCTCCGTGAGCGCCGATTCGTGCAGCCAGCCGGTGCGGCCGTCGGTCGCCTGGACCCGGCGCCAGGGGCCGCGCGTCTCGAGGACGGTCACGCGGGTGCCGTAGGTGACCGACGCCGTCGTGGCGCCGAGGTAGGACGGAGTCTGACGCAGGCGGGTCTCACGGACCTGCACGCTGAACTGCTGGGCGGCCAGAGCCGTCAGGCAGAGCAAGAGGAGCGCCACGAGGGCGCCGAGGGTACGACGGGACATTACGGTGCCTCCGCGACGATGGTCGGATTCGCTGACGCCGGGATTCTAGCGCCGCGGGCGGTGGTTGGCAATCGGCGCTTGCCCGTCGCCGCCGGTCGGCGCCCGGGCCGGCGTCTCGACTGGTTTTCCACCGGGCCCTCGGTTATCATGCTCGGCATGGCCAAGACCTTCCGCCAGCGCTTCGGCCTGCGCCAGCAACCCCGCACCCCGTTCTACGTCGCTGTCGCGGGCAACATCGGCGTGGGCAAGAGCATGCTCACCCGCCTGCTGGGCCAGAGCCTGGGCTGGCCGATGTACTTCGAGCCGGTCATCAACAATCCCTACCTCGACGACTACTACAAGGACATGGCCCGCTGGAGCTTCCACCTGCAGGTCTACTTCCTGAGCCAGCGCTTCGCCGTGCAGAAGCAGATCCAGGATCACGGCGGTTCTGCGGTCCAGGACCGCACGATCTACGAGGACGTCGAGATCTTCGCGCCGACCCTGCACCGGCGCGGCTGCATGGACCGGCGGGACTACGAGAACTACCGCGAGATCTTCCGCAACATGGTCGCCTTCCTGCAGGCGCCGGACCTCATCGTCTACCTGTGGAGCCAGCCGGAGGTCACCTTCGACCGCATCCGGAAGCGCGGGCGGCGGTGCGAGCTGGACATCCCGCTCGAGTTCCTGCAGGACCTGCACGCCGCGTACGAGGACTGGATCGAGCGCGCGCCGGCGATCTGCCCGGTCGAGACGATCGACACGGAGCGGGTCAACCTGCGCGACGACGCGGCCGCCCAGACGAGCCTGCTGCAGCTGATCGCCGAGTACCACCGCGAGAAGCATGTCCGGGTGACCGGGGAGGAGCCCGCGTGACCTACCGTCCCAGCGATCTGTTGCGCGGGCGCGCCGTCCCGGACGCGGTGCTGCAGGACCTTCCCAAGACCGACCTGCACGTTCACCTGGATGGCTCGCTGCGGCCCGAGACCTTCCGGGATCTCGGCCGGCAGATCGGCCTCGACGTGCCGGACGATCACCGGGAGGCGCGACGCCGCTTCTTTCCCGCCGACCGGGCCACCGACCAGCCGGAATTCCTGACCTTCTTCGAGCACACGCTCGCCTGCCTGCAAACGGCCGAGAACCTCGAGCGCGCCGCCCGGGAGCTGGCGGAGGACGCGGTCGCGCACGGCGTGCGCGTCCTCGAGGCGCGGTTCTGCCCGCTGCTGCACCGCAGCCAGGGGCTCGACCTCGACGGCGCGGTCGCCGCCGTGCACTGCGGTCTCGACACCGTGGCGCGACGCACGGGTCTGCGCGGCGGCATCATCGTGACGGGACTGCGCACGATCGACCCGGCGCAGAGCCTCGAGCTCGCCCGCCTCGCGGTCAACTGGAAGGGTCGCGGCGTGGTGGGTTTCGACCTCGCCGGCGCCGAGGCGGACCACCCGGCCGCGGACCACCGCGAGGCGTTCTACCACGTGATGAACAACAACCTGCCCGCCACCTGCCACGCGGGCGAGAATTTCGGCCCCGCGTCGATCCACATGGCGATCCACCGCTGCGGCGCCGTGCGCATCGGCCACGGCATCCGGCTCGAGGAGGATCCCGGGCTCTTGAGGTACGTCGCCGACCACCGCATCCCGCTCGAGATCTGCCTCTCGAGCAACGTGCAGACCGGCGTCGTGCGGTCGGCCGGCGAGCACCCGCTGCGCCACTACCACGAGCTGGGCCTGCGCCTCTGCCTGAACACCGACAACACGCTCTTCGCGGACACCGACATGGTCCGGGAGTTGCGCCTGGCGGTCGACACCTTCGACCTCACCCTGCTGCAGCTCGAGGACGTCCTGCTGGCCGGCTTCAAGAGCGCGTTCCTGCCCGAGCGCACGCGGCGCGAGCTCGTGGAGGAGGCGCTGGCCGCGTTCGCGCGCGTGCGCGACGTCCATCGCCTCGACGAGATCGCGATCAAGGGGATCTCGCCATGAGCGGCCGGCTCGCCCTCCTGGCGAGACCCTGGCGGGACCGGGTCGACGCGGCGGTCGCCTTCCTGACCGCGCGCGGGTTCGCGGGCGACGTCGGCGTGATCCTCGGCAGCGGCCTCGGCAACTTCGTGGATCGCATCGCGGACGCTCGCGTGGCGCCCTACGGCGAGATCCCCGGCTACCACGCGACCAGCGTCGCCGCCCACCAGGGGCGCCTCGTGGGCGGGATCGCCGCCGGAGTGCGCACGGTGGCGATGCAGGGTCGCCTGCACCCCTACGAGGGGCTCGCGCCGGCGGACCTGCTCCTGCCGACCGCGGTGCTCGCCTGCCTCGGCGTCCGCGCCGTCGTCGTGACGAACGCCGCGGGCGGCCTGAACCGTTTCTACGCTCCCGGCGATCTCATGGTCATCCGCGACCAGATCGACCTGCACTGGGACGACCCGCTGCGCGGCCTGCTCGCCGATCCGCTCGGCGCCGCCGGCCGCGTGGTCGGCCGCGTGCCCCCGCCGGCGCACCTCTACGACCCGGCGCTCGCCTCGGCCCTGGCCGCCGCCGCCGCTCGTGCCGGCGTGCCGGTCCACCAGGGAGTGTACGCCAGCATGTGGGGCCCGACGTACGAGACCAAGGCCGAGATCGGGCTGTTGCGCCGCGCCGGCTGCGACGCGGTGGGCATGTCGACCGCCGCCGAGGTCGCGCTGCTCTCCGCGCTGGGCGTCGCCGTGGCGGGGCTGAGCTGCATCACCAATCCCGCGCGCGAGACCGGTCAGCCGGAGTTGTCGCACCAGGACGTCGTGGCGGTGGGCGCCCGGGTGCGGGAGCGGGTGGCCGCGGTGCTGCTCGCGGTGCTGGGGGATCTCGCCTAGAGCGGGGCGGTCGCGCGTCGCGGCGCGCTCGGGCGCGCCGTCTACGGCGCCGCGGACGACCGCGCGACCGGCTGGCCGCCGCAGGCCAGCAGCGCCGCGGTCGCGCTCGCCGGAGCGGCCGGCGCCGGGCGCGCGCGCCGCGTCTCGTTCAACACCAGGAACGATCCCCGCAAGGGGTGCGCGAGATCGCACGCGACCACGAGCGCCTCCCGCACGCGCCCGCGCGCCAGGTCGCCGTCCGCGTGCGCCAGGGCTGCAGCGAGCGCGTCGGCGCCGCCGACCAGGGTGTGGCAGGGTCCCTGGATCTGCAGCGCGCGCGCGACCAGGCCCGCCGGCGCGTTCGCGAGCGTCCACGGGAAATCGGCGGGATTGGCGAAGCGCGGCGAGGCCTCGAGAGCCGCCGCCCAGAACGCGACCGCGACGTCGACGCCGGCGTCGCCGGTCGCCAGGTACAGCCCGCGCCGGGCCGGCGGCACGCCCGCGGCCAGCTGCGGGCCGGCCGTTCGCGCGATCGCCGCCGCGACATCCTGGATCGTCGAGAGAGGCGAGAGAGGCGGGTTCATGCCGCCCCCAGCAACAGGACCGAGTCGAGTCCGCCGAACGCATAGCCGGCATTGGCGACCCACCGCAGCCGCGCCGCGCGCGGCTCGCGCACGAGGTCGAGCGGATATCCCGGTTCGGCAAGACCCACCGTGGGCGGGATCGTCTGCCGCGCGAGCGCGGCGACGCACACCGCGGCCTCGATCGCCGTCGCGGCGCCCAGGGCGTGGCCGAACGCGCCCTTGAGCCCGGCGAGCGCCGGCTGCCGGTCGCCGAAGACCGTCCGCATCGCCTCCGCCTCGGCCGCGTCCGAGAGCAACGTGCCGCTGCCGTGGGCGCAGACCCAGTCGACGTCGCGCGGGGCGAGGTCCTGCTCGGCCAACGCGTCCCGGAAGGCCGCGGCGATTCCCTCGCCGTCCGGACGCGGCGCCGTCGGGTGGTGCGCGTCGCACGCGAGGCCGAGCGCGCCGACGACCGCGAGCGGCGTTGCGGCGCGGGCCCGCGCGTCGCGCTCGCGTTCGAGCACGAACATCGCCGCGCCCTCGCCGAGGACCATCCCGTCGCGGCGCGCGTCGAAGGGCCGGCAGACGCCGGTCGCGCTCATGGCTCTCGACCGGCTGAACCCGACCATCGCGATGCGCGAGAACGGCTCGACGCCGCCGGCGAGCACGACGTCGGCCTCGTCGCGTCGCAGCAGGTCCGCCGCCGCGCCGAGCGCGTAGTTGCCTGCGGCGCACGCCGCGCCGTACGCCCGGCAGGGGCCGGCGAGGCCGAGGTCCGCCGCGATCGCGCGCGGGAACGCCGCACAGGTCTCGCCGCCGAGGTCGAGCCGCTCGCCCGCGCCCGCGCGCTCGAACGAACCGCTCTCGCCCATCGTGCTGCCGACGACGACGGCCGTGCGCGCCGGCAGGACCACGCCGGCCGCGACCACGGCCTGGCGGGCGGCGATCACGCCGAGCGCCCGTCCCCGGCCGTCGCCGTCGTCCAGACCGTCGATGCGGCAGGCGACCGTATGGCGGAATTCCTCGCGCGCGAGGTCGTCCCACGGCCGCGCCGCCGACTCGCCGGCCGCCAGGCGCGTCCAGAGCGCGTCGAGTCGGTCGCCGAGCGGCGTGACGACCCCGACTCCGGTGATCACGACGCCGGACCGGTCACGCATCGCGCTCGAGCCGGGCCTCGAGGTAGGCGCGCAGGGCGCCGAAGTCGCGCAACGCGCGCCAGTCCTCGTCCGGGATGTCCAGGCGGTAGTGCTGCTCGATGCGCGCGGCCAGTTCGGCGAGATCGAGGGAATCGAGCCCCCAGTCGGCCCAGTCGCCGGCCGGCGGCAGCGGCGCCGCGAGATCGGGCTTGGTGCGCCGGAGCAGATCCTGCAGGACGCCGGGGATCTCCGTCATGCGTAGACCTCGACCGCGCGCGCCCGGCGCAGGCCGCGCGCCGGCGCGCGCAGCGGACAGAGCGGGTCGCCCAGGATGCGGTACGGCGCGACCTGCCTCGCGGTGGCCGGCAGCGCCGCCAGGACGAGGTCGGCGAGCGTGCGCGCGCCGTGCAGGTACGCGTCGCTCAGGCGCACGGCCCAGCGGGTGTTGTCCGTGTGCAGGGTCGCGCTCACGGCGCCGAAGACCGCGCCGCACACTCCCTTGAGCGGCAACGCCTCGGCGAACGAGAGCCGCGTGCGCCGCCGGCTGGCCGTGCGGCAGCAGAGCGCGATCAGGGCGCCGAGCGGCTCGCCCGTGAAGCCGTCGAAGTGGCGAGCCCGCAGGCCGTAGTAGCCGGTCCAGCCGGTCGGCCGGCCGTGGCCGACGTAGATGGCGGACCCGAGCCCGGACGCGAGCGCCCGGATGAGGTCCTCGCGCACGAGCGCGTCGCTCGTCCAGCGGAAGACGGTGCGCCGGCGCTCGCCCCCGTCGAGGATGGCCTCGATGCGGTCGGTGAGCCGCAGGAAGCGGGGGTGTCGCTGCGCGAGCAAGGCGACGCTCGGCACGGAGTGGGCGCGCTCGTGCAGCCGGACGGCGGTCGACACGAAGCGCGCGAGCGACGCCCGGTCGACCACGGGCACCCAGCCGATCGGGATCCGGCGACCGGACGCGGTCGCGAGCACTGGCCCGCTGAGGACCGTGCCCGGGGCGCGCTCGCCGCGGCCGACGAGGAGGACGGCGTCACAATCGGCCGCGGCGGCGCCCAGCGCGGGTTCCTCGGGCACGTCCCCGCCGTAGAGCCACGAGCGGACCTCGACCCGCCGCGCGGCGTACGCCGCGAAGAGCGGGGCGAGGTCCGCCGCGTGGCCGCGGGGGACGGCGCAGAGCAGCCTACGCGACGGCACGTTCGGGCATGCCGGCGCGCGCGGCGTCGACGTACGGCTGCCACGGATCGATGGTCGGGCTGCCCTGCCCCAGCAGGATTGCGCGCACGAACCACTGCATGGTGATCTGGCCTTGCTGCTCGGGGTTGAAGGCGGACAGGTCGCCGTTCGCCGCGTTCAACTCGTCCTGGCCGCCCTCTCCGGTGATGTAGCCCTCGTTGTAGTCGCGCGAGGTTCCGTCGTGGAAGCAGTTGGGAATCGTGAGGTCGACGTCGGCCTCGCTGTAGCCGTAGTTGTAGCCCTCGGCGATCCCGCCGACCACGGCGTGCGCCAGGTAGACCGGGCCGACGTGCTGGTTTTGCCACACGTGCGTCAGCTCGTGGATCAGGGTCGGGCGGTCGAAGGTGCCGTCCTCGGTGTCGAAGTTGATGAGGTTGCCGGTGACGAACGCGCGCGAGTCGCGCTCGTCGGTCAGGTCGCTGAAGTTGCCCGCGAAGAGCTGGCTGAAGAAGTCCTGGACGCCGAAGATGATGTCGTTCTCGACGCTCTCGGTCGAGATGGAGACCTCGTCCAGATCGATCGAATCGCCGAACACCGCGACGGCGTCCGCGCGCTCGTTCGCGTTGAGCGCCCGCCGCGACGGCAGCAGTTCGAACAGCAGCACGACGACCGTGCCGATTGCGCCGCCGGCGACCTCGAGCACCGCCACGAGGATATCGAGCGCAGCCTCGCCGATCTCGACGAGCGCCTCGACCACCTCGGCGAGGAACTGCTCGGCCGTCTCGACGATCGCCGCGTTGAAGACGTCGGTGAGCGTCTGGCCGACGTCCTGGGCCGCTTGCAGGAGATTCTGCAGCGCCTGGTCCGGGTGGGCGATCGTCTCGGCGATCAGGGTGGCGAGGGTGACTCCGATCGCGAAGGCGCCGAGGACGACCTGCCGCACGACCTCGACCGAGCGCCGCGCCATCCAGCTCACGAGGTCGGCGATCGCGTAGCCGGCGCGCAGGACCCCTTCCACGACCTTGGCGACCCCGGGCAGGAAGTCGTTCTCCACGTAGTTGAGCAGGTAGTCCACCGAGTTGCCGATCCGCACCGTGGCCTCCGCGAGCAGCTCCAGCGCCGCGTCGCCGACCGTCTGCGCCCACTCGATGGCCTCGGCGATCGTGCTGCCGATGTCCTCGATGATCAGGAGGATGCGGTCGAAGACCGCGTCCGCCTGCTGCAGGGCCCAGTCGAGGACCTCGGTGACGCTGTCCTTGACGAAGCGGATCGCCAGGACCGCGTGGCGCCACAGCGCCGACGCGAGGTCCTCGCCGCGGTCGAGCAGCCATTCCAGGACGTCGCCCACGGGACCGAGCGCCTGCAGGACGCCGTTGACGATCTTGCGGAAGACGAAGTACGTGGACTCGGCCACGGTCTCGAGCAGCTCGGCCACGGTCGCGCCCACCTCGAGGGCGGCTTCGATCAGCCGCGCCGCCGCGCGGTAGGTGAACTCGACGAGCGAGGCCGTGAACTCGACGATGGTCCGGCCCAGCTCGAACGCCGCGCGGATCACCTCCTGGAGCAGGTCCATCGCCAGGTTGAAGACGTCCTTGAGCACGCCGAGGAGCGTCTTGCCGATCGCGAACGCCGCCTCGACGACCTTGCGGATCGCGGCCACGCTCAGCTCGGCGATGCTGATGATCAGGTCGGCGAGCGTCCGGCCGACCTCGAGCAGACCCTGGACGATCTTGGTCGCCGTCTCGATCGCCGCGTCGACGACGTAGGCCATGAAGTCCACCAGCGCGGCGCCGGCGTTGGCCGCGGCGCGCGCGATTTCGCGGACGAGGTCCGCGCCGGCGTCGATGACCTCGTCGAACAGCTCGGCGAGGGCGTGCCCGAGGTCGAGCATCGCGCGGACGACCGTGTCGAACAGGCTCGCCGGCCGGGTCACCAGCGCCACCAGGATCTCGCCGATCGCGCGACCCAGCTCGAGCAGGGCCCGCACGGAGTTCGTGATGAGCGTGAGCCCGAACGCGACCGCTTGCTCGAGGATGTTGCCGATGGATTTGCCGATCTCGATGAGCGCCTCGACGCCCTTGCGCACGACGTCGTAGGTCTTGAGGGCGAGCCACTGCAGGAGCTCGGCGAGCGTGCGACCCAGGTTGTCGATCGCGCGCAGGACCGTCACGAGACTCTCGAGCGCGAGCGTGAACGCATCCTCGAGCACGCTGAACAGCGACTGGCCGACGTCGATCAGACCCTTGACGATGGTCCGCACCAGCTCGTAACCGGTCTCGAGCGCCGCCTCGAGGAGGTTGAGAATGGTCTGGCCCGCCGCGAGCAGCGCGTGGACGAGATCGGCGACCTCGCTCGCCGCCCAGGCGACGACGTCGGCGATCGCCTGACCCAGCGACTCGACGGCGTTGACCACGGCGTCGACGACCGCGTTGACGGCGTCGGAGAGCGCGTCGCCGATGTCCTCGAGGATATCGCCGATCGCCTCGTCGTGCGCCGGGTCGGGCCGGCGGCCGTCGCGTTCCTGGACGTCACGCAGGGAGGCGCCCGCGTCGCGCAGCCAGAACAGCACGTCCTGCAGCGCGGCGCGATCGATCGTGTCGCCGTCCTTGTAGACGAAGTCGCGCATGATCGTGTGGCCCTGGCGCCGGGGCAGCTCGGCGATGGCCTGCACGACGCCCCGGCCCTGGCCGGCCCGCTGGTAGCCGCGCACGGCGGCGACCCGCTGCGTCGCGTCGAGCTGCGCGACGCCCTGGAAGAAGGCGCGGTGCTCGCCGGAGTCCTTGAGCGTCGTGGCATACGCCTCGGCGAGCCTGCCGGCTCGCGCGGCGTCGCGCGCGTGGAGCAGCGCGAAGGCGGGCGCGAGTTCGACGGTCCGATACTCGGTCCCGGCGAGGGTGTCCGCGAAGAACCGCCGGCTCTTGGCGGTCTTGCCTTCGACGGCCTGGAGGATCCGGTTGCCGGCGGGTGCGTACGCCGGGCGCCGCAAAGGGACGATGGCGCCGGAGGGCTTCGCGCGAGGCGTCGACGCGGCCTTCTTCCTGGCTGCGGGCCTGGCTGGAGTCTTCTTGACGGCCTTCCTGGCCCGGGAAGACGGCGTGCGGCCGGCGGAACGGGACGCCGGCTTCTTGACGGGTTTCTTCGCCATGGATTCCGACCTCGCGAGTGTGGGTCCGGGGGGATCGGTCAGGTCGGGCGGAGTCGGTCCGGAAGGTGTCGTCGCCGATCCCTGCAGAGGCGACACTGTGCGCCCCCGGCATAAATCGGTCAATAATGATCTTCTTTATGTCCGCGCCGCGCTCGCCGCCTCTGGCGGTCAGCGGAGCGGCGCTGCGGCGGCGGTCACTCGACGGCGCCGCTGCCTCCGCCCAGCACTGCGTAGAGCTGCACCTTGTTCGTGAGCTCGGCCAGCCGCAGCGCAACCATCCCGTGCTGCGCGCGGTAGAGCGACCGCTGGGCGTCGAGAACGCTCAGGTAGCTGTCGATACCCTTGTCGTAGCGCATCTGGGCCAGGTCGTAGATCTCTCGCGCGGCCTCGACCAGCGCGGTCTGCCCGGCGACCTGCTCGCCGATGGTGCCCCTGACCGCCAGTGCGTCGGCCACCTCGCGGAAGGCGCGCTGGATGGACCGCTGGTACTGGGCCAGGACGATCTGCTGGTCCGCCTTGCTCGCCCGCAACGCGCCCTGCGTGCGCAGGTCGAAGAGGGGCATGCTCGCCTGCGGGCTGAACGTCCAGGTGTCCGAGTTCCCCGCGAAGAGACCCGAGAGCGCGGCGCTCGCCGTGCCCACGAGGGCGGTCAGGGAGATCCTGGGGAAGAAGGCGGCCCGGGCCACGCCGATGTAGGCGTTGGCCGCCTTCAACTGGTGCTCGGCGGCCATGATGTCCGGCCGGCCGAGCAGGATCGCGGACGACAACCCGGCCGCGACGTCCGCCGGCGGCGCGACGCTGCCCAGATCCTCGGGCAGCAGTTCCGGCGGAACCGGCGCGCCCACCAGCAGGTTCAGGGCGTTCTCGTCCTGCGCGACCATGCGCGTGTAGCCGGCGACGTCCACCTCGGCGACGTTCACCTGGGTCTGGATCCGCTGGAGGTCCAGCCTGGTCGCGAGACCGGCGTCGTACTGCTTGCGGCCGAGGTCGTAGACGGCCTGCTGACTCGCCAGCGTGGACTTCGCCAGCTGGAGCAGTTCGCGGGAAGCGGCCAGCGTCAGGTATGACTCGCCCACGGCCGACACCAGCGAGAGCTCGGCGCCGCGCCGGCCCGCCTCGGTCGCGAGGTACTGCTCCCAGGCCCTGTTCTTCTCGCTGCGGACGCGGCCGAACAGGTCGATCTCCCAGGACGCGACGCCCACGTCGATGCTGTACTCCTCGCTCGTCATCTCCTCGCCGGAGAACGAGAGGTCGGCCGGCGTGTGGTGCCGCGTCGCGGATCCGGCGACGCTGATCGCGGGGAACAGGTCGGCGCGTTCGATCTTGTAGTAGGCCCGCACCTTCTCGACGTTCAGGGCGGCCAGCCGCAGATCCAGGTTGTTCGCGAGCGCGAGAGCGACGACCTGCCGCAGGCGCGGGTCGGGGTACAACTCTTGCGGGCTCACGCCGGGCGCCGCGGGCAGGGCCAGGTCGGCCAGGCTGTCCGCGTAGGCCGCGCCTTCAGGCCACGCCGGCGGCACCTGCGCCGCGGGTCGGAGGTACTGCGGAGCCATCGTGCAGCCCGCGGCGGCGATGACCAGCGCGAGCGGGAGGGATAGGGCGGCGCGGTTCATAGCGGCTCCCCCTTCGCAGGGTCCGGCTCGACGGGTACCGTCTCCGCCGACCGGCCGCCGCGATGGAAGATCTGGTAGATCCTCACGAAGAATAACGGCGCGAAGAAGATGACGAGCAGGGTGGAGGTGACCATGCCGCCCAGCACGCCGGTGCCGATGGCGGTCTGCGCCCCCGAACCGGCCCCGCTCGCGAACGCGAGCGGCAGGACGCCGAAGCCGAACGCCAGCGACGTCATGATGATCGGCCGCAGCCGCAGGCGGGCGCCCTCGAGCGTGGCGTCGATCAGGTCCATGCCCTGGTCGACCTTGTCGCGGGCGAACTGGATGATCAGGATGGCGTTCTTCGTGGTGAGCCCCAGCACCGTCAACAGGCCGATCTGGAAGTAGACGTCGTTGGCGTAGCCTCTCAGGCCCGTGGCGATCACGCTGCCGATCGCGCCCAGCGGCATGCTCAGGAGCACGGCGATGGGGAAGGGCCAGCTCTCGTAGAGAGCCGCCAGGGTCAGGAAGACCACGAAGATCGAGAACGCGTAGAGCAGGCCGGTGTTCGACGAGGCCTGGCGTTCCTGATACGAGAGCCCGGTCCAGTCGGAGCCGATGCCTCGCGGCAGCTTCGTCGTCAGCTCCTCCATCGCCGCCATGGCGACGCCCGAGCTCACGCCCGGGGCGGGCTCGCCCACGATGTTCAGGGAGGGGAAGCCGTTGAAGCGCTCCAGCGAGGGCGATCCGGACGACCAGTAGCCGGTCGCCAGGGAGGTGAAGGGGACCATCCGGCCGGCGGCGTTCCGCACCTGGAGATGCTCGAGGTCCTCGGGCGCCATCCGGTAGGGAGTGTCGGCCTGGGCGTAGACCCGCTTGACGCGTCCGTTCATCATGAAGTTGTTGACGTAGGAGCCGCCGAACGCGGTCGCGATGGTGCTGTGGATCGTCGAGACCGGCACGCCCAGGGCGCCGGCCTTGGCCCAGTCCACGTCGACCCGGTACACCGACACGTCGTCCATGCCGTTGGGGCGGACGCTGGTCAGGCGCGGATCCTGGGCGGCCATGCCGAGAAGCTGGTTGCGCGCGTCCATCAGCGCCGCGTGCCCCAGGCCGCCGCGGTCCTGCAGCTGGAAATCGAAGCCCAGGGCGCTGCCGAGTTCCATGACGGCCGGCGGCGGGAAGGCATAGATCATCGCGGACTTGATGCCGGCGAAGGCGCGCATGGACCGGCCGGCGACCGCCTGGACCTTGAGCTCCGGCCGCTGGCGCAGGTCCCAGTCCCTGAGCTTGATGAAGGCGAAGCCCATGTTCTGGGCCATGCCGCCGAAGCTCATGCCGGACACTTCCATGATGGACTCGACGGCGTCCGTTTCCTCGGTCTGGTAGTAGTCCCTGACCTGGGCCATCACCGCTTCGGTCTGCTCCAGGGTCGAGCCGGAGGGCAGGACGACCTGGACCAGCATCATGCCCTGGTCCTCGTCCGGGAGGTAGGAGGTCGGCATCCTCAGGTACAGATACGCGCCCGCCGCGACGATCGCCAGGAACACGACCAGCGAGATCGTCCGGTGGCGGAGCGTGCGTCGCGTCAGACCGACGTAGCGGTCCCGCAGGCCGAAGAAGGTGCGGTCGAACCAGCGGAAGAAGGGCCGGAAGATCCGCAGCGACTGGTCCGAGGGGCTGTGCCCCGCCGGAACCGGCTTGAGCAGCGCGGCGCAGAGGACCGGCGTGAGGATCAACGCGACGACGACCGACAGGAGCATCGAGGTCGCGATCGTGATCGAGAACTGGCGGTAGATGATGCCGGTGGACCCCGGGAAGAACGCCATGGGCCCGAAGACCGCGGCCAGGACGAGGCCGATGCCGACCAGGGCGCTGGAGATCTCGCCCATGGACCGCTTGGCGGCCTCCCGCGCCGACAGGCCCTTCTCGGTCATGATCCGCTCGACGTTCTCGACGACGACGATGGCATCGTCGACGAGCAGGCCGATCGACAGCACCATGGCGAACATGGTCAGCATGTTGATCGAGTAGCCGAACAGGCCGAGGAAGCCGAACGTGCCGAGGATCACCACCGGCACGGCGATGGTCGGGATCAGCGTCGCCCGGATGTTGCCCATGAAGAGGTACATCACGAGGAACACCAGCAGGATCGCGAGGATCAGGGTCTTGACCACTTCCTCGATGGCCACGAGCGTGAACGGCGTGGTCTCATACGGATAGACCACCTCCATCCCGGGCGGGAAGTTCTCGCTCATCGTCGCCAGGGCTTCCTTGACGGCGTTGACCGTGCTCAGGGCGTTGGCGCCCGCGGCCTGGCGGATGGCCATGCCCGCGGCGGGCATCCCGTTATAATAGGGCTGGATGTCGTAGCGCTCGGCGCCGACCGCGACGCGGCCGATGTCGCCGATCGTGACCGTCGAGCCGTCGGGGTTCGTGACGATGGGGATCGCCGCGAATTCGGCGGGGGTCTGCAACATGTGCTGCACCACGATGGACGCGTTCAGCCGCTGTCCCTCCACGGCGGGCGCGCCGCCGAACTGTCCCGCCGAGACCTCGACGTTGTAGGCCCGCAGCGCCAGGACGACGTCCGTGAAGGTGAGGTGGTAGCTGGTCAGCTTGTGCGGGTCGATCCAGATCCGCATGGCGAACTCGGCCCCGAACGGCTCGACCTCGCCCACGCCGGGCACCCGGGACAGGACCTTCTCGATGTTCGCCGCCGTGTAGTCCCGCAGGGCGTCCCCGTCGTGGGTGCCGTCCGGCGACACCAGACCCATGATGATCAGGTAGCTCCGCGTGGACTTGGCAACCTCCACGCCGCCGCGCTGGACCGCGTCGGGCAGCGAGGCCATGGCCAGTTGCAGCTTGTTCTGGACCTTGGCCCACGCCAGGTCGGGGTCGGTCCCCGGAGCGAAGGTGAGCTCGAGCCGCGCGATGCCCGACGAGGCGCTCTGGGCGGAGATGTAGATCATGTCGTCCAGGCCGGTCATCTTCTGCTCGATGATCTGGGTGACCGTGTTCTCGACGGTCGAGGCGTCGGCGCCGGGGTAGGCCGCCATGATGGAAATGGACGGCGGCGCCATCGCCGGGTACTGGGAAATGGGCATGTTGTAGATGGCGAGGAGGCCCCCCGCCATCATGGCGATGGCGATGACCCAGGCGAAGACCGGACGCTGCAGGAAGAATCTGGATAACATCTCGAGCCTCCGTCACTCCGGTTGAGTCGCGCCCGCGTCGGTCCGTGCCTTGTTCTCCTCGATCGCGCCGGGCGGCGCCGCGGCGGGGACGAACTCCGTCGCCTGGACCGCAGTGCCGGGGCGCCGCAGCGCGAGGAGGCCCTCGACGATCACCCGGTCCCCGGGAGCGAGCCCGCCGGTCACGAGCCACTTGTCGCCGATGGCGCGGTCCACGGCGAGCTGCCGCATCTGGGCCAGACCTTCGCCGTCCACGATCCAGGCGTACGGATCGCCCCGCGCGGTCCTGGCCACGCCTTGCTGGGGGACGAGGATCGCATTGGGATCGACACCCTCGGTGACCACGCCGCGGACGAACATGTCGGGCAGCAGTTCGGTATCCGGATTGGGGAAGATCGCTCGCAGCACGACCGAGCCCGTGGTCGGGTCCACCGTGACGTCGCGGGACAGCAGGGTGCCCGCCAGGTGGTACTCCGAGCCGTCCTCCTCGAACAGCCGCGTGTTGGCCGTGTCCGTGTGATCCCGCTGCAGGCTCCCCGCGGCCAGCCGGCGGTTCAGGCGCGCCATCTCGGCGGTGGACTGGGGCAGGTCGACGTAGATGGGGTCGAGCTGCTGGATCGTCGCGAGGTGGAGGGGCTGGTACGCCGTCACCACCGCGCCCTCGGTCACGTTGGAGCGTCCGATCCGACCCGAGATGGGCGCCCGGACCTCCGTGTAGCCCAGGTTGATGCGCGCGTTCCGCACCTGCGCCGTCCAGGACGCGACCTCGGCTTCGGCCTGCTTCAGGCCCGCCACCGCGTCGTCGTAATCCTGCTCGCTGACCGCGCGATCCGGCAGCAGCTCCTCGAAGCGGGCCTTCCGCAGCCGCATCGTCGCGAGCGTGGCCTCCGCCCGGGCCAGGGCCGCCTGGGCGATCTCGAGCGCCGCCTGGTATGGCGCGGGGTCGATCTGGTAGAGCGGTTGACCCGCCCTGACGTCCGACCCCTCGTCGAAGAGCCGCTTCAGGATGATGCCGTTGACCTGTGGCCTGATCTCGGCGACGCGATAGGGAGCGGTGCGACCGGCCAGCTCCGTGGTCAGGGTCACGCTCTCGGTCGTGACCGTCACGACGGACACCACCGGGGGCGGGGGCGCGACCGGCGGTTCGTCGCGGCCGCAGCCGGCAAGCAGCGGGAAGCCAGCCAGAGCGGCAATCGACAGCGCCCTCGCCGCAGCTCTTGCGATCGTTGCCATGACCATGTCCTTTCTGTGTGCGCAGTGCTCCGGCCGGCGTTCCGGTCCAGGCGGCGTGGCAGGCGTTCGTTTCATTGTCGTGTCCCCGTCGCGCCGTCCGGCGCGGGCCGCTTCGCATTCGCAGTCAGGGGTTCCAGGAAGAGGCGATCGACGACGGCAGGGATGGCCGCGAAGTGCTCGGGGACCCTGCGCGCGTCCGTCAACGACACCAGGCTGCTCGCGATGCCGTACAGCGCCGCGGCGAGCTGGCGGGGATCTTCGCCGGCGATCTCGCCGGCTTCGATGGCGAGCCGGAAGAGTTCCGCATCCTCGCGTTCCGCGCGTTCGCGGAAGGTCGGCTGAGCCATGCTCGAGACGAGGTCCGTCGTGGTGACGATCGCCACCAGCTGCGGATGCTCGCAGAGATGGCTGCAGAGCACCTGGAGTAAGCGGCGCAGGCGGGCGAGCGGGCTCAGCCCGGGCTCGGACCGGACCGCCCGGCGCAGGCCGTCGATGGTCTCGACCTGGCTGGCGATGACCGCGTCCAGGAGCTCCCGCTTGCCATCCGCGTGCCGATAGAGGTGGCCGACGGAGCAGCCGGCGTGCCTGGCGACCATCGCCATCGTCGTCTGCGCGTAGCCGCGCGACAGGAACAGGTCCGTCGCGGCGCCGACGATGTCGCGGTGGCGACACCGGCGCAGTTGGGAGTGGCTGGATGCGCGAGTCGGCATGTGGACGCCTCGGGAGTCCCCGGACCAGATCGTGAACGGCGGTTCATAAATAGTCATTCACAGCGGGAAACACAAATTCATTTTTCGCTGAGCCAACGCGAGGCGAGCGCGCGACAACGGTGCCGACCGATATAATTCGTTGCTGGATATCTAGATACGGATGTGGTCGATCAGCAGCCGGAACACGAGATCCGGCAACTGGTCGAACGGATGCTCGCCGGGTCGAGCCGCCATCTCGCGAAACAGCGCGACCGATGCGCCCATGATCGCGGCCGCCAGGAGTTCGGGGTCGACCGCGGCGATCTCGCCCTCGGCCTGCGCCCTGGCGAGCATCTCGACGAGGTCCGCGAAGTGCTGCCGCTTGGCCGCGGCGACCTCCGGCGCCTCGGCGACGAGGTCCTGGTGGAAGATGCGCATGAAGTCGCGCTGCCGGTTGAAGTGAGCCGCGTTCTCGCGCAGGACCAGCCGCAGCTCCTCGAGCGGGGTCAGGCCCTGCGATCGCGCGGCGGCGGTGAATCCGGCGATCGCCGCGAGCTGGTCGCGCACCATCTCCCGGTACATCTCGTCCTTGCCGGCGAAGTGCTTGTAGAGATAGCCCACGGAGAACCCGCACCGGTCCGCGATCAACTGCATCGTCGTCTGGTGATAGCCGTTCGTGGCGAACAGCGACAGGGCGGCGGCGAGGATGTCACGACGGAGGTCGGCCGGTTCGCGGTCGCGCCGGGGGGTGGGTGGCACCGAGCCGTTCAAGTCCATGGCGGCAAGGTAGCCGAGTCGCCGTCCGCCGCCAATCGCCCGACTCGCGGCGCGGCGCCGCGTCGCGCGGTCCCGACTCGCCGCAGCCACGAGCCGGGACGATCCCGCCTGGCCCGCCGAGGATCCGCGCGCGATACTTGCCCCCATGACGACCGACCTCGAACGCATCACCACCCGGCGCTACCTGCAAGCCATGGTCTTCCAGGGCATCTGGACCGCCGGGCTCTACCTGTTCCCCTTCGTGCTCGCGAAGTCGCTCGGTGCGCCCGGCTGGCTGATCACCGTGACCGTGATCATGGAGACGACCGGGTTGATGCTGGCGCTCTACTGGGGTCAGCTGATGGCCGCGGGGGGGAGGCGGCGCTGGCTGGTGTGGGGCGGCCTCGGCGGCCGCGCCGTCCTGATCGCGACGCCCCTCGTGCAGACGGCGGGGCAATTCTCGCTCCTGCTCGCGGTGGTGTACTTCTTCAGCGCGGTCATCTATCCGGCGCAGAACGGGATCCTGCAGGCCAACCTGTCGCCCGAGCGGCGCGGGGCCGTCTACGGCCGGGGGGCGCTCGTGCAGTTCCTCACGGCCGCCGCGGCGAGCCTCGCGGTCGGCGGTTTCCTCGAGCGCGATCCGGATCTCTTCCGGTGGGTCTACCCGGTCCTGGGAGTCCTCGGCTTCGGCTACCCGCTCATGCTGTCGCGCGTACCCCGGCCTGCGGGCGACCTCGCCTACGATCCGGACCGCGTCTTCGTCGTGCCGCGGCTGCCGCTGGGACCGGTCCGCTGGCGGCGGCTCGCCGGCGCGCTCGCGACGCCGTTCCGCGAGGCTGCCGCGACGTTCCGCGTCGACCGCGCCTTCTTCCGATTCGAGACCAACTTCACGATCTACGGCGTCGCGATCATGATGCTCAGCCCGGTGGTCCCGCTGTACTTCGCGAACGAGCTGCACCTCGGCTACCGCGAGATCGCCAACTCGCGCGTCCTGATCGCCTCGCTCGGCGTGGCGGTCCTCGGACCTTTCGCGGGCGTCCTCATGGACCGCATCCATCCGGCGCGCCTGTGCGCCTGGTCGTTCGCCTGGATCGCGTTGTTCCCGCTCACGCTCGCGTTCCTGCCCCGGCTGTTGCCGGCGTCGCCGGCCGCCGCCGCCTACACCGCGTTCGCGATCTACTCGATCGGCATGGCCGGAATCAACGTGACCTGGAACGTGGGGTCGATCGCCTTCGCGCCGCCGGGACAGGGCGGCTATTACCAGGGCATCCACGTCGCGATGGTCGGCCTGCGCGGCCTCGCCGGCCCCTTGATCGGCTTCGGCATGCTGCGGCTGTTCGGCTACCGCGAGGTCTTCGTGCTGTCGGCCCTGTGCTTCGCGGCCTCGGCGGCGGGGTCGGTGCTGCTGGCCCGTCGGCTCGGCCGTTCCGGGGCGCCCGGACCGGTCGCTGCGGCCGTGGTCGAGGCGGATGGTCGCCGTCCCGCCAGCGACGCGCGCGCGAGGCCCGCTCGACCAGACGCTACGAGTGTGGACAAGCCCGTTTCCTGATGGCATATTCTCGCGGTCCGCCGCCGCCTGCAGCGATGGAACCGAGCGAGGAGCCGTCCCATGCGCCGATACCTGGTCGCCGGCAACTGGAAGCTGAACCTGGGACCCGCCGCGGGAGCGAACCTGGCCGCCGCCCTGCAGGCCAGGCTCGCCGGGCGCGCGCTGAAGGGCGACGTGCTCGTGTGCCCGCCGTACGTGACGATTCCCGCCGTTGCCGCCTTCGCGCAGGGAGCGCCGCTTTTGGTCGGCGCGCAGGACTGCTCGGACCAGGACCAGGGGGCGTATACCGGCCAGGTGTCGGCCGCCATGCTCAAGGAGGCGGGCTGCACGCACGTGATCGTCGCGCACAGCGAGCGCCGGCAGTACCAGCGGGAGACCGACGCGCTGTTCGTGGCCAAGATCGACCGTGTCCACGCGGCGGGGCTCACCGCGATCTTCTGCTACGGCGAGCTGCTCGCGGAGCGCAGGGCGGGACGGGCGGAGGACGTGGTCGAGGCGCAGCTCCGCGGTGTGCTGCCGCGGCTCGCGCACGCCGACCGCGGCAACCTGGTCCTCGCGTACGAGCCTGTCTGGGCGATCGGCACCGGCGAGACGGCGACGCCCGAGATCGCCCAGCAGATGCACCGGACGAGCCGCGCGATCGTCGCCGACCTCCTGGGCGCCGAGACGGCGCGGCAGCTGCGGATCCTCTACGGCGGCAGCTGCAAGGCGGCCAACGCCGCCGAGCTCTTCGCGCTGCCCGACGTCGACGGGGGGCTCATCGGCGGCGCCAGCCTGAAGGTCGACGACTTCGCGGGCATCATCGATGCCGCCGAACGGGTCAAGTGACGCCGGACCACGGGAGCGACCATGCGCCTCAGCTCTTGCCTCGTAGCGGCCATCGCGGTCATCGCGCTCGCCGCGGGCGGATTCGCGGCCGATTCCCCGCCGGCCCGGCGGCTGGCGCCGGTCTATCACGACCTGCCGGCCGGCGTCGAGATCCTCCGCCTCGACAACGGTCTCGAGGTCGTCCTGCTGCCGAACCCGGCCCAGCCCATGGTCGGGATCTACTGTCAGGTCAAGGTCGGCTCGGCGTGGGAGGATTTCGCCACCAGCGGCATGACCCACATGCTCGAGCATCTGCTGTTCAACGGCACCGAGAAGTACACCCAGGAGCAGCTCTACGAGACCGCCGACCTCGCGGGCGCCTATAACAACGCCCACACCACGGATTTCTACACCGATTTCATGATGGTGCTGCCTGCGGAGCGCCTCGAGACCGGGCTCGACCTGCAGTCGCAGATGCTCCTGCACTCGGTCATCCCGCCCGAGGCCTTCGCGAAGGAGCAGGGCATCGTGCTCGGCGAGCTGGTCCAGGGCCGCGACCGCGACGACCCCTTCGCCGAGCAGGCCGTGCGCCAGGCGCTCTACGGCGGCTCGAGCCTCGAGCTGCCGGCCCTCGGCACGACCGCGACGATCGCGGCGATGCAGCGCGACGACGTGCACGCGTTCTACCGGCGCTGGTACGTCCCCAACAACATGGTCCTGACCCTTGCCGGACGCTTCGATCGCGACCAGGCGCTCGCGCTCGTCCAGCGCTTCTGGGGCGAGGCGCCGCCGCGGTCGCTGCCGCGGGCGGACCTCCGTCCCGCGGCGCCGATCGAGAGCACGGTCACCTTCGTGAGGAAGGGCGGCGCTCAGCGGAAGCTGGCGCTCGGCTTCGCGGCGCCCGATTACCGGTCGATCGACCACGTGGCGTTCCGGGTCGCGACCGAGCTGCTCGCCGCGCCGTCGACGGGGATCCTGGCGCGCGCGTTCGCGGAGCTGCCCGAGGCGAGCCGACCCGCTGCGGATGCCTGGTCGCAGGGCGCGCCGGGTTTCGCCCGCGTCGTGCTCGAGTTCGATCTGCCGGCCGCCGCGGACCCCGGCCCGCTCTACGGTCTCGTGCAGGACGCGATCGCCGCGACCCTCGAGGCCGGCGTGAGCCGCGAAGACCTGGCCGAGGTCGTCGCCATGGCGCGCACGGGCGTCCTGAAGGAACGCGAGCAGCTGCGCATGACCGGGATCCATATCGCCGAGCCGCTGGTGCTCGGCGGTCCCGACTACCTCGTCGGCTACCCCCAGCGGCTCGCGGCCGTCACGCCCGCGGACGTGGAGCGCGTGCTGCGAACGTGGCTCGTGGACCGTCCGTGCGTCGCGGTCCTGATCGAGCCGGCGATCACGGACGGCGACGCGCCGGCAACGTCCGCGGCCTCGACGGCCGCCGCGATCGAACGCGCCGTCCTGCCGGGCGGCGCGGTCCTCGTCAGCGAGACGACCGCCGCGAGCGACCTCATGGCGATCCACCTCACGGTGCGCGATCGCGCGCTCCTGGATCAGCGATACGGTCGGCCGGGGGCGCTGAACCTCGTGCACCGATTGCTTCCCTACGGGGCCGGCGGCTGCGACGAGGACTGCCTCGCGCGCCGGCTGCGGCGTCTGGGCGCCGAGATCAAGCTGGTTGACGATCCGCGGTTTCCGATGGACGACTACTATACCAACGGCCGGTTCAGCTTCATCCGCGTCGAGTGTCCCGCCACGAGCGGCGCCGAGGTCCTCGCCCTCGTCGTGGACCTGATCCAGCGCGCGACGTTCGACGCCGCCGCGTTCGCTCAGGAGCGCGCGGCCATGCAGGACCTGCTCGGGCGGCGCGAGAGCACGGCGACCTGGCAGGCGCAACGGCTCCTCGCCCAGGGACTCTACCGGGACCATCCGCTGGCGGCCCCCGCCGAGGGAACCACGGAATCGCTCGCCGCGATCAGCCTGGACGAGCTGCGCGAGCTCTACCGCCGGGCGTTCCTGCCGGCGAATCTCGTCCTCGCCGTCGTCTCGCCGTTCACGGTCGCCGAGCTGCGGGCCATGATCCCCGCCATCGACGCGGGCGCCGAACCGCCGGCCGCGCCGCCGCCTTCGCCTCCGGTGACGGAAGCTCCGGACAGCCTCGCGGCGCACGTCGGCGGCCCGATGGGCGCGGTTCGGCTGGGCGCCATCCGCGCGCTCCCGCCGGTGGACGCCCCGGCGCTCGACCTGCTCGTGGCCGTCCTCGCGGACCACCTGGTGATGGATCTGCGCGAGACGCGCGGGCTCAGCTACAGCGCGGGCGCGGCGATCGACATCGCCGGCGAGCGCGCCGTGTTCACCGCCTGGCTCAATCCGCCGGTCGAGCGCCTGGCCGAAGGCGAGGCGGCGCTGGCCGAAGCGCTGCGCGCGTTCGACCCCGCGTCGGTCTCCCAGGCGGAGCTGGACGCCGCGCGCAGCGCGCGCCAGGGTCGCCTGCTCATGCGGCGGCTCGATTCCATCAGCCGCGCCTACTACCTGGCGATGTCCGAACTCGGCGGCGACGTGACCGCGTACCTGCGCGAGACGGCGGCGTACGACGCGGTGACGCTGGCCGACCTCCAGCGGGTCGGCGAATTCTTTCGCGAACTGCCCCTGGTGACCGTGGTGGTTGACTGAGCCATGCTCTTCAATTCCTTCGTATTCTTCGCGTTCCTGGCGATCGTTCTCGCCGGCTACGCCGCGATGCGCGGACCGCGGTTGCGGGCCGCGTGGCTTCTGGCCGCGAGCTACGCCTTCTACGCATACTGGGACTGGCGCTTCTGCTTCCTGCTCGCTGCCTTGACCCTCGTCGACTTCTCGGTGGGCCGCGCGCTGGCGGTCGCGGCGTCGCCGCAGCGGCGCCGGTTGCTGCTCGGCGTGAGCCTCGTCGCGAACCTGGGCGCGCTCGCGTTCTTCAAGTACTTCAACTTCTTCCTCGACGGCGCCCAGGCGGTGGCGGCGGCGGCGGGCGTACGGCTCGACGTCGCGCACCTGAGCGTCATCCTGCCGCTCGGCATCTCGTTCGTGACCTTCCGCGACCTGACCTACACGGTCGACGTCTATCGCCGGCGTCTGGAGCCCACGCGCTCGCTCCTGGATTACGCCCTGTTCGTCTCGTTCTTCCCGACGCTGGTCGCCGGCCCCATCGAGCGCGCCGGGCGCCTGCTGCCGCAGCTCGCGGCCTTGCGGTCGCCGACCCGCGGCGAGATCGGCGAAGGCCTGGTCCTGATCTCCCTGGGGTACTTCAAGAAGGTGCTCATCGGCGACGCCGCCGGCCGGATCGTCGACGCCGTCTTCGGCCAGCCCGAGCTCTACCGGTCGCCCGAGCTGCTGGCCGCCGCGATCCTGTTCGCGGTCCAGATCTACGCCGACTTCAACGGCTACAGCGACATCGCCCGCGGCATCGGCAAGCTGTTCGGCGTGCACCTCATGCAGAACTTCGAGCAGCCGTACCTGTCGCGGTCGTTCAGCGAGTTCTGGCGGCGCTGGCACATCTCGCTGTCGACCTGGATCTGGGACTACGTCTTCAATCCCTTGGTGTCCGCCTGCCTGCGCCGGCTCGGGCGGTGGCGGCTGCCGACGGTCCAGCGCGAGATGCAGATCGCGTACCCGGCGGCGGCGATGGTCACGATGCTCCTGTGCGGGCTCTGGCACGGCGCGGGGGTCACGTTCCTGGTCTGGGGCGGGCTGCACGGGCTGTGCCTGTCGTTCGAGCGCCTGGTCGTCTACCGCGGCAAGGCGATCCCGCTGAAGCCGCGGCTGCGCGGGCCGGGCAGCGTCGTCGGGCTCGTCGCGGGACTGCTGACGACCCAGCTCCTGGTCGCATTCGCGTGGCTCTTCTTCCGAGCCGAGAGCCTGGACCAGGTCTCGTATTTCCTGGCCCAGTTCGCGAGCTGGCGAGGCAGCGAGCTCACCGGGCGATTCGCCGTCATCACCGCGAGCTTCCTCGCGATGACGCTCCTGCTGGACGCGCTCGAGTACGCGACGGGCAGCCACGCCTGGCTGCTGAAGCTGCGGCCGGCGGCCGCGGCGGGAATCTGCACGGCGGCCATGGCGGTGGTCGTGCTCTACCTGGCCACGGTCGATCCCATGCCGTTCGTCTACTTCCAGTTCTAGGGGGCCCCGGGTGCGACGCCTGCTCGCCGTCCTGCTCTTCCTCGCGACCGGTCTCGCGGCCGGGCTCGCGCTGGACGCCTGGCTGCAGGTCGCCGAGATCCAGTGCCCGCTGGAGACGTACATCGACCCCGCCTACGGGCCGGCCTACTACCCCGACCGCGAGTTCAGCCGCTTCAACGAGAGCTTCTTCCTGGGCGGCACCAATCGCTGGGGCTACCTGGGCGAGGGGCGACCGCCGCGCAACGAGTCCGGCGAGCTGCGGATCCTGCTCGTCGGCGACTCCTTCGTGCTCGGCCACACCGTCTTCGAGCGCCATCACTTCAAGCGGGTCATGGAGCGCGACCTGACCGCCGCGCTCGGCCGTCCGGTCGCGGTGCTCAACTTCGCGCGCGCCGACTTCAACCTCTGGAACATGCACCGCTACTACCGCGACTTCGCGAGCCGGTGGGACCACGACCTCGCCCTGCTGTTCCTGGGCGAGCCGGACCTGGTCCCCGGCCGTCAGGTCGGATCGTCGCTCTACCCTTTCAGCTACGCCGCCGGCGACACCGTCGCGGCCGACTACTCGTTCCGCGCGAGCGGCCTGTATCGCCAGGCCAAGATCCTGGAACCGGTGGTTTCCCGGCTGGCCGTCCCGAGGCTGGCGTTCAACCTCTACAAGGTCGGCCTGCGCGGCGAACTGCCGCGCGTGCTGTTCGGCAAGTTCGCGCCCGCGCGCCGGGCCGCGACCGAAGAGGAGGGTGCGGCTCTCGTCCGTGAGCAGTCGCCGCCGCTACCGGTGAACAGCCGGGTCCTGCTGCGCGATCTGGCCGCCGATCCCCGAGTCCTGCTCGTCTACAAGGAGCCGATCGCCGAGGCGTACCGCGCGGCCATCGACAGCCTGGGCGCGGACCCGGCCGACCTGGAGCTCGTGTTCGCGGCGATGCGCGCGCGCGGCGTGGACCCGCGCTGGTGGCCGGTCACGCACAGGCACGGTCACTGGAACCACGCGGCGCACGTCGAGATCGGCCACGCGCTCGCGAGCGAGATCCTCGGGCGAAGGCGGCTCGCGGTCGGGGCTGCCCCGTGAAGGCCGTCCGAAGCATCCTGCTCGGCGCCTGTTCGTTCCTCGTCGTTCTCGTCGGGCTCGACCTCTGGCTGCAGGCGGCCGAGATCGCCTGCCCCCTCGAGAACCGCAGCGATCCGGAGCTGGGCCCGGTCTACCGGCCGAACGTCCGCTTCAGCCGCTTCAGCGAGGGCTTCTTCCTGGGCGGAGCGAACCGCTGGGGCTTCCTTGGCCGCGGCGCGCCGCCCGCGCGCGAGCGCGGCGAGCTGCGCGTGCTCCTCTTCGGCGACTCGTTCGTGCTGGGCCATACCGTCTTCGAGCGCGACCATTTCAAGGAGACCCTCGCGCGCGATCTCGGCGCTCGCCTCGGCCGCGAGGTCGTCGTGCTCAACTTCGCGCGCGCCGACTACTGCCTCTGGAACATGCACCAGCACTACGTCGATCACGCGAGCCGGTGGGACCACGACCTCGCGCTGTTCTTCGTGGCCGACGGCGATCTCGCGCCCGCCTATCCCGCCGATCCCGCCATGTATCCCTGGACCGAGGCGGCCGGCGACTCGCTGCGCGTCAACCGCGACTTCCGCGACAGCGCGAAGCGCCGCCTGTACCTGCGCCTCGAGCCGGCCCTGACTCGCCTCGCGCTGCCGCGCCTCGGTTTCGAGGTGCTCAAGGCGATCGACACCGGCGAGTGGCGGCGGCTCGTGCTCGGCCGGTTCGCGCCGGCGGCGGCCGCCCCCGGCGATGTCCAGCTCGGCGATGTTCCGGGACCGCTGCCGGCGGCGGCGCTCGCGCGGCGCGGGCGCGAGTTTCCGGCGACGTCGCGGCTGATCCTCGAGGATCTCGCTCGCCGCGGCCGCTGCGCCGCCGTCATCGAGTGGGAGATCCGCGCGGCCTACCGCGATGCGGTCCTCGCCTCGGGCATCCCGACGGTGGAGCTCGCGCCGCTCTGGGCCGAGCTGATCGCGGCGGGTAGGGACCCCTGGTCGTGGCCGGCCACGGGCGAGCGCGGCCACTGGAACCACGTGGCGCACCGGGCGATGGGCGAGCGGCTCGCAGCGGAGATCATCGCTCGCGGGTGGCTCGACTAGGCGCCGCCGTCGCCCGCGCGAGGGCGAACGCGACGCCGGCCGCGACCGGCGCGCGACGGCCGCCGGGCCGGACCGATCACTTCAACAGGACCATCTTCCCCGCCGCCGACTGACCGATCGTCGTGACCCGGTAGACGTACATGCCGGCGGTCACGACGCGTCCCGCGCCGTCGCGACCGTCCCAGGTGACGCGGTGCCAGCCGGCGGCGAGCGCGCCGTCGACCAGTGTCCGCACGAGGCGGCCTCGCGCGTCGACGATCTGCAGCACGGCGTGTCGCGACGCGCCCGCCTCGCCGGGCAGCGCAAACGCGATCTCGGTCGCGGGATTGAAGGGATTCGGTCGATTCGGCAGCAGGCGGATCGCGGCCCGGGGCGCCGCCGCCACGGGCGTCGCGCACGAGATGGTGTCGTTCATGGCGCCGGCCGTGACGAACGTCTGCCAGTCGCCGGCGGTGTCGCGAGACGGCAGCCAGGAGGCCGAGTCGGCCGCGGCGTCGTAGCAGTCCCAGGAGCCGATCACCAGGCGCGCGCGATCCCCGAGCCAGCTATCCGGCTCGGGAATCGTCGCGAGCGCTGGGACCTCGCCGGGCGGGATCGCCTCGGGCAGCCGCAGCCGGCTCACCGTCTGGAAGTATCCGTCGAGCAATCCGCGATCGGTCACCGGCTCGTGCGCCGCGCCCGGCTGCACGGCCAGCGCCCAGCGCGCTCCCAGCGGACGGTGGGCCTCGAAGATCGCGGTGAGGTTCTCGATGCGGTACGGCAGGTCGTTCTCGCCGATGAACAGGTAGCCGGGAACCAGGATCGCGTCGCCCGCGGGGTCGGTCCGGTGGAAGCCGCCCTTCATCGTCACGAAGCCGATCACGCGGTCCGGCCGCCAGACCGTGAAGTGATAGGCGAACTGCCCGCCCCAGGAGTAGCCCTCGAAGTAGCAGGTCGTAAACGCCAGCTCCGGGTGGCCGCTCTCGGCGGCGAAGGCCGCGAGGGTCCGCAGGAGGGCGTCGCCGATCCCCGTCTCCATGCCGACGTCGTCGAGCCGGGCGCCCAGCAGGGCGAAGTCCTCGCCTGCGCAGAGCTGTTGCAGCGCGGGATCGCCGACCTCGGGTCGCGAGTCGGCGAGATGCGGAGCGATGCGGCAGAGGACGCCGCGGACCACGGCCGCGTCGTCGGGCACGAACAGGCGGAAGTCCGCGACGCCGTAGGTCTCGCCCGGCGCGGGCGGCGGCGAATAGTCGTGGATGCTCGCGAGAGCCACGAGCGGCGCCGAGAGCCCGACCGCGAGGGCCAGGCCGGGCGCAATCACGGCGGAGCGGTGCCGGCAGACGTACATTGCAGGGGTCCCGGGAATCGCTGGTGTCCCTTTGATAGTAGCACGCCGTGAGTCGTTTGACTTGAGCTTGCGTGTCGTGCAACGTAGCAGGGCTTCAGAGACGCGAACAGGCTCAGCGGCGCCGCTTCCGCCGAGAGGGATATCCGTGACGCGACGTGGATTTCTCGCCAGCCGCGGGGCCTACTCGCTCGCCGGCGCCGTGCGGTTGCCGCTCGCGGGCGACGACCACCCCCTGCGGAAGCAAGCGGCGCGCGACCTCGCCTGCGCGGCGGCGATCTCGGTTGCGCTCGGACTCCTGGCTTTCTTCGGCTGGCAGCGATGGAGCGTCCGCGGGGACGGCGCCGTCGCCGCTCGCGAGGTGAGGATCGTCCGCTCCACGGAGCTCGGCGTGCCGCCCTCGATCGACCGCGAACGCCCCGGGGTTGCCGCGCCGCGCGTTTCCGTGACGCCGCCGCCGCCCGTGGCCGCGCCGGAGCCCGTGGCGGACGAGGTCGCCGTGGAGCCGACGATCATGACCCGGCAGGAGGTCGCCGAGGTACGGTCCGCAGCGTCCGCAGCGTCCGCCGCGGGCGCCGGCACGGCTGGCGGGCCCGCCGGATCGAAAGGAGCCTCGATTCCGGCCGTGGTCGAGGCCCCGGTCGCGCGCGCGCCCGTGCGAGTCCTGCCGGTCAAGGTGAGCATGAAGCCGCCGGAGTACCCGGAGGCTGCGCGCCTGGCGGGAGTCGAGGGAACGGTGGTTCTCCACGTTCACGTCGATGAACAGGGGCGCGTGCGGGACGTCAAGGTGGTGGAGGGCCCGGAACTCCTGCGCGATCCCGCCATCGCGGCCGCGCGGACCGCGATCTTCCGGCCGGCCACGAGCGACGATCGGCCGATCGCGGTGTGGGTGGCGATGCCGGTCTCGTTCCAGCTGCGCGGACGCTGAGGGCCGGCCGGCGGCCGCCTGGTGACGCTTGCCGCGGGGCCGGCGTCCATTATCCTTGGCAGGACTCGAAGAGACCCCCAGCCCGGGAGCGAACCCCATGCACAGGATCCTCGGCACGACCGTCCTCGGCCTCGGCGCCGTCCTCGGCGCCGCCGCTCTGGCCGCCGAACCGCCGCCGGTCGTCCACCACGACGTCGAGATCGTGTTCGACCTCGCCGCGCACACCGTCCGGATCGCCGATCGGGTGATCCTTCCGGCCGGCGCCGACTCGTTCACGATCGACCAGGGCGTCACGCTGTGGCTGGGACCGGACGCGGGCGGCGAGGCCGCCGAGCCGGGCGCGTTCCTGGGGACCGTGGCCGGCCATGCGTGGCCAGGCGAAGGCCCCGCCGTCGTCAACGTGCTCGCTGCCGCCCATCAGCCCACAGACGACGTCCGCTTCTCCAGGGAGAACGTCGGCGGCGAGATCACCGCCACCGTCGGCGAGGAGGGCATCTGGCTGAGCGGCGACGCCGCCTGGCTGCCCCGCGTCGACGGCGCGCTGCACGCCGGCGCCTTCACGGTCGACACGCCTGCCGGCTGGTACCCCGTGCTGAGCGGCGAGATCGTCGATCAGCGCGAAGCGGACGGTCGGCGGCGCACGACGTACCGGATCACGGAGCCCGTCGACGGGATCTCCCTCGTGGCCAACACCTTCACGGTCACCGAGCGCGAGCACGCTGGCGTGACGATCCGCACGTGCCTCCTGCAGCCGGACCAACGCCTGAGCGACCTCTACCTCGAGCGCACCGCGCACTATCTCGACCTCTACACCGACCTGATCGGGCCCTACCCCTACCGCAGCTTCACCACGGTCGAGAACTGGTTCCCCACCGGCTACGGCATGCCGGGGTGGACGTTGCTGGGCGCCCAGGTCCTCCGCCTGCCGTTCATTCCCTACACGAGCTTCGGCCACGAGATCGCGCACAACTGGTGGGGCAACTCGGTCTTTGTCGATCGCGCGGGCGGCAACTGGTGCGAGGGCTTGACCGTCTGGTTCGCCGACTACCTCTACAAGCTCGCGGAGTCGCCCGAGGCGGCGTGGCAGTACCGGCGCAATCAACTCAAGGACTACGCCGCGTACGTGGGCGGCGACCCCGCACGCGATTTCGCGCTCGTCGATTTCAAGTCGCGCCACAGCGGCGCGACCCGGGCCGTGGGCTACGGCAAGAGCATGGCCGTCTGGCACATGCTCGAGCAGGAGCTCGGTCGCGACGCCGTGCTGGCCGCGATCCGCAGCGTCTACGCCGAGTTCCGCGGCAGGCCGGCGGCCTGGAGCGATTTCTTCGCCGCGCTCGAGTCGGTGAGCGGCCGCGACCTCGAGACGTTTCGCGCGCAGTGGCTCGAGCGCGCCGGCGCGCCGCGCCTGGAGCTCGCCGATGCCGCGCGCGACGGCGACCAGGTCCGCTTCACGATCCGGCAGGATCAGCCCCCGTACGACCTGCTCGTCCCCATCGCGGTGGGCACCGCGCGCGAGACGGTCCGCCGAACAGTGCGCTTCGCTCGCGCCGAGCAGCAGTTCACGCTCGACGTCGCCGGCGCGGTGTCCGTGGCGGTGGATCCGGACAACGACCTCTTCCGCCGCCTCGACCCCGCCGAGATCGAGCCCACGCTGAGCCGCGTGCTCGCGGCCGATCAGTTCGTCTTCGTGCCGCCGGCCGCAGGCGCCATGGTGCGCGCCGCCACCGCCGCCTTCGCCCGCGAGTTCTGCGAGTGCGACGACCCCGTCCTGCGCGACCGTGGCCGGCCCGATCCGGCGGCGGTCAACGTGATCGTGAACCCCGACCCCGGCGTGCTCGAGGTGCGGCAGCCGGCCGAGCTGAGCATCCATGGCGACCTCGTCTTCATCGCCGGCACGCGTTACGACCTGAAGGAGTGGGACCTCGTCTATGCCGCCGCCGGCGAGGCGGACGCGACCGACCTCGTGATCCACACGCGCAGCGCGCAACGACTGGAGCACCTGGGCGGTCGGCTCGGCCACTACGGGAAGTACAGCTGGCTCCTGTTCCCGGCCGGCGCCGGCGAGGTCGTCAAGGGCAACTGGACGCCGGCGGGAAGTCCGCTCGTGGCGGCGCTCGCGCCGCGGGACCGTTGACGGCCCCGGACCCGGGGTCTATACCTGTACGGCGCACGCCACCGCATCCACTCACAGCGAGGAGCCACCATGGCCACATTCGATGAACTGCAGCCCCGGTCCGTCTGGCAGATCTTCGGCGAGCTGGCGCGGGTCCCCCGCGGCAGCGGCAACGAGAAGGCCGTCATGGCCATGCTCAAGACCTGGGCCACCGGCCGCGGCCTCGTCTGGCGCGAGGACGGCGTCGGCAACCTCCTGGTCGAGATCCCCGCCTCGCCGGGGCTCGAGCACGCCTCCCCGGTGCTGGTCCAGGGCCACGTCGACATGGTCTGCGAAAAGGATGCGGCGACGAAGCATGACTTCGCCAAGGACCCCATCCGGGTCCAGGTCGACGGCGACTGGGTGAAGGCCGACGGCACGACCCTCGGCGCGGACAACGGCATCGGGGTGTCGATGGGTCTGGCGCTCGCCGTCGAGGCCGGCGTGCGGCACGGGCCGGTGGAGATCCTGCTGACCGTCGACGAGGAACGTGGACTGACCGGCGCGGCTGGCATCGAGGCGGGCTTCTTCCGGAGCCGGCGGATGATCAACCTCGACAGCGAGGAGGACGCCGCGATCTTCATGGGCTGCGCCGGCGGTCGAGACAGCATCCTGACGCTGTCGCTGCGCGCGGGCAAGGCCCCGCAATCGATGGTCGGGCGCAAGCTCGCCATCAAGGGGATCAAGGTCGGGCCCAAGGAGATCAAGGGCCTCCGGGGCGGCCACAGCGGGCTCGACATCAATACCGGTCGCGGCAACGCGAACAAGCTGCTCGCCCGCGCCCTGGATCACGTCGCTGGCCAGATGCCGCTGCGCGTCGCGCAGATCGGCGGCGGTCTCTTGCGCAACGCGATCCCGCGCGAGGCGGAGGCGCGGGTCCTCGTGCCCGCGGCCAAGGCGCGCGTCTTCAAGCAGCTCGTCGACGAATTCCTCGAGCGCGTCAAGGCCGAGGAGCTCCAGGACGCCGACCCGGACCTCAACTGGCAGATCGGCTCCAGCAAGGTCGAGAAGGCCTGGACGGAGAGCGACACGCGCCGGCTGCTCAGCCTCCTGGTCGCGATTCCGAGCGGCGTGCTCGGCATGAGTCGAGCCCTGCCGGACCTGGTCGAGAGCAGCAGCAATCTGGGTGTGGTGCGCACCGAGGGCAACGAGGTCGTGATGGTCTGCTGCAGCCGCAGTTCGGTCATGAGCCACCTCGACGACCTGGCGGGCGTGCACCGGGCGCTGGCGAGCCTGGCCTGCGCCGAGATCGAGCAACCGGCGGGCTACCCGGGCTGGCAGCCCAATCCGGCGTCGCCGCTGCTGCACATCGTCGTCGACCAGTATGCGCGGCTCTTCGGCGCCAGGCCCGAGCTCAAGGCGGTCCACGCGGGCCTCGAGTGCGGACTGCTCCTGCGGAGCTATCCGGATCTCGACATCGTCAGCTTCGGGCCGAACATCGTCGGCGCGCATTCTCCGGACGAGAGGGTCCAGGTCTCGTCGGTCGCGAAGGTCTGGACGCTCTTCAAGGCGGTTGTCGAGGACCTGGCGAGGTAGCGACCGCGTTTCGCGGGAGGCGGGTCGGCTGACAGCCCGCCTCCCGCCTCGCTGCGCCGCCGAGCCTGGGCGGGGCGGTGGCGTCCGGTGCGGAGACCCCCCGAACGCGTTCCAGATATCCCCAAGTTGTCCACAGCTTCCGGCCGGTTGTCCACGCATCCCGGCTCGATGACGACGAGCGCTGCAACTGGTTGATATCGATAGTCTTACTGGCATACGCACAAAACCCCAAAAAAGGAACCCGTTCCTGCCGTGCGCGGCCGGCGCGGCGGATCCGGCGCGATCTGTGGACAAGGTCGCCCGGACCGGAACGCCGCCTTGGCGGGCGGCGGCGCGGGCGCTGCCTTGCGGCCAATCCCGTCGCTGACCACCTTTCGACCGCTGATCCGCTGCCAGCCGGCGCTCGGAGGCGCCGGTTGAGGAAGCCACCAACGGACGAGGTGAACGCATGGCGGCACGAGGCGAGGCTGGCGATCGCGGGCCCAAGGTCCGCAGCGACTGCTGGATCGCGGTCGAGATCCGCGAAGCCGGCGGCGTCGAGATCGCGCTGGAGAGCAAGGTCGCCGGCCTGTACGGCCAGAGCATCCGGACCCTGGTCGCCGGCGGCTGCCGGGCGCTCGGCGTCGCGCACGCCGGGATCGAGATCGTGGACCAGGGCGCGCTTCCGTTCACCCTCGCGGCGCGGCTCGAGACGGCCGTCAAGCGGGCCCTGCCCGATTGCGCCGCCGAGTTCCTGCTGCCGATGGCGGACCGGTGCCGGTACGCCAGCCGGCGCGATCGGCTGCGCCGCACCCGGCTCTACCTGCCGGGCACCCAGCCCAAGCTCTTCGTCAATGCCGGGCTTCACGAGCCGGACGGGGTCATCCTCGACCTCGAGGACGCCGTGGCGCCGAGCGAGAAGGACGCGGCGCGCGCCCTGGTGCGCAACGCGCTGCGCGCGGTCGATTTCCGCGGCGCCGAGCGCATGGTGCGCATCAACCAGGGCGAGCTGGGCCTCGCGGACCTCGACTGGATCGCGCCGCACAACGTCCACCTCGTGCTGATCCCCAAGGTCGAGTCGCCGGAGCAGGTGGTCGCGGTCGCCGAGAAGCTCGGCCGGCTCGTGCCCGCGCGGGAGGTCTTCCTCATGCCGATCGTCGAGTCGGCGCTCGGCGCCTGGCGGGCCTACGAGATCGCGACCGCGCACCCGTCGGTCGTCGCGCTCTCGATCGGGCTCGAGGACTACACCGCCGACATCGGCACCCAGCGGACGCTGCAGGGTACGGAGTCGTTCTGGGCGCGGTCGCAGGTGCTCAACGGCGCGCGCGCGGCGGGCGTGCAGCCGATCGACACCGTGTTCTCGGACGTGACCGACATGGAGGGGCTGCGCCAGTCGGTGCTCGAGGCCAGGGCGCTCGGCTACGTGGGCAAGGGCTGCATCCACCCGCGGCAGATCCCGGTCGTGCACGACGCGCTGGCGCCGAGCGCGGCGGAGATCGACAAGGCGCTCAAGATCGTGCGCGCCTTCGAGGACGCGCAGAGACGCGGCGTCGGCGTGGTCGCTCTCGGCAGCAAGATGATCGACGCGCCGGTCGTCAGGCGCGCGGTCACCACCGTCGAGACCGCCGTCCTGGTCGGCCGGTTGCGCGCCGACTGGCGCGACGCGGAGGTGCGGGGATGACCAAGCTCGAACGCAACGCCCTGGGTCGCCTGGTGCCCGTCGAGATCAACGGCGAGCCGGCCGTTCCGTTCCCGGGGGTCCGCAAGCACCGGCCGACCGGGCGCAAGGCCGCGCCGCCCATCCGCAGCTGCGTCGACTATCCCGCCGACGGCAACAAGGTCGTGGCCGACCTGAAGACCGCGCTCGCCGCGGCCGGCCTGCGCGACGGCATGACCATCTCGACGCACCATCACCTGCGGAACGGCGACTTCGTCGCCAATGCGGTGTTCGCCGCGGCGGCCGAGCTGGGCGCCCGCGACCTGCGCTGGTTCCCGTCGGCGAGCTTCCCGATCCACGCGCCGCAGGTCGCGCACCTCGAGAGCGGTGTGCTCCACCACATCGAGGGCTCGATGAACGGCCCGCTGGGCGACTACTGCTCCAGCGGCAAGATGCGTGGCATGGCCGTGCTGCGCTCCCACGGGGGGCGCTGGCAGGCGATCCAGGACGGCGAGGTGCACATCGACATCGCCGTGATCGCGGCGCCGACGGCCGACGCGTTCGGCAACGCGACCGGCGACCGGGGGCCCGCCGCGTGCGGCCTGCTCGGGTTCGCGCTCGCCGACTCGATGTACGCCGACCACGTCATCGTGGTCACGGACAACCTCGTGCCGTTCCCGTGCATTCCCTGGCAGATCCAGGGCAACCACGTGGACCAGGTCGTCGTCATGGACTCGATCGGCGACGCCTCGAAGATCGTCTCGGGCACGACCGAGATCACGAAATCGCCCGATCGCCTGCTGATCGCCGAGCTCACGGCGCGCTTCTGCGACGAGGTCGGCATCGTCCACGACGGCTTCTCGTTCCAGGCCGGCGCGGGCGGCACGGCGCTGTCGTTCGCGATCTTCCTGCGCGACATCATGCGCGAACGCAAGATCAAGGCGCGCTTCGTGCGCGGTGGCTCCAACAAGTACCTCACCGACATGCTCGAGGAGGGCCTGACCGACTACATCCTCGACGGCCAGACCTTCGACCTCGATGGCGTGCGCTCGATGCGCGAGAACCCGCGCCATGTCAACACGTCGCCGTTCACGAGCTACAACTGGCACGGCAAGGGCAACTTCGCCTCGATCCTGGACGTGACGGTGCTTGGGGCGACCGAGGTCGACCTGAACTTCAACGCCAACGTGGTGACGCACTCGGACGGTCTGCTGCAACACGGGATCGGCGGCTGGCAGAACTGCCTGTTCGCGAAGTGCACGATCCTGCCGATCCCCAGCTTCCGCGACCGGATCCCGGTGCTGCTCGACGAGGTCACGACGATCTGCGGCCCCGGCGAGCTGATCGACGTGGTCGTGACCGAGCGTGGGATCGCGATCAACCCGCTGCGGCAGGACCTGCTCGCCGCCGTGCGCGGGTCGTCGCTGCCGATCCGCGCGCTCGCCGACATCAAGGGCGAGGTGGAGGAGATCTGCGGGGGCAAGCCGGAACGCGCCAGGTTCGCGGACAAGGTCGTGGCCGCGATCAAGTGGGTGGACGGGACGGTGATCGACAGCGTCCGGCAGGTGGGTTCCTGAGCGAGCGCCTGGCCGCGGCCGCCGCCGGCCGCTCCCCCGCCAAGGCGACTGTTTTGGTAGTGGTATCGATCTTCGTTCCGTGCTAGACTCCGTGCTCGCCACTCGCTCGTCGCATCGGGACGAGCGCTCACCACGCGGAAGGGAGCGATATCATGAAATTGGTAATTTACCTCGCCCTCGCCCTGGCCCTGGGCGCCGGGATCGCCGCCGCGGCCGACGAGAAGTCCATCGACGTGAACGAGTACACGATCCCGGAGCCGGGCCGTATCCAGATCACCGGCGCGCTTTCGACCGCGTCGCCGATGTGGAACCGCGGTTTCGGCACCGGCCTGTATTCGCTGGCCTGTGCGTTCCCCCTGACGGATTCCGGCGCCGACGGGCAGTACTACGACGTGTACTGCGTCGAGGCCACGGACCAGTCGCCCATCGAGATCGTGGTCAACAGCAACGGCACGACGATCGGCGACACGACCCTGTTCCTGTACTGTGATCCGTTCAATCCGGCCACGCCGCTCGCGAACGCCGTCTTCTACGATGACGACGACGGCGTCAGCCTGCTGAGCGCGTTCATGCTCAGCGACAACATCGTGCTGCCGCCGGGCACCTCGTACTGGCTCGTGATCAGCACCTTCAGTGGCGGCATCACCGGCAGCTACGCCATCGACACGAGCGCCAACGTGGTGCTCTGCGGCGGCGTCGGCGCCGAGGCGACCGACTGGAGCTCCATCAAGGGCCTGTTCCGCTAGAACCGAACACGACGCGCGAGAGCGCCGGAGCGGCTCCCGGTTCCTGCCGGGGGCCGCTTCCCATGGCGGGAATCGACATGGTGGCCGACCTGGCCGTACACTGCGTGAATCTGGTCAAGCGCTACGCCGACGTCACGGCCGTCGCCGGCATCGACCTCGACGTCCGCCGCGGTGAATGTTTCGGGCTGCTCGGTCCCAACGGCGCCGGCAAGACCACCACCGTGGAGATCCTCGAGGGGCTCACCGCGGCCGACGGCGGCACGGTCGAGATCCTCGCCAGCCGCTGGGGCGCCGGGCGCGATCGCGAGTTGCGCGAGCGGCTCGGCGTGCAGCTCCAGGAGACCCAGCTCGCGGAGAAGCTCACCGTCCTGGAGACGGTCCGGCTGTTCCGCAGCTTCTACCGGCGCGGTCGGGCTGTCGACCAGGTCATCGACCTCGCCGGCTTGGTCGAAAAGCGCCAGGCGCGCGTGGGCAAGCTCTCCGGCGGTCAGAAGCAGCGTCTCGCGCTCGCCTGCGCCCTGGTCAGCGATCCCGAGCTCCTCTTCCTCGACGAGCCGACGACCGGCCTCGATCCCCAGGCGCGCCGCAACGTCTGGGAGATCGTCGGCGAGTTCCGGGCGGGCGGTGGCTCGGTGCTCTTGACCACGCACTACATGGAGGAGGCGGCGCGCCTCTGCGACCGCGTCGCCGTCATGGACCACGGCCGCATCATCGCGCTGGACACGCCCGACGAGCTGGTCGCGTCGCTCGGGGCCAGCCAGGTGGTCGATTTCCAGGCGGCGGCGTCCCTGCCCACGGCGGAGCTGTCGGCGCTGCCCGGCGTCCAGGGCGCTGATACCCGCAACGGACGCCAGCTGCTGCACACCGACCGCATCGGCGAGACCCTGCCGGCGCTCCTGGCGCTCCTCGGGAGCCGGCGTATCGCGCTCGCCGACCTGCAGACCCGCCAGGCGACGCTCGAGGATGTCTTCATCCACCTGACCGGACGGACGCTCCAGGATGAATGACCCGGCCCGTCCGGCCTGGCGAGGCCAGGCGCTGCTGGAGCTGACGCGCTCGCGCGTGCTCGAGTTCGTGCGCGAGCCGGAGGCCGTGTTCTGGGTCTTCGTCTTCCCCGTGCTGCTCGCGTTCGCCCTGGGGATCGCGTTCCGCAGCAAGCCGGTCGAGCGCGCCAAGGTCGCCGTCATCACGGATGGCGGGGCGGCCGCGACCGAGCTGGCGATCCGCCTGCGGCAGGACGATCGGCTGCTGGTCGAGCTGCTCACGCCGGACGCCGCCGCGCTCGCGCTGCGCAAGGGCAACGTCGATGCGGTGGCCGAGCTGACCGCCGTCGCGGACTCCCTCGCCGTCGTCTACCGCTGGGAGCCGAGCCGCGTCGAGGGGCGCGCGGCGCGGCTGGCGCTCGACGACGCGATCCAGGGCGCGCTCGGCCGCGCCGACGTGGTGGCCGTCCGCGATGAGACCACGGCGCGTCCCGGTTCGCGGTACATCGATTTCCTGATTCCCGGCCTCGTCGGCCTCAACCTCATGGGCAGCGGCATGTGGGGCATCGGCTTCTCGGTCGTCGTGGCGCGCACCCGCAAGCTCCTCAAGCGCTTCGCCGCCACGCCGATGCGGCGTTCCGACTACCTGGCTTCCTTCGCGCTCTCGCGATTGCTGTTCCTCGGCCTGGAAGTGGCCGCGGTCATCGGCTTCGGCTGGCTGTTCTTCGACGTGGCGGTCCGCGGCTCGCTGGGAGCGCTGGCGCTCGTGTCGCTGGTCGGCGCCGCGAGCTTCGCCGGCCTCGGCCTGCTCGTGGCCGCGCGGCCGCGCACCGTCGAATCGGTCAGCGGCTGGATGAACCTGGTCATGCTGCCGATGTGGCTGCTCTCGGGGACCTTCTTCTCCTACGAGCGCTTTCCCGCCGCGGTGCTGCCGGCCATCCGCGCGCTCCCGCTGACGGCGCTGAACGACGCCCTGCGCGCCGTGATGAACGACGGCGCGTCGCTGTGGGCGACCGGCCCCGAGCTGGCGATCCTGACCGCCTGGGGCCTCGGCAGCTACGTCGTGGCCGTCCGCATCTTCCGCTGGCAGTAGCTCAGCGAAGCAGGGTCATCTTGCGCGACCGCGCGACGTGGGACGTCTCGAGCCTCGCCACGTACGCGCCGGCGGCGACCTCGCGGCCCGCGTCGTCCAGGCCGTCCCAGTCCGCCGTGTGCCGACCGCGGCCGAGGCGGCCGGAGAACAGCGTCCGGACCAGGCGCCCGTCGAGCCCGTAGATCGCCAGCCGCACCTCGTCCGACTGCCCGACGTCGAAGGTCATCCGGGTCTGCGGATTGAACGGATTCGGGACGTTCGGTCCGAGCCGCGTCGCCTCGGGGACCCCGGCGCCGAACGACGTGCCGGTCGTGAACGTCCAGCAGTATCCGCCGAGAAGCGCGTTGTCCGCCGTGTCGGTCACCGCGGTCGTGAGGCAGGCCTCGTACAGCGCCGTCGCCTCGAGCGCCTCCGCCGGCGTGAGGATGGCCATCCATCTGGTCGGGTCCCAGGTCACCGCCGCCGGGACGGCAGCCCTTCCCGCGGGCGCGAGGGTGAAGCTCGCGGACGTCAGCGTCGCGCGATCGAGCGGCTCGGTGAAGGTCGCCGTGACCTGCGCGTCGATCGCGACGTTCTGCGCGTCCGCGGCCGGCGACGTCGTCGTGACCGCCGGCGCGATCGCGTCCAGGATCCCGTCGCGGCTGAGATGGATCTCATCGATGACCGGGCTCGCGAGCGGATCGTCGCTCGCGAGGAACGCGCGGTATTGCGCGTAACGGCCCGGCGGGCTCGCGACGGCGATGCCGTCGAGCGGCGCCCAGGCGGACCAGCTCGCGCCCGGCGCCGGAGTCTCGCCCGTCCGGGTCTCGAAGAGCACGCTCGTCGCGGCCGGCAAGAGCCCCGACCATTCGAGGTCGTACCAGTCGAGCGCCGGTTCGCCGGAGTCGATGACCGGCGATACGTACGTACCGGCGGCCGCGGTGTACGGAGTCACCCGGATCCAGTCGATGTAGAACGGCGTGTCCGAGTATGCCGACTTGTAGAACGCCGCGTGCAGCGGCGCGATGATCAGCACGTTGGACGCTTCCGCCTCGAGGACGCCATCGACGAAGAACTGCAGGTGTCCGTGCGTCCAGATGATCTTGAAGACGTGCCACTCGTTGTACGTGGCGGTCGTCTCCAGCGCGATCGTGTTGTGGTCCCACTCGCGATACCGCGCATAGATCCGCTCGTTTCCCGGCTGATCGCCGGTGCCGCCCGTGGAGAACCAGGCGTACTGGGTGTTGCCGTTGGTGGTCGCGTCGAAGCCGACGTCGATGAACCGGCTGCCGGGAATGAACATCGCGCGCGCCTCGAGCACGACGCCCGGTCCCCAGGTCTGGTCGGACTCGATGGACGACAGCTCGAAGGTCGCGTCGTTGCGTTCCTGGACGTCGAGGATGCCGTCGGCGATGACCGGCGTGTAACCCTCGGGGTTCGTCGCGTGCCACTCCGGGCCGAGGGTCGGTTCGCGGAAGAGGTCGTTCAGCTGCCCCGGCAGGCGGAGCTGGCCGCCGCCCGGACCATGGTCCATCTCGGTGACCGCGAGGTCCGTGCGGTCGCCGGCCGTGAAGTCGGCGGCCGAGGTCGCCGTCGCGACCGCCGGCGCCACGAGCCGGGTCGAGAAGGTCCACGACCCCGGAGTGCCGAGCTCGTTGCCAGCCGGATCCCGGATCGTGTCGGCGAGGCGGACCTCGTGGACGGCGCCCCAGTCGAGACTGGCCGCCGGGTCGAGGATCGCGCGGAGGCCGGCGGGATCCCAGGTGACCGTGGCGTCGACCGGCGAGCCGCCGAGCGGGGCGACCGTGAAGCTCTCGGCCGTCAGGGATGCGGGGTCGATGGCCTCGCTGAAGGTCGCGCTCAGAGTCCGATTGGCCAGGACGCCGGCCGCGCCGGCGGCCGGGACGGTCGCCAGGACCGCGGGCGGGGTCTCGTCCGCGGGCGCCGTGGTGAACGACCAGGTGACGGCGGCGGCGAGCCCGTTGCCGTCGCCGTCGGCGACATCGGTCGTGAGGCGCGCCTCGTAACCGGTCTCGGGATCGAGCGGCGCGTCCGGTGCCAGCGTCGCGGTGAACGAGACCGGGTCGTAGTCGAGGGTCGCGGCGACGGCTCCGCCGCCCGTCCGGTCGAGCCGGAAGCTCGCGTCCGTCAGCGTGGCGGGATCGATGGCCTCGTCGAAGGTCGCCGTGACCGCGGCGCCGACCGGGACCTGCGCCGCCCCGTCGGGCGGCGAGGTCGCCACGACGACCGGCCGGGTGACGTCGGGATAGGTGTAGCCCACCCGGATCTCGTCGATCAGCGGGCTCCGGTCCAGGTCGGTCGTGGTCAACGTCGAGCGGCACTGCAGGTAGCGGCCGTGGGGGCTCGTGATCGCGCCGCCGGCCGGCGCCGACCACGACGACCAGCCGCTGCCGGGAGTCGGCGTCTCGCCCGTTCGGGTCTGGAACGCGACCCCCGTGCCGACCGGCGACTCGCCATCCCAGGCGAGCGTCGTCCAGGGCGTGCCGGCCGCGCCGGCGTCGAGGATCGCCGATTCGTGGCGGCCCGGTGATCCGGCGTACGGCGTCACGCGGACCCAGTCGACGAGCAGCGGCGACGCCGACGCGTCCGATTTGTAGAGCGCGACGCGCTGCGGCAGGGTGAGCTCGACCCCGGTCCGTTCGTCAGCGAGCGCCCCGTCCACGAAGAAAGAGAGGCGGCTTGGCATCCACTCGATCCTGAAGACGTGCCATTCGCCGAACGTCGCGGAGGTCGGCACGTCGACGGTGCCGCCGGCCTCGGCGCGCACGCTGGCCTTGATGACCGGGACCTGCTGGTTGCCGGTTCCGCGCGTCGAGAAGAACGCCCACTGTCCGGTCTCGGAGGTGCTCGAGGTGAAACCGAGATTCACGAACGCGCTGCCCGGCAGGACCATCGCCCTCACCTCGCAGACGACACCGGCGTCCCAGGTCGCCCAGGTCTCCAGCGCCGAGGTGAGGTAGGTGTCGTCGTCGCGTTCCTGCACGTCGAGGATCCCGCCCGCGATCAGCGGCGCGAATCCGGCGGACGGTCGCGTGACGTGCCACTGGGGGTCGAGAGTCGGGGCGAGGAAGAGGTCGCTGAATCGCGCCGCGAGGCGGAGCTGACCGCCCGTCGCGGTACTGTCGACCTCGCTCACGCCGGCGCCGTCGAAGGTGCCGGCCGCGAAATCGGCGGTGGACGTCAACCTGAGAACGCCGGCGGCCGGGGGTTCCGGGTTCCCGCTCTCGAGCGGCGGGGACGCGGAGCTGTCGATCGGCGCGAGCGAGAGGCCGAGCGCGGCGACGACCACCGCGGCGAGCGTCGGTTCGCGCAGGAGACGGGCCGTCCGGAGACCGAGACCCTCCATGGTGAGCACCTCCGGGATGAGCGAGTAACCAGCTCCAACAACTCCTGTTTGCGTCGGCATCCTAGCGTCGGCGGCGCCGATCCGCCAAGCTCGATTTCGGCGGTCCGGGATTGACAGCCTTCCTGGGACCGGCCGCCTTGCCGTCTCGGCGATTCCCGGCTTGCATGGTCAGCGACATGGACCGCCGCCGACTCGTCGCCGTCGCCAAGGTCACGCTGGCCGTCGTGGCCTGGGGCGCCTCGTTCATCGCGACCAAGGTCGCGCTGCGCGAGGTGTCGCCGATCACCGTCGTGTGGCTGCGATTCGCGATCGGCGTCGTCGTCCTCGGCGCGGTGGTCGCCGTCCGCCGGCAAGGCCGCCGCGTCGCCCGGAGGGACCTCGCCGAATTCGCCCTGCTCGGGTTCCTGGCCATCACCTTCCACCAGTGGCTGCAGTCGAACGGGCTCGTGACGGCCCGCGCGACGACCACCGCGTGGATCGTGGCGACCATTCCCGTCTTCATGGCGATCCTCGGGTGGACCGTGCTGAAGGAGCGTCTGCGGCCGGATCAGGTGCTCGGGATCGCGCTGGCGACCGCCGGCGTCCTGGTCGTCGTGAGCGACGGCGACCTCCCGGCGGTGCTCCGCGGGAGCTTCGGCGTTCCCGGGGATGCCCTGATCCTCGCGAGCGCGGTCAACTGGGCGGTCGTCTCGGCGCTCTCGAAGCGCTGGCTCGCGAGGCACGAGGCCGCGCTCATGACGTTCCACCTGGTCGCCTTCGGCTGGCTCTTCAGCACGGCCGCGCTCCTGGCCGGTCCCGGCTTGGGCGAGCTCGGCCGGCTGACCGCATCCGGCTGGGCTGGCGTGGTGTTTCTCGGCGTCGCCTGCTCGGGCCTCGCGTACGTGTTCTGGTACGACGCGCTGAAGGCGCTTCCCGCCTCCGAGATGGGCGCATTCCTGTATCTCGAGCCGCTGGTGGCCTCGGGCGTGGCCGCCGTCATCCTGGGGGAGCCCCTGACGGTCGCCGTGATCGCGGGCGGCACGGTCATTCTCGGCGGGGTCTGGCTCGTGAATCGGCCGGTCCGGTCGAGCGGGAAAGGACCTTGACGGCTCGCATCCGTCGTGAAATCATGGTGATATAGATTGAATGAATATTCAGCCAAATGATTGCGGGCGATCGTGGGCAGGAATCCCGAAGGAAACCAGCGGATCAGGGACCAGCGTCGCCGGCTCGTCCTGTCGGCGGCGTTGAAGCTCTTCGCGGATCGCGGCCTCGCTGCGACGAGGATCTCGGACATCGCGTGGGCCGCCGGAATTTCCGACGGGCTGGTGTACCACTACTTCGACTCCAAGGACGCGATCTTCGTCGAGCTGGTCCGCTCGGCGCTGGCGGCGATGGTCGCGTCGGCGCACGCGCTGGAGAACCTCGCCGTCTCGCCGCGGGACAGGCTCAAGCTGGCGCTGGGAGGAGTCCGCCGCGACCTTGCGCGGCGAGGGGACGCGGCGAACGCTCTCGTGCTCGTCGCGTCGGCAGCGGTGTCGGCGAACGTACCGGCGGACGCGCTCCAGGCGCTCGAGGACGGACAGCTGGAGCTCCAGGCGTCCATCGCGCGCATCGTGGAGGCCGGCCAGGCGGACGGTTCGGTCCGCCCGGGCGAGCCGGCGGAGCTCGCGAGCGTCTTCTGGACGCTGATCCTCGGCCTCGCCGTACGCCGGGGAATCCGGTCCGATAACGCCCCGGCGCCGTCGGCCGAGCTGCTCGTGAGCCTGTTCGGGGTCGATCCGCCGGCCCTGACGCGCGGCGATCGCACCCTCGACGCCGGGACGCGGTCGTATTAGTTTGCGTCGGCGTGATGCGACGCCTGGGGCGATGCGACGAAATGCAGGTCGAACGATGGCGCGATGGCTCGTGACGGGCGGTTCGGGATTCCTCGGCGTCAACCTGGCGCGGTTCCTCGTCGCGCGCGGACACGCGGTGACGACGCTGGACAAGGAGCCCTTCGACTATCCGGACCTGCAGGGACGGATCACGCACGCCCAGATCGACGTGCGCGACCGAGCGGGCATCGAATCCTGCCTCGCCGCCGGCGGTTTCGACGTCGTCATGCACGGCGCCGCCGCGCTGCCCCTCTACTCGAAGCGGGACATCCTCACGACCAATATCGACGGTACCCGCAACGTGCTCGAGGCGGCGTTCACGAACCGGGTCCCGCGGTCGATCTACATCTCGTCGACCGCCGTCTACGGTCTGCCGGACAAGCACCCGCTGTTCGAGACCGACGCCACGACCGGCGTGGGGCCCTACGGGATCAGCAAGGTCGAGTGCGAGCATTACGTCCGGACGCTGCGCGAACGCGGCCTGACCGTCACGACGATCCGCCCGAAATCCTTCGTCGGCCCCGAGCGCCTGGGCGTGTTCGCGATCTTCTACGAGTGGGCGAGCGAGGGCCGTTCGTTCCCGATGATCGGCCGGGGCCGGAACCTCTATCAGCTGCTCGACGTCGAGGACCTCTGCGAGGCGCTGGTCCGGGTCGCCGAGCATCCCGACCCGGCGGCGGTCAACACGGAGTTCAACATCGGCGCCAAGGTCTTCTCGACGATGCGCGAGGACTACCAGGCGGTCCTCGATCGCGCGGGTTTCGGCCGCAAGATCCGCAGCTCGCCCGGCAACCTGGTCGTGTTCGCGCTCGAGGTCCTCGAGCTGCTGCATCTGTCGCCGCTCTACCCCTGGGTCTACAAGACCGCGACCAGGGATTCCTTCGTGTCGGTCGAGAAGGCCGAACGGGCGCTCGGCTTCACGCCCCGCTTCTCCAACCAGGACGCGCTCCTTCGCAATTACGAGTGGTATCTCGCGAATCGCGAGCGATTCCAGCACGCGCGGGGCGACCGGACCCACCGCGTACCCTGGAGCCAGGGAGTGCTCGGGCTCGCGAGGCATTTCTTCTAGGTGAAGCGCGGACGATGCGGCCCGCGACGTCCGCGATTAGAGTAGACGGCGGTACCCGCGCCGCCATGGACCCCAGCTCGAAGGAGGATCCCGATGAAGAGAGCCACGTTGATCGCCGGTCTGCTCGCGCTCGCCCTGCCCGTCCTGGCGGGCGGCCACGCCATGAAGACCGAGTCCGGCTGGTTCGACATGGAGAACTGCGCCTTCTGCAAGAACCTGCTCACGGATCCCGGCCTGCTCGAGCACGCGACCTGGGAGAGCCACAACCTCGAGAAGGGCATGCTGTACATCATGACGGTCGAGCCGGAGTACGCCGAGTCCATGGCCAAGGCGAGCGCCGCCATGGAGGAGCTCGGCACGAAGATGCATTCCGGCCAGATCAACCCGGCGGAGGTCAAGATGTGCGGCAGCTGCCAGGCGTTCGGGCAGCTGATGATGGCCGGCGTCAAGATGGAGACGATCAAGGGAGACGCCGCCGAGGTCACGATCGTGACGCACGACGATCCCCAGGTGATCGCCCAGATGCACGACCTGGTCGCGCGCAACCAGAAGGAGATGGCCCTGCTGATGTCCGGCGGCGAGCACGAGGGACAACAGCATTGACCAGCGACGCGCGTCCTGGCGTCGAGCAAGAGACCGTGTAACCAAATGGCTGCCTCCGAGTCTTCCGCGCGGAGGCAGCCATGAACGATTTCGAGATCCTCTACCGCCAGCATGCCGCAGAACTCCTGCGCTTCGCGTGGGGTCTGTGCGGAGACCGCAGCACCGCCGAGGACCTCGTCTCGGAGACCTTCGTGCGCCTCCTCGTGCGGGCTCCCCGCATCGAGACCCGGACCGCGCTCGCCTACCTGCTGGCCGTGGTCCGCAACACCTACCTCACCGGCCAGCGCCGTCGCCGTCGCGAGGTCCCGCTCGACGAGGATCTGCCTTCACCTGCCCGCGATCTCTGCGGGGACCTGGACCAGCAGACCCGCCTCGAGACGGTCCTGCGTGCCCTCGACGACCTGTCCGAGGGCGAGCGGGCAGCCCTTCTGCTGCGCGTCGATCACAACCTGTCCTACGAGGACATCGCCGCAGCGCTCGCGATCTCGATCGCTGCCGCCAAGGTGAGGGTTCACCGCGCCCGCTTGCGACTGGCAAGCGCGCTGGACGAGCAAGGGAGATGACCATGAAGTACGACGTGACGCGCGACGTGGTGAGCGACCTGTGGCCGCTCTACCGGGGTGGCGAGGCGACCCAGGATAGCCGGACGCTGATCGAGGCGTTCTGCGCGGACGACCCCGGTTTCGCCGCGGCGATGCGGGCGAGCCGCGTCCCGGCGGGCGTGATGCCGGCACTGCAGCTCTCGCCAGACGCCGAGCGACGTCTGCTCGACGCGGCCCGCGAGCGGGCCCGGCTCAAGCTCCTGGTGATCGGCGGCGGCATCGCCCTCGCCGGGCTGATCCTGCTCACGGCACTGATCGGCCTCCTGCTCACGCGGGGGGGCGTGCTATGAGCGCCGCCTTCCGCTGGCACCCCGCGACGGCCGATCGCTGGGCGGACCTGGCCGCGCTCTTCGGCGAGCGCGGTGCCTGCGGCGGCTGCTGGTGCATGGCCTGGCGGTTGCCTCGGAAGGACTGGGAAGCGGGCAAGGGCGACCGGAACCGGCGGGCTCTCCAGAAGATCGTCCGGGCGGGTGCGGAGCCGGGGATCCTCGGCTACGTCGGCGACGAGCCCGTCGCCTGGTGCGCGATCGCGCCGCGGACGGATTACGTCCATCTCGCCCGGTCGCGGGTGCTCAAGCCAATCGATGACGCGCCGGTCTGGTCGGTCTCCTGCCTGTTCGTGAAGAAGGCGTTCCGTCGGCAGGGGCTGTCCGTCGCCATGCTGCGGGCCGCGGTCGAGTTCGCCGCGGCCCGCGGCGCGACGATCGTCGAGGGCTACCCCGTTGAGGCGACCATGGAACGCACGCCCGACCCGTTCGTGTGGACCGGCCTGCCGAGCGCCTTCCTGGCGGCCGGTTTCGTGGAGGCGGCGCGCCGCTCGCCGACCCGACCGATCATGCGCCGCACGTGCGCGCCGGTCCGGCAGCGGTCCGGCGCCAGTGGGACCGTCGTCTGAACCCGCGCAAATTCCAGTTCCCTGAGCCGGCAGTCGCCGAGTATCCTGGCGTGAGCCCGCAGGTCATCGGTATCCTCGAGGATTCGTGACATGGACGTGCGTGAAAGGATTCAATCATGAGCATGATCAAGGAATTCAAGACCTTCGCGATGCGCGGCAACGTGATCGACATGGCCGTGGGTATCGTGATCGGCGCCGCGTTCGGCAAGATCGTGTCCTCGTTCGTGGCCGACGTGATCATGCCGCCCATCGGCCTGTTGCTGGGCAACGTCAACTTCACGGACCTGGCGGTGACTCTCAAGCAGGCGAGCGGAGACGTGGCGGCCGTGACCCTGAACTACGGCAAGTTCATCCAGACCGTCGTCGACTTCGTGATCATCGCCTTCGCGATCTTCATGGTCGTCAAGGCGATGAACACGATGAAGAAGAAGGAAGAGGCCGCGCCGGCCGCGCCGCCGGCGCCTCCCCGGCAGGAGACCCTGCTGGAGGAGATCCGCGACCTCCTCAAGCACCGGTAGCCGATCGGCCAGGATCAACGTCCTCGCGCAGGAGCCCGTCGGACGCCTTCCCCAGGCGCCCGCGGGCTCCTGTCCTCGTCCGGTCGGACTCCGGCGCCGCCAGATTCCCGCTTGGCGTCGCGCCGAATCCTGCTATCCTGCCGGCAAAGAGGATGAAAATGACCCTGGAGTAACGCCTTGGCGCACGAAGTCTTCATCTCATATGCCAGTCCGGACAAGAAGGCGGCGGACGCCGTCTGCGGGACCCTGGAGCAGCGAGGCATCCGCTGCTGCATCTTCCCGCGGGACGGCATTCCCGGCAAGAGCTTCGCCGAGACCATCGCCGAGTATATGGGCCAGTGCCGGGTCATGGTCCTGGTCCTGTCCTCGCACGCGAACAGCTCGAAGCACATCAGCCGCGAAGTCGAGATGGCCGTACGGCGCGGACTGACCGTGATCCCGTTCCGCATCGAGGCGGTCCAGCCCACCGGCAGCCTCGAGTACTGGATCGCCGAGGCCCACTGGCTCGACGCGATCACGCCCGAGATGGAACGGGGCCTCAACCAGCTCGAGGAGTGGGTTCGCCCCCACGTGGCGGTGGTGGAACGCTCCGCGACCGCCGCGGCGGGTTCCGGACGGGCCGCCGAACGACCGGCCGGCGATCCCCCGCCGGCCAAGCGGGTCCGACCGGCATTCTGCCGCAAGTGCGGTTCCCGCCTGCTACCCGAAGCGCGGTTCTGTCGCCAGTGCGGCACGTCGGTGCCGCGATAGAGGAGAGCCCCATGTTTTGCAAGGAATGCGGCAAGCAGATCCCCGACGATTCCGTGTTCTGCCCCGAATGCGGCGGCAAGGTCGCCGAGGTCCCGGCGTTCGCGACCGCGCAGCCGGCGGCGGCGGCGGCGCCCGCCAGCGCCCACGCGGCGACCGGCGGCGCGGCCTTCGGCCAGGGGATGAACCTCGGCATCATCCTCGGGAGCCTGATCATCCCGCTCATCGGGATCGTCATGGGCGCGATCAACCTCCGGGATCCGAGTCCAGCGAAGCGGAAGGCTGCCAAGATCTGGCTCTGGGTCGGGATCGGGGCCGGAGCCTTCTGGATCATGGTCAATCTGGCCGGGGCTTGCGCGGGCGGTTTCGACTACTAGGCTCGATCCGTTCGAACCCGCTCCGTCGCGCCGAACGCGGGCGACCGCCGCGCGGGGTCGACCGGGAGATCCCAGCATATCGCTGCAAATTTACATCGCCAATCAATCGCATTAAGGTTCGGCTCAATGCCGGGCCAGACAACCTCGCCCGGCGGCAAGGAGTCCAGTATGACCAAGCAGAAGGACGGCTGCGTCAAGCCGGCGCGCGGGCCCATCGCCGGGGGCGCGACCCCGGCCGCCGCCGCGCCCGCCGCAGCCGCGGAGGTGATCCGTATGCAGGCCAGGGTCGGTCATCCGGCGCCCGATTTCGAGGCGACGGCGTACGTCGAGGGCCGGGGTTTCGTGCCGGTCAAGCTGAGCGACCACAAGGGGAAATGGATCGTCCTCTGTTTCTACCCGGGCGACTTCACGTTCGTCTGACCCACCGAGCTGGCTGCGGTCGCAGCCCTCAACGGGGAATTCGCGAAGCTCGGGGTGCAGGTGTTCGCCATGAGCACCGACAGCCGCTTCGTGCACAAGATCTGGCAGTCCGAAGAGCTGATGAAGATGGTGGACGGCGGCGTGCCGTTCCCGATGCTCTCGGACGCCGGTGGCAGGATCGGTGCCGTGTACGGCGTCTACGAAGAGGCGGCCGGCGTGGACATCCGCGGCCGCTTCATCATCGACCCCGATTTCAACGTGCGCGCCATGGAGGTCCTCACTCCGGAGGTCGGCCGCAATCCGGCCGAGCTGCTCCGGCAGGTGAAGGCGTTCCAGCACGTGGCGAAGACCGGCGAGGTGACACCGTCCGGCTGGGAGCCGGGGCGCCCCACGCTGGATCCCGGGCCCGAGCTGGTCGGCAAGGTCTGGCAGCACTGGAAACCGTGACGGCCGCATGGTCGGGACCGGGCGGGAACGGCTCGGTCCCGGCTTCTGTTTACGTCCGGCGCGAAGTCGGATAACTTGCCGGGACAATCCTCTCGATGGCTTGCCCGGACGGATCGCAGCCGGTCCAGTGGAGGTCGCCGCTCTTGCACGACGCCGAGCGACTGCAACGGCTCACGGTCAATCTCACCGATCGCGAGCTCGCCCATCGACGGCGACTCCACCGCGTCGACGACGAATCGCTCGCGGCCCTCGCCCGCTTCCGCGAGGTCGCAACCGCCGTGGTCGACGGCGTCGTCGCGGATTTCTACCGGCATGAGCTGGCCATTCCCGAGGTCGCCGCGGTGATCGACGACCCCGCGACGCTGCATCGCCTGCACGTGGCCCAGCGGAAGTACGTCCTCGACCTGTTCGAGGGGCGTTGCGACTGCGGTTACGTCGAGAACCGCCTGCACATCGGCTGCGTCCACGAGCGCCTCGGGATCGAGCCGCGGCTGTACCTCGCGGCGATGCATCAGCTGCGCGAGACGATCGGCGATCACCTCGCGCGCCGAGCCGGCCCGCCGCCGGCCGATCTGCCCGCCGCCCTGCGGGCGCTCGATCGCCTCCTGTCCTTCGATACGTCCCTGGTGATGGACACCTACATCGCGACCCTGCTCGACGAGGTCGAACAGAGCCGCCGGCAGGTCGAGGATTACGCCCAGAACCTCGAGCGCAAGGTCGCCCGGCGCACCCGCCAGCTCGAGGAGCTGGCGCGGCGCGATCCGCTGACCGACCTCTACAACCCGCGCGCCCTGCACGAGAACCTCAAGCGCGACCTGGCCCACGCCAAGCGCCGCGGCCGGCCGCTCTCGCTCATGTACTTCGATATCGACGACTTCAAGCTGGTCAACGATTCGCGGGGACACCAGGCGGGCGACGAGGTGCTGAAGGCCGTCGCCGGGGTGCTGCGCCGGACTTGCCGCGAGGAGGACCTGCCGTGCCGCTACGGCGGCGACGAGTTCTGCGTCGTCGTGGTCGACGGCGACCTGGCGAGCGCCGAGTCGCTGAGCCAGCGCTTCATCGCGGCGCTCGGGGAGGAGCTGCCCGGGATCACGGTCAGCATCGGGCTCGCCCAGGCGGGGCCGGACCATTACGGCACCGCGGACGACCTGATCGGGCGTGCCGACAGGCTGATGTACGAGGCGAAGAAGCAGCCCGGCTTCCAGATCCGCTCCTGATCGGCGGACGGGGGTCGTCCGTGCACACTCAGAAGACGATCGCCCTCGTCGCGCACGACCATCGCAAGCGCGACCTCGCCGACCGGGTCGAGTTTGGTCTCCTGGGCGAAGACTTGCAGCTCGGTGCCATGATCGCCGCCGGCCGCGTCGACGTCCTGGCCGCGCGACCCGCCATCCTCTGCGTCCAGACCCGCAAGCTCGAGCGGCTGGAACCCATCGTCACCGGCGAATCGGTACGGTTGAGTCCTGCGTTGAGGGAAGCGATATGACGGGGGGCCGCGGTCTAGCATCCCGTCGTCCAGGAAAGGCTCTCCGGACAATTCGGGGAGGCCATCCCGCTCGACGAGACGGCATCGAACCCGGAGCGATGTTCGATCCACCGCTCCGGGAAACCGTCTGGCGGCGTTGAGCGCGCGCGAAGCCGGCCTCACTGATTCACCGAATCACCCAGTGCCGCGCGCCCGATTCCTCCAGAAACGCCTCGGCCCGGTCGCCGTATAGCATCGCCAGGGTAGCCAGGAGGCCGGCCTCGGTGCAGGTGTCGCCGAGGACGGTCACCGAGCGCGGCGCTCGCACGACCGGCCATCCCGTGCGGGGGTTCAGGATGTGCGGGTACCGGGTTCCCCGGCGCAGGAGGAAGCGATTCGCGTCGCCGCTCGTGGCGAGCGCTCCCTCCGCGAGTTGCAGATGCAAGGCGACGCTGTCCGGCGCGCCGGGTCGTTCGACCCCGACATCCCAGGGTGCGCCGCCGCGACGGATGCCGAAGGCCCTCAGATCACCGCCGAAGTTGACCAGCGTGGCGGCGCCGACCCGGCCGGCGAGGTGGCCCGTGACCCGGTCGACTGCGTATTCCTTGGCAATGCCGCCGAGATCGATCTCCATCCCGGCGGGCATGGTGATCACCGGACGCTCCCAGTGTACCTTCGTCCAGCCGATCAGCGGCAGGAGCTGCTTGACTTGCTTGCGGGAAGGCACGCGGTCGCTGCCGTCGAAGCGCCAGAGCCGGCGCAGCGCGCCCGAGGTCACGTCGAAACGGCCGCCGCTCAGCTCGTGGCAGCGCGCGGCGAAATCGAGGAGATCGGCGGTTTCGTCGTCCACGACGACCGGGCGGCCCGCCGCGCGGTTGATCGCGTGGATCACGTTGTCGTCGCGGTAACGGCTGAACTTCGCTTCCACGCGCAGGGCTTCGCTCTGGGCGCCGGAGGCGCACCGGCGGGCGTGGGCGGGATCGTCGAGGTCCAGCAGGATCTCGCAGGGACTGGCCATGGCGGTGAATGTGGCCCGCCAGTGGTCGTCCCGGCGTTCGATGTCCAGTGGCACGGTCAGATTCTCAGCGAATAGCCCACCTGGACGATGAAAGCATCCACGGTGGGGAACAGGTCGTAGTCGCGTAGCACGCCGATCGCATCGGCTGGGTGGCTCTCTCCGGTCTGCCAGTAGTACTCGAAGCGCACCGTCAGCTCGTTGCGGTCACCCACAGGACGGCCGTAGAGGAGACCCGCCGTGTAGGCCTGCATGTCGCCCAGCCGATAGTCCGCCGAAGCGTGCTGCGGCAGGTCGCTGCCGGTGACGAGGTAGCGCCGGTAGAAATCGGCCGCCGTCTGCGTGTAGTAGCGACCATGAGGCTCGAGATAATGGCCGGCGCCGAGGTTCCAGCGGTAGTGCAACTCGACGGTGTGCGACGTGACGTTCCAGTCATCGTCCGTGAGGCGATACGAGAGGCGCAGGTTGTCGCGGCCGAGGTGGCGCACGAAGCGGCCGTAGGCGATGTGCTTGTTGCGGGCGTCGGGACGATTCTCGAAGAGATACTCGCCGGGATCGCCGGTCACCGGGTCGACCAGGCTGAGGAACTTGTACGGATCGGTCTGGTAGCCGTCGACCTGGCTGAACGTGTAGTCGAGAAGGACCACGGTCTTGCGATCCACGACCTGGGTGAGACTCACGCCGAGGTCGAGGGTCTGCTTCGCACCATCGCCGGTCAGGCGCGGTTGCGCCTGCCCGGCCGGTTGCATCGCGCCGAACGGTTCGGGCCGGCCGCCCTCCGGGTTGATCGTATCGTCGAAGTAGGCGGCGCGCACCGCGACCGAGGTGTTGCGCTTGTCGAAATCGCGGGCCAGGCTGGTGTTGACGCCGAGCGACGTGTAATCGTGCTCGGTGGAGCCGTACAGGCCCGCGTCCCAGGTCGTCACCCGGCCCAGCGGCATCGCGTATCCGCCGCTGAGCGCCACCCGCGTGTCGCGGAAGGTGTCGTCGAGAGGGGTCTCGCTCGGCGCCGTCTGGTACGACCCGCTGCCCGATGGACGCGTGAAGACCTGGACCCGGGAGCTCGGCGTGGCGCCACTGGCCGAGGCGCCGGTCAAGGCGTCGAGGACCAGGCGGAAGTTCACTTCCTTACCGTCCGCGAACGCGTGCCGCAGGTCGGTGACCGCCTCCAGGGCCGAGACGCGACTCGGTTCGGTGTAACCGAGGACCGCAGTCTCGATCTCGGTGGCGCGGGCGGTCGGGCCGGACACACCGAGGACCGCGCACGCGGCGACCAGCGCCTTGCGCACGTCAATTGCAGCCACAGCCGCCCCCGCCCCCAGCCAGTCCGCCGCTCGCGGCTTCCTTGCTGAAGTAGATGTGCTCGTCGAGGGCTGTCACGAGCGGATTGGGGTCGACTTGCATGCCGGGCTCGGCCAGCAGGTCGCGCTCCCACGGCTCGACACCCATGCTCGCACAGCCACCCACGGCACCGAGGCCGATCGCGAGCAGGGCGCTCAAGCCAAGCACGCTCTTAATGCGCATCCGGAGTCGCCTCCTCGTGCAGGAGATCAGTGACGGCTTGCTCGCGGTTCGCGGCCTCGGCCGGGAGGAATCCCACGTGCTGCGCGCGCAGCTTCCCCGTGCGGTCGTAGAGGAACGAGCTGGGCATTCCTTCGAGTTCATGGGCGGCCGCCAGCTTGCCTTCGGAGTCGTGGACCACGACGACCCGGGGGTCGAGGACCGCGAGGAAGGACTCGGCGGCCGCGAGCTTCTTGTCGACGTTGACGGCCACGACAACCAGCCCCTCGTCGCAATACGTCGCAGCGAGCTTCGAGAGCCACGGCAAAGACAGCGCGCAGGGTTTGCACCAGGAGGCCCAGAAATCGACCAGGACCACCTTGCCGGCGTAGTTCCGCAAGCTGAAATCTTCAGTGGCGAGAACGCGGTCAGGCGTCTCCGCCGCGCGGCCCGCCACGCTCGCGAGGAGCGCGAGCGCGATCTGCAGCAGGACGGCGCGAACCACGAGTTGGCGGTGGAGAGGCCGCATCGAGTTCCTCTCGTGGAGGCCTGGTCGACCGCCGGCAGGGCAGCGATCGCGAATCTGGTTCATTGTAATCCACCCTTCAATGGCGGTGTATCCAAAAGAGTTCCTGTTTAACCTCGCAGTCTGGCCGTGGTCGCAACGGCCGGATGTCTCTACATTCCCGCCCGTCCTTCGATCGCGCAATCCCGGCATCCAGCACGGCGTCGGGATGGAGCTTGCCGCCGCAAACGACTCGGCCCCGCGCGCCGGGCTGCGGCCGACCTCGCTCCGGGCAGGTCGACCTGATGATCCATCTGTCGACGGAGCTGCGCTTCGTCAGTCCAGACATAGGCTGCGGCGTGTCCGCCGCCTTCGACAACGTACGCCGCAGCACCGTCGGCCGTTATTCGTACCTGGACGAGCGCGAGCTGAAGTCCGCGCGGGCGCAGCTGCCGGCGCGCTCGGAGTGCGTTCGCGCGATGAGGCGGGCGACGAGAGCCTGAGCGCCGCGCGTCGAAAGGACCGAATGCCCCTCCGTCTCCTCGCCGACATCGCCGTCGTGCTGCACCTCCTGTTCATCGCCTTCGTGATCGCGGGCGGCCTGCTCGCGCTGCGCTGGCCGCGAGCGGCCTGGGTTCACCTGCCGTGCGCCGCGTGGGGGATCGCGATCGAGTTCACGGGCTGGATCTGTCCGCTGACTCCGCTCGAGAACCACTGGCGGGTCCTCGGCGGCCAGACCGGCTACGCGGAGGGTTTCATCGCCCACTACCTGTCGCCGATCATCTACCCCGAGGGGCTGACCCGCTCGGCTCAGCTCGCGCTCGGCGCCGGTGTGATCCTGGCGAACGCGGCGATCTACGGGCTGCTGATCGCGAGGCGCCGGCGGTCGAACCGGGAGACGAACCGCTGAGACGGCGCGCGCGACGGCGGCGAGGCGCGTCGCCCCCTGCCGGCGTCCGGGCCGCCGCTGCGATCGGCCGGTTCGATCGCGGCGTCCCTGTCATTAATCGATAGACAGGCTCGCGACCTTCCTCGATCATACCCCCGTCGCTCACGCTTGCCAAAGGGGGTAGCTCATGTCGAAACGACTTCTCGCTGAGTTCTTCGGCACGTTCTGGCTCGTCCTCGGCGGCTGCGGCAGCGCTGTCCTGGCCGCCGCGTTCCCGCAGGTCGGGATCGGTCTACTGGGCGTCGCACTCGCCTTCGGTCTGACCGTCCTGACGATGGCCTACGCCATCGGCCACATCTCCGGCTGCCACCTCAATCCCGCGGTGACCTGCGGCCTGTGGGCAGGCGGACGGTTCGCGGCCAAGGACGTGCCCGGCTACGTCGTCGCCCAGGTGCTCGGCGGCGTCGTGGCCGGCGGGATCCTCCTGGTCATCGCGAGCGGCAAGGCCGGGTTCTCGGCGAGCGCGGGTTTCGCGTGCAACGGTTACGGCGCGCACTCGCCGGGCGGCTATGGTCTCCTGGCGGCGCTCGTCTGCGAGATCGTGATGACGGCGATGTTCCTGATCGTCATCATGGGCGCGACCGACAAGCGCGCCCCGCAGGGATTCGCCGGTCTCGCGATCGGCCTCGCCCTGACCCTGATCCACCTGATCTCGATCCCGGTCACGAACACCTCGGTCAACCCGGCGCGTTCGACGGGCGTGGCCGTCTTCGGCGGCGGCTGGGCGCTCGAGCAGCTCTGGCTATTCTGGGTGGCGCCCATCGTCGGCGGCGTGATCGGGGCCGCGGTCTATCGGACGTTCGGCAGGAACGACCACGCGTGATCGCCGCGTCCTGACGCGGCGCATCCGGGAGCCTCGAACCTCGCGATGGCGGTCGCCCGGGACCGCCGGTCGCACACCCGTTCCCAGGGAGCCGGCGTGCCCAGCCCTCGCCGTCAGATCGTCACCACCGCGCTGTTCGAGGCGTTCTTCGTGGTGCTCGGCGTCGTGCTGGCGCTCGCAGCGAACGAATGGCGGCAGGACCGCGCGGATCGGGCCCACGCCGACCGCGCGCTGGCCGCGATCGCCGAGGAGCTGCGGAGCAACCGGGAGGGCGTCCTCGCCGCGGGCGAGTACCACGAGGAGCGGATGAGCCGCATCTACGGCCGCGGCCCGCAGGAACCCCGGCTGGAGGCCCGCGATTTCCCGCGCGGCTTCATCTCGCCGGCGCGGGTGTTCCGGACAGCCTGGGACACGGCCGGCGAAACGGGGGCGCTCGAACACCTCGACTACGCGAAGGTGCTCGCGTTGTCGCGGGTCTACGCCAGTCAGGATCGCTACGAGCACCAGGCGCGCACCGCCGGCGAGCTGATCTACGCGGAGCTGTTCCGCGGCGGCACGGAGGCGATCGTGGCCAACCAGGGCAACCTCGCGATGGTCATCGGCACGTTCGCGTACCGCGAGCGGGAGCTCGTCGCCGAGTACGACTCCTTGCTCGTCCACCTCGAGGGCGCGCGCTGATCTGCGGCTGGCTCCGTCGCGGCCGATCTGCTATCCTCGCGCCGTCCGGCGACTCCAACGACTGCCGCGAGGAATCTCCATGGAATTGCCACGCATCCCGATCGACGATTTCCAGGTTCGCTGCCATCTCCTGTGGGACACCGGGTGGCTGCTCCTGACGGCCGGCGACCTGTCCGCGGGGCGCTTCAACATGATGACCGTCTCCTGGGGCAGCTTCGGGACGATCTGGAACCGCCCGTTCGCCCAGGTCGTCGTGCGGCCTTCCCGCCATACCTTCGAGTACATGGAGGCGTACGACACGTTCACCCTCTGCGCCCTGCCCGAGGCGTGCCGCCCGATCCTCGAGTACCTGGGCGCGCGATCCGGACGCGACGTCGACAAGGTGCGGGAGTCGGGACTGACGCCCGTCCCGTCGCTGGTCGTGGCGGCGCCGGGATTCGCCGAGGCCGATCTGATCGTCGAGTGCCGGAAGATCTACCGGGACGATCTCGATCCGGCGCATTTCCTCGATCCGGCGATCGCGTCCCACTACCCGCAGGACGACTACCATCGCGTCTACTTCGGCGAAGTCCTCGCCGTTCGCGGCACCGGCGCCTACCGCGCCGAATGAGCCGGTCGCGCCTCGCCACGCCGCCGGCGGGAGCGACGGCGCTGGCGTTCCTGGGGTTTGGCGAGTACTTTGAACTCACGTGACACCGACCTGACCTGCGCTCCGCGTCGTTCAGTCGCGCCACCCAGACCGAGGAGCCGCCGTGGATCAGGCCGCCGCAGTCCATTCCTTCCACATTCCCGTCATGGGCACCGGATTCACGATCGACGCGCCGCTGAAGGTGGCGCGCTTCGGCATCTCCTCGGTGATCTCGCTGGTGGACGACGTCTTGATCGAGCAGATGAGGCAGCGGATCAGCGCCGATCAGGGCGAACCGTGCGAGCCCATCGGCGATCGCGAGCCCGACGCCCGCGCCCGCCGCATCACCGGCTATCTCGACCTGCTGGACCGCCTGGTCGAACGGCAGATCGCCCGCGTGCGCGAGGCCCGGTTCGAGGCGGGCAGCGACATCGTCCGGTACTTCGAGCTGCTGCCGCCGTCCCCGTTGAGGGACCTCTACCGCCACATGCAGACCCTGGCGGATCCCGACCGGCGCGCGGCGTTGCAGGCGGAGCTACGCCGCCGGGTGGTGTCCGGCTCCATCGACGTGAACATCATGACCAAGCTGGACCGAGATCGGGACCGCCAAGGACGGCCGCTGCCCGAGCGTGGCTCGGATGCGCTCGCCGCGCTGCGCGGATTCATGAACAGCCGCCTGCGAAGCTCGGTCGTCTTCTCGGCCGGCTTGAACCGGCGCCTGTTCTCCTACCTGGCCGAATTCTCGGATGTCTTCCCCGACGAGCGGGGTGACCTGCGCAAGCGCATCATCTTGAAGGTGAACGACTTCCGATCCGCGATGATCCAGGGAAACCTGCTGGCCCGGCTCGGCCTCCACGTCTCCGAGTTCCGGATCGAATCGGGCCTGAACTGCGGAGGCCACGCATTCGGCGGCAAGGGCCAGCTCCTGGGACCGATCCTCGCGGAGTTCCAGCGCGAGCGCGGAAACCTGGCGGAGAATCTGCGCGCGGTGCGCGCCAAGGCCCTGGCGGCGCTCGGTCGCGGCGATCGGCCGGAGCCCGCGCCGGCACGCATCACCGTCCAGGGAGGGATCGGCACGGCCGAGGAGGACGCGCTGTTGAGGACCCGCTACGGCGTCGACGGCACCGGCTGGGGCACCCCGTTTCTACTCGTCCCCGAGGTGGTCAACATCGACGCCGAGACCCTGGCGCGACTCGAGCAGGCTGGCGAGGAAGACATCAGGCTGAGCGACTCGTCGCCGCTCGGCGTTCCGTTCTGGTCGCTCGTGACGTCCCCGAGCGAAGTCGCGCGGCGGCGCCGGATCGCGCTCGGCGAACCCGGCAGCCGCTGTCCGAAGGGTTACCTGGTCTCGAACACGGAGTTCACGGCCAAACCGATCTGCACGGCGAGCCGCATCTACCAGCGCCACAAGCTCGCGGAGATCGCGACCCTCGCCTGCTCGGCCGCCGAGCGCGCGCGCCGGGAAGCTGCTGTCGTCGCCAAGGCCTGCATCTGTCACGACCTGGCCGGCGGCGCGACCGGACCCCGCGGGATCGACCCCGACGCCCGGACCGCGGTCTGCTGCGGTCCGAACCTGGCTTACTTCCGGCGCGCGGCGTCCCTGGCCGAGATGGTCGACCACATCTACGGGCGCGGCGAGCTGCCGCTCGATGCCGACCGGCCCCACATGCTGCTCAAGGAACTGTCGCTCCACGTGGACCGGTTGCGCGACGACGTCCGCCGGCTGGCCACCGCTCCGGACGGCGGCATCGCGAGGAGCGTCGGCGAGTGCTTCGAGAATCTCCGGTCGGGCGTCGCGCATTACCGGGAGCTCGCCCGCGAGCTGGTCGCCGATCGGCGCACCGCCTTCCTGGCCCGGCTGGACCAGTTGCAGGCGGAAATCGAGGGGCTCGTCCCCGAGTTCGCGGCGCGAGGATGACCGGGCGGCGCGAGGAGGGCGTCCGCTCGCGGCGATCCTCGCGCCGAGCCGGCGACGGAGCCTGGACGCTTGCCCCGCGCCGCAATCCTGTTTATGACATCCTCATGCCGAAACCCCTGAAAGCCAGGGACCTCCGCAAGCTCGGCCTGCGCGATCCCCGTGTGCAGCAGGCGGTCCGGTACGCCTGCCGCGAGGCCGTCCGCCGCGGCGCCGGACGCGAGGCGCAGCAGGTTGCGATCGAGCGCCTGCTGCGCGACCCGGCGGCGCTCGCGGCCGACGAGGTATGGGGACCGCCGGCCAGGATGCTGGCCGCGGACCCTGTCCGGTCGCCGGCCGTGCGGCGAGGCGCCGGCGCGTCCCGGCGCGGTCCGCAGCGCTCCGGCGGGCCGGCGCCGTGGCGCCAGTGGGGCGCCGAGATCGACGCGGCCGCGATCGAGCAGATGCGCGACGCGGCCGGCCTGCCCGTCGCGTCCGCCGGCGCGCTCATGCCGGACGCGCACGTCGGCTATGGACTGCCGATCGGCGGCGTGCTCGCGACCGAGCAGGCAGTCATTCCCTACGCGGTGGGGGTCGACATCGCCTGCCGCATGCGCCTGACGGTCCTCGACTGGCATCCCGCGACCCTGGACACCCGCCGGGACGCGCTGCGCGAGGCGCTCGAACGCGAGACGCGGTTCGGCACCGGGGCGGCCTTCGAGCCCGGCCGCCGGCGTACGCACGACGTCCTCGACGAGGACTGGACGGTCAGCCCGGTCACCGCGCGGCTGAAGGACGACGCCTGGTCTCAGCTCGCCACCAGCGGCAGCGGCAACCATTTCGTGGAGTTCGGCCGGCTCGTGCTCGAGCGGGCCGATCTCGGCCTGCAGCCTGGGGTCTACCTGGCGCTGCTCAGCCATTCCGGCAGCCGCCACCCCGGTCTCAAGGTCGCCGAGCATTACTCTCGCCTGGCGGCGGATCTGCATCCCGAGCTGCCGCCGCGCCTGCGCCGTCTGGCCTGGCTCGACCTGCGCAGCGACGCCGGCCAGGAATACTGGCGCGCCATGGAGCTCATGGGCCACTACGCGGCGGCCAACCACGAGCTCATCCACCGCCACGTGCTGGCCGCGCTCGGTGCGCGCGCGATCGCCGGGGTCGAGAACCACCACAACTTCGCCTGGCGCGAGGAACACGGCGGCCGCGAGGTCATCGTGCACCGCAAGGGCGCCACGCCGGCCGGCCTGAACCAGCTCGCTGTCATCCCCGGCTCCATGGCCACGCCGGGCTGGGTCGTGCGCGGGCTGGGCGAGTCGACGAGCCTGCGTTCGGCGAGCCACGGCGCCGGCCGGGCCATGGGGCGCGCCGAGGCCAGGCGGCGGTTGCAGCCGGACGAGGTCGCGGACCTGCTGCGGTTGCGCGGCGTCGAGGTCCTGGGCGCCGACCTCGACGAGGCGCCGCAGGCCTACAAGGACATCGAACGCGTGATGGCGGCGCAGACCGAGCTCGTGCGCCGGGTCGCGCGCTTCGATCCGGTCCTCGTGAGGATGGCCGGCGGTCGCCTGAGCAGGCGCTAGGTTCGCCGCAGGGGCCTCGGGAGCGCCGATCGGTCCGTTTTCGTCCTTCGGACTTGCGCCGGCGGCGGTTTCTTGAGAGCGTAGGCTCGATGGCCGCCGTCGGCCCTCCGGCGGTCCGGCCGTGACCGCGCTCTGCTGGAGACCGGAGTTCCATGCCCGCCGTATCCCGCTTGTCGCGAGGCGCCGAGACGCCCGTCTGCATCGCCCATCGAGGCGCTAGCGGCCAGGAGCCCGAGAATACCCTGCGGGCGTTCGCGCGCGCTCTCGAGCAGGGCGCGACCTGGTTCGAGCTGGACGTGCACCTCGTCCACGGCCGGCTGCTGGTCATCCACGACGCGACGCTCGAACGTACGACCAACGGCACGGGACCGTTGACCGCGCACACGCTGGCCGAGTTGCGGGCGCTCGACGCCGGCAAGGGCCAGCGGATCCCGTTCCTCGAGGAGGTCCTGGAGCTGGCCGTCGGCCGCGCGCGGATCAACGTGGAGCTCAAGGGCGCCGGCACGCTCGCGCCCGTCCTGGCCATCGTGCGGGACGCCGTCGCGGGCGGCGCCTGGCGACCCGATCAGTTCCTGCTCTCCTGCTTCGACTGGGACGTCCTCGACGAGGCGCGCCAGCGCGAGCCCGCGATTCCGGTCGCTCCGCTCGCGGGCAAGGGCGCCGGCGGCGAGGTCCTCGAGACCGCGGACCGGCTCGGCGCCGAGGCCATTCACGTCTCGCGCTGGTCGGCGCGCGCGCGCCTGGTCGAGGCCGCCCACGCGCGCGGCCTGGCCGTCCGGGTGTTCCCGATCAACTCCCAGTGGGAGTACGACCTCATGGTCCGCCTCGGCGTCGACGGCATCTTCACCGACTTCCCGGCGCGGGTCCTGGCGTGGGGCGCCGCGGCGCCCGCGATCCCGGTCGGCGGCGGCGGCAGTGGATCTTGACATTCCCCTTCGCGACGTTAACGTCGAACGGGTTCTCACCCCAGCACAAAAGGACGGCATGAATCAGATGGATCTGGTCACCCGAGCCAATCGGACTTGCGTACTGCTCCCCGTCGTTCTCGCCTGCGGGCTCGTCGCGATCGCGCCGGCGGCCGAGGACCCGCCCCTGCTGCCGGTCGACGGCGACTTCGTCGCCGCCATCCTCGTGGACACCCGCACCGGCGTCCCGCTGGCCGGCAAGAACATCGATCTGCCCCGACAGCCGGCTTCGATGCTCAAGATGATGACCGAGCTGATCCTGCTCGAGCGCATCGAAGAGGGCGAGCTCGCGTTCACCGACACCGTCACCGTCTCGGCCCGCGCGAGCCGCATGGGCGGCTCCCAGGTCTACCTGAAGCAGGGGGAGCGGTTCACGGTCGAGGAGCTCCTCGCCGCGCTCGCGATCCACTCGGCCAACGACGCCACCGCGGCGCTGGCCGAGCACGTCGCCGGCACGATCGAGGCGTTCGTCGACCTCATGAACTACAAGGCCCGCGACCTGGGCATGACCAGGACGGAGTTCCACAGCGTCCACGGCCTGCCGGCCGGCCGCGGCCAGTCGCCCGACGTGACCACCGCGCGCGACCTGGCGATCCTCGGCCGCGCTCTGCTCCAGCATCCCAAGTCGCTGGAATGGTCGAGCCAGGGTTCGGCGCCGTTCCGCGGCGGCGCGTTCACGCTCTACAACCCCAATCATCTGGTCGGCAAGTTCCGCGGGCTCGACGGCCTGAAGACCGGCTACACCGAGCAGGCCGGCTACTGCGTCACCGCGACCGCGGTCCAGAAGGACGTGCGCCTCCTCTCGGTGGTCATGGGCTGTCCGACCGATCGCGGCCGCGCCACCGAGACGACGCGCCTGTTGACCTACGGATTCAACCTGTATCGCCAGGTCCCGGTGATCGCCGCCGCGGGACAGGTCGCCGAGGGGACCGTGGCGGTGCGGGGCGGCAAGGAACCCGACGTCGGGATCGTCTACGCTGCGGCCCTGGACGTCGCCGTGCCCCGCGGCCGCGAGGGTGACCTCGACCAGCGTCGCGAGATCAACGCGCCGGTGAACGCTCCGATCGGGAAGGGCGACAAGCTCGGGCAGCTGGTCGTGCTCCTGGACGGCTACGAACTGGGCCGCGTCGATCTCCTGGCGGCGACCGCGGTCGAGAAGGGCAGCTGGCTCCAGCGCCTGTTCCGCTGAGAGGGCCGCGCCGCTTCGCGGAGGGGTATCGGATGACCGACCGGTCTCGCCGGGCGCGTTCTTCGAGCCGGCGAGCGGCGCGCCCGCGGCTGGCGGCGACCTTCGCCGGCGTCCTCGCCCTCGCGGTGCTCGCCGGTTGCCAGCACCGGGCCAGGGTCGCCGGCGATGATCTGGAATCCCTGCGTTTCGCGGCCGGGGCCGATTCCCTGGGACTCGCCGAGTTCCTCGAGCTGCCCGCCGACGAGCGCGCCGATCGCGTCGACGAGGCGGCGCGGTGGGCCGCGCGCCTGGCCTCGCCGGCGGGTCTCGCGACCGAGCTCCAGACGCTCCGCACGACGGTCGGGCTGGATCCGACCCGCGCCGATGCGTGGCTTTGGCTCGCCGAGCGGACCCGCTGGTTCGGCGACTACCAGCAGACCGAGGATGCCCTTGCCGGTTGCCGCGCCGCGCTGCCGTACCTGTCGGATCGGCGGCAGCCGGTGGCGGTCGGCGCGGCGATCTGCGAGGCCTGGCTGCGCTACGACCGCGGCGAATGGAAGCGAGGCCTGGCCTGGACCGACAGCGCCGACGCCTGGGGCGGCGACCAGGACGAGGTGCAGTTGCTGCGGGCGCTGCACCTGGCGGGTCTGGGCCGCAATCGGCGCGCCGAGGACATCGCCTTCCGCTTCGCCCAGCGCGACCATCGCGCCCACTGGATCTACGCCGTCTCGTTCTGGCGCCGCGGCGGGCCGCAATCGGCACACGGCATCTTCACGGGCGCGGGCGGAGCGGCGAGCTACGGCACCGAGGATTTCGTCAAGGGCGGGATGCGGATGGCGACCGTCCGCGCCTCGGAATGCTATCGGGACTTCGGCGCGGTCGAGGAGGTGCTCGAGAACTGGTGGCTGGCCGAGCGTCAGTACGAGTTCGCTGCCGCGTTCGTACCGAACCTGGACCGGACCGTCGTGAAGCGGGTCGACGGCCCGGTCCTGAGCGGCCGGGATTCCGACGAGGCCCTGCCGGTCTGGCTCGCCTTCGATCGATACTACGTGACCGGTTCGGTGAGCGCCTACACGGCGCTCGCGTTCGCGCGCTTCCAGCAGGCCGAGACGCCGGCGCAGCGGGAATTCTGGGCCTCGGCGACCGTCGACGCGGCGGGCACCTGCGTGCGGCTCGACATCGACGCCGCCTGGGCCCGGCGCGACCGCGGCCTGGTGCTCGCCGAGGCGCCGGATCAGCTCGCCCAGGCCCGCCTCGATCTCGAGACGGCGCTTCGCTGGTTCGACCTCCAGCGGCGCGACGACGTGGCGACCCTGCGCGCCCTCGGCCACCTCTACCTCGTGGCCGAGCGACCGGCTCGCGCCCGCCCCGTGCTCGAGCGGGCGTCGCGGCTCGCGCCCGCCGACCCGACCATCTGGAGCGATCTCGGCCTCGCGCACATCCACCTCGGCGAGCCCGAGCTGGCCATGGCCTCGCTCGCGCGGGCGCTCCGACTCGATCCGACCCTGGCGGTCGCCTGGTACAACCGCGGCCTGCTGCGATTCCATCTGGAGGATCTGCCGGGCGCGGTCGCCGACCTGGAGCAGGCGCGGGCGCTGGCGCCGCAGAACCGGGAGATCGCCACGCTCCTCGAGGAAGTCCGGCGGCGGCTCGCGCGGTGATCGCCGGGAATCTTCGTGATGCGCCCGTGATCTCCGGCTGCTAGACTCGGCGGCGTCCTGACGCGCAGAAACAGGCAGGGCGCCGGCGGGTCTGTCCGGCGCCGATTCCCGGAGGTGCTCCGTCCATGCGTCGCTTGTCCATCCTCGCTGCGGTCTGCCTGTTCGCCGGCGGCGCCGCTTCGGCGACGTCTCGCGAGCTCGTGCTGCACGCCGGCCTGACCTCGGCCACCGTGCACCAGGACGATCTCTACAGCGACGCCCGCGAGGGCCTGGCGCTCGGCGCCGGCGCGCGGGTCCCGCTCGGCGACGATTTCTCGCTCCAGCCCGAGGCCTGGTACCTGCGGAAGGGCTTCGAGGGGGGCACGCTCTGGGAGTCGATCGACCTCGACGGCCGGCGGCACGTCCTGTCGTTCCCCGTGCTCGTGAGCTACTGGCTGACCGCCGAGCGCCTGGACTCCCGCGTGTTCGCCGGCCTGGCGGCGGACATCCTCCTGAAAGCGGAGATCCGCGAACTCGGCGCCGAGAGCTGGGCGGACGTCACCGATCATGACGAGACCCTGTCCTGGAGTCTCGTCGTGGGCGGCGGCGCGCGGCTGGGCCGCGTCGATCTCGAGGTGCGCTACCAGCATGGTTTCACGCGGTTGACGCGTTTCGCCTACCCCGAATTCGACGACCTGATCTCCCAGATGCAAGAACGCGCGTCGGCGTTCGACCGGACCTGGATCCTGACGGCCGGTTGGTGGTTCTAACCTTGACCTTGCCGGGACGATTTCCGTTGCCGCCCGGGCTCACGCTGGTACGCTCTCCAGCGAGCGACCTCGACCGACGGCAACTGGCCGGTGGATCCCCCGGCCGCACCGATAGCTTCGATCCCTCACGGAGGTGGAACCATGCTTCGCAAGCTCCTGATCGTCCTGGTCGGCGTCTCGCTGACCGCCGGTATCGCGGCCGCCCAGACCATGCCAGCGTTCGGCGTGAAGGGCGGCGTCAACCTCTCGAACGTCAACCTGGACGACCTCGATTCGTCGAATCGCACGGGTTTCGTGGGCGGCCTGTTCGTGAACCTCTGGTATCCCGGCCTGAACGTGCAGGGGGAGATCCTCTACACCACGAAAGGCTACGCCGACGGCAAGCCTCTGAGTACCGCGACAGAGGAGTATGATTTCAGCGTGCACGCCATCGAGGTCCCGATCCTCGCCAAGTTCCGGCTGCCCGTCCCCGCGATCGCGCCCTCGATCTACGCGGGCCCTGCGGTGTCCTTCACGATGAAAGCCGAGTACGAGGACGAGAACGGCGAGACCTTCGATGTCAAGGACGAGACCGAGAACGTGTCCTGGAGCCTGATCGTGGGCGTCGACGTGACCATCGCGGAGCGGCTGATCGTCGATCTCCGCTACGATATCGGGATGAGCGCGCTCAACAAGGCGGTCGTCGACGACCTGATCGACATCGACGACGACCTCAAGGACCGCACGTTCAGCGCCATGGCGGGCTTCGTGTTCTGATCTCCCGCCCGGCTGACCACCGCGCGGCCCTGGATCTCGCGATCCGGGGCCGCGCCGCGCTCAGCGCAGATAGCTCGCGCTGTTGAGGTCGATCACCGCGCCGGTGAGCGCGTCGGCGCGGCCGCTCACCGCGAGCAGGACGGTCCAGGCGAGGTCGTCCGGATCGACGACCTGGCCACCGGGGAACTGCGCGCGGATCTGGTCGCCCTCCGGGCTCGCGAGGTAGTCGCGGGTCATGTCCGTCTCCACCCAGGCGGGCGCCACCGTGATCACCTTGATGCCGCGGCGCGCGAGCGCCACGGCCATCGACTGGCCGAGGGCGTTCAGGCCGCTCTTGCTCGCGCCGTAAGCGGGAGCCTCGGGCTCGCCGCGGAAGGCGCCGCGGCTCGACACGTTCACGATGTAACCCTGTCGCTCGGCGAGCAGCGGGACCGCGGCGGCCGAGATCAGGGCCGGCGCCGTGAGGTTGACGGCGATCGTGCGCTCCCAGAGGTCGCGCCAGCGCACGAGGTCCTCGCCCGCCGCGGGCATGCGCTCGTAGATCCCCGCGTTGTTGACCAGGATATCCAGGCCGCCGAGCGCCGCCGCGGCGCGGCCGGGGAGGGCCGCAGCCTGGTCGAGGTCGGCGAGGTCGGCGGTCACGACGGCGTGGCCCTTGCCCGGCAGGTGGTCCGCGATCAGGCGCGCCGGGTGCTCGACGGCGCGGCAGTGGAGCGCGACGCGAGCGCCGTGCTGCGCGAGCAGGATCGCGATGTGGCGGCCAAGGCCGCGGCTCGCACCCGTCACGAGGGCGCGGCGGCCGGCGAGGTCGAGGGAAGTGGTGTTCATGGGCGGCTCCTGCGGTTGGGTTCCGGGCGGAGGATACTCGAGACGGCCGTGGGCGGCCAGGGGACGAGCGTGCCGCCGCCTGCCGGCGAGACGGGCGGCGGAGGATTCTGCTTCCGACCGAGGCAAGGCGGAGGCCGCGGTGGTACGCTCACTCCCGGCTGGTCGGCTCCGCGATGGCTCGAGAGGGAAGGGTGACGATGAAGATCCTCTGGCGCTACCTCCGCCCCCTGCGCGGGCGGATCGCGATCTCCCTCCTGCTGGCGGGAGCGGCGCAGATCCTGGAGCTGGTCGACCCGCTCATCCTGGGGCGGATCATCGACGACTACGTCCTCGACCCGGCGGGGCGACCGGAAGGGGAGCTGGTGCGCGGCGCCCTGGGCTGGCTCGGCATCGCGGTCGGCATCGCTCTGGCCGCGCGCCTGGCCAAGACGTGCCAGGACTACGTGCTGGCTTACGTCGTGCAGTCGTCGGGCAGGCAGCTCTTCGACGACGGCTTGCGCCAGACGCTGCGCCTCACCTATCAGGAGTACGAGGACAGCAGCAGCGGGGAGACGGTGGCGCTGTTGCAGAAGGTCCGCAACGACACCGAGCGCTTCATCAACGCGGGCGTCAACGTCCTCTTCTCGACCATCGTCGGCATGGGCTTCCTGATCTGGTACGCGGTCGCCAAGCACTGGCTGCTCATCCCCGTGTTCTTCATCGGCGTCCTGGTGCTGGGCGGGCTGACCGGTCTGCTCAGCCGGCAGATCCGGACGACGCAGCGGGCCATCGTGCGCGAGACGCGACGGATGTACGGCACGATGACCGAGTCGCTGCGCAACGTGGAGCTCGTCAAGAGCCTGGGCCTGACCTTTCCCGAGATCAGGCGGATGCAGGGATACACCCAGCGGATCTTCGACCTGGAGATGGAGAAAGTGCGCCGCGTGCGGACGCTCGCCTACCTCCAGGGAGCGATCATCAACCTCCTCAAGCAATCGATCCTCTTCATCCTGTTGTGGCTCATCTTCCGCGCCGTCCTCTCCGCGGGCGAGCTGGTCTCGCTCCAGATCATCATCAACGCCATCTTCGGTCCGCTGCAGCAGATCGGCAGCTTCATCCTGCAGTATCGCGAGGCCGAGGCGGCGCTCCAGTCGTTCGAGCTGCTGATGCAGAAGTCGATCGAGCGGAGGCCGGACGAGCCGGTGGAGATCGGCGAGCTGGAGAGCCTGCGCTTCGAGAAGGTCGTCTTCCGGCACCGGAAGGCGCTGGCGAACGCGATCGATGGCATCTCGTTCGGGGCGAAGCTCGGCGACACCATCGCCTTCGTCGGGCCGTCGGGCTCCGGCAAGTCGACCTTGGTCAAGTTGCTGGTCGGCCTCTACACGCCGATCGAGGGCACGATCTACATCGACGACGTGCCGGTCAACGCGTTGCGCTACAATCCGGTTCGCCGGCAGATCGGCTTCGTCACCCAGGATCCGCAGCTGTTCTCCGGCACCATCCGCGAGAACCTGCAGTTCGTGAAGCCGGACGCCACCGACGAGGACCTGCTGGCCGCGCTGGCGAAGGCGTCGGCGCTGGGCATCCTGGAGCGGGCGGCCAACGGGCTGGACAGCCGGCTGGGCGAGGGCGGCACGCGGTTGTCGGGCGGCGAGCGCCAGCGCGTCGCCATCGCCCGCGCCCTGCTGCGCGATCCGCGTCTGTTGATCTTCGACGAGGCGACGTCGGCGCTGGACTCGCTGACCGAGAAGGACATCACGGCCGTCATCCGCGGGCTGTCGGCCGATCGCCGGCGCATCGTCCTGCTCATCGCCCACCGCCTGAGCACGATCGCCCACGCCGACACGATCTACGTGCTCGAGAAAGGGCGCGTCGTGGAGACGGGGACGCACGAGGATCTGCTCGAGCGGCTCGGACTGTATTTCGCCATGTGGCGGCAGCAGATCGGCGAGCGGGACCTCGGGGACATCAGACCGGAGGAACCGGCCGCGTCCCCGGCCAGGCCAATCTCGGATCCGGAGCCCTGACGCGGTCCCCGCTACTTCCGATCCAACGGATACCGCCGGACGTCGGGCAGCTCGATCGGGTCCTGGCGGATCTTCTCGAGCAGCACGTCGACCGCCTTCTCGAGCTGCGGGTCGCGGCCCGCAATCTCCTCGTGCGGCAGGTTGTCGATCAGGATGTCGGGGTCGACCCCGTGGTTCTCGACGACCCACTGGCCGTCGAGGCTGTAGATGCCGAACTCGGGGAAGGTCACGTTGCCGCCGTCCATGAGCGGTATGTTGCGGGCGATCCCCACCAGGCCGCCCCAGGTCCGCGTGCCGATGACCGGGCCCAGCTCGTAGAACTTGAAGTAATACGGCAGTGCGTCGCCGCCGCTGCCGGCGTAGGAGTTGCTGAGCATCGCCAGGTGTCCGAGGAACGCGGTGCCGGGCGTCCGGTAGTCCTGGCCGTAGCGGGGCCGCCAGAGATTCACAAGCCGCTGGCGCAGGATGTTCATGATGAAGTCGGGGATGAAGCCGCCGCTGTTGAACCGCTCGTCGATGATCAGGCCGTCCTTGCGCAGTTGCGCGTAGTAGCCGCGCGCGAAGCCCTGTTGGCCGGCGATCGCGGTGTTCGGCAGGTGCAGGTAGCCGATCGTGCCGCCCGACAGTTCCTCGACGCGCCGCCGGTTTCGTTCGACCCAGGCCGTGTAGCGCAATTCGCCCTCGTCGCGGACCGGCTCGACCACGATCTCGCGGCTGATCTTGCCGTCGGCGCGCGGCCCCACGACCAGGTTGACCTGCCGGCCGACCTTGTCCACGAACAGGCTGTAGGGATTCAGCGGCGCGGCGAGCTCGACCCCGTCGACCTCGAGCAGGTACTCGCCCGCGGCGACGTCGCGCCCCGGTCCGTGCAGCGGCGTGTCGGTCTCGCCGTTCCAGTCCCGCTCGGTGAAGACGCGGGCGAAACGGTAGCGGCCGGACGCCGGGTCGAGCGCGAAGTCGCAGCCCAAGAGGCCGGTGCCGATCTCCTCGGCGCGCGGCTGGTCGCCCGGGCGCGCGTAGGCGTGCCCCGCGTTGAGCTCGGAGATCAGCTCGCCCACGACGTAGGTGAAGTCGGCTCCGTGGCTCACGTAGGGCACGAGCGCGCTGTAGCGGGTCCACATGCGGTCCCAGTCGACTCCGTGCAGGTCGGGGTCGTAGAAGAAGTCGCGCTCGAGCCGCCAGGCGTCGCGCAGCATCTGCCGGTACTCGGCGCGCGGGTCGACCACGGCCTTCATCTCGGCCGTGCGCAGCGGCTTCTCGGCCGGCTTCTGGTCGGCCTTGGCGTCCACGATGCCGAGCTTGCCCTCCTGGAAGTACAGGATCTTCTGGCCGTCGTGCGAGAGCGCGTAGCCGTCGACCTCCTCGAGCACCGTCTTCTGCTCGCGCTCCTCGAGGTCGTAGACCTCGAGCGAGGCGCGCGCGTCGCGGTCGCCGCGGCCGCCGCCCGGCGCGAACGGCCGGCTCAGGAAGAAGAGCTTGCCGTCCGCGAACCGCAGGTCGTAGTACCTGCCCGGCTCGACGTCCAGCGCCACCATGCGGTCGGCGAGGCCGTCGAGGTCGATCACGAGCGGCTGCTTCGTCGCGGCCTCGTCGTCGTCGTCCTTCCGGTCGGCGTCCTCGTCTTCGTCCTCGTTCTCGCCGTCGACCCTGATCGCGACCGTGTCCGCCTCGAATGGGAACGGATGCGGCACGTCCTCGCGCAGCGTGACCAGGTAGAGGCCGTCGCGGTCCTCCCACAGCGGGTGGAGGTCGAAGCCGCCGAGCGTGGGGTTGAAGTGTCGCGCGGAGGCGAAGAACAGGTACTTGCCGTCGCCGTCGAAGCAGGGATGGGTCTCGTCGGTGAGGTCGTCGGTCACCGGGTGGACCTGGCCCGTCGCGACCTCGTAGAGGCGAAGCGAGTTGAAGCCGTTGCTCTCGGGCCGCGTGTAGGCCACCCAGTCGCCGGCGGGGCTCCAGGCGGTCATGGTGATCGCGTCGGTGACTCCCTGGTCGATGCGCCGGCGATCCCCGCTCGCCGCATCCACCACGAGCAGCTCGAGGGCCGCGTTGCTCACCAACAGCCGCTTGCCGTCTGGCGACCAGCGCAGGTCGTAGACCCAGCCGTCGAGGCCGTCGGTCAGACGCTTCTCCTCGCCGCCGCCGTCGGCGGGTCGCAGGTAGAGCTCGTACTCGCCGGTGCGGTCGCTGAGGTAGGCGAGCGTCGTGCCGTCGGGCGACCACCGCGCCTCGCGCTCGCGGATGCCGGGGGTCGCGGTGAGGTTCACGACCGGGCCCTTCTTCGCCGGCAGGCTGAACAGGTCGCCGCGGGCCGCGGCGACGGCGCGGTTGCCGTCGGGGGAGATGTCGGCGCCGCGCAGCCAGGCGTCGACGCCGCGCAGGGCCGGCCGCGCCCACACGTTGTCGCTGTGCAAGCCGACCGTCAACCGGCGCGGCTCGCCGCCTGGTTGCGCGAGATCGAGCACGTAAAGCCAGCCGCCGTTCTCGTAGACGATCGCGTCGGGGCCGAGGCTCGGGAACTTGACGTCGTACTCGTCGTGGAAGGTGACCTGACGGTGCTCGTTCGCGGCCTCGTCCCAGGCCCAGAGGTTGAGCTTGCCGGCCTGGCGGTCGCTCGTGTAGTAGATGGACCCGCCGTGCCACATCGGGAAGTTGTCGGTGCCGACCCAGTCGGTGATGCGCCGCGTGTCGTTCTTCGCGAAGTCGTAGATCCAGATGTCCTGCGCCATGCCGCCCTTGTAACGCTTCCAGGTGCGGTTCTCGACGGTCATGCGGTTGTAAGCGATCCGCTGGCCGTCCCCGCTCCAGCTCGACAGTCCCGCCGTGGGCAGGATCAGCGGCTCGGGCAGGCCGCCCTCGCGGTCGACCGTGAAGAGCTGCAGGTCGCGGCCGGTGTGGCTCGCGCGCGGCGTCTGGAAGCGGACGCGCCGGCCGTCAGGTTCCCAGTCGATGACGCGGTCCCAGCCGGGGTGGAAGGTCAGGCGCACGGGTTCGCCGCCCCCTGCGGGCATCACGTAGACGTCGTTGTTGCCGTCGTACTCGCCGCTGAAGGCGAGCCACGCGCCGTCGGGGCTGAACTTGGGATACGTCTCCTGGCCGACCGAGCTCGTGAGGCGCCGGGCCTCGCCGCCCCGCGCGGAGACGGTCCAGAGGTCGCCGGCGTAGACGAAGACGACGGCGTCCCCGTGGAGGTCAGGCATGCGCAGCAGGCGCATATCGTCGAGGTTCGGCTGGTCGCCGGCCGCGAGGGCCGCGCTCGCGGCAAGCAGCAGAGACGTGAGAGTCGCGAAACGTCGCATGACAATCCTCCGCGGGTATTCGGCGATCGGCTGGTGTCGCGAGACAAGCCGGCGGCCCGGCGCTCGCCGGGCCAGGCCCAGTATACGCCAAAACGGCCGGCCGGTTGCCGGCCTGGCGCGGGGCGGCGCCGGCGCGGCGGCTACCCGGGGGGCAGCTGCTTCTCGATCTCGATCGCCGTCGCGAGGTCGCGGGGCTGGCCGCGCTCACGCAACCTCGCGATCCAGACGCGACGCAGGCGCGCGGGCTCGTTGATCCCGAACTTGACCTTGCCGGTCCAGCTCTCGACGTCGATGCGGAAGACACCGACGGCCCGCAGCGCCTTCGCGTACTGCGGGTCCGCGGCAGTGATGGTCCGAAAGCCGCCTTCGGGCTGGTACTTCTCCATCAGGGCCTGCAGACCGCGCGCTTTCTCCGCCGGCTCCGCGACCGGACCGCAGACCCCGCGGGCGTCGACCGACTTGAAGAAGTGGGTGGCCGGACACGCATACTCCTTCGCCGTCCAGTACGACGGGATCACGCTGTAGGGCAGGGCCATCATGAAGCTGACGCGAGCGCCGTCCTTCAGGAGGTCCCACTTCTCCCCCGCGAGGGCGCCGTGGAAGTAGAGCGCCTGGCCGACGGCGGCGAAGTTCAGCGGCACGACGCGCGGGGTGCCATCCGGCGTGACCAGCCCGAGGTAGCCGACCTCGCAGCGCGCGGCCTCCTGGAACAGGTCCGGTTCCCGGCTCTGCAACTCGTGTCGGCGCATGGGCGACTCCTAGGTCGAGGTCTGCAGGACGACCGGCGGCCGGCCGGCCTGGACGTACACGCGCAGCCGCCAGAGCAGGATTATCAGGAAGATCACGCCACCGACCGCGTCGCCGATCGCGAATCCATACCAGCCGCCCGCCAGGCCGCCCAGCGCGAGGCCGATCCACACGCCGAGCGGCTCGAGCACCACGCGCAGCACCGTGTTGGGCACCATGCCCGCGGGTCCGTTGCCTTTCGCCTGGAACCAGAAGGCGGCGATGTTGACGATGCTGATCATCGGCCGCGCCACCGTGGCCCAGCGCGCCAGCCGCCAGCCGGCCTCGATCACCGCCTGGTCGTCGGTCAGCAGCCCCATGGCCCAGCGCGGGAAGAGCATCACCGGCAGTGCGAGCGCGGCGAGCAGGGTCAGCGCGTACTTGAGGGTCGTGAGCGTGATCGTGCGGACCCGATCGCGTCGCCCGGCGCCGTGGTTCTGACCGACCATGATCATCATGCTGAGGCTCAGGCCCAGGGTCGGCAGGAACACGAAGCTCAGCAGCCGCAGCCCTGCTCCGAACGCCGCCACGGCGGTGGTGCCGAGCGGCGCGATCATCCGATTGATCAGGAAGACCGACACGGGCAACGCCAGGTTGGCGAGCGCGGCCGGCACGGCCACGTTGCCGAGGTCGCGCACGAGCGCCGGATCCCAGCGCCAGGCGCCGCGCACGAGCTTGACCTGACGGTCGCGGGCCACGGCGAGCTCCCGCAGCACGACGAGCGAGACGACCGCGAAGCTCGCGACCGTCGTCACCGCGGCGCCGAGCACGCCGAGGCGAGGGAACGGTCCCGGTCCGAAGATGAACAGCGGGTCGAGCCCGATGTTCAGGACCAGCCCGATCGCCATGACCTTGAACGGGAAGACCGTATCGCCCTCGCCGCGGAAGAGCGCGCTCGCGTTCATCGCGAAGAGGCTGAAGACGCCGCCGGCGAAGGTGATCACGCCGTACTGGCGGGCGAGGTCGCGCACCAGCGGTTCCGTACCGGGCGCGCGCAGCGCGGGCTCGAGCAGCAGGATGCCGACCGGGATCAGGAGCAGGGCGAGTCCGACCGACAGCGCGATCACGTGCAGCACGAGATTCGGCACGTCACGGCCGCGGCCCGCGCCGATCAACCGCGCGCACGTGCTCGTGGTGGCCGAGCCGAGGGCGCCGCCGAACGTGTGGAGCAGGTACGTGACGGGAAAGGCGAGGCTCACCGCGGCCATCGCTTCCCGGCTGAACCGGCCGAGGTAGATCATGTCGACCAGCCCGAAGGCCGTGACCAGGAACATCGCCATGATCATGGGGACGCTCAGGCCCAGCAGGGTGGGCGCGATCGGTCCCTCGAGGATGGCGTTGGGGCCGCCGGCGCTGGAACGCCGGCCAGGCGCGCGGGCGCGGTCGAGCCAGGCAGGCACGGGATCAGCGGTCCTTCGGACGGGGCAGCGGATCGGGCGAATCGGCGACAGCGTAGACGAACGCCGCGACCGCCGCCACGTTCGCGGCGAGGTCGTCCGGACGCACGGCATCCCAGGTGTCGGCCGGGCTGTGATGGTAGCGGAAGTACTCGTCGCCGTGAACGCGATGGCCCACGCCGAGCACGCCCTGCTCGACCAGGGGACCGATGTCCACGCCGGCCCAGCCCGCGTAGAGCGAATCGGCTCCGAGCCGGGCGAGAGACGCCGCATAGGACTCGAGGGCCGCGATCGTGAGCGAGTCGGCCCGCACCGAGAAGCCGGCGGGCGCGAAGGTGCCGGAGTCGCTCTCGAGCGCCAGCACGTGACGGGCGACCTCGCCGGCGTGCGCCTCCACGTAGGCGCGGCCGCCGTGTCCGCCGTACTCTTCGCTCGTGAAGAGCACGACCCTCACCGTGCGGCGAGGCCGCAGGTCGAGATCGCGCAGCGTCGCGAGCGCGGCGACCATGATCGCGCAGCCGCCGCCGTCGTCGTGCGCGCCGCCGCCGGTGTCCCAGGCGTCCAGGTGGGCTCCGACCAGGACGATCTCCTCGGGCCGTTCGCGTCCCCTCAGCTCGCCGACCACGTTGGCGCACGGGCCGTCCTCGAGATTGCGGGCCTCCATGACCAGCTCGACGCGCGGCGCGAGGCCCGCGCGGGACAGGCGCGCCAGCAGCGCCGCGCCCTCCTCGGTGAGCGAGGCGGCCGGGATGCGCGGGGCGTCGTCCTCGTAGCGCATGACCCCCGTATGCGGCGTGTTGTGGCCGAACCCGGCCGGCCGGATGAGCACTGCCAGGGCGCCGTGTCGCGCGGCCCGGCTCGCCGCCCGGCTGCGGTACTCCACGTTCGTGCCGTAGTCCTGCCACGGCGGCGCGAAGAGCACGATCTTGCCTTCGGCCTCGGCGGCGCGCGCCGCGAATTCGGCCCAGTCGCGGACCGCAAGCACCTCGGCCTCGATCCCCTCGGGGCCGGTGCCCTCGCTGCGGCCGAGGCCGAGCATCGCGAGCGGGGCCTCGTACGGCGCGACGAGCCGCGCCGACTCGCGACCGCGTTCCCATCGCGGCACGGTCACGGGCTCGGTCCAGACGGAATCGGCGCCCGCCTCGCGGAGGCTTCGCAGCGCCCACGCGTGAGCCCGGCGCATGCCCTCGCTGCCGGCCAGGCGCGGGCCGACCTCGTCGCACAGCTCGCGCAGGATGTCGCGCGCGAAGGTGTCGGCGAGGGCGTGGGTGATGATCGCCTCGGCGACCGGGCCGGCGCCACGTTCCGTCGGTCCGGCGGCGCCGGCGCACACGGCGACCAGACCGGCGGCGGCCGCGGCGATGGCGAACGGCGCGCGGCGGAGAGCGCGTGGGCGGGACAGGCTCATGAGGTGCACCAGCTCCTTGGCGACGGGCCGCGGGCGAGGGACGGGTTGCGAGGCACGATAACGCCGGCCGCCGGCGCTGTCGCGCCGGAAATCTCGCGCCGGCCGGGCGACGCCGGCGGTTTCGAGTTTATCATGACCGTATATGTCAGGTATTTGAGGAGGCCGCCGATGGTCCGTCGTCTCGAGTTCCCGGCCCGCCAGCGTCCCCGCGTCGTCATCGTCGGCGGGGGGTTCGGGGGGCTCAACGCCGCGAAGGTGCTCGGCGGCGCGCCGGTCGACGTCGCCCTCTTCGATCGCACCAACTACCACCTCTTCCAGCCGCTGCTCTACCAGGTCGCGACGGCGGCGCTGTCGCCGGCGGAGATCGCCGAGCCGATCCGGCGGATCCTCAGCCGGCACCGCAACATCCGCGTCTACCTGAACGGGGTGCGGGCGGTCGACGTCGAGCGGCGCCTGGTCGCGCACGAGGGCGGCGAGGCGGGCTACGATTACCTCGTCGTCGCGACCGGCGCAACCCACAGCTACTTCGGCCGCGAGGAATGGGCGGCGCACGCGCCCGGTCTCAAGACCATCGACGACGCCGTCGAGATCCGCCGTCGCGTGCTGCTCTCGTACGAGGAGGCCGAGCAGGAGGCCGATGCGGAAGCGCGGCGCGCCAAGCTCACCTTCGTGGTCGTGGGCGCCGGCCCGACCGGCGTGGAGCTGGCCGGCGCGCTCCAGGAGATCGCGGCGCGCACCATCCCCCGCGATTTCCGCAACATCGACACGTCGACCGCTCGCGTCGTGCTGCTCGAGGGCGCCGCTCGCGTGCTGCCGGGGATGGATCCCGTGCTGTCCGCGCGAGCGCGTCGCGACCTCGAGCGCCTGGGGGTCGAGGTGCGGACCGGCGCCGTGGTCACCGGCGTCGAGGCGGGCGGAGTGCGCATCGGCGACCAGTTCCTGCTCGCCGAGAACGTGCTCTGGGCGGCCGGCGTGCAGGCCTCGCCGCTCGGACGGAGCCTGGGCGTCCAGCTCGATCGGCGCGGACGCGTGCCGGTCGGGCCGGACCTCTCGCTGCCGGGCCACCCCGAGGTCTTCGTGATCGGAGACCTCGCGAAGATCCCGGATCCGCGCTATCCCGACGGCTTGCCCGGGGTGGCCCAGGTGGCGATCCAGGGCGGCCGGCACGTGGCCCGGATCATCGCGCGCGAGGTCGGCGGCGACGCCCGCGGGGGCGCGCGGCCGGCGTTCCGCTACCGGGACAAGGGCACGCTCGCGACGATCGGCCGCAACCGCGCGGTGGCGGAGATCGGCCGCCTGCGCCTCGCCGGGTGGCCGGCCTGGGTGCTCTGGGGCCTCGTGCACATCCTGTTCCTCATCAGCTTCCGCGCGAAGGTCGCCGTCATGTGGGACTGGCTCTGGAACTACGTCTTCTACGCGAAGGGCGCCCGGCTGATCACCGGCTCGCCGCGGCTGAAGGTCAAGCGCGTGCTGCGCGAGGAAGAAGTGGCGGCGCTGGACGCGCGGGACTCGTCGGCGGGCCCGTGAGTCCGCCGAGGTCGCGAGGTCGGCACTCGCGCCGGGCTCAGCCGTCGAGCTTCTTGAAGACCTTCGCCACGCGCCGCAACGCCAGGTTGAGGTCCTTCCTGGTGATGCAGAGCGGCGGCGCGAAGCGGATCACGGTGTCGTGGGTCTCCTTGCAGAGCAGCCCTTCCTGCATGAGCGCCTCGCAATACGGGCGGGCCTTGCGGTCGAGCACCAGGCCCACCCACAGGCCCTTGCCGCGAACCTTGACGATGCTCGGCGACTTGATGGCGGCGAGCTTCTCCATGAACCAGGGACCGAGCTCAGCGCTGCGCTCGACCAGCTTCTCCTCGACGAGCACGCGCATCGCCTCGCGCGCGACGGCCATGCCGAGCGGGTTGCCGCCGAACGTCGAGCCGTGGTCGCCGGGATGGAAGACGCTCATGACTTCATCGCTGCTCAGGAAGGCGCTCACGGGATAGAAGCCGCCGCTGAGCGCCTTGCCGACGATCACGCCGTCGGGTCGGACGTTCTCCCACTCGTAAGCGAAGAGCTTGCCTGTCCGGCCGAGCCCCGACTGGATCTCGTCGCAGATCAACAGCACGTTGTGCTGGGAGCAGAGCCGGCGCGCACGAGCGAGGAAGCCCGCGGGCGGCACGACGATCCCCGACTCGCCCTGGATCGGCTCGACCAGGAAGGCGACCGTACGCTCGTTGATCGCGGCGGCGAGCGCGTCGGCGTCGCCATACGGGATGATCTTGAATCCGGGCGTGAAGGGACCGAACCCGTCGCGGTACTGCTCGTCGGTGCTGAAGCTCACGATCGTGATCGTGCGGCCGTGGAAGTTGTCGGCGCAGGCGATGATCTCGCCCTGGCCCGCCGGTACGCCCTTGACCTTCTCGCCCCACTTGCGCGCCGCCTTGAGCGCGGTCTCGACCGCTTCGGCGCCCGAGTTCATGGGCAGCACCCGGGGGAAACCGGTCAGCTCGCAGATCTCCCGGCAGAAGTGCGGCAGCTGGTCGTTGCGGAAGGCGCGGCTCGTGAGCGTCACGCGCGCGGCCTGGGCCCGCAGCGCCTTCAGGAGGCGCGGATGGCAGTGGCCCTGGTTGACGGCGCTGTAGGCGGCGAGGAAGTCGATGTACCGCTTGCCGTCGACGTCCTCCACCCACACGCCTTCGGCCTTGCGGACGACGATGTCCAGCGGGTGGTAGTTGTGCGCGCCGAACTGGTCCTCGATCTCGATGTACTTCCCGGTCTTCATCGACCCACCTCCTCCGCCTGCGCGGCGGACGTCCCTGGCCTCGGCAAGCTCGCAATGACCGCCCAAAGATAGAGACCGCGATCGGCCGGGCCAACCTCAATCCCCGCCGCGGCGACGGCGCGGTTGGGACCTGCAGATTTCTACTTGACAGAACAAAGTACTTGAGATTATAAAGTAGATGTCATCCAGCAGGCGGGCATTCGCACGGAAGCGGATCCCGGCGCCACGAGGGCGGCCTGTCTGGAGGAGGACAGCCGGGTCGGACGGAGCGACGACCCCCACTCGGGGCCGAACAGGAGGTTCGGGCGGCAATCGGGGGGGTGTGCTGAACCGGTCCTGGGTGCTGGCCACCCCCCCTCGTCGACCTGGTCGCCGCGACGGAGCGCGGCGACCGCAATGCAGTCCCGCGGTGCCGCGGCCTGGCGGCCGCCGGCCGCGTTCAACAGCCAAGCCCGGCAGGGAGGCCAGGGGCGTGGCAGACTCCTCGCCGTCGGCGCCGGGTTCCGGCGCACGCGTTCCGCTGCCGCCGCTCATCCACGGACGAGTGCGTCTCCTCATCCTCTGCGCGCTGATGGTCCGGCCGGGCGGATCCGTCTTCACCGAGCTGCGCGACGCGCTCGGCCTGACGGACGGCACGCTGTCCGCGCACCTGACCAGGCTGGCAGCGGGCGGCCTGGTCGAGATCCGCAAGGAATTCCTGGGCAGGAAGCCCCAGACGCTGGTGCGGATGACCGCCGCCGGCCGGCGCGAGTTCGCAGCCTACGTGGCGGATTTGCGGCGGCTCGTACCGGGCCTGGACGGACCCGCTGGCGCATGACGCCGGCGAACCCGCCTCGAGCGCGGGCTCGCTCACACGGGACGCCGGCGAACTCGGCTCAGAAGCCCTGCGGCCGCGACGCTCCGTCGCCGTCGTCGCCGAACCAGCGGATCAAGCCGGTCTCGAAGCGGTTCAGGGGGAACCGGGAATTGCGCGGCGTCACGCGCGCGGTGAATCCGCGCTGGCCCGAACGCCGGCAGGGGATCTCGCCGGTGAAGGTGATCTGCCCGAGCTTGACGTCCCCGACCGGCGTCATCGTCTCGGTCTCGCCGCCGACGATCCGGCCCTGGGTGTCGAGGAGTCCGTGGTAGATCTCGACGAGGACGTCGTCGGCGCTGAGCTGGCCGAGGTTCACGGTCGCCTGCACCGGGAACCGCGAGCCCATCGGCTGCGCTTCCTTGTCCTCGGCGGCGATGTCGACGACCTGGACGGTGCTCCAGCGCTTGACGACCATCTCGCGCCAGGCCGCCAGCTCGCGCGCCGCCGCCGCGTCGTTCTCCCAGAGCTTGCGCGACTGCTCGATGCAGGGCACGTAGAAGCGCTGGGTGTATTCCTCCACCATGCGGTTGGTGTTGAACTCGGCATTCACGGTCCGCATCGAGTTCTTCATCACCCGCACCCACTCGCGCGGCACGTCGTCGCTGGACCGCTCGTAGTAGATCGGCGCGATCTCGTTCTCCAGCAGCTCGTAGAGCGCAGTGCTCTCGATCTGGTCCTGGTAGCCGGGGTCCTCGTAGTCCTCGCCGGCGCCGATCGCCCAGCCGTTCTCCTTGTTGTAACCCTCGCACCACCAGCCGTCGAGCACCGAGACGTTGATGCCGCCGTTGACCGGGACCTTCATGCCGCTGGTGCCGGAGGCTTCGAGCGGCCGCCGCGGGTTGTTCAGCCAGATGTCGACGCCCTGCACCATGTAGCGGGCCACCTCGATGTTGTAGTCCTCGAGGAAGACGATGCGCTTGCGGAACTCGTCGCGCTGGGCGAGGTGCACGATCTGCCGGATGAGCTCCTTGCCGGGATGATCCTTGGGGTGCGCCTTGCCGGCGAAGATGATCTGGACCGGGCGCGCCGGATTGTTGAGGATGCGGGCGAGACGGGTCGGATCGCTCAGGATCAGGTTCGCCCGCTTGTAGGTGGCGAAGCGGCGCGCGAAGCCGATCGTCAGGGCTTCCGGGTCCAGGACCTCGCGCGCGGCCGTGATGTTCGCGCGGTTGGCGCCGCGGGCCTCGAGCTGCTTGTGCAGCCGACGGCGCACGAAGCCGACCAGCCGCTCGCGCATGCGCTCGTGGGCGCGCCACAACTCGGCGTCGGGGATCCGGGCGACCCGTTCCCACACCATGTGGTTGGTCGGCTTGTCGTACCAACGCGGGCCGAGGTACCGCTCGTAGAGACGCGCCAGCTCCATGCACTGCCAGGTCCGGGTGTGGATGCCGTTGGTGATGTGGCTGATCGGCAGCTCGTCGACCGGCACGCCCGGCCAGATTCGCTGCCACATCTTGCGCGACACGTGGCCGTGCAGCTCGCTCACGCCGTTGGCGAACTGCGCGAGGCGCAGGGCGAGCACGGTCATGCAGAAGGTCTCGCTCTTGTCCGACGGGTCCTGACGACCGAGGTTGATGAGGTTCTCGATGCCGATGCCGAGCTGGTCGGCGAGCGGTTTGAGGTAGGTGCGCACGAGCTGCGGATCGAAGTGGTCGTTGCCGGCGGGCACCGGCGTGTGGGTCGTGAAGACGCTGGACGACCTCACCAGCTCGAAGGCCACGTCGTAGGGCAGCTTGTTCTCGAGCATCAGGAGCCGGATGCGCTCGAGGCAGAGGAACGCCGAATGGCCCTCGTTCAGGTGGAAGACGTCCGGCTTGATGCCCAGCGCGCGCAGGGCGCGCATCCCGCCGATGCCGAGCAGGATCTCCTGCCGGATGCGCATGTCGATGTCGCCGCCGTACAGCCGGCTCGTGAGCTCGCGATCCTCGGGGCGGTTCGCGCTCAGGTTGGTGTCGAGCAGGAAGAGCGGGTTGCGCCCGACCTGGACGCGCCAGATCCGGGCCGCGACCTTGCGGCCGGGATAGTCGATCTCGATCGTCGCCGGGTTGCCGTCCGCCTGGCGTTCCGGCGTCATCGCCATGTTGAAGAAATCGTTGACCGGATAGTCCTCCTGCTGCCAGCCGTCATGGTTCAGGTACTGCCGGAAGTAACCGTACTGGTAGGCGAGCCCGACCCCGACGAGGGGCACGCCGAGATCGGTCGCCGACTTGAGGTGGTCGCCGGCGAGGATGCCGAGGCCGCCGGAGTACAGCGGCAGGCATTCGTGCAGGCCGAACTCGAAGGAGAAGTAGGCGACCATCGGTTTCGCGAGGTGCTCGTGCTCCGTCTCGAACCATGACGTCTGGGTGAGGTAGCGCTGGAGATCGTCGTGCACGGCCTCCAGGTGCGCGAGGAAGGCCTGGTCGCGGGTGAGGTCGCTGATGCGGTCGGAGGAGAGGCTGCCCAGAACCGCGATGGGGTTGTTGCGATGCTCCTCCCAGAGGTCCGGATCGACCCGCCGCAGGAGGTTGATGGCCTCCGGATTCCAGACCCACCAGAGGTTGCGGGCGATCTCGAGCAGCGGCTGGAGCTTGGGCGGCAGGCTGGGCGTGACGGTGAACTTGCGGATCTTCGGCATGGCTCTCTCCCGCGCAGCAGGCGACCGGGCGCGAATCGGGTCCAAATGTAATCCCGGAGGGTCACGCATCAAGCGCGGCGTTCCGGACTAGAAGAGGCGCGGCGGGCGGACGCGAGAGCCCGCGGCGAGCGTGTGTCCTTCCAGGCGCAGCAGGCGCGCCTTGAGCTCGGTGCCCCCGGTGAAGCCGACGAGGCTGCCGTCGGTGCCGAGGAGCCGGTGGCAGGGAATCACGATCGGCAGGGGATTCTGGGCGGCGGCCTGGCCCACGGCACGGGCGGCCCGCGGCTCGCCGATGTCCGCGGCGAGGCGGCTGTAGGAGCGGAGTTGACCGAAGGGGATGTCCTGCAAGCGACTCCAGACGCGCAGCTGGAACTGGGTTCCCCGGGGCGCGAGCGGCAGCTCGAAGCGTCGGCGTTCACCGACGAAATACTCTCCCAGTTGGCAGGCGAGGGGCTTGAACCACGCCGCGTCCTCGGTCAGGATGATGTCTTGCCGGGACAGGTCCGGCGCGTCTGCCGCCGCCAGCCGCGCCAGCTCGGTGCGCCATGCATCCGCCTCGGTCAGGATCAGGAGGTGGCGCAACCCGTCCGCGTCGGCCACGGCCAGCAGCGGACCCGCGAGAGTGGACAGGAGAGCATGGCGAAATTCCACAGCGCACTCCGCTACGGCGATGGCAACCGGCTGCATGCTAGCAGATGCCGCCGGTCGAGCCAAGCGCGGTCCCGGTGAAGCCGGACGAGGTCCGGCTGCGATCCCTGGTCGCCGCCGGCAACGTGCTCGACCTCCGGGAGGCGGCGAGCCACGCGGCCGGCCACCTGCGGGGGTGCGCCTCGCTGCCGCTGGAGCGCGCGCTCGCGGCCGTGCCGGAACCGCGGCGAGCCGCCTGGCTGGCGGAGAACCTGCCGTCGATCTTCCTGCCGCCTCGCCACCAGCCGCTCACCGTGGTCGCCGAGGACCCCGCGCTCGCCCAGGCGGTCGCGAACCACCTGACGAATCGCGGCCGTCCGCCGGTCGCCGCGGTCGCTCTCGGCGCGGACGACCTCGCCCGCCTGCCGTCCGACCTGCGGTCGTGCGGCGTGTCGCCCGTCGTCCTCTGGCGGCCTCCCGAGTTTCTCCAGCGGTGGGCGCACCTCCTGCCGCCGCCCGCGGCCGGGCCGCTCCTCGACCTCGCCTGCGGCAGCGGGCGCGCGACGGTCTGGCTCGCCCGGCGCGGCTGGCGAGTCACCGGCATCGACCACCAGCCGGACGCGCTCGATCTGGCGGCGCGCCTGGCCCGCAGCGCCGGCGCGCGGGTGGACCTGCGCCTGGCCGACCTGCGGCAGCCGGCGGATCTCCCGGCCGGCCCCTGGGCGGGGATCCTGATGTTCCGGTTCCTCGAGCGGCCGCTCGTCGCTCGGCTCTCGCGGCTTCTGCGGCCGGGGTCGATCGTGATGCTGACCACGTTCCGCGATGCGCCGGGGTACGTCGGCAACCCGCGACCGCGCTACCGGCTCGCGCGGGACGAGGCGGCGACGTTGTGGCCGCCCGGGTCGGCCGAGATCCTCGTGCACGTCGAGGGTTTCGATCCGGACGGCAAGCCGACCGCCGGCGCCGTCGTTCGCTGGACGGGGCCGGCGGGTCGATCGCGGTAGGGTCCTACTTCACCAGCTGGAGCTTCGCCGTCTGGCTCTCGCCGCCGGCGGTGAGGCGCAGCAGATACGTGCCGGTGGACTGCTGGCGGCCCTGGTCGTTGCGGCTGTCCCAGCTCAGCGAGTGAGCGCCCGAGCCCAGCGACTCGTCGGCCAGCGTGCGCACCAGGCGCCCGTGCACGTCGTAGACCTGCGCGAGCACCCGCGCATCGCGGGCGAGGTAGAACTCGATGTTGACCTGAGGATTGAAGGGATTCGGGAACACCGTGCCCAGCCTGAGACCCTGGGTCGGGCTGATCGGCGTGGTCTCGACCAGGAGTTCGCCGAGGACGAACCACTCGCCGCCGCCGAAACGCGCCTCGAGGCTGTAATCGACCTCGGCGATGGCCGCCGCGGGCTTGTCGACTGCCCGGTAGCGGCCCGGCGAGTTCATGGCCTCGCACTCGACCGGCCACGCATCGCCATCAGGATCGGCGTGGGAACGGCCCCACATGCGGAACTCGATCTCGGGAACGCTGACCACGGTCCAGGTGAGGACGACCTCGTCGACGTGCGTGACGGCGGTGAAGTTCTGCAGGACGACGCCGACGTCCTCGCACCCGGCCGGCTGAGCGCCGATCAGGCCCACGGGACTGTTCGCCTCCGCGCACGGCGATTCGTCCTGCAGGAAGTAGGGATTCAGGTCGCAGAACAGCGGGTCCGCCTCGAGGTTGTTGTCGGCGTAGCGCATCGGCGCCAGATCGCCGACCCAGTTGCCGCCGAGATTGCCGAAGACGTCCGAGCTCATGACGCTCAACCAACAGTCGTCGCTCGCGAGCGCCTCGCCTTGATTGAAGCTCACGATGGAATGGTCGATGTAGAGACTGCCGCCGATGACCATGAATGCCGCACCAGATTCCCACGCCTCGTTGCTGTCCACCGTGCAGTTGACGAAGCCCGTGTGAGCGCCCGTCATCCTGACGGCGCCGCCTTGCCGAGCGGCGTTGGCGGCGAGGACGCAGCGGGTGAACACGACCGAGGACGCGAAGTCGGCGAAGAACGCGCCGCCGAGTTCCTGGGGCGCGATCGTCGTGTTGCCGCTCAGCACCGAATCGTAGAGCCAGCATGAAGAGGAGGCGCGGGCGGAGATGGCGCCGCCCCAGGCGGCGGTGTTGTCGCGAAACACGCAGCGGGTGAGCTCGGCCACGCTGTCGTAGCTGAGGTCGAGGGCGCCGCCGCCTTTGATCGCGCGGTTGCCGCTGAAGACGCAGTCCTCGGCGTCGACCTGGCCGTGGCTGATCCGCAGCGCGCCACCGCTGTAGTCGGCTTCGTTGCCGACGAACCGGACGTGACGCAGCGTGACCATGGCGTTGCTGACGAAGAGGCCGCCGCCGCTCGTGTCGTAGCTCGTGCCGCCCTTGGCGTCGCCGCTGGAGATGGTCAGGCCGATCAGGCTGACCGACTGGATGCTCTCGGCGCGGAAGACGCGACCCAGCGTCGCGCCGTCGACGACGACGGACTCCGGGTCGTCCGGACTGCCGAGGATGGTGATACCGTCGACGAGATCGAGATCGGCGCCGTCGTAATGTCCCGGGGACAGCAGGATGCGGTCGCCGCTGGCAGCTTGGTCGAGAGCGTCTCCGAGGGTCGCCGCGTCGACGGGAACGAGGATGTCACGAGCCGATCCCACGCCGACGGTCGCCAGGAGGCAGGCAACCACCAGAGAAACGATCTGTATTTTCAACATCTGGACCTCCGTGTCAATCCCCCGTGATCCGAGATGCAAATCGGATACCAATCCAGGTGAGGCGTGTCCGAACACGGGCACGAGCGATGGCAGGTTCGAAACCGAGGAACAAATCGCTGGCGATCGACCCTGCCTAGCCCTTACGATAAGGAGCGGAGGGCGATCGGGAAGCAAAGAATTTTCACCTTTCCGTCCAGCGGCAGGTTAACTCTATGTGGCGTAAACTCGTAGTCGGTCTCAGCATTTTTCTCGCGGTGCTGCTCCAAGTCCCCGCGGCGGAGGCGCAGAGCCCCCTCGAGATCCGATGCCAGTGGTGGCCGCCTCAGTCCGGGTCCGCGGCGGACCGATACAATCTGGTCGTCGAGGACGTCAACAACGGCGACACCTTCACCTACTCGGTCCCTCATCAGGGCGGAGATGCGCACATCCTCCAGGAGTTCGTCTTCACGGAGGGGCTGTACGGTCGGGAGTACCGGGCGAGAGTCCGGGCGCTCGATGACCAGAATCGCGCCGGTCCCTGGTCCACCTGGTCGGTCGTCTACGTGTTCGAGGTTCCCGAACCTTGACCTCGCGCCCTGGACGGCGCGAGTATTAGCGCGGTAGGTTCCGCCGCCGCCGCGCGGCGGTTTTCGTCGCCGTCCAAGGAGCGGACCGTGCAGGTCGGGCTCATCGGGCTCAAGTTCGCCGGGAAGACGACGCTCTTCAACGTCATCACGGGTGCCAGGCTGCCCACGGGCCAGGGCGGCGTCGACCCGCACCGGGCGATGGGAACGGTTCCCGATCCGCGCCTCGACACGCTCGCCGCCATGTACAAGCCCCGGCGGACGGTCCATGCCCAGATCGAATGGGTCGACGTGCCCGGGTTCAATCCCGGCCCTGGCCTCGACGGCGCTCGCGAGGCCACCCGCTTCCTCGAGCATGCCCGCCGCGTCGACGCGCTCGCGCAGGTCGTGCGCTGCTACGACGGCGGCTACGGCGATCCCGATCCCGCCGGCGAGCTCACGACGGTGTCGCTCGAGCTGATCCTCGCGGACCTCCAGGTGGTCGACAAACGGCTCGACCGGCTCCAGCGGGAACAGAAGCTGAAGGGCAAGCTCGAGCAGCCTCTCGAACCCGCGCTCTTCGAGCGCTTCAAGCGGCAGCTGGAGTCGGAGCGGCCGCTCCGCGAGCTCGCGCTCACCGCCGACGAGCGCCGGGCCGTCGCCGGTTATGCCTTCCTGACCCTCAAGCCGCTCATCGTCGTGCTGAACCACGCCGAGGGCGGACCGCCGTCCGCGGACGACCTCGCCGCGGCCCGGGCGGCCGGCGCCGAGGTGGTCGCCCTGTGCGCGGCCGTGGAAGCCGAGCTGGCGGAGCTGGCGCCGGAGGAAGCGCGCGAGTTCCTCGCCGATCTCGGCGTGACCGAGCCCGCGGCCCACCGGATGATCCGCGCCTCGTACGCGGCGCTCGACCAGCACAGCTTCTTCACGGTCGGCCCGGACGAGTGCCGGGCCTGGACCGTGCGGCGCGGCGCCCTGGCGCCGGCCGCAGCCGGGATCATCCATACCGATCTCGAGCGCGGCTTCATCCGCGCCGAGGTCTGCGCCTTCGCCGACCTGATCGCGGCCGGCGGCCACGCGGCGGCCAAGGCGGCCGGGAAGGTCCGGCTCGAGGGGAAGGGGTACGAGGTGCGCGACGGCGACATCATCGAGATCCGCTTCAACGTCTGATGACGGCCGGGACCGACCTTGCCGGCACCGGCCGCCGCGCCTGGCTGGTCGCGGCGCTCGCGCTGAGTCTTTTCGCGTCGGCGTTCTGGATCGTGTTCTGGCGCCAGTCGGCGGACAGTGCGCTGGTGCGCGTTCCCGTCCTCGACGAGCGCTGGTACTTGGACCGCGCCGCGCAGCTGCGCGCCGAGGGATGCAGGCAGGGGCAGATCTTCCTGATGTCGCCGGGATACCCGCTCGTCGTCGCCGCCGCTGGCGGTCGACCTCCCGGCGAGACCGGCGTGCTGACGACGTCGCCCCGCGCTCTTCTCGCGCTGCAGGCCGCGGCCTGGCTGGCCGCCGGCCTGCTCGCGGGCGCGGTCGTGCATTCGACCGGCCGGCGCGCCGGCCTTTCCGAGCGAGCGGCAACCGCGGCCGGCGTCCTGGCGGCATCGCTGTTCCTGCTCTACCGGCCGGCTGCGATCTACGCCCGCACGGTCCTGCTCGAGATCCCGCTCGCGTTCTGCGCGACCGCCTCGCTCGCGGCGGCGACCTGCGGGCCGCGCCGGCTCGTTCGCCGCGCGATCCTCGCGGGACTGCTCCTGGGCGCCGCCGCGCTCCTGAGGGCGCATGTGCTGGTCCTCCTGGCGCCGGTGGGCGTGGCCCTGGCGCGCGCGCCGGACCCCGGTCGGCGACGCGCGCTGGCGGTGGGGATCCTGCTCGGCCTCGCGCTCCTGCCGCCCGGGCTCGCCGCATGGCACAACACGCGGGCGACCGGCCGATTGGCGGGGCCGACCCTCAATGCCGGCATCAACCTCTACCTCGGGCAACTCGCCGAATCGCACGGGCTATTCACCGTGCTCGACGGACTCGCGCTGGAGCAGGATCCGTCGGGCGAAGCCTACCTCGAACGGCGGCTCGGCCGCGCGCTCGACGGTCCGGGGGCGGTCGACCGCGCCTGGCTGGCGGAGGCGCGGCGGCTCGTGGCGGCGGACCCCGGCGGCGCCGCGGCGCGCTGGCTTCGCAAGTGCTGGCTGCACCTCCAGGCCTGGGAGATCTCGCAGGTGACGCCGCTCGGCCACTGGGCTGCCGACGCGCCGGTGCTGCGGCTGCTGGTCGTTCCGTGGGGTCTGTTGAGCCTCGTCGCGATCCAGGGACTCGCCGTGGTCGTCGCGCAGCCGGGCGGACGGTCGAGCCGCGCGTGGCCGCCCGCGACCCCGGGGCTGCGATCGGTCGCGCTGGTCTGGGCGGCGAGCGGCGCGCTCCTCGTGGCGGTCCAGAGCGCATTCTTCGTGGTGAGCCGCTATCGTCTCGTGCTCGCGCCGATCTGGGCCGTGCTGGCGGGCCTCGGCGTGGCGGCGGCCTGCCAGCTGTGGCGTTCGGGGCACCGCCGCCGCCTCGGGCGGCTCGCGGCGATCCTGCCGCTGGTCGCCTGCCTGGTCGTGCCCTGGGGGCTCGGCCGGACGCGGCAGGAATGGTCGGCGCAGGAGTCGTACAACCTCGCGCGCCGGTTGCTCGTGGTCGCCGGTCAGCCTGGTGCGCCGCCGGACGCGCGCGAGCGGGCGGACGGGCTCCTCGCCGAGACCTGCGGCGTCGTCCCGCATCTCGCCGGGCCCTGGCGGCTGCGGGCGCTCAACCTCGCCGCGATCGGACGGACGGACGAGGCGCTGGAGATCCTGTCGCGCGGCGTGATGGCGGCCGACCAGCCGCGCACGCTCGAGGGGGCGCGGATCGGCCTGTTGCGCGAGATCGGCCGGCTCGACGCCGCCGAGGCGCTCATGCAGGCCTACCTGAGGGACGAGCCCGGCGACGCGGACATGCTCCACGACCTCGCCGTGCTGCAAGGCCAGCGCGGCCGCTGGGCGGCGGCCGAGGCGACGGCGCGGCGCCTCATGGCGGCCGCCCCCGACGACCATCGGGGATGGCTGGACCTGGGCGTGGCTCTCGCGCGGCAGGATCGGAACGCCGAGGCAGGCGACGTCCTGCGCGACGGTCTGCGACGATTCCCTGCCGATCCCGCGCGCGCCAGGCTGGAGGCGAACCTCCGGCGATTGCCGCCGGCTCGACCGCGTTGACGACGTCGCGGGCGATGGCGGCCGCTGGTTTCCGCGGGCTCCCGCGTTCTGGGGCCAAGAACGGTTCGTTGCCTGCGGCGGTCGCCTCGCCAGCCGCCACCACCCTCGAGGAGGACGAGACATGAAGCAAGGGATGATCGCGATGATCCTGACCGTGGTCCTGGTGACCGTCCTGGCCACGGCGGCGCTGGCCCAGCCGGATTGCAGTCCGCGCGCGCCGCGTGCCGGCGGCGGCCACTGGGACGGCCCGCCTGCGGAGTGGGGCGAGGATCGGCTTGGTCCCCTGGCGGAAGCCCTGGATCTCACCGACGAGCAGAAGGCTGCGATCGAGGAGCTGCACGAGAAGGCCCGGGCCGAGCGCGCGGAGCTGCGCAAGCAGATCGCGCGGACGCGCCACGAGCTGCAGGGCGAGTGGCTCGAAGACGAGCCGGATGAGGGCCGCGTCCTCGAGCTAACCGAGGACCTCGGCGAGCTGCGGACCAGGCTGCAGGTCCTGCGGGTCAAGACCCGTCTCGCGGTCCACGCTCAGCTCACGCCGGAGCAGCGGGACCAGTGGTTGTCGGCGCGGCCGCGCGAGGGCCGGCACGGTCGCCACGGCGGGTGTTGGATGTGGGACGGGAGCTGCCGCCGCGCCCCGCGGCCGCAGGACACGACGCGCTAGGACCTTGCCGCACGGGACCGAGGCGTGACGCACGACGACGACATCCTGATGGAACGCACGGCGGCGGGCGACGAGCAGGCATTCCGGCAGCTCGTCGCCCGCTGGGAGCGCCCCGTGCACGCGTTCCTCGCGCACATGCTCGGCTCGGCGGAGGATGCCGAAGACATGACTCAGGATACGTTCCTGGCGGTCTACGACCGGGCGGGCCGCTACCGGCCGGAAGGTCGATTCCGCAGCTGGTTGCTGCGCATCGCGGGCAACCGGGCCCGGAGCGCGCTGAGACGGCGCCGGATTGTGCGGTGGGTTACGTTCGACCCGGCGAGTCACGATCGCGGCGCGGGCGGCGACGACCCGCTGCAGGACCTCGAACGGCGCGAGGCCACGGCGCGCGTGCGCGCGGCGGTGGCGAGCCTGCCGGAGCGCCAGCGGGCGGCCGTGGCGCTCAAGCGGTTCCAGGGGCTCAGCTACCAGGAGATCGCCGAGGTCCTCGAGACGACGGTCCCGGCGGTGGAGTCCCTGCTACAACGCGCCGGCGACGCCCTGCGGCGAGAGCTGGCAGGGGACCTCGGTCCACAGGCCCGAAAGGAATCGTCATGAAGCACGTGGATCAGCGGATCCAGGCCTATCTGGACGGCGAGCTGGCACCGGCGGCGGCGGCCGAGCTGCAGGAGCACCTCCGCGAGTGCGCCGACTGCCGGCAGCGGCTCGAGGCTGCGCGCCGGTGCTGGCAGCTCGTCGACATCGCGGTCGCCCCGCCTCTGCGCCGATCGGTCTGGCCGCGCGTCGAGGCGGTCGTCGCCCGGCGGCGCGGACTCCGGGCCTGGTCGTGGCCGCAGCGCGGTCTCGCCGCCACGGCCGCCGCCGCCGGCGTCGTGCTGGGTATGCAGCTCGGCGAGCCGGCCGCGACCGACGACCCGGACGTCCGGTACGCCGGCGACGGCGCGACGGATTACCTCGAGGCGAGTCTGCCCACGCTGGACCAGCTGTGGCTCCAGCTGGGCGACCAGGCGGAGGACGCGGAATCATGAAACGAGGCTGGCTGATCGTCCTGCTCCTGTCGCTGGGCCTGAACGTTGGCCTCGGCGTCAACCTGCTGCGCCGGGACGCAGGCGCGCCGCCCCTGCCGGACGCTCCCGAAGCAGACGATGCCGGCGCGCAACCGGACCGGGTCCGCGTCGAGGGCTTCCTGCGCCGCCGCCTCGACCACCTCTCCGGGGAACTCGGCCTCTCGGCGGAGCAGCAAGAGGCTCTGTGGGCCGTCCACGCCGAGGCCGGCGAGCGGGTCTTCGAGCGCCGGCGGGCGATGCGGGCGGCTCGGGCGGAGCTCCACCGGATCTTCGCCTCGACCGAACCCGCTCCGGCGCAGTTCCATGCCGCTCAGCGGCGGATCAGCGCGCTGCAGGCCGAGCTGGACTCCATGGTCGTCGAGATCATGGTCAAGGAGCGCGAGATCCTGACGCCCGAGCAGCGACAGCTCTACCGCGGCCTGTTCCCGGAGGGTCCGGACCGCGGCCGGCGCGGCCACGTCCGCGAGCGCCGGGCTGACCCGCGCGTCCCCGGAGAGGCGCAGTAGCGCGGCCATTTTCCTTGACAGCGCGACCGCGAATCTCTTACGTATCTGGTGTCCTGGCAGGACTCGGCATAACCTGCACGCCCCAGCCGTTTTCCCGGTATTGAAAGCGGATCCCCACCCAGCCCCGGACCATTCCGCAATCAGTCTCGGGAACCTGGAACGACCCCGAGAGGGAGTCTCTGATGACCAAGACGCGCGTCACCCTGCTCGCAGCTCTCGCGGCCCTGATCGCCCTCGCCGTCTTCGGCGGCTGTCGGTCCGCTCACACCACGAGCGCCATCCTCTACATCGAGCAGGAGCAGTATCAGAAAGCCATCGACGTCATCACCGAGGGACTGTACTTCCAGCCCGACGACGCCGAGGGATACTACTACCAGGGGGAGGCGTACAGTCGCATGGCGCAGCAGGCCATCGACGAGAACGACTACCTGCTCGCCAAGAACTCGTTCACGAGCGCGTACGGGAAGTTCATGCAAGCCCGCCAGATGGATCCCGAGGGCTTGACGGATCGCGTCGCCGAATCCCTCGACATCAACTACCGCAACACCCTGCGCGAGGGCCAGACCATGTGGCGGGAGCGGCACTACGAGGAGGCCGAGGGCTTCTTCCGCCTCGCCTACGCCGCTCTGCCGGACTCCCTCGAATCCGTCAAGAGCCTGGCCGGCATGAAGATCCAGCAAGCGGAGGTCGCGACTCCCGACAGCGCCTCCCTGCTGCGCAACGAGGCCCTGACCCTGCTCGACCAGGTCCTGGTCACGAAGCCCGAAGCCTACCGGCTGCTGGCGGACAAGGCCTACGTGCTGACCCAGCTGGACCGTACGGACGAAGCCCAGGTCATCTACGATCAGCTGCTCACCGAGCACGGCGATGACGCCGAGCTCCTGCTCGACGTGGTCGGCCTGTACAACAAGCAGCAGCGCTATGCCGACGCCGGTCAGCTGTTCCTGCGGATCGCCGACCTCTACCTCAACGACACGCAGCCGGACAACGACGAGCAGCTGAAAGGCCTGTACGCCGAGGCGGGCTACAATTTCCGGCTGGCGTCGGATTACGAGCGCGCCATCGACGCCTACGGGCTCGCGAGCGAGCAGGACGTCACCGACGTGCAGATCATGCTCGAACGGCAGCAGCTTTACCTGCAGTACGGCCAGGATCTGCTGATGAAGTCGACCGAGACCATGACCAGCGATCCCGCCGCCGCCGCCCGGCTGAAGACCGACGGCATGGCGGTCCTCCAGCGCGGGGTCGAGGTGGGTGTCGCGCTGACGAACCTGGCGCCGAACAACGCGGATGCCTTCCTGTTCCTGGCCAACACCCAGGGGTTGCTGGGCGACGAGACCGGCTACACTGAGAACATGAAGACTTACCAGGAGCTTTCGGGGAATCAATAGAAGACGGGCGGCGGCTCGGGCGGTGCGCGATGGCCCGGACTGGTACGCCCCTTGCTGAGCACGACCGGTGCGGTTTACCTTGTCGGTGACCTCGACCGGCGTCTTCGACCGGACACCCCGCGGTCGCCGGAGTCGCGCAAGACCTGTTGGCGAATCCACCCTTCCAGAGCTGCCACGTCCTGGGCACGGAACTCCGCTCGGTCCGCCGTCGACCACGTTCCCTGCCGCCCCACGCCCGGACCACGGGCCTTCGAGGAGCATTGATGGATATCAAGGAACTGCAGGAGATGAACATCCGGGAACTGGTCACGGTGGCTCGCGGCATGAACATCGAGGCGGTCAGCACCCTGCGCAAGAGCGAGCTGATCTTCAAGATCCTCGAGGGTCAGACCGAGAAGAACGGCTTCATCTACGCCGAAGGCGTGCTGCAGATCCTGGCCGAGGGCTACGGGTTCCTGCGGGCCGCGAAATACAATTACCTGCCGGGTCCGGACGACATCTACCTGTCGCCGTCGCAGATCAAGAAATTCGACCTGAAGACCGGCGATACGATCAGCGGCCAGGTGCGGCCGCCGAAGGAGAACGAGCGGTACTTCGCGCTGTTGAAGGTCGAGTCCGTGAACTACATGGACCCTGAGGAGGCGAAGAAGGTCACCCTCTTCGACAACCTCACGCCGCTGTACCCGGACCAGCTCATCAACCTCGAGCACAAGGCGACCAATCTCACCACGCGCCTGATCAACCTGCTGACGCCCATCGGCAAAGGCCAGCGCGGACTGATCGTCTCACCGCCCCGTGCCGGCAAGACTGTGATCCTGCAGAAGATCGCCAACGCGATCACCGAGAACCACCCCGAAGTCCACCTCATCGTGCTGTTGATCGACGAGCGGCCCGAGGAAGTCACGGACATGGCCCGGTCGGTCCACGGCGAGGTCATCAGCTCGACCTTCGACGAACCCGCCGAGCGCCACGTCCAGGTGGCGAACATGGTGCTGGCCAAGAGCCGCCGGCTCGTCGAGAGCGGCAAGGACGTGGTGATCCTCCTCGATTCCATCACCCGCCTCGCGCGCGCCCACAACGCGGTGGTGCCCCATTCCGGCAAGATCCTCTCCGGCGGCGTCGATTCCAACGCCCTGCAGAAGCCCAAGCGGTTCTTCGGCGCGGCCCGCAACATCGAGGACGGCGGCTCGCTCACGATCATCGCGACCGCGCTCATCGAGACGGGCAGCCGCATGGACGAGGTGATCTTCGAGGAATTCAAGGGCACGGGCAACATGGAGCTCGTCCTGGACCGCAAGATCGCCGACCGGCGCATCTATCCGGCCATCGACATCTTCAAGAGCGGCACCCGCAAGGACGAGTTGCTGCTCGATCCCAAGGACCTCTCGAAGATCTGGGTCCTGCGCAAGTACCTGAGCGACTACTCGCCGGTCGAGGCCATGGAATTCCTGCTCGACAAGCTCGGCAAGACCAAGGACAACAAGCAATTCCTGGCAGCGATGAACGCCTGAGCCGGGGCGCCTGGCGATCGATCCCGAAATTCGCCCTTGCTCTCGGGCTCCCGGTTGATTTCCTTGTGGCTTCCTGGGAACAGGTCAGCAACCGAGGTCAGAGGACGATGAAGCAGAACATCCACCCCAAGTACGTCGACTGCGACATCACTTGCCTCTGCGGCAACGTGATCAAGACGAAGTCAACGAAGCCCAAGATCAACGTCGAAATCTGCTCGAATTGCCACCCGTTCTTCACGGGACAGCAGAAGATCGTCGACACCGCCGGCCGCGTGGAGCGCTTCCGCAAGCGGTACGAAGGGGTCAAGTACGGCGGCAAGAAGAAGTAGGCCGCGGCCCGCGGCGCCGGGCCGGACCGCCGCCCCTCTGAGTTTTCCGCGAGGGCGCCGGGCTGCTGACCCGGTGCCCTCGTGTCTTTGCCGGACGGTCGGCCGGCGTCCGACGTTCGTGATCTGGAGCACCGTATGAAGGACCTTCGCCCCGTCGCGCAGCCCGCCGCCGACCTCGACCGGCCAGGCATCGAGGTCGCGCGGAAGCTCGACCTCGCCGTCGGCGGCCAGGCCGTCATCGAAGGCGTGATGATGCGCAGCCCGACCGCGATCGCGACCGCCGTCCGCAACCCCGAGGGCCGCATCGTCATCCGGAAGAAACCGTTCCACAGCATCGTCGCGCGGCACCGCTGGCTCAGCGTCCCGGTCTTCCGCGGCGGTGTCCACCTGATCGAGACCATGGGCCTGGGCATCGACGCGCTCATGTTCTCGGCCGACCAGGCCGTGAGCGAGGAGCGGATCAAGGACAAGAAGTCGTCGCTCAAGGATCAGGTCTGGATGTGGGGGACGATCGGGATCGCGTTCCTGCTCAGCCTCGGCCTGTTCTTCTACCTGCCGCTGATGCTGACCCACTGGCTCGGCGTCGAGGGCTCGATCTGGTTCAACGTGGTCGATGGCGTCATCCGGGTCGCGCTCTTCGTGCTCTACCTGTGGGCGATCAGCCTGATGAAGGACATGGCCCGCGTCTTCGAGTACCACGGGGCCGAGCACAAGTCGATCCACGCCTTCGAGAACGGACGCTCGCTCGACGCCGACGGCGCGCGGCCCTTCACGACGCTGCATCCTCGTTGCGGCACCAGCTTCCTGTTCTTCGTGATGATCATCTCGATCCTGGTCTTCGTCTTCCTGGGCAAGCCCGAGACGATCGGCGAACGGCTGTTGCGCCTCGCGTTCGTCCCCGTGATCGGCGGCCTCGCGTACGAGGCGATCAAGCTGTCGGGCAAGTACTGCAACGCCTGGTGGCTCAAGCCGGCCATCCAGCCGGGGCTCTGGCTGCAGAAGATCACCACGAGCCAGCCGGACGATTCGCAGCTCGAGGTGGCGATGGCCGCCCTGCGCGCGGTCCTCACCCCCGAGGCCGAGGGTTTCAAGACGCGGATCTACTACGAGCTGCCGGAGGGTGAATCGGAGGCCGCCGCGCCCACCGGCAGCGGCGGAGGCCAGGTGTGAGGGACAATCTCGAGGCCCTGCGCCGGCGCCACGCCGAGCTGAGCGCCCAGCTGAGCGATCCCGCGATCATCAAGGACCAGCGGCGGTATCGCGAGTTCGCGCGGGAGCACCGCCGCGTCCAGAAGCAGCTGGAAGCCGGCGAGCTCTGGGCCGGACTCGACACGCAGGTCGACCAGAACCGTGAGCTGTTGCGGACCGAGAAGGACCCCGACATGCTGGTCATGGTGCGCGAGGAGCTGGCGGCGCTCGAACCGCGTCTCGAGGACGCGACCGCGGCCTTCGAGGACGCTCTGCTGCCGCACGATCCCAACGACGACCGGGACGCCATCCTCGAGGTGCGCGCCGGCACGGGCGGCGACGAGGCGGCGCTGTTCGCCGAGGACCTCGTCCGCATGTACCTCCGCTTCGCCGAGAGTCGAGGCTGGCGGACGGAGCTCATCGACGCCACGGCGGGTCCGGCCGGCGGCTACAAGGAGGCCATCTACGCCGTCCGCGGCGAGGGCGTCTTCGGCGTGCTGCGCTGGGAGAGCGGCGTGCACCGCGTGCAGAGGGTGCCGGCCACGGAGAGCCAGGGCCGCATCCACACCTCGGCCGCCTCGGTGGCGGTCCTGCCGGAGGCCGAGGAGGTCGACATCGACCTCAACGAGAGCGACCTGCGCATCGACGTCTTCCGGTCGAGCGGGCCCGGCGGGCAGTCGGTGAACACGACCGACAGCGCCGTCCGCGTCACCCACTTGCCTACCGGCCTCGTGGTGCAGTGCCAGGACGAGAAGTCGCAGCACAAGAACAAGGCGAAGGCCCTGCAGGTCCTGCGCTCGCGCCTGCTCGAGCAGGCCATCCGGGAGCAGGAGGCGGCGATCGCCGCCGAGCGCAAGAGCCAGGTCGGCAGCGGCGATCGCTCCGCCAAGATCCGCACGTACAACTTCCCGCAGAGCCGGGTCACCGACCATCGCATCGGGTTGACCGTCCACAACCTCGATGCGATCATGCAGGGCGAGCTCGACCCGGTGGTGGCCGCGATCCAGGAGTACCGCCGCAACGAGGCCTTGGCGGCCAGCCGCGGGAACTAGCGGCCCCGGCTCCCCTCACCCCGGCGGAGACCGCGTGAAGACCGTCCGCGAACTCATCGCGCTTTCCGGCGAGTATCTCGCCGAGAAGGGCATCGAGTCCGCCCGCCTCAACGCGGAACGGCTGCTCGGCGACGTCCTGGGCCTCTCGCGCATCGAGCTCTACCTGCAGGCCGATCGCCCGGTCGCGGGCGCCGAGCTGGACCGCTACCGCGATCTCGTCCGCCGCCGGGGCGCGGGCGAGCCCTTGCAGACCATCATCGGCACGACCGGTTTCTACTCCCGCGAGTTCAAGGTCGAGGAGGGCGTGTTCATCCCGCGCCCGGAGACGGAGCGTCTCGTCGAGACCGTGATCGGGCTGTTGACGCCACCGGACCGCCGCCTGATCGCGCCCCGCGTGGCCGAGGTGGGTTGCGGCAGCGGCGTGATCGCGGTGAGCCTCGCGGTCGAGATTCCGACCGTGGAGGCGTGGGCGACCGACCCGAATCCGCGGGCGGTGGAGCTGACCCGCCGCAACGCCCACCGGCACGGCGTCGACGCCCGGGTCCACGTCCTGCACGGCGAGCTGCTGCACCCGGTGCCCGCCCACCTGCGCGGCAAGATCGACGTGCTCGTGAGCAACCCGCCGTACGTGCGCCGCGACGAGCTGGCGGGCCTGCCGGCCGAGGTCCGGCACGACCCTGCCGACGCGCTCGACGGCGGGGACGACGGGCTCGACGTCCACCGCGCCCTGGCCGCCGCGGCCCCGCGCTGGCTCGCGCCGGGCGGCTGGCTCGCCGTGGAGATCGGGGCCGACCAGGGCGAGACGGTGCCTCGGCTCTTCGCCGCGGCCGGCCTGGCCGAGGTGACCATGACGCGCGATTACAACGACCTGCCCCGGGTGGTCGTGGGCCGCTGGCCAGGAGGCGACGCCTGACATGGACTATTTCGTGATCGAGGGGCCGACCCCGCTTGACGGCGACGTCCGCGTGGCGGGCGCCAAGAACGCCGTGCTGCCGCTCATGGCGGCCGCCCTGCTGTGCCGCGGCGAGTCGGTCATCACCAACGTCCCCGACCTGCGCGACACGCGGTTCTTTCTGGACCTCCTGCGCGAGCTCGGCGTCGCCGGCGAGCTCGGTGCGGGCACCCTGCGGCTCGAGACCGCGAGCGGCGTCCGGTCGGTGACCGCGCCCTACGACATCGTCCGCAAGATGCGCGCGAGCATCTACGTGCTCGGTCCCCTGCTCGCCGCGTGCGGCGAGGCGCGCGTGTCCAAGCCGGGCGGCTGCGCTTGGGGTCCGCGGCCGGTCGACCTGCACGTGGCGGGCCTCGCCGCCCTCGGCGCGGAGATGAGCGAGGAGCACGGCTACATCGTAGCCCGCGCGCCCGGCGGCCTGCGCGGGGGGCGTTACCGCTTCGAGCCGGTCTCCGTGGGCGCGACCTGCAACGTGCTCATGGCCGCGGCGCTCGCGCGCGGCGAGACGACGCTCGAGAACTGCGCCTGCGAGCCGGAGGTCGTGCAGCTCGGCGAGGCGCTGGTCGGCGCCGGCGCGCGCGTCGAGGGCCTCGGCACGCGGACGCTGCACATCCAGGGCGTCGACGAGCTGCAGCCCCTGCGCTGCGCCGTGATCCCGGACCGCATCGAGGCCGGCACGTTCCTCGCCGCGGTCGCCGTGGCGGGTGGGCGGATCCGCCTGGCCGGCTGCCGGCTGGACCACGTCGCGCCGATTCTCGGCGTGCTGCGCGACCTCGGCTGCGAGATCCGCGCCGAAGGCGACCTGCTCGTGGCCGAGCGGTCGGGGCCGCTGCGGCCGGTGAAGGTGGAGACCGAGCCGTTCCCGGGCTTCCCGACCGACATGCAGGCCCAGGTCATGGCCGCGGCCGCGCTCGCCGATGGAGTCAGCTTCATCACCGACACGATCTACCCCGACCGCTTCACGCACGCGGCGGAGCTGGAACGCCTGGGCGCGAACATCGAGGTCAAGAACGGCACGGCGACCGTGATCGGCGTCGCGGCCCTGCAGGGGGCGCCGGTGATGGCGACGGACCTGCGGGCGTCGGCGGCGCTGGTGCTCGCGGGCATCGCGGCGCGCGGGCGGACCGAGGTGCGGCGGGTCTACCACATCGATCGCGGCTACGAGCGGATCGAGGAGCGTTTGGCGGCGCTGGGAGCTCGGATCGAGAGGGTCGCGGGGTGACGGCGTCGGCCGGCCCGGCGCGCGGTGCGGCGGCGCTTGCTGTTCCTCGCATTCGACGCCGGGTGGTCCGCGCCCGCACCGTCGCGGATCCGCGCGACGGGGGTCTGGCTGTCCTCTCCGCGCCCCGGCGCCGGCGCGGCCGCGCGTCCATCCCCGCCCTGGCTGCTCCCGCTGCCGCCGTGTTATCTTCGGTCCGTTCCCCAACCCGGTCCCCGCCGCGAGGTTCCCCATGTCCGACCCCCGCCACTACATCCTCGGCGCCGCCGGCCACGTCGATCACGGCAAGACCGCCCTGATCACGGCCCTGACCGGCACCAACACCGACCGCCTCAAGGAGGAGCAGGAGCGCGGCATCAGCATCGAGCTGGGCTTCGCCGAGCTGGACCTGGGCGATGGACTCACCCTCGGCGTCGTGGACATGCCCGGCCACGAGCGCTTCGTCAAGCAGATGGTCGCCGGCGCGGGCGGCGTCGACCTGGCGTTCCTGCTGGTGGCGGCCGACGAGGGCGTGATGCCGCAGACCGTCGAGCACCTGGCGATCCTCGACACCCTCGGCGTGCGCGGTGGCGTCGTGGTGATCGCCAAGATCGACATGGTCGACGACGAGATGCAGGAGCTCGCGACCGAGGAGGCGCGCGAGCTCGTCAAGGGCACCTTCCTCGAAGGCCGGCCTATCGTGCCGGTCTCGGCCCACCAGCGGATCGGGCTCGAGGCGCTCCAGGACGCGCTGCGCGCCGAGGCCGCGGCGCTGCCGGTCCGGAGCGAAAGCGAGCCGTTCCGGCTGCCGGTCGATCGCATCTTCACCATGCCCGGCGCCGGCGTCGTGGTCACGGGGACCTGCTGGGGCGGGCGCGTGGCGGTCGGCGACCAGCTCGCCCTCGAGCCGGGCGGCTTCAAGGTTCGCGTGCGCGAGGTCCAGGCCCACGGCCGCAAGGTCGCTGCCGGCGGCGCCGGCCAGCGCCTCGCGCTCGCGCTGCACGGCGTCAAGAAGGACGACGTCGAGCGCGGCCACCAGGTGCTGGCCCCGGATTCGGCGCCCGTGACGCGCCTGGTGGACGTGCGCGTCGACCTCTTCCCGCACTATCCGGGCGTCCTCAAGAACCGGCAACGCCTGCACGTGCACCACGCCGGCCGCGAGGTGCTCGGCCGGATCGTGCTCCTGGACATGGAGGAGCTCGGCGGCGACGGCCCCCGCTCGGGCCTGTGCCAGCTGCACCTCGAGGAGCCGCTCGTCCCGCGGCGCGGCGACCGCCTCGTGCTGCGCTTCTATTCTCCGGTCACGAGCATGGCCGGCGGCACGGTCCTCGACCCGGCCCCGCGGCGGCACAAGCGGTTCCAGGACGAGGTGGTCGAGCGCCTCGAGGTCATGGAGGAGGGCGACCCGGTCGCGCTGTTCCGCCAGAGCCTGCACGCGGCGGGGTTGCAGGGCCTCGCCGTCGCGGACGCGCTGGGTCGAGAGGGCGATCCGGCCGCGCTCGTGGTGGGCAGGCGCGTGTACGAGCGCGCGCTGCTCGAGGCGGAGGCGGCCGCGGTCGGCGAGGCCGTGCGGGCCTACGCCGAGAAGTTCCCGCTGCGCCTGGGCATGCCGCGCGAGGAGGTCCGCCGCCGGCGCAAGTTCGGCGGGACCACGCCCGAGTGGAACGCCCTCCTGCAGGTGCTGGCCCCGCTGGGCGGCTGGGCGGTCGTGGCCGACCGCATCGCCGTGACCCCGGACGGGCCGCCTCTCGGGGCCGGCCTCGCGGCCGGCGCCGCGGCGCGCGAGGCCGCCCTGCGCGCGTGCGGGCTCGACTGGCCTGGCCTCGACGCGTTCGCGGACAAGGTCCGCTCAGCGCCGCCGCCGCCCACGGGCCAGGGCGAGGAGGAGTATCTCCGCCACCTCGTGGACCACGGCCGGGCGGTCCAGATCGCCTCCGACTACCTTGTCCACCGCGAGGCGCTGGACGACCTGCTCCATCGCCTGCGCCGGCACTTCGCCGCCAAGGCGGAGCTGACCTTCGCCGAGTTCCGGGAGCTGAGCGGCCTGACGCGCAAGCTCGGCATCCCGATGCTCGAGTACCTGGACCAGACCGGCCGCACGCTGCGCACGGGCGATCTGCGCGTGGCGGGGCCGGCGCTCGCGGAGACCACCGACCGGCCATGAGCGAGTTCACCCCCCGGGACACCGGCCAGCACCGGCCCACCTGCCGCCCGCGCCGCCCGACCCGGTCCGTGCAGGTCGGCCGCGTGCAGATCGGCGGCCTGGCGCCGGTCGCCGTGCAGTCGATGACCTGCACCCGCACCCACGACGTCGAGGGCACGCTCGGGCAGATCCGCGAGCTCGCGTCGGCGGGCGCCGATCTCGTGCGCGTCACGGTGAACGACGAGGCCGCCGCGGCCGCCCTGCCGGCCATCGTCCGCGAGGCGAACGTGCCGCTCGTGGCGGATATCCACTACGACCACAAGATGGCGCTGGCCGCGCTCGCCGCGGGGATCGCCAAGCTGCGCATCAATCCCGGCAACATCGGCGGCGAAGACAAGGTGCGCGAGGTCGCGCGCGCGGCGAAGGACCGCGGGGTGCCGATCCGCGTCGGGGTCAACCGCGGCAGCCTGCACAAGCGATACCGCGACCTGCGCATGATCGACCCCGCGGGCGCCCTGGTGCAGAGCGCGCTCGACGAACTCGAGGTGCTCGCGTCGGTCGGCTTCGACGACGTGGTCGTGAGCCTCAAGAGCAGCGAACCGCACGAGGTCATCGAGGCCTGCCGCCGCTTCAGCGAGGTCTGCGACGTGCCGCAGCACCTGGGCGTGACCGAGGCCGGCACGCTGCACGCCGGCACGGCGCGCAGCACCGCCACCCTGGGCGTGCTGTTGAGCGAGGGCATCGGCGACACTCTGCGGATCAGCCTCGCCGCCGACCCGGTGCACGAGGTCCGGGCCGCGTTCCACATGCTCCAGGCGCTCGGCCTGCGGGAAGGCTACGCCCGGGTGGTCGCCTGCCCGACCTGCGGGCGGGTCGAGGTGGACGTGATGAGCCTCGCCGCTAAGGTCGAGGAGCTCGCGAAGGACCTGCCGCCCGACAAGGTCATCTCGGTCATGGGCTGCATCGTCAACGGACCCGGCGAGGCCAAGAGCGCCGACCTCGGGATCGCCGCCGGCAAGAGCAAGGTGGCGATCTACCGGCAGGGCGAGCTGCACCGCAATATCGACAAGGAGGACCTCGAGGCGGTCCTGCTCGAGGAGATCGCGCGCCTGCGTCGATGAAGCCTCAGGTCCCGGCCGATCCGGCCGATCCCTACCCCGGAACCTCGCCCAGGTCCAGCAACGACTGCGGGGACCCGCACCGCTGTCCGGGGTATCGATGGACGTCATCCTTCCCGACCAGCTGCCAGGCTTCATCGCCGAGCGAGACCGCGTCGCCGCCGCGACCGTGCTCGAACCGGCGGTTCCCGATCTGGTCCGCTTCTCCCAGCAGCTGCGCGCGCTCAGCTCGCTGAACGCACGCCTGATCTGCATGGAGGCGGACCATCCGGTCTACGGCGAGATGGTCCGCGGCATCAGTCGGATCCTCAACATCGATATGTGCGCCCTGTTCATGCGCGAACCGGCCGGCGCGCACCTCGTGCTGGAAGGCATCGCCGGAGCGGCGAGGCCGGCCGGCCGCTGCTTGCTCGGGCTGGACGAGCTGCAGCGGCCGGCCGTCCAGGCTTTCCTCGAGGAATACCTCGTCCACGTGCCCGACACCGACTCGGTCCAGGGGGCGCAATCGCTCGTGGGCGGACACCGCAGCCTGCTCGCCATGCCCATCATGGGTCGCGAAGGTCCGGTCGGGGCGTTCGAGTTCGCGCGCCGCGCGGCCGGCGGCTTCGCGACCGCGGAGATCGACCTGGCGACCATGCTGGTCGACCAGATGTCCTACCAGCTCGAGAACTACCGGCTCGTCCGGCAGCTGTCGACCAGCCGCGACGCGGTGATCCACGGCATGGCGCGGCTCGCGGAATCGCGCGGCGGGAACATCGGCGGCCACCTCGACCGCATCTGCGCGTACTCGCAGCGGCTGGCGAGGACGCTGCAGGGCCGGCCGGGCTACGTGGGCGTGGTCACCGACGAGTGGATCGCGACCCTGACCCGAGCGGCCGCCTTGCACGACATCGGCAAGGTCGGCATCCCCGACCGCATCCTGCTGAAGCCCGGCGCGCTGGACGAGGACGAGTTCGAGGTCATGCGCACGCATGCCCGGCTCGGCGGCGAGATCCTGCAGGACCTGATGGTCAGCCACGGCACGTTCCCGATGCTGGAGATGGGAATGGAGGTCGCCCTCGGGCACCACGAGCGCTGGGACGGTTCCGGCTATCCCAACGGCGTCGGCGGGAAGCGGATCCCGCTGTCGGCGCGGATCGTCGCGGTGACCGACGTCTATGACGCCCTCACGAGCGCCCGGGTCTACAAAGCGGCCTGGTCGCAGAAGGACACCATCGCCCAGGTGTTGGGGCTCGCCGGCTCGCACTTCGACCCGGACCTCGTGCGAGCGTTTCTGCAGGACACCGACGAATTGCTGCAGATCCAGCGGCGATTCCCCGACTGACCTCGCCGGGCGGCGCTACGCGGGCTCCACCCCCGGAGCCACCCCCGGCTCCACGAACAGGCTCTCTTCTCTCAGGCACACGGCGATGCCCGGCGCCGCCTTGCGCGGACGGCGGACGTAGCGGCGTTCGGTGTAGACCACCGGGACCAGACCGCTGTGACGCGCCTTGCTGTGCAGGGCCGCCAGGGCCGCGGCTCTCGCCAGCACCGCGCGAGGCACGGCGTCGGGCCGGCCGCCGGTCCGCAGCACGACGTGGCTGCCGGCCACGCCCTGGGCGTGCAGCCAGAGGTCGCGCGGGTGGCTCGCCCGGTGCGTCAGCTCGTCGTTCTCCTCGCTGCTGCGGCCGACCCACACCTCCCAACGATCGTCGATGCGGTAGCGACGGAACGGCCGGCTCGGCTCGTCGGGCGCTCGTCCGCCGGGGCCGTTCGTCTCGCGCAGCAGATCGGCGCCGGCCGCGGCGAACGCCTGGAGGGCGGCGAGGCGCGCCAGGACGACCGCCGGGAGCTCAGCGTCGGGGGAGCCGGGACGCGGCCCTGCGCGCAGCGGCGCGAGGTCGGCCAGGGCGCCCGCCGCGCTCGCTTGCTCGGCCCGCGCGGCCTCTAGCCGCTCGGCGATGACGCTGCGGCCGCGCGCCGCCTTGCGCGCGAGCCGGAACAGCCGCTCGAGGTTGGCGTGCGGCGCCAGCGCCGGGTCGAGCGCGAGCGTGCGCGGGCGACCGTCGCGCGGGTCGGTCAGCGTGATCATCGACGTGCCGCGCTTCACGGTGGACAGGTGGGCCGCGAGGGTCTCGGCGTCGCGGCGCCTCGCCTCGCCGTCGTCGGCGCGCGCGAGGTCGCCGGCCAGGTTGGCGACGAGTCGGTCGGCGGCGGCGAGGCGTCGCGCGAGAGCGCGTTCGAGCTGATCGCCGAGCGCGGTCTCGCGCTGCCTCGCCAGCCGGGCCAGGCCGAGCGCGGTCCAGTCGGCGAGCCCGGCCGGCGCGGGCGAGGCGGGCGCAGCGAGCGGCGCGGCGACGTCGAGCAGGCAGGGATGCGGCGACGGGTGCAGGGTCCACAGCAGGCGGCCCGAGTCCTCGATGACGACCGCGCCGCCCCGGCTGCCGAAGAGCTGATGTCGCAGGTAGCGCGGCCCCGCCGCGGTCGCGAACTCGAGATGCACGACCAGGTCGCCGCTCAGCAGCCCGACGTCGGCGAGCCGGGCGTCGCTCAGCAGGTCGGCGAGCGGATCGCCGCGGCGGGCCGGCAGCGCCTCGCGCAGCGGCCCGGGCAGGGGCCCCGGGCAGGGGAAGACGAGCACCGCGCCCGGCAGCGCGCCGAGGAAGAGACTGTCGCGAGGGTCGCCCGCGAGCTGCAGGTTCGCCCAGCCCGGGCCGGTCACGGCGCGGTGCAGCGCCCTCCCGGCGGCCCGTTCCCGCCAGGCCGCCAAGAGAGGGGCCAGCCGATCGCGGTCGCGCCAGGTGGCGGGCATGCCAGGATTCCGATCGCCGGCTAGAAGAACGTGAGACCCGCGGTGAGCTTCACGGTCGGCGCGTCCTCGACGCCCAGGCGGATCTCGGTCAGAAGCTCGCGAGACTGCGTCAGGTCGTAGGTGGCGCCGACGACCAGGTTCAGCGCGAAGTCGGTGGAATCGTGACCGTCTTTCGTGTAGTGGCCCAGCATCGGACCGCCGCCGGCGTAGAAACTCCAGCCGTTGCTGGCGTACTCGGTGAATTCGTAGACGACGTCGCCGTTGGCGGCGAACAGGGTGCCGTCGCCGACGCCCACCTCGAGCGACGGGACGATGTGCACGTTGGCCGTCAGGTTGGCGAGCATCGCGTGCCCGCCGAAATGGAACTGGTCGAAGCCGGAATCGTGGGTGAAGCCCGCGCGCGGTCCGAAGGCGACGTCGGCGGCGGTCGCCGTCGCCGCGGCGATCAGCAGGGTCGCGAGGCAGGTGCAGACGGTTTTCATGGCTCCTCCTGGTCGGACTCGGGGTCGGCGCGGGAGATCATGTCCTGGAACGCGGAGCCGGGCAACGAGGTTTCCGCGCGGCGGCGGGTGGCGGGCGGCTCCGTCCGCCCATCGATGGTTCAACCGCGGACGGCTCGTCGCGCCGGCACGCCGAAGACCTCGCGCACCCGAGCGACGATTTGCGGGTCCGTGAGCCGGTCGGCGTTCTCCAGCGAGAGCGGGCGGGAGGCGAGCGCCTTGTGCGAGGCGATCTTGCGCTTGAGCTCGTGCTTGGCCTGGCCTGGACCGAGGATGTGGATCTGCTCGGCGTCGCCGAGGCGCGCGATGATGGCGTCGTAGAAGCGGTCGAGGTAGTGGGACAGTCGCGCGTCCTGGCGATCGTCGGGGCCCACGCCGTGAGCCGACTGTCCTGGTGCGGCGCGCAGGCCTCCTCCGGAATGCGCTGGCGGCGGGACTTCCAGTTCGATGGTTTCGGAGGAGAAGGTCTGGTCGCGGACGGTGACGAGGACGGCGCGCTTGCGGTCGAGCCAGAGGCCGATCTTCTGGCGCATGGAGGCCTCCTTTCACGATCGACAGGACTGTCGCTGCGCACAAGATACTCCAGCCTGCCGGTTCCGTCAGCTAGCCTTCGCTTGCTGGCCGCGGGCAGGTCGCCTAAGGTTAGCCTGCCGGCGCCGCGCGGCAGGCGAGACGCGCTTTCGGGCGCGCGGGCCGGGGAAAGGACCCCGCCATGATGAGCATGACCGGATTCGGCAGCGGCGAGGCCGTGGCCGGTCCCGTGACCGTGACGGTGGAGCTGCGGTCGGTGAATCACCGTTTTCTCGACGCGTCGATCAAGCTGCCCGGTTCGCTGCAGTTCCTCGAAATCGACCTGCGCAACCGGCTCAAGGACGGCATCGCCCGCGGCCGCGTGACCTGCGCGGCGACGGCGACCATCGATCCCGCCGCCTCCGCTCCCCGCCTCGAGCCCGGCCGGCTCGACGCGGCGCTGGCACTCCTGCTCGACGCCGCCGCCCGCGTGGAGCGGCAGACCGGCGAGCCCCAGGACGTGACGCTCGATCACCTCCTGCGGGTGCCCGACCTCTTCACGCCCGCGCAGGCGGAGCTGTCCCGCGACGACCTGCAGGCGGCGTTCTTCACGGCATTCGACCGGGCGCTCGCCGGACTGCAGGCGATGAAGCGGCAGGAAGGGTCGAAGCTGGTGACGGAGATGCAGGATCGCCTCGCGGCCATCGCCGACGGGCTGGTCGAGGTCCGCGCGCTCGCTCCCCGCGCGGCCGAGGAGGCCCACCGCAAGCTCAGCGAGCGGCTGATGGAGCTGATCGGCAGCGAGGTCGACCCGCAGCGGCTCGCGCAGGAGGCCGCCTTCCTCGCCGACAAGGCCAACATCAACGAGGAGTGCGAGCGGCTCGCGATCCACCTGCAGCACGCGCGCGACGACCTCGCGGCCGGCGGCCAGGTCGCGAAGCGGCTCAATTTCCTGCTGCAGGAGATGCACCGCGAGGTCAACACGATGGGCGCGAAGACCAACCTCATGGAGATCACCCAGCTCGTGATCGGCATGAAGGACGAGGTGGAATCGCTGCGCGAGCAGGTCCAGAACCTGGAGTAGGGCGATGATCCTGCTGATCTCGGGGCCCTCGGGCGCCGGCAAGAGCACCGTCTACCACGAGCTGTTGCGGCGCGACCCGCGGCTCGGCTTCTCGGTGTCGACGACCACGCGGCCCGCGCGCGCCGGGGAGAAGGACGGCGTCGACTACGACTTCGTCGACGACGCGGAGTTCGACCGCCTGGTGGCGGCCGGCGCCTTCCTCGAATGGGCTCGCGTCCACGACCGCCGTTACGGCACGCGCCGCGACCAGGTGGCCGCGCTGGAGGCGGCCGGCAGGATCCCCCTGCTGGACATCGACGTGCAGGGCGGCGTGCAGGTGCTCGACCAGGTCGGCGTCGAGGTGGTGTCGGTCTTCGTCTGGCCGCCGTCCTGGGCGGCGCTCGAGGCGCGGCTGCGGGAGCGCGGGACCGACAGCGACGCCGTGATCGCGACGCGCCTGAAGAACGCGCGGTGGGAGATCGGGTACGCCGACCGGTACGCGTACTGGGTCGTGAACGACGAGGTCGAGGCTGCGGTCCGGCGGCTGGAGGCGATCCTGGTGGCGGAAGGGTGCCGCCGGGAGCGGTGGGGCGCAGCGCCGGTGCAGGCGCCGGCGCGCGAGCTGGAGTGAACGGCGACGCACGGACCGAGCCCCTGGCGTCCGCGCTTCGCTGTCAGCGACCACCGGCACGAGCCGTCGGTCACCGCGCCGCCGGCACCGCCGCGCGGTCGGGCCGTGGCGTCGCCACCCCGCGCGCGAGATGGCGCGCGAGCGTGGCGGCGATCGGCAGGCCGGTCGCCATCTCCACGTAGAGGAACTGGCCCGCGGGGTTGATCTCCAGGAACACGTATTCGCCGCCGGGAGTGAGCCGCAGATCGATGGCGCCGTACTCGAGGCCGAGCCGGCGCATGAGGGCGAGCAGCCGCGCCGAGACCGCCGGCGGCAATTCGTGCGCCCGGTACTCGATCTGCGAGTTGAACCGCACGTCCACCTTGTACTCGCCGGTCTGGGAGTGGGCCTCGGCGGCCAGGAGCTCCTCGCCGACGGCCGTGACCCGCAGGTCGACGACGGCCGGGATGTACTCCTGGAAGATGACAGGCGCGAGGCGGATCGCCTCGGCGTACGCCTCCTCTTCATCGCGCAGGATCCTGGTCTCGCGCCAGGCGTGGAAGTTCGCGAGGAACTGCTTGTAGACGACCTGGCCCGGGCGGTCGCGCCAAAAGGCGCGGGCCGCCTCCGGGTCGTTGGTCATGAGCGTCTCGGGAATGGCGAGCCCGACCTCCTTGGCGACCGCCAGCTGCCACGGCTTGTGGGCGGCCGCGGTGTCCGCGAAGATGTCGTTCACCCAGAGCGCGGCGCTGGTCTGCCACATCCCCTGGAACGCGGTGGCGGCTTCGCTCATCGCGAAGTGGCGCATCGCCGGATCCGACACCGCGGCAGGGATCCCGAATCCCTGGGGCCGGCGCCACCAGAACGCCTTCACCTCGTCGAGCCCCACCCGCATCCCGTCGGGGAACGTCAGGGAGAGGTCGCGGGTACCGTTGCGGCCGAACCGCATGCCGAGGCTCATACGCAGGGGGAATTCGCCGAGGTCGAGGATCCGCACGCGGGTCTCGCCCAGGAGGGCCAGCTCCCGCATGACGGCCTGCGCGTGGATGTCCTCGGGGGCGGAGATGATGAGGATCATGACGGCCTTTCCGGTGAAGCGGGGGGCGCCTCCGCCGAGGCGCCCCGCTCGATCAGAACATCATGCCGGGGAGGTTCCACTGAGGCGGTTGATAGCCGCCCCCGGGCTGCTCGACGAGCGTGCCGCCGCCGACCTCGACCCAGGTGATCGGGTCCTGGATCGGGTCCTTGGTGAGTTCCTTGATGGTGGGCTGCTGGTCGAAGTAAGGGAACGTGCGGATGTCGACCAGCGGTGTCGTGTGCGGCTGGTCGAAGAAGTGGACCGTCTGCGGCTGATCCAGCGTCGGGATCGTGGCGACCATGTCGAGCGCCACGGCTGTCGCGGCCTGGGCCTGGGCCTGCGCCTGGAACTGCGGCAGGCCGGCGGCCGCCGCTTGCCGCGCGATCACCTCCGGCGGCGCGTGATGCGGCGTGGCCATCACGAACGGGATCGTGCCAAACTGACCCGGATCGATGGGATCGCCGAGTTGCTTGCCGGGGCCGATCACCTCCTGGATCGTGATCGGATCCTGGATCGGGTCCTTCGTCAATTCCTTGACCGTGTCGAAGGGCTGCTCCTTGATCGTGTCCCAGGGCTGTTCCTTGATCGTGTCGATGATCGGATCCTTGGGCTGTTCCTTGATTGTGTCGATCGGCGCTTCCTTGATGGTGTCGATCGGCCCCTTGGCGATGAGATCGCGAATCCGCGCCGGATCCAGCTTGAGCTCGAGGATCTTCTGCGTCCCGGTCTCCTGGACGATGCGGTACGACTCGACCGCGGCGACCGGCAGCTCGATGGTCTGGCCGCCGGTCATCAGGATGAACTGGTCGTTCTTGGACGATCTCATGACGGCGCCGACCATGGTCACCGGGCCCGTGACCTCGCGCGCCTCGGGCGCCTGGCGCAGGTAGTCGGCGAACGGCTTGTCTCCGCGCCCCGCCGACGGGTTCTTCTCGGGCATGGCACACACTCCTCGGGGTAGCTTCCGTGTTGGTCTATGACGCGGCGGCGCCGCGCCGGACGCGAGCCGAGCCGAAGCTGACGATTCGAGGAGATCCGGTGGGAAGCGCAGCGATCTTCTCGGGTGCGGGAGGTTCCGACGAGGGCCATCGAAACGGGCGAGTCCCCACGGCCACCTGAACGCCGATCCGGCTCCTGCACGTGCGTCGAAGATGCTGGCTGAGCCGAAATTAGAATATTTCAATCCTATTTGCTTGTCAACGGACTCTCGCGACTCCCCGCGGCCGGCGCGGCCTTGGACCGACGACCCGCGCGCACCTCGGGTAGCCGGCGGTACCGTCGTGCCCGCGGTCAGGCCTCGCCGACCCGCTTGCGCAGCTCGTCCAGGTTCAGATCGATGGACGTGCGGGATCGCAACAGGTTCTCGAGGACCTCGTCCGGCGGGCGGCGGCTCGCCTCGCCCGGCGGCAGATCGCCCAGGCGGCGGTTCAGGCTCTCCCAGACGTCCCGAGGCAGCACGCTCTCGAGATACTCCAGGCTGGTCCCGCGCAGCACGACGTCGCTGGTGAGCAGGCCCTTGTAGGAGATCTGCAGCGGCTCGCGCGGCAGCACCAGCGAGAGCAGCGTGAAGACGTATTCGAGGCTGCGGCTGCTGCGCGCGCGAAGCGTCGCGTCGCCGGCGATGGTCGATTCCGCCGGCGGCGGGTCGTCGATGAGCCGCCGGTTCTCCCACAGGCCCTTCTCGACGCGCGCTTCCCGCAAGACCGCCGCGTAGACGGACCTGCCGTCGACGGCGAGGGACGGCTCGCGCTCGCGCAGGCTCGCGAGCGCGGCGGCCGCCCGGAAGCGGACCTCGAAACGCTGGTCGTCCAGAGCCGCCGTCAATCCGGCGCACGCGCGCGCCGTGGCACAGGTGGCGAGGATCCGGGGGATGCGCCGGCGGACGGCGAAATCCTCGGCGGGGTCGATCAGCCGGTCGATCAGCTGGCCGGTGATCGCCGGCGCCGCTCTCGCGAGCGCTCGCGACGCCCAGGCGGTGACGTCGTCCCACGCGAGCAGCGTGGTAACCTGGCCGGCGATGACGGGGCTCACGACGGATAGCTGCCGCAAATGCGCGCGGACGCGGCGCGCGTCGCCCGAGCGCAGCTCGACCAGGGCCGCGACCTCGGGATCCACGGCCCGCGCGGACCTGTCCGGCGGCGGCGGGTGCAGGGCGGCGGTCTTCCGGTCGGCCTCGTCGACGTTCGCCGTCGCCGCAAGGACCGTCCGGCGGACGTCGCCCAGCTTGAGGTCGTCGAGGGTCATGGAGAGGTCGAGACCGCTGAACGTCTCCATCAGGCTCGGCATGGCGTGCGCCTCGCCGGGGTCGAGCTCGAGGACCTTGGCGCGGTTGATCAGGCTCGCCTCGAGCGCGCGGACGTAACCGGGGCGCAGCGCGCGCGTCACGAGAAACCCGAGGACCGAGATCGCGACCGCGAGCAGCAGGAGCACCTGGCCGGAGGCCGCCGCCGGCAACAGGATGACGGCGCGGACGAGCACGCCGCCGACGATGTCGCCGACGCGGTCGGCGCCGACGTCGATGATCGTCCGGGTGGCGCGGCGATCGCCCGGAACGACCGGCGTGAAGAGGAGCTCGTAGCTGGACCGATGCAGCGATCCCTGGACCACGGCCTCGAGGCCGCGCAGGAAGCCCAGGCTGGCGAGGCTCACGAAGGGCGCGACGATCAGCCCGCCCACCGACAGCAGGGCCGGCCGGACCGCCATGCCCGGCGCGATCCCGATCCGTTCGATGAGGCGGCGCGTGACGCCGGCCTGCACGGCGAGCGTGACGAGCGACACGACCGTGTAGAAGATCGCGAAGAACCGCACGAGCTCGGCGCTGGTCGCGTAGGTCTGCGTCGCCCGGGCCTTGAACAGGAAGTCCACGAGCGTCGCCGCCGCGTTGCCGAGCAGGACGACCAGGGCCAGGTTGCGCAGGTAGGGGACCCGGCGCAGCACCTGGAAGCCGGACTCGCTCGCCGGGGGCCGGTCGGCGCGGGCCGCCGGCCGGTCCGACCGCGGCCTGGCGGTCGCGTGATGCGAGGGCAGTTGCCGCAGGAGGGCCGCGCAGACCAGGTGGAAGCCGGCGATGATGGGCAGCACCCAGAGGATGCCGAGCGACGCGCTGACCCGGTCGGCGATCATGCCGCCGAACAGTCCGCCCGCCGTGGCGCCGCCGGCGATCCGGCCGATGTTCCGCTTGGCGGTCCGCGGGTCGAAGCTCTCGTTGATGGTCGACCAGAATCCCGAGATGAGGATCGAGCTGATGACCGCGACGTGCAGGTAGACGACGACAGCCGCGATCCGGATGGTCACCGTCGCCAGGAGCCACTCGCCGAGAAGGAGCAGCCCGCTCGCGATGAAGAACGGCGGGATGACGCGCGCCGGTCCGTACCGCGCGACCCACCGCGCCGCGACCAGCACGGCTCCGATGGAGAGCACCGCCGAGATGACCAGGACCAGCGGCAAGGTCGAGATCGGGTAGTTGGACAGGAACAGCGCGTCCCGCACGGCCTTGCCGGCGATCTGGGTGGCGATCATGACCGCGGCGCACGCCGACGCCGTGACGACCGGTGGGGCGGCGGCTGACCGGCGCCCGCTCATGGGTCGAGCGCCGCGGATTCGACGGCCGCGAACGCGCCGTCCGCGGAACCGGCGTAGAGATGCGGCAGGTTGACCCGCCACCACTGCTCGGCGCGCTCTCGCGTCCACGGCGGCAGCGTCGCCGCCACCTCGGCGAGCATCACGCTGAGTTCTTCGGCCGAACCCGGCCGGTCGTCCGGATCCTTGGCCAGGCAAGCCCGCACGATCGCCTCCAGGCGCGGCGGGACCTCGATCTCGCTGCGCGCGCTCATGGCCGGCGGCGTCTCCTTCACGTGCTGCACGAGGACCGACACGGGGGTGCCCGAGAACACCATCTGACCGGTCAAGAGCCAGTAAGCGACACAGCCCAGTCCGTAGATGTCGGCGCGCGGGCCGGCCGCGTGGTCGCCGAGGATCGCCTCCGGCGCCATGAATCCGGGAGTGCCGCTGGTGAGTCCGGCGCCGCCGAACCGGGTGGTCGCGTCGGTCGATTCCCCGACGTTCCGGACGAGTCCGAAGTCGAGCACCTTCAGGACGTCGAACTCGCGGCCCCGCCGGCAGGTGAACAGGTTCGCCGGCTTGACGTCGCGGTGGATCAGGCCCCGATGGTGGGCGTCGGCGAGGGAATCGCAGGCGGCCCGCAGGAAGTGGATCGCCCGCTCCGCCGGCACGGGTCCGTTCTCCTGTACGAGCGTCTTGAGGTCGCGCCCCTCGAGGAGTTCCATGACGTAGTAGAACACGCCGTCGTCGCCGGTGCCGAAGTCGTAGAGCACGATGGAATGCGGAGACGAGAGCATCGCCGTCGCCTGCGCCTCGCGCTCGAAGCGCCGCAGCCCCGTCGCCCCGCCGTCGTCGCCGTTGGCGCCGGCGCGATCGGGCCGGATCAGCTTGACGGCGGCGGGCCGCCGGAGCATCCGGTGCTTGGCCGTCCAGACCTCGCCCATCCCGCCCGCGCCGATCTTGCGGACGAGCTGATAGGCGCCCAGGCGCTGTGCCTTGGACACGCTCCGGGCGAGGTGGAACACGCGGGATGCGCACGCGTAGCCGATGCCGACGCAGATGAAGACGGTCGTGGCGAGCCGCGCCAGCGCGATGTACGGCGATCCCACGAACTCGGCCGGAGTGCCGTGGACGAGGACCGACAGGGTGGCCGTGGCCGGCAGCGTCGCCGCGGCGAGGAGCGACGCCACGAGGATCTGCCGGGGCGGCAGGGTCACCACGCTGGCGTACATGACGATCCACACGCCGAGCCAGCTGACGCCGAACTCGAACGCGTGGTTCGTGAACGTGCTTTCCCAGCGCCAGGACCGGGCCGCGATCCCGAGGGATGACACGATCAGGAAGATCGTCGCCAGGCGGCAGTAAGCGAGGCTCGAGCAGCGGTCGCACCGGCACCGGAACGCGACGAAGGACGCGCACCCGATCGCGCCCAGCGCGATCACGGCGTCGAACGCCGGCGGGAGCTGGAACTCGCGGACCGCCGCCAGCGAGATGAGCCAGCTCGACAGGAACACGACGGCATAGCCCACGGCGTAGGTCGTGGCGGCCGCGGCGAGGGCCCGCAGGGCGCTCGCCTGCGTCTCGCGGTCCAGTTCGACGAAGCGGGACGGGCCGCTGGTCTCGTTCGACTCGGCCCTGGGTCGGATGGCGATCGGCACGACCACGCTGAGCACCCCATCGTTCCGTCGGCCGCGCCCGGGGCGGCGCGCCGGCGTTGGTCGCCAGGTTACGCAGGGAACGCGAATCGAGCAAACGGCTCACGGGTCCGGCGCCGTCGGCCGCGATGGCGGCGTCCGGTGGGCGAAGCTATCCTCGGCGGGCGCGGGATCGCCGCGCGGCCGTTCGAGGTGACGTTGCGCTGTCGTCGAGGCCCGAACCTCGCCAACCCCGAGAGTCCGATCCATGCTTCGCTTCCCGGTCGGTTGCCTGGCGTTCGCGGCCCTGTGCGGATCGGTGTCGCCGCCCGGCGCGCCCGGCCGGGAGCCGCTGCCCTCGCCGGCGGATTCGGTCGTGGTGCGGCCGATCGCGGATCGGTACGCCGCGGGCTGGCTGCACCGCGCGCTGTTCGGCAGCGACTATCGCGACCTCTGGACGGCGCCGATCGCGGTGCCGGTCCTCGACCTCGCGACCTTCGGCGGCGGCGTCGTGCCCATCTCGCGCGGGGGCGGTCAGCAGACGACGTCCCTGCGACTGCGCGCGGCCGACGGCCAGGAGTACTACTTCCGTTCGATCGACAAGAATCCAGCCGCGGGCTTGCCGCCGGAGCTGGTCGACACCGTCGTCGCCTCGGTGGTCCAGGATCAGACGTGCGCGACGTTTCCAGCCGGAGCCCTGCTGGTGGCTCCCCTGCTCGCGGCGGCCGGCGTGCTGCATGGCGAGCCGCGCCTGTACGTCCTGCCGGACGACGAACGCCTCGGCGAGTTTCGCGACCTGGCCGGACTCGCCGGGATCCTCGAGCCGCGCATCGCGGACGGATGGGGCGGCGCGACCGAGGTCATCGGCGGCGACGAGCTGCTCCGCCGCCTGGCGGCGAGTCCCGACGACCGGGTCGACGCGCGGGCGTTCCTGAAGGCGCGCCTGCTGGACATCCTGGTCGGCGACTGGGACCGTCACCGCGACCAGTGGTCGTGGGCCCGGTTCGGGGACGAGCGCCCCCGTCGGTGGCTGCCGGTCCCGCGCGACCGCGACTTCGCCCTGGTCCACTACGAGGGGCTGGTGCTCGCGGCGGCGCGCATCCGCTTGCCCCAGCTGATCAGGTTCGAAGCCGAGTATCCGGACGTGCTGGGGCTGACCTGGAACGGCCGCGAGCTCGACCGCCGGCTCCTGGCCGGGGCGGACGCGGCGACCTGGAACGCCGTCGTGGCCGAGGTCCAGGCGGCGATCACCGACGAGGTCATCGCGGACGCCGTGCGCCGGCTGCCGCTGCCGTTCCAGGCGCTTCGCGGGGCCCGCCTGGCCGACGCGCTCGAGCGGCGGCGCGACGCTCTCGGCGCCGTGGCGCGGCAGTTCTACGCGATGCTGTCCGCCGAGGCCGAGATCCACGCGACCGACGTCGACGAGACCGCCGTCGTCACCGTGATCGACCGGCGGACCGTCGCCGTCCAGCTCTTCCGGGCCGGCGAACCTGGCGCGGCGCGCGGCATCCCGTACTTCGCACGGCGGTTCTCCCGCGACGACTCGCGGGAGGTCCGGCTCTTCCTGGGCGGCGGGCAGGATACCGTCCGGGTCGAAGGCCGGTCGCGACCGGACCTCGAGCTGCGGGTGATCGGCGGCGCCGGCGCGGACGTCGTGCTGGACCCGGGCGCGCTCGGCGGCCTGCGGATGTACGACGAGGACCCGGGCACGGTCGTGACCGGCGGGGCGCCGCTGGACAGCCGGCCCTACTCGCCGCCGCCGAAACGCCACGCCAACGAGATCCCGCCCCGCGACTGGGGCCACGCCTGGCAGCCGGCGGGTCTGCTCGCCGCGGGGCCGGACATCGGCGTCCTCTTCGGCGTCGGTCGGACCTACACGACGTACGGGTTCCGCAAGCACCCTTACGCGAGCGAGCAACGGCTCCGGCTCGGGTTCGCGACCGAGCCGGCGACCTTCCGGGCTGACTATCGCCTCCGGCTGCGGCGCGCCCATTCGTCCCGGGTGACCCAGCTCGCGCTGCGGGCCTCCGGCTTCGAGGTCCTCCGCTTCCATGGCTTCGGGAACGAGGCGCCCGCGACCGGCGACGAGCGGTACTACCGCGTCACCCACGAGCACTACGGGATGTGGTTGTCGGTCGTGGCGCCGCTCGGGCGTCTCGGCGAGATGACGGCCGGTCCGGTCGCCCGGTACCTGACGACCGACGATCGGCCCGACCGCTTCCTGGCGACGCTCGACCCCTACGGAGCGGGCCGGTTCGGGCAGATCGGCGCCCGGCTGGACGTCTCGCTGGGCGGCGCCGGCCGATCCGACGCCGCCTGGCCGAAATTGCGGGTCGACGTCGGGGGCAGCGTCTATCCACCGTGGTGGGACGTCTCGCGCAGCTACGGCGAGGTCCACGCCGAGGCCGCCGGAACGCTCCCCTTCACGGCGCCCCTCGATCCCGCATTGCGCCTGCGGGCCGGCGGCAAGATCCTCTGGGGTCCGTATCCCTTCTTCGACGCCGCGTTCATCGGCGACCAGGGCACCGTCCGCCTCGGCCGCCAGAACCGGTACGCGGGCGACGCGTCGAGCTACGGATCCGGCGAGCTGCGCCTCACGCTCGGCCGGGTGTTCCTGGGCGCGCCGTCGGACGTCGGGGTCTTCGGCCTGGTGGATACGGGACGCGTCTATCTCGAGGGCGAACGATCGCGACGCTGGCACACCGCGACCGGCGGCGGCGTGTGGGTCGCGATCCTGGACCGCGCCAACACCATCAGCCTCGCCCTGGCCGGCAGCGAGGAGCGCACGGTCCTTTACTTCCAGGGCGGTTTCGGTTTCTGATGGCATCCGGAGATCCCGCCCGGGCAGGAGTCGTCATGTCGCGAACGCCGCAGCCGCGCCTGCTGGCCGCCGTCCTCGTCGCGGTCCTGGCCCTCGCCGACGCGCCGGGCGCGCGCGCCGATGGCCACCTCGAGGCCGGGGAGGTGGCTGCCCTGGCGGCCGCGCCGGCCGCGCTGCTCTGGCTCGGCTCGGCGATCCACGGGTCCCAGGCCGATCGGCCGCCCCGCTGGACCGAGCCTCCGGGCATCGATCGGTGGGCAGCCGTCCACCTGGCGCCAGCGCCGCGCGCGACGCCGGCGAACTTCATGGACTCGGACCTGGCCGGCGCGATCGACGTCGTCGCCATGGGCGCCGCGGTCGGCTGGCTGGACGCGACCTATCCGTGGGACGATCCCGGTCGCGACTTCCTGCAGGGTCAACTCGTGTACTGGTCGGGCTACGGCAGCATGGTGGGTGTGCAGGAGGGAGTGAAGTCCCTGGTCGGGCGCCAGCGGCCGCTGTGGCGCCAGGCGCCCGAGGTCGCCGCCCTTCGTCGCGACGTCTCGCCGAGCCACCACCGCCAGTCGTTCTGGTCGGGACACGCCGCGGGCGCGTTCTACGGGGCGACCTTCCTGAACCTCCGCCTGCGCGCGGTGATGCGCGGGGAGCTGTCGGCCGGACAGTGGAAGTCCTGGAACTGGGTGCCGCCGGCGGTGCTCTTCACGTGGGCGTCGTGGGTCGGCTACAGCCGGATCCACGCTCACCAGCATTACCTGACCGACGTGCTCGTTGGCGCGGGGGTCGGGGCGGCCGCCGCGGCGCTCTTCGCGTCCTTCGACGACGGACGCGAGGATTCCCGCAGGTCCAGCCCGCAGCCCGTGCCGCTCGTCACATTCGCGCTTCCTTTCTGAGATCGCCGGCGATCTCGACGGCCTCGACCCGCCGGGCGCGTCTCATGGCGTGGTGGCGGCGCCCGACCGCCACGGACAGCGCGAGCCAGACGGCGACGAACGCGGCGTTTACCACCGCGAACGCTTGGGTCGAGAGCCCGACGGCCGTCCCGCCCACGACGACGCCGGCCGATGCCACGTCGCCGGCGCGCACGAAGAAGGTGTCGACGGCCTGCTTCCCCTTGTACTTGATCTCCGCCGGCGTCGGCAGGAACAGCGCGTGGCGCACCGTGTTCTGCAGCGAGTAGTCGGTCGCGTTCTCGACGGCCTTCACCAGGCGGATCAGCAGCAGGGCGGGGGCGGCCGCGAGCACCGCGTAGCCGGCCAGCGCGAGGACCGGCAGCACGAGGATGGCGCCCCGGACGCCGAGCCAGCCGATGGCCCGCGAGACGACGAAGAACTGCAGCGCGGCGGCGAGCACGTTGACCAGGGTGAAGTAGTGGGCGTAGAACGAGCCGACGAAGGCGTTGAGCTCCGCCTCCGTGCCCGCCGGGACCGCGACCGCCGCCGCCTGGCGGACTGTCCGGCCGAGGATGTACTCGCCCGTGGAGTTCACGAGGTTCAACACCAGCAGCATCAGGCCGATCAGCAGCAGGTAGCGGCTGCGCAGGACGAGGGCGAAGCCGGAGCGCGCGCTCTCGTCGTGCAGAGGCCGCAGCCGTCGGTTCGCCGCGACCGCCGCGAGCCGCGCCCGCTCGCGCCGCTGCACGACCGCGGTGATCGCGACGCTGGCCAGCAAGGCCACGGCCGCGATCAGCATCAGCTCGTGCACGCCGATCCCGGCATCGAGCAGCCAGCCCGCGAACCAGGCGCCGGCGATGGCCCCGACCGAGCTGCCGATCGCGATCAGGGCGAACAGCCGCTTGCCCTGCTCGGGGGTGTAGAGGTCGTTCGCGAAGGACCAGAGCTGGGAGATCACCATCAGGCTGAAGATCCCCACCCAGATGAAGAACGGGACGCCGAGGTACGGCACGTCGAGCCGCGCCAGCGCGTAGAAGAGCGCGATGTTGCCGACGAAGAAGAGCCCGATGCGGTTGATCAGGCGCACGCGGCCGACGCGATTCACGAGCGCGCTGTACGTCGGGACGATCAACAGCAGCAGGAGCGTCTGCACCGCCGACGCGTAGCTCTTCACCTCGGCGCCGCCGCTGACGAGGACGAGCGGCTCCCGCACGGTCTTCAGGAGGTAGTAGGACGTCAACAGCAGGAACAGGGCCGCCATGAGCAGGAGCACGGTGCCGCCCTCGCCCGGCTCCACGCGCGCGAACGGGCGCAGGACGAGCGCGAGGCGATCCGGTCTCGCCCGGCCGGCGCCCGGGTCCGGTCGCGTGCCCCTGTCGATCGTCATGGGTCCCCCTGGTCGCCGATCGTCGCCGTTTCCGGCAGGGTAGCCGCCCGCGTCCCTGGCCGCCCGCATAGCGGATAATATTTATCTGAATATCTTTTCCGGCAATTCCCATCATCCCCGCGTCAGCCGGAACGCCAGCCGGCGACCCGGATCGACCCTGGCCAGGAGGATCCCCATGCGCATTTCGAGAACGGTGACTCTGCTGCTCGCCGCCGCCGCCGCCGCCGCCGCGACCGCCCAGGCTGCGCCGGACGGTGCGATCGGCGGGCGGATCGCGCTCAGCCGCCTCGTCCCGGACATCGTCATCCCCGCCGAATGGGGTGGCATCTGGGACGTCACCAGCACGACCTACGACTGCGAGACGAACGCCGTGACCGGTTCCGACGCCTACGCCGACACGCTCTGCGCCGGCACCGTCCTCGATTTCGGCGACCCCGGCTTCGAGATCACCTGCACCGGCTCCGCCGACGGCAACACCATCACGTCCCATTGCACGGGCTCGCTCGCGCTGAGCGACGACTGCACGATGAATTTCGACCTGCAGTCCACGACGACGCGCACCGGCGACACCTACGAGTCCGTCTCGACCATCAACACGACCTACGACGGCGCGGAGTGCGAATTCCTGCCCGATTCCTGCGACCGCGTGGAGACCACGGGCACGCGGACCGCGCCCGAGCCGGTCCCGTGCGGCAACACGCCCGTCGAGACGGTCAGCTGGGGAACGGTCAAATCCCTGTACCGCTGATCCGGAGCGATCTCGTGGCGCGGGCCGTCTCCCACCAGGGAGGCGGCCCGGCATTCAGTCAGGTGGGCGGCCGCCGGCGCGCGCGCCGGCCCGGCGGCGTCACCGCACCAGCACCAGCTTCACCTGCCGGCTCGTCCCTCCGCCGCTCAGCCGCGCCAGGTACACCCCGCTCGGCATCTCGCGGCCGGCCTGATCGCGTCCGTCCCACGTCGCCGAGTGCCGGCCGATCGCGAGGACGCCCGACTGCAGCCGCCGCACGCAGCGCCCCCGCACGTCCAGGACCTCGAGGTCGACCGCGAGCGGGCGCGCCACCGAGAACGCGAGCCGCGTCAGGGGGTTGAACGGATTCGGCCACGCCGGAGCCAGGGCGATGGGCGCCGCGGCGACCGGGCCGGCCGGCGCCGCCGTGACGTCCAGGTACTGGACCGCGGCCAGCGCGTCGAGGATTCCCCAGCCGTAGTCGTTGTCCGGCGCGCCCGCGTGGTCGGCCGTGCTGCGCAGGGCCTCGCGCAGCCGGAAGGGGCTGGTTCCGGGATGGGCGCACAGCACGAGCGCGCCGACGCCCGCGGCGAGCGGGCACGAGAAGCTGGTGCCCGACGCGTTCCCGTACTCGCTGAGCGACCCCGGCAACACGACGTGGTTGTTCACGCCCAGGGCGCTGACGTCCGGCTTGATGCGGCCATCGGCCGTCGGGCCCGGCGAGCTGAAGTAGGCGATGTTACCCGAGAGGTCGACCGCGCCGACGGCGATCACGCTGTCCCCGTCGGCCGGCGCGGCGATCGTGCCGGTCGACTGGCGGTAGTTGCCGGCGCTGTTGAACACGGCGACGCCGAGAGCCGCGGCCTGGTCGGCGGCGATGGTGGTCGTGCAGGTGTTGCCGTCGAAGTCCGCGAACGTGTACCAGTCGTCGTACGCGAGGCTCGAGCTCACGAGGTCGCAGCCGTTGGCCTCGAGCCATTCGAGGCCCTCGACCCAGAAGTCCTCCTCCGCGGGCACCTCCTGGCCGATGTCCTCGGTCTTGGCGAGGTAGAAGGCCGCGGCGTAGGCGGGCCCGATGAGCGAGCCGGGCGCGTAGCCGCCGATCGTCGAGAGCGTCATCGTGCCGTGGTTGTCCTGGCCGCTGGGGTCGCCCGGCTCGTCGACCACGACCGGGTCGTCGTTGACGAAATCCCAGGCGCCCCGCAGATCGAGGCTGGCGAAGGCCAGGTGGCTGGTGTCGAACCCCGAATCGAGCATGCCGATCACCACGCCCTCGCCGTGGAACCCCAGGTCGTGGACGGGCGGGACGTTGACCTGCGCGAGCTCCGGCAGGCTCTCGCCGTACTCGAGGCGATCGGCACGGGGGCTCGCGGGCGCCGCGGGCTCGAGGACCGGGAGCGGCTCGCGCGGCGCGGCGCCCCTGACCGGCTCGAGCCGCGCGACGAACGGAAGGGCGGCCACGCGCGCCAGCTCGTCGGCGCCGAGGATCACGCTCGCCGCCGCGAGCCAGCGGCTCTCGGCGCGGATCTCGAGGCCGAGCGCGCGCAGCCCGGCGAGGTAGTCCGGGTCGTTCGGCAGGTCGATCGCGGTGACGAGCGGCAGGTCGCCCCGCGCACGCGCGCGACGCTCGAGCGACCGTTCGCTCAGCCGCTCGCCCGCAGCGACGAGGGCGGCGGGATCGCGCTCGAGGTCGCCCTTGTCGGCGAAGAAGACCCAGACCGGCCGCGGCCCCGATTCGAGAAGGGCCGGCAGTTCCTCCGCCACGTTGGCCGCGCGGGTCGCCGCGGCCGCCAGGCCGACCAGGGAGACCAGACCCAGCGCGCCGAAGATCCTCTGCATGACATCCTCGTTTCGTTCGCCGGCCGGCCCCGCCGCCGTCGCTCCCGACGGTCCCGGGTCACCGCACCAGGCTCACCTTCCGCGTGATCTCGACCCTGCCGGCCCGCAGGCGCAGCAGGTACGTTCCGGCGGGCGCCGCCCGCCCCGCCGCGTCCCGGCCGTCCCAGACCGCAGGCTGCGGACCGCCGTCGCGCCATCCGCTCACGAGCCGCGCGACGAGCCGGCCCGCGAGGTCGTACACGCCGAGGTCGACCGGGCCGGCGCGCGCCAGCGAGAAGCTCACCGCGCACCCCGGACTGGCCGGATTCGGCGCGGGGTCGCCGAGCGCCGTCACGCCCGCAAGCGGCACCGCCGTCGGGGCCTCGACCAGGGGCCAGCTCGCGAACCCGCTCACGGGCCACGACACCTCCTGCTCCGCCTCGTTCACGAACCGGAACCGCGATCCCCACTGGCCGACCTCGAGGACGACGAGGCTCACGGTGTAAGGGCGGCCCACGGTGAGGTCGCCCTCGCCCGCGGCGAGCGCGTGCACGGTCTCGCGGCCGCCGGGGTCGCGCAGCACGAGGGTGGCCGTGACCGGCGCGTCCGCCTCGGCGTCGCTGTAGGTCACGGTCCAGGCGACCGTGCCGCCGGGGCTCGCCACGGCGGGCTCGCAGCCGGCGGCGTCGAGCTGCGGTCGCAGGTTGAGCTCGCGGGGCTGCCAGGTGTCCGAGCCGAAGCCGGTCCCGCTGTCGTAGGCGATCCAGAAGTAACCGAAGAGGCCGAAACGCTCGCCCCAGCTGTTCTTGGCGAGCCAGGCCTGGCGCGCGTCGTCGTAGCCCACGATCGCGACCGAGTGGCCGCCGTCGGGCGGGCTCACGCCGTCCCAGACGTAGATGCCCTCGGCGTAGGCGTAGAAATCCGTGTAGACCTGGAAGTTCGTGACCAGCGGGCCGTCCTGCAGCGCCAGGTTGATCGCGTCCGGGTCGATCGCGCCGGCCGTGACCTGCGCGTAGTCGCCGAGGTAGACGAGCCGGCCCAGGACGTCGGGGCAGGCGGCGTCGCAGGGCACCGCGTGGTCGGCCTGGTAGGGGAAGCAGGCCTCGTCGCAGATCCCGTCGGTCGTGAGGAACGCGAGCGCGCGGTCGCACCACCCGCCGAAGCAGCTGCCGGCCGTGATGCAGGAGAGGACCCACTGCTCGGAGAGGTCGAGGTCGTCCTGGCCAGGCTCGCCGCTCGTGATCATCAACCACGATTCCATCGCCGCGACGGCCGAGAAGTCCCAGCACGAGCCGCAATCCTCCTGGTTGCGGATCGGCGTGACCCAGTCGCCGCCCAGGTCCCGCCAGTCCAGGAGCACGGGGAGGTCGCGCGCGAGGCCGCTTCGCTCGGGACCGCGCCAGCCGACGGGCGCGGGCGAGCCGTTGCGGCGGCTGCGCTCGCCGGGAGGGAGGCGGAAGATGGGGTTGTCGCCGGCCTGCCAGGGCAGATCGAGACGCTCGATGTTCGCCTGGATGCGGGCGAGCTCGGCGGCCTGCGCCGGGGTGAGCGGCGGGGCGGCGGCGGGCGCCGCAGCCGAAACCGCCAGGCAGGCGGCCAGCAGCAGGACGTGGCGGTCGATCGCGGTCAGACGCATCCAGCGACAACTCCCGGCGTCGAGTGGGAATTCGATGATACCACGAATCGGCGCGGGGATACTACCTCGGCCGCGGTCCGGTATGGTATCGTCGGCCAGGCGATCTGACACAGACAGCACTCCGGAGGCCGACGAGAGACGGAGAGCGAGCCCAGGGAGGAATCGGGATGGTCGGGATGAGAATCCGGGCCGCGATCGCGGTGGTCGCCTGGCTCATCGCCCACGCCGCGACGACGGCGGCCGAGTCTCCGCCGGAATCCCCGGCCGAGAACGGCTTCACCTGCCTCGGGCCCGACAGCGTGACGGTCCAGACCATGCTCGAGCCGCTGCCGGCCGACAGCACCGCCCTCGAAACCTACCTCTGGGACCATTTCATCGGCAGCGACCTCTGCGGCCGGTTCGACTGCCTCGTCCACCGCTGGCGCGAGCTGTGGCCGGCGTACGCGGAGACGCTGGTGGTCCGGGCGGAAGCGGCCGGACTCGACGGAGCGTCGTTGCGGACCTGTCTGGCCGCGGTCCGTGACGATGTCGGGCGCAACGCCTACCTGCCGATCGGCGCGAGCCGGGCGGTGCTCCGCGGCGAGCCGGTGTGGGTGATCCTCGTGAAGTGGGAATGGGCGGACGCATCGTTGCGCGAGGTCCTGGGCCACACTCGGGCCTACGTGCTGGACGCGAAGGACGGCCGCCGGATCTTCCTCGCGTCCTGCAGCTAGGCGCCTGGCTGGCGGATCGAACGGCTCCTCCGTGCCTCCCGCCGGGAGACTCATTCGCCGACCCCCTCCCACCCGGGTGCCAACCTCCACCCTTCCCGCAGTGTCGGCCTGCGGCGAGATCCTTGGGATTGCCCTCCTCGATCCGCCCTTGAAAATTCCGCGAAGTCGACTATACTTCATCGGTTGCCCGCCAGGGTCGGGGTCGCCGTACGCTCCGGCCGTCGCGTCACATCCCCTGGAAAAGGTTCTGCGCCAATGACCTACATTCCGCGTCAGAAGGTGACCGACCTCATCCCCAACAAGTTCGAGGCCATCCGGGTGGCCGCCCTCGAGGCGCGCCGGCTGAACGCCCGCGCGCGGACCCTCGACGTGAGCCTGCCCGGCAAGATCACGAGCCTCGCCGTCAAGCGCCTGCTCACCGGCAAGGTGAGCTGGTTCGACAAGCGCGAGCGCGAAGCCCAGCTCAAGCAGGAGGCCGCGCAGGAACAGGGAGAGTGATCCCATGGCCGGCGGCCGCGTACTGCTCCTGGTCTCCGGTGGGATCGCTGCCTACAAGGCCTGCTACCTGACCCGCCTGCTCCGGCAGGCGGGTCTTGACGTCAAGGTGGCGATGACGGACGCCGCGCAGCGCTTCGTCACGCCGATGACGTTCCAGGTCCTCAGCGAGAATCCCGTGGCCAGCGACCTCTGGGGCGAAGGCCAGAGCCGCGCCCTCGATCACATCGAGTACGCCCGCTGGGCCGACGTGGCGGTGATCGCGCCCGCGACCGCGAACGTCCTGGCGAAGCTCGCGCACGGCATCGCGGACGACATCGTCTCGACCCTCCTGCTCGCGCATCCGGGGCCCCTGATCGCCGCGCCGGCCATGAACGACAACATGTGGGCCCACCCGGCGACCCAGGCCAACCTCGCCGTCCTGCGGGCGCGCGGCGTGCACCTCATCGAGCCGGGCGAGGGCTGGCTCGCCTGCGGCATCGAGAGCAAGGGGCGGCTTGCCGAGCCGGAGACGATCCTCGCCGAGGTCCGGCGCGTGCTCGACGAGCGCCGTGCCGACCGGCCGGCGCGCCGTTTCTGGGCGGGCAAGAAGGTGGCCGTGACCGCGGGACCGACCTGCGAGGCGGTCGACGCCGTCCGCTTCCTCAGCAACCGGTCGACGGGGACGATGGGCGCGGCGATCGCTCGCCGGCTCGCCGCGCTCGGCGCGGAGGTCACGCTCATCGCGGGGCCGGGCGCCGCGCCCAGGCCGGCCGGGCTCGTGGACTACCTGCCGGTCGTGTCGGCGGCGGAGATGGCGCGCGCGGTGGCGGCGGTCCTCGACCGCGGCTGCGACTGGCTCTTCATGGCGGCCGCCGTCGCCGACTACGCGCCGCGCGAGGTCGCGCCGGGCAAGATCAAGAAGGAAGACCAGGGCGACACCTGGACCCTCGAGCTCGTGCGCACGCCGGACATCCTGCGCGAGGTCGTCGCGCCGCGTCGCGCCGGGCTCACGGTCGTGGGGTTCGCGCTGGAAACGGACCGGCTGCTCGAGCGCGCCGCTGCCAAGCTCGCCCGCAAGGGCATGGACTGGGTCGTCGCGAACGACCCCACCGCCGCCGGCTCCGGTTTCGGCGACGCGCCGCACTCGGTGCACCTCCTGGGCCCCGGCGGCGAGGTCTGGGCGAACGAGCGGCCACTCGGCAAGGACGACCTCGCCGGCGAGCTGCTCGATCGGCTCGCGGCCGCCGCGGAGGGCGCCGCGTGACGGCCGGGCTCCAGGCGTTGCTGGACGACCTCGCCCGCTACCTCGTCCAGCAGCAGGCAGCCGGCTCGACGTTCATCTGGCGCGAGCCCGAGTCGAGTTCGGCGGCCGCGCCGGCTCCGGCGGCCGCGCCGACTCCGGCTCCGGCGCCATCGCCGGCTGCACCGCCGCCACGGCAGACGCCCGGGACGAAGCAGGAACGCGAGTTGCTGTTCCAGCGCGAGTGCGCCGGCTTCGTGCGGGACAGCCTCGCGCTGATCGCCCGGACGCGCGCGCATGCCGCCGAGCCGACGGGATCGGCCCAGTCGGAGATGTTCGGCTCCGCGCCGGCGGTCGCGCTCCCGCCGCCGCCGCCGGTGTACGAGACCGTGGCCGAGAAGACCGCCGCCCTCGAGGCGATCGCGGCCGAGGCGCGCGCCTGCACCCGCTGTCCACTGCACGCGGGCCGCACCAACGCGGTGCCGGGCGCCGGCAATCCGGGCGCCGGCCTGGTGCTGATCGGCGAGGCTCCCGGCCAGGAGGAAGACCGTCAGGGTCTGCCGTTCGTCGGACGCAGCGGCCAGCTCCTGACCGACATCCTGCGGGCCATCGGCTTCACGCGGGACGAGGTCTTCATCTGCAACATCCTGAAGTGCCGCCCGCCCGGCAACCGCGATCCCGAGCGCCAGGAGGTCACGGCCTGCGAGCCGTACCTGCGCCGGCAGCTCGCGGTGATCCGGCCGCGGCTCGTCCTCTGCCTCGGGCGGGTCGCCGCCCACACCCTGCTCGGCACCTCGGCGCCGCTCGGCGCCCTGCGCCGGACGATCCATTTCTATGCCGGCGTGCCGGTCATGGCGACGTTCCACCCGGCCTCGCTGCTGCGCAATCCGGGCCAGAAGCGGGATACCTGGGACGACGTCCGCAAGGTCCGCGCGCTCTACGACGCGCTGGCCGCGATCGATGCGTGACCCTCGCCTGACGATCGCGGCGCCGCCGACAACCGGCGGTCACGGCCAAGACGGTCCGCCGCGAAACGTTCGCCGCTAGAGACGCCGGCGCGCCACGACCATCGGGAACTCGAAGCGCTCGTCCACGCCGGTGATCGGCGGGAAGAACCGCGCACGGTCGAATCCGGCCGCCGCGAGCAACTCGGCCAGCTCGCGGTCGGTGTACGCCTGGTGGCACTGCGCGTACCGGTCGAGTCGGCCGCTCGCAGGGTCGAGGATCCAGTGGACCGTGATCTCGGCGCGCGCCTCCTCGTCCCAGGCGAATTCCTGGAGCCAGAGGTGCGGTCCGGTCGCGAACACCGAGTCCTCGGCGACCGACCAGCTGGTCGAGTTCTCGCGGGGGAAGAGGTCCCAGGGCTGGTACTCGATCACGAGCAGGCCGTCCGCCGGCACCGCGGCGGCGACGGCGCTCACCATGGCGCGCGCCACCTCCGGCGGGAAGCTGGAGAACTCGCCGAACCAGAAGGTCACGACGTCGACGGGGCCGAGGCGGTCGATGAGGTCGCTCGCCAGGCTGGTCAGGTCGGCCTCCAGGATCGCGACCGAGTCCAGCCCGGCGTCAGCGGCCAGGCGCCGGGCGTGGGCCACCGCGGCGGGGGAGAAGTCGATGCCGGTCACGCGCAGGCCGGCCTGGGCGAGGGGCACCGCGTAGAGTCCGGGCCCGCAGCCGAGGTCGAGCACGTGGCGAGGGCGGCCGACCGGCGGCGGCTCGGCGCTGAGCAGCTCGCGGAGCCAGGTCACGTGCTCGGCGATGACGTCCGGGGTGCGGCTCGCCATGTGCGTCGAGGGATCGAGGTGCACGGACAGGACGCGGCGGCTGAACTCGGGGTCGTTCCAGGGGATCTGCCGTCCGTCGCGCCAGGGCCGCGGGGGCCGGGGGCGGTCGGCGATCCGGCGCAGGGCGTCGCGGATCCACGCATCGGTCATGGCGGGTCTTCCGGTTGCTGGTGTTCCCAGTTATCCACGGCGGGCGACCCCGCGCTCCGCCCGATCCAGCGCGGGCTTGCGGACGAGCGGCGCCGGCCGCCGCCGAGTTTTCCACCGCCGGCGCGAGTTGTCCACCGGGTTGTTCTCAGGATGTCCCCGGTCTATCCACGGGAATCGGCGTCGCGACGCGACATCGCGCCTGCTCGCGCATGCCGGATGTGCTACAGTGTCCGATCTTCCCACCCACGACCGCGGCTCGAGTCCTCGCGAGGTGCGATTCCTTGGAAGCCAGCCTGCAACCGCAATCCGCTCCGGCCGGGCGGCGGCCGCCGTGCAACCTGGACGCCGAGCGCGCCATCCTCGGCGCCGCGCTGCTCGATCGCGAAGCGATCGGCCTGGCCCGCGAGGTGCTGCAGGGCGACGAGTTCTACCTCAAGGAACACCGCTTGCTCTTCCAGGCCATGCTCGAGCTCTACGAGGGCGATCAGGCCATCGACCCGATCACGGTCGGCGACCGGCTGCGCAAATCGGGCACGCTCGAGGCGGCGGGCGGCCTGGACTACGTGACCGATCTGCAGGCCATGGTCGCCACGGCGGCCCACGTGACCTATCACGCGGGCATCGTGCGCGAGAAGGCGGTGCTGCGCGAGCTGATCTCCGCCGCCGGCGAGACCGTCACCGACGCGATGGCCGGCGAGGGCGAGGCGGCCGAGATCCTCGACCGCGCTCAGGGCCGCTTCTTCGCGATCGGCGAGGAGGCGCGCCGGGGCGGATTCGTCGGCCTGGACGCCGTCGTGCCGAAGACCTTCCAGTCGATCGAGGCCGCGTTCCGCAACCAGAGCGACGTGACCGGGCTGCGCACGGGCTTCGCGCAGATGGACTACATGACGAGCGGCCTGCAGAAGGGCGACCTGCTCGTGCTCGCCGCGCGGCCCTCGATGGGCAAGACCAGCCTCGCGCTCAACGTGGCCTACAACATCGCGGCCAAGTCCGACGTCGGCGTGGCGCTCTTCTCGCTGGAGATGAGCAAGGAGCAACTCGTGCTGCGCCTGCTCTGCTCGGCCACCGGCTTCAACCTGCACCACGTGCGCCGCGGCAAGCTGCGGCCCGAAGACTGGCCGCGCCTGACCCGCGCGTGCGATCAGCTCTCGCGCACGCCGATCTACATCGACGACTCGCCGGGGATCACGGTCCTCGAGATGAAGTCGAAGGCGCGCCGTCTGCAGCAGCAGCACGGGATCGGGCTCGTGATCATCGACTACCTGCAGATGATGACCGGCTCGGCGCGGGCGGAGAACCGGCAGCAGGAGATCAGCCAGATCAGCCGCTCGCTCAAGGGCATGGCCAAGGACCTCGACGTGCCGGTCCTCGCCCTGAGCCAGCTCTCGCGCGCCGTCGAGGCGCGCAGCGACCACAAGCCCATGCTCAGCGACCTGCGCGAGTCGGGGTCGATCGAGCAGGACGCCGACGTCGTGATGTTCATCTTCCGCGAGGAGTACTACAACCCCGACGACCCGTCGGTCCAGAACCTGGCGACGATCATCGTCGGCAAGCAGAGAAACGGTCCCACAGGCGAGTTCGACCTTCATTTCCACAAGGAGTTCACCCGGTTCAGCGATCTTGCGCCCGCGGCGCAGGAGGCGCCGCCGCCGGGGATCTGAGGGCGAACGCGAGAGGGTGGGATCCGTGGCGGGGCGCGGCTTGAGGCCGCGCCCCGTTGGTCCATGGCCGGTCGCCCGGGCGGCGCGCTACTTCAGCAGCGTGCACTTCCGGCTCAGCTCGACCGCGCCCGCGCGCAGGCGGTAGACGTACGTCCCCGACGGCAGGTCCCGCGGCTGCCATGCGACGCGGTGCGGGCCGGCCGGCAAGTCGCCGTCCACCAGCCGCGCGACCTCGCGTCCGGCGAGGTCGTAGACCGTGAGCGACACCCGCGCCGCCTGCTCGAGGCCGAACGCGATGTCGGTCGCCGGGTTGAACGGATTGGGGCTGTTCTGCGCGAGCGCGACGGCCGCGGGCGCGTCGGGCGCTCCGGTGGTCGCGATCGTCTCGGCGATGAGGACGGCGCGCGAGACGAGGCCGTCGCCCACGCAGTGGTAGGTTCCCCAGTCGTCGGCGCCCACGGTCGCGAAGAGGAGGCTCGCCGCGGTCGCGCCGGGGATCGGCTGGCCGTCCCGGTACCACTGGTAGCTCGCCGCGTCGAGGCCGGATTCCAGGACGAACTCCGCGACAGCCAGGCCCGTGGCGCCCGTGCCCACGGCCTGGTCCGCCGTGCCCGCGAGCACGACCCGCAGGTTCTTGAAGGTGCCGGTGTTCGCGAGGTCGCCCAGGGCCGTGATCCGGACCGGATGCGCGCCGTCCTGGATGGTGCCCTCGTTGCGGAGCAGGCCCTCGACGACGACGTCCGCCTCGTCGTAGGTCCAGCTCGTCAACGTGCCGGTCACGGTGAGTCCGTCGGTGCACAGGACGTCGCCGGCCATGGCGACCTGGTCGGCGATCACCCCGCGGTCGATCGTCACGAACTGGACATAGCCGGTCCCGTCGACGCTGATCGCGTTGCCGTTCGCGAGGATCGTTCCCGACCCGATCGCGCCGTACCCCGTGAACCGCAGCGAGCAGCCCGGCTGCAGGACGAGCGAGCCCACGCCGAGGCCCAGCCCGCCGGCGAATCGCACCGGCGTGTCGGCGACGAGCGTGGCGGCCTGGAATTCGGGCAGGAAGATCGTGGCGCTGATGACCGCGCTGGGTCCCATGCTCAGGTGGTGGACGGCGCCGACGCCGACGAGCTCGAGCTGGGGATTGGTGATCGAACCGTCGTTCTCGATGTTCCCGTGGACGCGGATCGGGAAGCTGTACTGGACGTTGCGGATCGTGCCGTGATTGATGAGATCGCCCTCGACCGTGACGGAGCCGCCGCCGGTGAACGTCGTGTTCTGCAGGATGTCCTCGACCGTGACGCGGGTCGTGAACGTCGCCGAGGCGACGTTGACCTCGCCGGCGAGCACCACGTCGTCGATCGTGCAGCCCTGGAGGTAGGACCAGCCGAGGACATGCATCGTGTTGCCGCCGGCCGCCAGGCTGCCGCTGAACGCGCCGATGTCGAGGCTGAACGGGCAGCCCGGCTCGAGGACCAGGCGGCCGCCGGTCATGTCCACGTCGCCGGTCACGGACAGCGGCGTGGTGGCGATCAGATCGCCCGACGAGCCCGGGCCGTACGCGAAGTCGGTGGCGAACCCGTGGGTCGGCTCATGGCTCACGGACCGCGGCGCGGGGCCCGTGAGCGTCGTCTGGTAATTGGCCCAGACGCCCGCGTTGTGCAGGTCGCCGCCCACTTCGAGGAACAGATTGAACGAACCGTCGTCGATCACGCCGTCGTTCGTGACCGCGCCGCTCACCTGGAGCTTGTTGCTGGGGCCGGCGAACGCGCCGGCCAGGGATCCGGACTGGTTGACGGCGAGGCTCCGGCAGATTGCCGTGCCGGCGATCGTGACGGGCCCGGCGAGCACGACGTCGTCGCCGCTGCCGGGAACGATGCCGCCGATCCACGTCGCGTTCGCGGACCAGAGGCCGCCCGCGGCGGTCGAGGTGATGGTCGCCGCCGCGGCGACGGTTGCTCCGAACGCGAGGACGAGGGCTAACGGAAGGATACGCGCGTGCGCCATGGTCTTCCCCCTGGTTCTGGTGGTCTGCCTGGGAAGATCCGGCCGGGGCCGCGATATCGTACCATATTTATCCGATTTAATCAATCGGCCCGGCGGGGTCCGGCGGCGGACGCCGGCCGGCGGGCGCCAGTGGCGAGATCGGCAGCTCGGCCCTACAGATGGAGGTCGGCGGCGTCGCGAACCGCGCGGTCCGCCTTGGAGTTGCGGCGCCGGCGGCCTATCTTGGCCCGGCCACCCGGCGCTCGCGCCGTCCCGGAGGACCATGCTCCCGCAGCTCGATCTCATCGACCTCGATCAGCCCGCGCTCGAGGGATACCGTCGCTTCGTCTCCTGCTGGCTGAGCCGAGGCGAGGGCCCCGCGTTCCTCGTCGATCCGGGTCCGACCTCGACGGCGCCGCGGTTGATCGAGCGGCTCCGGGCGCTCGGCGTGGCTCGCCTGGACTTCATCCTGCTCACCCACATCCACCTCGACCACGCCGGCGGGACCGCGCTGCTCGTCGACGCGTTTCCGGACGCGCGGGTCTTCTGTCACCAGAACGGCCGGCAGCACCTCGTCGAGCCGGCCCGGCTCTGGGAGGGGTCGCGCGCGGTGCTCGGCGAGGTGGCCGACCACTTCGGGGCGCCGCGACCGGTCCCCGACCGGGCGTTCGCCAGCCAGGCCGATCTCACGTCCGCCGGCATCGCGGTGGTCCCGACCCCCGGCCACGCGCCGCATCACCTGAGCTTCCTTCACGAGGGCACGCTCTTCGCCGGCGAGGCCGCCGGCACCTACCTCGAGCTTGCGCGCGGACTCTGGTACTTGCGGCCGGCGACGCCGCCGCGCTTCTTCCTCGAGACGGCGCTGGCGAGCCTCGACCGGATGGTGGCCCTGACCCCGGAGCCGGCTCGACTCGCCTTCGCCCATCACGGGCTGCACGAGGGCCGGGTCCGCGATCTTTTGCGGCTCGCCGGCGAGCAGCTGGCGCAGTGGGTGCAGGCCGTGCGCCACGCGCTCGCCGAGGCGCCGCGGGCGGAATTCGCGGCGTTGCGGGAGACGGTCGTGGCGCGGCTCGCCGCGGCCGATCCCCATTTCGCGCTGCGCGCGGAATTGCCGCCGGACATCCGGGCGCGCGAAGAGGCCTTCACGACTCAGACTCTCCGGGGTATGGTCCAGTACGTTGCCGAGTGCGCGGGCCGCTAGGCTCGGGATCGAGGACGGGGTGAGGATGGACGTGTTCCGCAGGATCGGCGAGGCGACGCTCGGCATGGTCGCGGGCATGGGCCGGGGATTCCTCATGCTCTGCGGCGTCGTGTGCAACCTGCAGGCCACCTGGAAGCGCCACCGCGAGGTCATCGAGCAGATGCACATCCTGGTGATCGGCTCGCTGCCGCTCGTCGCGACGACCGCGGCGTTCACGGGCGCGATCACGGCGGTGCAGACCGGCTACCAGATGAAGGCCTACGTGCCGATGATCTTCCTGGGCACCGTCGTGACCAAGAGCGTGATCCTCGAGATGGGGCCGGTGCTGGCGGCGCTCGTCGTGGGCAGCCGCCTATCGGCCAACTACGCCGCCGAGCTGGGCACGATGAAGGTGACCGAGCAGCTCGACGCCATGGAGATCATGGCCATCGAGCCGATCCAGTACCTCGGCCTGCCGCGGTTCGTGGCGGCGGTCCTGATGATGCCCGTGATCACCGTGATCGCCGACCTGATCGCCATCCTGGGCGGCCTCGTGGTCTCGGTGATCACCCTCGACGTCACCGTGCAGACGTTCGCCGAGGGCATGCGCATGTTCTGGACGGTCGGCGACGTGATCACCGGCGTCGGCAAGACCTTCTTCTTCGGCGGCATCATCGCCATGAGCGGCATCTACCACGGTTTCAACACGCAGGGCGGCGCCGAGGGCGTCGGCCGGGCGACGATGCAGGCGGTGGTGGGCACCTGCCTGAGCGTGCTGATCGCCGACTACCTGCTCAACACGGTCTTCATGCAGATCATCTTCAAGGGCTGAGATCGATGGACGCGCGCGAACATTCGACAGTCGACCTGCGACTCGCGGATCCCGCCGCGTTTGCGGGCATCGCCGTGCAGGGTCTCAGCAAGAGTTTCGGCCCCAAGGTCGTGCTCGACCGCTGCGATCTGACGATCCGCAAGGGCGAGACCCTGGTCATCATCGGCCGCAGCGGCCAGGGCAAGTCCGTGCTGCTGAAGCTGATGGTCCGGCTCCTGGAGCCCGACGCCGGCCGGGTCTGGGTGGAAGGCCAGGAACTCACGGCGCTCGGGCGCCGGCCGCTCATGGAGCTGCGCAAGAACTTCGGGATGCTGTTCCAGGGCGCGGCGCTGTTCGACTCGATGACCGTCGGCGAGAACGTCGGGTTGATCCTCCAGGAGCACCGGGACTGGAGCGAGGAGCGGATCCGCGCCCGCGCCCGCGAGTGCCTGGAGCTGGTCGGCCTGGTCGGGACCGACGACAAGCTGCCGAGCGCGCTGTCGGGGGGCATGAAGAAGCGGGCCGGCCTGGCGCGCGCCATCGTCATGCAGCCGCAGTACATCCTCTACGACGAGCCGACGACGGGGCTCGATCCCATCACCGCCGACGCGATCAACGACCTGATCATCAAGCTGCAACGGGAGCTGCGAGTCACCAGCATCGTCGTCACCCACGACATGCAGAGCGCCTACAAGGTCGCCGACCGCATGGTCATGCTCAACGACGGGCGCATCATCTTCGACGGCACGGTGGACGAGGTCCGCGGGACGGACCACCCGGCCGTGCGGCAGTTCATCGAGGGCCGGGCCGAGGGGCCGCTGGGGGTCTTCTGACGGCGCGCGCGGGCGCGGACACGGAGAGAGGCATGGACAGGGAACGCAAGCGCGAGATCCAGGTGGGCGTGATGGTCGTGGTCGCCGTGCTGGTCCTGATCGGGGGCCTGATGTTCTTCAAGCGGATCAGCCTGAGGTCCGACATGGTGTCCTACGCGGTGGACATCCCCGTCGTCGAGGGCCTGCGCAAGGGCGACCGCGTCCAGGTCCGCGGCATCCGGGTCGGCCAGGTCACGCGTTTCGAGATCATGCCCAACACGGTCCGCGTGTTCATCGAGGTCGAGGACTGGGTCGAGCTGCACAACGACGCCGTGGTGACCCTGGTCATGAAGGGCCTCGTGGGCGAGGTGCTCCTGGAGATCGAGCCGGGCGACGGCTCCCGGGTCGCGCCCGACTACGTCTTCACGGGCCGCAACACGGCGTCCATGATGGCCCTGGGCGACCGGGTCAACGAATCGCTCGGCCAGATGTCGGCGCTCAGCGAGGAGGTGCGCCTGTTCATCTCGGAGATGCGGGCGGAGGGCCAGCTCGTCGGCCCGCTCGCGGCCGCCGAGCGCACCTTCCTCGAGACCGAGGGCATGCTGAAGGAGAATCGCGAGGAGATCCGGCACCTGCTCCTGAACCTGAACACCCTGGTCCGCGCCCTCGAGGGCGCGCTGGGCGATGGGCAGCTCGACAGCCTCCTCGTCACCACCCGGCAGGCCGCGACCAGCCTCGACAGCACCATGGTCGAGCTGCGCGCGACGACCGGCCACGCGCGCACCCTGCTCGCCGGACTCGAGCGGGGCGAGGGCACCGTCGGGCGCCTCCTCAACGATCCCGGCCTCTACGACCGGGCGGACAGCACCCTCGATTCGCTCGATCGCCTGCTGGACCAGATGCGGCGCAATCCGAAGTCGATGTTCAAGGTCTCGGTGTTCTGACCGGCGGCGAATCCCGGCGGCCCTTCCCGGGTACCTCGCGCGTTCGCCCCCGCAACACCGGAGGTTCTCGCCATGACCGATCCCGCGCTGCGACTGCCGGAGGAGATCCTGCTCTTGGCCCTCGACGACGCGAAGGGCACCATCGAGTTCGGGAGCCTGTGGCAGCACGCCGCCGGCGGCGCCATCGTCGCCGAGCTCCTGCTCGGCGGCCGCCTGCGTACGAGCGACCACAAGCGACCCCGGCTCGAGGTCGTCGACGCGACGCCGCTCGGCGACCCGGTCCTCGACGACGCGCTGCGCGAGATCGGCGCCGCCCGCAAGCCGAAAGCAGGCGCCGACTGGGTCAGCAAGCTGGGCGGCCGCCGCGACCTGAAGGAGCGCCTCACGGCCGGCCTCGTCGTGCGCGGCGTGCTCGCCGAGCGCGAGGGCAAGGTGCTGGGAGTCTTCCCCCGGACGCAGTATCCCGCGCGCGACGGCCGGCCGGAAACGGAGGTCGTGGCGCGGCTCGAGCGGGCCATCTTCACCGAAACGCGCGAACTCGCCCCGCGCACGGTCGTGCTGGTGGCGCTCGCGAACGCCGCCGGCCTCTTGCCGAACGTCTTCGCGAAGCGGCGGCTCAAGGACCGCAAGGAACGCCTCCAGCGGATCACCACCAGCGACGCGGCCGGCGCCATGACCCGCGAGGCCATCGAGGCGATGCAGGCCGCCCTCGCGGTCGCCGCCATCATACCGGTCTTCTTCGTGACCACGACCTGACGCTGGCGCCGCCGCGCCGCCGCCGTATCTTGATCCCCACCACGACCGGCGACCGCCGCGCCCTTGCGGCGGTCGCTTCGCCGAGAGGGACCGATGCGCCGACTCCGCCTGCTTTTGACCTGGCTCGCGCTCGTCCCGCTCGCCGGCACGACCGCGCCCGCCCGAGCCCAGACGCCGGAACCCAGCGAGGCCATGCGCGCGGTGCCGGCCGATTCGGCCGCCGACGTCGCCGAGACGCCGCCGCGCAGCGGTTGGTACTACGTGCTGCCGGTCGTCGCCTATTCGCCGGAGACGAAGTTCGCGTTCGGGGCGACCGCGGCGCGCTACTACCGCTTGAGCGACGAGCCTGACGCGCGGCCGACCACCATCTCGCCGCTCGCGATGGTGACGACCAACAGCCAGATCATACTCGGCCTGTTCGGCGACCTGTGGTGGTCGGACGATCGCTGGCACCTCGCCACGAACCTGAGCTTCAGCAAGTACCCGACGCAATTCTACGGGATCGGCGACGACACGCCGGCGTCCGCGGAGGAGGACTACACGCCGCGCACGGCCGAGCTGTTCGTGGATGTCTCGCGCGCGCTGTCGGGCGCGTTCTACCTGGGCGCGATCGTGAATGCCAAGCACACGACCCTTCGGGACCTCGCGGATGGCGGCCTGCTCGCCGCGGGCGGCATCGCCGGCGCGGAAGGTGGCGCCCTCGTCGGCGCCGGCATCTCGGCCGCCTGGGACACGCGCGACGCCGTGCACTACCCGACCCGGGGCTGGTACCACCGCCTGGCCTGCGTCCGTTATCTGGACGGTCTCGGCAGCGACTTCACCTACACGGCGGTCGACCTGACGCTCACTCGCTACTGGTCGCTGGGCGGGGCCCGCGTCCTCGCCCTGAACCTCGCCGGAGCGTCGCTCGCCGGCGACCCCGTGCCGTTCTACGAGCTGAGCCGGCTCCGACTGCGCGGCTACTTCGAGGAACGCTACCTCGAGCGCCACGCCGTGCGGGCCCAGCTCGAGTTCCGGACCCCGGTCTGGCGCCGCCTCGGCGCCGCGGTCTTCGTGGGCGCCGGTGAGCTTGCCGCGCGCCTCGACCGGCTGCGCCTGGATGAGGTCTACCCGGCGGCCGGCTGCGGCGTCCGCTACAACCTGGGGGGCGAGCAGCGGGCCAACCTGCGCCTCGACGTCGGGTTCGGCGACGGGGATAGCGGCGTCTACGTCCGTTTCGCGGAGGCGTTCTAGCCGGGGTATGCGCGGGTTCCGAGCGGTCAGCGCCAACGGAGCGGTCCGACGTCGCTCATCCACAAACGGAATTGCAGCAGCACAGCACGCACATTCGCATTTGCGCACCACCGGATGACAGGTGGCGCGTCAATCGGTCGTCGGAGCCCACCGTCCGACTCTCCGAACGATAGGGCGAGGCGCGGCCGACCTCGAGTACGACGATGACCGCGGATTCGACCACTCAACTGCAACTCCGCGCCGGCTCCCCCGCCTCCCGCTGAACAGATCCTCCCGCTGCGGCCGCAGGCGTGATATCATCAGACTGCTATAGGACTTCGAGGTCGAATAGGGGAGAGAATTCCCGTGATTGCCAGGTTGACCGCGGTGCTGGTGGGGGTGCTGTCGATAGCGGCGGCCCCGACAGCCGCGCGGACATGGCACGTGGAAAAGGACGGTTCCGGGGACTACACGGTTATCTACGAGGCAGTGGACGCCGCCGCCGCCGGGGACACGATCCTGATTGGACCGGGGAGATTCGAAGAATACCGTCTCGAACCGGATTATGCCTCTGAGACCTACTGCTGTGTGCACGTTACGACGTCCGATCTAACGCTCATCGGTAGTGGTGCGGAGGCAACCACGATCGGGCTGGATTACTTCGACCCGCATTACGAATACTACGTAATAGGAATCTCCAGTCTTGAGGTAGACGTCAATATTGAGAATTTAGCGGTGAATGGTGTCTTCGAGGGAGTCCATTTCGAAGGATCGAATTTGTATGTCCAGCATTGCGACTTTGTCGATTGCGACGGCGGTGTCGTTACGTGGAGTGTTTCGGAGACCACAGTCAATCGGTGCCGCTTTATCGGCACTGTACATAATGGACTCTTTGGTGCCCACGCTAACGGAGTATCGGTTTCTGAGTGCGAATTTACGAATGTATCCAGGTATGCAATAACGGGCGTTGGAGGAGTAGGATGGGTAGTCCGCGATACACAGTTCCACGACGGTAGCGGGGGCATACAGTTTGAGCAAGGAGCCACGGGGATTGTTGAAAGATGCTGCGTTCGAGTTGCCGGGGGGAATCCGCCGGCGATCGGCCTTCTCGATGGAACGTGTTTTGTTCTTCACGATAACGAATTTCAAGGTGAAACGTGGGCGGCAGGTTTTGCCACGGGCGGAACAACAGTTACGGCAAGAAACAACGTCTTCATTGGCGGAACGGGCACGACAATAGAGATCAACCGTACGCCGATGGACTTCCACCAGAACGACATCATCAACGGCGGCGGTCTGTCGGTCATCGCGAAATGGGAACGGGGATCCCTCGACGTACCCTACGATCTCGACCTCACTGGTAACTACTGGGGGACGGATAACCCAGCTCAGATCTCGGAGTGGATTGAGGATTACGGTGACCACGGCCCTATGGAGCTCTGGTGGTACGTGACAGTGCGCTACGATCCGTACGCGAGCGAATCAACCCCTGTCGAGTCTCACACGTGGACCGAGGTGAAGCAGATGTTCAGGCCGTCCGGGAGGTAGGGCGGGGCGCGGCCAACGTCTCCTTCCCTTCCATAGAGCGGGCTGTCAAGACGCCCGCGATACCGGCTTGATACCAGCTTCCGCGCCGCGATCGCCAGCCGCGCTTTGCGCGCGCGGTAGCTTTGCTGCACGCGCCCCCGACAAGCGGCTTGGACCATGCCCGGCATTGTGTTTTCGTCCGCGACCGCTATCATTCCCGTTCCAGCGATTCCACCGCCGCGACCCGGCCTCTGCGAGGAAGAGCCATGGCCTACGACCCCTCCGCCATCGAGCCCCGGTGGCAACGCTACTGGGACGAGCACGGGACGTTCCGCACGCCCGACTCGAGCGATCGGCCCAAGTACTACGTCCTCGACATGTTCCCCTATCCGTCGGGACAGGGCCTACACGTCGGCCATCCCGAAGGGTACACGGCGACCGACATCCTGGCGCGCTACAAGCGGATGCGCGGCTTCAACGTGCTGCACCCGATGGGTTGGGACGCTTTCGGCCTGCCGGCGGAGAACTACGCGGTGCGCACGGGAACCCACCCGGCGATCACCACGCGGCGGAACATCGAGACCTTCAAGCGCCAGCTCAAGATGTTCGGGTTCAGCTACGACTGGGAGCGCGAGATCGCGACGACCCATCCCGAGTACTACCGCTGGACCCAGTGGATCTTTACCCTGCTCTACCGCCAGGGGCTGGCGTACGAGGCGGAGGTTCCGGTGAACTGGTGCCCGGAACTGGGCACCGTCCTCGCCAACGAGGAGGTCACCGACGGCAAGAGCGAGATCGGCGGCCACCCGGTGATCCGCAAGCCGATGAAGCAGTGGATGCTGCGGATCACCGCCTACGCCGAGCGCCTCCTTGCCGACCTCGAGGGCCTCGACTGGCCCGAATCGATCAAGGACCTCCAGCGCAACTGGATCGGCCGCAGCGAGGGCGCCGAGGTCGACTTCCCCGTCGTCGGCTCCGGGCGCAAGCTGCGGATCTTCACGACCCGGCCGGACACCATGTTCGGGGCGACCTACATGGTGATCAGCCCCGAGCACCCCTGGGTCGACGAGCTCGCGACGGCCGGCGCCCGCCAGTCCGTCGCGGCCTACCGGGCCGAATCCGCCGCCAAGAGCGACCGCGATCGCCAGACCGCGAAGGAGAAGACCGGCGTCTTCACCGGTACCTACTGCCGCAACCCGGCCAACGGCCAGCGGATCCCGATCTGGGTCGCCGACTACGTGATGATGGGCTACGGAACCGGCGCGATCATGGCGGTGCCCGGGCAGGACGAGCGCGACTGGGAGTTCGCCGAGGTCCACGGCCTGCCGATCGTGCGGACGGTGCAGCCGCCCACCGACTTCACGGGCAAGGCCTACGTCGGCGACGGTCCCGCGATCAACAGCGGCTTCCTCGACGGCCTCGGCGTCGCCGAGGCCAAGGAGCGGATGACCGCCTGGGTCGAGGCGCAGGGCGTCGGCGAGCGCAAGATCAACTACAAGCTGCGCGACTGGCTGTTCAGCCGGCAGCGCTACTGGGGCGAACCGTTCCCGCTCTTGAAGCTGGCGGACGGCACCGTCCGCGTGCTCGAGCCGGACGAGCTGCCGCTCATGCTCCCGCAGGTCGACACCTACAAGCCGGCGGGCACCGGCGAGGGTCCGCTGGCGACGATCGCGGACTGGATCCACACGACCGATCCGGTGACCGGCCAGACGGCCTCGCGCGAGAGCAACACGATGCCGCAGTGGGCCGGGTCGTGCTGGTACTACCTGCGCTTCGTCGATCCGCGCAACCGGCAGCGGGCCTGGGACCCGGACAGGGAACGCTACTGGTTGCCGGTCGACCTCTACCTCGGCGGCACCGAGCACGCGGTCCTGCACCTGCTCTACGCGCGTTTCTGGCACAAGGTCCTCTACGATCTCGGCCTCGTGTCGACGAACGAGCCGTTCCAGTGCCTGCGCAACCAGGGCATGATCCTCGGCGAGAACGGGGAGAAGATGTCCAAGAGCCGCGGCAACGTCGTGAATCCGGACGACGTCATCGCGGACCACGGCGCCGACGCGCTGCGCATGTTCCTGATGTTCCTGGGACCCCTGGACCGCGACAAGCCGTGGAACCCGCGCGGCATCGAGGGCCTGCACCGGTTCCTGGACCGGGTCTGGCGGCTGTTCTGCGACGAGGGCGAGACCCTCTCGGCGCGGGTGCAGGACGTTGCGCCCGACGACGCGTCGCTGCGCGCCCTCCATCGCTGCATCGCCGACGTCACGGAGCGGACCGAGAAGCTGAACTTCAACACCGCGATCAGCGCGATGATGATCCTCGTCAACGAGCTGACCCAGCGCGACGCGCGGCCGCGCGCCGTGCTCGAGCCGTGCGTGTTGCTGCTGGCACCCTACGCGCCGCACCTGGCCGAGGAGCTGTGGCGCCTGCTGGGCCACGGCGAGTCCCTGGCCTATGCGCCGTGGCCCCGGAGCGACGAGCGGTACCTCGTCCAGGCGACCGTGACCTACGTGGTCCAGATCAACGGCAAGGTCCGCGAGCGGCTCGAGGCGCCCGCCGACGCGGGCGAGGACGAGGTGCGCGCGCTGGCCCTCGCGAGCGAGCGGGTCCAGAAGTGGCTCGAGGGCAAGCAGGTCCGCAAGACGGTCTTCGTGCCGGGCAAGCTCGTGGGGCTCGTGGTCGGCTGAGACCGCTCGAGCTAGACCGGGATCGCCGGCTCGAGCGCGGCCAGCCCGGCCGCCAGGACCACCTCCTTGATCATGCGCGCGTGCTCGGCGGGGTCCGCCCACCGGCGGCGGCCCTCGGCGGGCAGCCGGTCCAGCGGGTCGAAGTAGACGTAGTAGCGCCCGGGGTCGACGCTCGGGCTGCGGTAGACGCTGATGCCCGTCGTCTCGTCGTAGCGCTCGTAGCTGTGCAGGTCCCGCTTGCCGCCGCCGCCAGGGGCGTCCATCACGAAGGTCGGCGTGTTGAAGCCGGCCGTCGCGCCGCGGACCCAGCGTTCCAGCTCGATCGACTCGGCGAGGCTCGTGCGCAGCTCCTCCACTCCCTTGACCATGTCGTGCTGGTAGACGTAGTACGGCTGCACGTTGATTGCGGACAGCCGGCGCACGAGGTGGATCATACGCCGCGCGTCGTCGTTGACGCCGCGGATCAGCACGGTCTGGTTGCGGACCTTCACGCCCCGGCTGAACAGCAGGTTCATCGCCTGCCGCGTGATGAAGGTCATCTCCTCGGGCGAGTTGACGTGCGTGTGCAGGCAGACCTCCTGGCCGTGCGCGCGGCCGTGGTCCACGGCGTCGCACAGCGCGTCGGTCCACGCGCGGTCGCGCAGGATCTTCATCGGCATGACCGCCGGACCCTTGCTCGCCACCCGGACGCGCCGGACGTGGGGGATCGCCAAAAGCGCCATCAGCAGCTCGCTCAGCATCCGGGCGGGCAGCATGAAGGCGTCGCCTCCGGAGAGGACGACGTCCTCGATCTCCGGCCGCGAGGCCACGTACGCCAGGCCGGCCTGCCACCGGCTCGGCTGCGGTTTGAAGCCCTGTTTGCGCACGGTGGACGTGCTGCCGCCGATCGCATAGCTGCGGGTGCAGAACCGGCAGTAGACCGGGCAGACGTCCAGCGCCAGGAAGAGGGCCTTGTCGGGGTACCGGTGCACGAGTCCCGGGGTCGGCGAGTCCGCCTGCTCGTGAAGCGAGTCGAAGGCGAGCCGCGGGTGGTCCGGCACGCGCGTCGACGCCGTCGGCAGGAACTGCCGGCGGACTGGGTCCCCGTAGGGCTCGCGCCAGTCGATCCGCGAGAGAACGTACGGCGACAGCCGCATGTTCATCGGCGCCTCGCGGAGACCGGCCTCCACGTCGTCGAGGAACGCCTCGGCGACGAGGGAGCCCACCGCCTCGCGCAGGCCCGCGGCGCTCGTGACGGTGTGCCGGTTCTGGAAGGCGGGATCGAGGAACGTGTCGAGGTCGATCGAGGCGAACCGGGGGATCCGTTGCCAGAACGGGTCCTCCGGGAAGTCGCGGTGGCCGAGGTCCGCCACGGCGACGGCCGGCTTGAGCGCCGGGGGGATTGCGAGGTCGAGCAGGGCTGACGAAGGAGGCTCCTCCGCCGCGGCGGACGGGACATCGGCGACGCTCTGGGCGCCGCCGCCAGCGGGATTCGCGGCACGCTGGGTCCGTGGCTTCATCGTCTGACTCCTTCCGGTTGGACACCGATGGCGCGCAACGTCGCGCCAGAGATATACGAACTCGGACTAAATTGGTAGTAATAAATTGCCTCCGGCCCGAACTTTTTTCGGCCCGGGGTGGACGCCGCCGGCGGGTCCGCCGACCATGGACGCGGCGGCGCGCGGGCGCCGCCGGAAGGATGGGATGATGCGCTCGCCATCGGTCCGCGCCATCGCGCTCGCCGCGTGCCTGGCGGCCGGCGTCCCCGTCCGCTGGGTGGCCCAGGCCGCCGAACCGGCCTGGCCCTACGAGGACGGCTTCACCGAGGACCTGCTGCACGTCCATCCCGAGGTGAACTACGCGCTGCACCCCGACTGGCTCGCCGCCTGGGAACGGGACCGGCTCGGGACCGGCGCCTTCCGCGGCGCCTTCGGCAGCACCGCGACCGACGAGCTGCTCGTGGATGCCCAGTGGGCGCTCGATCCCGAGCTCGCGCCGGGCTTGCGGTTCCGCAGCGACCTCCTCTGGCAGGAGCAGCGCCACCTGCCGACGGAGCGGCGCGACCTCTGGCTGGGATTCGAGCAGCGCGCCTGCCGGTCCATCGGCGTGGTCGTCCAGGTGGCTCCCGCCGAGGACAAGGAGACCATCGACCTGCGGCTGGGCGGACTGTGGACGGCCGCCGACCGCACCAGCTACGTGCAGGTCCTGTACGTCCTGGAGGACCTGGTCCACGACGAGAAGGACGAACGCCGCGGCGAGACCCTCGCCGCGCCGCGGGGGGTCGACTGGCTCCTGCGGCTCGCCCGCGGACCATGGTCCCTGTTCAGCCAGGGGCACTGGGTGCGCGCCTTCGCCCGCACGTACCCGGATCCGGTCCGCTCGCCCGACCTCGCGGCCCACGACCGCGCCGCGAACGATCTCGCCGTGCGGGCGCGCTGGCAGCCGAACGCGCGCGCGCAGCTGGAACTCGCCTGGCGCCAGGTCGAGGACGCCGAGGCGCGTGCCTACCGGGGAGCCGACTCGGTCCACGACCACGACTACGGCGGCTGGTATCGCGTGGCGTCCGCCCGCGGCGTGATGCCGCTCGGCGGGCGCTGGCGCCTGCGCGCCGAGCTGCACGATCTCCGCCGCCGGGCGACGGCGTCCGGCTGGCGCGCCTTCGCCTACCGCCGCACCGAGATCATGCCCGCGGTCCGCGCCGAGTGGCACTGGGGCGGCCGCCACTGGATCGAGGTCGGCTACCTCGGCACGCGCTACCGCTGGCGGTACGACGGCGAGGACGAACGGTCGGGTTTCGCGGACAAGGTCGAGATGGCCGTGGTCTGCGGCCTGCGCGGCGAGTCGGTGCTCGAGGTCTCCCTGAGCCACGAGGTCTCGCTCGACCGGTTCGGCGGCGGGAGCGTGCGCATGGTCACGAGATTCTGAGCACCGCGGCGGCGCGTAAGCGATTCGTCCTTTGACAGGCGGCGGCCGATCCTCCAGATTCGCCGCGACGACCCGTCCCGCGCCGACCGCGGCCGGATTCACCATTCCCGCGAAGATGTCGATGACGATCGCTCGCCTCGGATCCGTCTGCCTCCTCGCCCTGGCCGCCGGGGCGACGGCGCCCTGTGTCCGCGCGCAACCGGCGGCGGACGCGGCTGTTCCCGTCGAGGAATACTACTTCTACCACGCCCGGGATTACGGCTCCGAGAGCCTGGTCAACCCCCTGCGCCTGATCACGAACGGCGGCTTCGGCATCCTGCAGATCGAGAGCCGCTCGAACCAGCTCGATGAGATCCACTGGCGCGACGGCTGGCGGAATCTCTGGAAGAACCTCGGCAGCCCGCTCGCGGCGATCGAGCAGAAGGGCTGGTGGGACTTCCTCTCGACCGAGGTCATCCCGGTCAGCATCAACGGCGGGAACGCCCAGTACTGGCCGAACTACATGAACCACCTGCTCGGCGGCGGCATGAGCTATCGCCTGATGCGCGAGTGGTACCGTTACCACGGAGTCCGCGGCGAGGTCCCCTGGGCCCTGGCCACGCTCGCCGCCTACCACGTCCTGAACGAGACGGTCGAGATGGACGACAAGACGGGCTGGCGGGTCGACCCCATCGCGGACATGTACATCTTCAACGTGGCGGGCGTCCTGGTCTTCTCCTCCGACGGCGTCTGTCGTTTCTTCGCCCGGACGCTGCACCTGGCGGACTGGTCGCTGCAGCCGTTCTACGACCCGCGGCGCGGGAGGCTCGAGAACGCCGGCCAGAACTACATGATCCGCCTCGGCCTGCGCCGCGAGTCGCCGTGGTACCTGTTCTATCACTGGGGCAACAGCGGCGAGCTGGGTCTCTCGCGCCGGCTCGGCGGCGGCCACCACCTCAGCGGCGGCGCGGGCTTCGTCGCCAAGAACCTGCGGGACGTCGACGGCATCAGCGAGACCGTGGACCTCGCGACGACCTTCGGCCTCTTCTGGGACCGCGACGGGAGCCTGCTGGCCTCGGCGCTCTACTCGCGCGAGAAAGACAACCGCTGGCGTTTCAACCTGTATCCGGGAGTCCTGGAGGTGGGGCCGCTGCGCCCGGGCCTGACCTTCATCGTGAGCCGGCAGAACGACCTGATCGCGGGCGTCACGTTCGGCAGCGTGCCGATGGTGCCGGTGGGCCTGGGGGCGAAGGTCGGCGACAATCCCTGAGCCGTGACGGCCCCGCCGCGCAATGCGAACCGCCGCCCCCGAGGGAGCGGCGGTCGGATTCGAGGCGAGGTCGTCGTCCCTACCAGCCCTGGCTGCTCTCCAGCTTCTCCTGGGCCTTCACGCTCAGGCGCGCCGTGGGCAGGGCGCGCAGGCGGTCGAGCCCGATCGGTTCGCCGGTCATCTCGCAGATCCCGTACGTGCCGTCCTCGATGCGCTGGAGCGCCTCGTCGATCTCGCGCAGGTATTCCATCTGGGTCGCCGAGAGCAGCAGCTTGGTCTCGTACTCGGCCTCGTCGCTGCCCTGGTCCGCGAGGTGATTGCTGTGGGCGCGCCCGGCGCCACTCTCCGACTCGCCGTCGGCATGGCGAATGGCCTTCTCGTTCCGCTGCACGTCCTTGAGCAAGCGCGCGCGCTCGTTCAAGAGGATCTCGCGGAACTTCGCCAGGTTTCTCTTGTCCATGGCTCCTCCTGGAAAACACCGGGGTCCGGGGCGAATCGTGACCCGGGGGCGATAGATTAATCGCTGGCGGCGGGTTCGCAAGGTCGAATCGCGTTCCATTGACAGGGTCGGTATCGATCGTCGGCGGGACGGGGCCCGGCGGGAGGCTAGATGCCGCCGCCGAAGAGGCTGCCCACCCGGCGGATCGCCTGCGCGACCGGCGATTGCCGCAGCGCCCAGAGCCGCTCGAGTTCCGGGAGCGCGGCCCGGGCGGCCTCGTACCCGATGTCGCGAATCGCTTCGCCCGACCGGAAATCGGCCCAGTGGTAGAGCTCGAGGCCGGGTCGGATGAGCAGGTCGGCCTGCGCGCACACGAAATCGTTGAGCCGATCCAGCGCGACCGCGTTGCTGCGCATACCCAGGTCGAAGCCCGTGCGCAACTCGTGCTCGTGATAGGCGGGGATGTCGACCGCGACCACGAAGTCCGCGCCGAGGTCGCGCACCGCCTCGACCGGGACGCGGAAAGGCCCGCCGCCGTCGACGATCACCATCGCGCCGCGCACGACGGGCGGGAACACCCCGGGGATCGCGCAGCTCGCATACAGGCCCTCGAGCAGCGAGCCTTCGCGCTGGGCGACCATCCTGCCCGTGGTGAGGTCCAGGGCCACCGCCGCGAACGGTACCTTCAACTCCGCGAACGACCCGGTGCCGGCGAACAGGCGGGCCAGCGGGTCGTACAGGCGCGCGCGGGACTCGGCGGCGCGCAGGGCCACGGCCTTGACCGCGATGCGGCCGCGGTGCATGAAGTCGAAGAGGCCGTCCCAGCGGCGGGCGCCTTCGCGGTCCTCGGCCGTGCGGCGGGGCAGGAAGGTCGCCCAGTGGTCGGCGAACTCGCGGTCCTCGACGTAGGCGACGAGGTGCTGCCACGTGGCGGCCGGGTCGGGATCCCGGGCGTAGAGCGCCCCGACGATCGCGCCCATGCTCGTGCCCGCGATGGCGTCGACCGGCAGGCCGGCCTCGTGGATCGCCTGCAACACGCCGCAATGAGCGAGGCCGCGAGCGCCGCCGCTGCCGAGCGCAAGGCCGAGGAGGGGTCGGTTCATCGGGGGTGCTCCGGGGCTGGGACGCTTGGCGAGGATGGTACAGCCGCCGGCCGCGATTGCCAAGGGCAGCCGCGCCCGCCCGTTCTTTAGTATAATGATCCATCGAGGGGGGTGGACGATGTCCCCGTCGCCGGAGACCCTGGCCGTGAAGAGGTTCTTGCTCGCGTGCGCGCTCGCCTCCGTGGTCGTGCCGGCGCTGGCCCAGGAGTTGCCGGCCGGCGTCGCCGGACGCCTCGCGCGGGCGCTCGCCGACCCCGGCGGGACCATGCGGCACGCGGATGGCTCGTACGCGGTCTGGGTCCGCTTCACCGACAGGGCGATCGCGGCCGACCGGCTGGCCGGCGCCCTCGCCGCCGCCGAGGCGGCGCTGCCCGCGCGCACCCTGGCGCGCCGCGCCAAGGTGGCGCGCCCCGGTGAACGGACCGTCGACGCGCGAGACCTGCCGGTCGCGCCCGCGTACCTGGCGGCGGTCGCGGCCACGGGCGCACGGTTGCGGCACGAGTCGCGCTGGCTGAACGCCGCGAGCGTCGACGCGGATCGCGACCAGATCGCGGCCATCGCGCGGTTGCCGTTCGTCGCCTCGGTCGACCTCGTCGCGCGCTTCCGCCGGCCGGCCCCCCCGGCCGAACCCGCGGAGCGCGAAGCGGCGCGGCAGGCGGCCGAGACGGCGAGGGCCGCGTCCAGTGAACACTGGACCCTGGGCTATGGCGGCAGCCTCGCCGGTCTCGAGCAGATCAACGTGCCGCCGGTGCACGAGCTCGGCGTGACCGGCCAGGGTGTCGTGATCGGCCTGCTCGACTCGGGGTTCCGGACCACCCACGAGGCGCTCGCGGGGATCTCCGTGCTCGCGCGGCACGATTTCGTCCAGGACGACGACGTGGTCGAGAACGAGCCCGGCGACGGGCCGAACCAGCACGACCACGGCACCAGGACCCTGTCTCTCGTGGCGGGATTCCGCGCCGGCAGGCTCGCGGGCGCGGCCTTCGGGGCCAGCGTGATCCTGGCCAAGACGGAGGACGTCTCGCACGAGGCGCCGATCGAGGAGGACCGGTGGGTGGCGGGCCTGGAATGGGTCGAGCGGCTCGGGGCGGACGTGGTGACCAGCAGCCTCGGCTACCACGACTGGTACGAGTTCGCCGACCTGGACGGCAACACCGCCGTGACCACGATCGCCGCCGACCTCGCCGCGGGCCGCGGCCTGGTCGTGGTAAACGCCGCCGGCAACGAGCGCCGCACCAGCTTCGGACACCTCATCGCGCCGGCCGACGGCGACAGCGTGATCGCGGTCGGCGCGGTCAACCTGGCCGGCGCGGTCGCGAACTTCAGCTCGCCGGGCCCGACCTTCGACGGCCGCATCAAGCCGGACGTCGTGGCGCAAGGCGTCGCCAACCACGTCGCCTCCGCGATCACCGACGACGACTACGCGACGGCCGACGGCACGAGCTACTCGTGCCCCCTGGCCGCGGGGGTCGCGGCCCTCGTCCTCGCGCGCGTGCCGCAGCTGACGCCCCTGCAGGTCCACGAGGCGCTGCGGATGACCGCCGACCGCGCGGACGCTCCCGACAACGACTACGGCTGGGGCGTTCTCGACGCGCTCGCCGCCGTGACCTACTGGGGCGCGTCGATCGACCACGCCCCGCTCGCGGACACCGAGGATACGGTGGGACCGTACGTCGTCGCGGCCAGGATCACCGGCCGCCTGCCGGTCGACCCCGCGCGGATGTTCGCGGCCTGGCGCGCGGGCGACGGGGCGTGGCAGTCGGCGCCGCTCGTCGAGTCCAGCGGCGGGCGCTGGCACGCCCTGTTGCCTGGCCAGCCGGGCGGGACCGAGGTCGCGTACTACCTCGAGGTCACCGACAGCGCCGGCATCACGATGCGGTCGCCCGCGGCGGGCGCCGCGGCCCCTCTCGTCTTCACGGTCGGGCCGGATGAGACGCCGCCGGCGGTCGCGCACGCGCCGCTCGGCGATCAGCCCCTCGCGATCTGGCCGCCCCTGGTGTCGGCGATCGTCACGGACAACCTGGGGGTCGAGCGCGTCGAGCTGCATTTCACGCGCAATGGCGGCGCTGAGCAGGGACCGTACCCGCTCGCCGGCGCCGGCGACGTCTACGCGCGCGCGTTCCCGCTCGCCGCCGGCCAGGTCGCGGTCGGCGACGCGATCAGCTACCGGGTGGACGCCTGGGACCGCGCGGAGGTCCCCAACCGCACGACGAGCGGCCCGCACGCGTTCTCCGTCGTCTCGACCCGGGGCGTCGTCCTCGTGATCGACGACAGCGACGCGGGCGTTCGCGACGAGAAGGTCGACGAGCGGAAGGCCGTGGTGTCCGCGCAGGTCGGCCGATCCTCGGCGGCCGAGTTCGCGCAATGGCTGGTCGAGGCCGGTTACACGGTGGAGGTGATCCCGGCCGGTGCGGTCACGCCGGAGAGCTTCGCCGGCTTCGAGGTCGTGGTCCATTCGGCCGGCAATTCGCCCGCGCCGCTGGCGAGCCCGGCCCTGCGCGAGGCGCTCATCGGCTGGACCGCCGGCGGCGGCCGCATCCTCGTCGAGGGCGGCGAGGTCGGCTACGACGTGCTCAGCTTCCCTGGCTACCCCGCGTTCGCCGATTCCGTCCTCCACGCGGGCGCCTGGCGGACCGACGCCGCCGGGGCCCTGCAGGTCGTGCCGGCTCAGGCGGGCCACCCGCTGCTGAACCTGCCGCACGCGCTGCCGGCCGCCATTCCGCTCAGTTACGGCGGCTACGGCGACCAGGACGCGGTCGACCCCGCGGCCGGCGCGACGGTGGTCTTCGCGCCGGTGGTCCATCCGGCGTCCGCGGGCGTGCTCATCCACGACGACAACGAGGCTCCGGCCGCCGGTCAGGTCGTCTACTTCGCGTTCAACGTGCGCGCGATCGGCGCGGAGACGGGCCGCCAGCTCGCCGAGAACGCCGTCGCTTACCTCCTGGCGGCGGAGGCGCCGCCGACGGCCTCGATCGCCGGTACGGTCGAGCTGCCGGGCGCCGGCGACGCGGCGGGCGTGGTCGTGAGCTGCGGGCCTGGCCACAGCGTCGTGACCGGACCGGACGGCTCGTACCTGCTCGATTCGCTCTACGGCGGCGACTACGTCGTCACCGCGAGCAGGCCGGGCTACGCCACGGGGACCGCTGCCGTCAGCCTCGACGAGGGGGAGCAGCTCGCCGGGGTCGACTTCATGCTCGTGCCGGTCGCCGAGGTCCACGTGGCGGCCGCGCCTCATCAGGAGATCCCCGACAACAGCGGACCCGGTCTGACGAGCCAGATCATGGTCGACGTGAGCGGCGAGCTGGTCGACGTCACGGTCGACATCGAGCTGGCGCATACCTGGATCGGCGACCTCGTCGTGCGCCTGACGAGCCCGGCCGGCACCGAGGTCACGCTGCACAACCGGTCCGGCGGCAGCATGAACGACATCGTCGGCACCTGGCCGACCACGCTCTCGGTCGACGGCCCCGGCACGCTCGCGGATTACCTCGGCGAGGAGATCCACGGTCTCTGGACGCTCCTGGTCAGCGACCAGGCGAGCAACGACACCGGCACGCTCCACGTCTGGGGCCTGAACTTCCTGGTGCCGCAGCCGCCGGTGTCGCCGACCGAGACCCTGCCGTCGGCGACGCGGCTGGTGGGTTGCGTCCCCAATCCGTTCAATCCGCTGACCGAGGTCGTCTTCGACCTGGCCCGCGGCGGTCCGGTCCAGCTCGCCGTCTACGACCTGCGTGGTCGCCTCGTGCGCCGGCTGCTGGACGATGCGGTCGAGCCGGGCCGCCATCGCCTGCGCTGGGACGGCCGCGACGAGGGCGGCCGCGAGACGCCGAGCGGGGTCTACGTCTGCCGGTTCCGCGGGGATGGCACGACCGAGCGGTACAAGCTGACGCTGGTGCGGTAGCGAGATCTCGTCGACGGGTAGACGGCCGCGCGCGGCGGCCGTATCCTGCCGGGACGCGAGACGCCCAGCGGGAGGTTGACCGTGACCCGCAGCGAGAAGATCCTGATCGTGATCGCTCTGTCGACCGCCGCCGCCGGGATCTGCGGCGCCCAGGTCGGCGGGGAAGGAGCGGCGTTGGACCTCCTGTTCATCCACCACTCCTGCGGCGGCCAGCTGCTCGCCGACCAGGGACCGCTCGCCGGTGGCGGGCGCGATTCCGCCGAGCGCTGCATCCACGAGAGCCACCCCAACGGCGGCGGCCTGCGCGCGCAGCTCGAGCAGGCCGGGTACCGGGTCCACGAGGCGAGTTACGGGTCCGTGATCGGCGAGGACACCGACGTCTGCCACTGGCGCGACAAGTTCGCCACGCAGATGGACCGCATCCTGCGCACCGAACGGCAGGACAGTCTGTTGCCCGAGGGCAGGACCAACCGGATCGTCTGCTTCAAGAGCTGCTTCCCCAACAACGGCTTCACGGCCCGCGGCGAGGAGCCCGGCGACCCCGACGCCTGCGAGCGGACCGTCGCCAACGCGAAAGCCGCCTACCGAGCGGTGCTGCCCCTGCTGCGCGAGCGGCCGGACGTGCTGTTCGTCGCGTTCACGGCGCCGCCGCTCGCCGAGCCGAAGCCGGCCGGTCTGGGCGCGACGATCAAGAGCTGGTTCAAGGGCAAGGACAGGAGCGGCGAGCTCGCTCGCGAGTTCGCCACCTGGCTCGCCGATCCCCAGCGGGGCTGGCTGGCGGGCTACGACCTGCCCAACGTCGTCGTCTTCGACCACTACGACGTCCTGACCCGGCACGGCGCGACCGACTACGCGGCGTTCGCGACGCACGGCGGCCGCGACAGCCATCCCAGCAGCGATGGCAACCGGCAGGCCGCGGCGGCGTTCGTGCCGTTCCTCGCCTCGGCGGTGTCGGCGATGGGCTGGCCGACCCCGTGACCGGGCCGGTCGCCATCATCGCCGCCGGCGAGCTCTTCGGCGGTGCCGAGCGCCACGTCCTGGGCCTCGGCGCCTTCCTGCGCGGCGCCGGCCTCGACCCGCGCGTCATCCTGTTCCACGACCGCGAGCTCGCGGCGCGCTGCCGGGACGGGGGATTGCCGGTCGACGTGCTGCCGGCGACCTCGGCGCTGGATCCGGCGGGACCGCGCCGGCTCGGGGCGCTCTGCGCGGACCTCGGCGTTCGCCTCGTCCACGTGCACGGCTACAAGGCCGCAGCCAACGCGGCGCTCGCGCCGGGACGCTTCGCGATGGTCTCGACCCTGCACGGCCAGGGCGAGCCCGACTGGCGCCGGCCGCGGGAATTCCTCCGGGACCGTCTGTACCGCAACCTCGAGGTCCAGGCCTGCCGACGTCGGCGCGCCGCGGTATGCTTCGTGACCGAGGATCTGCGGCGGCGGCACGGCCGGCGGTACGGCGCGTTGCCGCTCTTCACGGTCCCCAACGGCATCGCGCCGCTCGAACCCGAGGATTACCCGCAACGGCCGCCGGACCTGCCGCCCGACCGGTTGCACGCGGTGATGGTCGGCCGGCTCACGCCGGTGAAGGGCATCGATCTTGCGCTCGCCGCCCTGGCGGCCGCGCCACCCGAGGTGCCGTGGCACCTGGACGTGATCGGCGACGGGAAGCTCCGCGACGCGCTGGAAGCCCAGGCGCGCGAGCTGGGCGTGGGCGATCGCGTCACGTTCCACGGGTTCCGCCGGGACGTCTACGCGGTGCTCGCCCACAGCGACCTCCTGGTGATGTCGTCGCATCACGAGGGGCTGCCCTATACGCTGCTGGAGGCGATGTCGCTCGGCTTGCCGACCCTCGCCTCCGACGTCGGCGGACTCGCCGAGGTGTTGCGCCACGAGGAAACGGGTCTCCTCGTGCCGGTGGGCGATGTCGCTGGCCTCGCGGCGGCGCTCGCCCGGCTCGGCCGCGACGCCGAGCTACGCCGGCGCCTGGGCCGGAACGCCGCGCTCCGCCAGCGCCGAGACTATACCCTGCAGGCGATGGGCGAAGGATACCTCGCCGCCTACCGCGCGTCAGCCGGCACCTTGCGGTAGCGCAACGTGACGAGTGCGAGCCAGCCCAGCACGAACCCGGCGTAGACCGCGAGGTCGAGCCAGAAACCCTCCAGGCTCGCCGCGCGGCCCAGGTTCACGCGCACGGTGCGGTGGAAGTAGTCGAAGATCAGCAGCTGGGACGCGGCGCCGAGCCAGAGCAGCCGGGCCGTCAGATCGAGGCGGGTCAGGCGCTCGCGCTCGGCGGCGAACCACCACGCTCGATGCGGCAGGTTGAGCCAGCGCGCGGGCGTCTTCAGGACGAGCCCGGCCAGGATCAGGAACGCGGCCGCGACCGCGACGATCACGGTGAGGTGGACGTCGATGAGGGTGTCGCGGGCGGTCAAGGCGACGGGGACTCCGGTCAGGTCGAAACGGCTCGCGACCTCGTCGGGCAGCTGGATGGAGGAGCAGAGGGTGTGGCAGAGGCCGAGCGCGACGGACACCCCGAAGGCCAGGCTGGCGAGGTGGCGACGGTCCATGGGCGATCTCCATCGTGCGTGGGCGTCGGTCGGGGGCCGAGCATCGCGACTACCCGGCGCGGGCGGCGATTGTTCCCGGCGGATTGACCGCCGTCCCCCCGCCCGGTAACCTGTCACCTCGCGGCGCCGGATGCCGTCCGGCGGGAACGGAGAGCGACACCATGGCCCGGGCCAGCACGAACTACGTCTGCGGCGACTGCGGCCACGCGGAGGTCCGCTGGTACGGGCGCTGTCCGTCCTGCGGGGCGTTCGGGACGTTCCGGGAGTTCCGCGAGGCGTCGCCGGCGAGCGCGGGCCGCGGCTCGCGGGGGTTCCGGTCGTCCGGCGCCGATCCGGCGAACCTGCGCCCCGTGCCGCTGCGCGAGGTCGACGCCGCCCGCGCGGCGCGGCTGCCGGTCGAGCCGGCCGAGATCGCCCGCGTGCTTGGGGGCGGGCTGGTGGAGGGGTCGGTCGTGCTGCTGGGCGGCGAGCCCGGCGTCGGCAAGTCGACCCTCCTGACGGGGCTCGCGCTGAACTGGTCGCGGCGCGGCGTGCGGGTCCTGTACGTCGCCGGCGAGGAATCGCCGCCGCAGATCCGCCTGCGGGCCGAACGGCTGGGATTCAAGCCGGACGAGGAGGCCGGTTTCGAGATCCTGGCCGAGGTCCGGCTCGAGCCGCTGCTGGCGGCGCTCGAGGACGCGCTCGCGGGCCAGGCCGGCCCCGCGGTGATCATCGCCGACTCGGTGCAGACCCTGCACGGCGAGCAGGTCGACGCCTACCCCGGCTCGCCGACCCAGATCCGCTACTGCGGCGGCACGCTCGCCGACTTCGCCCGCCGCCACGGCTGTCCCGTGTTCCTGGTGGGCCACGTGACCAAGACGGGCGACCTCGCCGGCCCCAAGCTCCTCGAGCACATGGTCGACACGGTCCTGTACTTCGAGGGCTCGGGCGGCGGCGCGATCCGCCTCGTCCGCGCGGTCAAGAACCGCTTCGGGACGACCGGCGAGCTGGCCGTGCTCGAGATGCGGCAGGATGGCCTGGTGCCGGTCGACGACGCGGGCGTGCTCTTCCTCGGCGGCCGCGAGGGCCGCGAGCCGGGCGCCGCGGTGTGCGCCGTGCGCAACGGGTCCCGGATCTTCCTCGTGGAGGTGCAGGCGCTCGTGGCAGGGTCGCGTTACGGCACGCCGCAGCGCGTCGTCCAGGGCGTGGACGGCAAGCGCGTGGCCCTGCTCGCCGCTATCCTGGAGAAGCGGGCCGGGCTTGACCTCTCCGGTTGCGACGTGTTCGTCAAGGTCGCGGGCGGCGGCCGCCTCGACGACCCCGCCGCCGACCTCGCGATCCTCGCCGCGATCGCCTCGAGCCTGCGCGAGCGGCCGGTTCCCGCGGGAACGCTGATCCTGGGCGAGGTCGGCCTGACGGGCGAGGTGAGGCCCGCCACCGCCGAGAGCGAGCGCCTGCGCGAAGCCTCCCGCCACGGATTCACGCGCGCAGTGTGCGCGCGGCCCGCGGATGGGCGCGATCGGCCCCGACCGCCGCGCGGTCTCTCGGTCGCCGCGGCCGAGAGCGTGGAGGAGGCGGTCGCCCTGGCCCTGAGCGCGCACCACGACGCGGAGGAAGGATGAGCCGCCGGCCATGACCCAGATCCTGCAGCCCCGGCTCTACCTGGCCATCCTCGCCGGCGGCCAGTCGACCCGCGCCCGCCGCGGCGACAGCAGCGCGCCCAAGCAGTTCCGCGAGGTCGCCGGCGAGGCGCTCTTCCTCCACGGCCTGCGCGAGCTCGCGCACGCGCCGGGCATCGCCCGTGCGGTCGTGGTCGTGCCCGACGCGTGGCGGCCGATCGCCGAGCAATCGCTCGAGGCTGCCGCGCTTCCCCTGCCCGTGACCCTGGCTCCGGCGGGCCGCCACCGCACGGAGTCGGCCTGGCGGGCGCTGCAGGCCCTCGCCGGCCTGCCGGCCGGCCAGACGCCAGCCCCGAGCGACCTCGTTGCGGTCCATGACGCGGCGCGGCCCTTCGCCACCCGACACCTCCTGGGGCGCCTGGCCCGCGCCGCCGCGCGCAGCGGCGCCGCCGTGCCCGGTGTGCCGGTGACCGACACGATCGTTCAGCTCGACGCCGAGGCGGTGGCGGCCGACCCGGCCGGATTCGACGAGGACGCCGGGCTCGAGGTGCCGGTCGGAGCGTACCTCGAGCGCCGGCTCCTGGTCGCCGTGCAGACCCCGCAGGTCTGCCGCTGGCGGGAGCTGTACGCGGCCCACGCCTGGGCGGCGGCCGAGCGCCTGAGCTTCACCGACGACGGCGGCCTCGTCGCGGCGCGCGGCGTCGTGCCCGTCGTGGTGATGGGGGAGCGCGCGAACTGGAAGATCACCACGGAGGACGACTGGCAGCGCGCGGTGGCGCAGCTGCGGCGCGAAGCGGTCCGCTGACGCGCCGCGCCGCGCCGCTTGCCTTGCCGGCGGCGTTCCGTTACCATGATAACACAGTGAAATGATAGGCTTTCAACCGGGAGTGACGCCGTGTCCCTCGGGCTCCATCGATCGCTCGGTTCGACGCTGGCGGTGACGCTCGCGATCCTCGGTCTGGCCGCGCCGGCTGCCGCCCAGTACGTCGTCTTTCCGCGTCTCGGCCTGTCGGCGGCCCCGGACCGCTACGAACCGAACATCGAGGTCCACGGCGACGATCCCTTCGACCTCTGGGTCCTCGTCCTGCCGCCCGAGGGCGAGGCGATGCTCGGCAACGAGTACGGCAGCTTCCACTGGGCGGTGCTCGAGGCCTGCTGCGGGGGCGCCGCGCGGATCGTCGCGCAGGACTACTCGCCGCTCTACCAGCACGAGGGCGACATCCTGTTCGGCATCGTCTCGTCGGCCCAGGAATGCGGGTCCGGCGACGTCATCGAGCTATGCCGGCTCACCCTCCAGATGACCGTCGACCTGTCGGGCCAGTACTTCATCATCGCCGGCCCGCTCTCCCTCGCGTACACCTGCAACTTGGATGGCGTCGTGATGACCGACATGATGGTCTACGTGACCTACGTCGCGGACACGACGCCGGTCGAGCCGTCGAGCTGGAGCGAGGTCAAGAGCCTGTTCCGGTAGGTGACGGTAGGCGAGACGCGGCGACTAGGCCGATCTCGGCGTCCTGGCGACAGAGTGCCTCGACCGAGATCCGGATCGACTGCTCGATCGCGACGGCCTTGACCGGAGTTGAGAACCAGAGGACCTCGTCGTCCGGGCCGCATTCGTCGAACCACGATAGGGTCGGCGCGGTCGGCAAAGCCTTGTGATCGTGGGCTTCCGATCCCGAGAACCAAGACGGAGGAACAATCCATGCGGATCGCGAAATACGACCTACCCGTGAGGATCGACGCCCCGGGTGCCGTGGCCCGGCAGATGACGGATTTCGGCGACGCGAGTGGCTACGGCAAGATCAGCGGCGAGTTCTTCTCGCTCGGATCCGGCACGGATATCTCGCCGCTGCTCCGGGGACTCGAGGGCGACCTGTGCCATTCGCCGCACTGGGGCTACCTGCTCCAGGGTGAACTCACCGTCACCTACGCGGATGGCACCCAGGAGGTGGTCACCCGGGGCGACCTCTTCTATTGGCCGCCTGGACACACGGTCCGTGTCGGCGAAGATGCCGAGATCATCCTGTTCAGCCCGCAGAAGGAGCACTGCGAGGTCATCGACCACATGCGAGCCAAGATGGCTGGTTGATGGGTCGACATCCGCCGCAACAGTAGCCGGGGCCCCGCGAAATGTGAGCCCCGGCCTGGTCGTTCCGGTTGCGCGGTTGATGCCGCTCTATTTGATCATGGTCATGACCCTGGTCGCCTCGAGGTCGCCGACCCGCAGCCGCGACAGGTAACTGCCGCTCGGCAGTCGGTTGCCGCGGGCGTCTAGCCCGTCGAAGGCGGCCACGTGGCGGCCGACCGCGCCAGCGCCGGAAACGAGCGTGCGCACGACGCGCCCGCGCAGGTCGAGGACGTCGAGGCGGACCAACCCGCCGTCGCGATCGGCCGGCACCTCGTACGGGATGCTGGTCGAAGGGTTGAACGGGTTAGGGAAGTTCGCCCCGAGCAGGGTCGCGCTGGCCGGCACGTCCTCGACCGGGGTGCCGGTCGGCAGGCGGTCGATCGCCTGCTGGAGCACGATCGTCAGCGCGGGGATGTTCACGCTGCCCCGGTACTGGACGACGCCCTCGCCGTCGATGACGAAGCAGTAGTGGTAGCTGCAGTTGTACATCGACGGAGCGCCGAGGACATGGGCGTTCAGGAGCACCGGGAAGCCGATGCCCGCGAGCGACTGGAACAGGTCGCAGTTGGCGTCGCTGCCCTGCCAGAAGTCGCACGCGAGGAAGCGCGTCCTGGTCGGATCGAAGCTCTGACGAAGGGCCTCCACACTGGGGCCCTCAGTGATGCACGGTCCTCAGGCGTAGCCCACCATGAACAGGAACTGGACCGTGCTGCCGAAGCCGTCGCTGAGCGTGTGCATCTGGCCGTCGTTGCCAAGCAGAGTGAAGTCCGGCGCGGGGGAGCCGAGCTGGGCCTGGGCGAGCGCCCCGGCGGCCGAGGCGGCGACCACGACCGCGGTCAGGGCCGAGCGGGCGAACCGGGTCCGGCGCGGTCCGGCGGGGGGTCGCAACGGGGAGGGCGCGGACATGGGGCGGTCCTTTCGTCGTGATCCACCGTCGCGAGCGAGAGCGCGGCGGATTATTCCCATAGTTTCAGTCTGATATAAAGATACGCCGCCGGCGGCCCGGCGGCGACAAGCAACCGTCCCGATCAGGAGACGTCCGCGCGCAGCCTGCCGCTGACCGGGTCTCGGTAGACCTTCACCTGGCGGTAGAGCTTCAGGCGGACCCGGCCCGAGCGCACGTCCGAGAACAGGCGGTCGAGGCAGCTCGCGAGGTCGGCGTATTGCTCGTCGAGGGTGGCCAGGCGCGCCTGCATGGCCGGGCGGTCGGCGGGGTCGCCGGCGGCGAGGGCCTCGGCGACGTGGTATCGCTTTAGCGCGAGGACGGTCAGACGGTCGATGATGCTGCCGGGAGTCTCGCTATGCAGCAGGGCGTCCGGGGCCGGGACGGCGTCCATCGCCGCGGCGTCCACCAGGTGCACGTCGAGCGCGTCGATGGTCTGGACCCGGCGGGCGTTCGACGCATCGATCGAACGCTTCACGGCGGCGAGGACCGCGTCATTGGCGTCGTGGACCCGGCTGCGGTCCTCCTCGTGCCACTGAAAAGCATTGATCAGCTGAAGTCGCCAGGCGAGGCGCTCCCACTCCGGCTCGGTCGGGCCGGCCAGCACGCGTTCCGTGGTCTCCCAGTCGACCAGCGTGCGTTCCCGCGCGTGCCAGGCGTCGATCACCCGGTCGATGATCTCCTGGAGGCGGGGCAGCTGGGGAAGCGAGTCCAGGTTCAAGCCGTGATCCTCCGTCCGTATGCCCGAGCGCAGGTTAGGGCCGTCCGGCTCGCGGGGCAAGCCCGGGGTGGATCCTGCCATGCCGGACGCGTATCATGACCGGCATGTTCGCACCTCGCCCGCGCCAGCTGCTGATCGTCGCCGCCGTTCTCTGCTCGGCCCGTGCGGCGCTGGCGGCGGCGCCGCCGCCCGGCGAACTCCTGCGTCTCAATCCGGGTCTCCCGGAGATCCTCGACCGCGAGTGGCTCGCGCGCCTCGACCTCTTCACCGGCGAGGTCGGGCTGGTGAGCGTGCGTTTCGAGCTGGCGCCCTGGGGCGCCGTCCTGGCCCGGCTCGAGCTGGAGGACCCCGACCGGGGTCCGCGGGTGATCGTCCGGAACCTGACCAGCGAGCGCTGGCAGGCGATGCAGGCGCGCGCCGCGGCGATCATGGCGGGAGAGACACCGCCGCCCCTGTCGCCGGAACGCGAACCGCTGCCGGCGGGCGAGGATCCGCTCGCCGCGGTGCGCTCCTGGCCCGAGACGCCGCCCCCGCCGGCCGCGCTGCCCGCCGGGCAGCTCGTCGCGCGGGGGATCGCGCCCCTGGGCGGCCACTGGCTCGCGCTCGTCGACGCGGGCGCGCGGGTGAACCTTTCCGGCTACAACCAGTTCTTCACGCCGATGGCCCAGATCGGGCTCGCCTTCGGTTACTCCGTGAGCAGCCGGCTGGTCCCCTTCCTGGGCTTTCACGCCGGGTTCGGCGACATGCGCAGCGATTTCGAGGACGCCTTCGGCGACGGCCGTGCGAACGCGTTCGGCTTCACGCTGGACACGCTGGTGCGCCTCCCCGTGAGCGAGCGGCATTCGCTCTACGTCGAGGGAGGTGGCGGCTACTTCATCCGTTCGCTGTACTGGGGCGGCCTGTTCGTCGACCCGCGGACCGGGACGGTCTCCGAGGGCCGCGTGCTCGAGCAGCAGAATTTCGGCTGGAACCTCCGCGCGGGCTGGCTCGTTGCTCGCGACCACCCGCGGCGGCCCCGCTTCATCGACGTCGGGGTCGGCCTGCAGACCTCGCGCGCCGATCCGTGGATCTTCTGGACGGACGAACCAGCCACCTTCGAAGCGACCGGCCGCGACACCTGGATCCTGCTCACCGTCCGATTCTGGGACGGGCTCTGACCGAGGGGACCGCCATGCGCGTGCTCGACCACTCGAACGAGGAACTGACCCTGCTGCAGGTCCATCTCGGCGGGGACCGCAACTGGCAGTACCTGATCGCCGACCCCGCGACCGGCGACGCCTGCGCGGTCGACCCCGGCCACGCGCCGCGCGAGCTGGCCGACCTCGCCCAACGGCGGGGCGTGGCGATCCGCGTGATCCTGATCACCCACGGGCACGGCGATCATACCGGTGGCGCCGTCGAGCTGGCCGCGCTGACTCGAGCGGCCGTGCGCGCCGGCCGCGCGGGCGTCGTGCCGGGCGCCACGGTCGTTCACGATGGCGAGACGATCGCCGTGGGCCGGCTGCGGATTCAGGCCCTGCTGACGCCGGGTCACGCGCCCGACCACGTCGCTTACCGTTGTGGCGACGCTCTGCTGACCGGCGACCTCCTGTTCTGCGGCAAGGTCGGCGGGACGGGGCCGTCGTTCGCCGGCAGCTCGGCCGCAGCCGAATGGGCGTCCCTGAAGCGGATCCTTACCCTGCCCGACGATGTCCGGATCTTCCCCGGCCACGACTATTACGGCGGTCTGGGCGAGCTGCCCGCCTCGACCGTCGGGCACGAGCGCCGGCACAATCCATTCCTGCTCTGCGCCGACCTGGCGGCGTTCGAGCACCTCAAGGCGACCTGGGTCGAGTACAAAAAGGAACACGGTATCCGATGAGACTCGAGAGCGATCCCCGCAGTCGCCTCGTCTGGCGGACCCTCGTGGTCTGCATGCTCGCGACCGCCGGCGCAGCCCTGGTCGGCTGGCGAGCCGGCCCCGACTCGGGCGCGACCGCGGTCTGGGCGGCGGCCATCTCGTGGTTCGTGGCCTGGCTGGTGGCCGCGCGGTTCCGCTGGGCCACGACGAGGCGCCGCGTCGCCTGGCTCGTCCTTCTCGGTCTCGCCTGGGCCGCCGCGACCTTCGGCCGGTTGGGCGGCCTGATTCCGGCCGTCATCGTGGGCGGCGTGTTCATGCTGCGCCACCAGCTCGGTTTCCGCTTGCTCGTGGGCCGCCAGCGAGTCCTCGCGTTCCTGCTCGGCCTGCCGATCCTGGTCTTGACCTTCGTCGCTGGCATGCACGCCCCCGGCGGCGCCGCGCGCGGCGTCGTCGTGATGGGCCGCACGGGCGTGGAGCTGTTCTGGGTGAGCGCGATCCTGACCATGCTCTTCGGCATGCGCCTCCATTTCCTGCGGTTGCGGCCCAAGCTCCTCGTCGCCGGCGTGCTGGTGGGCGTGGTCCCCCTGGTGCTCCTCTCTCTCTTCGGCCTGACCCTGCTCTACGGCAGCCTCGGCGGCAGCCGCGCCAACCGCGCGCGCGACGTGCTCGCCGTGTGGGCGGAGACGTTCGGCCAGGGGCGCGTCCCGGAAGCGTTCACGTCGGCGCCGGTGATCTGGGACGAGGCGCAGCAGGACGCGGGTCCGGTCTGGGCCGCCGATCTGGTGGCGGCGGCGCGGACGAGCCGGCGCGAGCTGGCGCTGGGCGCCGAGTTGCCGCGCGGCGAGGACGACCTCGTGGTCTACCGGGACGACGACGACGGCGAGGTCCGGCTGACGGGCGCAGCCGACGACGAGCCCTGGCTGCCGAGGCTCGTGGCCGCGGCCGACACCTCGGCGTGGCTCAAGCGGGACGGCGAGGTCTGGCTCGTGCGCCTGCGGGATCCGGGGCCGGGCCAGGCGCGGGTTGACGCGCTGAATCTCGACGTCGCGGTGCTCGATCGGCTGGCGAAGATGCTGCGGGTCGACGTCGTGCTGCCCAGGTCCGTCAACGGCGGCGAGGACGGCGAGGCGGATTCGACGGCGGTCGCGCAGCCCCTGTCGCCGGCGCTGGCAGGCAGCTTCACGCATGCGCCGGTGGATTCGGCGGCCGGGTTCTGGAGCAGCTCGCGGTTCTTCGGCGCGGCGCTGGTGCCGGCGCCGAGGCTCGAGGGGCGGACCCTTTCGGAGGGCCAGCTCGTGCTCGCCCTCAAGACGAGTTTCGCCGACCTCGCGCGCGAGTTCTTCAGCCGCGACAACGCCGCCAACATCGGGATCATGGTGGTGCTCGGCGCGCTCGCCGTGCTCCTGATGTTCGCCGGACTGGTGGCGCTGATCTTCAGCTTCCGCATCACCGGCGGCATCACCGGCGCCGTGGCGGCCCTCCACCTGGGCACGCGGCGGCTGGCGGCCGGCGACCTCGACACGCGGATCGAGATCCCCAACGAGGACGAGTTCGGCGACCTCGCCCAGAGCTTCAACGAGATGGCCGTCGCGGTGAAGCAGGGCCGCGAGGATGCGCTCGCGCGCGAGCGCCTCACGGCGGAGATGGCGACCGCGCGCCGGATCCAGCAGCGGCTCCTGCCGCACGAGCAGCCGCTGCTCTCGGGCTGGGACATCACCGGCGTGAGCATCCCGAGCCTCCAGGTGGGCGGCGACTATTTCGATTTCATCACGGTGCTCCCGGGCCGTCTCGGCATCGCGATCGGCGACGTCTCGGGCAAGGGCGTGCCGGCGGCCCTGCTCATGTCGAACCTGCAGGCCTGCCTCAAGGGCCAGGTCCTGCACCCCGCCTCGGTCGCCGAGACGGTGACGCGCATCAACGACCTGCTCAGCGAATCGACCGAACCGCACGTGTTCGCCACCTTCTTCTACGGCGAGCTCGACGGCGCGAGCGGCCGCTTCACCTGCACGAGCGCCGGGCACGACCCCGCCATCGTCGTGCGCCAGGACGGGACGGTCGAGCGGGTCTCCTCGGGCGGGTTGCTGCTCGGCATGTTCGGCGGCCTCGACTACGCCCAGGTCGAGATCGTCCTCGCGCCGGGCGACGTCCTCGTGCTCTACACCGACGGCATCAGCGAGGCCGGGGCGCCGCTCATCCTGCCGGGCGACGCGTCGGCGGAGGAGGACGACGACGAGGCGGCCGCCGATCTCGCACCGCAGGACGCTGCCGAGGACGCCATGTTCGGCGACGAGCAGCTGGCCGAGGTGATCGTCGCGGCGCGCGCCAGGTCGGCCGTCGGGATCCGGGAGGCGGTGCTCGCCGCGGTGCAGGCCCACCTGGCGGGGCGCCCACAGGGCGACGACATCACGCTGGTGGTGGTCAAGCGAACGCAGGCGCCGGCGGACTGATCCGCGCCGGCGATCGCGGGCGCGGCTGCGAGGTTTCCCCGGCGCGGTCCGCCTGTTACATTCCCGGGCGGACGAACCGCCGTCACGGGCGGGTGGACCCTCGACTCTCACCGCCGCGGAGCAAGCCCATGGCAGCCTGGCTCAGGGAAATCGTGCCGATCGTCGTCCTGCTCGTCGCCGTCGCCATCGTCTTCGCCACCTTGCCCAAGATCGACCTGGGGCACGGTCCGCAGTACCTCGCGCGCCGCCGGCGGAACTGGCTGCCGCTGGGGCTGACGTACGCGTTCCTCTACATGGGTCGCTACAACCTCACCGTGAGCAAGGGAGCGTTCGAGCGCCTCATCGGCGCCGACGGCGGGGTGATGATGGGCAACGAGGCCTTCGGCGTGATCTTCGGCGTGGGTACGGTCATCTACGGCGTCTCGTTCGTGATCAACGGTCCGTTGACCGACAGGCTGGGCGGCCGCTTCTCGATCCTGCTCGGCGCCTTCGGCGCGGCCGCGGCGAACCTGATCATGGGGCTGATCAGCTGGTCGCTCTGGAAGCAAGGCCCCGGCTGCGAGACGTTCGCCCGTTACTTCGTGCCGATCTTCTCCGTGCTCTACGGCGCCAACATGTACTTCCAGAGCTTCGGCGCCGTCGCGATCGTCAAGGTCAACTCCGGCTGGTTCCACGTGCGCGAGCGGGGCGTGTTCGGCGCCCTCTTCGGCATCCTGATCTCGCTCGGCATCTATTTCGCGTTCGACTGGGGCGGCCTGATCCTCACGCATTTCGGGCTGGCCTGGGTGTTCCTGGTGCCGGCCGCCTTGCTGCTCGCGTTCTGGCTGATCGACCTGTCCTGGGTGCGCGACAAGCCGAGCGACGCGGGATTCCCCGACATCCCGCTCGGCGACGCCACCGACGGCGACACGGGGCCGCGCCTCGGCCCGCTCAAGGTCTTCGCGCTCATGCTGCGCAACCCGATCATCGTGACCATCGCCTGCATCGAGTTCTGCAGCGGCTGGCTGCGGCAGTCGATCATGCAGTGGTTCCGGACGTTCGCCAGCCAGACCGACGCCACGCTCGGGCTCGCGAGCAGCTTCGTCGACGACCACTGGGGCATGCTGCTCTGCGCGGCCGGCATCCTGGGCGGCGTGGTCGCGGGCACGATCTCCGACCACGTCTTCGGATCGCGCCGCGGGCCGGTGGCGGCGCTGCTCTACGCGGTGATGCTCGTCGGGGCGGTCGTGATGGTCTTCACCTACACGCAGCCGTGGGTCGGCTGGCTCGTGCTCGTGATGTCGCTGGCGGTGATCGGCGTGCACGGCATGCTCTCGGGCACGGCGAGCATGGACTTCGGCGGCTCGAAGAACGCCGGCGTCGCGGTCGGGTTGATCGACGGGTTCGTCTACCTGGGCACCGCGGCGATGAGCTTCACCTATGCCGTCATCCTGCCCCAGGAGCAGCTCGACGCGGCTGGGCAGCTCACGGGTCCCGCGACCGACCCCGCGAACTGGCTCGCCTGGCCGTTGAGCATGGTGCCGCCGGCGATCGCCGGGCTGGTTCTCGCCTGGCGGATCCGGGGCGCGATGCCGAAGGGCAAGGCGGCGGCGCACTAGGAGCGCCGGCGTCTTTCCGGCCGTCGCGGCGGATTCGAGATGGACTTTGTGCGGGGAATCATTATTTTCGATTGCACAGGCCAGTCGCTGGTCGGCACGTGCAACGCAACTCGGCCTGCCCCGGGTACCTGCAAGACCCGGGGGACGAACGGCCCCCGGCGAAAGCCGGGGGCCGTCGAGCGCGAGGGCGCCGGCGAGGCGGCGCCTGCCTGGTGGCGCCGGCCGTCCAGCTGCGGTAGGATGCCGGGCGGCCCCAGCTCGCGAGGTCCGCGCCCGTGAATCGCTTCTTCGTCTTCTTGGCCGTCGTCGTGAGCGGAGCCTCGATCCTCGCCCTCGAGATCCTCGGTACTCGCATCATCGGCCCATTCTACGGCGTCAGCCTTTACCTCTGGTCGGCGCTGATCGGGGTGACGCTTGCGGCGCTGGCGGCCGGCTACGCGATCGGCGGCCGCTGGGCCGACCGGTCGCCGCGGTTGGACCGCTTCGCCCTCTTGCCGGGCCTGGCGGGGCTATGGGTCGTCGCCGTGCCGTGGTTGCGTCAGCCCGTGCTCGCGGTCGCCTCGTCGCTGGGATTGCGAGCCGCGGTGCTGCTGACCGCCACCGTGCTCTTCTTCCCGCCCCTCATGCTCCTGGGGATGGTGAGCCCCTTCGCGATCCGCTTACGAGCTGCCCGCGTGGAGGAAGTCGGGCGTACGGCGGGCAATCTCTACGCCGTGTCGACGGTCGCCAGCGTGGTCGCCGCGCTGGCGACCGGATTCTACCTGATCCCGCACCTGGGCGTCGGCCGGCTGACGCTCGCAATCGGCTGCTCGCTCGTTCTGGTCTCGGTCCTGGGGCTCGCGCTCGCGAGGAGCGGGCGGACGACGAGGGCGGTCGGAGTCGTGCTGGTCCTGGGCGCGGGCGCAGCTTTCGTGGCCTTGCCGCCGCCGCGTCCCGATCCCGAGCGGGGATTGCTCGCGGTCGAAGAGAGCGCTTATGCCCATCTGCGGGTGTTCGAGCAGGACGGCCTGCGCTCCTTGATCATCGATGGCGTGATCCACTCGGCCGTCGATCCCGTGACCCTGCGGTCGCCGCTCCCCTACGTGGACGTGCTGAACCTGCCGGCGGAGTTCTTCGCCCGGCCTGGGGAACTGCTGCTCGTCGGCCTGGGCGGCGGCTCGCTCGCCTCCGACTATACCGCGCGCGGCTGGCGAGTCGATGCCGTGGAGATCGATCCCGCCGTCACGCGCCTGGCGCGCGCTCACTTCTTCCTCCGGACACGCGACGCTCGAGTCTACCACGGGGACGGCCGCCGCTATCTGCTGGAGACCGACCGCGCCTATGACCTCGTGATCCTGGACGCTTTCGGCAGCAGCTCGGTCCCCTTCCACCTGGTTACGCGGGAGGCCTTCGCGCTCGCTCGCGATCGGCTGAAACCCGGCGGGATCCTCGCGCTGAACATCTGGGCCATCGGCTGGCACGACGACATCGTCCACGCGCTGGCGGCCACGCTGCGCACCCAGTTCGCGCATGTGCTGGCGCTGCCGATCGCCGAGCCGCCCGACCAGCTGGACAACCTCATCCTGCTGGCTTCCGACCGCGCTCTCGAGCTGCTGGTCGAGCTGCCTCACCCGGCGGACCGCTTCAGCCCCGAGTACAACCGCGCCCATGCCTGGGACAACCGGTTCGACCCCGAGGCGGCGCGCGCGCCCATCGTCACGGACGACCGCAATCCGGTCGATCTCTGGTCGGAGCGGATCAACTTAGCTGCGCGCCGCCTGCTGCACGGCAGCTAGACCCTCACTCGTCCTGGCGGCCCAGCGGCCGGATCTCGCCGCTCTCGAACAGGCAGACGGGATGGCCTTCGAGCTGGTCCGGCAAGGCGAGCCGGTGCGCCTCGGTCAGCTCGCGCAGCAGGATCAGGATGCAGGGATTGCCGTCCGCGGTCTCGCCGATCGCGACGCCGGTGACCCCGTCCCTCGCCATCAGTTCCTGGACGTGGTCCGCCATGACGTCGTTGATGGCGCGGCGGGGCGCTTCGCGTTTCGGCATGTCGCCTCCGGTCTGCGGTCCGGGCGGAAACGCGAACCGGCCGCGGCCACGGGGACCACGGCCGGCTCCGGTTGCGACCCGCTCCGCGGCGGCGCCTGGCGGCGCCGCCGGACGAGGGCTCTCTAGTTGCCGACCATCGAGGCGTTCAGGAACGACAGCACCGCGTTGATCGGGTTGGCCACCGCGATGCTGCTGCTGCCCGCAAACAGCAGGCCGACGGCGCGAGGATTCGTGGTGACGTTTTCGACCATCAGCGAGCCCGAGTCGCCGCCAGCCAGGAACTTGCCGGCTTTGTTGCTGACGAGGATCTGCCCAGTGAAGGTCTTGGTGAACGCAGTTCCGCCCGCGCACTCGTTCTCGTAGGCGACGCTGATCGTGGCGTTCAAGCCGCTGACCGAGCTGCGAGTCAGGCCGGTCGTGCGGCCGCTCTTCTTGACGGACTGGTTGACCGCCGCGGCGACGGTCGACGCGGAGATCGTTCCGATCTCCAGGATCGCGCCGGACTCGTTCACCATGCCGCTGATGATGGCGGCGCTGGAGCAGTCGACATTGGCGCCCGGCAAGGAACTGGTCTTCACCAGCGTCGCCACGTTCTGGGCGCTGGACGCGTTGCAGCTCACGTCGATCAGGCCGGGCTGGATGATGAAATCGCCCGTCGCCGCGACCCGGCTGTTGCCGCCGCTGACGATGTCCGCCTCGAAAACGTGGTAGTTGCTGAGGATGCGCTTCTGGCCGCCGACACTGATCAGCGCGCCGAGCGTACCGCCGCAGCAATAACCGTTGGCTAGGTCGTAGCGCCAGCCGCCCGAGGTGCCGAGCTGGATGGGCGGCGTCTGCTTCGCGACGTGGCTGACCCCGCTGCCCGGCTTGCCCATCGCGACGATCCGATCGGTGACAACGACCACGACCGGCACGCCCTCGATCTCCTGCGGCAGCGTGGCGGCAGTGCCCTCCTCCAGGATGAGCACCATGATCGCCGGCCGGCCGTCGTCGGTGAAGGTGGTGGCGGTGCCGGTCACCGTCGGATCAGCCATCAGGTTCTGGGTGTGCCGGTCCTGGACGTCCATGACGGCGCGAACGTCCGGGTTCGCGGCGCTCTTGTCGACGTCGAGCTGCGCGACGGTGGGGGCCAGCGGCGATTCCTCGCGGCTGCAGCCCCACATCACGAGCGCCAGCAGGGCGGCCGCAGCCAGGAGCAACAACGCTGTGAGCCTTCCGGTTCTCGATCTCATGGCGATCCTCCGAGGATGGGGTCGGGGAGCGGGACCCGGTCGCGCCGGGCGGCGAGAGCGTATCTCGGCGAGAATCCGGTGTCAATCCGGCAGCATTCGCAGCCGTCCGGGCCGCCGCGTCGCCGTGAATCGCCCGGCGAGCTTGCTTACTCCTCCCCTGACCCGGCGCCGTGCCGCGCCGCCGCCTCGTCCCGCCCGAAGATCCGCGCCTGCTGCCACCTGTCGCTGCGAAACCGCAGGTACAGCGCGAGCGCGATGACCGCGTAGCAGGCCGTCGCGCCGAGCCAGGCCTGAACCAGCGTGGCCTGCCGGCCGATCATGAGCCACGCCGTGAGCGGCACGAACCCGAGCCACAGGACCACCATGCTCGCGATCATAGGGTAGCGCGTGTCGCCGGCGCCCTGCAGGATGCCGACCGAGACCATGCGCAGCCCGTCCGGCAGCTGGAAGATCGCGATCACGGCGACGAGGCCGCCGCCGAACGCGAGCACGGCGGGGTCGTCGCTGAAGACCCGGAAGAGACGGCCGCCGAACGCGAGGTAGACCGAACCCAGGGCCAGCATGTAGTAGATCCCCAGCTTGTAGACCTGCCGCGCGTAGGCTGCGGCCTGATCGGGACGGCCGGCGCCGATCCAGTTGCCGGTGAGCACGCTGCCCGCGATGGTCAGGCCCCACATCGGCATGAACACCAGGCTCAACAGGTGCAGCGAGATCGTGTTGGCGGCGAGGGCCGCCGCGCCCGTCGTGCCCACGATGATGGTGAACGCGGTAAAGCCGCTCATGTCCACGAAGTTCTCCCACGCGGCCGGCGAACCGACGCGGACGATTCGGCCGAGCTGGCGCCAGTCCGGGCGGCGCGGCCGGTGGACGAGGTAACGGCGCCGGTGCTCCCGGGGACCCACGAACAGCGCGATCTGGACGAATGCGGTCAACGCGGTGCCGATGCTGGTGGCGATCGCGGCTCCCTCGACGCCCATCGGCCCGACGGCGAGCCAGGTGCGACCGGCCAGCGTGAAGCCGCTCCACCCGAAGATCAGCCAGATGTCGAGGACCACGTTGGCGACGTTGCCGACCACGCCCGCCCACATCGGGACCATCACCCGGCGGCGGCCGGTGTAGAAGCCCATGAGACAGAAGCCGACCTGGGTGAACACGGCGCTTGCTGTGCGCCATCTGATGTACTGGTAGGCATGCTCGAGCACGAGGGGGTCGTTGCGCGTGAAGGACAGCAGGTAGAAGGAGAAGTAGCCGAACGCCTGTAGCAGGAGGCCGGCCGCGATCGCGATGTACAGGCCCTGCCAGGTGTAGTCGCCGATCGCGCGGTCGTCGCGGCGGCCGTGGGCCTGGCTCACGAAGGTGCCGTTGATGCGGCTCAGGTTGTTGAAGAGGCAGTAGGCGGTCCAGGCGATCCCGCCGCCGAGACCGGAAGCGGCGAGGTCGATCTTGTCGTAGTGGCCGAGGAGCGCCGAGTCGACCCACCACATGAAGGTGTGGGAGAGCATGGCGATCACGGTGGGCCACGCGAGCTGGGTGATCTGCCGGGCTTCCCGCACGCGCAGGGCGCCCAGCGCGGTGGCGCTGGGCGTGGTGTCGATCTCGGGGTAGCGGGGCGTCGCGGTCGTCTCCATGGCCGCAGAATGGTGGCGCGGAAACCGGCGTTCCGCCAGGATCAATCGGCGGGCTGATCGGCGGGGCGGTCGGCCGTGCGCCCGGCCGGGCGCAGGTGCGGGGGCAAGGGGTCGAAATAGTTCCACTTCGTGCCGGGGACACGGTCGATCTTGCCGAACGCGACCTCGACGGCGAGACGGTGGCCGACCCGGGTGCGCACGGCGTCCGCGATCGTCGCGGCGAGGCCGGGCGGCGGCACACGGTCGCCGGTATCCAGGTGCACGACGACCCGGTCGCGCTCCGTCTGGCGGACCTTGAACTGCCGGACCGGAACGCCGCCGGCGGCGAGGTCCTCGAACAGGTAGGCGAACAGCACCGTGTGCACGCGGCGGCCGTCGGGCAGGTAGAGATAGCGGGCGTCGCCGGTCCGCCCCTCGATCGCCGCGATCACCGGCGTCGTGCGGCCGCAAGCGCAGGGTCCCGCCGCGAACCGGATGCGGTCGCCGAGCCGGTAGCGCACCAGCGGCATGAGAGTGTTGTCCAGATCGGTGACCACGCACTCGCCGAGGCCGTCGCACGGGTCGAGCGCCTCGACGATGACGTGGTCGGAGGCGACGTGGCAGGCCCCGTGCTCGCAGTCGAAGGCGAGGATATCGGCCTCGCTGCAACCGTATTCGCGATGGACGGGGCAGCCGAACGCGTCGGCCAACGTCCGCAGGTCGTGCGCCGACACGCGCTCCGCGGTCAGGACGATGCCGCGCAATCCCGGCAGCGGCGGCAGGCCGAGCTCGATCCAGGCGCGCGCCGCCTGGCGGACGAGGCTCGGGTAGCCGTAGAGGTAGCTCGGCGCGAACTCGCGCAGGGCGCGGGCCTCGGCGGCGAGTTCGTTCGCCGTCTCGCCCATGAACTGGAAGGTCAGGCGGTTGCCGAGGCGGTCCCGGATCGTGGGGCCGCGGGTTCCGTTCGCGCGGCCCCAGAAGCGGCCCTCGCGGTCGCCGTACCGCAGGCCGTGGCGCGCGAAGAGGATCTGGCGCCGGGCGAGCGAGCGCGCCCACCACGCGAAGTCCAGCTGCAACGTGAGCGGACGACCCGTCGTGCCCGAGGTGCGCACCGTGTGGCGCCAGCGAGGTCGGCGCGTGAGCCAGGTGGCGGCGGGAGCGTCGGCGAGATCCGCCTTCTCGAGCAGCGGCAGCCGGGCGAGGTCGTCGAGCGAACGCAGAGAGCCCGGTAAGCAGCCCGCGGCGGCCAGGCGGTCGCGGTGGCCCGGCGCACGGACCGCGTGGGCGAGGAGCGCGTTCAGTCGCGCCAGCTGCCACGCGGCGAGCGCCGCCGGCTCGAGTCGTTCGACCTCGCGCACGGCGCGGCGGAACCGGCGGCCGGCGCCGCCGAGGCCGGTCACGACGGGCAGCGCGCAGAGCCGGTTGATGGCGGGCAGGCGGTTCGGCACGTTCGCGTCCTCGTTGCGGGCGGCGGCGACCGGGAGCCCCCAGACGATAGCCGAAATGGCCCGCGCGGCAATCGGCGATCCGTGGCTCCACTGGACCTGCGACCGACTTGGACCTATCCTAGCGCGTCGGACCGCCGGCCCCGTCGCGAACCGACGGATCCGCGTTCGTCCGCGCCCTCACTCCACTGAGCCCGGGAGCGACCATGTCCGAAGCCTCACGTCCGCGCGACGCGTTCCTCGAGGAATTGCGCTGGCGCGGCTTCTTCCAGCAGTGCACCGACGAGGCCGGTCTCGCCGACCTGCTCGCGCGCGAGACGGTCACCGCGTACATCGGCTTCGATCCGACCGCCGACAGCCTTCACGTCGGCTCGATGCTGCCGATCATGGGCCTCGTGCACCTCCAGCGGCATGGCCACAAGCCGATCGCGATCGCCGGCGGCGGGACCGCGATGGTCGGCGATCCGAGCGGCAAGACCGAGCTGCGCCAGCTGCTGACCGTGGAGCAGATCGAAGCCAACCTGCGGGGCATCAAGGCCCAGCTCGCCCGCTTCGTCGACTTCGGTGAGCCCGGCCTCGCCGACCTGCCGCACGGCCCGGTGGTGCAGGCGGGGCCCGACAACCGCGGGATCCTGCTGAACAACGCCGACTGGCTCGCCGACAAGAACTACATCGAGTTCCTGCGCGACGTCGGCCGCCACTTCTCGGTCAACCAGATGCTCGCGCGCGACTCGGTGAAGACCCGCCTCGAGGTGGGCTTGTCCTTCATCGAATTCAACTACATGATCCTGCAGGCCTACGACTTCTACGTGCTCAACCGCGACCACGGCTGCCGGCTGCAGATGGGCGGCAACGACCAGTGGGGCAACATCTGCTCGGGCGTGGATCTCTGCCGGCGGCTGAACCAGCAGGAGGTCTACGGCCTCACCTTCCCGTTGCTGGCGACCGCGACGGGCGCCAAGATGGGCAAGACCGCGGCGGGCGCCGTCTGGATCAGCCCCGAACGCACCTCGCCCTACGATTTCTTCCAGTACTGGGTCAACGTCGACGACCGCGACGTGTCGCGGTTCCTGCGTCTGTACACGCTGCTCGACCGCGAGCGCATCGAGGAACTGGAGGCGCTCGAGGGCGCCGACATCCGCGAGGCGAAGCGCGCGCTCGCGCGAGCCGCCACGGCGCTCGTGCACGGGCCGGAGGCGGCGGACGCGGCCGCGAAGGCGGCGGTCGCCTTGTTCGTGGGCGGCGGCGACGAATCGACGGTGCCGGGCACCGCCATCGACCCCGGCCGGCTCGCGGGCGCGGGCCTCGAGCTGCTCGAGGCGCTGACCGAGACCGGGCTGTGCAAGAGCAAGGGCGAGGCGCGGCGGCTCGTGCGCCAGGGTGGCGTCAAGGTCAACGACGCGGTCGTCGCCGATGAGACGCGGCGGCTCACGGCCAGCGACGTCGCCGACGGACGGATCCGGCTGCAGCTCGGCAAGAAGCGGCACCACCACCTCGTCCCGCGTGAGGCGCCATGACGGCGGCGCCGGTCGACCTCCTCTACTGCATCGACTATCTGCCGGCGGGCGGCGGCACGGAGAACCAGCTGGCCGGGTTGATCGACGGACTCGATCGGACGCGCCTGCGGCCGCACCTGTGCACGCTGAAGCGCACGCTCCCGCTGCGCGACCTCGCCGATTGCCCGCACCTCGGTCTCGACGTGCCGGTCATCAACTCGCCGCGCGCGCTGACCGAGGCGCGCCGGCTCTACCGCTACCTGCGCGACCACGACGTGCGCATCGTGCACTCCTTCTTCCAGGACTCGACGATCCTCGCCATGCCGGTTGCGGCCCTGGCGAAGGTCCCGGTGCGGGTGGTGTCCTTCCGGGATCTCGGGTTCTGGCGGACGCCGAAGACCGAGTTCCTGATGCGGCGGGCCTACCGCTTCGCGACGGGATTCCTCGCGAACTCCCAGGCCGTCAAGGACGTCGTCGTCGAGCGCGACCGGATCCCGCCCGCCGCCGTCGCCGTGATACCCAACGGCATCGACACCGCCGGGTACCGGTTCGACGACGGCGGCCCGCTCGATCCGCCGACGGTCGTCTACGTGGGCAACCTGAATCGCGAGGTCAAGCGGCCGGACCTCTTCGTCGAAGCCGCGGGCCTGGTCGCGACGCGCTGGCCGCGGGTACGCTGGGTCTGCGTCGGGGACGGCGATCGCCGGGCGCCGCTGGCGCGCCGCGCGGCCGAGCTCGGCCTCGCGGAGTCGATGCAGTTCCTCGGCCGCCGTCACGACATCCCGGACCTGCTCGCCGGTGCGGCGATCGGCGTGAACTGCTCCGATTCCGAGGGGCTGTCCAACGCCGTCCTCGAGTACATGCTCGCCGGCGCCGTGGTCGTGGCAACCGCCGTTGGCGGCAATCGCGAGGTCGTGCGCGACCGCGAGACGGGGCTTCTGGTGGCGCCGGGCGACGCCGGGGCGCTCGCGGGCGCCATCGCCGAGCTGCTCGCCGATCCGGAGCTCGCGGCGCGCTGCCGGCGGCAGGCCCGCGCGGATGTTTTGTCCCGGTTCTCCTGGGAGCGCTGCCGGCGCGATCACGAGGCCTACTACAGTCAGCGTCTCGGACGGCGGATGCCATGACGAAAGCGTTGCTCAAGGACTGGCTGGGCTCGTCCCGCGTGCTCGCGTGGGCGCAGCGCGCGGACACGCCGCGGGTCGCGGTCCTGATGTACCACGACCTCTGCGAGGACGGCGACCTCGACAACTGGATGCGCGTCCCGGTGTCGCGGTTCCTGGCCCAGCTGAGCGCGTGCGCCGAGGTCGGCGCGTTCGTGGCGCCGGCAGACCTGGAGGCGCCCGAGCGCCTCCCGCGCGATCGCCTGTCGTTCCTGTTGACCTTCGACGACGGCTACGTCAACAACGCCCGGCTCGCGGCGCCGCTGCTGCGCGCGCGCGGCATCCCCGCGCTGTTCTGCGTCTCGACCGGACCGGTCAGCCGCGGCGATCCGTTCTGGACCGACGTCGTCGTGACCCCCCTGCAGGCGCGCCGGCTGACGCGGCTCGACCTCGGTCCGCTCGGCCTCGGCGAGTTCCGGTTCCGCGCAGCGCCGGCCGCCGGGCGCTGGGACGACATCCAGCGCCTGCTCGTCGCGATCAAGGCCCTGGGCAACGAGGACCAGCCCCCGGTGGCGGCGGTGCTCGCGTGGTTCCGCGAGACGTTCGCCGGCGACCTGCGGACCCACCTGCCGCGTTTCCGCCCGCTCGATCCGCAGGAGATCAGGAGCCTGGCGGCCGACGGCGGGTTCGCGTTCGCCTCTCACGGGCACGAGCACCGGATCCTGACGCGCCTCGACGACGCGGCCCTCCGGGAGAGCCTCGTCGGCTCGCGGCGCCTGCTCGAGGAGGCGACCGGCGCGCCCGTGACCCAGCTCGCCTATCCCAACGGCGACCACGACCCGCGGGTGACCGGGGCCGTCGCGGCCGCCGGCTACACGCTCGCCTACACGACGCGACCCGGCCTCGTGGCCGGCCGGCGGGACGCGCTGGCATTGCCTCGGGTGGCCGTGGGCGGCTTCGACTCCCCGGCGGTCCTGAGGTTCCAGCTGCTGCGGGCGCTCTGGCGGTGGCGGCGCCAGGAGTCCGGCCGGCCGCTCGAGATCGTCCGCCGGGCTCGAGAGGAGACGTCGTGACCCTCGCAGCGGAAGTCGTCCGTTCGCGCGAGGAATTCGCCGGAATGCGGTCGGCCTGGAACGAGGCCGTCGATCGCATGCCGGGCGCCAATCCCTATCTGACCCACGAGTGGCTCACGGCCTGGCTCGAGACGGTGGGCCGGCGGTGCGAGCTCCGTTGCCACGTCGTGCGGGACGGTTCGCGGATCCGCGCCGCGGCGCCCCTCGTCTGCCGGCCCGCCCGGTACTACGGGGCGATGGTCCGCGAGCTGATCTTCGCCGGCGATGCGACGAGTGACCGGCTCCAGTTCATCGCCGACCGCGCCGACGCAGAGGCGCACGCCGCGCTGTGGCGTTCGATCAGGGCGGCGCTCGATTGGCGGACGATCGCCCGGCTCGAGGAGATCCCCGCCGGCAGCCCGACCGACCGCACTGCGCCCGCTGGCGCGCTCACCCGCGGTCGCGAGCAGTCGTCGACCCTGCCGTTCGTGGCGGTCGCGGAAAGCTGGGACGATTTCGAGGGGACGCTGCCGGGCAAGTTCCGGCACGAGATGCGGACCCGTCCCAGGATCTTCGCCGGCTGGGGCGCCTGGGAACTGACCTTCCATCGCGGCGCCGAGGTGGCTGCGCTCGTCGACGCGATGGCCGAGCTGGAGACCGCGAGCGCCAAGCGCGCGGCAGGCCATGCCTTCTTCGCCGACCCGGTCAACCTGGACTTCATGCGCCGGCTCCTCGCGCTGGGCCCGCCGCCGGAACCGCTCCTGACGCGGCTGCTGGTCGACGGCGCGCCGGTGGCTCATTCGCTCGGCTTCATCCACCACGGGGTCTTCTGCGGCTACAACCTGGCGTTCCGGCCGGGATACGAGAAGGGTTCGCCGGGCAAGTGGGTCGTGCACCAGACGCTTCGCTGGGCGCACGAGCACGGACTCGCGGGCTTCGACTTCTCTCGCGGCGCGTCGATCCTCAAGCAGCGCTATCGCTCGCAGAACGACCACAACGTCCGCATCGTCGTGTTCCCGAGCAACCCGCTGTTGCGCCTGCTCAAGGTCGTCGTGTTCGACGTGCGTCCGCGGCTCAAGCGCCTCACCCGCGACGCGGCGGCGGGGCCGGCTACTTGATCCGGTGCAGCTCCACGCGGCGATTCCGGGCCCGGCCCTCGACCGTGTCGTTGGAATCGGTCGGATGGTCCTCGCCGTAACCGACCGCGGTGACCCGGCTCGGGCTCACGCCGAGCTGGATCAGCACGTCGCGGACGGCCATGGCACGGCGCTGCGAGAGATCCCGGTTGTTCTCGGCCGTTCCCATCGAGTCGGTGTGGCCACGGACCTCGATGCGCACGTCGGGATGCTGCTGGAGGAGACCGGCCATCCGGGTCAACACGCTGATCGACTCGGGCGTGAGCTGCGCGCTGCCGGTCCGGAACGACACGCCCTCGAGGACGAGTCCGGCCTCGATCGCCTGGACCTCCGGCGCGACCGGAGGTTCCGGGAGCGGACAGCCGGAGGCGTCGACCGCCACTCCGGCCGGCGTGCCGGGGCACTGGTCGGCGCCGTCGAGCACGCCGTCGCCGTCGTCGTCGCGATCCGGGCACCCGTCGTCGTCGCGGACGCCGTCGAAATCCTCGGCTTCGTCGGGACACTGGTCGGCGCTGTCGAGCACGCCGTCGTTGTCGTTGTCCGGATCGGGGCAGCCGTCGTCGTCCAGGTAGCCGTCCCGATCCTCGGCATCCATAGGGCAGGGATCGTCGCCGTCAGCGATGGAGTCGTTGTCGTTGTCGTAGTCGGGGCAGCCGTCGTCGTCGGCGAAGCCGTCGTAATCCTCGGCGACGCGCGGGCAACGGTCGACGCGATCCTCCAGCCCGTCGCGGTCGGCGTCGCCGGGGCCGCCGAACCAGAGCGTGGCGCCCAGGAAGGCCTGCGCGAGGCCCTTGTTGGCGTCGACGTAGGCCGGATCGTCGGTCACGTTCCAGCTGCTGAGGCCGACGTTGTCCAGGTCGTTGCCGGGAAGGACCTGGTAGCGGCCGCCGAGACGGAGGCTGAAACCCTCGGCCAGGAACCACTCGGCGCCCAGCTCGAAGTCGAGCGTCAGATCGTTGCGCTGGAGCTTGTGGTACTCGCCGTCGTCGGTCCCGAAGCCCTGGACCGTCGTGCCCTCGGGGAAGAACTCCGCCTCCGCATCGGCGGCGAGGACGCGCCAGGACGCGAGGCCCAAGCCGAAGCCGAGGAACGGCGTCAGGCGCGCGCTGGGCAGGACGACGTACTGCAGGCCGAACGTCGGGTTGTGGATCTCCGTGTAGAGGGTCGTGAAGTGATCGAACGTCAGGCCGGCGTCCTGGTCCGGGCTCTCCACGCCCGGGCGCACGGTCCCGTAGCGGTAGCCGAGCTCGACCCGCCAGTACGGCGACAGGCCGCGGCGCACGGACAGACCGGTGAAATTGTCGACGTTCGAGTGGTCCCAGTAGCCTTCGACGAGCTTCCAGACGCCACCTTCGAGCTGGACTCCCCAGCGCCCCGCGACCTCGGCGGCGGCGCCCGGCTCGGCGGCCAGGGCCAGGAGCAGCGCAACGACCAGCAGCGACAGGAAGCGATGCATGTCCAGGACTCCTCCGGCGAAAGACGAAGATCAATGACCCATCGCGAAACGCGGCGATCGTAATGCGCTGAGCTTGCTTTGGCAATACCCGCGACGGAGGCGGCTTTCCAGATCCCGAAACGGGTACTAGATTGCCGCGGAAGGGAGGTCGCGCGGATGCGCATCGGCACCCGTGGCAGTGATCTGGCGCTCTGGCAGGCCCGGCACGTCCAGCAACTCCTGCGGGACCGGGCCGGGCTGGACGCGACCCTCGTCGTCCTCGAATCGAGCGGCGACCGCGACCCCGTCAGCAGTCTGGCCGACCTCGGGGGCGTGGGAGCCTTCACGCGCGAGATCGAGTCGGCTCTGCTGGACGGGCGGGTGGACCTTGCCGTGCACTCGCACAAGGACTTGCCGACGATCCAGCCGGCCGGCCTGGTGGTCGGCGCGGTTCCCGCTCGGGGACCGGTTCGCGACGTGCTCGTGATCCGCCCGGACGCTCACGACGTGGGGGCGCCCGGTCTCCCCCTGCGGCGCGGGGCAGTGGTCGGGACGGGCTCGGCGCGACGGCGGTGCCAGCTCCGCGCCCTGCGGCCGGACCTCGAGGTCCGCGACCTGCGCGGCAACGTGCCGACGCGCCTCGCGAAGCTCGCGCGCACCCACCCCGGAGACTTCGCGTACGACGCCATCGTCCTGGCGGAGGCCGGACTCGCGCGCCTGGCGATCGATCCCGCGCCCTTGCTGGTCGAGCCCATGGCCACGGAGCTCTTCCTCCCGGCGCCGGCCCAGGGCGCGCTGGCGGTGCAGGTCCGGGCCGCGGATCTCGCCGAACCTGATTCGGCGCTGCCGCGCGCCCTGTCGGCGTTGCACGACGCCGAGACCGCCGCCTGCGTCGCGGCCGAGCGCGCCGTGCTGGCGGCGCTTCCCGGCGGCTGCAACCTGCCGCTCGGCTGCCTGGCGACCTTGCGGTCCGATGGGATCTACCTCCGCGCGGTCCTCGAGCGGCCCGGACGCGGCCTCGTGCACGCGACGGCCCTGGCACCCGATCCCGCGGCCGCGGCCGCCGCGGTCCTGTCCCGATTCCAGAACGGCCGCGATCCGAGCGCCGACCCGCAACCGAGCAAGGAGACCCGATGACTCACCACGAAGGGCCCGACCACGATCACGACCTCGATGACGACCTCGAGATTCCGGCGCCCGGCCTGCACCGGCCCCGGCGCCTGCGCCGCAGCGGCGTGCTGCGGGACCTGGTCGCCGAGACCCGGCTGCACCCCGACATGTTCTGCCAGCCGCACTTCGTGCTGCCCGGCGAGCATCGGCGGGAGGACATCGGCTCGATGCCGGGCATCGTCCGCGAGACGGCCGACATGCTGGTGAAGACGGTCGAGGCCGATCTGAAGCTGGGGTTGCGGCACGTGCTGCTCTTCGGCCTGCCGGCCGAAAAATCCCCGACCGCCGAGAGCGCCCTCGATCTGGACGGCCCGGTCCCGGTCGCCATCCGGACCCTCAAGGACGCGTTCGGTCAGGATCTGCTCGTCTCGGCGGACATCTGCCTGTGCGCCTACACCGACCACGGCCACTGCGGCGTGATCGAGGGCGAGACGGTCGACAACGACAAGACCCTGCCGATCCTGGCCGGCATGGCGTCGGCCTGCGCCCTGTCAGGCGTCGACATCGTCGCGCCGTCGGACATGATGGACGGACGCGTCGGCGCGATCCGGGTCGCGCTCGACCTGCAGGGGCTCGAGCACGTCGCCATCATGAGCTACGCCGCCAAGTACGCGTCGGCCTACTACGGACCGTTCCGGGAGGCGGCGGACAGCGCTCCCGCCTTCGGGGACCGGCGGAGCTACCAGATGGATCCGCGCAATGCGCGGGAGGCTCTGCGCGAGGTGCAGCTGGACCTGGACGAGGGCGCGGACATCGTCATGGTCAAGCCGGCCCTCGCCTACCTTGACGTGATCCGCCGGGTGCGCGAGGCGGTCCACGTCCCGGTGGCGTGCTACAACGTGAGCGGCGAGTACTCGATGGTGAAGGCGGCCGCGGCCGCCGGCCTCGTCGACCTGCCCCGCATCGTGATGGAGAACCTGCACGCGATGGCGCGCGCGGGCGCAGACGTCCTGATCTCCTATCACGGGCGCGAGGTCCTGGCCGAGGGGTGGCTGTGAGCGGCGCGGCGCCGTCCCGAACTGGCTCGTCGGCGCTCTACCGCCGCGCCTGCTCACTGATGCCCGGCGGCGTGAACTCGCCGGTGCGGGCGTTCGGCGCCGTGCCCGGCGATCCGCTGTTCATCGACCGCGGCGAGGGCGCCCATCTCTGGGACGTGGACGGCCACCGGTATCTCGACTGCTGCGGCTCGTGGGGCCCGCTGATCCTCGGTCACGGGCACCCGCGCGTCCTCGAGGCGGTCGAACGGGCAGCGCGCCGCGGCCTGACCTTCGGCGCCCCCTGCGCGGGCGAGATCGCGCTGGCCGAGCTGGTCGTCGCCGCCTATCCCGGCCTGGAACTCGTCCGCTTCGTGAGCAGCGGCACCGAGGCGGTCATGTCGGCGGTCCGCCTCGCCCGGGGATTCACCGGGCGCGATCTGGTCCTGAAATTCAGCGGGTGCTATCACGGCCACAGCGACGGGTTGCTCGTGTCCGGCGGCAGCGGCCTGGCGACCTTCGGCGTGTCCAGTTCCGCCGGCGTCCCGCGGGGGACCGTGGCGGACACGGTCGTCTTGCCCCTGGACGACGAGGCGCTCGTCCAGACGCTGTTCGCCGAGCGCGGCCGGGACATCGCCGCGATCCTGATCGAGCCGGTGCCTGCGAACTCCGGACTGCTCGTGCAGCGGCCGGAGTTCCTGCGCACGCTCCGCGACCTCGCCTCGCGGCATGGCGCCTTGCTCATCTTCGACGAGGTGATCTCCGGCTTCCGCCTGGGGATGGACGGCGCGGCCGGCCTGTATGGCATCACGCCGGATCTGGCCACCTTCGGCAAGATCATCGGGGGCGGCATGCCGGTCGGCGCGTTCGGCGGGCGGCGGGAAGTCATGCAGCGGCTGGCTCCCCTGGGCGACGTCTACCAGGCAGGCACGCTCAGCGGCAACCCGGTGGCCATGGCGGCCGGCGCGGCCGCGCTGACGGTGTTGCGGGACGAGGGCGTCCACGCCCGGCTGGAAGGACTCGGGCAGATCCTGTCGCGGACCCTGCAGCCCGCCGCCGCCGCCGCCGGGTGCGCGCTGGTGCGCCAGGGTTCTGTCTTCTGGCTCGCGATGCAGCCGGATCCGCCCCGCCGGGTCGAAAGCGTCCGGCGCGAGGGCATGGCGCGCTACGGCGCCCTGCACGCGGCGGCGCTCGGTCGGGGCGTCTACCTGGCGCCGTCCGGCTGGGAGGTGGGATTCCTGAACGCCGCGATGCAGCCGGCCGACGTGACGCTGCTGGCGGAGACCCTGGCCGGACTGATCGCCGCCAGTCCGGCGTGACGACCGCCGGTCCCGCGACGTCCGCGACGCCACGCCGGAGCGCGGCGCCTCGGCGAAAACAAGCCGAACTCCGTGATCGGAGTTCGGTTTGCTCGAGCGTCGAAACCTCGGGATTCCGGTGGCGTCAGATCAGTCCAGCCTCCGCTGGAACCGGTCGATGACCTTGATGGGCGTGATGTCCGTGGTCGGCCCGTTGTCGTCCTCGCCGTAATTGCCAAAGACTCCGAGCTGGACATTCTCGCAGCTCAACACGGGCTTCGTGTAGGGCTTCCGCATGATCTCTCTGTCCTCCAACTGGCAATGTCCGAAGAAGCTTGTGCCCCCAGTACGCGATCAATGGTAACGCGGATATCGGCGCGAGTCAATATACGATAATGCAAAACATCAAACTATTTTGTTAGAATCTGCCGTTTCAGCTCAAACAGTAATTTCGATGATTCCTGATTTCAACGAAAAGGGCCATACAGGATCGACCCCGCTCGCGGCACGGTCGATCCCGCCGCCGGTCGGCGGTTGAGGCTCGCCTGGCGGAGAGGACGCGCCTATACTGGTGCGAGTCCGCGACCTGCGGAACGACGAGTGGACATCGAGAGAGAGGGCAGATGAATCCCGGGACCCTGTTCGCTCGACACGTGCTCTTTCCCCTGCAATGCCGCCGAGAACACAACCACATCCCGTCCTACCTGCGCGACCTGGAACGCTCCCAGTGGCTGGAGCCGGCCGAGCTCGCCGAGCTGCAAGTGCGGCGGCTGCGCGAGCTGTTGACCCACGCCGGCATGCAGAGCATCTACTGGCGCCGCGTGTTCGCCGAAGCGGGTTTCGATCCCGCCGGAGTCCGCGACGTGACCGACCTGCGCCGGTTGCCCACGCTCGACAAGCGAGGCCTCCAGAGCCACCACGAGGAGATGCGGGCGCCGGGCCACGCGGGTCGACTGATCCCGGACAAGACCGGCGGCTCGACGGGCGAACCGGTCCGTTTCGACCTGGACGAGCGGCGGTTCTACTACCGGCGGGCCGTCGAGATCCGGCATGATCGCTGGACCGGCTGGGACGTCGGCGACAAGGCCGCGTATTTCTGGGGGCATCGCCGCGACGTCGCGCGCCCCGCGAGCAGGTTGACGCGGCTTCGCTTGAAGGTGATGGACCGGCGGATCGTGCTCGATACCTCGAGCATCACCGCCGACGCCATGGAGCGATTCCGGCGGCGCCTGCTCGAGCACGATCCGGCGATCTACGTCGGTTACGCGAACGCGCTCTATCTCTACGCGCGATTCCTCCAGAAACGCGGCGGCGACTACCAGCGGCCGCGGTCGATCGTGTCGTCGGCGGAGTTCCTGGCGCCCGAGCGGCGGGAGGTCATCGAGTCGGTGTTCGGCTGCCGGGTCTACGACCGCTACGGCTCGCGCGAAACCGGGCTTGTCGCGTCCGAGTGCGGCCGGGGCGACGCGATGCACGTGGCTGGCGAGAGCGTCCTCGTGGAGATCCTGCGGCCGGACGGCGCCGCGGCATCGCCGGGCGAGCGCGGCCGCGTGGTTGTCACCGACCTGATGAACCACGGGATGCCTTTGATCCGTTACGAGATCCGCGACATGGCCGAGGCGGTCGCCGTAACCTGCGCCTGCGGCCGCGGTTTGCCGAGGCTGCGCATGGCCGGCGGCCGGGTGACGGACTTCCTGCTCGCGCGCGACGGGCGGATCGTGTCCGGCGCGTCGCTGACGATCTTCCTCGCGGCCAACGCTCCGGGCGTCGCCCAGGCGCAGCTCGTGCAGCGGACCCGCGACGAGGTGCGCATCCGCGTCGTCCCGGGCGAGGGCTACGGCCCCCAGACCCGGGAATGGCTGTTGCGCGAGCTGCCGCGGTACTTCGGTGAGGAGATGTCGTTCGGAGTGGACGAGGTGGCGGAGATCCCGCTCGCGGCTTCCGGCAAGCACCGGTTCAGCGTCTGCGAGCTGGATCCGACGGAGCTCTTCTAGGCACCGCAACGGGACGCGAGGATCCGCGACCATGTTCGCGAGCTACCGGTGGCTGTGGACCAATCCCCGCTGTTCGCTGGCGCCGCGTTTCGCCGTCGCCGAGGCGCCGGTCTGGCTCTATCTCCTGCTGCTCTTCTACACCGTCTCGCTCTACGCCGCGCTCGGCGAACGCCTGAGCATTCTCTCCGCCATTCGCCACGAGCTCGTGCTCGCGGTCGTGATGCTCGGCCTGTGCGCCATGTTCATGATGGCCAACCCGCCCCGCCTGCGGGGGGAGGGGAGGCTGATCACGGCGGCCGGGATCTACGTCCTGGTCCTGCTGTACCAGATCCCGATGGCGGTCGTGCCCAGCGTCGCCCAGCAGACCTTCATGGACTCGGTGTTCAAGCACATCGTGTTCGCGTTCTTCGTCATCGTGATCGTCCGCAGCCCGCGCCACATGATCGGTCTCTACGGGGCGTGGCTGTTCTCGCTCTTCTGGCTCTACCAGGAGGCGGTTCGCGGCCTGATCTCCGGCTCGCTGATGTGGTACAACCAGGGCATCCGGCGGTTGCACGGCTCGGTGGAACTCTATCGTCACCCCAACGGGCTCAGCCTGATCGCGTGCACGTGCCTGCCGTTCCTGTTCCACCTCGTGCCGGTATTCCGGCGGATGCGCGTGTTCCTGCTCTGGCTGCTCGCCACCGGCGGGCTGGCCGCGCTCTGCATCCTCTACACCGGGTCGCGCGCGGGCTACGTGGGCGTGCTGGGGATGCTCCCGTTCTGGGCTCTGACCCGGCCCAACCGGGGGCGCAACCTGATGATCATGGCCGGGATGCTCCTCGTGATCGTCCTCGTGATGCCGGAGCAGTACAAGGGTCGCTTCGAGAGCATCGGCGCCGAGGAGGAGGCCGCGGGCCACTCGCGCGAGGCGCGACTCCAGATCATGGAGGATGCGTGGGCGGTCTTCAAACTCCATCCCCTGGGGACAGGCATCGACGGGTTCCAGATCGTCCGCGCGCAGATGTTCGGCAAGGTCCAGGATACCCACAACCTCTACCTGCAGATCCTGACCCATCTGGGTATCCAGGGGATGGTCGCCTGGCTCTTCCTGATCGTCTCCATGTTCCAGTCCCTCAACGGCACCATCCGCCGCCTCGACGCCATCCTCCGCGAGGTGCGCGACGCGGCGAACCGGGTCGCGGACGATCGCGCCGCCCGACGGCAGCTCGGCATCTACTTCGGACAGATGCGGATCCTGCGCGCCGCCGCGATGGGGACCCGGATGTTCCTCTTCTTCATGCTCGTCAACGGTCTCTTCGCGCACACGCTCTATCTGGTGTCCTGGTGGTTCGTGCTCGCGCAAGCCTGCGTGCTCGGCGAGATGAGCCGGCAGCTCCTGGATCACGCGCGAAGGCGCGCTGCCCAGGAGACGATCACCACCGCCAGCCTCGTCGCCACGTGACGTCCGCGGTCGTCTCAGCCGCTCGCGGCTCCGCCTGCTCCCATCCCACCATTCCGTGATCCTGGTAATGGAATAATTTTTGCTTGAGATTACTTAAAGATAATACTTAGTTAGCGAGACTCGTCGTCACCCTGCTCCATCACGGCGCCGCCCGGGCGCCGATCGACATAGACAGCAGCCATCGGGAGGTCCCTCCATGCCGAACCGCAGGTTCCGCCTGTTCGCAGTCCTCGCGTCGCTCTGGCTCGCCGGAGCCGCCCAGGCCTCCGAGACCCTGGACAATTTCTTCCTCCTCCACCATTCCACCGGCCGCAACCTCATCAGCGAGGGCTCCATGCGCGCCTGGTTCGCGGCCTACGACGCCCACCACGGCACCGCGATCCGCTTCTGGGACCACGACTACAACTACATCGGCCTGAACAACGCCGAGGGCGAGAATCTCGGCTACTACTACGGTCACGAGACGGGCAACACCGACCCGGACGGCCTGCACATCCTCTGGACGACCGCAAACGCGGCCAGGGACTCGATCCTGAACCGGCACGACGTGATCGCCTTCAAGTCCTGCTTCCCGGCCAGCGGGATCGCCTCCGACGCCCAGCTGCAGCAGTACCGGGACTGGTACCTCGCCATGCGCGATGTCTTCGACCAGCGCCCGGACAAGGTCTTCATCGTGATGTCGACGCCGCCGCTCCATCGTCTCGCCACCGATCTCGACGATGCCGATCGGGCCCGGTCGTTCGCGAGCTGGCTGGCGAGCCCCGCGTACCTGCAAGGCCATCCCAACGTCGTCTGCTTCGATCTGTTCGACCAGCTGGCGCATGCCGACGACGGCAGCAGCGTGCGCAACATGCTCCGCTACGAGTATGAGGAGAGCCACTCCTCGAGCGACTCCCACCCGAACGAGACGGCCAACGCGATCGTCGGACCGCTGCTCGCGGCATTCTTCGTCGAGGCGGCGGCCCTGATCGACCTGCAGACGGAGGTGCCGGGACCGGGCGGCGCGGGTCGGGTCGCGGTCTATCCGAATCCCTGCAATCCGGCGACCACGATCGAGTTCCGCCTCGACGAACGGCAGATCGTCGACCTGCGGATCTTCGACCTGCACGGCCGGCTCGTCAGCACGCTGGCGGCCGGCGAGTCCCTCGACCAGGGGCTGCACCGGCGGACCTGGCACGGTCGAGACCGCGAGGAGCGGCCCGCGCCGGCCGGCGTCTACCTCTGCCGACTGCGGACGGCCGCCGGCACGCAGGTGCGTCCGGTGACCGTGGTCGAGTGAGCCGGATTGTCGGCGGTCAACCCCGCTGACTTCGCGTCCAGGTCTTGGTCGAACGCCCGGATCGGCCGAACAGCAGGTCGCGGTAGTTCAAGGCCAGACCGACGACGCGGCCGAGGTAGTAGCAGACGAAGATCGGGTAGAGAGCCGCGGTCTTGCCGAGCTGGGCGCGCAACCCGGTGTACGTTCGGCCGCGGTGGAAGCTGGCGAGCAGCGGGACCGCCGCCATGAGGAGCAGGGGGGACCAGGTCCAGGGCGAGGCGAAGCCCCGCGCCAGTCCCAGCCCGAGCACCCCGAACGGCGCCAGCGCGAACAGGTGGACCAGGATCAGGGCGCGGTCGAGGACGCCGCTGGCGGCCTGGAGCTGGTTGGACCCCTGCCAGACCTGGCGCCGGTAGATCTCCCGGAACGATTTCGGCCAGCCGAGATGGTAGACGGCGCAGCCGGGGAGCGAGAGCAGGGCCAGGCCGGCGGCGCGGACGCGCCGGCAGAACTCGTAGTCCTCGCCGGCGGTCATCGTCTCGTCGAACCCGCCGAGAGCGCTGAACGTCGCGCGGGACACCACCAGGCTGCTGCCCGCCAGGCCGAGCACGCGACCGGGCCGGGTCTGCGGGCGCTGGGCCCAGGCTTTCTCCAGCCAGGTCGCCTGGGCCGGCGCCAGGTAGATCCCGCCCACCGCGCCGAGGCCCGGATCGTCGAGCAGCGCGCGGACACCGTCGCGCAGCCAGGTCGAGAGGGGGACGCAGTCGGCGTCGAGGAACGCGACGAACTCCCCCGAGGCGGAGGCCGCGCCGAGGTTGCGGACCGCGCCGACGAATCCGCGCGGCAGCTCGAGCACCCGGGCGCCCCCGCCGCGCGCGATCGTGCCGGTCCGGTCGGTCGAGCCGTTGTCCACGACGATGATCTCGAGCCGGTCGCGCGGATAGTCGAGATCCCGCAGGCTCGACAGGCACGCCTCCAGGTGCCGCTCCTCGTTGAAGGCGGGGATGACGATCGTCACCGGCGGCCAGTTCGTCTCGGGATGTTCCATGGACTCCTGTCCGATCGCTGGGCCCGCCACGGCGCGGATTCTCGGTGGTTCCTGGTCAGGCGGCGCTGCGTCCGAGCCGCCGCCGGAGGTACCGCCCGGCGCGGGCCCGCTCCTCGCTGTTCACGAAACCCACCGCGACAAGCAGCAGCGGGTAGGCGGCCACGATCACGCTCCCCTTGAGGATCAGCGACGCGAGCGGAGTCGCCAGCTCGAGCCGGTTGACTCCCACGTACACGACGGCCGCCACGGCGACCAGCTTGGCGGCGCGCACTCCCTCGAAGTGGATGCGGTAGAACCGGCGGCCGAGCACGAACGTCGCGCCGGACTTGGCCACGAACGCGATCAGGGTCGCGATCGCGGCGCCCATGCTCGCGTAACGCGGGATCAATAGCCAGTTCAGCAGCAGGACCAGAGCCGCGTTGGCGACGTTGATGTAGCCCAGGTACTTGGTCTTGTCCGCGAGCATCAGGCCGATGTTGAAGTGGTAGTGGAAGGTGAAGATGATGTTCGCGAGCACGATCACCGGCACCACCGAGGCGGCGGTCCAGTAGGAGGGGTCGGACATCAGGCGCAGGATGTCGGTCGTGAGGCAAGCCACGAGCAGTCCCGCGAACGCGATCAGCACGAGATAGTAGGTGAAGATGCGTCCGAAGACCCTCTCGCTCCCGGGTTCCTTGGCGACCTCGAACCGGCGCGGCATCCAGGTCTGGTTGAAGGGCTCGGACAGGAACACGCTCGGCAGCGTGCCGAACCGGTAACCGAGCGAGTAGATGCCGGCCGCCGCGACGCTGCAGTAGGCCTTCAAGAACAGGCGATCCGAGAGGTGCACGACGAAGCCGCCGGCCTGCGAGAAGATCATGGGCCAGCCGAAGGTCCACATCTCGCGCAGCATGCCGCGGTCGAATCGCAGGCCGAGCCGCGCGCACAGCGGCACGGTCATGAACAGGAAGACGACGACCGCGGTGACCAGGGTCGCCAGGATGATCCCGAGCACGCCGAGGTCGAGCCCGACGATGAACCAGATGTTCAAGCCGACGTTGATGACGAATCTCAGCAGCGAGATCGCCACGAACTGGACCGACTTCTGCTGGGCGCGCAGCCAGGCGAACGAGACCTTGTTGACCGTCTGGAACCACAGGGCCGCGAAGGACAGCATGAAGAAATGGGCGAGGCCGATGTCGTCGAGCACGAGCCCGGCCAGAGGCGCCGACAGCGGGATCAGACCGACCAGCGCGAGGATGCCGCCGGCGCCCAGCGCGATGATCGACGTGCTGATCACCAGGTTGCGCTGCTTGAGGTCGGTGGTCCGGAAGTAGAACCGGTAGATCGCGGACGAGATCGCGGTCGCGAGCAGGATGTCGGCCACGTCGACCGAGAGGCCGACGAGTTCCTTGATGCCGAAGTCCTGCGGCGTCAGGCGCGTCGTGTACAGGGGCAACAGGACGAGAGCCGTCGCGCGCTGCAGGAGGATGCCCACCGCGTAGACGGACGAATGCCTGGCGAGCAGCTTCGATTCCTTGACGATGCTGGGCATCGACACGCTCCGCGGTTCGGTCCGGCGCCCCGGCGACCGGTGGTCGCTCGCCGGCCGTCGCGTCATGCTAGATCGGTCAAATCCGGTTCACGGTCAAGAGCCGTTTTTCGGGCGGTCGCGCGGCGATCCGCGCCGAGGCCAGCGCCGGCGCCGCGGGATCCGCACCGAGCTTGCCAGTGACAATCGAGTGTTTATCCTGTAACACTGCTCGCGAAGGGTGGACCATGACGACGCGGATCGAGCCCAGCCGAATCTTCACCGAGCACGGCGAGCCGGCGAATTTCCAGCCCTTCCGGCGGAACGTCGGCTTCGCTCGTCTGCCGCGGGTGCCGCGCACCGTGGTCCAGGCGCTGGTCCTGTGGAGCCGAGCCCGTCGCCATCGCGGACTGGCGGCCTTCGTGACCTACGGCGGCATGACCGGCTTCGCCCTTGCGTGGATCCAGACCATCCTCAAGCCTCTGATCGCGCCGCGAACCCACGTCATGTTCGACCTCCTGCTCGAGCGCCGCCGCCGGGGCCTCGCGGGCCTGTTCGACCGCCTCAAGATGGTCGCCTTCCGCGAGGCCGGCGTGCGCGCGATGGTCTGGGGCATGGATGACGGCGACGTCTTCGCCCGCGAGTACGACGTGCCGCGGGACCGTTTCCAGTTTCATCCCTACCACACGACGCTCGACGGATTCGCGGTCGACCCGGGCGACGACGGCTTCCTCTTCGCCGGCGGCAACAACGGACGCGACTACGCGACGCTGATCGCGGCGCTGCGGGAGGTCGAATATCCCGCGATCGTGGCCACGACGAATCCGGACGTCCCGCCGCTCGCCCGCGGCCTGCCGCACGTCACGGTCAAGGGAGTGTCGCCCGAGGAGTTCCGTCGACTGCTCGCGCGCTGCACTCTCCTGGTCGAAGCGCACCCGCCCGATTTCATCCGCACGGCGGGCCATCAGACGCTGCTGAACGCCATGAGCCTGGGCAAACCGATCGTCATGGCGGATCGCCGCAGCGCGCCCGGCTATCTCGAGCACGGTCGCGAAGGGCTGGTCGTGGCGGCCGGGGACGCGGCCGGGCTGGCCGCGGCGGTCAAGGAACTGCTCGCCGATCGCGAGCGGCGCGCCCGCATGGCCGAGGCGGGTCGGACGCGGCTCGCCGATCCGCTCTACGGGACGGCGCAGCACATGCAGTCGATCTACAACTACGCGCTGCGCCTCGAACACCGCCGGACCGGCCGCAGCGGCGAACCCGAGCTCATCGAGTGCTACGGCCCGGCGACGGTGGGAATCCTGCCCCCGGAGTTCGCGTGATGATGCCCTGGCTGCGGCGAACGGTCTTCTGCCCCTGGATCGCGGCTCGCAACGGGAAGCCCTACGGGCCCGAGCTGGCCTCTCTGCGCCGGGAACTCGCGCTGGTCGAGGACCCCGCTGCGCGTCGCCGGCTCCAGACCGAGCGCACGCAGGCGATCCTCACCCACGCGTACCATCGCTCGCGATTCTATCGCGACCGGTTCGACGCGGCCGGCTTCCACCCGGAGCGGTTCCGCGATCTGGCCGATCTCGGCGGGGTGCCGGTGTTGGACAAGGGCGAGATCATCGGCCGCCAGGACGCGATCCGGGCCGAGGGGTTCGCCGACACCCAGCTGATTCCGACCGCGACCGGCGGCACGACCGGCAACTCGTTCAGGTTCTGGTACGACCGTCCGTGCGCCGCCCGCCGCGACGGGATGACCGTCCTCGCCAACGAGGCTTACGGGTGGCGGCCGGGCGACCCGACGGCCGTGGTCTGGAACGCGCACCAGGACCTGCCGACGCGCGCGGCGGACCTCAAGGCGCGCCTCCGCAACTGGTTGAGTTGGCGCCATCTGTACATCGACGCCACGCACATCGACGAGCCCCGGCTGGCCGCCTGGTGCGACCGGATGGCGAGCCAGGGAATCGAGGTCGTGTACGGCTACGCGCTCAGCATCAAGGAGATCGCCGCGTACCTCCAGGCGACCGGACGCCGGCTGCCCGCCGTCCGCCTCGTCGTGACCACCGCCGAGCCGCTGTATCCATCAGACCGCGAGCTCATCGAGCGCGCGTTCGCCTGCCGCGTGCGCGATCGGTACGGATCCCGCGAGAACGGTCCGATGGCCCAGCAGGACGACGAGGGCCGTTTGCGTTACTTCGCCAACAGCATGCTGCTGGAGATCGATGGCGCGCCGGGTGCGCCGGGCGACGTCCTCGTCACGGACTTCTGGAACCGGGCCTTCCCCTTCATCCGCTACCGGATCGGCGACACGGCGGTATTGCCGCCGGAATCGCCAGCCGGGCGCGGGCTGCCGGTCCTCGGCTCGCTCACGGGTCGCCAGACCGATTTCCTCATCGCGCTGGACGGCTCGCGGGTGTCCGGCATGACGTTCCACGAGGCGTATATCGACGAGCAGACCCACGTATGCGGCAGCGACGCGTTCCTGCAGCTGCAATTCCGTCAGTTGCAGCGCGGCGCCATCCTGGTGCGGATCGTCCCGGGCCCGAGCTTCGAACGGCAGGCCGACGAGGCGCGTCTCGGCCGGATCGCCCGGAAGATCCTGGGCGCGGCCATGCAGGTGGATTTCGAGTATCCTCGGACCATCGAGCGCACGGCGTCCGGGAAGTATCGGTTCACGGTGAACGAGCTGGAGAGCTGACCGCCGGCGAGGGAGTACGCGGACGTGTGGATGTTTCTGCGCGAACTGTGGCGGATGATCAAGACCCGCGAGGGCCGGCAGGCGCTCGCGATCTCGCTGTATCGCGACATGCCGGGGAAGCCGGGCTACCTCATTCGCGAGCGGCTCTACCGGCGGGCGTTCGCCGCGGCCGGCGAGGGGCTGGTGATCTTCGAAGGCGTCCGCATCCGCAACGTCCACCTCGTCAAGGTGGGGCGGGACGTGAACATCGGCGAACAGGCCTTCTTCCAGGCCGGGGGCGGCATCGAGCTGGGCGATGACGTCCTGATCGGACCCGGCGTCAAGATCTGGACGCAAAACCACCGGATCGACGATCCGGACACCCCGATCTGGCGCCAGGGCGCCGTCTACAAGCCGGTCAAGATCGGCGACGATTGCTGGCTGGGCGCCAACTGCTTCATCATGCCGGGGACCGTCCTCGGACGCGGCTGCGTGGTCGGGGCCGGGGCCGTGGTCGGAGCGAAGCACTACCCGGATCACTGCATGCTGATGGGCAACCCCGCGCGCGTGATCGGCTCGCGTCGCGCCCAGCCGCATGGCGAGGACCCGTCCTAGAGTCACGGCTGCCGTCGCGGTCCGTCCGGGACGACGGCCCCGCAGGAGCAGAGATGCCTGGTGTGTTCGGATTCATCGCCGCGCCGGGGCAACCGGCGGACACCGCCGCTCGCCACCTCGCCGCGATGAAGGCGGCGCTCGCCCATCACGAGGTCTACGAGATCCAGTCGTGGGTCGGCGAGGGCGCGGGGCTCGGGGTCGCCTGGCTGCGCGGCGGCCGGGAGCGCCGGCTGGCCGCCGACCCTCACCGCGGTCGGGTCGGTGTCCTGGGCGGCTACGTCTACGATTATCCCGGTTCCGCATCCGCCGCCGCCGCGCCCGATCCCCTGGGCTTCCTGCTGGGCACGCGCGACGACCGCGGCGGTCCGGATCCCCTGGCGCTTTCCGGCTCCTACCACGCGGCGGTGGTCGAACCGCAGGACGGAGCGGCCTGGATCTGGGTCGACGAATTCGGCTATCGGCACCTCTACTACCACGTCGACGCGGAAGGGCTGATGTTCGCGCCGGAGGCGAAAGCGATCCTCGCCGTCAAGCGCCGGAGCTGCCACCTCGATCTCGACGGCGTGGCCGACTACCTCAATTACGGCTACGGGCTCGGCGACCGGACCTACCATCGCGAGATCAAGCTGATGCGCCCCGGGACGCTGCTCCGCTACGAGGCGGGCGCGCTGACGGTCCTCCAGCCGTTCGGGCCCTTCCGGTACGTCGAGGAGCCCGGCGACGATCCAGCGCCGTATTTCGGAACCGTCGACGAGGTCTATCCGGATCTCCTGCGGCGCATGGCGCGCGGCCATGCGAACGTCCTCGTGACGCTCACGGGCGGGCTCGACTCGCGCTTCGTGCTTGGCCAGGCGGTTCGCGCCGGTCTCGCGCCGCGTTGCTTCACCCACGGACAGCGGTGGTGCACCGAGTACAAGCTCGCGAGCCGGCTCGCGGCGGCAGTCGGCGCGCGTCACGACCTGATCGAGATCGACCCGCTCTGGCTACCCGATTGCGCGCTCGAGTTCGTGCGGTACACCGAAGGGCAGTCCAGCCTGAGGCCGGCGCTCCTGCTGGGCGTCGGGCGGCAGTATGGACTCCCGCCGACCGAGACCTGCTTCCTCAACGGGATCTTCGGCGGCCCGGTAAATTTCGGGTCCGGATACTTCAATGCGCGCGACCTGGACGGCTACGGCGACGACGAACGGCGCGAGCTCGACGTCATGCTCCGGTCGCTGTTCGCCGTCGAGCCGGACAGTCCATTCTGGCGCTGCCTGCGGCCGGAATTCCGTGACTACGTGCGCGGCCGGCTGCGTCCGGCCGTCGAGGAGGAGCTGGCGCGCCACCGCCAGGCCGGGCCGCATTTCTACCAGCAAAAGGACAGCTTCTTCATTCACAACCGCCTGTTCCGCATGATGAACGCGGTCGACGTCAACCGGTACGGCTGGCACGACCACTTCGCGCTCGTCGATCGCCGGCTGCTCGCGCTCAGCAAGCGGCTGCCCGCGCGGCTGAAGCTCGGTCGTCGCTTCTTCAGCGAGTACATCCGGCGGCAGCTGCCCGAGCTCAGCCGCGTGCCGTACAAGTCGACCGGCGTCGATCTGCACTCGCGACCGTCGGCCGGGCGCAAGCGCCGCCTCGCCGTTCGCCACCGCGTGAGCCGGATCCTGGAACGAGGTTCGCTGGGACTGATCCGAATGTACGATCCCGAGGTCTACCTCCATTACGATCAGTGGTATCGCAAGCACCCGGCGATCCGGGAGTTCTACCGTTCGATCCTGCTGGATCCGGCCGTCGCGCGGCGCGGGTTCTTCGACCCAGCCTACCTCGAGATCGTGCTGCGCAGGCAGGACCGCGGCGTCGATCAGGGCTGGCTGCTGCACAAGCTGCTCGCTCTGGTGATCTATCTCGACGTGATCCTCGGCGCCGACGATCAGCCGGCGCCAGCTGACCGGAGTCTGGAGGCGGCGCGGGAGGCTCCGATTGCCTCACCGCGGGATTCTTCGTAGATTGTCCATCGCGGTTGTGCGGATTGCCCGAACCGCTCTCGAAACACCCGGTTGACCGCAGACCAACCCGCCTTGCGACAAGCACTTGCGTGCACTGAGCGTAACGCGACGACGGCGGTATGGTAATTGCTGAGGGGGAGCTGGCCGATGCCTTGACGATCCGTCATACGCACCGCCGGCGGGAGCGGTCTTCGTTATTCCAAGGTGGGACAGGCATGTCAATCAAGCGTGTGTACTCGGTCCTCACGGTCGCGACGGTCCTGGCTGTCGCCCTCGTGGGACAGGCGCCGGCGCAGAGCATCGATGACGTGGCGGGCGTCGTGTCGAACGGCAACTCGATCACCATCCACGGCAGCGGTTTCGGCGACCGCGATCACCAGCAGCCGTACTGCTGGGAAGACTTCGAGGGGGCGAGCTGCCAGCTGGACACCACCGCGAACAACGTCGGGCTCTACCAGGGGCGGTTGTCGCAGCTGCAGGCGTACTCCGGCAACCAGTCGATCGAACTGCGCCACGGCGACCCGGACATCGAGACGGAGTCGCCCGCGGAGCGGCAGGGCTGGGCGTACTACCGGTTCCCGCGCGAACTCCAGGGCGGCGACGAGATCTTCATGATGTTCTGGGAACGCTGGAGCTGGGGCTGCTGGTGGTGCGACGATCCGGAGAACTCCCAGTGGGAGGGGCCGGCGACCCAGAGCTACCAGATCAAGAACTGGCGCGTGTCGTCCGGCTCGCACTACGTCACGCCGCCGGACATCGTCCACACGGCCCAGAGCGACTGCAACGACTGGGGCACCCCCGAATTCACCCCGCGGTACCTCTGCACCGACATCAACGTGACGACCTGGTACTCCCGGGTCTTCGCGGACGGCAACGGCGGCTACGAGCATACCCTCCCGCACCACACGTGGATCCTGTGGGAGGTGATGATCCGCCAGTCCTCGCCGGGCGTGAACGACGGCGCCAACATCGTGTGGATCGCGCGCAACGGGAAATCGGCGAGGATCGTCAACGAGACCAACGCGACGACCCACCAGCCCGGGCAGCCCGGTTTCAACAAGGTCTCGCTCGGCGACTGGATCGACAGCTTCGGCCGCAGCACCACGCAGTACTACGACGACTTCTACTTCGACATGGGCTGGCAACGCGTGGTGATCGGAGACCGTCCGACCTGGGACGCCTGCACGGTCCGCGACATCCAGCCGTACACGACCTGGACCGACGACACCATCGTCGTGACGGTCAACACGCCGTCCTTCCAGGACGGCCAGCAGGGCTACCTGTACTACGTCGGTCCCAACGGCTCGCCCGCCGACATGGAGCCGGTCACGATCACGGCCGGCGGCGGGGGCGACGACGACGGACCTCCGGGAGCGCCGTCGCCGGTCGTGATGACCCCGAACGGTCCCTGACCGCCCGGTCCGCCACCCGACCGGACACGATTCGCCACCACGACGGCCGCCGCCCAGGCGGCCGTCGCTCCGTCTCCTTCCGGTCAGCGTCCCGCGCGGATCAACCCCGGGAGGAGTCCAGGCGCCAGCCTGGATAGTGGCGGTCCATCACCCCGCCGCAAATCGTCTCGAACTGGCGCTCCTGCTCTGCGGTCCACTCGGTGAAGGTCGTGGAGGGCTGCTTGCCGCGATTGGAGTGCGGCAGCTCGCGGCCGCGGTTGACGATGCCGGCCGCGGCGCAGAACGCGTCCAGGTGCGCGGGGTCGGCGGTGAGGTCCTCGAGCCGGAACACGGCGTGGGCGACCTTCGCCACCTCGGTGTTGGCGTCGCGCCAGAGGCGGCAGCACTTCTCGAACTGCGTGCCCTCGTAGGCCGGTTTGATCCGGTTCCAGGGGTTGTCGTTCCCGTACCAGTTCCGGTTCAGGCCCGACTGCACCACGCGCCGCCCGTCGCGGATCACGAGGAGGACCTTGTCGGCGCGGAGCAACTGCGGATAGAGGCTGTAGTATGGCGCGGTCTCGACGTTGTGCAGCGCGCCGCGCTGCTGGAGCAGCGCCAGCTCGAAGTCGCGGTCGGCCAGGGCGGGCACGACCCACTCGCTGAGCGGCTCGTGCCGCGCGACGACCGGCTCGCCGTCGACGAAGGACAGGCCGTCGAGGAAGTGGGCGAGCGTCTTGGTCCCCGACCGCCCCGAACCGGTGATGATCACGCGCAGGCCGCGCGTGCGGGGGGTCACGGTCAGCTCCTCGGGAGCGTGGCGAACGCGGTGCCAGGGCCGCCGGTAGCTCACCCGGACCTCGTAGTGTCGATCCGGGTCCAGCCCGGGCACCTCCAGCCGGTCGCGGTCGGCGGGAAACGGCAGCTTCAGCAGCTCGCCGTTGCCTTGCGGCCTGACCCTGACCTCCAGGTCACGCTTCCAGTTGCGCCCCAGCTTGAACAGGTGCAGGCTGCCGTCGGTGGTCAGGAACTCTATCTTGCCCGGCATGTCGGGTCCCCTTCGTCTGCGCGGGGGCCGGGCGGCGCGTCGCCCCGGGGCCGCGGCATCCGACCGGTCCAGGGTCGTCGGAATCACGGCGACATGGTCGCGGCGCCGCCGGGATTTCGCAAGGGTCGGGCAGATCGCCGCCGGGATCGGCGAGTGGAGGCGAAAGGACGGTCACCGATGAACGGATGCCGCGCGTATCAGGACGCCGACCGCGAGGCCTGCCTCGGACTGCTGCGCCGCGGCCACGATCCCCGCTTCAGCGAGGAACGCTTCCGGTGGCTGCACGAGGAGGGGCCGGGCGGGCGATCGCACGCGGTCGTCTTCGAGTCCGACGGCCGGGTCGTCGGGCTCTACGCCGTCCTGCCGCGCCCGGCGGTGCTCGACGGTCGTCCGATCGTCGCCGGCCGCGACGTGGACCCGGTCGTGGATCCCGCCTGGCGGGGCCGCGGGCTGTTCACGCGCATGCTGGAATGGATGCTGGCCCACGGCGACGGCGTCGACGTCTACTACAACTTCGCGAACGCGGCGTCGGCGCCCGGTTTCCTCAAGCGGGGCTGGTCCGTGACCGATACGCTCGTGGACCACGCCGCGCAACTTGGCTACCGCCGGCTGGCGAGCCGCGAGGGGCTGTTGTGGGCGGCGAGCCGGCTCGTCCTGCCGCACGGCGACCGCGCCGGCATCGATGAGCTGGCTCCGGCCGAGATCGCCGCCCTGCCGGCTCCGCTCGCTCCCGCCGGCCGCCGGTTCGCGGTGGACCGGACCGCCGCGTTCCTGACCTGGCGTTACTGCCGGTCGCCGCTCCAGCGCTACCGCGTGTTCGCCCGCCGGGATGCCGCCGGGATCCGGGATCTCCTGGTCGTCCGGGTGGACGCCGAACGCCGGCGGCTCTTCCTGGTGGACCTGGTGGTCTACCGCCCGGACGGCGGGCGCTTCGCCGCGTACCTGCCCCGGCTCGCCGCCGACCTGGACGTCGGCTGGGCGGGCGTCTGGTCGACCTGTCCGGCCGCCTGGCGCCGCGGCTTCCTGCGCAGCCCGCGGGCACGGGGATTGCCGCTGCTGGTCCGCTTCGCGCCGGGGCGCGAGCGCCTCGCCGCCGGCCTCGGCCGCGGCGATTGCCACGTGACCTACGGCGACGTCGAGGTGAACTGACCGGTGGGGGCGCCGAACCGCCGCCACCAGTTCCAGAGATCGCCGGCGAGCCAGGCGCCGCCGCGGACCGGTCCCGGCAAGCGGGGGACGGCGAAGGGGTCGCCCCGGGCCGACCAGTAGCCGGCGATCGTGGACAGCGCGCCAGCATAGCCCGCGCGGCGAGTCAGCTCGCGGACGGTCGCGTCGAGATCCCCGTTGGGATAGACGAAGTAGTCGACCTGGCGGCCGAGGCGCGCCGCGAGGAGGGCGCGGGAATCCTCGATCTCGCGCCGCGCTTCGGCGACCGGCAGCGTGGTCAGGATCGCGTGGTTGACCGTGTGCGAGCCGAACGTCACCCCCTGGTCCTGCAACTCGCGGACCTGATCCCAGGTCAGCGGCGCGTAGAGGGTCGGCGGCACGGAGGGCAGGACCGTGGCCAGGCCCCGTTCCAGCGTGGCGGTGAGCTCGAGCCGGCCGGCGTGGTCGAGGCGGCGGCCGATCTCGTAGACTGAAAGGAGAGCGGCCATCAGGCCGGCGTGGCCGGTCGTGTCGAGCGTCAGGTCCCGGCCGCGCCACGGCACGCGATACCGGGCCGCCGGCGCCGTGCGGAGCAGGTAGATGTTCCGGTCCTGCCACATCCAGCCGCCGTCGTCGATGAATCCGGTCGGCAGGAAGACGGCGGCCGTCAGACCCCGCGAGCGGAGCTCCGGCCAGGCGACATCGGCGAAGCTGCGGTAGCCGTCGTCGACGGTGATCGAGATCAGCCGTCTTCGCCCCGGCGCTCCGCCGAGCGCCTCGGCCAACGGGACCACGTGGAAGTGCCGGACGAGGTAGTCGAGCTGCTGCGCGAAGTCGCGGCGCGCGAGGCCGCTCTCGCCCGGAGCCGTCGCGAAGCGGTGGTACATCAGGATCGCCGCCTCGAACGGCAGGCGGCCGGCGAGTCCCGCCCGTGCGATCAGCCAGCGCCGCGCCGCCGCCGCCATCGCCTTCATGCCGGCGTCCCCGCGGCGCGGTCCAGGATCCCGGCCAGGCGGCTCGCCAGGGACTCCTGCCGCAGCTGGCCCACGACCGCGTCCAGGTTGCGGTGCGGCACGGCGTGCCCCAGCTGATGCTTGGCCTGCCAGTGTCGCTCGAGAGCATCGGCGAACGCGGCCGGGTCGCAGCCGGCGACGACCGCGGCGGCCCCGGCGGCGCGCAACAGGCCGGCGGCTTCCCCCTCGACCGTGTGCGCGAGGACCGGCCGGTGGATCGCCAGGTACTCGAAGAGCTTCGATGGCAGCCAACCGGCCGGCGTCAAGGTCGTGTCGCCCATCGCGAGCAGCAGCAGGTCGGCGGCGCGGCAGCGCGCGATGGCCTCGGCGTGCGGCACGTGGCCGGTCATCTCGCAGACCGGCTCCAGTCCGTTGTCGGCGACCGCGCGGCGAGTCGCGCCGTCGGGAGTGCCGACGAAGACGAGGCGGAACTGGGCGGCGCGCTCGGGGTGGGTGTCGAGCCAGCGCCGCATCCCGGCCAGCGCGGCGAAGGGCTGCCGGCGCGCGTAGAGCGAACCCAGATGGACGACCGTCAGGCCGGTCGGGGCGACCCCCGGGTCGGGCGCGGCCGCGAACGCTTCTTCGTCGAAGCCGTTGTGCAGGGTGACGAACCGGTCGGCCGGAACCCCGGGGCACCGGGCGCGCAGGTTCGCGCTGTAGGTGTCGCTCGTGCTGATCGCCACCGCGGCCTGGGCGCAGACCTGCCGCTCGGCGCGGCGCTCCCAGCGGCTACGCCAGGCCGACATGGGGCCGCGGTCGATCTCGGTCCAGGGGTCGCGGAAGTCGATGACGAGCGGCCGGCGAGCGCGGCGCGCCAGACTCGCGGCGCCGAGGAGGCTCGACCAGGGCGGCGCGGTCACGACCACGACGTCGACGCCGAGCTCGCGGGCGAGCCGGCAGCCGGCCGGCACCATGGTCCGCCGCCAGAAGACCTGGGGGTCCGGCGTGGCGAGCGGCTCGAGCGCGGGCGCCAGGCAACGCAATGCGGCGCGCCGCAGGACGCCGGGCGAACGGTCGGGCGGGTTGAGGCGGTACCACGGCTCGCTCACGGGCGTGCGGACGACCGGCACGTCCGGCGGCAGGCTCTCGAGCAGCGTGCCGTCGCGCCGCGCCGGTTCCCGGTCGACCGTGAGCACCGCGCACGACCAGGCGCTCACGCGCGGCAGCCAGCGGCACCAGCGGAGGGGCCGCATGGAACCCACCGCCCCGTTCGGGGGGAATGCGTAGGTCACGATGAGGGCGGTGCGGCGCTGTCCGGTCATGCTCCATCCGGCGTTGGAAAGCCGCCCGCATATATAACACAACTGGCGACGCGCCCCAACCTCCCGGCCGGAGCCGGCCCTCGCGAATCGCGTGACTCCGTGTATCGTGTAGCGCATTCTCGCGGCGAAGGACACCGGGGGAGTTCGGCGCGGGGACACGGGCGGCGCGGCAGGAGGCGACATGACCGATCGGCGCAAGGTGCTCGGTATCATCGGCGGAATGGGCTCGGTCGCGGCCGCGCACTTCTTCCAGCGGCTCGTCGCGCTCACGCCGGCCAGCCGGGACCAGGACTACCTGGAGGTCGTCCTGCACAACAACAACCACGTGCCGGACCGCACGGCCGCCTTGCTCGGCCACGGGACCGATCCGCGGCCCGAGCTGCTGCGCTCGTGCCGGTTGCTCGACGAGGCCGGCGCCGACGTCATCGTGATCGCCTGCATCACGAGCCACGCGTTCCTGCCCGATCTGGCGGCGGCGACCCGTGCCACCATCGTCGACGGGATCGCCGAGACGGCCGCCTACTGCCGGCGCACCTGGCCCGAGCGCAGGCGGGCCGGCATCCTCGCCACGACGGGGTCCCTCGAGAGCGGGATCTTCCACCGCGCGCTGGCCGCCGCCGGGCTCGAATCCCTGAATTTCACGGGGCCGGACCAGACCCATCACTTCATGGAGGCCGTCTACAGCGAGTGGGGCGTCAAGGCGGGCCACACGGGCGGTCAAGCTCGCGAGCGCCTGGTCGGAGCGGGCCGGGAACTCGTTGCGCGCGGCGCCGAGCTCGTGATCGCCGGCTGCACCGAGGTGCCGGTCGTGGTTCACCCCGAGGACCTGCCGGTACCGCTGGTCGACGTCACCGACATCCTCGTGCGGCGGGCGATCGAGCTCTGCCACCCCGACGGCGCCGCCGGCAGCTGACGGGCGGCCGTCGCTTCCCCTTGTCGGGGCTCCGGCTGGCGGACTAAGATGTCGCCTCGCCGGCAGTCCCGCCGGACGATCGCGGCGACCCAGCCAATCCGGGAGCGGTCATGCACGTCACGGTTCTCATGGGCGGAGATTCCGCCGAGCGCGATGTCTCGCTGCGCAGCGGCGCGGCGATCGCGGACGCTCTCGAACGATCCGGCCACCGGGTCACCCGCGAGACCATCGCGAACGTCCGCGAGGTCGCGACGCTGGCCTCCGTGACGCAGGCCGACGTCGTGTTCCCCGCGCTGCACGGCGGCGACGGCGAGGACGGTCACGTCCAGGCGCTGCTCGACCTGCTCGGCGTGCCGTACGCGATGTCCGGCTTCGTCGCGAGCGCCATCGCGATGGACAAGGCGACCACCAAGCGCGTGATGATCGGCGCCGGCATCGCGACGCCGCAGTGGCTGCAGGTCGCCTGGGATCGCGCCGCCAGCGGACCGGTCGCGCTCAAGCGCCAGGGGTCGAAAGACGGCAAGCGGGCAGGCCACGGCGCCGCGCTCAGCCTCGACCACATCCTGGACCGCGTCATCGCCGAGCCCGGCTTCCCCCTGGTCGTCAAGCTCAACGACGGCGGCAGCAGCGTGGGCGTCGAGATCGTGCGGGATCCTGCGGATTTCGCGGCGGCGTTCGCCCGGGTCGCCGCGACCGCGACCGGCCAGCAGGCCAGCATCCTGCTCGAGCAATACATCCCCGGCCGCGAGCTCACGGCCACGATCCTGCTGGGGCGCCGCCTGCCGCTCTTGGAGATCCGTCCGGCCGACGGGTTCTACGACTTCGGCAACAAGTACACCAAGGGCGCCTGCGAGTACCTCTGCCCGGCGCCCGTCCATTCGCCGCACTACGAGTCCATGTGCGCGGACGCCCTGCACCTGTACGACCTGCTCGGGTGCCAGGGAACCGCCCGCGTCGATTTCCGGTTCGACGGCGAGCGCCACTACTGCCTGGAACTCAACACGATTCCCGGCATGACCGCGCTGAGCCTCGTGCCCATGGCCGCCGCCGCGGTGGGGATCGCCTTCGAGGACCTGGTCGAGGACCTGTGCCAGGACGCGCTCCTGCGGTCCGGCGGCGCGCCCTAGGGCCGCTCGAAGGAAGCCGGCATGTCGCTCCGAGTCTACGACCACCTCACGCGCACGAAGCGCCCGTTCGCGCCCGTCCGTCCCGGGCGGGTCGGCATGTACGTCTGCGGGCTGACGGTCCAGGACCAGCCGCACCTCGGCCATATGTATGCGTTCGTGGCCTGCGACATGGTCCGCCGCTATCTCGAGCACCTCGGTTACGAGGTCACCCACGTCCAGAATTTCACGGACATCGACGACAAGATCATCGAGCGCGCGCGTCGCGAGGGGTCGACGGTCGCGGCGGTCGCCGAGCGCAACATGACCGCCTACCACGAGGCGGCGGCGGCCCTGCGGATCGAGCCGGCCCATCACTATCCGCGGGTCACCGAGCACGTGCCGGACATCGTGCGTTTCGTCGGTCGTCTCCTCGAGAAGGGCTTCGCGTACGCGGCGGGCGGCGACGTCTATTTCCGCGTGCGGTCCTGGACGGGATACGGTCAGCTGTCGGGTCGCGATGTCGACGCCATGCGCAGCGGCGTGCGCATCGCGATCGGCGACCACAAGGAGGATCCGCTCGACTTCGCGCTGTGGAAGGCCGCGCCCGATCACGAGCCGGGCTGGCCGTCGCCCTGGGGTCGCGGCCGTCCGGGCTGGCACATCGAGTGCTCGGCGATGGCCGCGCGCTACCTCGGCGACCACTTCGACTTCCACGGCGGCGGCCGCGACCTGCTGTTCCCCCACCACGAGAACGAGCTGGCCCAGAGTCGCTGCGCCACCGGCCAGCCGTTCGTCAACCACTGGCTGCACAACGGGCTGCTCTGTCTGGGCAAGAGCAAGATGTCCAAATCCGACGGCAATTTCCTCAGCATGGACGAGCTGCTGCGCAGCCATCCGGCGGCCGTGCTGCGGTTCTTCCTCCTGAACGCCCATTTCCGCAGCCAGCTCGACTTCAGCGAGGAACGGCTGCGCGAGGCGACAGCCGGCTTCGATCGGCTGCAGCGAGGCGCGCGGCGGCTCCTCGCGGTCCTCGCGGCCATCGACGCGGGTCGCGACCGGCCGCTGCCGGCGGGATTGGCGTCGGCGGCGGGCGGCGCGCTCGCCGAGGCGGCCGCCTCCCGGCGGCGCCGGTTCTTCGCCGCCATGGACGACGACTTCAATTCCGGCGCGGCGATCGGCGAGCTCTTCGGCCTGGTCCGCGACCTCAACCAGTACCTGGCGGAGACCGGCGGCCGGGGGCTCGACGCCGGCCCGCTCGGCGCGGTCCGCGACCTGCTCGTCGAGGCGGACGGGATCCTGGGGATTTTTCCGCAGGGTCTCGGCGGGCTCACCGAAACGCGCTCGCCGGCGCCGGAGGCGGTCGCCGCACTCTGTGAGGCCCGCGAACAGGCGCGCGCGCGCCGGGACTGGGCGGGGGCGGACAGCCTCCGCGCGCAGATTCGCGAGATCGGCTGGGAGGTCATCGACACGCCCGGCGGACCCCGCCTGTCGCCCCGGCCCCCGGCGCCCTGAGGGAACCGTCGCCGGGATCTGGCCTTGACAGTCCTCGACCGGCTCGTTTATATTCCCCCTCCCTGTCTGGGGGCGACAGCGTCGTATTCCCATGCCAGGGCAGGCGGAAGCCTGACGAGAGGACTTGATCTGACGACCCTCGGTCGGCTTGCGGATCTTGAGCTGGCGTAGCTCAACTGGTAGAGCTCCTCACTTGTAATGAGGGGGTTGGGGGTTCAAGTCCTCTCGCCAGCTCCATGTGTATGGGCCCCGCCATTCGGGGCCGACCCGCACGGTTCGTGTGGGGGGGTTCCCGAGTGGACAAAGGGAACAGACTGTAAATCTGTCGGCGAACGCCTTCGGTGGTTCGAATCCACCCCCCCCCACCAACCCTCCCGAGCGAGGGCCTTCGGCTGCGGGAAGGATGAATCGGAGCGGGAATAGCTCAGTTGGCAGAGCATCAGCCTTCCAAGCTGAGGGTCGCGGGTTCGAGCCCCGTTTCCCGCTCCAGCTTGGGCCTGGAAAGAGTTGAGGACCGGAGCCCACGTAGCTCAGGCGGTAGAGCACTTGCATGGTAAGCAAGCGGTCAGCAGTTCAATTCTGCTCGTGGGCTCCAGCATCATCGGCGCGATGACGGCCTCGCCGGCCGCGGGACCGGGGACGGTCCGGCGGCTCGGGCGGCGCGGTCCCGCGTAAGTCACTCGACGGAAGTCTACGACCCGGGAGGATGCCCCAGATGGCGCGCCAGAAGTTCGAACGAACCAAGGACCACGTGAACGTCGGTACGATCGGTCACGTGGATCACGGGAAGACGACCCTGACGGCGGCGATCACGGAGGTGCTGTCGAAGAGGGGGCTGGCGGACTATGTGCCGTTCGACCAGATCGACAAGGCGCCGGAGGAGCGCGAGCGGGGGATCACGATCGCGACGGCGCACGTGGAGTATTCGAGCGAGACGCGTCACTACGCGCACGTGGACTGTCCGGGGCACGCGGACTACGTGAAGAACATGATCACGGGCGCGGCGCAGATGGACGGGGCGGTGCTGGTGGTGTCGGCGGCGGACGGACCGATGCCGCAGACGCGGGAGCACATCCTGCTGGCGCGGCAGGTGGGCGTGCCGTACATCATCGTGTTCCTGAACAAGTGCGACATGGTGGACGACGAGGAGCTGCTGGACCTGGTGGAGCTGGAGGTGCGGGAGCTGCTGGACCAGTACGAGTTCCCTGGCAACGACACGCCGATCATCCGGGGCTCGGCGCTGCGGGCGCTGGAGAGCGGGGATCCGGACAGTCCGGAGGCGCAGTGCATCTTCGAGTTGTTGAAGGCGCTGGACACGTACATTCCGTTGCCGCAGCGGGATCTGGAGAAGCCGTTCCTGATGCCGGTGGAGGACGTGTTCTCGATTTCGGGCCGGGGCACGGTGGCGACGGGCCGGATCGAGCGCGGCGTGGTGAACATGAACGACAAGGTGGAGTTGGTGGGGATCCGGGCGACGCAGGAGACAGTGTGCACGGGCGTGGAGATGTTCCGGAAGATCCTGGACCGGGGTCAGGCCGGGGACAACGTGGGGCTGCTGCTGCGTGGGATGAAGAAGGAAGACATCGAGCGGGGGATGGTGGTCTGCAAGCCGAAGTCGGTGACGCCGCACACGAAGTTCGAGTGCGAGGTGTACGTGCTGACGAAGGAGGAGGGCGGTCGGCACACGCCGTTCTTCAACGGGTATCGGCCGCAGTTCTACTTCCGGACGACGGACGTGACGGGGGCGGCGCACCTGCCGGCGGGTGTGGAGATGGTGATGCCCGGTGACAACATCAAGATGACGATCGAGCTGATCACGCCCATCGCCATGGAGGAGGGGCTGCGCTTCGCGATCCGCGAGGGCGGCCGGACCGTGGGCGCGGGCGTCGTGGCCAAGATCCTCGAGTAAGCGGGATCTCGAGGCCCCGCGCGAGGCCTCGAGCGAGCGGAAGGCGTGCGATCATGCGGGACATCATCACCCTCGCCTGCACCCAGTGCAAGGAGAGGAACTACACGACGAAGAAGAACAAGCGGCTGCATCCGGACCGGGTGGAGTACAAGAAGTTCTGCCCGCGTTGCAACAAGCACACGCCGCACAAGGAAACCCGCTAGGGCATCGGCCGGCGGCCTCAGGAGGCGCCGGGCGCCAGCGTGGCAGGGGTGTAGCTCAGTTGGTAGAGCATCGGTCTCCAAAACCGAGGGTCGCGGGTTCGAATCCTGCCGCCCCTGCCAGTTCGCCCGATCGAGTCGGGAAGAGGTTCAGTGATGGCTAGCTTGGTGCAGTACTTCAGCGAGACCCGCCAGGAGATGAAGCGGGTGTCCTGGCCGAATCGCACGCAGCTCTGGGAGACGACGGTCGTGGTGATCGTGACGGTGGCGATCATCACGGTCTGTCTGTTCGTGGTCGATTGGATCCTGAACTCGGCCGTCAACCTGATCATCTGATCGCGTCGACCGCTCGGGCGACGGAGCCGGAAACCGGGCGATCGCAACAGGATGCCGGAACCAGCGACCCTGGAGGCGGGGAGGTGTCCCCGCTTGCCGGGGCGCATTTATGCGTAGTAGCCGATCCGAGGGCGCGATGTTCGACGACAAGGAAAAACGAGCGGAAGATCTGTTCGCGGACCTTCCGGAGACCGATGACGAGGCGGCGGCAGAGGCCGGCGACGACGCTGACGAGCCGACCTCGCCGGGGCCGGCGCGCCCGGAGGACCTCTTCCTCGACCTTCCCGACGAAGCCGACGAGGCCGGCGAGGCCGGCGACACCGGCGAGGCGGACGAAGCCGGCGAGACCGCCGCGGCGGCCGCCGCCGGCGACGATCGCCCGGCCCCGCAGACCGCCGGGGCGGACGACACCGAGGCGAGCGAGCTCGATCTGCTCGCGGCGATCGACCTCGAGATCCCGGCCGCGGACGAGGCGGAGATCGAACGCAAGTCGCGGCTGGAGTGGTACACCCTCCACGCGAACACCGGCCACGAGAACAAGGTCAAGCGCAACATCGAGATGGCCATCCGGTCGAACCACATGGAGGCGTATTTCGGCGACGTCCTGGTGCCGATCCAGGAAGTCACGGAGATGAAGAACGGCAAGCGGGTCACGACCAAGCGCAAGTTCCTGCCGGGTTACATCCTGGTCGAGATGCTGATGACCAAGGAGACCCACCATTTCATCAACTCCGTGCCGGGCGTCACCGGGTTCATCGGCGGCACGCCGCTGAAACCGCAGGCTGTCCCCAAGGACGAGGTGGACCGGATCCTGGGCCGCATCAAGGAGCCGGACGACACCAAGGAGACGCTGGAGATCCCCTACAAGGTGGGCGAGAGCGTCCAGGTGATGGACGGTCCATTCAGCGACTGGGTGGGCGTCATCAACGAGATCAATCACGAGAAGGGCAAGCTGAAGGTCATGATCTCGATCTTCGGCAAGGAAACACCGGTCGAGCTGGATTTCCTGCAGGTCAAGCAGGTCTGATGGCGGCCGTGGTTCGCCGGTCCGGGCTTGTCTGGGTACCGGGCCGGCTGCCGTCGACGCACCCTCTCAGCGTCGGCGGGCGTTCATAGAGACGGGACGCGGTCCCGGACGGCGTCGAGCCTGCGGGTGGTGGACTCCCCGCGACGAGGCGGCGGCCGGCGGACCGGGTCCGGACACTGATTGAAGGAGTCGTCGTTCATGGCAAAAAAAGTCATGACGCAGATCAAGCTGCAGATCAAGGCTGGGGTGGCCAATCCGGCGCCGCCGGTAGGGCCTGCACTCGGTCAGCATGGCGTCAACATCCAGGAATTCTGCAGCACCTTCAACGAGCGGACCAAGGACCAGTTGGGAATGGTGATCCCGGTTGTCATCACGGTCTTCCAGGACCGGAGTTTCAGCTTCATCACCAAGACCCCGCCGGCCTCGGTTCTCCTGAAGAAGGCCGCTAATCTCCAGTCAGGCAGCAAGGAGCCCGGCAAGACCGTCGTCGGCTCGGTGACCCGCGACAAGCTGCGCGAGATCGCCGTGATGAAGATGGAGGACCTCAACGCCGGGTCCGTCGAAGCCGCCATGAAGATCATCGCCGGTACGGCGAGGAGCATGGGGCTGGAGGTCGTCTGAGGCGGTCCCAGACTGGGATCACACGGCGCCGCGACCCAGACGAGCCCTCGGGGCGGGTCGGATCGGGTGCCGGAGGTCGCGGCGCGCGGATGCTGATCCGCGGCCAGCCAGATCGAACCATCACAGTCGAATGGAGTCACCGTCCATGAAACGAGGCAAGAACTATCGCACCGCCAGGGCCCGCGCCGACAAGAACACCGAGCTTCCGGTCGGCGACGCCCTGCGGATCCTGGATTCCTTCCCCAAGGCGAAATTCGACGAGACGATCGACTGCGCAGTCCGGCTCAACGTCAATCCCCGCCACGCGGACCAGATGGTCCGCGGCACCGTCGTCATGCCCAACGGCACCGGCAAGACCGTGCGCGTCCTCGTGATCACGCGCGGCCCCAAGGAGCAGGAGGCGAAGAACGCCGGGGCGGACATGGTCGGCGCCGACGAGTATCTGCCCAAGATCAAGGATGGCTGGACGGACGTGGACGTGATCATCGCCACGCCGGACATGATGGGCGAACTCGGCAAGCTGGGTCGGATCCTCGGTCCCCGTGGTCTGATGCCGAACCCCAAGGTCGGCACCGTTACCATGGACATCGCCAAGGCCGTCAAGGAGGCCAAGGCGGGTCGGATCGAGTACCGCGTCGACAAGGCCGGGATCGTGCACGCTCCGGTGGGCAAGCGGTCCTTCGGTCCCGAGAAGCTCGAGGAGAACGTCAAGGCGCTCTACCGGGAGCTCATCCGGGTGAAGCCGGCGGCGGTCAAGGGCATCTACGTGAAGTCCATCTTCATCAGCGGCACCATGACCCCGTCGCTCCGTCTGGATGCGAACAGTCTCGCCTGAGCAGCGTGGAGGATCCGCTCCGGCGGTTCCGCGATATAGAAGGAGGGTGCCTCATGGCACGTCCCGAGAAGATGGCGGAAGTCCAGGCGATCACCGAGAGGCTGAAGTCGGCGCAGTCGTGTGTGCTGGCCGACTACACCGGCCTGACGGTGGCGCAGATGACGGCTTTTCGGTCGCAGTGCCGCGCCGCGAACGTCGAGTGCCGGGTCGTCAAGAACCGGCTGGCGATGATCGCCGCGGACAACGCCGACCTGGGCGCCTTGCGCGACCAGCTCAAGGGCCCGACGGCCCTCGTGCTGGGGGCCGCGAGCCAGGTCGATCCGGCCAAGATCGCCGTCGAATTCGCCAAGAACAACGAGGCGCTGAAGGTCAAGGGCGGCATGGTCGACGGACAACTGTTGACCGCCGCGCAGGTCGTCGCGCTGTCGAAGGTCCCGAGCAAGGACGAATTGATCGCCAAGATGATGGGCAGCATCAACTCGCCGCTCACCGGCATCGTGGGCACCGTCAACGGTGTCATCGCGGCGCTGGCCAGGGCCATCGACGCGGTCGGCAAGCAGAAGGCCGCAGCCGCCTAGCCGTACCCAGACACAAGAGGAGTGAGGACCATGTCCGAGGGAATCAAGCTCAGCGACAACGCCCAGAAGGTGATGGACCTGATCGCCAGCATGTCGATCCTCGAGGCCGCCGACCTCGTGAAGGCGATGGAGGAGCGCTTCGGCGTGAGCGCCGCCGCGCCCGTGGCGATGGCCGCGATGCCCGGCGCCGCCGCGGTCGTCGAGGAAGTCAAGGACGAGTTCACCGTCATGCTGACCGGAGTCGGCGACAAGAAGATCCAGGTCATCAAGGAGATCCGCGCGATCACCAGCCTGGGTCTGAAGGAAGCCAAGGAGCTGGTCGAGAGCGCGCCCTGCGCCGTCAAGGAGGGCGTCACCAAGGCCGAGGCCGAGCAGATCAAGGCCAAGCTCGAGGAAGTCGGCGCCATCATCGACCTGAAGTAGCGAGGCGGGCCGGACCCTCCGGCCCGTGACCGCTGTCAGCCGCCGTCCCGCGGGCCCGTGCGCCCGCGGGACGGCGGCCCGACGGCGCCGCGGGGACGGCGCCAGCGAGAACGACGAACCCCCTTTGGCGCGAGGAAGTGATCTCGTGAGCGTGAACATCCCAGTCGACAGTTTCACGGGTCGGGTCAACTACTCCAAGCTCCATCGCGAAGAGGAGATGCCCAACCTGCTGGCGGTCCAGCTGGAGTCGTACCACGACTTCCTGCAGATCGGACGCAGCCCGGACCAGCGGGACGACCACGGACTCGAGTCCGTCTTCCGCACGGTCTTCCCCATCGAGTCGACGCGCGGGCACCTCGTGATGGAGTACATCAGCTACAACACGGGCGAGCCGAAGTACGGGATCGAGGAGTGCCAGGAACGCGGCCTGACCTTCAGCGTGCCGCTCAAGGTCAAGCTGCGGCTGGTCGTCAAGGAGATCGAGGAAGGCGCCACGGATGCCGAGCCCCAGCTGCGCGACATCCAGGAAGACGACGTCTACCTCGGCGAGCTGCCGATGATCACCGACAAGGGCACGTTCGTGATCAACGGGGCCGAGCGCGTGATCGTGTCGCAGCTGCACCGGTCGCCGGGCGTCTTCTTCAGCGACGAGACGCACCCCAACGGCCGCCGGCTCTTCCGCGCCAGGATCATCCCCTACCGCGGCTCCTGGGTCGAGTTCACGACCGACATCAACGACGTCCTCTACGTGCACATCGACCGCAAGCGGAAGCAGCCGGTCACGATGCTGCTCCGCGCGCTCGGGTTCGAGAACAACGAGGAGATCATCGCCCAGTTCCACAAGATCGAGACCGTGAAGCTCCCGCGCCGGGGCGGCAAGAAGCTCGCCGCGGTCGGCGACGAGCTCGAGGGGCGCGTGCTGGCGGCCGAGCTCTTCAAGGCCGATGCGGAGCACCCGTTCGCCAAGGCCGGCCAGGTCATCGATCCGCTGCTCAAGGAGGAGATCCTGCAGAGCGGCGTCGCCGAGATCAAGCTCATCGCCGCGGACGAGGTCTCGGTCAATCGGCCGAGCCTCATCCTCAACACCCTGCGCAAGGACTCCACGCACACGCGCGACGAGGCCCTGCGCCGCTTCTACCAGCTCCTGCGCCCCGGCGAGCCGCCGAGCGAGGAGGTCGCCGCGCAGCTCTTCGAGCGGCTCTTCTTCCACGAGAAGCGCTACGACCTGGCCGAGGTCGGCCGCTACAAGATGAACCGGCGGCTGGACCTGAAGGTCGACAAGCTCACGACGACGCTGACCCGCGATGACTTCCTGGCGATCATCAAGGAGATGATCGGACTGTTCCGCGGCACTGGCGAGATCGACGACATCGACCACTTCGGCAACCGGCGCATTCGTTCGGTCGGCGAGCTCCTCGCCAACCAGTTCTCGGTGGGACTCTCGCGCATGGCCCGGATCATCAAGGAGCGGATGAACCTGTCGGATCGGGACAAGCCGTTGACGCCGGTCGACCTCGTGAACGCGCGCACCGTCTCGGCCGTGATCCAGAGCTTCTTCGGCTCCAGCCAGCTGAGCCAGTTCATGGACCAGACCAACCCGCTCAGCGAGATGACCCACAAGCGACGGCTGTCCGCCCTCGGCCCGGGCGGCCTGCATCGCGACCGCGCCGGCTTCGAGGTCCGCGACGTGCACTACACGCATTACGGCCGCATGTGCCCGATCGAGACGCCGGAAGGCCCGAACATCGGCCTGATCGCCAGCCTCGCGACCTACGCGCGCATCAACCGGTTCGGCTTCATCGAATCGCCGTACCGGATGGTCAAGAACGGCAAGGTCTCGCCGGCGGTGGTCTACCTGACGGCGGACCAGGAGGACGGCGTCACCATCGCCCAGGCGAATGCGCCCGTCGACCAGAAGGGCCAGTTCGAACGGGCCCGGGTGCTCTGCCGCTACAAGGGCGAGTATCCGCTGGCCGAGCCGTCCGAGGTCGAGTACATGGACGTCTCGCCGAAGCAGATCGTCTCGGCGGCGGCGTCGCTGATCCCGTTCCTCGAGCACGACGACGCCAACCGCGCGCTGATGGGCTGCAACATGCAGCGCCAGGCGGTCCCCTTGCTGCGCACGGAGGCGCCGGTGATCGGCACCGGCATGGAGAAGAAGATCGCCATCGACTCGGGCGCGGTGATCGTGGCCCAGGCCGCCGGCCAGGTGGTCTCGTCGACCGCCGACGCCGTCGTCGTGCGCTACGACGAGGAGGACGTGGTCAAGTCGGACGACTTCTTCAAGAGCGGCGGCCTGGTCGAGTACCGGCTCAAGAAGTTCAAGCGGTCCAACCAGGACACCTGCTACAACCAGAAGCCCCTGGTCATGCCCGGCCAGCGCGTCGAGGCGGGCGACATCCTCGCCGACGGGCCCTGCACGGCGGACGGCGAGCTGGCGCTCGGCCGCAACCTGCTCGTGGCCTTCATGCCCTGGGGCGGCTACAACTTCGAGGACGCCATCCTGGTCAGCGAACGCTGCGTCTCCGAGGACATCTACACGTCGCTGCACATCGAGGAGTTCGAACTCCAGGTCCGCGACACCAAGCGCGGCGTCGAGGAGATCACCCGCGAGATCCCGAACGTCGGCGAGGAAGCCCTGCGCAACCTCGACGAGGACGGGGTGATCTACATCGGCGCCCGCGTGCGGGCCGGCGACATCATGGTCGGCAAGGTCACCCCGAAGGGCGAGACGGAGCTGTCCCCCGAGGAGAAGCTGCTGCGCGCCATCTTCGGCGAGAAGGCCGGCGACGTGAAGGACGCCAGCCTCAAGGCGCCTCCGGGCATGGACGGGATCGTGGTCGGCGTGCGCGTGTTCAGCCGGCAGGACCGCGGCAACCGCTCGAAGAAGGAAGAGAAGCGGCAGCTCGACGCGCTGCGCCGGCGGCGCAACCGCAAGCGCGAGAAGGTCGACCAGGTCTGCGCCGAGCGGCTGCGCGAGCTGTTCCTCGGCGAGATCGCGCATCACCTCATCGACGCGAACACCGGCGAGGTGCTCGTCAAGAGCGGCCGCAAGCTCACGGAGAGCGTGCTCGCCGAGGTCGATTTCGCGACGGTCCACTGGGGCCTCTCGCTCGTGAAGGACGAGAAGAAGGACGCGCGGATCCGCGCGGTCTTCGAGGCCGCCAGCCGCGAGCGCGAGCGCATCGAAGTCGAGTACGACAAGGAATGCGAGCGGGCGCTGCGCGGAGACGAGCTGCCGCCCGGCGTCGTCAAGCTGGTCAAGGTCTACGTCGCCCGGCGGCGCAAGCTGCAGGTCGGCGACAAGATGGCGGGCCGCCACGGCAACAAGGGCGTGGTCTCGAAGATCATGGCCGAGGAGGACATGCCGTACCTGGCGGACGGGACGCCGGTCGACGTCGTGCTCAATCCGCTGGGCGTGCCGAGCCGCATGAACCTCGGACAGATCCTCGAGACGCATCTGGGCTGGGCCGCGCAGACCCTCGGCTTCAAGGTGATGACCCCCGTGTTCGACGGCGCCCGGATCGACGAGATCAAGGACGCGCTCGACCAAGCCGGCCTGCCGCGGTCCGGCAAGGCCCTCCTGTTCGACGGCCGCACCGGCCGCCCGTTCGACAAGGAGGTCACGGTCGGCGTCATCTACATGCTGAAGCTGCACCACCTGGTCGAGGAGAAGATCCACGCGCGGTCCATCGGCCCCTACAGCCTCGTGACCCAGCAGCCGCTGGGCGGCAAGGCGCAGTTCGGCGGCCAGCGCTTCGGCGAGATGGAAGTGTGGGCCCTCGAGGCCTACGGCGCCGCCAACTGCCTGCAGGAGATGCTGACCGTGAAATCGGACGACGTGGCCGGTCGTTCGCGGATCTACGAGGCCATCGTCAAGGGCGAGAATCCACCCGAGCCGGGTACCCCGGAGTCGTTCAACGTGCTCATGCGCGAGCTCCAGAGCCTCTGCCTGGACGTCCAGGTCGAGGAACCCGACGGCAAGGAGCCCAAGATCTGATCCGGGGGACCCCCAGGCGGCCGCCCCACGTGCGGCCAGGAGGACGAAATGCTCGGTACTCGGCAGCGTGAAGAAAAGGTCAGCCAGGACTTCAAGTCCATCCTGATCCAGCTGGCCTCGCCGGACAAGATCCGCGACTGGAGCTACGGCGAGGTGACCAAGCCGGAGACCATCAATTACCGGACGTTCAAGCCCGAGAAGGACGGCCTGTTCTGCGAGCGCATCTTCGGTCCGGTCAAGGACTGGGAGTGCAACTGCGGCAAGTACAAGCGAATCCGTTTCCGGGGGATCGTCTGCGACAAATGCGGCGTCGAGGTCACCCAGAGCAAGGTCCGCCGCGAGCGCCTCGGCCACATCGAGCTGGCGGTGCCGATCGCCCACATCTGGTTCTTCAAGGGCCTGCCGAGCCGCATCGGCCAGCTGCTGGACATCCGCGTCAAGGATCTCGAGCGCGTGCTCTACTACGAGTCCAGCGTGGTCATCGATCCGGGCAACACCGAGTTCAAGGTCGGCGACATCGTCAGCGACGACGAGTGGTGGGAGCTCAAGGACGAGCACCCCGAGTGGGACTGCAAGATGGAGATGGGCGCGGAGGCGATCCGCAAGCTGCTGGCCGGTCTCGACCTCGAGGAGATGGACCGCGAGTTGCGCGCGCAGATCAAGACCGAGTCCTCCATCCAGCGCAAGAAGTCGCTCCTGAAGCGGCTGAAGGTGGTCGACGCCTTCCGCCAGTCCAACAACCAGCCGCAGTGGATGATCCTCGACTGCTTGCCGGTCCTGCCGCCCGACCTGCGGCCCCTGGTGCCCCTGGACGGCGGCCGCTTCGCCACCAGCGACTTGAACGATCTCTACCGCCGGGTCATCAACCGGAACAACCGCCTCAAGAAGCTCATCGAGATCAAGGCGCCCGGCGTGATCCTGCGCAACGAGAAGCGCATGTTGCAGGAGGCGGTCGACGCCCTGTTCGACAACGGCCGCCGCTCGCGCGCCGTCAAGGGCCAGGGCAACCGGCCGCTCAAGTCGCTCAGCGACATGATCAAGGGCAAGAAGGGGCGCTTCCGGCAGAACCTGCTCGGCAAGCGCGTCGACTACTCCGGCCGCTCGGTCATCGTGGTCGGCCCGGAACTCCGGCTCTACCAGTGCGGCCTGCCCAAGAGCATGGCCCTGGAGTTGTTCAAGCCCTTCATCATCCGCAAGCTGGAGGAGAAGGGCTACGTCCAGACGGTCAAGAGCGCCAAGAAGCTGGTGGAGAAGGAGAGCCCCGAGGTGTGGGACATCCTGGAGGAGATCATCCAGGACCACCCGGTGCTGCTGAACCGCGCGCCGACCCTGCACCGCCTCGGCATCCAGGCGTTCGAACCGGTGCTGATCGAGGGCAAGGCCATCCGGATCCACCCGCTCGTGTGCACCGCCTTCAACGCGGACTTCGACGGCGACCAGATGGCCGTGCACGTGCCGCTGGGTTACGAGGCGCAGCTCGAGGCGCGCCTGCTGATGCTGTCGCCGCTGAACATCCTGTCGCCGGCCAGCGGGGAGCCGATCGCCACGCCGAGCCAGGACATGGTGCTCGGCTGCTACTACCTCACGCTCGACCGCCCCGGCGACCGGGGCGAGGGCAAGGCGTTCGCGAGCCCGGAAGACGCCCTGGCGGCCTTCGAGGCCGGCCTGGTGAGCAAGCACGCGCGCATCCGGGTGCGGTTCCCGGAGCACGGCCGGATCGAAACCACCCCGGGGCGGATCCTGTTCAACCGGATCCTCCCGGAGGAACTCGGCTACGTGAACCAGCCGCTCGGCAAGAAGCAGCTGGCGAAGATCGTGGCGGAGGTGCACCACCGCCTCGGCGTGACGAAGTGCATGAACTTCCTCGACCAGCTCAAGGAGCTCGGCTTCTACCACGCGACCGAGGGCGGCATCTCCATCGGGATCGACGACATCATCATCCCGCCGGAGAAAGAGGCGATCATCGCCGAGGCCCAGGCCGTGGTCACCGGCATCGTGGACCAGCACCGCAAGGGCATCATCACCAACCGCGAGCGCTACAACAAGGTCATCGACAAGTGGACCCAAGTCACCAACGAAGTCCGCGACCGCATGTTCGACCACCTCGCGACCTACGACTCCGGCTTCAACCCGGTCTACATGATGAACGCGTCGGGCGCGCGCGGTTCCGCCGATCAGATCAAGCAGCTCGCCGGCATGCGCGGCCTGATGGCCAAGCCGCAGAAGAAGATCACCGGCGGCATCGGCGAGATCATCGAGCAGCCGATCATCGCGAACTTCCGCGAGGGGTTGACGATGCTCGAGTACTTCATCTCCACCCACGGCGCCCGCAAGGGTCTGGCCGACACGGCGCTCAAGACCGCGGACGCCGGCTACCTGACCCGCCGGCTGGTGGACGTGGCGCAGGACATCGTGATCTCGGAGCACGACTGCGGCACGCTGCGCGGCATCGAGATGACGGCGTTGAAGGAGGGCGAGAAGACGATCGAGACGCTCGCCGAACGCATCGTCGGTCGAGCCGCGGCCGAGGACGTCTACGATCCGAACGACGAGCTGATCGTGGAGGCCGGCGAGCTGATCACCAAGGACGTGGCGCACAACATCGAGGAGATGGGCCTGCAGTCGGTGATCACCCGCTCGGTGCTCACCTGCGAGTCGCGGCGCGGCGTCTGCGCGCTCTGCTACGGCTTCAACCTCGCCGAGGACAAGCTGGTGGACATCGGCGAGCCGGTCGGCGTCATGGCGGCGCAGTCCATCGGCGAGCCCGGCACCCAGCTCACGCTGCGGACCTTCCACATCGGCGGCACCGCGAGCCGTATCGTCGAGCAGAACATCAAGACCGCGGCCGCGCCGGGCAAGATCGTCTTCAACGACGAGGTCAAGCTGGTCAAGAACGACCAGGGCGACGTCGTCTCCATCGGCCGCCGCGGCGAGATCAACCTGGTGCTCGAGAACGGCCGCACGCGCAGCCAGATGATCGTGCCCTACGGCGCGCGCGTGTTGGTCAAGAACAACCAGAAGGTGGCCGCGAGCGATCCGATCTTCGAGTGGGACCCGTTCGCCGACTTCGTGCTGTCCGAGAAGTCGGGTGTCGTCCAGTACGTGGACATCATCCCGGGAGTGAGCCTGTCCGAGACGGTCGACGAGAAGACCCGCCGCAAGCAGCCGATGATCATGGAGCCGACGGAGAAGAACGTCCACCCGTCGATCCAGATCCTCAGCGCCAAGACGGGTCGGCCGCTGGCGGAATACATCATCCCGACCGGCGCCATGCTCCTCGTCGAGGACGGCGAAGAGGTCGGGCCCGGCCGGCACCTCGTGAAGATCCCCCGCGAGGTCGCGCAGTCGGGCGACATCACCGGCGGCCTGCCGCGCGTGGCCGAACTGTTCGAGGCGCGGCGCCCGCGCGATACCGCGACCGTCACGGAGATCGACGGCACGGTCCAGTTCCGCGGCACGACCCGCGGCATGCGCAAGGTCGTCGTCCAGGCCGACTCCGGCGCGGAGAAGGAATACCTGATCCCCCATGGCCGCCACGTGCGGACCTACGATGGCGAGCGCGTGCTGGCGGGCGACCGGCTGACCGAGGGTCCCATCAACCCGATGGACATCCTGTCGATCAAGGGCGTCGGCGCCGTCCAGACCTACCTGGTGAACGCGATCCAGGAGGTCTACCGGCTCCAGGGGGTGAGGATCAACGACAAGCACATCGAGATCATCGTCTCCCGGATGCTGCAGAAGGTGCAGATCCTCACGCCCGGCGACACCCCGTTCCTCGAGGGCGACCAGGTGCCGAAGAAGGGCGTGGAGGAGGCGAACCGTGAGACCCAGCGGCAGAACGTGATGCTGCGCGAGAAGGGCGAGCCCGAGCTGGAGCCGGCGACCTTCGAGCCGCTCCTCCTGGGCATCACCAAGGCCAGCCTGACGACCGACAGCTTCATCTCTGCGGCGAGCTTCCAGGAGACGACGCGGGTCCTGACCGAGGCGGCGACCCGCAGCAAGCGTGACGAGCTGCACAGCCTCAAGGAAAACGTCATCATGGGGCACCTCATCTCGGCCGGGACCGGGCTCACCCGGTACAAGAACCTGGCGGTGGAAGACCCCGAGGATGAGGACGACGCCATCCTCGAGGCGGTCGAACAGCTCCGGGCCCTGGCGGTGACCCAGGAGGCCATGGGCGATCAGGAAGCGGAGATGGCCGCGGAGTAGGGCCAGCGTCGGTGGGAATGGCGTATCAGCGGCTTGACAAGCCTCTGCGGCGCATATAATATTCCCCCTTCGCGCGGCAGCCCCGGACTGTCCGGAGCTGCCGTCATTGTCCCTGTCCGCGCGAGAGATCAGCTCCGGACGTGCCGGAGCCGGACCCAGGAGATGCCGATTTGCCGACTCTCAGCCAGCTGGTCCGCAAGGGCCGCCAGACGGTCAAGTGGAAGAGCAAGTGTCCGGCTCTGCAGGCCTGCCCGCAGCGCAAGGGTGTCTGCACCCGCGTCTATACCCAGACGCCCAAGAAGCCCAACTCCGCCCTGCGGAAGATCGCGCGCGTCCGCCTGACGAACGGCATCGAGGTCACGGCCTACATCCCGGGCGAGGGTCACAACCTGCAGGAACACAGCATCGTGCTCGTGCGCGGGGGCCGCGTCAAGGACCTGCCGGGCGTCCGGTACCACATCATCCGCGGCACGCAGGACGCCTCCGGCGTCGACGGCCGCCGGCGCGGGCGCTCCAAGTACGGGTCCAAGCGGCCCAAGAAGTAGATTGCCACGGACGCCGGCGAGCCGGCGAACCGGAGTCGGCGGCTGGACCGCCAAGGAGCTAGAGAATGTCGCGACGTCGATCCCCCGTGAAGCGTGAGCTGCCGGTCGATCCCCGGCACGGTGACCTGATGGTGACCAAGTTCATCAACTACGCCATGCGCAACGGCAAGAAGAGCGTGGCCGAGCGGGAGATCTACCAGGCGTTCGACATCATCAAGGACAAGACCGGCCAGGAAGGCGTCGACGTCTTCCGGGCCGCCCTGAACAATGTCAAGCCGAGCGTCGAGGTGAAATCACGGCGAATCGGTGGCGCCACCTACCAGGTGCCGGTCGAGATCCGTCCCGAACGGCGGACCCAGCTGGCCATGCGGTGGATCATCGGTTTCGCCAGGAGCCGGCCCGAGCACACCTTCGCGGAGCGTCTCGCGGCCGAGCTGGCCATGGCAAGTAAGAACGAAGGACCGTCTATCAAAAAGCGCGAGGATACCCACCGCATGGCTGAAGCGAACAAGGCGTTCGCCCACTGCCGCTGGTAATGGTCCCTCTCGTTCGTTCCTGCAGCGCCAGAACCAAGATGGATCGCACAACCGAATAGCCTGATTGCGTCCCCGCGCACGGAGGCTGCGGGGGCTAGAGGCAATGGCGAATCGTGCAGACCACGGGTCCTGCACGCGCGTGACGTCCTGGTCCGCCCGCGGGGTCGGACCGGCTTTCCGGGAGTATGTGCCGTGTCGCGCCAGGTGGCCCTCACCCAGGTACGGAACATCGGGATCATGGCTCATATCGACGCGGGTAAGACCACGACGACGGAGCGGATCCTGTTCTATACCGGTCGCGTGCACCGCCCCGGCGAGGTCGACGACGGCGCCACCCAGATGGACTACCTCGAGCAGGAGCGGGAGCGCGGCATCACGATCACGAGCGCCGCGACCACGATCTCCTGGCGGGACTGCCGGATCAACCTCATCGATACCCCGGGCCACGTCGACTTCACGGTCGAGGTCGAGCGCAGCCTGCGGGTGCTGGACGGCGCGGTGGCCGTGTTCTGCGCCGTCGGTGGCGTCGAGCCCCAGAGCGAGACGGTCTGGAAGCAGGCCGACCGCTACGGGGTCCCGCGCATCGCCTTCATCAACAAGCTCGACCGGCTGGGCGCGGATTTCCCGCGCGCGGTCGGCATGATCGAGGAACGCCTGGGCGCCCGCCCGCTGCCGGTGTGCCTGCCCATCGGGTGCGAGGACACCTTCCGCGGGATCGTCGATCTCTTGAGCCGGAAGGCGCGGCTCTTCCACGAGGACGATCTCGGCACGACCTGGACGGAGACCGACATCCCGGCCGAGCTGAGCGAGGCGGCGGCGGCTGCCCGCGCCAAGCTGGTGGAGGCCGCGGCCGAGGTCGACGAGGAGGTCATGGAACTGTTCCTGGCCGACCAGGAGCCCTCGCCCGAGCTGCTCGTCCGGGCGCTGCGCCGCGGCACGATCGACCAGACGTTCGTCCCGGTCTTCTGCGGCTCGGCCCTCAAGAACAAGGGCGTGCAGCGGCTCCTCGACGGCATCGTCGACTTCCTGCCCTCGCCGGCCGATCGGCAGGCCGTGACCGGCCACGATCCCAAGAGCGGCGAGATCGGGCGCCGTGAGCCGAGCGACGAGGCTCCGTTCAGCGCCCTGGTCTTCAAGATCGTCGCCGACCGGCACGCCGGCACCCTGGCCTTCGCCCGCGTCTACAGCGGCAGCGTCGAGGCCGGCAAGGTCGTGCTGAACGTGAACGCGAACAAGCGCGAGCGGATCCAGCGGATCTTCCGCATGCACGCCGACAAGCGCGAGGAGCTCAAGGACACCTGCACCGGGGACATCGTCGCGCTGGTCGGCCCCAAGGAGCTGCGCACCGGCACCAGCCTGACCGACCTCGACGCGCCGCTGCTGCTGGAGGCGATGTCCTTCCCGGAGCCGGTGATCTACGTGGCCATCGAACCGCGCACGAAGGCCGACGGCGACAAGCTCAAGGACGCCTTGGCGGCGCTCAGCATCGAGGATCCGACCTTCCAGGTGAAGGAGGACCCCGACAGCGGCCAGACCGTGATCTGGGGCATGGGCGAGCTGCACCTCGAGATCATCGCCGACCGCCTGCGGCGCGAGTTCAACGTGGCCTGCAACGTCGGCCGTCCGCAGGTCGCCTACCGCGAGACGATCACGGCCGAGTGCGTCGCGGAGTTCGAGCGGCGCAAGGACCAGTCCGGGCACGGTAACTTCGCCAAGGTCGTCCTGGCCCTCGTCCCGGGCGCCTACGGCAGCGGGATCGTCTTCACCGCGGGTCCGCGCGGCGCGCTGCTGCCGCCGGCGTTCCTGGCCGCGGTCGAGAACGGCGTGCGCATGGCCTGCGACACCGGCGTGCTGGCCGGCTACTCGCTCGTCGACCTCGGGATCACGCTGCAGGACGCGGCGATGATCGACGGAGAGACCGCGGAACCCGATTTCGCCTACGCCGCGAGCGAGGCGCTGTGGAACGGCGCCCGCGACGCGAAGCCGGTCCTGCTCGAGCCGGTCATGGACGTGGAGGTCGTCGTTCCGGAGCAGCATCTGGGGGACGTCACCGGCCACCTCAGCAGCCGTCGGGGCAAGATCACGGGCATGGAGCAGGTCCGCAACGACCGCATCATCAAGGCGGTGGTGCCCCTGATCGAGATGTTCGGGTACGCCACGCAGTTGCGCTCCCTCACCCAGGGACGCGGAGTGTTCAGCATGCAGTTGGCACGCTACGAGCGCGTGCCGGAAAAGATCGCCGCCAACCTGACGCGGCATTACGTCGGAGCGTAGCACACGCCCCTCTTTCAGGAGGTCGCCAGCTGATGGCACGCGCTAAGTTCGAACGAACCAAGGACCACGTGAACGTCGGTACGATCGGTCACGTGGATCACGGGAAGACGACCCTGACGGCGGCGATCACGGAGGTGCTGTCGAAGAGGGGGCTGGCGGACTATGTGCCGTTCGACCAGATCGACAAGGCGCCGGAGGAGCGCGAGCGGGGGATCACGATCGCGACGGCGCACGTGGAGTATTCGAGCGAGACGCGTCACTACGCGCACGTGGACTGTCCGGGGCACGCGGACTACGTGAAGAACATGATCACGGGCGCGGCGCAGATGGACGGGGCGGTGCTGGTGGTGTCGGCGGCGGACGGACCGATGCCGCAGACGCGGGAGCACATCCTGCTGGCGCGGCAGGTGGGCGTGCCGTACATCATCGTGTTCCTGAACAAGTGCGACATGGTGGACGACGAGGAGCTGCTGGACCTGGTGGAGCTGGAGGTGCGGGAGCTGCTGGACCAGTACGAGTTCCCTGGCAACGACACGCCGATCATCCGGGGCTCGGCGCTGCGGGCGCTGGAGAGCGGGGATCCGGACAGTCCGGAGGCGCAGTGCATCTTCGAGTTGTTGAAGGCGCTGGACACGTACATTCCGTTGCCGCAGCGGGATCTGGAGAAGCCGTTCCTGATGCCGGTGGAGGACGTGTTCTCGATTTCGGGCCGGGGCACGGTGGCGACGGGCCGGATCGAGCGCGGCGTGGTGAACATGAACGACAAGGTGGAGTTGGTGGGGATCCGGGCGACGCAGGAGACAGTGTGCACGGGCGTGGAGATGTTCCGGAAGATCCTGGACCGGGGTCAGGCCGGGGACAACGTGGGGCTGCTGCTGCGTGGGATGAAGAAGGAAGACATCGAGCGGGGGATGGTGGTCTGCAAGCCGAAGTCGGTGACGCCGCACACGAAGTTCGAGTGCGAGGTGTACGTGCTGACGAAGGAGGAGGGCGGTCGGCACACGCCGTTCTTCAACGGGTATCGGCCGCAGTTCTACTTCCGGACGACGGACGTGACGGGGGCGGCGCACCTGCCGGCGGGTGTGGAGATGGTGATGCCCGGTGACAACATCAAGATGACGATCGAGCTGATCACGCCCATCGCCATGGAGGAGGGGCTGCGCTTCGCGATCCGCGAGGGCGGCCGGACCGTGGGCGCGGGCGTCGTGGCCAAGATCCTCGAGTAGCTGTCGGCAACCAGGACCGGCGCCGCGAGCGCCGGCCCGCCAACGCGCAAGGTGAGCAGGCGCCGCCGGCCCGATCGGCGGGCGAAGCTGGGGTAGCCTCGCGGAAGGAGCAGGAGTGGCTCGTCAGAAGGTACAGATCAAGCTGCGGGCTTACGAGCCGGCCGTCCTCGACAAGTCGGCCGAAGTCATCGTCTCGACGGTCCTGCGGACCGGCGCCCTGGTGCGTGGGCCGATTCCCCTGCCCACCAAGCGGTCGTTCTACACGGTGCTGCGCTCGCCGCACGTGGACAAGAAGTCCCGCGAGCAGTTCGAGATGCGGATCCACAAGCGGCTGATCGAGATCGAGAACTCGACCCCGCAGACCATGGAGTTCCTGCGCAAGCTGGCCCTGCCGGCCAGCGTCGACGTGGAGATCGTCGCCTCCTGAGCGGCCGGCGCCCGGGAGATTCGCGAGCTTAGGGAGCAACACTCATGATCGGACTGATCGGCAAGAAGCTCGGCATGACGCGCCGGTTCGACGACGAGGGACGCAGCGTGCCCGTGACGGTGATCCAGGCCGGCCCCTGCGTCGTGACGCAGGTCAAGACCGCGCAGCACGACGGGTACAACGCGGTCCAGGTCGGCTTCGGCGCCAAGAAGGCCAAGAACACTCCCCTGCCGATGCAGGGGCATTTCCGCAAGGCCGGTTGCGACCCTCTGCGGACCCTCTGCGAGTACCGGCTCGACGCCAAGCCCGAGTTCGCGCTCGGCCAGACCGTCGGCCTGGACGTCTTCGAGGGCGCCGAGAAGGTCGACGTGACCGGGACGACCAGGGGTCGCGGCTTCTCCGGCCGGATCCGCCGCCACGGCCAGCAGCGCGGGCCGGCCGCCCACGGTTCCAAGAACGTGCGCGAATCCGGCGGCACCGGCATGCACGAGGAGCCGGGTCGCGTCCTGCCGGGGCATCCGATGCCCGGCCAGTACGGGAACAAGCAGGAGACCAAGAAGAACCTGAAGATCGTGGCCATCGACAAGGAGCGGAACCTGCTGCTGGTGCGCGGGTCCGTGCCCGGCCACCGCAACGGGATCGTGTTCATCCGGCGGAGCCGGTAAGCGGGTCCGGCGGGACCGTAGAGAGACGAGGTCAAGAGCATGGCTACCGCGAAGCTTTACAGCCGCACCGGCGACGAGAAGGGGACGGTGGATCTGCCCGCCGCGCTCTTCGCGCAGCCCGTGCATCGGCAGGCCCTGTACGAGGCCGTGCGGTGCTACCTGGCCAATCAGCGCCAGGGGACCCACGACACCAAGACGCGGGCCGAGGTCGTGGGCAGCAAGAAGAAGATGTTCCGCCAGAAGGGCACCGGTCGCGCGCGCATGGGTCAGATCATGAGCGCCAGCCGGGTCGGCGGCGGTCGCGCCCACGGGCCGCATCCGCGGGATTACGGCTACCAGCTGCCGCGCAAGGTGAAGCGGCTCGCCCTCAAGTCCGCCCTCAGCGACCGCGCGGCGAGCGCGCGGGTGAGCGTGGTCGAGGACTTCGCGCTCGACGCGCCGAAGACGCGGACCATGGCCGACCTGCTCGGCCGGCTGCCCCTCGCGGGTCGCCACACCCTGTTCGTCCTGCCGGTCGACGCCGATCTGCTCTTCAAGAGCCTGCGCAACCTGCAGGGCGTCCGGGTGCTGCGCAGCAACGACCTGAACGCCTACACGATCCTCTGGGCGGACAACCTGGTGTTCACCCAGTCGGCCCTCCAGGTGGCCGAGGAGGTGTTCGCATGAAGGACCTCAGCCAGGTCGTGCGCAAGCCGCTGGTGACCGAGAGGTTCACCAAGCTGAACGCTCGCGACAACAAGGTCATCTTCGAGGTGCATCCGCACGCCAACAAGCACGAGATCCAGCGGGCGATCGAACACTATTTCGGCGTCAAGGTCACCGCCGTGCGCACCATGAACGTGAGCGGCAAGGCCAAGCGCCTGGGCCGGTACCAGGGCCGGCGGTCGGATTGGAAGAAGGCCATCGTGACCCTGGCCGCCGGGGACAGCATCGACCTGTTCGACCAGGTCTGAGCTGCCCGGCCCGACCGCAACGGCGCGCGAGCGCCAACGATGGGCAGCCGGCGAACGCCGGCTACGCAGACGAGGCAGGTGAGGCGCGCGGCGCCCGCCGACCCCGAGGAGACAGGACGAGATGGCCATCAGGAAACTCAAGCCGGTGACTCCGACGCAGCGATTCCGGACGGTCGCCGACTTCAGCGAGATCACCAAGACTCAGCCCGAGAAGTCGCTGCTCGAGCCGCTGACGAAGACCGGCGGCCGCAACAACCTGGGCCGGATCACGAGTCGCCACCGGGGCGGCGGCCACAAGCGTCGGTACCGGAAGATCGACTTCAAGCGCTTCAACAAGCTCGACGTGCCGGCGAAGGTGGCGGCGATCGAGTACGATCCCAACCGGACCGCGCGCATCGCCCTCCTGCACTACGCCGACGGCGAGAAGCGCTACATCCTCTGGCCGAAGGGCCTGCAGGTCGGTGACACCGTGGTCTGCAGCGCGGAAGCGGCGTTCAACACCGGCAACGCGCTGCCGTTGTCGCGGATCCCGCTGGGCACCCTGGTGCACAACGTCGAGCTGACGATCGGCCGCGGCGGCCAGATCGTGCGGTCGGCGGGCGCCTACGCCCAGGTGATGGCGAAGGAGGGCGACCGGGTCACGCTGCGGCTGCCCAGCGGCGAGGTGCGCATGGTGCACCGCAACTGCTACGCCACCATCGGCGAGGTCGGGAACGCGGAGCACGAGAACATCGTCAGCGGCAAGGCCGGGCGCACCCGCTGGCTCGGCCAGCGGCCCCGGGTCCGCGGCGTCGCGATGAACCCCATCGACCACCCGCACGGCGGCGGCGAGGGCCGCACCAGCGGCGGCCGGCACCCGTGCACGCCCTGGGGCAAGCCGACCAAGGGTGCCAAGACGCGCAAGAAGCAGCCGTCCGACACGTTCATCGTGCGCCGGCGCAAGCAGAAGTAGGTCCCGCGTCCCGCCGCGGCGGGACGAACGGAGGTACGCAGAGGCATGACGCGATCGATCAAGAAGGGGCCCTTCGTCGACGGCCACCTGCTCAACAAGGTCGAGACTCTCAACTCCCGGAGCGAGAAGCGGGTCATCAAGACCTGGTCCCGCCGCACGACGATCGTCCCGGAGTTCCTGGGGCACACCATCGCCGTGCACAACGGCAAGCAGTTCGTGCCGGTCTACGTCCAGGAGAACATGGTGGGGCACAAGCTGGGCGAGTTCGCGCCGACGCGGACCTACCGCGGTCACACGAGCAAGAACAAGAAGAAGTAGCCGCTGGAGGATATGTGATGGAGGCAATGGCCGTCTCCCGCTACATCCGGATCGCCCCGCGCAAGGCCCGGATCGTCGCCGACCTGGTGCGCGGCAGGACCGTGCAGGAAGCCCTGAGCATCCTGGCGTTGACGCCGAAGAAGGCCTCGCCGCTCGTGCGCAAGGCCATCCTCTCGGCCAAGGCCAACGCGCAGGTGCGCCACGAGGCCGGCGTGGACCTGCAGGACAGCAACCTGCGGGTCAAGGACATTCGCGTCGACGAGGGACCGACCCTCAAGCGGATCCGGCCGCGGGCGCAGGGGCGCGCGTTCCGGATCTTCAAGCGGACGAGCCACATCAAGGTGACGGTCGAGACCCTCGACTGAGAAGTGGAAGGAAGACCATGGGTCAGAAAACTCACCCGATCGGATTTCGTCTGGGGATCGTCAAGGACTGGAGTTCGACCTGGTTCAACGAGCGCAGCTTCGCCGACTGGTTGAACGAGGATCTGAAGGTCCGCCGGTACGTGAATGCCCGGGTCGGGAGCGCCGGCATCGCCTCGGTGAAGATCCGCCGGTTCCGCGAGCGCGTGCACGTCATCATCGCCACCAGCCGGCCCGGCGTCGTCATCGGCCGCCGCGGCGCCCAGGCGGAGTCGCTGCGCCAGGAGCTGGAGAAGCTGACCGGCAAGAAGGTCAAGCTGGACGTGGACGAGGTGAAGAAGCCCGAGCTCTGCGCGCCGCTCGTGGCCGAGCACATCGCCGTGCAGCTGGCGAGCCGCGTGTCGTTCCGGCGGGCCATGAAAAAGGCCATTTCGACCGCGATGCGGATGGGCGCCAAGGGCGTCAAGGTCCGCTGCGCCGGCCGGCTCGGCGGCGCCGAGATGGCGCGGGTGGAGAGCTACGCCGAGGGTAGCGTGCCCCTGCACACGCTGCGGGCGGACATCGACTACGGGACGGCGACCGGACGCTCCCAGTACGGCGCGATCGGGGTGAAGGTGTGGATCTGCAAGGGCGAGATCTTCCCGTCCGAGTTCAAGGAGCAGCTGCGGAACCAGGTGGCGCGGGACCGGAGCTGACCGCCCGCCCGGTCCGTCCGGAGTACGGGGCGCCGAGCGGCGCCCGTCGACAGCAGAGGAACGAGAATCATGTTGATGCCGAAGCGCACGAAGTTCCGGAAGATGATGAAGGGCCGCCGCACGGGCACCGCCTATCGCGGCTCCAAGGTCTCTTTCGGCGACTACGGTCTGCAGGCGGTCGAGCCCGGCTGGGTCAAGAGCCGCCAGATCGAGTCCGCCCGCGTTGCCATCACCCGCAAGATCAAGCGCATGGGCAAGGTCTGGATTCGCGTGTTCCCGGACAAGCCCATCACCCTGAAGCCCGCCGAGACCCGCATGGGCAAGGGCAAGGGCGCGCCGGAGTACTGGGTCGCGGTGATCAAGCCCGGGCGCATCATCTACGAGATCAACGGGGTCACGCCCGAGCTGGCCAAGGAGGCCTTGCGCCTCGGGGCGTCCAAGCTCCCGTTCAAGACTCGCGTCGTCAGCCGGCAGGGAGACTAGGCCATGGCCAAGAAGAAGAAAGCGCACGATCTGCGGGACCTGTCCCTCGAGGACCTCGTGAGCCTCGAGCGGGAGCGGGCCGAAGAGCTGATGAACCTGAAGTTGCGGCTCCGGCTGCGCCAGGTCGACAACCCCCTGTCGGTCCGGAACGCGCGGCGGGAGCTGGCGACCATCAAGACGGTCATCACCCAGAAGCGGAAGTCGGCGAACTAGCGCCGGTCACGCCCTCCGCGGCGGGGGCTGAGGAGAAGGAAAGATGGAGAGCAACGCGCGCAACCCGAGGGCGGTCCGGATCGGCACGGTGGTGTCCACGAAGATGGACAAGACCGTGGTCGTGAAGATCAACCGGCGTTTCCCGCACCCGCTCTACAAGCGGATCATCACGCGGTCGGCCAAGCTGGTGGCCCACGACGAGGCGAACGAGTGCGGCGTCGGCGACGTGGTCAAGCTGATGAGTACCCGACCCCTCTCGAAGACCAAGCGCTGGCGGGTCACGGAGATTCTCGAGAAGGCCAAGTAGGCCCCGGAGGCAGGAGCAATGATCCAGGAATACACGCGTCTCAACATCGCGGACAACTCCGGCGCCAAGACAGCCATGTGCATCCGTGTCCTCGGGGGCAGCGGTCGCCGGTACGCCCGCGTCGGCGACGTCGTCGTCGCCTCGATCAAGTCGGCCATCCCCAACGGCACCGTGAAGAAGGGGCAGGTCGTCAAGTGCGTCATCGTGCGCACCAAGAAGGAGATCGGGCGCAAGGACGGCAGCTATATCCGCTTCAGCGAGAATGCGGCCGTCATCATCAATGCCGAGAACCAGGAGCCGATCGGCACGCGCATCTTCGGCCCCGTGGCCCGCGAGCTGCGCGAGAAGCGGTTCATGAAGATCGTCAGCCTGGCGCCGGAGGTGCTGTGATGCGGCTCAAGAAGGGCGACCTGGTCCGCGTGATGGCGGGCAACGACCGCGGCAAGGAGGGCAGGATCCTCAAGGTCCTGCCGGAGGCCGGCCGGGTCATCGTCGAGAAGGTCAATCTGATCAAACGGCACCAGCGCCCGACCCAGATCAATCCCCGGGGCGGCATCATCGAGAAGGAGGCGCCGATCCACGCCTCGAACGTGATGCTGGTGTGCCCGACCAAGAAGGAGCCGACCAGGATCGGTAAGGCGATCCTGTCGGACGGCAGCCGCGCTCGCGTGAGCAAGAAGAGCGGCGACATGCTGAGCGACTAGCTGCGTCCTCGACCGCAGGACGACGGAGGAAGGCCCGATGAGCGCCAAGACGACCGCGAAGACGCCCGCGAAGGCGACCGCCCACGGAGCGGCCCGGACGAAACCCCGGCTGCGCGAGACCTACGAGCAGGCGATCAGGCCCGCCCTGCTCGAGAAGTTCGCGTACGGCAGCGCGATGGAGATCCCGAAGCCCGTCAAGGTGGTCCTCAACATGGGCCTCGGTTCCGCGCCGCAGAACCCGAAGCTGCTCGAGGTCGCCATCGGCGAGCTCGAGACCATCACCGGGCAGAAAGCGGTGCCGACCCGGGCGCGCAAGTCCATCTCGAACTTCAAGGTCCGCGAGGGCATGACGATCGGCGCCCGGGTGACCCTGCGCCAGGACCACATGTGGGAGTTCCTGGACCGGTTCATCAACGTGGCGCTGCCGCGCATCCGCGACTTCCGCGGCGTGCCGGCCCGCCTCAGCGGCAGCGGGGACTACACCCTGGGCCTGAAGGACCAGCTCATCTTCCCCGAGATCGACTACGACAAGGTCGACGCGCCTCGGGGCATGAACGTGACCATCGTGACCACTGCCAAGACGGACGAAGAGGGCCGGGAGCTCCTGAGCCTGCTCGGCATGCCGTTCCGGCGCTCGTAAGGGAGGAATCGATTTGGCGCGCAAGTCGCTGATTGCCAAGGCCAACCGGCCGCCCAAGTTTAAGGTTCGGGCCTACAACCGCTGCCGGCGGTGCGGCCGCTCGCGGGCTTACCTGCGGCGCTTCGGCATCTGCCGCATCTGTTTCCGGGAACTGGCCCTGCAGGGCATGATCCCCGGCGTCACGAAGTCCAGCTGGTAGCGTACGAGGAGACGAGAAGATGAGCATGACCGATCCCATCGCGGATATGCTGACCCGGATCCGGAACGGCCTCCAGGCCGGACACCGCAAGGTCGACATGCCGACGTCGACGACGAAGCGGGCCATCGCCGAGGTGCTCAAGGAGCAGGGGTATATCCAGAAGATCGAGGAGATCGCCGACGGCAGCCAAGGCACGCTGCGGGTCTACCTGAAGTACTACGATCGCGACGGCCAGCGGACCGGCGTGATCGAGGGCATCCGCCGCGTGAGCCGTCCCGGGCGCCGGGTTTTCGCCGGCAAGGACCGGATACCCAAGGTCTGCGGCGGCTACGGCATCTCCATCCTGAGCACGAACCAGGGCATCCTCACCGGTCACCAGTGCCGTTCGCGCGGCATCGGCGGCGAGGTGCTCTGCGAAGTCTGGTAAACGGTCGGGCCGCGGAGGAAGAGCAATGTCCCGCATCGGCAACAAACCCATCGTGATTCCCGCCGGCGTGACCGTCACGTTCGCGGAGAACATGGCCGTGGTCAAGGGGCCCAAGGGCGAGCTGAGCCAGCACGTCCCGCCTGGCTTGCAGTACGACCTGGCCGACGGCCGGCTGACGATCAAGCGCCCCGACGAATCCAAGCCCATGAAGGCCCGGCACGGCCTGGTGCGCGCGCTGATCGCCAACCAGATCGTTGGCGTCACCACGGGCTGGCAGAAGGTGCTCCTGATCGAGGGTGTGGGCTACCGCGCCGCGGTCAAGGGCGCGGTCCTGGACCTGCAGCTGCAGTTCAGCCACCCGGCGGAGTACCGGATCCCGGCCGGCGTGACCATCGAGTGCCCGGAACCGACGAAGATCGTCGTCAAGGGCCTCGACAAGCAGCAGGTCGGCCAGGTGGCGGCAGAGATCCGCGCGTACCGCAAGCCGGAGCCCTACAAGGGCAAGGGCATCCGCTACGAGGGCGAGACCATCATTCGCAAGGCTGGCAAGGCGGCGGGCAAGTAGCGCCCTCCGGAGGTGAACGATGAGCGAGTTCAGCAAGACCAGGCGCACTGCCTGGCTCAAGCGCAAGCAGCGTGTCGGGCGGCGCCTGCACGGCACCGCCGACAAGCCGCGGCTGACGGTATTCCGCAGCCACCGCAGCATCTACGCGCAGCTCGTGGACGACGATCGCGGCCACACGCTGGCCTGGTCGGACGCCGCGCGCGCGGGCGACTGCAAGCTGCCGGAGGGACTCGCCGGCAAGCGGGCGCTGGCGTACCGGGTGGGTCACGCGCTGGCCGAACAGGCCAAGGCCAAGGGCGTGGCACGGGTCGTCTTCGACCGTAACGGTTACCTCTACCATGGTCGCGTCGCCGCGCTCGCCCAGGGCGCCCGCGACGGCGGTCTCGAGTTCTAGAGTGCCATTGCCCGGACAGGTCCGGGCGCACGCAGACAGGAGCAGGAACCCGATGGCGGACATGAACAACAACACTCGGCCGGGGGGCCCCCCCCGGGGTGGACGTGGCGGCGGTCGTGGTCCCGGCGGCGGCGGGCGTGGTCCTGGCGGCGGCGGTCGTGGCCCTGGCGGCGGCGCGCGCGACGGGCGCCGCGGCCCTGGCGGTCCCGGCGGCCAGAGCGGCATGGGCGGCCCGCGCGGCGACCGCGGCGACCGCGGCGATCGGCGCGATCGCGAGCAGTCTGACCTGCTCGAGAACGTGATCAGCATCAACCGCGTCGCCAAGGTGGTCAAGGGCGGCCGGCGGTTCAGCTTCAGCGCGATCGTGACCGTCGGCGACGGCAAGGGCCGCGTCGGCGTCGCGCTCGGCAAGGCGAACGAGATCAGCGACGCGATCCGCAAGGCCGGCGAATCCGCGCGGACGTCGATGACGCGGGTTCCCCTGCAGAAGGACACGATCCCCTACGAGGTGATCGGCCGATTCGGGGCCAGCCGCGTCCTGCTGCGGCCGGCGACCCCCGGCACCGGGATCATCGCCGCCGGCGGCGTGCGCGCGATCCTCGAGGCGGCGGGCATCCGCAACATCCTGACCAAGCAGCTCGGCTCGCGGAACCCCAACAATGTGGTCAAGGCGACCCTGGACGGCTTGCGCCAGCTGCGCACCGCCAAGGACGTCGCCGCCAAGCGCGGTCTCTCGGTCGGCGAGGTGCTCGGCGTCGGACCGCGCCCGCAGGCGCAGGAACCGGTGGCGACCGCGGCGGCGAAGGAGGCCGACGGCCATGAGTAAGCTGAAGGTCACCCAGATCAAGAGCACGGTCGGCCGGCCGCATCCGCACCGGCGCGTGATCGCGGCGCTGGGGCTGCGGCATCACCAGATGACCGTCATTCACGAGGACACGCCGACGATCCGCGGGATGCTGCAGAAGGTGCGGCACCTGGTCCGGGTCGAAGAGGTGAAGTGACATGCTGAAGCTGAACGAGATCGGGATGCCCCGCGGCGCCAACCGCGATACGAAGCGCCGCGGCCGCGGCATCGGGTCCGGACAGGGCAAGACCGGCGGGCGCGGCAACAAGGGTCAGAAGGCCCGGTCCGGCGGCGGCGTGCCGCCCTGGTTCGAGGGTGGCCAGATGCCGCTGAACCGCCGGCTGCCCAAGCGCGGCTTCACGAACATCTTCAAGACGCAGTTCCAGCTCGTGAACCTCGATCAGCTCGAGGACCGGTTCGCGGCCGGACAGAAGGTCGACGCCCTCGCGCTGGCCGAGGCCGGCCTGGTCCGTCACCCCGACCGGCCGGTGAAGCTGCTGGGCCGCGGGGCGATCGCCAAGGCGCTCACCGTCGAGGTGACCCGGGCCAGCCAGGCAGCCATCAAGGCCATCGAGGCCGCCGGCGGCTCGGTGACCGTCCAGGAACAATAGGAATGGACCTGCAAGCGCGCACGAACCAGCAAAGGAAACAGCCTTGAATATCGCCGGCAGCTACCAATCGATGTTCAAGATCCCCGAGTTGAAGCGGCGGATCCTGTTCACGGCGGCCATCCTCGTGGTCTACCGCCTTGGCAGCCACATCCCCGTGCCCGGCATCGACCGCCAGGCGATGGCGGACGCGTTCGAGCAGCTGCAGGGCACGTTCGCCGGACTCTACGACATGTTCTCCGGCGGCAACCTGGGCAACGCGACGATCTTCGCCCTCGGGATCATGCCCTACATCAGCGCCTCGATCATCCTGCAGCTCCTGCAGGCGGTGGTCCCGTATTTCGAGAAGCTGGCCAAGGAAGGCGAGGAGGGCCGCAAGAAGATCACCCAGATGACTCGCTACGGCACGGTCCTCCTGGCGCTCATCCAGGCCTTCGGCATGAGCTTCGCGGTCCAGGCCATGGGCGTGGTCGACCCGCTGATGAATCCGTTCGGCTTCAAACTCATGTTCATCCTGACGCTCACGACCGGCACGCTGTTCGTGATGTGGCTCGGCGAGCAGATCACCGAGCGGGGCATCGGCAACGGCATCTCCTTGATCATCTTCATCGGGATCGTCGCGCGCTATCCCACCGACGTCCTGCGCACGATCACCCAGATGAAGGACGGGAACCTCCCCTGGTTCAAGCTGCTCTTGATCATGGCCTTCATGCTCGCCGTGATCGGCGGCATCATCGCGATCACGCAGGGACAGCGGAAGATCCCGGTGCAGTACGCGAAGAAGATCGTGGGCCGGCGCGTCCTCGGCGGCGCGAGCACGCACATCCCGATGCGCGTGAACACCGCCGGCGTGATCCCCATCATCTTCGCCCAATCGATCATCATGTTCCCGGCGACCCTCGGCAACTTCTTCCAGAACAGCGAATTCTGGACGTCGCTCAGCCGGATCTTCTCGCCGCCGCACGCCGTGTACGTCGTGGTCTACTCGGCCCTGATCATCCTGTTCGCCTACTTCTACACGGCGGTGATCCTGAACCCCCGGGACGTGGCGGACAACCTGAAGAAGAACAGCGGCTTCATCCCGGGCGTGCGGCCCGGCCCGAAGACCGCCGAGTACATCGACCGTGTCCTAACCCGCGTGACGCTGCCGGGCGCGATCTTCCTGGCCGCCATCGCCATTCTCCCGGACCTCATGATCTACTACCTCAACGTGCCGTTCTATTTCGGCGGCACGGGCCTCCTGATCGTCGTCGGCGTGGCGCTGGACACCCTGCAGCAAATCGAGTCGCACCTGCTCATGCGCCATTACGACGGGTTCATGAACAAGGGTCGCCTGCGGGCCCGGAGAACCTGAGGTGCCTGCATCGTTCGGAGGAAGCCGGTCGCCGCGCAGGACCGGCGAGCGGCGGGACGCGGCCGAGAGGCGGCACGGTGTCCTGGACTAAGTTGAAGATCCGGCGCAAGTCGCCGGAGCAGATAGAGCACATGGCGGCCAGCGGCAGGATCCTGGCTGCGGTCTTCCTGGAGGCGCGCAACCTCGTCGCCCCCGGGGTGACCACGGGCGAACTCGATCGGGCTCTGGACGCCATGATTCGCGATGCGGGCTGCACGCCGTCGTTCAAGGGGTACCACGGTTTCCCGGCGTCGGCTTGCATCTCGGTGAACGAGGAGGTCGTCCACGGGATCCCGGGCGACCGGAAGCTCGTGGCCGGCGACATCGTCGGCCTCGACATCGGCCTGATCAAGGACGGCTGGCACGCGGACAGTGCCGAGACGCTGCCGGTGGGCGAGGTCGACAGCGAGGCGCAGCGGCTCCTGCGGGTGACCGAGGAGGCGCTCTGGCGGGCCATCGCGGCGATCGCTCCCGGCAAGCGGTTGTCGGTGATCGGGACGGCGGTGGAGACCCTGGCGCGCGCGCAGGGTTTCGCCGTGGTGGAGACCCTGGTGGGACACGGCATCGGACAGCAGATGCACGAGGACCCCCAGGTGCCGAACTACCGCTGCTTCAGCATGCCCGACCCCGTCATGGACGAGGGGCTGGTCATCGCCATCGAGCCGATGATCAACGCGGGTGGGAAGCGGGTCGTGACCTTGCCGGATGGCTGGACGGTCGTGACCGCCGATCGCAAGCTGTCGGCTCATTTCGAGCACACGGTGGCCGTGACGGCCGCCGGGCCCCGGATCCTGACCGACCGGCCCCGGTGGGCGTCCCAAGGAGAACGATAGCATGGCGAAGGAAGAGGGAATCAGCGTCGAGGGAATCGTGATCGAAGCTCTGCCCAACGCCATGTTCCGGGTCGAGCTCGAGAACGGCCACGTGGTGCTCGCCCATGTCTCCGGCAAGATGCGCATGCACTTCATCCGCATCCTGCCCGGCGACAAGGTGACCGTGGAGCTGTCGCCCTACGACCTGACCCGCGGGCGCATCACCTACCGGTACAAGTAGGCGGCCCTAGGAGGCATCATGAAGGTTCGCAGTTCCGTGAAGAAAATCTGCCCCAAGTGCAAGATCATCCGCCGCAAGGGTGTGGTTCGCGTGATCTGCATCAACCGTCGGCACAAGCAGCGGCAGGGGTAGAGCCTGGGGCGGACGGCCGGGCGGCGGCGCAGTCAGCCCGGGCGGCCCGCTGATCGGATGACGAAAGGAGCCAGGAAGTGGCACGCATTGCCGGCGTCGACATCCCGAACGAGAAGCGGATCTCGACGTCCCTGACCTACATCTTCGGGATCGGCCCGTATCGGGCCCGCGAGATCTGCCGCAAGGCGGACATCGATCCGGAACTGAAGACCAGGGACCTCAACGAGGACCAGACCCGCCGGATCATCGGGATCATCGACAAGGATTACCAGGTGGAAGGTTCCCTGCGCACGGAGCTCTCGATGAACGTCCAGCGACTGATGGACATCGGGAGCTACCGCGGCCTGCGGCACCGCCGCAAGCTGCCTTGCCGGGGCCAGAACACCAAGAACAACGCGCGCACCCGGAAAGGCCCGCGCTCGCGGCCCGGCGCGAAGAAGAAGTAGCGGCCGGGCGGTAGACGGCGCCGAGAAGGAAGAAACGGGAGGTGTCGAGTGGCGACGGCCAAGGACAAGCGCACGAAAGCGCGCAAGACGAAGAAGCGGAAGTACGACAGCGTGGGCGTCGCCCACATCAAGTCGAGCTTCAACAACACGATCATCACGCTGACCGACCTGCAGGGCAACGTCATCACGTGGTCCAGCGGCGGCCACCAGGGTCGCTACAAGGGCAGCCGCAAGTCGACGGCGTTCGCCGCCCAGCTCGCGGCGCGCTTCTGCGCGCAGGAAGCGATCCAGGGCGGGATGAAGAAGGTCGAGTGCTGGATCAAGGGGCCGGGCTCGGGTCGCGAGGCGGCCGTGCGCAGCCTCAAGGCCGAGGGCCTCGACGTGATCCGGATCAAGGACTGCACCTCGATCCCTCACAACGGCTGCCGTCCGACCAAGCGGCGCCGGATGTAACTTCGACGAGAGGGCGCTGCGGCCGCCGGCCGGAGCGCGCCACGGAGGTTTCTTTCAATGGCAAGGTACACCGAGGCGAAGTGCAAGCTTTGCCGCCGCGAGGGGATGAAGCTGTTCCTCAAGGGCGAGCGCTGCTACTCCAGCAGCTGCGCCATGGAGCGCCGGCCGTACGCGCCGGGGCACCATGGCCGTCGCCGTGGGCGTAAACCCTCGGACTACAAGCTCCAGTTGCGCGAGAAGCAGAAAGTGCGCTCGATCTACGGCATCCTGGAGCGCCAGTTCCGCCTCTACTACGCCGAGGCGAACCGTCGCAGTGGTCCGACTGGCGAGAACCTCTTCAACCTCCTCGAGAAGCGGCTCGACAACGTCGTTTATCGGCTGGGCCTGGCCCCCTCGCGGGACGCCGCCCGGCAGCTCGTCCGCCACAAGCACGTGCTCGTGGAGGGCCAGGTGTGCGACATCCCCAGCGCGCAGCTGCGGCTGGGCCAGCAGGTGAGCATCCGGCCCCTGAGCCGGAACATCCCCATGATCCTCGAGGCGGTCAAGAACACCGCCCGGCGCGAGCGTCTGCCCTTCGTGATGGTGGACGAGCAGAACCTGGCGGGTCAGCTCGTCGCCGAGCCTCGGCTCAGCGACCTGCCGGTCCCGATCCAGGAGAACCTGATCGTGGAGCTCTACTCGAAGGTCTAGCCTGATCGCTGAGCGGAAGGGATGGAATGGACATGCGCTGGGTCAACATGTTGATGCCCGACGGGGTGAAGGTGAAAACGGAATCCCAGACGGCGACCTTCGCCGAGTTGGAGGTCGCTCCCCTGGAAGGCGGCTTCGGACACACGCTGGGCACGGCCTTGCGGCGGACCTTGCTTTCGAGCATTCACGGCCACGCCATCACCGCGGTCCACATCGAGGGCGTGCCGCACGAGATGAGCACCCTCCCGAACGTCCTCGAGGACGTGACGGACATCGTCCTGAACCTCAAGCAGGTGGTCTTCGCCCTGTCCGACGCGCCGTCCGGCTGGGCGACCATCGAGGCGGCCAATCCCGGCCCGGTGACCGCGGGCATGATCCAGGGGCACCCCGACCTGGTCATCTGCAATCCGGACCTCGTGATCTGCCACCTGACCGAGGCCGGCCGGTTCGCGGCCCGCGTCTACATCGACCTGGGCCGGGGCTACGTCGATCGCGAGGCGCACGAGATCCCGGACGAGGCGATCGGCGTCATCCGGCTCGACGCCAATTTCTCGCCGATCAAGAAGGTGGCCTACCGGGTGCAGGACACGCGCGTCGGCCAGCGGACGGACTACGACAAGCTGATCCTCGAGATCACCACCAACGGGGCGATCCGGCCGGAAGACGCCATCGGCTTCGCCGCCAAGCTGCTCAAGGATCATTTCCAGGTCTTCATCAACTTCGACGAGGCGCCGATCGACGCCCAGGAGATCGAGGTCGACGAGGAGCAGGAGCGCCAGATCGAGCTGCTCGCGCGCAGCGTGGAGGAACTGGAGCTGTCGGTCCGCTCGGCGAACTGCCTGAAGAGCGGCAACATCCAGACCATCTACGATCTGGTCACGAAGACCGAGAGCGAGATGCTGAAGTTCCGGAACTTCGGCCGCAAGAGTCTGAACGAGATCGCGGAGATCCTGGAGGGCATGAACCTCGGCTTCGGCATGACCTTCGCCGAGGAGATCGCCGAGCAAGTCAAGACCAGGGTCGGGGCTTAAGGACGGAGAGTCATGCGACACAACTACAGCGGCCGTAAACTGAGCCGCACGTCCGCGCATCGCAAGATGCTGTACCGCAACCTGGTGACCGCCCTCTTCGAGCACGAGCGCATCCAGACGACGGCCATCAAGGCCAAGGAAGCGCGGTCGCTCGCCGAGAAGCTGATCACCTTCGCCAAGCGTGGCGACCTGCACGCGCGCCGCCAGGCCGCGCGCAAGGTCAACGATCCGCAGGTCCTGCGCAAGCTGTTCGACGAGATCGCGCCGCGGTACGCGGAGCGCCCGGGCGGCTACACGCGCATCCTCCGGCTCAGCGGCGGGCGCAAGGGCGACAACGCGGAGATGGCGATCCTCGAGCTGGTCGACAGCTCGGTGCGGCCCAAGTCCCTGGACACCCGGAAGCGGAAGCAAGCGCGGCGGATCCTCAAGGCCGAGGAGAAGGCGGAGGCCAAGGCCGCCCTGCTCGAGGCCGCCGAGGAGCGCGAGCACGCCGCCGAGGAGCCGGAGGCCGAGACGGGGGCGTCCGAACCCGAAGACGAGCAGAAATAGCTGGTTCCGTCCGCCGCGCGACGCGGCGGCCCGGCAGGCGAGGACCCCGATCGGAAGACCGGGGTCCTTTGCGCGCCCGGCGGCCGGCCGGGCCACGGCGTCCCGCGCCGCGAGCGCCAGGCGAGGCTGGACAATCACCGCGTGCGGGGTCATCTTTGACGGGCATCGCGCGCAGTCGCGGACCCGAACCGAAAGGACGCCATGACGGCACGGACGCTCTACGCCGCCGGCATCACCGGCACCGGCATGTCCTTCCCCGACAAGGTCCTCACCAACCGGGCTCTCGAGCAGATGGTCGAAACCAACGACGACTGGATCGTCGAGCGCACGGGCATCAAGGAACGGCGAATCTGCGAGCCCGGCGTGCCCGCCTCGGTCCACGGCATCGCGGCCGCGCGGCAGGCGCTCGCGATGGCCAAGGCGGATCCGGCCGAGATCGACCTCATCGTCGTGCCGACGGTCACTCCGGACATGATGTTCCCGAGCACGTGCTGCATCATCCAGAACGCGCTCGGCTGCAAGAATGCCTGGGGCTACGACCTCGTGGCCGCCTGCAGCAGCTTCATCTTCGCGCTGCAGACCGTGCGCGCGCAGATCGAGGCGGGCGCGGTCCGGAAGGCGCTGGTGATCGGCACCGAGGTCATGTCGTCGATCACCGACTACACCGACCGCAACACCTGCATCCTCTTCGGCGACGGCGCCGGCGCCGTCGTCGTCGAGCGCCTGCCCGCCGGGCGCCAGGGCATCCTCGACCATCTCCATTTCATCGACGGCACCGGTGGACAGTTCCTGTACATGCCGGCGGGCGGCAGCCTCCATCCCGCGTCGGCCGAGACGGTCGCGCGGCGGATGCACTACATCAAGCAGGAGGGCCGCGAGGTCTACAAGTTCGCGGTGAAGGGCATGGCCAGCGCCACCGAGCAGATCCTCGCGCGCAACCAGCTGACCGGCCGCGACGTCAAGCTCTTCGTCCCCCACCAGGCGAACTTGCGCATCATCGAGGGTGTCGCCAGGCGCGTCGGTCTCGCCGACGAGCAGGTCGCGGTCACCATCGATCGCTTCGGCAACACCACCAGCGCGACGATTCCCTCGGCGCTGCACATCTACCGCGAGCGCGGCGTGCTGCAGCCGGGGGACGTCGTCGTCCTCTGCGCGTTCGGCGCCGGTTTCACCTGGGGCGCCACGCTCCTGCGCTGGACCGTCGGAGCCTGATCGCGGGCCCCGCGCGGGCCGAGACCGAGGGGCGCCATGATCGAGGTCCGCAACCTGACCCGACACTACGGCACGATCCTCGCCCTGGACGACGTGAGCTTCCACGTCGCCCAGGGCGAGATCGCCGGCTTCCTCGGGCCCAACGGCGCGGGCAAATCCACCTGCCTGAAGATCCTCACGGGCAGTCTGGCGCCGGGCGCCGGCGGCGCGCGCGTCGGCGGCCTCGACGTGGTCGCCGATCCGCTCGCGGCGCGACGTCACGTCGGGTTTTTGCCCGAGAACGTGCCGCTCTATCCGGAGGGCACGGTCCGCGAGCTCCTGCGCTTCGTGGCCGACCTCAAGCACGTCCCGCGCGCCGGGCGCGACGCGCAGCTCGACGACATCATGGCGCGCTGCGGGCTCGACGGCATGGCCGACCGTCTGGTCGGGCACCTCTCCAAGGGCTACCGGCAGCGCACGGGTCTCGCCCAGGCGCTGGTGGGGGATCCGCCGGTGCTGGTCCTGGACGAGCCCACGAGCGGACTCGACCCGCACCAGATCGTCGAGATCCGCGAGCTCATCCGCGGTTTTCGCGGCCACAAGACCGTGCTGCTCTCGAGCCACCTCCTCGCCGAGGTGAGCCAGGTCTGCGAGCGGGTCCTGATCCTCGATCGCGGCCGGCTCGTGTGCGAGGAGCGCGCGGAGAACCTGAAGGACCAGGACGGCGCCTCGACGATCGTCCTGACCTGGGAGGGCAACCGCGAGGAAGTCGCGCGGGCGTTGACCGAGGTGGCCGGCGAGGGCGCCGTCCGGTTGACCGCGCAGGGCGCCGAGATCGCGATCGCCGGCAGCGCCGTGGAGATCAAGCCGCGACTGGTCGAATCCGTCCTGCGCGCCGGAGGCCGGCTGCAGGGCCTGGAGGACCGCGGCCCGACGCTGGAAGACCTGTTCCTGCGCCTGACGGGGGCGGCTCCGGCCGAGCCGGGCGCGGCGGGGGAACGGCCCGCGCCGCCGGAGGTCCAGCCGTGAGGCAGATCCTCGCCATCGCCCGGCGCGAGGCGTGCGCGTTCGGCCGGAGCACGCAGGCGCCGGTGATCGCGGCCGCCTTCCTCGTCCTGACGGGTCTCTTCTATTACCTCCTGGTGCTCGGGTACGCCGACACCAGCCTGGCGATGACGCAGAGCCTGCGACCGCGCTATCTGAACCTGCACGCCGGGATCTTCCACAAGCTGTACGGCTACGTGGTCCTGTTCCTGATCTTCCTGATGCCGGCCGTGACCATGCGGCTGGTGAGCGGCGAGTACCGGAGCGGCCGCTACGACCTGATCGCCAGCTGGCCGGTGCCTGAACGCCACTGGATCCTGGGCAAGTGGGTCTCCGCGGTCGCGGTCGCGGCCGCGCTGCTCGCGGGCACGGCGTTCTATTTCGGACTCACCCTGGTCCTCGGCCTGCGGGCGGATCCGCCCGTCGCGCCGGACTGGCAGCCGATGGCAACCGCGCTGCTGGGTTTGCTCCTGCTGGCCGGAGCGATCGCGGCCTGGGGGCTCTGCGCGTCGGCGCTGCTGTCGCACCAGGGCGGCGCCTACTTCCTCGCCTTCGCCGCGAACCTCGCCCTGTTCCTGGTCGGCCAGCTCGCACCGTTCCTGCCCGGCGCGCTCGCCGGCATCGCCGCGCAGCTCGCGCTCGGCGATCACTTCCTGCGCTTCGCGGCCGGCGTGCTCGACAGCCGCGACCTCGTCTACTTCGCGGGGCTCGGCGCCGTGGGCCTCGCGGCCGCGACGGCGGCGCTGGCGCAGCGCCGCTTGCCGCCCGGCCGCCGCGTGCGGCCGTGGCTCGGCGTGCTCGTCGTGCTCGCGGTGGCGGTCTTCCTGCAGGCGGTCGCCGTGCGGCGGCCGGTGCGGGTCGACATCACCCCGGACCGCCTCTACAGTCTGGCGCCCCAGACCGAGCGGATCCTCGACGTGCTCGACCGCGAGCGCCCGGACCCCGCCGGCGGCGGGACGCGGCCGGCGCCGACCGTGACCGTCCTCGCCTTCTACCAGAACCTGGACGGCGCCCGCCAGTCGATCCAGGCTCTCCTGCAGTCGTTCGCCGATCAGTCGCCTCGCTTCCGCTTCGAGGTCGTCGATCCCGACAACAATCCCGACCTGGTCCGGGAGCACGGGGTGACGGTCGCGCGCACCGTGATCGTGATCTGCGAGGACCGGCGCTGGCAGCTGCTCGAGCCGGACGAGGGTCAGCTCGCTTCCGCGGTCTACCGGCTCGCGACCGACACCCGGCCCGTGGTCTACTGGCTGCTCGGCCACGGCGAGGCGCGGCCGGACCTCGACGAGAGCGGCGGCGCCTCGCAGCTCGCGGGACTGCTCGGCGATGCGGGCTACGAGGTCCGCCCGCTCGTCCTGCCCGAGCGGCGGCGGCTGCCGGACGATGCGGCCGTGATCGTCTGGGCCGGCCCGAAAGTCGACCCGTCGCCGGAGACCGTCGCGCTGCTCGACCGGTATCTCGAATCGGGCGGCGCCATGGCGTGCTTCTTCGGCCCGGACACGCCGCCGCGCCTGCGCGACTGGACCGCGACCTTCGGCATCCGGCAGAAGAACGACGTGGTCGTCGCGCGCGATCGCGCCAGCGCGCTCGCGGGGGTCGGCCTGCGCACGGTGACCGTGGTCGAGTACGGGACCCATCCCGCCGTCGCGCGCCTGCAGGCCGTGGCGACCACGTTTCCGCTCGTGCAGACGTTCCGCCTGATCCCCGAGGCGGCGCAGCGGGCGACCGGCGAGTACCTGCTGTTGACGGGCCCCGACACGTGGGCCGAAACCGACTCGCTCACCCGCTACAGCGGCGAGCCCAGCTTCGACCCGCCCGCCGACCGCGCGGGACCGCTGCCCTTCGGCGTCGCGCTCGAGCTCGCGCCTGCGCCGGGCGACTCCCTCGCGACCGGCCGCCTCGTGCTGGTCGGCAGCAGCGGATTCGTGTCCAACGCCAACGTCAGCCTCTACGGCAACCGCGATCTGGCGTTGAATCTCCTCGGCTGGCTCGCGCAGGAAGAGGAGCTGCTGGACATCCGCGGCCGGCGCGCCAGCTTCCAGCCGCTCCTGCTCGACGGCCGGACGAAGGACCGGCTCGGCTGGCTGTCGGTGCTGGTCTGGCCCGGCCTCGTGGGCGCGGTCTGGTCCGGATTCGTCTTCTGGTACGGGCGGAGGCACTAGATGCGGCGCTGGACGATCCGTGCGGCAATCGTGGTCGCGGCGGCGGCGGCCGGGTTCTGGCTGTGGTCCTGGTCCGGCGCGCAGCGCGACGAGAGCCGCGGCCTGCGCGGCGGACCGCTGTTCTCCTTCACGACCGATCAGGTCGTCGCGCTGGAGATCCGACGCCCGCAGGGCACGAGCCGGCTCGAGCGAGCGGCCGATGGCACCTGGGCGCTGACCGGCCTGGTCGAGGATCTCGTGGATTCCGCCCGCGTCGTCCAGGCCCTCGACCAGCTCACCGCGGGCGCCGGATTGCCGGTGCTCGCCGGGACCGAGCCCGACGAGCGCCGCTTCGGCCTGGGCGGCGATGACTCCGTGGAACTGGTCTTCCACCTCCGCGACGGCGGTCGCGATCGCCTCGCGCTGGGCGACGTCAATCCGGTCTCGGAGATGATCTACGCCAGCGGCGCGGGGCGACGCGGCGTCTTCGGCGTGGGCGGCGGCATGTACGCGATCGCCGCGCGCCTGCCCGACAGCGTCCGGCAGGCGCGCCTGTTGCCGCCGGTCGCGGCGGCGGCGCTGGACTCGCTGCACCTCGATCGGCGCGACGACGCGCGCCTCGCCTTCGCCCCGGCGCCGGACGGCCGGTGGTGGCTCCGCTTGCCGGGCGGTGCGGCGGCGCTGACGGGCAAGGCCGCGCGGTACCACCAGCTCTACGGCGATCGCCGCGAGGTGCGCGACGGCGTCGACTGGGGCCTGGCCGATCTGTCCCGGCTGCGCGAGATCGTCTTCCGCGCCTCGGACACCGCCGTGGTCGAGTTTCCCGTTGCCGCCGCCTTCGACCCCGCGGACCTCGCCGAGGTTGGCCTGTCGCCGCCCTACCGGACGCTGACGCTCTTCCGCACCGGCGGCACGCCGTGGCAGGTCGAGTTCGGGGAGGAGCAGGTCGGCGATCGCAAGCTGGTCGCGGCCCGCCGGCTGGGCGCCTACGTCGTGACCCGTAGCGAGGCGCTGCGGCAGCTCGAAGGCCCGGTCTCCGGATTCCTCGACCTCGGCGCGCTGAGCTTCCGGGTGGAATTCGCCGACAGCTTCCGGATCGACGCGGTCGACGGCCCGCTCCTCTGGGGCGACAAGGCCGCCGATCCCGCCGCGCGCCGCCGCGCCCTACAGAGCGTCTGGGATCCGGTCGTGCCCGCGGGCTGGCGCGCCGTCTACGGCCTCGAGACGACGGCCGATCACCTCGCCGACGTGCAGATCTACCTCGATCGACTCGAGTGCGTCGAGGTTCGCGAACCTGCGCTGGGCGACCCGCTGCGGCGAGACGGGCGCTGGCGCGTCCGGGCCTGGCTGCCCGGCGGCCGGGACCACGAGGTCTGGCTCGGGCGTCTCGGTTCGGACGGCCGGGCAGCCGTCTGGGAGCCGCGCGACGGCAAGGTCCTCGTGGTGCCGGAGGAGATCCTCGTCTCGCTCCACAACCTGCGGGGCGACCTCAGTCGACCGAACGCAGCGTCGGGGGCAGGACCCTAGCCGCCTGCTGCCGCGGATCCCACCACGGCGGCGGCGCCGTCTGCAGCGCCGCGACCATGGCCGGCTCGGCGACCGGCGCGCCGATCTCGACGAGAGCCAGGTCGAGGGCCTGCCGCACGGCGAGGTAGCTCGCGGTCTCGGCGGCGGGGATCGGGTCGGACGGCGGCAGCGTGAGCGTGCGCGGATTGACGTACTTGCCGCTCTTCTGCACGCGGAAGTCCAGATGGGGGCCGGTCGCGTAACCGGTCGCGCCCACGTAGCCGATGACCTCGCCCTGGCGCACGCTCGCGCCGCGCCGCAGACCCTTGGCGAACCGGGAGAAGTGCAGGTAGAGCGTCTCGTACTCGCGGTTCGTGTGGCGAATGCGCACGTACCGGCCGTTGCCTTCCTTGCTCCCCAGCTCGGTGACGACGCCGTCGCCGGCGGCCCAGACCGGCGTGCCGACTGGCGCCGCGTAGTCGATGCCCAGGTGCGGCATGTTGCGGCCGAGGACCGGGTGCCGGCGGTTGTAGCTGAAGCCGCTCGAGATGCGGGAGTAGTTCAGCGGCGCGCGCATGAGCTGCTTCTGCAGGTTGCGGCCGCTGCGATCATAGTAGCCCGACTTGCCGTCCGGCAGCGTGTAGCGATAGGCGGCCAGGTCGCGGTTGCCGCCCTCGTACGTGCAGGCCAGGATCGGACCGGCGCGCACGAACGCGCCGTCCTTGTAGACTTCCTCGTAGACGATGCGGAAACGGTCGCCGCGGCGCGCGTCGCGGCTGAAGTCGAGGTCCCAGCCCAGGATGTCATTGATCTTGGCGGCGAGGTCCACGGGCGCGCCGCACGCCTGGAGGCTCTCGTAGAGGCTGGACTGGATCGTGCCGGCGACTCCGACGGAGCGGCGCTCGACCGGGTAGGTGCCCTGCTCCTGGGCGAAGGCGCCGTTCTCCTGGCGGACGTAGCGGACCCAGCTCTCGAGGTCCAGATCGAACCCGAACGCGGCGAGCTCGTTGCTCACGGACATCTCGACGCGGAACAGCTCGCCGGTGCGGATCTTGCGGAGATCGCGGAACGGCTTGACCGCCTTGACGAGGGCCATGACGTCCTCGTGCGGCACGCCGAGCGCGGACATGGCGTCGTAGAAGGTCTGATGCCGCTGGACGCGCAGCTCGAGCCGGCTGGGCAGGGCAGGGCCCGCCGGTCCGGTCTCGGTGACGGCTGGCGGAGTTTCGGACACCAAGGGTAGCGCACTGGTCAGGTGTTCCACCGGTCCGCCGGCCCCGAGCGCGGCGGCCGCGGGACTGTGGACGGGGTCGAGCGTGGCCTGACGGCCGAGCCAGCCGATCGCGGCGAGGGCCAGGGCTAGCACCGTGGTCACGAGGAAAAGACGTCGCATGGAACCCCTGTCGGTGGCAGTCTCGCGGTTGGCCGAAGACTTGCAAAGATGAGTCCAGCCGCGTCCGGCGATCAAGCGTTTTTTCGACGCCGGGCGGCAACGGGTGTTCAATACCGGACCAGCAGTGCGGTCGGATCCGGCCGGATCCAGCCGCTGGCGGCGGAGACTGGGAGGTCCCTCGTGCGTCCTGCGATCCTCACGCTGCTCATTCTCGCATTTAGCATCGCGTCCGCTCCGGCCGCCGTCTACCTCCGTGACGAGGCCGGCGTGGCCGGTCTGCAATTCGGCGCGGCCGTGAGTGGACTCGAGGACCAGAACGGCGACGGCGCCTGGGAAGTGCTCGTGGGCGCGCCGGGATACCAGGCGGCGGGCCAGGACGCCGGTCGCGCCTACCTCTGGTTCGGCGGGACCGCTCTCGACTTGAACGCCAATCGTGTCTTCGCCGGCCACGCCGGCGAGCACTTCGGTCACTCCGTGAGCCGGATCGGCGACGTCAACGGCGACGGCACGCCGGATATCGCGATCGGCGCGCCGTACGCCGACAACGCGGGCAGCGAGGCGGGGCGGGTCTATCTCTTCTATGGCGGCGACCCGTTGCCCACCGCGCCCGACGTCACGCTCGAGGGCCCCGCGGCGAACGGTCAATTCGGGTGGGCCATCGCGGCCCTCGGCGATCTCGACGGCGACGGCCGCGACGACTTCGCCGTCGGCGCGCCCCGGACCAACACCTACGGGATCGAGGCCGGCGCCGCCTACGTCTACTTCGGGCGCAGCGGCGGTCCCCTCACGACGCCCAGCCTCACCCTCGCGGGCAGCCGCGCCTACGAGCACTTCGGCTGGTCCGTGGCCGGAGTCGCGGACTTCCTCGGCGGCAGCGCGAACTGCGTCGCGGTGGGAGCTCCCAGTCACGACACCGCCGGCACCGCGATCGCAGGACGCGTCTACGTCTTCGAGGGCTCGACGTCGCCCAGTCCAGGCCCCGACGCGACGGTCGACCTGACCCTCGAGAGCAGCTCGCCCTCGTTCGCCAACAACGAGTTCGGATACAGCATCGCCGGCATCGGCAGCTACGACGGCGACAGCGATCCCGACCTGGCGGTCGGCATCCCGTACTTCAGCGGCAGCGCGCTCAATGCCGGGCGCGTGGAGGTCTTCTTCGGCGGCCTGGATGCCGACGCGGACAGCGATCGCTACGCGAACGGTCCCGCGGGCAACAGCAACTTCGGCTGGTCCGTGGCGGGCGTCGGTGACGTGACCGCCAGCGGCGCGCCGGACGTCCTGGTCGGCGCTCCGTTCGATGACCAGACGGCCGCGAACGCGGGGCGGGCCTTCCTCCTGGCCGGCGGCACCGGGAACGTGGATGACGCGGACAGCCTGCCCGAGGTCGACCGGGGCAGCGGGCTCGCGGCGGGCACCGAGGCGAACGACGGCTTCGGCGGCTGGTGCGCGACGATCGGCGACATCGACGGCGACCTGCTCGCCGACTACGCCGTGGGGGCGACCGCGGGCAACGTCACCAGCGTGGCCGTCGCGGGATGGGTGCGTTGCGTCGACAGCAGCAGCACGGTGGTGCCCGTGCTGGTGGGCGCCTGGTCGTGCAGCTGGACCGACGACGGCGGGGCGGCCGGAGCGATCGAGCTGTTCGCGCCGGAGAGCGCGCTCGCGCGGGTCAGGTTCTGCCGCCGCGACGCTGCAGGGCGGCTCGCGGTGCTCCACGACGGTCCACCCCGGGCGAACTCGGCCGCCTTCGTCGAGAGCGGGCTCCTCCGGCTGCGCGACGCCGACGCGGCGTATCAGGCGGCAGGCGGACCCTCCTATCTGCTCGAGCTCGAGCTGACCGGCTTCCCGCGGCTGGCGCCGCTCGCGCTCGCAGGCCCCGGCAGCGAGCCGCCGGCCGCGCCGGCCCGCCTCGGGCAGGCCCACCCGAATCCGTTCAACCCGCGCACGACGATCACGTACCGGGCCGCGGCCGGCACGGCCGTGACCGTTCGCGTCTTCGATCTGCGAGGCCGGCGAATCCAGGACCTGGTCGACGGCGTCGCGACCGGCGCGTGGCAGTCGGTCGCCTGGGACGGACGGGACGGCCGCGGCACCGAGCTGGCAGCCGGCGTATACCTGGTGCGGCTCGTGGCGGACCAGGCCGTGCGGACCAGTCGAATCGTCCTGGCCAAGTGACGCGGCGGTCGCGTCAGGACCGGGGAAATGCCGCGGCGCGGGCGATCAGCTCGCTGCTCGTGGTGATCCGCGCGTGGACGCAGTCGACGCGGTCGCAGATCCCGATGCACTCGGCGAAGTCGCCGCTGGCCGTCAGGAACAGGGCGACGAGGTCCGCCCCGCATTCGCACGGAGAGTGGACGGGCAGCGCTGCGCCGCAGCTCGGGCAGCTCAGGGTGGCGCGTTCGCCGGGCACGAGGTCCAGGTCGAGCGAGATCCGTCGCTTGTCGCCGAAGACCGGACTCAGGGCGACGAGTCCCGGGTGATCCCTCTGGTCACGGGCGGCGATCAGGATTCCCGGGTGACCGTCGAAGACCGCGCGGCTGCTCACGAGGTCGTGGCCGTGCTGACAGTAGAGCCGCGTGGCGATCAGCGTCGTCGCGCGCGGGCGCGGCGTCCGCGACCGCGGATTCGGAATGACCAGCATCCCCAGCTTGTCGAATCGCTCCATGAGGGTGACCTCCGGCGCGGGAGAGGACGGCGCGGCAAGTGAGAGGCGCCGTTCAGGATGAGCATAGACTCGGCCGGCGGGATCGACAAGCCCGGCGCGCCGGTCCGGCGGAACTGCTTTGCATTCCCCCGGGGTGCGCATGATCTTTGTCAGCGGTCGCTGCCGTCCGCCCCGGATGCGGCAGCGGTCGTTCAGCCGGACCGAGCGAGGACCGATGATGAACTTCGGCGTCGTCCAGCGACCCACCCCCGCGATGATCTCGGCAGCGCTGCGCGCCATGGAGTCGGCGCTCGACCTGCGCCCGGACGATCAGGTGCTCATCGTCGGCGACGAGGCCTGTGGCGCGTGCCCCGGCGCGTTCGCGGCCGCCGCTCGGTACTATGGATGCAAGGTGACCGTCTTCGAGCTGCCGCCGCACGGCCGGCCGCTCGCGGGCGTGCCGCGCGAGCTGGCCGCGCTGGTGCCCGGACCCACCGTCGTCGTGAACGCGATCCCGGGCCACACGGCCGAGACGCCGTTCCGCATCGAGTGGCTGCGCCTGGTGGAAGGCGTGGGCACGATCCGGATGGGCCATGCGCCGGGAATCAGCGAGGACATGATGACCGGCGGCTCGCTCGACGTCGACTACCGGCGCATGCGCCTGCGCGAGAGCCTGATGCTCGACCTGCTCGAGGGAGCGGTCCGCCTGATCGTGCGCACGGATCTGGGGACGGATCTCGCCGTCGACGTGCGGGGCCGCCCGTTCATCTCGGACCTGAAGGCCCGGCCCGACTGCTGCGTGAACCTGCCGTGCGGCGAGATCTACTGCGCACCCGTCGAGGGGTCGGCCGAGGGCGTCCTGGTGAGCGACGGACCCATCGGCGACGATGGCGTGGCGCCGATGCCGGTGCGCTTCGTGGTGCGCGGGGGCCGCGCGGTCGCGGTCGACTGCGCGGACCTCGTCTGGCGGGAGCGGATCGAGCGCCACCTGGCGCACGACGACGGTTCGGCGGCGGTCTGCGAGGTCGGCATGGGGTTGAATCCGGGCGCCCGCCTGATGGGCCGCATGCTCGAGGACGAGAAGGCGCTGCGCACCGCCCACGTCGCGTTCGGGGACAACCGCGGCTTCCCGGGCGGGTGCAACTGCTCGGGCCTGCACGTGGACTGCCTGATCCACCTCCCCACCGTGGAGATCGAGCGCGCGGACGGCCAGCGGGTGACCGTGCTCTGCCGCGGCGACCTGGCCCTCTGATAGATCAGATTGAAACCATCGCCATTGCCGGACGTACATCGCGGAACCCGTGCCGAGGAGCCGCCGATGCCAGTCGTTCCCACCGCCGCGATGGTAGCCGCCGCCCGCCGCGCCATGATCGCCGCTCTCGACCTCGTCGCCGCGAGCGGTAAAAATTCCCTGTGATTTCCTCTCGCCGGCGCTGTCGAATTCTTTGCGTAAGGCTACGCGGCCGGCCCAAACATCTGGTGTCAGTGAATGTCGGAACCAACGTCGATGCCGATCCGGGAGACGCCTTCCATGGTCAGGACGCTCATGAACGCACTCGCCAGCCACCGTGCGACGCCCGCCGTCGAACCCTATCGTCCGGCAAAGGAACGCCAGCCGGCCGTCGACAGGCCGTTGCGTGACGTCGCCAACCTGAGCTATGTCAGGGGCTTGCAGCGCGCGCTCGACCTCGGGATCGCCGTGGTGGCGCTCGCGATCTTCGCCGTGCTCCTGCCGGCGATCGCCCTCGCGATCAAGCTCGACGCGAGGGGTCCGGTATTCTACTCGCAGATCCGCATCGGCCTGAACCGCCGCCGCGAGCCGGCGGCGCGCCCGGGAGGCGATCGCCGCAGGATGGTCCAGCCGGGTCGGCCGTTCCGGGTCTGGAAGCTGCGCACGATGGTCAGCGACGCCGAGCGGCACGGTCCGCGCTGGGCCGCCCGCAACGACGACCGCGTGACCCGCGTCGGGCGCATCCTGCGGACGAGCCGCCTGGACGAGGTGCCCCAGTTCTGGAACGTGTTGCGCGGCGAGATGAGCGTGGTGGGACCGCGCCCGGAGCGTCTCTGCTTCATCAACCTGCTCGAGCAGGAGGTGCCCCTCTACCGCGAGCGGCTGATCGTCCGGCCGGGAATCACCGGCCTGGCCCAGATCGAGAACGGGTACGACCAGGATCTCGAGTCGGTCCGGCGCAAGGTGGCTCTCGATCGCCACTATATTCGCGAGATCGGCCTGTGGACCGACCTGAAGATCCTGGTGCGGACCTTCGGCGTCGTCGTGCGGGGTACCGGCGCGCACTGACCGGCCGGGGATCCGCGCGGCGCTACGCCGGTCGATCCTCGACCAGACGCTGCAGCCGCGCGACCTCGGCCTCGATCGCCTCCGGATCCAGACGCGGGAAGAGGATCTCGGGGCGGCCGAGCGGCCGCCCCGCCGGCACGTCCCGCAGCGCCTCGTCCCAGCCGCCATGGAATAGAGGGGTCTCCATGCCGAGCCAGCCCCAGAGCCTGGCCATGCCGAACGGCACGACCGGCGCCAGCATCGCGCAGAGCTGGCGCACGATCTGGACCGACACGCCGAGGCTCTGCCCGCACCGCGCGAGGTCGGTCTTGCGCGTGTTGAAGGGCGCCGCCTCGTCGAAGTAGCGATTGCCGGCCTGGCCGGCCGCGAACGCACATTCCATCGCGGCCTTGATCTCGAATCGCTCCAGGTGCTCGGCCCAGCGGTCGCGCAGCGCGGCCACCTCGGCCAGCACCGCGCGATCGGCGTCCTGCAGCTCGTCCGGCGACCAGGCGGGCACCGCGCCGTCGAAGTACTTGTGGATGAACGTGAGGACGCGGTTGAACAGGTTGCCGAAGTTGTTGCCGAGCTCGTTGTCGTTGCGCGCGAGGAATCCCTCCCAGGTGAAGTTCATGTCGCGGGTCTCGGGCAGGTTCCTCGCCATCGCGTAGCGCAGCGGGTCGGGCTTGAACTTCGCGAGGTAGTCGGGCAGCCAGACGGCGAAACCGCGACTCGTCGAGAGCTTGCGTCCCTCGAGGTTGAGGAATTCGTTCGCGGGCACGTTGTCGGGCAGGATGAAGGGCTCGCTGTGAGCCAGCAGCATGGCCGGGAACATGAGCGCGTGGAAGACCACGTTGTCCTTGCCGATGAAGTGGACGAGCCGGGTCGTGGGGTCCTGCCACCAGACGCGCCACGCCTCGGGGTCGCCCTGCTCGATCGCCCACTCGCGGGTCGACGAGATGTAGCCGATCGGCGCGTCGAACCAGACGTAGAGGACCTTGCCGGCGTGGTCGGGCAGCGGCACGGGCACGCCCCAGTCGATGTCGCGGGTGACGGCGCGGTCGTCCAGACCGTCCTTGAACCACGCGCGGCAGAATTGCAGGACGTTCTCCTTCCATTCCGGATGGGCGCCGATGAACGACTCGAGCTGCGGCTGCCAGTCGCCGAGCGGGAGGAACCAGTGCGTGGTCTCGCGCAGCTCCAGGGGCTCGCCCTTCAGGGCATCGTGCGGATCGATGAGGTCGGTGGGATTGAGCGACCTGCCGCAGGTCTCGCACTGGTCGCCCCGGGCGCCGTCGCGCTCGCAGTGGGGGCAGGTGCCCTCGATGTAGCGGTCCGCCAGGAAGCGCTGCTGGCTCGGGCTGTAGAACTGCTGCGTAGTCTTCTGCTTGAGGCGTCCCTGGGCGTGGAGGTCCCTGAAGAAGGACTGGCTGGTCTCGGCGTGGATCGGACGGCTGGTCTGCGAGAAGTTGTCGAACTCGATGCCGAGCCCGGCGAAGCTCGCCCTGATCGAGACGTAGTTGCGGTCGACCAGCTCCTTCGGCGAGACGCCCTGGCGCTCCGCCGCGAGGGTGATCGGGACGCCGTATTCATCGGTGCCGCAGATGAACAGCACCGGCCGCCCTCGCAGGCGCAGGTAGCGCGCGTAGATGTCGGCCGGCAGGTAGGCGCCGGCCAGGTGGCCGAGGTGGATCTCGCCATTGGCGTAGGGCAGGGCGGCGGTCACGAGGGTGCGTTCGAAGCGGGCGCTGGTTTCGGTCACGGAGGGCCTCCGGACTGGGGCTCGGCCGACGGACATCGGCGCCGAAGTTAACTCCACGACGCGCAGCGCGGCAAGCGGCGCCGCCGGTCCTTGACGCGCGGCCGGACGCGCCTATCTTTAATCAAGGAGTTATGCAGATAATAAACAACGCGGGAGGCGGCGGTTGATCGAGATCCTGGTTGTCATCGCGGCCTACCTCCTGGTCGTCAACGTTGTGTTGCCGCGGTTCGGGATCCGTGGCGGCTGAGCGGCCGATGTCTGCGAGGTCGCAGACCCCCGGGGCGGGGTTGGACACGGCGCCGAGAAGGCCGACGACGAGGTCGAGTGAATCTCCCGGTTGCGGCGGCCGGGTTCGTGCGGGAGGATGTCAGCGATGCCGATCTTCGAGTTCGTCTGTCGCGGCTGCGGCCGCCAGTTCGAGGACTTGATGTCCCTCGCCCAGCTCGAGGCTGGGGAGGCGGCGTGTCCGGATTGCGGGTCTCGCGAGGTCGAGCGCAGCCTCTCCGCCTTCGCGACCGGCAGCGGCCGCGCGACGAGCGGCCCCGCCTGCGGCAGGGACAGCTGCGGCAGCAGCGGCTTCGGCTGAAGCGTCTAGCGTCGAGGCGGCCGGGTGCCGCCTGCCGCCTGGCGCGATCGCGTGCGTGGTCGCGGATCGCCACATCCCGAGGAGCCTGGCATGATCAACCTCACCCGCCCTGCGCCCGGCGAATACGCCCCGTCGTACGAATCCTATCTGCAGCACGTCCCTCCCACCGATGACGTGTTCGACCTGCTGGAACGGCAGGGCCGGCTGGTCGATCATCTGGTCGCCGGCCTCAGCGAGGACCGCGCCGCCTTCCGCTACGCGCCGGACAAGTGGAGCGTGAAGCAGGTCCTCGGACACCTGGCCGATTCGGAGCGTGTGTTCGCCTTTCGCGCCGTCTGGTTCGCCCGCGGCGAGGAGTCGGCGCTGCCGGGGATGGACGAGAACCTGTGGGGCCGGACCGCCGGCGCCGACGGACGCTCCGTGGCCGGGATCGGTCGCGAGCTGACGGCGCTGCGCGAACTGACCCTCGAGGTCTTCGCCTCGCTGCCGGCGGAAGCCTGGTCGCGGCGCGGCGTCGCGAACGACAACGTGCTCATCGTGCGCGCGGTGCCCTGGATCATCGCCGGCCACGAGCGGCATCACCTCGAGGTCCTGCGGGACCGGTACGGGATCCACTGGAATTGACGACCTCGCGGCCCTGGACGCCGTCTGTCCGCCCATGACGCGCATCCGCGCCCTGACCGCCCTCTCGCTCGCGGTGCTCGTCCCCGCCGGGTTCGCCGCCAAGCACTACGCCGGCTGGGGCCACGTCTGGCTCAACGACTCCTTCGCGGGCGCGCTGTACGTCGTGTTCTGGATCCTCGTCGGCCTCGCGCTCGCGCCCCGGGCGCGGCCGGGGTTGATCGCGGGAATCGTCCTTGCGGCGACCTGCGCCCTCGAGGTCCTGCAGCTGGTGGACCTGGCGCCGCTCGTCGCGCTTCGCCGCAACTACCTCGGCCGAGTCCTGGTCGGCAGCACGTTCGTCATCTCGGATTTCCTCTACTACGCGATCGGCGCCGTCGCGGGCTGGGCGTGGGCGGCCTGGCTTCGCCGAAAGGCCGCGCCGCCGGCATGATGGCCCGGCGGTCGTCCGGGCCGCCGGTCACCTGGCCGACATCTCCGCGGGTCCGACCGAGGCGACGTATCGCCGCCAGCGATCCGCGAGCGCGTCGCGGGCGACGGCGGCGTCCGCCGTCCGCCCGAGGGCGTCCAGCCGTTCGGCGAGGCGCCACGCGAACAGGGGCTCGGCGGGGTCGAGGTAGGTCGCGGCGACCGCCGTGCAGAGGGGCAGGACCCGGAAGCCGCGGTCGGCGAATCGCTGGGTCGCGAGGTCGAGGTCGCCGGCGATCCCGGCGGGGCGGTAGAACGCGACGAACGCGATCAGCGCGGCCAGGAGCGCCGCGGGCGCGCGGTTCGCGACCGCGACGCGGCGCATCGCCTGCGGGCCGGTCGCCAGGCGAGCGCCGTCGAGGGCGGACACGAGCCAGGCGAGCGAGCCGGCGGCCGCGAGCCCGACCGCGACCAGCACCCCGTACTCGAAATGCAGGTCGGTTGCCGGAGCCGGCGACCACCGGCGGTGCCACGACCACCAGGTGTCGACCTGCAGGCAGGCGAGGCCAGCCAGGACCGCGACGCCCACCAGCACGATCGTCGCGATCGCCCGCCGGGCGTGGCCGGTGAGCAGCAGCCCGAGACCCGGCGCCACGAAGCCGATGGCGGCCGCGGCGACGGGGCGCCGCCTGCCCGGGAGCGACCAGGGGCCCTCGCCGCAGCGCCCGGCGGCTCGCCAGATCCCGGCTGACCAGACCGTTACCCAGGCGATCGTCGCGACGGCGGCGGTCGCCACCTGGACGAGCGTCGCGGCGTCGCGCGGGCCGAACAGGATCGCGGCCTTCCACCAGGCGATCGCGGCCACGGCGGCGCTTGCGGCGGCGACCGCGATGGCGATCCGGCACCAGCGATGGCGGCGATCCGCCGAGGCGACGAGCAAGGCAGCCGGCCCGAGCAGGTACGCGGCGACGAGCAGGAGAGCGGGGTGAGCGGGCGGCGCCACGCGGGCCGCAGTCCGGTTCGCCGTCCCACTGGCCCGGCGCCGGCGCTGGCGGCGACCGGCCGGCGCGCCGACCGCGTCGCCGAGCGGCGTCAAGCTCCGCAGGAGGCCGGGATCGGTGTCGGCGGGGGTGATGACGTATGTCCGGTCTTCCTGTGCCATGTCGTTCACCAACCGTGGCGTGGTCGGGCGGCGTCCTGGTCGGCCGGCGGCCGGCTCCTGACCGCTCATCGTTGCGCCGCCCCCTGGCACGAGGCAAGACACGTGCGCAATCATCCGCGGAACGACGAGGCGGCGGCGGGAACGACGCGGCACGACTCCGCCCGGATCGTGCGACGCCGACGGCGGGGGCGTTGCGAAAGACCCGGCCCGGTGGGTCGCGGAATCTCACGCGGCCGGCGATCCCGGCGCCCTAGCGACCGGCCGGCGACCCGGTGTCGCGCCGCAAACCGTCCGCCGGCGCTGCCATGTAGCGCGCCGTGAGCCACATCACGAACGCGGCCCAGGCGACCCCGCCGACGAGATCCACCACGTAATGGTAGCGGCAATAGACGATGCTCAGGGTGAGCATGGCCCAGAGGGTGGTGAACCACCAGCGATGACGCGGCGCGACCTTCCAGCCCCACCACCAGGACACCATGCTGCCGGCGACGTGGCTCGACGGGAACGCCGCGCCGCACAGGGCGCCGTTGGCATGGATCCAGCGCATGACGTCGCTGAAGAGCCAGCCGCGCAGTCCTTCGGACTCGACGGAACCGGCCACGCCGAGGTACTCGAAGTACTTGGGGCCCCACACGGGAAAGACCGCGTACCAGGCGTAACACGACAGCATCACGGCGCCGAGGTCGCGGATCAACGCGGCCGAGAGCGCCCAGTTGCGGTCGCGGCCGCGGCCGCCGGTCCGCCAGATCAGGACGAGGCCGATGATCGCGAAGAAGTAGTAGGTGAAGTACGCGAACTCCATCACCTCGAGGAGCCACCGCCAGGGCCAGGCTCGGGACCACGCCAGGCTCGGTTGCAGGCCGAAGACGCGCTGCTCGAGGTCGATGAGCAGCGGGTCGAAGGACTGGCCGAAGTCGCGGAACACGACGCCGAGGAACGCGAGCTCGCCGTAGAGCCACGGAAAGAGGAGCGGCAGGTAGATCACGCCGAGCAGGCGCGCGCCGGGCGCCGTGCTGCGCCGCAACACCGGCGGCACGACGTAGATCGCGGCGGCGACCACCGCGTGCAGGGCGAGATGCGGTCCCAGCGCGTGCAGCGGGCCTCGTTCGGACAGCGCGGCGAAGCACGCCGGGTTGAGCAGGGGCAGGAAACCGCTGAGCACGACGTAGAGGATGCCCAGCCAGTCGTAACCCTGGCGCCAGGGCTGCAGGCTCGCGAGGAAGCGTCTCATCCCAGCCACCCCTGCCGGCGATAGAACGCCAGCGTGTCGCGCAGGCCCGACGCGAGGTCGTACGCGGGGCGCCAGGCCGTCTCCTCGCGCAGCTTCGTCGCGGCGCAGACCCAGCCGACCGCGTCCAGGTCGGCAAGCCGGTCGGGATTCAACACCGGCGAGGCGTGCCGCAGGCGCTCGCCGGCGAGCCGGCTCGCCAGGCGCAGCGCGCCCACCGGCAGCCGGAACGAGCGCACCGGACGCTGGAACAGGCCGGCCAGCGCCTGGCGCACCTCGTCCCAGTCGTAGCCCCATGGCCAGCGTCGGCCCGGCCCCGCCGGTTCCGCCGGCCCCGGGCCGTCGTCGAGATAGTAGCGCCCTCGCGCGGTCGCCGTCTCGAGCAGGGCGACCGCGGCGGTGGCGGCGTCGCGACCGTGGACGAGGCTGAAACCGGTCAGCCGCGCGCCGAGGCGAGCCGTCCACCCGCGGGCGGCCGCGCGCAACAGCGGCAGGAACTCGCGATCGCGCGGGCCGTACAGCGACGGCGGCCGTAGCGCGACCGTGCGGAACGGCCAGGGCCCGGCGGCGAGCTGCGCCTCGGCCGCGAGCTTGCTGCGCCCGTAGGCGGAGACCGGCGCGTCGGGCGCGGCCTCGCCGCGCGGCGCGTCGAGCGAGCCCGGGCCGCCGGCGGCGAGCGAGCTGATCAGCACGAACGTCTCGACGGACCGCGACCGCGCGGCCGCCTCGAGGAGCGCCCGTGTCCCGGCGACGTTGACGCGCGCGTAGGTCGCCGGGTCGGCCATCACCGCGCCGGCGCAGTGGATCACGCCGCGGCAGCCGTCGACGAGCGCGTCGAGCGAGGCCGGGTCGGCGAGGTCGACGACGGCCACGTCGACCGCCTGATCGCGCAGCCAGGCCAGGTCGCTGGTCGCGCGCCGGGCGGCGCGCACCGCGTGGCCGGAGGCGGCCAGCGCCTCGCAGACGTGGCTGCCCAGGAAACCGGTCGCCCCGGTGACCGCGATCAATCCGCCGGCCATCACACGGACCGCTCGAGGATTCGGTAGACGCACTTGACCGTGGCCCCGTACTTCTCGAGGCTGCGATTCATGGCCGTGTTGTCCTCGAGGATCCAGGAGCACTCGCCGCGGTGAATGCCGCGCGTGGCGGCGTACCGGATCGTCTCGTGGATCAGCGCCACGTCCACGCCCTTCTGGCGATGCTCGGGCTTGACGCCGAGCAGCATCGTCCGCGCGCCGCGGATCCTCCGCTTGGCGACCAGGAACTTGAGCCAGCCGAACGGCAGGAGGGCGCCGCCCAGCGGCCGCAGCGCCTCGTTGAAGTCCTGGGTCGTCATCGCGAAACCGATCGGCTTGCCGGCGATCTCCGCGATCAGCAGGAATCCGGGGTCCACCATGCTCTTCATGTCCCTGGCCGAGTGGCGGAATTCCACCTCGTCCATGGGCACGAAGCCCCAGTTGTCCTTCCAGGCGTCGAAGTACAGCCCGCGGACGATGTCGACCTCGTCCCAGAAGCGGTCCATGCGAAACGTCCGGATCGTGAACTCCCGGCGCGACGCGATGCGCTCGGCGAAGCGGCTGATGCGCTCGGGCGGCCGGCCGCCGGGAGCAGCGAACTCGCGGGCGAACAGGTCCTTGATCTTGCGCAGGCCGAAGGCCTCGAGCTGCGACAGGTAGTACGGAGGCTGCCACGGCATGCCGATCGCCGGCCGGCGCTCGTGACCCTGGATCAGCAGCCCCAGGTACTCGTGGTTGGTCGTGAAGCAGCCCGGACCGCGCATCACGGCCATGCCCTGCCCGGCGATCCACGCGCGGGCCGCCTCGAGCAGCGCGAGGGCGACCTCGGGGTCGTTGGGCGCCTCGTAGAAGCCGAAGTAGCCGACCTGTTCCTGGTTGTAATCGTTGGCGATCCGGTCGACCGCCGCCGCGATCCTCCCGACGGGGATCCGCCCGTCGCGGGCGAGCCAGAGCTCGGCATCCGCGTGGCGGAAGAACGGGTTCTTGCCCTTGTCCAGGAACGCCTTCGTCTGGGCGAGCAGCGGGTGCACGTACTGCGGGTGGTTCCGGCCGTAGATGCGATGGGGGACCCGCAGGAAGCTCGCGAGATCGTTCTTGTCGCGGACGGGGGCGACGGTGACCGGCATCGGGACTCCTTCGGCGGTGGACCTCCGCTAGGGTGCATTCACTTCCCCGCGGTGGCAAGGGCCGAATCTCGGCGGTCCCTGGGGGGCGCCCGCCGCGTCACGCCGCGGCGCCGGGTCCCGCAAGCGACGCCCCGGCGCCGCGGCGTGACGCGGCGGGCGCACGTCCCAGGGATCCGCGAGGTTGCGCCCTTGGAGGGGGCGGGGGGCGGTGTGGTAGAATCAGGTCGATGCCGGAGACGGAGTCCAGACGGGGGATAGCCGTGCACGTTCGATCGGTCGTCGTGCTGCTGGGGGTGCTGTGCGTCGGGGCGACGGACGGCGGGGCGGCGACGTGGCACGTCGCGAAGGACGGCAGCGGCGACTTCGCGGTCATTCAAGACGCGATCGACGCGGCCGCGCCCGGGGATGTGATCTGGATCCACGCGGGGCGATACGAGGAACTGACCGAGGGCTGGGACGTCTGGGGAAACGGCACGTCGTTCGCGGATTGTCACGTCGTGATCACGAAGGACGACCTGACCCTGCAAGGCGACGGTCTCGGGGCAACGATCATTGGACCGACCGAGCTGCCGAATACCCCGGATCCGAACTACACTGGGATCAGTGTCACCTACAACGAGGCCGCCTCGCTGACGATCCGTGACCTCGCCGTCGAGAATGTGCGCTACGGCACGTACATCGCTTGCCCTGCCTGCGACATGGCGAATTGCCGGTTCGAGGGGATGGCGGTCGATGGGGTGCGGTTGTTCACAGCGTCGCACTGCACGATCGATGGCTGTACGTTCGTAAATTGCTACACTGGCGTCCACACGTTCTATCCGACTGCGAATCTGACGATCTCTGCCTGTACGTTCGAAATGGACGAACATCTGCCCGTTCGAGGCTGTGCATGTATCGATTCACAGAACGTTTCGGTGAATGACTGCTCATTCGTCGGCGGAGGCGGGGCGATCGATTTCCAACAAGGCACGACGGGGATCATTTCGAACGTGGTGGCTTCGCAGTTCAATACGTGTGGCCTGGTGCTCTCTCTGGGCGGCTTTGCGCAGGTTTATGATAGTACGTTCGAAGGTGGTCTTTGGGCGGTCATCTCGGATGGTGCAGGGGTGATGTGTGAGCGTTCGGCATTGAGAGGTCAATCTGATTCGAATATCCGGATCAATAGTGAAGGCATCAGCCGCTTCAACGACTGCGAGATCATCAACGGCGGCGGCTATTCCGTATATTGCGATTATAACGGCACCAGCGACTGCCACGTCGACATCACCAACTGCGACTGGGGCACCGACTCGGCCGCTCAGATCGACGCCTGGATCTACGACGTGAACGATGGCTCGGAGTACTGCTGCGCGGTCGACTACATCCCCTTCAAGGGCATGACGGCCACCGAACCAGTGAGCTGGTCCGCCGTGAAGTCCCTCTTCCGCACGCCGGAGCGCTAGCGGCCGCCCCCGATTCGCCACCGCCGGCGCTGCCCCCAGCTCCCGCCACCCCCCCACCGGTGCGCACGTCACTCTCGTCGCCCGGCCTTCGCCCGACGCCCGCCCCCTCCTGCAAACGATCGCGCCATGGGGCGTCGCTTGCGGGACCCACGGCGCGATCGTTTGCAGGAGGGGGCGGACCCCGGGCGATGCCCTAGACGACCCCGAGCTTCTTGCCCACCCCGGTCAGCACATCCATCGCCTTGTGGATCTCGTCCTCGGTGTGGGTCGCCATCAGCGACAGCCGCAGGAGGGCGTGGCCGGGGTCGACGGCCGGCGAGACGATGGGGTTGACGAACACGCCCTCTTCCCAGCACCGGACGCACATCTTGTAGGCGGTCGTGTCCTCGCCGACCACGACCGGGATGATCGGCGTCTCGCTGGGACCGGTGTCGAAGCCGGCGCTCTGCAGGCGCTCGCGCATGATCCGGGTGTTCCGCCAGAGCGCGGAATGCCGCCACTGCTCCTCGAGCATGACGTCGACCGCGGCCGCGACCGACGCGACGGAGGCGGGCGGCGGGCTCGCCGAGAAGATCATCACGCGCGCGAGGTGCTGGATGTAGTGGATCGTCTCGGCGTCCGACGCGACGAAGCCGCCGACCGAGGCGAGGCTCTTGCTGAACGTGCCCACGATCAGGTGGACGTCGTCGGTCACCCCGAAGTGGTTGCAGGTGCCGCGACCCTGGGCGCCCATCACCCCGATGCCGTGCGCGTCGTCCACCATCACCAGGGTCTTGTGTTTCCGCCCGAGCGCCGCGATCTCGGGCAGCTTCGCGATGTCGCCTTCCATCGAGAAGACGCCGTCCACGACGATCAGCTTGTCCGTGTCCGGCTCCTGCTCGAGGCAGTAGGCGAGGTGCGCCATGTCCTGGTGCTTGTACTTCCGCACGTTGCCGTAGCTCATGCGGCAGCCGTCGATGATCGAGGCGTGGTCGGTGCGGTCGACGATCACCGTCTCGTTGCGGCCGACCATGGTGGAGATCGTTCCCAGATTCGCGAAGAAGCCGGTCGAGAAGACCAGCGCCTTCTCCTTGCCGACGAGGTCGGCGAGCTTCTCCTCGAGCGCCACGTGGACGTCGAGGGTCCCGTTGAGGAAGCGAGACCCGGCGCAGCCGCTGCCGTACTTCTCGAGCGCCGCCTTGGCCGCCTCCTTCACCTTCGGGTGGTTCGTCAGCCCCAGGTAGTTGTTGCTGCCGAGCATGATGACTTCGCGCCCGTTGTATCGGACCGTGTTCTCCTGGGCCGATTCGATCGGGCGGAAGTAGTTGTAGAGCCCCGCATCCATCAGCTGGCGCGCGGTCTTGAACTGATGAACCTTGTCTAGAAGCCCCATGATCTCCCGGTCGTTGACAGGGTTGGACGACTCCGGCGCGGCGCCGGCAGCACGACCCGAAACAATAGTCTCGCGAACTCCTTTGAACAACTGCTTTTCGTCACGGCGGCAACCGGGTCACTCCGTGCAGATCTCCGCCTCGAAGACCTGGAACTCGCAGTCCTCGCGCCAGGCGTCGGCCGGCAGTCCGGCCTTGCACGCGAGATGCTCGAGGGTCGTCGCGAGATCCCAGCCCTGTTCGGGGGCGACCTGCGGCAGAAAGACAGCCCGCCGCCGGCCCTTGGCGAGCACGACGCCGTGCCTGCCGATCTCGATGTCCTGGGGTCCGGCGACCGCGCGCAGAGGCGTCAGGGCCGAGACCTCGACGTGCAGATCGTTCAGCTCGTCCTCGCGGACGGGGGCGAAACGGGGGTCGTTCACGGCGGCGCTGCCGCCGTTGTCGACGACGGCCTCCACGAGCGGCTTGATCCCCTCGATGTAGCCGATGCAACCGCGCAGGTGTCCGCGCCTCGTGAGGGTCACGAACGCGCCCCGATTCGCCCGCAGGCGCGGCGAGAGCGAGATGCCCGCGGCCGTCGCCGACCGGGCGGCGACCGGCGGCGGCCCGCCGCAGACCGCGGCGACCACGGCCTCGCGCGCGAGGTGCGCGAGGAACCTGCGTTCGGCGTCGTCGAGGCTGCCGGACGCGAGCGGCGCGTCCGCCGGCGCCGCCCGCGCCGCCGGGTCGGAAGTACCTCCGGACGCCAGCGTCGCGGCCGCCTCGGTCGCGGCCGGCCCGGTCGCCAGGACTGCCCCCGGGTCGCTGATCACGGCCGCGGCGTAGCTCACCGAGAGGGAGTAATCGCCGGACCGGTCGGCGCTGCGTTCGTATCCGGCCAGGACCGACTGGTGCCCGGAGGGGGCCGGCGCGTCCAGGGCCAGGACCGCCGCTTCCAGGCCGCACATCGTGATCCCAGTCTCGAGGCCGTAGGCCGCCAGGCCCGGCCCGTCGTGCGCGAGGAATCTCAGGATCGCGCCGGAGTCCAGCTTCTCGAGGCGCTCCGGGATGTCATCGGCGAACGGCACGTAGCCGTACTCCGCCCCGTAGTGGGTCAGGTCGCTGGACACGAGGAACAGGTGCCGTCCGTCCCGCCAGCGGTCCAGGGCCCGCGCCGCATCCGCGCGGCGGCGCGCCGTGAGGTGCGGGACCAGGATCGGCACGATCGGGGTCTCCGCCGGCAGCGCACACTGGAGGAACGGCAGCTGGATCTCGATGGCGTGCTCGAACGCGTGGGCCCGGTCGTTCACGCAGAACGCGCCCGACGCGGCCAGCTCGCGGACGATGTCCGTGGCCACCCGGACCTCGCCCAGCGGCGTCGCGAACGCGTCCAGACCCGAGAGCGCCGGCCGATCCAGGTGCGCACGATGGCTGGGTGCGAGGATGAACACCGCCGCGTAGGGGATGCCGGCGAGAAGTCCGTGGGCCTTGCCCGCCACCCTCCCGCTGTACTCGTAGCCGGCGTGGGGCGCGAGCGCGATCACCGGCACCCCGGCCGGAGCCTGGCGGCGATCGGCGCCGGCGAGGTAGTTCGCGACCAGATCGCGCAGGCGTCGGGGATCCGCCGGATACCACGTGCCGGCGAGAACGGGGGGGCGGACGGTGGCCATGCCATGACCTCACGGGTCGGTCTGTCTGGTGCGCGGGATTCGAGACGAATCTATCAGCAGATCCCGGTCGCGGTCCAGTCGGCGCTTGCTTCGGCGCCCGTCGCGGGGCATTCTCATGACCGAACTCGAATCCGGGCCGCGCGACCGCGGCCGCCCAGCACCCTTGCGCGGGAGTCGCCGATGAACATCCAGAAGTCGCCCGAGGGCGAGGTCATGGTCCTGGCCCTGTCGGGGAAGATCATGGGTGGCCCTGACTACGACAAGTTCCACGGCGAGATCAAGACCCTGATCAACGAAGGCTACGTGGATATCCTGCTGAACATGTCCAAGGTCACCTGGATCAACTCGACCGGTCTCGGGATCCTGGTCTCGGCCTTCCACACGCTGCGCAAGAACGCCGGATCGATGAAGATCTGCGAGGTCTCGCCGCGGATCGACAACATCCTGAACGTCACGCAGCTGAAACTGGTATTCGAAACCTACGAGACGCAGAAGGCTGCGCTCGCCTCCTACCAGTCCGCCAAGTAGCGCGATGGCGGGCGACGACTGTCTCCGGCCGCGCTTCCGCAATCCCGCGCTCACCGTGGACGGCGTCGTGCTGGTGCGCCGGCACCGGCACGGCGGGGCCCCGCGCCACGTCGTCCTGCTCGTCGAGCGCCGCGAGGAGCCGTTCGCGGGGGCCTGGGCGCTGCCCGGCGGCTTCGTGGAATACGGCGAGGACCCGGACCAGGCGGTCTGCCGGGAGGTCGCCGAGGAGACCGGCCTGGAGGGGCTGCCGTTCCGGCAGTTCCGCGCCTTCGGCCGACCGGACCGCGACCCGCGCGGCCACACGGTGTCCATCGTGTACGTGGCCGAACTGGTCGGCGAGCCGCCGGCCGTCAAGGCCGGGGACGACGCGGCCAAGGTCTGCTGGTTCCCGATCCACGAGCAGCCGCCGCTGGCGTTCGACCACGACCGGATCCTGGACATGGTGGTCACTGGCCTCGGCCTGCGCTAACGCCGGGCCCGCAGGACCTTCCACGAGCGCAGCAAGGTGGACCAGGCTCCCAGCGCGGCCCAGGCCAGCCCGGCGCGGCCGTCGCGCCAGCAGCCGCGCCACACGTATTCGCGCCAGAAGGCAGCGGGGGGCGTCGCCACCAGGTGCAAGGGCTGCCGCCAGCCGTAGCGGCTGCGCCCCGCCCGCGCTTCCAGCGTGGTGTAGAGATCGATCTTGCGCAGGTACGGCCGGATCGCCGTGAGGGCCTCGTGCTCGAGCGGAGCCACGAGGCGGCCGACGGTCGCGTCCGGGTCGACCGGCACGAGCCCCTCGTGCACCGGGTCCCCGGACAGGCGGATCCGCCCGGTGCGGCCCAGCCGCGCGACTGTCTGGCCGGACAGGCTCCGCGCACGCATGATCCGGCCGAGGACGCGGTTCTCCCGCCGGACGAGCCACAGGTCGTGTTCGCCGAGCTCGTCGCGCCGGCGGCGGTCGGCGATCTCGGCGGCGAGGTCCGCCGACAGCCGCTCGTCGGCGTCGATCCAGAGCCAGAACGGCGTCTCGACCAGGGCCAGCGCGGCCGTGCGGCTGCTGGAGAAATCATCGAACGGGCGAGCCGCCCATTCCAGGGGCGGCACCTGGTCGGGATCGGCGGCCAGCCGCGCGAGCAGGTCGCGGGTGCCGTCGGTGCTGCCGGTGTCGAGGACGGCGATCTGGTCCACCGCTGCGCGCAGGCTCGCGAGGCAGGCGGGCAGGCGGTCCGCCTCGTCGCGGACGATGATCACGGCGGTGATCCGATCCATGGGCGGCTCCCGGGACGCGAAGGGCAGGTCCAGCCAGCCGGCGGTATTGTGACGGGCAGTTGCCAAGGGAGCAAGCCCGGTGCACTGTTGGCCTGTCCGGCGGTGGCGCCGATCAACCCGGAGGAATCGACGTGAGTCTGACCCGCGACGACATCCTCGCCGCATTGCGCGAGGTGAAGGTGCCGGGCACCAAGGTCGACATCGTGAAGATCGACCTGGTCGGCAAGGTGCAGGTCGACGGGGGCGAGGTCCTGGTGGAGATCGTCCGCACCAGCGAGAAGGAAGAGACGATCGAAGCGGTCCGCGCCGCCGCGCTGGATCGCCTGCGCGCGTTGCCGGGCATTCGCTCGCTCTCGGTCGAGGTCGACGACCGCTCCGGCGGCGAGGGCAAGCGGAAGGCGGCGCCGGCCGGTCCGCACGGCCAGTCGCCGGATCCCTGGGCCGACCGGGGGAAGCTGCCGGGCGTACGCCGGGTCGTCGCCGTGGCCAGCGCCAAGGGCGGGGTCGGCAAGAGCTCGGTCGCGGTGAACCTGGCGCTCGCGCTCGCCGAGCACGGACATCGCGTCGGCCTGCTCGACGCCGACATCTACGGCCCGTCGCTGCCGACGATGCTCCGCGTGGACACCCCGCCCGAGGTCACCGAGGAGCGCCGGATCATTCCCGGCCGCGCCGCCGGTCTGCAGGTGCTGAGCATGGGGCTGCTGATCGACCCCAACCAGGCCGTCATCTGGCGCGGACCGATGGTCTTCTCGGCGGTCAAGCAGTTCCTCAAGGACACCGCCTGGGAGGACCTCGACTACCTCGTCGTCGACATGCCGCCCGGCACCGGCGACGCCCAGCTGACCCTCGTGCAGCAGGTGCCGCTGGCGGGCGTCGTCATGGTGACGACGCCCCAGGAGATGGCGCTGGCGGACGTGCGGCGCGGCGTCCAGATGTTCCGCCAGGTCGACGTGCCGGTGCTGGGGATCGTCGAGAACATGAGCTACTTCCTCTGTCCCGACAACGGCAAGCGCTACGACATCTTCGGCACGGGCGGCGGCCAGCGGGTCGCCGACCAGTTCGGCCTGCCGCTGCTCGCGCAGATCCCGATCGAGCCGCAGATCCGCGAGGGCGGCGACACCGGGCGGCCCGTCATGCTGCCCCACCAGGATTCGCCGGCGCGCCGCACCTTCCTCGACCTCGCCGGCCGGGTGCACGCGCTGGCCGACCGCGTCGTGGTCTGAGCCGTGCCGCGCTCCCTCGACCAGGCGGCCCGACTCCTGCTGGTGCTCCTCGCCTTCGTGGCGACCCTCTCGATCGCGGCGAGCCAGAGCGTGCTCGGGTTGCTCGCGGCCGTCCTGGTCTGGCGCTGGCTGCGGGGACGAGCGCCACAGCGCACGGGCCTCGAATGGCCCGCGCTCGCGCTCGCCGGCTGGGCCCTGCTCGTGATCCCCTTCTCGGGCGACCCCGGCCAGAGCCTCGTCTATGCCCGCCGCTGGTACCTGCTCGCGCCGATCTGGGCGGCGGCATCCCTTGGCGCGCCGCGGCGATGGCGGCTCGCGGTCCTGGTGGCCCTGACGTCCGGGGCGGTCGTCTCGGCCCTGGTCGGGATGGTCCGGTTCGCGCGCGAGGGCGGCGCGCGCTACGAGGCCGGCGGCCAGCTCGCCGGCCGCGCGGCGCCGCTGAGCGGGTACATGACCGGCGGCGGCCTGCTCATGATCGCCGCCCTTGTGCTCGTCGCGGTGGTGCTCGTCGCCCGCGCGCGGCGGCATCGCTGGTGGGCGGCGGCCGCGCTCGCCGTGGTGCTCGCCTGCTTGCTGCTCACGCTCACGCGCAGCGCGTGGCTCGGCTTCCTGGCCGGCGCGGCGCTGATCACGGCGCTCTGGCGGCCGCGCTGGCTGCTCGTCCTCGCGGCCGCCGCGGCGCTCGCGGCGCTGGTCCTGCCCGGCGCGCTCAGGACGCGCCTCGCCTCCGCGTTCGATCCCGCCGACCCCACGAATACGCAACGGGTCCTCATGTGGCGCACGGGCTGGGACTGGGTGCGCGAGCACCCGCTCGTCGGCGTCGGCGACCGCGATCTTTCGACCCTGTACCGCGAGCACCACGGCGACCAGCCGGCCATCGAGGTCCAGGGGCACCTGCACAGCAACCTCGTGATGTTCGCCGTGATCTGGGGCCTCCCGGGCCTCGTGCTGGCGCTCGGCTTCCTGACCGCGGTCCTGGTGCAGCTGCTGCGCCGCTGGCGATCGCCGGGCTGGAGCCGCCGGCGGGGGCCGCCCGGCGAGGAAGACCTGGCCCAGGCCTGGTGCCTGGGCGCGCTGGGCGCGTGGTGCGGGCTCATGGTGGCAGGGCTCTTCGAGTGGAACTTCGGCGACGCCGAGGTGGCGCTGCTCTTCTGGCTCGTCGTGGGCATGGGACTCGGGCGCGAGCCCGCCGCCGGACGGACGCCGGTCGCGTGATCGGTCCTGGCCTAGGCGCAGGCGCCCTGATATCATGGCCCGGTGCTCTGGTTTTCACGGTCACTGGCCGGAGGTTGTCGCGATGCAGGCGAATGGTGGCGGGCGCGAACCGATGCTCGGGCGGTTGAGGGGTTGGTTCACGCGACGGCTGCCGATCTTCTGGGACAACTGGCTTGCGGCATCCGGCAGCATGCTGGTGGTGGTGACCGTCTTCCTGCTGATCCTGATGTTCTTCGTGTACCTCTACAACGCGATCGTGGGCCGGGAGTCGAACCCCTACGTCGATCTCATCGGGTTCATGCTCCTGCCGGCGTTCCTGCTGCTCGGCCTGGCGTTGATCCTCGTCGGCAACCTGGTGCGGCGGTCCCGCGAGAAGCGCGAAGGCGCTCCCCACGTGATCGGCGATCTCCTCGAGCCGGCGCAACTGCGCCGGGTCCTGGCGGTCGGCGTGGGGACGTTCGCGATCCTGATCGGGCTCGGCCTCTTCAGCTTCGAGGCCTACCACTACACCGATTCGAATCAGTTCTGCTCCTACGTCTGCCACGAGGTGATGGCGCCCGAGGCGACGGCCCACGCCAGCTCGCCCCACGCGAACGTCCGGTGCGTCGATTGCCACATCGGCCCCGGCGCGTCGTGGTTCGTGCGGGCGAAGCTCTCGGGCATCCGCCAGGTCTACGCCGTCCTCACCGACGATTTCCACCGGCCGATCCCGACGCCCGTCGAGAACCTGCGACCGGCCCGCGAGACCTGCGAGGTCTGTCACTGGCCGGCGCGCTTCCATGGCTCGCGCCTGGTCGCCCACGAGCGGTACCAGCAGGACCGCGACAACACGGCGACCACGACCGCGCTCGTCCTGCACGTCGGCGGTCCGGACACGCCCGGCGCCGCCGGCGGCGCGAGCGGGATCCACTGGCACATCGATCCGGGCAACCAGGTCCGCTACCGTCACCTCGACCGCGAGCGCGAGGACATCGTGGAGGTCGTGCAGACCACGCCGGACGGCGAGATCCGTTACCTGCGCGACGGTGCCGAGGCCGATTCCACGGCCGGCACCTGGCGCGTGATGGATTGCCTCGACTGCCACAACCGCCCCACGCACATCTACGATCTGCCGCATCGCGCCGTGGACCTCGCGCTCGCCGTCGGCGCGCTCGACCCCGCGGTCCCCTGGTTGCGCAAGGAGGGCGAGCGGGTCCTTCGCGAGGTCCAGCCGGGGGACGACACCGCCGCGCTCCTCGCGACGCGGCTCCGGGAGATCTACGCGGAGGAACATCCCGAGGACCTCGCCGCGCTGGAGGCCGGCCTCGAGCCGACGGCGGCCCGGCTCGCGCAGGTCCTGGAACGCAACGTCTGGCCGCAGATGAACCTCGGGTGGGGCACCTACCGCAGCAACCTCTCCCACTTCGACGCGGACGGCGAGATCTCGAGCGGCGGCTGCTTCCGCTGCCACGACGAGGCGCACGTCGCCGAGAGCGGCGAGACGATCTCGCAGGACTGCGAGCTCTGTCACTCGGTCCTGGCCATGGAGGAGCCGGGCTGGGCGGGCCTGCAGGGGATCGACCCGCAGGCGTTCCTGAAGCGCTGACCGGAGCGAGCGACCGGCGCACGCCGGGCGGGGATCCCGCCCTGCGCGCGCCGGTCGCCACGCCGGCTCCGGTCGGCCGGAGCCGCTATTTCACCAGGACCACCTTCGCCATCCCCCCGCCGCTCTCGGCCTGCAGGCGGACGAAGTACACGCCGCTCGCGACGGCGCGGCCGCCGTCGTCGCAGCCCTGCCAGACCGCCGTGTGGCGTCCGGCCGGCAGATCCTCGTCGACCAGCGTCCGCACGACCCGACCCTGCAGGTCGAAGACGGCGACACGGGCATGGTCCGCGCGCGCCAGCTCGAACGCGATCGTGGTCTGCGGGTTGAAGGGGTTCGGCCACGCTCCGGCCAGGCGGGTCGCCCGCGGCAGCCCGTCCTCGACGACCGGCGTCAGGCTGTTGGCGATGTGCAGCCGGAAGGGCGCCGGGTCGCCGGCCTGGTCGTCCCGGTACACGATCAGGCAGTAGTAGGCGGGCGCGTCGACCGCGAAGCTCAAGCTCTCGCCCTCGCCGGCGCCGCCGCCGGCCGCGAACGCGACCGCGCCGGCGCGGTTCTGGTACGCCTGCCCCGAGCGGTGGACGGCCACCCCGAGGTCGGCGTCCGAGAGGTTCTCCACGGTGACGGTGTAGGTCTCGGGAGCGAAGAGGAATTCGTGCATCTCGACCAGGCCCCCCGCGGGCACCGAGAACGGTCCCCAGTAACCCGTGGGATGCGAGCCGTGGTAGATCGAGGCGCCGGCGTGCACCTGGTAGGTGCCGGCGCCGCTCCAGCGCAGGATGCCCACGTCGAAGTCACGCCACGAGACAACGTTGTAGTCGACGAGGACGTACTCGGTCTTCGTGCCGCCCTCGAAGGACCCCACGAGGGACGTGGCGAACCCGGTCTTGGCGCCGACGCCGCGGGCGTGCAGGCGCAAGTCGAAGTCCGAGCCCGCCGCCGGCAGGATGGCCACCGCCTTCCAGTAGCCGCTGCCGGTGCCGACGAGGCGCAGGCCGTCGCAGTTGTACCAGAGGCCCTCGCCGGTCGTGATGTCGCTCCAGCCGGCGTTGCTCACCGGCGGCGCGCTGCGGACGAGCGCCTGCGGCGGCGTGATCGCGACGGGGCTCCAGATCCACTGCTCGCCCCGGACGTTGTTCCCCTCGTTGGTCTCCTCGATCTCCTGGGCTGGGTCGACGCGCATCGAGAGGACGTGGCGGCCGGGGGCGAACGCGAACGCGTGGTTCCAGTTGTAGCTCACGGTCGCGCCGGCCGGCAGCTCGCCCCAGCTCACGTAGCCGAGGTAGTTCCCGTCGAAGAACTCGTTCGTCGGGAGGCTCGACGGCACCGGGCCGGCATTGGTGGCGGCGATGTTCAGGTAGGTCGCGCCGGGCGTGCTGAACAGCGTGTCTGGCGCGGGGCACCAGACGTTCGTGCCGTCGAGGGCGGGCCGCGGCGTGATGCCCGCGTGCCAGCCGGCCGGCGTCCAGGGCAGGAGGTCGGGCGGCGTCGTCGAGACCTCGATGGTCACGTCGAGCGCGTCCAGACCGCTGGACTGGTCGCGGTAGACGGCGATGCCGTACCAGCCCGCGACCGTCAGGTCGGCCGAGACGCGCGCGAAGCCGTCGCTGCCGGTCCACGCCGCGCCGACCTGGCTGCCGCTCGTGAGGGTGCCCTGGGCGAAGTCCCGGTGCAGGACGAGCAGGCGCAGCGGACCTTCGGTCGGGTCGCAACTCGCCGTCACGCTGACCGGGCCGTAGTGGGACTCGGACACGTAGAACTCGCGCAGCAGGATCGGCTGGTTCACGTCCATGGCCACGGTGATCGAGTCGCCGAAGGCCATGGTCTGGCTGTAGGCGTGGTAAGCCCGGTAGGCGCCGTCGCCGTTCCAGCGCAGCACGCCGACGTCCCAGTTCGCGTCGCCGGCCACGTTCCGGTTGGCGATCACCGCGTCGAGGCTGCCGTAGCCCTGGGAGCTGAAGGCCAGGTAGCTGCTGAACCCGTCCTGCGCGCCGGTCGATGCCGTGTGGATCCGACAGTCGAAATCATCGTCGTCGGATTCGGCCCATACCGCCAGCGCATGCCACCACCCGTTGCTCGTCGCCATGCGCAGGCCGTCGCAGTTGTAGTAGCTCACTCCCGAGGTGACCTCGTCCCAACCGCCCATCTCCTCCGGCGGAGCGGGGCGCAGCGCGATCGCGCCGGGGACGATCGTGGACGGCGTCCAGATGAACTGCCGGCCGAAGGGATTGTTGGACTCGATCGTCTCGGCGACGAGATCGGTGGCGTCGTGGCGGCACGTGAACGAGTGGCGGCCCGGTTGCACGAAGACGGGCCCGCGGTTGGGGCCGTAGTAATAGCCGCCCGCGCCGACCGCGGTCCAGTAGGCGTTCCCGGTGTAGACGCCGTCGATGTTCAGCCAGGCGTAGAAGCCGACGCCGGTCGACGCCTCGCCCTGGTTGTGGCCGAAGATGTTCCAGTACGTGCCGGTCGCGTCGCCGGGCAGGGTCGGCGGCACGACGGCCGAGTTCAGGGTCGCGTCGTCCGTCGACCGCGGCACCAGCGGGTAGTCCCAGCCGGCGTGCAGGTACGGCAGTAGATCGGCCGGGTCCGGCTCGCGGATCACGATCGGCCCCCAGGACGCGTAGTCCGCGCTCCAGTAGCCGGCGTTGTCGACCGCGCGGATGCAGAAGTAGTACGTGCCGGGGGAGAGCGCGGCGGTCGTGTAGGTGGTCACGTCGCCGATGTCCTGGACCGCCGACGGCATCCCGGGACCGCCGGACGCGATGTAGAGCCCGTAGCCGGCGATGCCGGACAGGTTGTCCGAAGCGCGCGTCCAGACCATCCGGACCGTCGGGTCAGGCGACGCCACGCCCGCGGTGTGGTCGGTCGAGTTCAGGTTCGTCACGACACCCGGCGGCGTCGTGTCCAGCATGAACCCGCAGTTGGCGGCGGTCTCCCAGAACGCCTCGCGCTGGCCGGGGTTCCGCGCGAGATACTTCGTCGTGAAGTCGAGCGACCCGGTCGGGTTGTCCAGGTCGTTGACCGTGAAGACCGCGAGCGCGCCCGTGGCCAGGCGGTCGGTGTAGTCGCCGTACACGCCGTGGCTATCCTGGAGATTGTCGGCGATGTCCTGGGTCAGGGCGGCGATGAAGCCCTCGGTGAGCAGGGGGTCGTCGTAGGCGCCGCCGCAGTCGTTGAGGTTCTCGGCGCTGACCGCATCCAGCGGCGACGTGCCGTAGTAGCCCGGATACCAGGCGCCGACCGCGTAGGAGTGGAACTGCGCCCAGCCCTCGAGCCACGCGACGGCCTGGCTCTCCTCGCACCAGAAGCAGTGCCCGCAGTCGCTCGGGGAGTTGTCGCAGATGCCGTTGCAGTAGTTCCACGGCTCCCAGCTCGCGAGCTCGTGGTCGAACCAGTGGCCGTACTCGTGCCAGAGGCAGCCGTCGTTCCAGCTGAAGTCGCTGCGCATCTGGATGCGCCCGTCCCCGCTGCAGTTGGGCCAGGCGGCCGACGGCCACTCGACGCGGCAGGCGGGGACGTCGTAGCCCATGTTGTTGTCGTGGACCCAGGAGCGGCTGGCCTGGGTATGCAGGAAGACGCACGCCTGGAGGTCGGGATCGGCCGGCAGCAGCGTGCCGTAGTCGAGGTAGGTCCCCGTGTAGTCGTTGGTCACGCCCGTGGCGAAGACGTAATTGTCGCCGCTCGACGGCTCGTAGACCCGGACGCGGCCGTTCTCCAGGGTGAACCGCACGTAGACGTCCGGCTCGTCGAGCCAACCGGCGTCGTCGCTGTTGAACGTGACGGTATAGTAGCCGTCGTAGTTCGTCGAGGTGGTGGCCAGCACGTCGTCGCCGATCGGGTCCTGGTCCATGACCTCGATCAGGATCGAGTGGGCCGGATGGAAGGCGCCGTCGCTGCGCGTGCAGCCGAAACGCCCGGTCACGGTGACGGTGCGGCGCGCGCCCCGCGGCTCGGGCGGCAGCTCGCCGCCGAGCAGCACGTCCAGCTCGCCGTAGGTGCGGTCGCCGGGTGTGTCGAGGAACGCGGGCAATGGCCGCGTCGCGGCGCCCTCGGTGAGATTGCGGACGTTCCGCTCGGAGAGGTCGATCGCGTGGAGCACGCGGTAGCCGTTGAAGTCGCAGGCGAACTCGAGACGCTGGCCGGGATCGAGCGCCTGCGCGGTGAACTCGAGCGTGACCCGGTCGCCGGCGGCGACGGCGACGGACGTCGCGGTCGGCCGCAGGCTGGCGGACCAGCCCGCGCTCGCGAGGCTGAAGCCGGATAGCGTGCCGGCCTCCCCGCAGGAGATCTCGAACCGACCGGCATAGGTCTCGCCGGCCTGGACCGCGACGAAGGGGGAGACGAGGCGGACCTCGATCGACGGCGAGACGTCGGCGAGGGCCGTGCCGGTCATGCCGGCGAGGATTGCCAGCGCGAGCAGGCAGGGGGCGATTCTGCGCATGGCGGCGACCTCCTAGTTCTGCTCGGCGGGCGCCGGACGGGGTTCGGCCGGCGCGGTCGGCGCCGGGGGATCGAGGATCGCGGCGATGTCGGCCTCGATCCGCGCGGCCAGCTCGACGTCGCCGGCGGCGCGGGCGTGGCGGACCTGGATCCCCAGGATGTCCAGCTCGGCCTGCTGCTTGAGGCCCGCGATCTGCTCCTGCAGAGCGTGCGCAGTCGCGGGGTCGGCGGTGGCGGCGCGCGCCGAGAGCTCGGCGACCGCGGCGCGGCTCGCGGCGAGCACGGCCTCGATCTCCGCGATCATCGGCGAGGCGGCGTCGGCGCCAACGGCGCCGGACTCCGCCTTGAGCGGGTCGAGCGCCACGCCGGCCTCGATCTCGGCCTGGTTGACGTCCAGGTCGGGCGCGGCGGACGGGTTCTCGCGAGCGGGCGGGGCCGCCGGCAGCTGGGGCTCTGGTTCGGCGGCCAGGGCGAGGGACACGGCGGTCGCGAGCGCGACCAGGGCGAGACAGCGGAGGATTTCACGCATGGCGCACCTCGGGGCGAAGGTGATCGGGTTTGGGGGGAGCCACTCATCGGTTCGGACGAAATCGAACACCGAGAATCACACGGCGGCGGGATCGCGGTTCGAGGAGCGGGATCGCGATCGTCCGGCGGGCGGGGCTACTCGCCGTACCCCAGGTCCTTCAGGCGCTTCCGGACCTCGTCGTCGATCGACGACCAGCCCGAGCCGCCGTCGCCCTTGCCCCGCTCCACGGCCGGCGGGACGGCCTGGCGCCAGCGCGCGAGCACGGCCTGGAACGCGCGCAGCCGCTCGGGCTGGGCGGTGTGCCGGTCGTCGCGCTCGCGCGGATCGGCGGCGAGGTCGTAGAGCCCCAGCGGCCGGCCCTCGCGGTGGGCGATCAGCTTCCAGGGACCCTGGCGGACGGACACCAGGTCGGGTCCGAAGGCGATGGACTCGGCGAGCAGCACGCGATCGGGATCCGGGCCGGCGGTCGCCAGCGGCCGGCCGACCATCCCCGGGACCGCCGGCGCGGGCAGCGGGAACGCACCCGCGGCGAGCCAGTCGGCCACGGTCGGCGCGAGGTCGAGCAGCGAGACCGGCGTGCCGACCTGGCCGAGCGCCGGCACGCCGGCGCCCCAGCTCAGCCAGGGCACGTGCAGCAGCTCCTGGAACTGCGAGTGTCCGTGGCCGATGCCGCGGACCCGGCGGGGGTCGTGGTCCCAGGCGTGGGCCTCGGCGCCGTGGTCGCAGAACTCCTCGCCGTGGTCGCTGAACACCGTGCAGAGCACGTGGTCGGCGAGCCCCCGGCGCTCCAGGCGCTCGACGAAGCGGCCGATCGCGCGGTCGATCTCGCGGACGCAGGCGCGGTAGACCGCGCGCTTGAGCTCGCGCGTCCGCCTGGCCGGCTCGGGGAGCGGCCAGCCGCAGAGGCCCAGATGAGCGTCGGGCCGGTCCGGGTCGCCCCAGGCCGCCAGCTGCTGCAGCTCCCGGCTCGAGGGCGGCGCCACGTCGAGGGCAGCCAGCTCGGAGACGAGCAGGTCGACCGGCGGCGTCGTGGGCTCGTGAGGGTCGTTCACGAGCACGAAGCAGAAGAACGGGCGTCCGGCGTTCCGCCGGATCCACTCCGCGGCTTCCGCCAGGAGGTGGTCCGCGGTCAGGTTGAGGTACTGGTGCCGCTGGAAGGTCTCGGCGAGCCCGAAGCCGAAGAACTGGTTCGCGTAGAGGGCGCAGGTCGCGTAACCGCGGGCGGCCAGGTGTCGCGCCAGGGTGACGGTGCCGTCCCGCAGGCGCCGGGGCGGCTGGGCGTCCATGTTGCGGACCTGACCGGTCAGGCGCGCGCCGTGCAGCGACGGCATCAGGCCGGTCAGCGCGCCGGCGAAGGACGGAAGCGTCCAGGGCGCGGGCGCAGTCACGTCGGTGAGGTCGAGCCCGGCGGCGGCGAGCGCGTGCAGGGACGGGGTCAACTCGGGGCCCACGTGATCGCGCCGCAGGGTATCGACGCCGATGAGCACGACGCTGGGCGGACCTTCGCGCCGGGCGCGCGGACGGCCAGGCAGGACGAGCCGGGACAGCGCCCGCCGGGCGGCGCGCGCGCGACCGCGGGCGCGTTGCCGGCGGCAGAGCGGTGCGAACGGATCGCGGGCCATGGGTCGTCGAGCTCCTGCCCGGACCGCGCGGCCGTGGGCGGAACACCCGCCCCCGCCGGCGACCTGCGGGTCTATTCAACCGCAGCCGCGGCCCCGGCGCGAGCGGTTTGTGCACGGGAAGTCCGCCGACAACCGTTTCCTTGATTTCCGGCCGCCGATGGGCTTAATCTGTCGCACCCATCGTCCGTGACCGTTCCCCGGCCGCGACCGGGGGATCCGAGCGCTCCGGCGCGCGCTGACGACGCCTTCCACGGGAGAGTGTCTCCATGTCTCAAGTCCGGAGGAACCAGTCCCGGCGTCCCGGTCTGCTGCCGGTTCTCGCCCTGCTGGTGGTGCCTGCCGCGGTCCCCGCTCAGGACGCTGACCACCTCCTGCTCAGCGAGGTCGTGGTGCGCACGCGCGTGATCGAGGATGCGCCGTTCGGGAGCCCGTTCATCGAGGTCGTCAATCCGACGGGCGTGGAGGCGGACCTGTCGGACGTGTACCTGTCCACGGCGCACGACACCCAGCTCGGCCAGTTCTACTGGAACGTGGCGGTGGGCGAGAACTCCGGCGGTGGCTCGTCCGGCAACGTGCACTGCCGCTTCCCCGCGGGCCTGAGGCTCGCGGCCGGCGACACGCTCGTGATCGCCTTGAACGGCACCGGCCAGTACGAGGACGCCTACGGCCGCCTGCCGGACCTCGAGCTGTTCGAGGACGGGCTGGCGCCCGACCAGGTGCCGGAGATGGTCGAGGTCGCCACCGGCTCGATCGGCGCCGGGCTCGGATCGAGCGGGACCAACACGCCCGCGCTGAGCACGACCGCAGACAGCATCGTGCTGTACCGTTGGACCGGCGGCGATCTCGTCGAGGATCTCGACTACCTGATCTATGGCGCGGATCAGCGCGTGCGCATCGACAAGACCGGAGTGGCGGTCGGCGAGAGCACGTACCTGCCGGACACCGCGGTCGGCGCGCAGGTCGCCGCCGCCGGCACGGCGCCGACGTTCGGGCACGCCCTGCGGCGCGTCAACGCCGTCGAGTCGGGCGAGCCGCAGTCGGGCGGCAACGGCGCGACCGGTCACGACGAGACCGGCGAGAATCTCCTGGCGAGCTGGGACGACATCGCCGCGCAGGAGCCCGCGACACCGCCCGCGACCTGGTTCCCGCCGGCGCCCATCGTGCTCGCCGGATCCGTGGGACCCTCCTACGCGGACCTGCCGACCGTCATCACGGTCACCGCCGTCGCCTACGACGAGATCACCGGGATGGAGGTCCGGTACCGCGTGGATGGCGGAGCCTGGCAGACCGCGACCGGCGCCGATCAGGGCGGCGACACCTGGAGCGCCGCGATTCCCGGCCAGGTCACCGGCGCGGCTCTCGAATGGTACGCGACCGTGACCGGCTCCGGCGACGGCGTGGCCGTCTGGCCGGCCGGCGGCGATCGGCGGCCGCGGACGGCGGTCGTCGCCGACGTACCCCCGCCGACGATCACCGGCGTCGCGGTCGGCGCCGCCTTCACGGGGCTCCCGTGCGTGATCACCGCGTCCGTCGAGGCGGTGGATCCCGTCCTGTCCGGCACGCTCCACTACGCCGTCGACGGTGGTGCGTTCACGAGCGAACCGATGACCGCCGACGGTCTCGAGCTCACGGGGGAGATCCCCAGCCAGCCCGACGGCGCCGTGGTGGACTGGTACCTGGAGGTCGTCGACAGCGAGGAGCGGCGGGACGTGTATCCCGAGGGCGCCCCGGAGGTGCTCGAGCAGATCGTGTTCTCCGGAGTCTACGACGGCGCGGCCAAGCTGCTCATCACCGAGGTCAACGCCGGCGCCAACATCTATCCGTTCGAGAGCATGATGCAGATCGCGCCGGAGTTCATCGAGATCCACAATCCCAACCCGTACGCCGTCGCGCTCGGCGACTACTACCTGACCGACGCCATCAGCTACGTGTCCGGGCAGCAGGTCTACTGGGCGATCACGGCCGGCGACCCCACGCAGCAGACGGTGGGCGGGGGACACTACAACGATTTCACGGCCCGATTTCCTGACGGCTCCACCATCGGTCCGGGCCAGACCCTCGTCGTCTCGATGGCCAGCAGCGGCTGGTTCGAACGCCAGTACCACAGCCTGCCCGATCTCGAGATGTACGCGGATTCGCTGTCGGTCGCCGACGTGCCGGCCATGCGACCGGTCTTCGTCAATCCGCCGGGCGACCTGCCCGGCAACAGCATCTACACCCCCGACCGCCCGTACGGCGGCTCCGCGGACGAGCTCCCGAAGGGCATCCCGGAGATGGAAGAATTCTACGGGGAGCCCCTCATCCTCTACCACTGGAGGGCGGGAGATCCGACCGTCACCGACATCGATGTCTTCATCTGGGGCGACGAGAAGACGGGCAACTTCCGCTACAGCTTCGACAAGACCGCCGTGCCTGGCTACGATCCGGACACGCCGGTCGCGAGCCAGGACTGGTTCACCGAGGTGGAGACGAGCGGGAGTCTATCCTACACCCGCGTCGATGCCGAGGAGGGGACCCAGCCGGCCAGCGGCAGCAACGGGGTCGACGGCCGCGACGAGACCGGCGAGAACTGGACGGCGACGTTCTCGCTCGTCTACTCGACGCCCGGACTGTTCCTGGCCGGGCTCGAGCCGGCGCAGGACGTCTCGCTGCGAGTGCCGGCTCGCACCTTCCTGCCGGTTCTCGGCGAGACCTTCGCGATCGAGATGGTCTCGCTCGCGGATAGCGAGACGAAGCTCCGGATCCTGGACCTCGAGGGACGGCTCGTGATCTCGCTCTGGGACAGTCGTTTCGACGGGCCGGTCTCCGGGATCCCCGAGTTCCCCACGCGGGTCGAATGGGACGGCCGCGACGACACCTTCCAACGCGTCCGCGCCGGCATGTACGTGGTCCACCTGCAGGCGGTGGATCGAGTGACCGGCAAGAAGACCACCAAGACCGCGCCCGTGGTCGTGGCCACGCGCCTCAATTAGCGGGAGACGAGCGATGGACCGGAAATTCGCAGCGATCCTGATCTCGACCATCGCCGCGCTCGCCGCCTTGCCCGCCCGGGCGGCGTTCGAGAACGTGATGGTCAGCCCGCGCGCCCGGGCCATGGGCGACGCGAGCGTGGCGGTGCCCGACGCTCCCTTCGCCAGCAACCTGAATCCCGCCGGCCTGGCCGTGGCCCCGGCCGGCGGCGCGGTCGGCCTGAGCTACGTGCAGCCCTACGGTCTGGACTTCAACCGGCTCTACTTCCTCGGCGGCGCCCACCGGCTGCCCGGCGGCGCCGGCAGCCTCGGTTTCGGGTTCCGCCAGTTCAAGGTCGAGTACGAGGACGTCGACCTGCAGACGGAGTCGACGTTCAGCTTCTCCCACGGGCTCTACCTCTACCAGGACCTCCACTCCTCGGTGGCCGCGGGCTACGGGCTGAGCGTCTACCGCCTCGAGTTCGGCGAGACCGTGACGGGCTTCGATCCCGGCGACGACACGGTGGTCGGCGTGGACGTCGGCCTGATGGCGACCCTGCACGACCGCACGCAGATCGGGGTGCTCGTCCACAACCTCAACGCGCCCAAGATCGGCCAGGACGAGGAGGAGATCCCGCAGCGCCTGCACGCGGGCGTCGCCTACGCGCCGTACCCCGGCGTGACGACCACGTTCGAGCTCGAGACCCTGCAGGACGAGCCGGTGCAATGGCACGGCGGGCTCGAGCTGGAGGTGGTCACGGGCTTCGCGCTGCGCGCGGGCGTCGTCACCGAGCCCAACAAGCTCACGGCGGGCTTCGGCTACTCGCTGCGCGGCTGGGCGCTCAACTACGGTTTCTCGACCGGCGGGGGCGTGCTCGACACGACGCACCAGTTCGGCGTGACCGCGGCCTGGGGTGGTGATACGAAGTGAGGCCGCGCGCGCACACGAGCGGCCCGCAGGCAATGGCCCTCTGGCTGGGCCTCCTCGTCGCGGGCTGCGCGGGACTCGCCTGGCCGCCCGCCGCTGCGGCGGCCGCAGACGGCTCCGGTCGATCGGCTCCGACCCAGGGCAAGCTGGATCTCAACAGCGCCTCGCTGGAGGAGATCCTGGCCCTGCCCATCCCGGAGCCCGTGGCGCGCGCCATCCACGAGTTCCGGACCTACGTGCGCTACTTCGAGAACGTGTACGACCTCGGCGACGTCGAGGGCGTCACGCCGGACGTGCTCGCCGCGCTCAAGCCGCTCGTGGCCGTGCTGCCGCCGACGGTGGCCGACCAGGCGATCGCGCGCATGACGGCGAGCAACCTCCAGGTGAGCAACTACCTGGGCCAGGAGGGGTCGAACGAGGGCCTGGTCGACGAGTACCTGGACCTGCTCCAGGAACCCGTGAACGTGAACGACCTCGACCTCTTCGAGCTGATGAGCTTCCAGAACGTCTCGCCCGTCGACGCGACGGCGATCCTGCGCGCGCGCGACCGGCTGGGGGGCTTCGCCGACGCCCGGCAGCTGCGCGGCGCCGAGGGGCTGCGTTACTACTCGTTCCGGACGATGCGGGATTTCGTCGTGTACGACGATCGCGACTTCGGTCCGGACGACCAGGTGCGCGGCGACTACCAGGTGCGCTATTACGACACGCCGATCTTCAACGCCGACACCGAATTCACGCAGCTCGACGTGGACATCGGCGCGGATTTCCTGACCCGCAACGTGCAGCTGCTCAATCCCAACATGTCGCACAAGGTGCGGGTCGACCTGCCGTACGGCGTCCGCGCCGGCGCGCGCTCGTTCCGCGGCCTGGGCGAGGCGGAGTGGGACGAGACCCTCAAGGCCTTCGTCGAGGTCAAGGGCAAGGACCTCGGCCCCTTCCGTCTCAAGCGCGCGGTCGCGGGCAGCTTCCGCGCGGCGTTCGGCCAGGGTCTCGTGATGGACAACACGGACTTCATCCACTTCCGGAAGACCGGCTACGGCTGGAACGTGCGGCCGCTGGGGATCCGGGGCGACCTCAGCCGCACCCACGAGTACGCGCTCACCGGCGGCGCCGTCGAGGGCAGCCTGGGCGACGTGAACGTGATCCTGCTGGGGTCGTCGGACCGCCGCGACGGGATCCTCAATCCCGACGGCACGGTCAACCGGTACGTCACGATGAATCCCCGGCCGACCCAGATGTTCCTCGACGACTGGCTCACCGAGAGCGGCACGCCGACCGGCCTCCGGCGCGACGCGTTCCGCGAGGACCTGCTCGGCGCCAACCTGAAGTACCTCCTGGCGCCCGGGACCTACGTGGGGGCGACCGCGCTGCACAGCAGCTACGACCGCGCCTTCGACGCGCGCCCGGCGACCCTGATCGCGGGCGGGAGCGAGTCGGATTACTGGGAGGCGCGCGACAGCGAGCTCGCCGCGGGCTACACCAGCGTGGTCGAGGACGCCGCCGCCGGCACCCGCACCGAGTACAAGTGGCGGCGCATCTACGGCGCCGAGGCGCAGGCGGTCTACGGCAACGTCGCGGTCCAGGGCGAGTACGCCTGGCTGCAGGATCCGCGCGCCGCGTTCCTGCACGGCCAGAACCACGACGCCTGGATCCTCAACTCGTTCGCGCAGTGGGAGAACCTGCACCTGCTGGCGATCTACCGCGACTACGACGTCGGCTTCGACAACCCCTACATGCGGTCGTTCAGCAACGACAGCAAGTACGAGCAGACGATCCTCGACAGCCCCTACCGTCTCGAGGACGACCTCTACGGCTGGCTGAGCACCGACAATCCGCAGCCCAAGGGCGAGCGCGGCCTGTTCTTCGACATGCGGTACCGGCTCAGCCGCCAGCTGATCATCAACGGACTCCAGTACGACCAGTGGGAACGCAAGGCCGACGGCGCCGACCAGATGCGCTACACCGCCAACCTGGAGTACCAGCCGAAGTTCAACCTGCGGTTCCGCCTGCGGCACCGGGTCTCGAGCCGCACCGAGCACAACACCGAGGACGTGCGCACGTTCCGCAGCTGGGAGAATCGCCTGCAGATGATCGCGCTCCTGTCGCACTACAACCGGTTCGTCCTGACCTACAGCACCAGCAACGTGAACTTCCCGGCCCGGCAGCGGCTGGCGTATCCGCCCGATCCCGGCGATCCGAACGCCGACGACCTCAGCGGCGTCGGCATGCGCGCCGACCCGGCCCACGCGGTCGAGGCCCGCTACGAGCACAACGTCACGCCGTGGTTGAAGCTGTCCGCAGCGACCTCGGTCTACGACGGTTTCCTCTGGAACTTCGAGGGCAACGAGTTCGTGTTGCTCGACAACCTCGGCTTCCGCAACTGGTTCAAGGTGGAGAGCCGCATCTCGGATCGCACGCTCTTCCAGCTCAAGGTGACCCGGGACCACGGCTTGCCGGGCACGTACCTCGACATTCGCGACTTCGGCGACGAGCTGCCGCCCACCCCGGACGCGACCTACGTTCCGCGCGACGACCTGTACGTCCGCCTGCAGATCGATCACAGCTTCTGACGGCTAGGCCTGCGAGGAGATGAGAGCGATGACCATGCGAGTGAACAGGATCCGACCCCTGGCCGCGCTCCCCGTCCTGGCGGGGCTCACGCTGCTGGCGTCGACCGTCCCGGCCGGCGCCGTTCCGCAGATCGAGTCCACCTACGGCGGCCAGAGCCCCTGGTACGCCGCGGAGTTGAATGCGATGGCCGGCGCCGGCACGGCCGCCGGTCGCGGCGGCCTCTCGAATCTCCTGAATCCGGCCGGGCTGGCGTGGACCGCCGGCAGGCGCCTCGACGCCGGGTTCACGACGACCCGGCACGAGGAGAACCGGTTCGTGCCGGTCTTCGACAGCTTCGAGAGCTACGTCACCGACATGGCGATCGCGAGCAACCAGCACAGCTGGCTCGGCGGCAGCTTCGGCCTGGCGGTTCCGCTCGACCTCGACCGGTTGCCGGCCGTCGTGGGCCTCTCGCTGGCGGACCGGTATCCCTACCAGTACCGCTTCGACGAGGAACTGCGGGATCCGAGCCCGTTCAGCGATCCGCGCGACCGGATCCTCGAGGAGCGCGAATACGAGGTCACCGGCGCGCTCCAGTTCCTGAGCCTCGGGATCGCGACGGAGCCCGTCGCGGGCCGCCTCGCGGTCGGCGCCGCCGTCCACTACGGGTTCGGCGACCACAACGAGACCTGGCTCGTGCGGGACAACGCGCTGGCGGATGGCGACCAGAGCTACGATCGGCGCCAGGAATGGACCCTCAGCGGCGTCGCCGCGACCTTCGGGGTGCAGGGCAAGGTCCACGAGCGCCTGGCCCTGGGCGTGGCGTACGAAACGCGACTGTCGGCGGACGGCGATTACGTGGTGACCGAGCAGAACGCCGGCGAGGCCCAGCCGACCGAGGTGGCCACGGAGGAGACGTTGAAATATCCTGCCGAATGGCGGTTCGGCGCGGCGTTCTATCCGCGGAGCGATCCGCGGACCACGTTCCTGGTGGACGTGGTCTATACGGACTGGACGAAGCTCGCGGACAGCCGCAGCGACGAGCAGCTCGCCCTGGAGGACGTCGTCGACGTGCGGATCGGCCTCGAGCACACCTTCCTGAGCGACACGCGCCTGCGTTTCGGCTTCCGCCGCTACGACAGTTACGCCACGAGCGAGGGCGGCAATTCGGTCTACTCCGCCGGCGCCGGCTTCCCGCTCCTGGCGGGCGAGCTCTCGGTGTCCCTGGAGTTGAACAAGGTGGCGAGCCACGAGCCGCACATCTTCGGCTATCCGGCGGACTACGTCGCGTATCCCGAGGCCCGGGTGGAGGACAGCCGCACCCGCTTCGGCCTCGGCTGGTCGCGCGAGTTCTAGGCGCGCGGCGCGCGGCCGCGGCGGGCGAGCCACGCGTGGAAGGAGATCGATCGTGCGATCACTGCCTCGATTCGGCGGACTCGGCCTCGGTCTGGGCCTGCTCGCCCTCGCGATCGCTGGCGGCCGCGCCGACGCGCTCGGCACGCCCGATCTCCTGCGGATCCACCTGCTCTGGACCAACGACCTGCACGGCCACATCGCGCCCGAGGAAGCGCGGTTCATGAATCCCGAGTTCCCGCCGCCCCTCGGCGGCGCGGCCAGCGCCGCCGGCTACATCAAGCGCGTGCGCGCCGAGGCGGCCGCCGCGGGCGAAGCGGTGCTCCTGGTGGACGTCGGCGACATGTTCCAGGGCACGCCCATCGGCAACAAGACCAAGGGCGAGGCGGTCATCGCGTACTTCAACGAGATCGGCTACGACTTCGCGGTGCCCGGCAACCACGACTTCGACTTCGGCCGCGAGGTCGCCGAGGCTCGCGCGAAGCAGTCGGAATTCCCCTGGGTCGCGGCCAACCTGGTCGAGACCGCCACGGGCGAGGTCGTCCCGTGGTGTGTGCCCACCCTCATGCTCGACGTGCAGGGAGTGAAGATCGGCGTCATCGGCATCATCACGCCGGGCACGAAGGTGATGAGCTTTCCCGAGAACATCGCCGGCCTCGACTTCCTGCCCATGGCGCCGACGATCGCCAGGTACCGCGACGCGCTGCGCGCGCAGGGCGCCGACCTGATCTTCCTCGGGATCCACGAGGGACTGCCCTTCGATCCCGCCGAAGGCTGGCGGCGGATCGCCGGCAGCGAGCAGACCGACGCGGAAGGCGAGATCGCGGCCGGCTACGGCGCCAACTACTCCGGCGGCGGCGAGAACCTGATGGAGCTGATGAACCGGGTGCCCGGCGTCGACATCGCCGTCGGCGGGCACACCCATCGCGGTTACCAGGAACCCTGGATCGACCCCGTCCATCACACGCTCTGCTTCGAGTCCTTCGGCAACGGTTCGAGCCTGGGCCACGCGATCCTGATCGTGGACCGCGCCACGCGCCAGCTCGTCGGGTGGGAACCCAGCCACGACCAGGGCACCCTCGTGACCCTCTTCGAGGACGAGATCCTGCCCGACACGTCCGTCACCGCGCTCATCGCGCCGTATCGCGAGCAGACCGAGCGCGAGCTGGCGCGCGTGGTCGGCGAGTCGGCGGTCCCGCTGCCGCGCGGCTCGGCGGGCGCGAGCGTCATGGGCAACCTCGTCACCGACGCGATGCGGGAGCGCTTCGACGCCGACTTCTCGTTCCAGAACCTGGGCGGCTTGCGGGCCGACCTGCCGGCCGGCGCGATCACGGCCGGCGACGTGTTCAGCGTGCTGCCGTTCGGCAACGAGCTGGTCGTGGTCGAGATGGACGGCCGCATGGTGCGCCGGGTCCTCGAGCGCAAGGTCACGGGCACGAGCGGCGGGCTCTGCGTCTCCGGCGTGCGCATGGAGTACGATCCCGAACGCCCGGACTGGGACCGCGTCGTGACCCTCGAGGTGGCCGGGGAGCCGTGGCAGCCCGACCGGATCTACAAGGTCGTCACGACGAACTTCCTGCTCGAGGGCAACAGCGGCCTCGACTTCCTGACCGCCGTCCCCGCCGAGGCGGTCATGCCGACCCAGGTGCGGATCGAGGAAGCGCTCGAATGGTACCTCGCCGCGAACAGCCCGGTCCGCCCGCGGATCGACGACCGCTGGCTCGAGGCCCCCGGCAAGGCGCAGGCGCCCTACCTGCAGGTCGACTACCTGCCCTGAGCCGGCCCACTTCGCGCCCGACCGTTCGCGCACCGGGTCGAACCGGGCGCGCCGGATCCGCGCGTTCGGACTGGCGCGGTAACCTGATCATTCCCATCAAGTTGTTGGCGACTCGCCCCGAAAACTGGCGCTCAAGGCGCCGTGCCGCCGGCCGATCCCATGTCACCGGACTCGGACACCCTGCAACGGACGTCCCTGGATTCGCGGGACTGCGAGGTGGTTCATCGTGAAGACCCTGGCCCCCGGCAAGCAGAACGAACAGCTCGCCCGTTTCGCCAACCGCATGCGCAAGATGGTGGTCGGGCAGCCGACGGCCATCGAGAAGGTCACCGACAGCTTCAGCCGGCTGATCGCCGGAATCCACGATCCCGAGAGTCCGCTGCTGACCATGATGTTCATGGGTCCCACCGGGGTGGGCAAGACCGAGACCGTGCGGGCGCTGGCCGAGGCCGTCTTCGGCAACCGCCGCGCCTTCACCCGGATCAATTGCCAGGAGTACTCGGCCCATTACAACATCAGCAAGCTGCTGGGATCGCCGCCGGGCTACGTGGGCGGCGAGATCCGTCCGCTCCTCGCCCAGGAGAACATCGACCGGCATCATCGCAAGGCGATCGAGAACCAGACCGGACTGATCACTGAACCCGGCGGCAAGCTCGCGCGGCTCTTCCCGCCCGAGAGCGACCGCAACCTCTCGATCGTCCTCTTCGACGAGATCGAGAAGGCGCATCCCAAGCTCTGGAACCTGCTTCTGGGCGTGCTCGAGGACGGCACGGTCGTGCTGGGCAACAACGAGGAGGTCGACTTCCGCCAGTCGATCATCGTCCTGACGACGAACGTGGGCAGCGCCGCCATGGGCCAGCACCTCGCGCAGAACACGATCGGGTTCGACCCCGGCTCGAGCGCCGAGCGGCTCGACCACGACGTCGAGGAAGCGGCGATGCGCGAGGCGAAGAAGGTGTTCCCCTTCGAGTTCCTCAACCGCTTCGACGAGATCGTGACGTTCCACACCCTGAAGGAGCCGCACCTCTACGAGATCCTGGACATCCTGCTGACGCAGATCCACCACCGCAGCCTGCGCTGCTCCGAGCCGTTCCTGCTCGAGGTCACCCCGAAGGCCAAGGCCTGGCTGGTGGAGGAGGGCACGGACGTCCAGTACGGGGCGCGGCCGCTGCGCCGGCTCGTCGAGAAGGAAGTGGTGACCCAGATCAGCCACCTGATCTGCAGCGACCAGATCCGCAAGGGCGACCTCATCACCGTGGACCTCGAGGACAGCGGGCTCGTGTTCCAGAAGGAGACCGGCGGCGCCGACTGGGACGAGCTCGAGGCGCTCGGGCCGTTCCCGCAGGATCGTTGGGCCGGGAGCGACCTCGGCGTCAAGGACGACGGCGGCGAGAAGGCCCGGGTCAAGGAAGAGACGGCCCACGCGCTGACCGCGACCGGGGTGTATCAGGACTGAGGGGCGGTGCCGCGCGGCCGCAGCGGCCAGGGAGCAACGGGCGGGCGACCGCTGGGGTCGCCCGCCCGTGTGTTTGCCGACGAGTCAGCGGACGAGGGTGATGCGGCGCGAGCTCGTGTCGGCGCCGGCGTGCAGCCGGACGTGGTAGACCCCCGACGGCATCTCGCTGCCGTCCTGGGCGGCGCCTGACCACGTGAACTCGTGACGGCCCGCGGGCAGGTCGCCGTCGGCGAGGACGGCGACGAGCCGCCCGGCCAGGTCGTGGACCGTCAGCCGGACGGCGCCGGCACGGGGCAGCACGCAGGGGATGACGGTCCGCGGGTTGAACGGATTCGGGTAATTCGCGAGGAGCTGGGGGTGCGCCGGCGCGTCCTCGCCCACGGGCGTGCCGGTCGTGCCGATCAGCAGCTTGCTGAAGATGATCTGCGAGCCGTCGGAGCCGGCGTTCCAGACCACGGGGACGTAATCGGCCGTCGCGGGTACGTTGAAGCACGTGTTGGGCAGGACGTTGTGCGTGGTCGAGCCGTCCGACACCGCGAGCTCCTGCCCCCAGGTCGCGGTGACCTGGTTCCAGACGATCACGCGGATCACGGCGGAGGCGGCGTTGCTGTCGTTGGTGCGCAGCGAGTAGAACAGGTACAGCTCCCCGTCACGCACGGCGGCGACCGGATCGATCTCGGCAGACGGAGTGGTCGGCACGATGTTCGTGTTCCAGGTCCCCTGACCGTTGTTGTGGTGCTTCCAGACGTGCCGCAGGCGGTCGCCGTCCCGGAAGATCAGGTGGATGGCGTCGCCGACGATCGTGTGCGTGAAGCGCCGCTCCCAGCCGATGTACTCGGGCCAGATCGAGTGGTCCGCCAGCGCGACGAAGCGCGTGCCGCTCCACTTGTAGTACTCGTAGCCGCGGTCGCTCTGCAGGTAGAGGACGAAGAGCAGCGCGCGACCGTCCGCGTAGGGCATGGAGCCGATGCGCACGTCGTCCACGCCGGTCGAGAACGCGACGCCGGAGGTCCAGCTCCCGCCCTGGTTGTCGGAGTACGTATACCGGACATTCTGCGCCGGCGAGCCGGCCAGGCGCGTGAAGATCCACCACCGGCCGTTCCCGTCGACCATCGTGTTGGACCGGTGTCCGCCGGTCGTGTTGGGGATCGTGACGAGCACGCGGCGGTCGTCGTTGCTCTCGGCCGGCGCGGCCCAGCGGCTGGCGAGGATCGCGTCGCCCCACGGCCCCGAGATGTAGAAGTCGCTGCCGCGGCCGAACACCGACGCGTGGAAATCGAGGTATCCGTTCTCGAACGCCTGCATCCCGGTGTCATGCCAGGTGTCGCCGCTGTCGTCGGTGAAGACGATGTTCGTGGCGCTCGACGAGAAGCTGGAGTGCACGATCCAGAACCGCTCGGGATGGGTCGGGTCGAGGTAGCCCTTCCAGCGGGGGATCGCCATCGTCGCGCTCTCGCCACCCGTCGAGTTCACCATCACGGGCGGCTCGACCCCCACGATCGAGGCGTTGGCGGCGAGAGCAAGCGCGAGGAGGCAGGACATCGTCGTCAATGCGTATCGGTCCAGTGAGCGCATGTGTCGGGGTCTCCCGGGCCGGTGGGTGCGAATGCGTTGAATTTACATAAGGCTGGTATTTTCGGCGTTTTCTCCTGAGATGTCAACCCGGAATGAGGAGAATCTGCATGCGATATTGGCGACCGGCGATCAATGCCGGCCCCGCGAACGGCGACGGCTGGCCTCTCGGAGGCAGCGCGGGCTCGGATCCGGGGCGCCCCGGCGCCGGGACGGGCGGGGAGGCCTACGGCCAGTAGAGGATCCGCCCGCAGCTCTCGCACTTCTGCAGCTTGTTCTCGTTCGTCGCCGAGACGAAGCTCGCCGGGATGTTCGCGAAGCAGCCCGTGCAGAGGTTGTCGACCACGGGCACGACGGCGTGGCCGAAACGACCCGTGAGGCGGCGATAGTAGTTGAGATTCCGGACCTCGATCTCGCCCGCGAGCTTCGTCGCCTTCTCCTTGAGCGCCTCGAGACCGGCGATGCTGAAGCCCATGCCCTCGAGCTCCTTCCCCTGGTCCTGGGTCTCGGCGATCATCTGCTCGATGTCCTGGAGAGCGACGAGCTTCTGCAATTGCGGGTGCATGTCAATCCTCCCTGAGCGCGGCGCAGAAGGTCGCGAAATCCTCGGCGGCCAGGAGCGTCTTGCGCAAATTCGCGTCCTGCAGCTTCTCGGTCAGCGCGGCCAGGCTCTTGATGTACTTGTGGCCGCTGTCCTGCGGCGGCGCGATGAGGACGAAGAAGAGGTGGGTGGGTTCGCCGTCGACCGAATCGAAATCGACGCCCTTGCGGGAGCGCGCGATCAGGACCGTCAGCCGCTGGACGGCGAGGGTCCGGCCGTGGGGGAACGCCACGCCCGGCCCGACGGCAGTGCTGCCGAGGGCCTCGCGGCTCTCGAGCATCTGCAGGACCGCGTCGCGCTTCGTGATGTTGGGACTGCCGGCGACGAGCTTGTCGACGAGTTCGCTGAGGACGCCTGGTTTGTTGCGGGCTTTGAGATCGGAGAGGAAGAGTTCAGGCGAGGTGTGCTGGAGGACCTCGGCAATGACCATGGCGTTGCACCACCTTGAGATCGCGTTGAATCTGTATTACTGCTAGGCAGGGGTAACCTAGACAAACGCCGGGTTCGGGGCAAGAACGGATCACAGCGGACCGGAGGAAGCGTGGCGGCGACCGTTGCGACGGCGAACGACGACATCCGCGACGGCGTGGTGATTCGCGCCGGAGCCGGCACCTGCCGCGTGGCGGCCGGCCCCCTGATCCTCCTCTGCCGGCTGCGCGGGCGCCTCAAACGGGACCGGCAACAGGCCCAGAACGTCGTCGTCGCGGGCGACCGCGTCCGCGTGCGCGTCCTGCGGCCCGACGCCGAGGGCGCCGACCCGGCCGGAGTGGTCGAGGACGTTCTCCCGCGGCGATCGCGGCTCTCCCGGCGGGCATCCCGGCGCACGGGCGGACGCCGCGAGCAGGTCCTGATGGCCAACCTCGACCAGGCGGTGGCGGTGCAGTCCGTGGCCGAGCCGGCGCCCCAGGGTTGTTTCGTCGATCGCCTGCTCGTGGCAGCCTCCCGTTACGGTGCTGCGCCGGCGATCTGCCTGAACAAGATCGACCTCGATCCGGTCACGGCCGCCTGGACGCGCTGGGACTACTACCGGAGCCTGGGGGTGGCCGTCGTGCGGACCTCGGCCGTGACGGGCGAGGGCCTCGACGATCTGCGGGCGCTGTTGCGCGACCGGATCTCCATCTTCCTCGGCGCGTCCGGAGTGGGCAAGAGCGCGTTGCTCAACGCGATCCAGCCCGGGCTGACGCTGCGCACGGGCGAGGTGACCGGCAGGACCGGACTCGGCCGTCACACGACCACGCACACCGAGCTGTTCCCGCTGCCAGACGGCGGCTTCCTCGCCGATTCGCCGGGCCTGCGCGGATTCGACCCGTGGGACCTCGCGCCGGCCGAACTGCGGGAGTGCTTCGCGGATTTCACGCCGCTTGCGGCGGGATGCCGGTTCCGGACCTGCCTGCATCGCGACGAGCCGGATTGCGGCGTCAAGCAAGCCGTCGCGGCAGGCCGGCTGCCCGGCTGGCGTCACGAGGCCTATCTGGACATCCTGCGCGATCTGGAAGATCGTCGGCGCGAGGTCCAGGGCTACTGAACCGGGGCCGATGCCGGCGCGGCGGACCGGATGCGACCGGTCGCCAGTTGCCGGTAGTAGAGGCAAGCCTCCTGGCTCTCGTGCAGCACGAGATCCAGCGGCGCGATGCCGGTGGTCGCGCGCCAGTGGACGCTCCTGTCCGCGCGGGTCGCGAGGTCCGAGCCGGGGAGCGGGCCGAGCGGCGTCTGGGCGGATTTCTGCACGAGCTCGTAGCTGCCGAGACCGCCGGCGGCCAGGCACAAGAGGAGAATGACGAACGTGCGCAGGCGCTGCATGGATTCTCCCGGTGAGGTCCCGACGACCGGCCGCGCCGGCGGACCGCGGACGGCGGCAGCACACGCTGCGAGGATCGGCACGCCGCCGCCGGGCCTTGAGCCGGGGTCTGACCCGCGGTGAATCGGGACCTGAAACGACGGCTGGCCGCCGGGGCGGCGCGGCGATGGCGCCGGCCGCCGCTGTCGGCGGGGGAGCTCCTCGCCCTGAGGCCGCGCCGCATCCTGCTCGTGCGCCAGCACAATCAGATGGGCGACATGGTCTGCGCGACGCCGTGCTTTCGCGCCGTTCGCGAGACCTGGCCCGCGGCGGAGACGGCGCTCGTCACCGCGCCGGTGAACCGGCAGGTCGTGGCGAACAACCCGCACCTCGATCGCCTCTTCCTGTTCGAGCAGAGACTCTGGCGACGACCGGTCGCCCTGGCTCGTTTCCTGCGCGAACTGCGCGGTTTCGGCGCCGAGCTCGCGCTGGTCCTCAACAGCGTGTCGTTCTCGACCACGAGCGCGTTCCTCGGCCTCTGGTCCGGCGCGCGCCACGTCGTCGGCGGCGACAGCGCGCCGTTCGGTTCCGAGGTCGCCGCCGCCTACAGCCTTCGCCTGCCGGCATCGCCGTGCCTGGACCGCCACGCCGTGCAGCACAGCCTCGCGCCGCTGCAGGCGGTGGGCATCACCACCGCGGACCTCTCCCCCGTGGTCGTGCCCTCCCGGGCCGAGCGGCAGGAAGCGTCGGCGCTCGTCGCGCGCCTGTTGCCGCCGGGACCGTTCTGGTCGCTTCACCCCGGCGCGGGCAAGCGCCAGAATCGCTGGCCGGCCGAACGGTTCGCCGACCTGGCGGGGCGCGCGGCACGGTCCGGCCGGCCCATGCTGGTCCTGCACGGCCCGGCTGATCAGGAGGCCGTCGCGGCGTTCCGGGCGGCCGTCGCGGCCGAGGCTGCGCCGGCGCCGATCGTGATCGCCCCGCCGCTCTCGGTGGGCGCCGGCGCGGCCGTCCTGGAGCTGGCCGACCGGTTCCTCTGCAACGACACCGGCGTCATGCACGTCGCCGGCGCTCTGGGCGTGCCGACCGTGGCGCTCTTCGGCGCGACCGATCCCGCGCTCTGGAAGCCGCCATCCGAGCGGGTCGTCGCTCTGCGCGCGAAGTCGCGCCGGGAGGATCCCCGAGGTCCCGAATACGGGTGGCTCGAGACGCTCGCCGCGGACCTGGTCTGGTCCACCTGGTCCAGCTTGCCAGGAAGGACGCCATGAACGTGCTGCTGACGGTCGCGGTTCTGGTGCCGGCGGTGGTGGTCCACGAGGTCGCTCACGGCTGGGCGGCCTGGCGACTCGGCGACCCGACGGCGCGCGAGCAGGGGCGCTTGACCCTCAACCCCATTCGCCACATCGATCCCCTGGGCAGCATCGTCGTGCCGCTCTTGCTGGCCATGGTCGGCGGATTCGTGTTCGGATGGGCGCGGCCGGTGCCGGTGGACGTGCGCCGGCTCCGCGACCCCCGGAACCACGGGCCGCTGGTCGCGCTCGCGGGACCGGCGAGCAACGCGCTGCAGGCGATCCTCTGGGCCGTGGGGCTGGGCCTGATCGTGCGCGCGATGCCGGCGCCGGAGCCGCCCTGGATGGTGCAGCTCGCGGTGCGGGGGCTGGTGATCAACGTGCTGCTGGGGATGTTCAACCTGCTGCCGATTCCGCCCCTGGACGGCAGCTGGCTCGCCGCGCGTTTCCTGCCAGCGTCCGCGCGGCCCGCGTGGGGCCATCTGCGACGCTTCGGTTTCCTGCCGCTCCTCGCCTTCCTCATCCTGGCGAACCGGACGCCGCTGGGCGCCTGGCTCGAGGCGGGCTTCGAACGTGTCTTGAGACCGTTCTTCGCACTGGCCCAGCGGATCGGCGGCTGACGCGGACATGCTCGGGACCTGCCGCCGGCGGCGGCAGGTCCCTCGAGCAGCGAAGCGATAGGGAACCAGGCCCTCTTGCCGCGACTAGAACTGCTGTTGCGCGCGGTTGGCCGGCTCGGCCCCGGTGTACAGTTCCACCGAGATGGTGGCGCCAGCGCTCACGTTGCCGTGATGGTCGACGCAGTAGACGTAGTAGGTCACGTACCGGCCGCATCCGGACAGGTTCGCGTCCTCGTAGCTGGTCTCTTCCTGGGGCTCGGCCGTCAGATCGACCGGGGCCAGATCGTAGTTGCTGCGGGAGACCAGGTAGCCTTCCAGGTCGTGGTCGGTGACGTTCGCGTCCCACGTGACGGTGACGGTCTGGTCAGCGGGGACGTAGCTCACGGCCAGACCGCTGGGCAGCGCCGGCGGAGCGGTGTCCACGGGCGGGGCCGCGGGATTGTCGTCGTCGCTGCCGCAGCCGGCCGCGCCGAAACCGAGCGCCGCCAGGCCGACGAGGATGAGGATGAGCTTCTTGCTGGCCATGGTCTGGTCCTCCTTTGATCGCTGGTTGCCCGATGGCTCGATTGCAAGGGAGCGGTCGGAGAAGCGACTCGGTTGCAGTGGCACGGTTGCTTTGAGCTGAACGCTCCTCCGGCCGACTCCGCCGGCCTGACTGCAAAGCGGGTGCCACGGTTTCAGGACGCCCGGTCGTGGCGTGTAATTCCTTGTTCTTCTTTGAGTTGCCGCGAACGCCGGATCGCCGGAGGCATCGGCGGGAATCGGCGACCCCGGTCGGGCACGTTGTGTCCTGCCACGGGCGCGGCGGCGCGACCTTGCAATGTGCCTGCGCCTTGTCGCGGCCGCCGGGCGCGGGCGCCGGCGGCACCGGCTCCAAGCCACAAAGCCCTTGACGCGTTTGTGGTTATGGGCCACGATCAGGCCTCCGAGTCCGCGCCTGCAGGAACGGACCGAGACCTCAGCGAAGGACGGTAGCCGGATGACGAAGGCCGATATCGTGGAGGACATCGCTCAACGGACTGGGCTGACGAAGAAGGAAGTCGGCGAAACGGTGGATCTGTTTCTCAAGAAGATCGGCGACCTCCTGGTCGAGGGGCAGCACCTCGAGATCCGCGGCTTCGGCACCTTCAAGGTGAAGGAACGCAAGGAGCGGATGGCGCGGAACCCGCGCACCGGCGACGCCGTGCCCGTACCGTCGCGGCGCGTGCCGGTCTTCAAGGTCTCGAAGATGCTGAAGGACCGGGTGGCCACGGACTAGATCGATCAGCCTCGATCAGCGCGCGGTCCGGAGGGAGGGGAAGCCGGACTCGGACGACCAGACCGGCTGGACGGTCCGCGGGGGCGGTCACGCCGGCTTCTTCTTGCCCGCCGATTCAGCGGAGGCGCATGGTTTTGATCGATTTGCGCAGCGATACCGTGACCAAGCCGACCCGCGGCATGTACGAGGCCATGGTCGCCGCTCCGGTGGGCGACGACGTCCTCGGCGACGACCCGACGGTGCTGCGTCTGCAGGACCACGTCGCGGGGTTGCTCGGCAAGGACGACGCGCTCTTCGTGCCGAGCGGCACGATGGCGAACCAGATCGCGGTCGGCGCCCAGACGCGACCGGGAGACCAGGTCATCCTGGAAGCCGATGCCCACATCTACCACTACGAATGCGCCGCGTGCGGCGCGCTCTGGGGCGTTCAGACCGCGCTGGTGCCCGGCCGCGGCGGCGCGCTCGCGTGGGACCAGGTGGCTGCCGCCCTGCCCCCGGACGACGTCCATTTCCCGGCACCGGCCCTGGTCTGCCTGGAGAACACGCACAATCGAGCCGGAGGCCGCATCCTGCCGCAGGACCTCGTCGCCGAGATCGGTCGCGAGGCGCACGCGCGCGGGTTGCGAGTGCATCTGGACGGCGCGCGGCTCTGGAACGCCCACGTCGCGACCGGCCGGCCCCTGCGCGAGCTCTGCGCGCCGGCCGACACGGTCTCCGTCTGCTTCAGCAAGGGGCTCGGGGCGCCGGTCGGATCCTGCCTCGCCGGTGACCGGGCCACGCTCGCGCTCGCGCGCCGCCTGCGCAAGCGCCTCGGCGGCGGGATGCGCCAGTCCGGTCTGCTGGCCGCCGCCTGTCTCTACGCCCTGGAGCACCACCTGGATCGCCTCGCCGAGGACCACGCCCACGCGCGCCGGATCGCCGCCGAGCTCGTCAATCCCCGCCTCGAGGTCGGGCACGCGGTCGAGACGAACATCGTCGTGATCGAGGTCGCCCCGCCCGCCACCGCAGCCGGCCTGATCGCCTGGCTCGCCGCCGCCGGGGTCCTGGCGCTGAGCGTCGGTCCGCAGCGCGTGCGGCTGATCCCCAACCTCGGGGTCGCCGCCAGGGACCTGGACACGGTCCTGGCCGCGCTCAACGGATTTGCGGGAGACGGCGCGTGAAGATCGTGATCATCGGCGCCGGCGCGGTCGGGTACGACCTCGCGCGCAACCTGAGCGCTTCGGACCACGACGTGATCCTCGTCGAGCGCGACGCCGAGGTCCTCGCCGCGGTCCAGGAGTCGCTCGACTGCCGCTTCGAGCACGCCAGCGGCGTCAGCCCTGCCGTGCTCGAGCGCATCGGCATGAAGGACTGCGACCTCTTCGCCGCCGTCACGGATCGCGACGAGATCAACATCATCGCGTGCCTCACGGCGGACCGGCGGGGCGCCCGCGTGAAGGTGGCGCGCGTCCGCGACGAGGACTATTACGTCAGCGGGCACATCGCCTTTCGCAGCATCGACCTCGCGATCAACCCCGACCACGAGGCGGCGCACAGCATTCGCGAGATCCTGTTCCGGTCCGGGGCCCGCGAGGCCTATCGCTTCCTGGGCGGCCGCGTGCGGGTGGTCGCCGCGACGGTGGAGTCCGACAGTTACGTCGCCGGGAAGAGCCTGCGGGACCTCAACCGCGAACTGGGCGATTCGATCGCGCTCGTGGCGGCGGTCGTGCGGGACGGCGAGACGCTGATCCCCCACGGCGCGACCGTCCTGCAGCCCGACGATACGGTCTACTTCACGGGAACCCGCCGGCTGGTCGATCGCTCGCTCTACTACGTCCATACCCAGCAGGAGCCCCTGCAGAAGGTGATGATCGTCGGGGCGAACCCCATGGGGATCGAGCTCGCCCGCGACCTGGTCGCGGCCAAGGTCCGCGTCAAGGTGGTGGACGGAGATCCGGAACGCTGCCGGATCGCCAGCGAGCAACTCCACCATGCGCTGGTCCTGAACGTCGACCCGGTCGACACCGCTCCACTGATGGACGAGGGCATCGGCGAGATGGACGGATTCGTGGCCGTGGGCGTCGACGAGGAGGTGAACATCCTCAGCTGCCTGCTCGCGAGGCGGCAGGGAGCCACCCGCACGGTCTGCCTCGTGAACCGGAACGATTACGTCGAGCTGCTGCCTCAGCTGGGGATCGACGCAGCGGTCTCGCCGCGCCGCGCGACGTCGGCGTCGATCGCGCGCTTCGTCAAGCGTGGCGCGGTCGTCTCGTCCGCGCAGCTCGGCTTCAGCGGCGCCGAGGTCCAGCAGTACCACCTGCCCGCCGGGCATCCCGCCGTCGGGATCCCCCTGAAGAAGCTCGGATTCCCCGCCGACGCCGTGATCGGCGCGGTGATCCGGCCGGAGGGCGTGGAGACGCCGAGCGGGCAGACGGTCCTGCGGGCCGGCGACGACGTGCTGGTCTTCGCCCTGTCCTCGAGCCTGCCGGCGATCGAACGGTTCTTCTCGGCGGGGCCCAGGCCGTCGTGAACCTGCGCAGCGTCATCCGGGTGCTCGGCTTCCTCCTGGGGGGGACGGCGGCGAGCCTGCTCCTGCCGGCCGCGGTCTCGGCGATCTACGGCGACGGCGACGCCTGGTCCTTCCTCGTGTCCGCCGCGATCGGGGGAGCCGTCGGCGCCGCGCTCCATTTCGCCGGCGCGCGCGCCAGCAACATCGGGGCCCGCGAGGGCTTCGCGGTCGTCGCCCTGGGGTGGTTCGCCGTCGGCCTGCTCGGCGGTCTGCCGCTCTGCCTTTCGGGGCAGATTCCCGGCTACACCGACGCGGTCTTCGAGGCCGTCAGCGGTTTCACCACGACGGGCGCCACGATCCTCACCGACATCGAGAGCCGCAGCCACGGCGTGCTGTTCTGGCGCGCGCTGACCCATTGGCTCGGCGGGATGGGCATCGTGGTGCTGGCGCTGGCCATCCTGCCCTTGCTGGGGGTCGGCGGCATGCAGCTCTTCCGGGCCGAGGTCCCCGGGCCCGTCGCCGAGCGCCTGACGCCGCGGATCCGGCAGACCGCGAAGCTGCTCTGGGGCGTCTACGTCCTGCTGACCGCGGCCGAGACCGCCGCCCTCATGATCGCCGGTCTTTCGTTCTTCGACGCCGTGTGCCACTCGTTCGCGACGCTGGCGACGGGCGGGTACTCCACGCGCAACGCGAGCGTCGGCGCCTATGCGAATCCCGCCGTCGAGTGGATCATCATCGTCTTCTCGCTCGGGGCGGGCTTGAACTTCGCGCTGCACTATCTGGCCCTGCACGGGCGGTTTCGCGCGTACGTGCGCGACGACGAGTTCCGCTTCTTCCTGTACCTGATCGCGGTTGCGACGGCGGTCCTGGCCGTGGCCCTGCTCGCGATCGAGTACTATCCAGACCTGCACGCCACGATCCGGCACGCCGCGTTCCAGGTCGTGACCATCATCACGACGACCGGGTTCAGCACCGCCGATTACCTGCTCTGGCCGCCGGTCGCGCACGTGATCCTGCTGTTGCTCATGGTCGTGGGCGGCTGCACCGGCTCCACCAGCGGCGGCATCAAGGTGGTGCGGCTCCTGGTCCTCCTCAAGGTCGGCAAATCCGAGCTGAGGAAGCTCCTGCATCCGCGCGCGGTGACCACCCTGTGGTTCAACGACCGCGCCGTGTCGCCGCAGCTCGCCATGAACGTGCTCGGCTTCGTGTTGCTCTACGGCCTGGTCTTCGTCTTCGGCGTGGTGGCCCTCACGCTCGGCGGTCGCGACCTCCTCACGGCGACCGGCGCGACGGCGGCGACCCTGGGCAATGTCGGCCCCGGTCTGGGCGACGTGGGGCCGGCGTACAACTACGGGTTCCTGCTCGCCTGGGAGAAGTGGCTCCTCATCGTCTTCATGCTGGTCGGTCGCCTCGAGATCTTCACGGTCCTGGTGCTGTTCTTCCCGGAAGCCTGGCGGCGCTCCTAGCGCGGCGCGGCGCGGCGCGGACCGGCGCCGGCGCCGGGGCCGGGGCCGGGGAGAATGGTCGGGACTTTTCGCCGGCAGGAACGTATCTTTCGGTGAGATTTCGCCGCCAATACTCCAAGGTGAGGTCACTGTGATGCGGGAGGGTTCCAGGGAACCTCCGGTGTGGGCGATCGCTCCCGGCGAGGTCGCCGATCGGGGCGCGGCCTTCGTCGCCGAGACCGTCGCCCGCGCCGGCGCCGGCGGGGTCGTGGTCGGTCTGTCCGGCGGCATCGATTCGGCCGTGAGCGCTGCGATCGCCGTGCGCGCGCTCGGACCGCGGCAGGTGCGCGCGATCTGCCTGCCCTACCGGACGAGCAACCCCGCCAGTCTGGCGGACGCCCTGGCCGTGGCCGACGTCCTCGGGATCGCGACCGAGACCGTCTCGATCACCCCGTTCGTCGACGCCTTCGACGCGCTGCGGCCGGGTGCCGATCCGATCCGGCGCGGCAACGTGATGGCCCGTTCTCGCATGATCGTGCTCTTCGACATCTCGCGAGCCGAGGGTTCCCTCGTGCTCGGCACCGGCAATCGGACCGAGTGGTTGCTCGGCTACACGACGCTGCACGGCGACGCGGCCTGCGGGCTCAATCCGATCGGGCAACTCTACAAGACGGAAATCCGTCTGCTGGGCGACCACCTGGATCTGCCGCGCCAGGTGCTCGACAAGGCGCCGAGCGCGGATCTCTGGAACGGTCAGGCAGACGAGGACGAGCTCGGCTTCACGTACGCCGACGCCGATCGACTGCTGCACCATCTGGTGGACGAGGGTCTGCGGCCGCGCCAGCTGGCGTCGCTCGGCTTCGCGCCGGCGCTCGTCGACAAGGTCGCCGGGCGGCTGCGAGCGCAGGCGTTCAAGCGCAGGCTGCCGCCGACGTGCGATTTCGGCCGGCCGGTTCCGGACTCGGGATGAGCGAGCGCGTCGTGACCGTTCCGGACGTGGATCTGCCCGCCGGCAGTTGCTGGCTGGTGGCCACTCCGATCGGCAACCTGGGCGACATCACGCTGCGCGCGCTGGCGATCCTGGCCGCCTGCGACGTGGTCTACGCCGAGGACACGCGGCAGACCCGGCGCCTCTTGACGCACTTCGGGCTCGCGAAGCCGCTGGAGGCGTACCACGACCACAACAAGGCGCGGACGGTGCCGCGGATCATCGAGCGGCTGCGCGCCGGCCAGCGGGTCGCCGTGGTCTCGGACGCCGGCACGCCGTGCGTGTCGGACCCCGGCTTCGTCCTCGTGCGGGCGTTGCGGGAAGCGGGCTTGCCGTGGAGCGTCGCGCCGGGAGCCTCGAGCCCGCTGGCGGCCCTGGTGCTGGCCGGATTCGAACCGGACCGCTTCGTTTTCGCCGGTTACCCGCCGCGCAAACCGGGGGCGCGGACGCGCTGGCTTGGCGAGTTGCTGGAACTCGAGTGCACGGTGATCCTGTTGGAGAGCGTGCACCGGATCCGTTCGACCCTGGAGGCCCTGGCCGAACTCGCGCCCGCGCGCGAGCTAGCGGTCTGCCGGGAGATCACCAAGGTGCACGAGGAGACGCTGCGCGGCTCCGCGGCGGCGCTCCTGGATCGGCTGACGGGCCAGCGCCTGCGCGGTGAACTCGTTCTGCTCCTGCGGGGTCGTCGTGAGGTCCCGCCCGAGCCGGGAGACTAGAAGATGGCACGGACGAGCTGGAAGGAGACGGCGCGCGCCTGGCTCCACCCCGTGGTCCGGGCATTCGATCGGCTGGGGTTCAGTCCGCTCGCGGTGACCTTGACGGGCCTGGGCATCAGCCTGCTGGGCGCCTGGCTCGTCGCGGGGGGGCGGCTGCTCTGGGGCACGGCCGTCTTCCTCGCGGGTTCGGGGTTCGACATGTTCGACGGCGGCCTCGCACGCTGGCAGGGAACGGCGTCGCGGCGCGGCGCGTTCCTCGACTCGGTGTTCGACCGATTCGGCGAGGCGGTCTACCTGACCGGCCTGGCCGTCTGGTTCATGAGCGAGCAACCTGCGAACTGGAGGCCGGCGGTCGTCCTGGTCCTGGTGACGATGTTCGGCTCGCTCGCGACCAGCTACGTGCGGGCGCGCGCCGAGGGCGTGGGCGAGACCTGCCAGGTCGGAGTGCTGCAGCGGACCGAGCGCGTGCTCCTGCTCGGACTGGGCGGTTTGCTCGGTGGCGGCGTGCTGGTGGTCGTCCTGGCGATCCTCGCGGTCCTCACGCTGCTGACCACGCTGCAGCGGATCGTCCACGTCGCCGCCAAGCTGCCGGGGCCGGACCCGGCGGCGCGGCGCGCTCATGCGGCCGCGCGCGGCGGCGGGGGCCTCGAACCAAAGGAACGTCCGTGACCGCCAACCCGCGCAGCGACAAGCCCCGCCGGGGCCTCTTGATCACCTTCGAGGGACCGGAGGGCAGCGGCAAGTCCACGCTCATCGAGGGCCTGGTCTCGGAGCTGGCGACCCGCGGCTGCGAGGCCCTCGTGGTGCGCGAGCCTGGCGGCACGAGCATCGGCGAGCGGTTGCGCGCGGTCCTGCTGGATCACTCGTCGCGGGAAATGTGCGCGGAGACCGAGCTGCTGCTCATGGAGGCGAGCCGGGCCCAGCTCGTGCGCGAGAAGATCGTGCCGGCTCTCGAAGCGGGCATCGTCGTGCTCTGCGATCGCTTCGCCGATGCCTCGATCGCCTACCAGGGATTCGGGCGGGGGCTCGGCGACAAGCTGGTCGAACGATTCAACGAGTTCGCGACCGGAGGCCTCGAGCCGGACCTGACGTTCCTCTGTCTGCTGCCGCCTGCCGAAGGGCGCGCGCGGCTCAAGCAGCGGAAGACGGATCGGCTCGACCGCGAGGACCCCGAGTTCCACGAACGCGTCTACGAGGGCTACCTGGCGCTGGCGTCGACGGGGCTGCCGCGGTTCGTCGTGCTCGATGCGACCCGCTCGCCGGAAGCCCTCCGCGAGGACGCGCTCGGGCAGCTCGCGAAACTGGAACACGGTTTGCTCAAGTTTCTCTGAACGCCCGCGACGGTTCGTCGGGATCCCCGTCGAGGCGTTCGGCAACCAAGGACGGCAGGCATGCAGCGACTTCCACGACAGCTGATCTTCACCCTGGTGCTGGCGGTGGTCCTCGGTGCGGCGGGCGGCTGGGTGGCCGCCGGCGCGCTCGAGGAAGACCAGACGGCGCCGGGGACACGGCGCGAGCAGCAGCTCGAGGCGGCTGCCCTGATGATGGACGTCTTCGACCGCGTGATGCTCAACTACGTCGATGAGATGGAGCCGCGCACGATCGCCGAGGCCGCCATCGAGGGCATGCTGCGCGAGCTCGACGAGCACTCGGTGTTCCTGCCGCCAGTCAACTATGACGACCTGATGATGTCGACGGAGGGCGAGTTCGGAGGACTGGGTATCACCATCCAGCCGCGCGACCACTACCCGACGGTCATGTCGCCCATCGAGGGCACGCCCGCCTACTACATGGGCATCCAGGGCGGCGACCAGATCATCGAGATCGAGGGCGAATCGACCTACGACTACTCGAGCCAGGATGCGGTCCAGAAACTTCGCGGCCCCAAGGGCACCAAGGTCAACCTCACGATCAAGCGACCCGGTCGCGAGTCGCCGATCCCGCTGACGATCACGCGGGACATCATCAAGGTGGAGAGCGTGCAGTACGCGTTCATGATCGGCGACATCGGCTACATCCGGATCCAGAATTTCTCGCGCACCACGACCGAGGAGCTGCAGGCGAAGCTCGACGACCTCAGTTCCCGCCAGATGCGCGGGCTGATCCTCGACCTGCGCTTCAACCCGGGCGGACTGCTCGAGGCGGCGAAGCGGGTCAGCGAGCTGTTCCTCGAGCACGGAACCCTGCTGGTCTACACGAAGGGCCGGCTGCCCGCCAACAGCATGAGCTTCTACGCGGATCGGCGCGGCGAGCCGTACCAGAAGGTGCCGATGATCGTGCTCGTCAACGGCTCGTCGGCCTCGGCCAGCGAGATCGTGGCCGCCGCCCTGCAGGACCACGACGCGGCGGTGGTCGTGGGCAAGACCACCTTCGGCAAGGGCTCGGTGCAGACGGTCTTCCGCCTCAACGAGGAGGAGGCGCTGAAGCTGACGACCGCGCGGTACTACACGCCGTCCGGCCGCAGCATCCACCGGGACCGCGAGGACGAGGGGCATCACCTGAACGCCGAGCAGCCCGATCTCGAGAGCCCGCCGGCCGAGCTCGAGCCGGATCCGGCCGATCTGGAGGTGCCCCGGTTCCAGAAGGAGGCGTTCCGGACCGACAGCGGCCGCATCGTCTACGGCGGCGGCGGCGTGACGCCCGACATCGAGATCGAGCAGACGTTCTTGACGGATTTCGAGGTCGCGATCGAGCGCGACGGCGCGCTCTTCGGCTTCGCCGTGGACTACGCCAACGCGCACCCCGACCTGCCCCGCGGCTGGCGCGCCGACGATGCCGTGCTGGAGGAGTTCGGCAAGTACCTCTCCGGCCGGGAGAACATCGAGGAGTATCTCGGCGTCTTCAACCTCACGCTCAGCGATTCGCTCCTGGACGCCAACCGGGACTTCCTCGACTGGGGGATCCGGCGCGAGGTCCTGCGCCGCGTCCACGGCGCCCAGGCGGCCTACGAGGTCGCCATCGAGGAGGACACGCAGCTGCACGAGGCGCTGGCGCTCTTCCGGAAGGCGCCGACCCTCGCCGCGCTGCTCGAGCTCGCCGTGGAGTGGAACCGGGAGGCGATGGCCAAGGCGGCCGCCGATTCCGCGGCGGCGGCCAGTCCCGAGACCGTCGAGGTGCACTGACCCGGCGGCGGGACGGAAGGGAAGGAGTCCAGTCGTGGCGACCCGATCGATCGCCGCCGTCAGCCTGCTCGTGGTCGCCGCCGGTCTCGGCGCGCAGGAACCGGCGAGCTCGCCGGCGTCGCTGGCCGATCTCGCGGGGATCTGGAACCTCGATCGGCAGGCCAGCGACGACCTGCTGGCGGAACTGCAGCCCCTGCTCGAGACGCTGCGCGAGGCGCCGGGCGCTGCCGCCCGCGGCGGGCACGGCGACCCCGCCGACAGGCTCGGTTCCGCTGGGGACGGCGGACCCGGCCCGGTGAACCGGCGCGGCCTGCCGATGCCCGAGCGCCGCGACGGGGCTGCGGCCGGCGCCGCTGCAGCCGACCGCGACCTCCTCGCGCGCGACGGCGCCCGCGACCTCGCCCTCGCGGTCAGCCAGCTCTTGATCACGATCGACGGCGCGAACCTCGAGATCATGGACGGGACCGACCGCACGCAGGTCTGGACTCCGGGCGGCGAACCGCGGGTGGAACCGCACCCGGCGGGGGGCATCGTGCGCGAGCGCGCCTGGTGGGATGGGGACACCCTCGTCCTGGAGTCCGCCGGCGGACCCCTGCAGGTGACGCGTCGCTTGCGCCGGTCGCCGGACGACCACCAGCTCATCGTCGACGTCGCGGTGTCGGCGCCGGGCATCGTCGGCCAGGTCCGGGCGACCCTGGTCTACCGGGACGTGCGCTGAGCGGGCGCTCCGTCGCGGCGCTCGGTTCTGGTTGTGACCGCCGGCGCCGGCGGTCTATATTGATCGCGGCGTCCGCCGGCGATTCGAGGTTTCCATGCCCGACAACTTGCCCGCCATGCTAGCTGATCGGGCGCGCGCGCTCGGCGACCACCCGGCGCTGCGCGCGCGAACGGAGGCGGGCTGGCGCGGAATCTCCTACCGGGAGATGGACCGATCGGTCCAGGCCGTCGCCCGGGGCTTGCTGGCGCTCGGGGTGCGGCCTGGCGATCGGGTCGGCATCATGGCCGGCAACCGCCCCGACTGGTCGATCGCCGATTTCGGGATCCTGAGGGCGCAGGGCGTGGTCGTCCCCCTCTACCCGACCAGCACGGCCGCGCAGGTCGGGCACATCGTGCGCGACGCGGGGATCGCGATCCTCTTCGCGGGCGGCGCGCCGGAACTCGCGGCGCTGCGCGACGCGCGCCGGTCGTTGCCCGAGTTGCGGCACGTCCTGGTCTTCGATTGGACCGGCGTCGATCCGGCCCCGGGGGAGACGAGTTTCGCCGAGTGGGCGACGGCGGCCGCCGGACTGCCGGGCGACGACGAGCTGGCGCGCCGGCAGGCGGCCATCCAGCCGCGCGATCTCGCGACGATCATCTATACGAGCGGCACGACGGGCGAGCCCAAGGGCGTGATGCTCAGCCACGCCAACATCTTCCACCAGATCCGGGCCGTGAACGACCGCTTCACCGTTGGCCCCGACGACCGCTCGCTCTGTTTCCTGCCCCTCAGTCACTGCTTCGAGCGCACCTGGACCTACTACATCCTGCACCAGGGCGCGACCAACTACTACCTGCAGGACCCCAAGCGGATCGTCCCGGCCATGGCCGAGGTCAAGCCGACTGCGATGACCGGCGTGCCGCGCCTGTACGAGAAGATCCACGCGACGATGTTCGACAAGGTCGAGCGCGCCGGCGCCGTCCGGCGCCGGATCTTCGGCTGGGCCCTGCGGATCGGCCGCGAGTTCCACGAGCGGCGTCTGCGGGGACGCGCGATCTCGCCCTGGCTCCGCTGGCGGTACGCCCTGGCCGACCAGCTCGCGCTGAAGCGGATCCGTGCGGTGGTCGGCGGCCCCAAGAACTTCTTCGCGGCCGGCGGGGCGGCGCTCGCGCGGGAGATCGAGGAGACCTTCCTTTCGGCCGGCTTGCTGGTGTGCCAGGGCTACGGGTTGACCGAGACGTCGCCCATGATCACCTGCAACAGCGCCGCCGACCTCCGCTTCGGCACGGTGGGCCGGCCGGTGCGCGAGTGCGAGGTCCGCATCGGGGAGGAGAGCGAGGTCCAGGTGCGGGGGCCCAACGTCATGCTCGGCTACTGGAACCGGCCCGACGACACCGCGGCCGCCTTCACGGCCGACGGCTGGCTGCGCACCGGCGACGTGGGTGTGCTGGACGCGGACGGATTCCTGCGGATCACCGATCGTCTCAAGGACCTCATCGTCACGAGCGGCGGCAAGAACATCGCGCCGGCCAGCATCGAGATGCAGGTGGGCAAGGATCACTACATCGAGCAGATCGCGGTGGTCGGCGACGGCCAGCGCTTCGTCGGCGCGCTCATCCTGCCGAGCTTCGAGGCTCTCGAAGCCTGGGCGGCCGAGCAACGGATCCGCTTCGCTGACCGGGCGGAGCTCCTGCGCAATCACCGCGTGATCGAATTCATCCGCGAGCGCATCCACCGCCAGTCGATCGACCTCGCGGGCTTCGAGCGGATCAAGCGCTTCCACTTGCTGGAGAAGGGTTTCAGCCTGGCCCGAGGCGAGATCACGCCGACCCTCAAGCTCAAGCGCAAGGTGATCCAGGAGCATTACAAGGACGTCATCGCCCGGCTCTATCAGGGCAGCTAGCCGCGATCGCCGTGGTCCTCACCGACCTTGGCCGAGCGCGTGCCGGTCGACCATCGCGACCAGTTCGTTGAATCTGGGCTTGCTGATGTAGCCGTCCGCGCCCACCGCTTCGCACTTGCGCGCGATCTGCTCGTTGATCAGCGAGGAGAAGAGGATCACGGGCAGGTCCCGCGTATCGGGATCGGCCTTGGCGCGCCGGCAGAGGGTCATCCCGTCCATGCGCGGCATCTCGATGTCGGTGATCACGGCGCCGAGCACGGACTGCAGCGGCCGGCCCTCGGTGTGGGCGTGGGCCGCCAGATCCTGGATCGCCTGGTAGCAGGACTCCCCGTTGTCGAACGTGCGCAGCTGGCTGTAGCCGCCGCGGCGCAGCTCACTCGCGACGACCTCGCGGATGGTCACCGAATCCTCGGCGACGAAGACCGGGACGGTCGCGCGGCGTTGCAGGAGCTCGGCCGATACGGGCGCCGTCGCCACGAACTCACGGCAGGTGCGCGGCAGGACCTCCGTCACGATGCGCTCCATGTCCACGACCAGGACCTCGTGACCGGCGATGCTCAAGGATCCGGTGAACTTCGTGGCGACGGCGGCGAGGTACGGGCTGAGCGGGCTGATGGCCTCCCAGCTCACGCGGTGGATCCGCCGGACCCCGTCGACCAGGAATCCGGTGATGGTCTCGTTGAACTCCATGACCAGCACGATGCGGGTCTCGATCTCGCTCCCGGCGGCTGCCGCCGGCGCCGGCTGGTCCGGATCGACCGCCGCGGCGGGCATCGCCGCGAGGACCCGCTCGACCGCGGCCGCGTCGGTGGGCGGCAGCGCCTGGACGCCGGCGTCATGGACCGCCAGGTGCCGGCCCAGGTCGATCAGCGTGATGACCCCGTTGCGGAAGTTGTAGGTTCCGATCACCGCGGGGTGGGCGAGCTGGATCTCGGTGACCTTGTCGGCGTCGAACTGCTCGATGGCCTGGACCTTCAGGACGTTCACGCCAAATCCCTGGCCGTCCAGTTCGAACTCCAGCATCTCGACCTCGTTGGTGCCGGATTCGAGGAGGATCCCTTCCTTGTCACGCATGGCATCGCTTCCGTTCGGACGACCGGGGACTCAGCCCACGAGGTGGAGCCTCTGCAAGACCGTCTCGATCAGGTAGCCTTCCTCGGCTCCCAGGCTCGGGAACTGGATCCCGATCCTCTGGAACCGGGGATTGTCGTCCGGCTGAGTCCAGATCACGAGTCCGTCCGCTTCGACGGCGGTCTTCCCGTTCGCCATGGTCGGCAACGGGATCCTCAGGCTCAGGATGGTCCCGCGTTCGTAGGTCTTGGGCGCCAGGAACATCAGGCCACCCGACGTGATGTTCACCAGCCGGCCCAGGACCGCGTCGTCCACGGCCGAGAGGACGTTGATGCGGTGAGGGCTGTTGGGACGTTGCTGGCTCCGATTGTTATGCATGGACGCCAACCTCTGGCTGCAGGAGGGGTACGGGCGATCGCTCTGCGATGGTATCGACCGCTGCGGGGGGGGACTTGAACGCCTTGTCGCGGCGGTCGCCGGCGGGGCGCGCGGCCGGCGCCGGACCGGTCAACGGCGGTTGCGCCAGGCCCGCAGGACCGCGACTTCGCGCTCCGGCGAGAGACCCGCGAGCAGGTGCTCGCGGCGATCGGCAGGCTGCTGCTTCCACCAGGCGAGCGTATCCCGGGCGGTGGTCGCCAGCGGCCGGCGGCCGAGCCCGGCGGCGCGGGCCCGCTCGGTGCTGACCTGGCCGAACCCCCGATCGGCCCCCTCGGCGGGGACCCAGCACGGCAGGTCGGTCCACGGCGCCACGCGGTGTTCGGCGAGGAATCGCGCGTCGCACCAGGTGAACACGGCGTCGCTGCCGGTGACCTCTCGACAGGCGCCGAGCAGCGTTCCCATGGTGTAGAGACCGGCGGGAGAGTCGCAATTGTACGCGCCGGCAAGGCGCCGTTCGAGCGCGTGGACGACGAATTCGGCCAGGTCGCGCACGTCGATGAACTGGATCGGGTCGGCGGGAGTCCCCGGCGCCAGCACCTCGCCGCCGCGCTCCACCCGCACGGGCCAGTACGTGAAGCGGTCGCTGCGGTCCCGGGGGCCGGCGATCAGCCCCGGACGGATGGCGGTCACGCGCCCGGGCATGGCGTCCTCGGCCGCCTGCTCGCACAGCGCCTTCAGCGCGCCGTAGGTCGCGTCGGTGATGTCCTCGCTCGCGGGGTCGGCGAGCGAGGCGAGGGGGGCGGACTCGTCCATGCCCGGCACGCTGAGGTCCCGGTAGACCGAGATCGAGGAGATGAACACGTAGTGACCGACGTTCGGGCCCAGCAAGCCGGCGGAGAGCCTGACCTGCCGCGGCACGTAACCCGAGGTGTCGATGACCGCGTCCCAGCGGCGGCCTGCCAGCGCCTCGAGATCGCCGTCGCGATCGCCCTGGAGCTTCTCGAGGTCGGGGAAGAGGTGCGGATTCGTGCGGCCCCGGTTGAAGAGGGTCAGGGTGTGACCGCGGGCCAGCGCCGCCTCGACGCAGGCGGGTCCGAGGAACGAGGTGCCGCCCAGGATCAGGACATCCAGGGGATGGTCCGCCCGCTCGGCGCGGTAACCGGCGGCGGTCTGGGCGCGGTCGCGCGTGCAGCCGCCCAGGGGCAGGCCCAGTCCGAGGGCGGCGCCCGCGGCGGCGGCGGCCTTCAGGAACTGGCGACGATCGAGGTTCATGGTTACCTCCCGGCAATCGTCGGCTCGACCGGCGGCGCGACGGCCACGACGGCCGGATCCAGGCTCACCGCGCCCGCCGCCAGGGCCCGCTGGCGCCGGCCGAGGTGGAGGGCGAGCAGAGCCCAGGCCAGGCACACGGGCACCGCGCCGAACGCGATTGGGGACAGGCCGAGGCCAACGCCGATCAGCGCATCGTACGTGAGCGCGCCGACGGCGTCACCACCGCGATACACGAACGTGTCGATGAAACTCTTGGCGCGGTACTGGGACGCGGCGGTCAGCGGCGTGTAGAGGCTCTCCCGGGCCGGTTTGACCAGGGCGTAGTTGAGGGTGCGGCGGAGGACCTGGACGGCGACCAGCGCGTTGAAGCCCGGCCAGCGGCCGAGGACGGCGAAGCCGAGCGCCGTGATGACCGGCAAGGTCGCCAGCAGGAGGCCGGCCCCGAAACGGCGCATCACCCGGCCGGTGATCACGAGTTGGGTCAGCAGCGTGGCGGTCTGGACCCAGATCTCGATTCTCGCGAGCAGCTGGGTCCGGCCGGTCCGCCCTGCCTCGGCGGCGGCGACGATCGTCGCTTGAGCCAGGTAGATGAACGTGGAGCTCAGGCTATAGAGGACGAGATAGCCGCAGACCGCCTGCAGGTACCGCGAACGCAGGACCAGGGAGATGCCGCTCCACGCCGAATCGCGCGGCATGGTCGCGGCGGCCGGCGGCCGGGGCTGGTCCGCGGCGTACCGCCGCAGGCGCGTCGAAAGCGGCCGGACATGGCGGACGGCGACCTCGAGGAAGCCGAGCGAGACCAGGAGCAGGGGCAGCCGGCCGAGCTGGGCCACCAGGAGGTCCGTGAGGCTCGCGCCGAACACGGCGCCGGCGGTCCCGCCGACGGCGATGACGCCGAAGATCCGGCGGCCGCGGCGGTACCCCAGCCCGTCAGCCATGAATCCCCAGAAGAGGGACAGGCAGAAGAGGTCGAACACGCTCACCCAGACGAAGAACACGCGACCGAGCCACCGTTCGCTGGCCGGCGCGAACTGGAGAGCGAGATAGAACCCGACGAGGTTGACCGCGAAGAAGCGGTAGACGAGCGGCAGGAAGACCTCACGGTCGCGCCCGCGGCTGGCCCACCCGAAGAGCGGCGCGATGGCGAGCATGGATCCGAGCGTGAAGAGGTAGAGGTGCGGCAGGTTCTCGACGCCGCCCGCGATGCCCATCTCGTCGCGCACGGGCTTGAGGATGAAATAGGACGTCATCAGGCAGAAGAACATCGTTCCCGCGAGCAGGGCGGGAACTCCTTCGCCGGGCCGGAGGCCGACGAGTTCGCGCAGGTAGCTGCGGGACAACGAGACGTCCTTGCGCCGGGGTCGCGGGGCCGGGCGACGAATACGCGTCGCGACGCGCCCGGTTGCAGGATAGTCGACCCGCCGGCTCCGCGGGAAGGTCCCGTTGACATCCGCCGCCAACGCTGCTACCCGTGTGTTTTGGTTCAGTATCGCCCGCCACGGCCTGCGCCGCGTCAGCGCCCCGCGAGAGGTGATCAGCCATGCTCAAACCGATCGCTGCGCACGGTCGGACCGCCACGGTCCCGGCGGTCGACCTGCGACGGATCCACCACGTCGAGCTCTGGGTCGGCAATGCCAGGCAGGCGGCGTACTTCTACCGCAAGTGCTTCGGCTTCGACCAGGTCGCCTACCTGGGGCCGGAGACCGGGAACCACGACCGAGCGAGCTACTGCCTCCGCCAGGGCGAGATCTTCCTGGTCCTGACCTCGCCGCTCTCGCACCTCAGCCCGCTGAATGTCTGGCTGAGCTGTCATGGCGACGGCGTCCGCGACCTCGCCTTCGAAGTCGGCGACGCGACGGACGCCTTCGCGGGCGCCGTGGCGCGCGGCGCGATCCCCGTGGCCGGACCCCACGACGTCGAGGCCGCCGACGGCGCGGTGCGCCGGGCGGCGGTCCGCACCTACGGCGACACGATCCACAGCTTCATCGAGCGCGGCGACTACGAGGGGTTCCTGCCCGGCTACGCGCTCGACACGGTCCGCGGCGGCAACGTGGGCGTGCACTGCATCGATCACGTGGTCGGCAACGTCGACCACGACCGCATGCAGTACTGGTGCGACTTCTACGCGCAGGTCTTCGATTTCTCGCAGTTCGTCAGCTACGACGACAAGGACATTTGCACCGACTACACGGCGCTGCGCAGCAAGGTCATGGCCGATCGCGAGCGCAACATCAAGTTGCCGATCAACGAACCGGCTCCGGGCAAGCTGAAGAGCCAGATCCAGGAGTACCTCGATTTCAACCTGACGGCCGGCGTCCAGCACATCGCGCTGCGGACCGACGACATCATCGAGACGATCTCGCACCTGCGGGCGAACGGCGCCGAATTCCTCGACGTGCCCGACTCGTATTACGAGGCGATCTGGAAGCGCGTCGGCCGCATCGACCAGGACCCGGACCGGATCCGCGACCTGCGCATCCTGGTCGACCGTGACGACAACGGTTACCTGCTGCAGCTCTTCACGCGGCCTCTGCAGGACCGGCCGACCCTCTTCCTCGAGGTCATCCAGCGCTGCGGTAGCGACAGCTTCGGCAAGGGCAACTTCCAGGCGCTCTTCGAGGCGATCGAGCGCGAGCAGATCCGGCGCGGAAACGTCTGAGGCGCGCGAGCGGCCGCCACCCGCCCGGGAAGGGAGCGACGACGATGCCGTACTACCACCGGCTGGGCGAGGTTCCGCCCAAGCGCCACACGGTCTTCGCGAAGCCCGGCGGCGGGATCCACTACGAGCACCTGATGGGGAACCTGGGCTTCACGGGCCTGCAATCGCTCCTCTACACGTTGCGGCGGCCGACGGCCGTCGTGCGCACGGAGAAGGTCCGGCCGCGCCGCTGGGACGCCGACAGCGACTCGACCCTCCGCATGCGGCACCTGCGCACGCACCGGCTGGAAACGCCTGGCCCCAGCGCGGTCACCGATCGGATCCCGCTGCTCTTCAACCACGACCTGGCGCTGAGTCTGGCGCGGCCGCGGGCCGACGACAGGTTCTTCTATCGCAACAGCCAGGGCGACGAGATCGTGTTTTTGAGCCGCGGCCAGGGCGTGCTGGAATCGCAGTTCGGCGAGCTGGACGTCCGCCAGGGCGATTACGTCGTGATCCCGCGCGGAATCGTCCACCGGTGGCGGCTGGACCTGCGCGACGAGCCGATCCTGCTCTGCGTCGAGAGCCGGGGGCATGTGCGCACGCCGTCGCGGTATCGCAACGAGCACGGCCAGCTGCTCGAGCACAGCCCGTACTGCGAGCGCGACATCCGGCCGCCGAGCCGCCTCGTGACGGTCGACGAAACGGGCGAGTTCGCGGTGGTGGTCAAGAAGGACAACGAGTTCCACCTGGTGACGGTGGACCACCACCCCTGCGACACTGTCGGCTGGGACGGCTACTATTTTCCGTGGGCGCTGTCGATCCACGATTTCGAGCCGATCACCGGGCGGCTCCACCAGCCGCCGCCGGTGCACCAGACCTTCGCCGGCGACGGCTGGGTCCTCTGCTCGTTCGTGCCGCGCCTCTACGACTACCACCCGCAGGCCGTCCCGGCTCCGTACAACCACAGCAACGTGATGTCGGACGAGGTCCTCTACTACTGCAACGACGAGTTCATGAGCCGGTCCGGCATCGAGTTCGGCTCGCTCACCCTGCACCCCGACGGCCTGCCGCACGGGCCGCAACCTGGCCGGACGGAGGCCTCGATCGGGCAGAAGGAGACCAGGGAACTCGCCGTGATGATCGACGCCTTCGCGCCGCTGCGCGTGGCGACCGCCGCGCTGTCGTGCGAGGATCCGGAATATCCTCGCTCCTGGCTGGAGGAGTCGTGACCGCCGACGCGCGGGCTGCCCTGTTCGGCGGTCTGATCGATTACGCCGGGCTCTTCCCGCCGGCGGACCTGGACCTGGGCGAGGCGCTCGTGACCTACGATGGCCACCTGCACGGGCCGGATTCGGCCCTCCTGGGCCGCTTCGTGGCGCCGGCCGCGCGCCTCGAGGAGCTCCGGCCGTGGCTGGCCGGGACCTGGCGCCCCGGGCGTCCCCTGCGTCTCGCGGTCGTGACCGCGCTGGGGAACGTCGGCGCCGTGGCGGACTTCGCGGCGTCGGCGCCGGCCGCCCGGATCGAGGCGCTGGACCTCTCCCTGCCCCGCGACGTCTCGCCCGCCGTCTGGCTCGACGGGGTCCTCGCCGTCGTCGCGCAAGCCCGCCTCGGCGGCGTCGAGATCCACGTGGAGCTGTCGCCTGGTCGCGACCGCGATCTGCTCGCCGCCCTGGGCGGGCGCCAGGGACGACCCGGGGTGGGTCGCCTGGGGGCCAAGCTCCGGTGCGGAGGGGTCGCGTCCGACCAGGTCCCCCCGGTCGAGCGCGTGGCTGCCGTGGTGGCGGCTGCCCGCGACGCGGCGGTGCCGCTCAAGTTCACGGCGGGGCTTCACCACCCGTTGCGGGGCATGGGGGCGACCGGTCACGCGCCGATGCACGGCTTCCTGAACGTCTACGGCGCGGCGCTCCTGGCGCACGACCACGGGCTGGAGGCGGCCGACCTCACGAACGTCGTGGCCGACACGGAGCCCGCGTCGTTCCGCGTGGACCGCGACGGGTTCGCCTGGCGGGACCGGTTCGTGGCGGCCGATCGCGTCGCGGCGCTGCGCTCGGGGCTGATCGGCGGCTACGGCAGCTGCTCGTTCGCGGAACCGCTGGCGGACCTGCGGTCCCTCGCCATCTTGACCTGAACCCCCGACCCGGGATGGCCCGCATGGACTCGACTGGCACACCGGCTGCGCAGAGCTTCCTCGAGGTGGCTGCTGATTCCCATTTCTCGCTGCAGAACCTCCCCTGGGGCGTCGTCGCGCGGCCCGGCGAGGAGCCCCGCTGCGCGGTGCGGCTCGGCGATTGGGCCATCGACCTCGCCCGCCTGCAGGCGTCGGACCTGCTCGCCGTGGCCGGGCTGCCCAACGGGGTCTTCGAGCGCGATGCGCTCAATGACTTCATGGCGCTGCCGGCGTCCGTACGCCGGGCTGTCCGCGCGCGGCTCGGCGCGCTCCTGCGGCGGGACGCACCCCAGCTGCGCGACGACCCGGCGCTGCGCCGGCGGGTCCTGCTCCCGCTGGCGGACGTCACGGTGCTGGCGCCGGTCAGGATCGGCGACTACACCGACTTCTACTCGAGCCGGGACCATGCGACCAACGTCGGCATCATGTTCCGCGGCCGCCAGAACGCGCTGATGCCCAACTGGCTGCACCTGCCGGTGGGCTACCACGGGCGGGCGAGCTCGATCGTGCCGAGCGGCACCGCGGTGCGGCGACCGCGCGGCCAGCTGCAGCCGAACGCCGGGGAGCCGCCGGTCTTCGGCCCGAGTCGCCTGCTGGACTTCGAGCTCGAGGTTGGTTTCTTCTACGGCGGCCCGCCGACCGAGCTCGGTTCGACGCTGAGCGTGGACGCGGCGGACGACCGGATCTTCGGTCTGGTCCTCGTGAACGACTGGTCGGCCCGCGACGTCCAGGCGTGGGAGTACCAGCCGCTCGGACCGTTCACGGCGAAGAACTTCGCGACCAGCATCTCGCCGTGGGTCGTGCCGTGGGAGGCGCTGCAGCCATTCCGCCGCGAGCCGCCGCCGCAGGACCCGGCGCCGTTGCCCTACCTGCGCGGCGAGCGCAACGCGTCGTTCGACATCGCGCTCGAGGTAGCGCTGGCGACCCCGCGTCAGACGGCGCCCCATCCGGTCTGCCGGACGAATTTCCGGCACCTCTACTGGACCATGCAGCAGCAGCTCGCGCACCACACGGTCACCGGCTGCAACGTGAGGCCGGGCGACCTGATGGCCTCGGGGACGATCAGCGGACCGGACCGGGACAGCCGGGGGAGCCTCCTCGAGTTGACCTGGCGCGGCTCCGAGCCGATCCGCCTGCCGTCGGGCGAGGAGCGCCGGTTCCTCGAGGATGGCGACACGGTGATCATGACCGGCTGGAGCCAGGGCGACGGCTATCGCGTCGGCTTCGGCGAGGTGCGCGGCGACGTCCTGCCCGCCCGTCCAGACTGAGGCCGCGAGCCGGGAGCGACGATGGCCGAGGTCCTCTGGCAACCCGATCCCGCGCGCCGCGCCGCGACCGCGGTCGAGCGCTTCCGCCGCGAGGCGGCGGCGCGCTGGCATCGCGATCTCGCCGACTGGGACGCGCTGTACCGCTGGTCGGTCGACCACCGCGAGGAGTTCTGGGCCTCGGTCTGGGACTTCGGCGGCGTGCGGGCGAGCCGCGGCTGCGATCAGGTCCTCGTCGATCCCGACCGGATGCCCGGCAGTCGGTGGTTCGTCGGCGCGCGGCTCAACTTCGCCGAGAACCTGCTGCGCCGCGCCGGACCGGAGCCCGCGTTGATCGCCCTGGGGGAGCGTGCGCCGCGGCGCGAGCTGAGCTGGGACGAGCTGCGCCGCGAGGTCGCGCGCTGCGCGGCCGCCCTCGCCGCCGCCGGCGTCGGCGCGGGCGATCGCGTCGCGGGTTTCCTGCCCAACGTCCCGGAGACCGTGATCGCGATGCTCGGCGCGGCGAGCCTGGGCGCGATCTGGTCGAGCTGCTCGCCGGACTTCGGGGCGCAGGGCGTGTCCGACCGGTTCGGCCAGATCTCGCCGAAGGTGCTCATCGCGACCGACGGCTACCTGTACGGCGGGAAGTCCGGCGACGTGCTGCCGACCGTGGCGCGCCTCCGCGCCGTCCTTGCGGGCCTCGTCGCGACGGTCATCGTGCCGAACCATCCGGCCCCGCCGGACCTCGCCGGCCTTCCGGGCGCCGTGGCCTGGCGCGACTGGCTCGATGCCGCGCCCGACCGCCCGCTCGCGTTCCACCAGGCGCCGTTCGACCACCCGCTGTTCATCCTGTTCTCGTCCGGGACCACCGGCCTGCCCAAGTGTCTGGTCCATGGCGCCGGCGGCACGCTGCTGCAGCACGTCAAGGAGCACCAGCTGCACTGCGACCTCGGACCCGGCGACCGCCTGTTCTACTACACGACCTGCGGCTGGATGATGTGGAACTGGCTGGCGAGCGGGCTTGCGTCCGGCGCGACGCTCGTGCTGTACGACGGCTCGGCGACGGCGCCCCGGGACGTGCTCTGGCGGCTCGCCGACGCCGAGCGGGTCACGGTCTTCGGCGTGAGCGCCCGCTACCTGGCCGCCTGCGAGAAATTCGGCCTGCGTCCGGGCGCCGCGCGCGACCTCTCGACACTCCGGACGCTGCTGTCGACCGGCTCGCCGCTCGCCCCCGCGAGCTTCGACTGGGTCTACCGCGAGGTCAAGAGCGACCTGCAGCTGAGCAGCATCTCCGGCGGCACCGACATCGTCAGCTGCTTCGCCCTGGGCAGTCCCGTCCTGCCGGTGCGCAGGGGCGAGCTGCAGTGCCGCGGACTCGGCATGGCGGTCGCCGTCTTCGACGACGAGGGTCGCGAGGTGATCGGCCGGCCCGGCGAGCTGGTCTGCACGAAGAGCTTCCCCAGCCTGCCGACCGGGCTCTGGAACGACCCCGACGGCTCGCGCTACCGCGCGACGTACTTCGAACGCTTCCCGGGCGTCTGGCACCACGGCGACTGGGCCGAGGTGCGGCCCGGCGGCGGCCTGCTCATCCACGGTCGCAGCGACGCCACGCTTAACCCCGGCGGCGTGCGCATCGGCACGGCCGAGATCTACCGGGTCGTGGACCGGTTCACCGAGGTCGTGGAGTCGCTGGTGACGGTCCAGCGCTGGGCCGGGGACGAGCGGATCGTCCTCTTCGTGCACCTCCGCGACGGTCTCGACCTCGACGATCCGCTCGGCGAGCGCATCCGCCAGCAGATCCGCCGCGAGACGACGCCGCGGCACGTGCCGGCGAAGATCGTGCAGGTGCCGGCGATCCCGCGGACGCTCTCGGGCAAGACCGTCGAACTCGCGGTGCGGCGGGTGATCCACGGGGAGACGGTCGAGAATCGCGACGCGCTCGCGAATCCGGAATCGTTGGACCACTTCCGCGACCTGGACGAGTTGCGGCACTGACGGCGGCGCCTCGCGGACGGCGCGAGGCCGCTCTCGACATCGCGGCGGATCCGCGGCAAGATCAGACCGCGCACCGGCCGCCGCGGCGGGCACTAGACTTGGGAGTACCGCGTTGCCCCTGTTCCCTGCGATCGAGGCCGCCCTGCGCGCCGGCTCGGCGATCCTCGAGGTGTACCGCCGAGACTTCGCGGTCGAGTACAAGGCGGATTGCTCCCCGCTCACCGCGGCGGACACGGCCGCCCACGAGACCATCGTCGAGCGTCTCCAGCCGCTGGGACTGCCGATCCTGTCCGAGGAGAGCGAGGACGTCCTGGTCGTCGAGCGCGCCGCCTGGCGGAGATTCTGGCTCGTCGATCCGCTCGACGGGACGAAGGAATTCGTCAAGAAGAACGGCGAGTTCACGGTCAACGTCGCGCTCGTCGCCGGCGGACGCCCCTGGCTGGGCGTGGTCTACGCGCCGGTTTTGGACATCCTCTACTGGGGCTCGGGCGCCGCCGGACCCGGCGAGGGCGCGTGGAAAGCGACCGGTTGCGCCGGCCGCACCGCGGCGCAGGTCCTCGACGCCGCCGTGCCGCTGTCCGTCGCCGCGCCGGGGCGGCCGGGCGAGAGCCTCCGGATCGTGGCGTCGCGCTCCCACTGCGGCGAGCGGACGGTGGCGTTCATCGAGCAGCTGGAGGCCCGATTCGGCGCCGGAGAGCGCGTGAGCCTCGGCAGCTCGCTCAAGCTCTGCCTGGTCGCCGAGGGCTCGGCTCACGTCTACCCGCGCATCGCGCCGACCATGGAGTGGGACACCGCGGCCGCGCAGGCGGTGGTCGAGGCGGCGGGCGGCAACGTGTACGAATACGATCCCGCGCTCACCGCCATCGACTACCTCGACCCCGCCGCAGCGCCGGGCCGACTGCGCTCGCTGCGGTACAACAAGGACGACCTGCGGAATCCCTTCTTCGTCGCCTGCGGGTCCCTCGACCGTTCCGGAGGATCGGGCTCGCGAGGGACCTGAACGGATCGAGCCAGAGCGAAGGCCCTGCGAGCGACGCCTCACGGCCGGCCGCGACGATCAGCACGGCGACGCCCATTCCTGCAGGAGCTTCACCGTGAGCGCCCGCGCCTTGGCGCCCTCCTGCATGAGCCAGCAGAGCCGCAACGCGTCGCGCTCGACGGCGTCCAGCTCCCAGCCGGCGCCTGCCCGGAGCCGTTCGGTGAGCGCGCGCAGGCACAGCGCCGCGGTGACCGAGACATTGAGACTCTCGGTGAACCCGACCATGGGCACGTGCACGCGGAGGTCGGCGGCGGCGAGGGCCGCCGGGCTGAGGCCGACCTCCTCGGTGCCGAAGCAGACGGCGAGCGGCCGGTCGAGCGAGACCGCGTCGATGGGCGGACTGGCGGGGTCGACGGTGGTGGCCACGAGCGCATACCCGCCCGCGCGGAGCGCTGCCGCGGCCTCATCGATCGAGCCGTAGCGCAGAACGGTGAGCCAGCGAGCCGCGCCGCGGACGACGCGCGTGTGCGGTCGGAACCGCCGCTCGCGCTCGACGACGTGGATGTCCTGCACGCCGAAGCACTCGGCCGACCGCATCACCGCGCTCGCGTTGTGGGGGTCGTAGAGATCCTCGAAGAGCACCGTCAGGCGTCGCGTGCGGCGCGCCAGGACCTGCTCCATGCGGTCGAGGCGTCGCGGCCGGATCACCGCGCGGAGCTGGCGCTCGAGCTCGGCGCGGCGCGCGGCATCGAGGCGAGGCAGGAAGTGGGAGAAATCCATGGCCTGGATCCGGGACCGGCCCCGCCGCCCGCGGCGCTACTCGCCGGCGAGCTCGGCGACCGCCGCGAGGATCTCCTCGTTCTTGAACGGTTTGCGGATGGCGCGGTCGGCGCCCAGGAGGCGCGCCGAGTGGAGGTAGTTCTCCGGCGTGCTGCGCCCGCCGCCGCTGATGGCGATGACCTTGAGCCGAGGGTGGTCGCGACGGAGATCGAGCAGGGTCTCGATCCCGTCCTTCTCGGGCATGATGATGTCGGTGATCACGACCTGCGTCGGACGCTCGCGAAACATGGACACACCGTCACGACCGTTGCAGGCTGCGGCCACGGTATGGCCCGCGCGGCTGAGCACCGCGACGAGGTACTCGCGGACTTCCTGATCGTCTTCGATGACGAGGATGCTCGCCATGGTTCAACGACCTCCGTTCGGTCGGTCGGGGAGTCGTCCGAGCATAGCCGGACCGCGCGCATCGCGGCAACCGCGAATCCAGCGCCGGGTCAGGCTCGGCTTGCGCCTCAGCCCTACCAAGTTATGATCCTGGCGGACATCCGCTACCTCCAGCCGCCCGCCGGGGCGCGATCATCGCCGGCCGACGGCAACCCGACCGTGGCGGCGCGCGTCTGATCGGAGAGCCTCGACCTGCAACCTCGCCGGCGTCGCGTCGTAGGTACGCGGTCCGCCGCCAGTCGACCGCCAGCCCAGCGGAGATGTCATGACCGCCGACAGCAGCAACCTGCAGGTGGAGCACCTGACGTTCGCCTACCGGCGCGAGCCGGTGCTGCGCGACGTCTCCTTCGTGCTCGAGCGCGGCGCCGTGGGCCTGCTCGGACCGAACGGTTCGGGCAAGACCACTCTCTTGCGCGCCCTGCTGGGCCAGGTTCCGGTACGACCCGGCCAGGTCCGGGTGCAGGGCCACGACATGGCGCACGAGGCCCGGCTCGGACGACGCAGCCTGGGCTGGATGCCCGAGCGCGGCGGGATCATCCCGGGCCTCAGCGGCGTTGCGCTCACGGCGTATCTCGGCGAGCTCTCGGGCATGGCGCGCCAGGACGCGATGCAGCGCGCGCACGAGGTCCTGCACTTCGTCGGCCTGCGTGACGAACGCTATCGCTCCTGCGAGACCTACAGTCAGGGCATGCGGCAGCGACTGAAGCTGGCCGGCGCGCTCGTCCACGATCCGCGGTGGCTCCTGCTCGACGAACCGACGAGCGGGCTGGACCCCGGCGGTCGCGTCGACATGCTCGATCTGGTCGCGGATCTCGCCGGGCGCAAGGGCCTCGGCGTGATCCTCTCGACGCACCTGCTCGCCGACGTCGAGGCTGTCTGCCGCGAGATCCTGGTGCTGCGCGAGGGGCGGCTGCTCGACCGGCAGCCGGTCGCCGGCCACGATCGGGGCGGCCAGCAGGTCTTCGAGATCTCCGGGTTCGGCGGCGAGGAGGCGTTCGTCGAGGCGCTGGCCCGGCTGGCGCTGAGCGTCAAGCGTGATGGCCGCCACATCACCGCCGTGCTGGACCTCGACACGCTCCCGGCCGGCCCGGGCAATCCGACCGCGCGCGCCATGCGGGCCGTGCTCGAGCTGGCGGTCGCGTGCGATTACTCGCCGCGTCGCCTGCGCCGGCGGCCGGTGACCCTGGCGGACGAGTTCCACGCGCTGGTCAATCCGGAGGCACGCTAATGCCTGTCCACGAGCGAGGCTACACCCACTGGCAGCCGTCGGGCCTGCACGCGGACCCGGCGTGGTGGGTGATCGCGAAGCGGGGTCTCGTCGGACCGCTCAAGCGCCGCTGGACGCTGATGCTGCTGTTCATGGCCTGGGTCCCGGCCGTGGTCAAGGGCGGCATCATCTTCTTCAAGGCCAAGGCCGGTCAGATCATCGACCTGGCGGCCGGCGGCGCCTGGACCAGCATCAACGCGGCCGGATTCCTCGCGTTCGTCGAGGGGCAGCGGTTCTTCGTGTTCCTGGCGACCGTGATCCTGGGCGCGGGTCTGATCGCCCGCGACCGGCGCGAGAACGGGCTCGCGCTCTACTTCGCCAGGCCGCTCGGCCTGGTCGACTACCTGGCGGGCAAGTCGCTCATCGTCCTCGGCGGCTACCTCGCGGTGACCCTGGCGCCGGTGCTCGTGCTCTGCCTGTTCGCGTACCTCGTCGATCCGGAGGCGGCCGGACTCGAGTTGCTGGTGCTGACGCCGCTGCGCCTGGTCGTCTTCTGCCTGCTCGCCGGAACCGGGATCGCGCTCGTGATGCTCGCCCTCTCGAGCCTCGCGACGCGCACCGTGCTGGTCGTGGTCTGGTGGACGGTCATCTGCCTGGGGGGCGACGCCGTGGGCGGCATCGGCGAGGCCGTGGGTGTTCCCGGCCTGCAGTACGCGAACTTCCTGGGCCACTGGCACAATGCGGGTGCGCTGATCCTCGGGGCTGATCAACGCCTGCCGGTCTCGCCGTGGGCGAGCCTCGCGATCTGCATCCTGGTCGTCGCCGGCTCGCTGGCCGTCCTGCGGTCGCGAATCCGTCCGGTGGAGGTGGTGACATGATCGGCTCGCCTCCGGTGCGCCTCGAGGCCGACGAGGTCGGCAAGTGGTTCGGCGAGGTGGTCGCGGTGGGTCGCTGTTCGCTGGAGGTCGGCCGCGGCGTGGTCGGGCTGCTCGGGCAGAACGGGGCGGGCAAGACGACCCTCTTCAAGCTGCTGGCCGGACTCATCACGCCGAGCCGCGGCGTGGTGCGGCTCGACGGACTGCCGTTGCGCGACCACGTGGGCCTGTACCGCCGCGTCGGTTTCTGTCCGGAGAGCGACGCGTTGCCGGGCTGGCTCACCGGCCGGGAGTTCCTGACGATGCTGGTCCGCCTGGCCGGCGTGCCGAGCGAACGGGTCAAGCCGCGGGTGGGCGAGCTGCTCGAGCGCTTCGCGCTCACGGGCGCCGCGAACCGGCGGCTCGGCGGCTACTCCAAGGGCATGCGTCAGAAGCTCAAGCTGGCCCAGGCCCTCGCTCACGATCCGGACATCCTGTTCATGGACGAACCGCTCAACGGCATGGACCCGGTGAGCCGGCGCGACGCGATCGGCGCGATCCACGCGCTCGGCGACGAGGGCCGGACCGTGCTCGTCTCCAGCCACATCCTGCCCGAGGTCGAGGAGATGACCCGCCGCATCGTGCTGATCCATCGCGGCAAGGTCCTCGCCGAGGGCGACGTCACCGAGATCCGCGACCTGATCCCCGAGCACCCCACGGTGGTGTCCCTGCGCTGCGAGCGTCCGCGCGAGCTCGCGTCGTTCCTCGTCCGGCAGGACCACGTGATGGGCGTCGAGTGCGACGGCCAGGACCGCGTCGTCGTGCGGACCGACCATGCGCTCGCCTTCTATCGAGCGCTCCCCGGCCAGCTGCTGGCCTCGGGCCTCGCGGTGGAGGAGATCCACACGCTCGACGACAACCTCGAGTCGGTCTTCAGCTACCTGACCGACGACTGACCGGAGGGCCGCCATGTCCCGCGACGCCGACGCCATCGTGCCCGCCCCGCTGCCCGACCTCACCGCGGCCCGGATCGTGGCCGCCGCCACCTGGCGCGAGCTGCTCCGGCGCCGCCGCCTGCTGAGCCTGGGCGTCCTGCTGCTGCTGCCTGTGCTCCTGCTGGTCGCGGTCAGCCTCTGGTATCCCGGCGAGGCGCCGGCCGGTCTCTTGCTCGCACTCCTGGCCGGCGAGATCTACATTCCGTTCCTGCTGCCCATCGTCGCGATGGCGCTCGGCGCGCCGGCCATCAGCGAGCCCATCGCCGAGGGTACGCTCGTCTATTTCTGGACCCGGCCGCTCAACCGGCCGGCGCTCTACCTGGGCCGCATCCTGGCCGCGGCGCTGGTGGCGTGCGCGATGGTCCTCCTCTCGCAGGCGGCGGTCTTCGCGACCCTCCTGTCCGCGGATTTCGGCGGCGTCGATCTTGCCCTGGTGCGCCTGCACGCCGAGATGACCGTGGTCACCCTGCTGGGCGCGGTGGGCTACACCGCGCTCTTCGGGTGCTTCGGCGCCGGTTTCAAGAGGCCGCTCGTGCCGGCCATCCTGTTCGCGTTCGGCTGGGAGCCGCTGGTCGCGAACATCCCGCAGCGGATCCAGGAGTGGACGCTCCGTTTCCACCTGCGCAACCTCGTGCACTGGCCGGCGGAACAGACGACCGACATCCGCGGTTTCCTCGAGACCCTGCTCAACCGGGCGCTCTCGCGCGATCCGGTCCCGGTCTGGCACTCGATCCTGGTGCTCGTGCTCGTGATCGCGGTCTCGACGGCGGCGGGCGTCGTGCTCCTGCGCCGCCGGCAGCTCGACCGGCAGGGCTGACCATGCCGCCGCCGCCCCGCCGGCCCCTCGCCCGCAGGTTCTTCGCCCGCGACACGCTCACGGTGGCGCGCGAGCTGGTCGGCTGCACGCTCTGGACGGTCGTGCGCGGCCGGGTCTGCGCCGGCCGCATCGTGGAAGTGGAGGCGTACCTCGGCGAGCGCGACCCCGCGAGCCATGCCGGGCGGGGTCCGACCCCGCGCAGCGGCATCATGTTCGGTCCGCCGGGCGTGGCGTACGTCTACCTGTCCTACGGCGTCCATCACTGCCTCAACGCCGTGACCGAGCCGGAGGGCCGAGCGGGCGCCGTGCTCCTGCGAGCGCTCGAACCGCTCGTCGGGCTCGCCGCCATGGGCGAGCGTCGCGGCCGCGGACCCGACGCCCTGGTCTGCGCCGGTCCCGGCCGCCTGTGCCGGGCGCTGGGCATCGACCTGGCCTGGAACGGCCTGCCGCTCGCGGGCCGGCTCGAATCTGCCGCGAACAATCCGGCCGGCCGCCGCGTATGGATCGCCGCCGGTCGAGCGCCAGGACGGCTCGCGGCCGGACCTCGCATCGGGATCCGGCGAGCGGTCGAAGCGCCCTACCGCTTCTGCGATCCGGACAGCCCGAGCCTGAGCCGGCCTCCGGGACCGGGGATCCTTTGACAGCGCCCCGGCCTGGCACTAGCGTTGCGGGCGCGGGTTGCGCCATCGTGATCGAGCGTCACGCGTCCGCGCCGCCGGGGACGCGATTACCGGTCCTCGCGCGGCGCGGGGGCCATCAGTACGGAGGCTTCACGCCCATGCGAGTATTCATGCGCCGGGCGGCCCTCGCGGCCGCGGTCCTGCTGGTGGGGATCCTGCCCGCCTTCGCCGGGACCTATCTGGAGCTCCAGGACGAGATCAAGGAATTCACCCTCGAGAACGGCGTTCGCTTCATCGTTCGCGAGGACCACGCGGTGCCCGTGTTTTCCTTCTTCACGGTGGTGCGGATCGGCAGCGCCAACGAGGTGCGCGGGATCACGGGGATCTCGCACGTGCTCGAGCACATGGCCTTCAAGGGGACGAGCGTGATCGGCACGACGGACATCAAGAAGGAGCGCGAAGCCATGGCGGCCGAGGACCGCGCCTACGCGGCGCTCAAGGCCGAACGCGCCCGGGGCGCCGACACCGATCCCGATCAGCTCGCCGCCCTCGAGGCGGAATTCGCCAAGGCCAGGGACGCCGCCCGCCAGTTCGTGATCAGCAACCAGTACGGCCAGATCGTCGAGAGCCACGGCGGCGTGGGGCTGAACGCGAGCACCTGGACCGACTACACCGAGTATCATTACAGCCTGCCCAGCAACCGCCTCGAGCTCTGGGCCTACCTCGAGGGCAGCCGCATGGCCGACATCGTGCTGCGCGAGTTCTACACGGAGAAGGACGGACCGGTGACCGAGGAGCGCCGGATGCGCGTGGACGACAGCCCGATGGGCAAGCTCTTCATGGAGCAGTTCCAGAACCTGGCCTTCGAAGCGAACGGCTACCACCACTCGACGATCGGCTACATGTCCGATCTGAACACCATGACGCGCCAGGACGCGCAGGAGTACTACGACCGGCACTACATCGGGCCCAACATCACCGTGGCCGTGGTCGGCGACGTGGCGGCAGCCGACGTCGAGAAGTACGCCAGGAAGTACTTCGCGAAGATCCCCACGGGCACTCCCGAGTTCATGGAGACCATCGAGCCCGAACAACTGGGCGAGAAGCGGCTGGTGGTCAAGCAGGATGCTCAGCCCCTGCTTTTGATCGGTTACAAGATCGAGGGGATCAACCACCCCGACTGGCCGGTCTACCAGGCGATCGCCGATATTCTCGGCCAGGGGCGGACGAGCCGGCTCTACGCGGAAGCGGTCAAGAAGCAGCAGAAAGCCGTGCAGTGCGCCGCGTTCGCCGGGTATCCGGGGTTGCGCTACCGGACGCTGCTCACCGTGCTCGGCGTGCCGGCGAAGGACGTCACGGCGGCCGAGCTCGAGACGATCGCGCTGGCGGAGATCCAGCGGCTGGTGGACGAGGGCGCGACGGCCGACGAGCTGGCCGGCGTCAAGCGCCGCGCCCGGGCCGACTTCCTGCGCGGGCTCGAGGGCAACAACGGGCTCGCGAGCCAGCTGGCGATGACCCAGGCCATGTCCGGCGACTGGCGAGACCTGTTCACGGAGGTCGCGCGTCTGGAAGCGGTGACCCTCGAGGACATCCAGCGCGTCGCCGCGCAGATCTTCACGGAACAGAACCGAACCGTCGCTCTGAGCGAGAACGTGGAGTCCTAGCCGCCGCGAGCGAGCAGAGAAAGGACAGGCGATGATGACGACGCGGATGATCCTCAAGCTCCTCGTGGCGATCGGCGCGATCGCACTCGCGGCTGGCGTCGCCAGCGCCAAGGCGCCCTGGGAGAAGATCAAGATCCCCGAGCTCGACACCTTCGAGATGCCGGCCTACGAGCGCGTGGAGCTGCCTAGTGGCATGGTCCTGTATCTGGCCGAAGACCACTTCGTGCCCATGATCGAGCTCTCGGCCCAGATCATGGTCGGCTCGATCTACGAGGACGCGGACAAGGTCGGACTGGCCGCGATGGCCGGCAGCGTGCTCCGCACCGGCGGCGCCGGAGAGCGCAGCGGCGACGAGATCGACAGCCTCGTCGAGGCTCGCGGCATGGACCTCGAGACCTGGGTCGGCCAGACGACGGGCGGCGCCTACCTGAGCTGCCTGACGGAGGACATCGACCTCGGCCTGGCCCTGCTCGCGGACGTCCTGATGCGGCCTCGATTCGCCGACGACAAGATCGAGCTGGCGAAGCAGATGCAGAAGGCGGCCATCGCCCGCCGCAACGACGAACCGCTGTCGATCGCCATGCGCGAGTTGCCCAAGGTCCTCTTCGGCGCCGACCATCCGCTGGCGCGGCACCCGGAGTACGCCTCGATCGCCGCCGTGACGCGCGCCAACCTGCAGGAATTCCATGACGCCTACTTCCATCCGGAGCGGATGTACCTGGTCGTGATCGGCGACTTCGCCGCGGACGAGATGGCCGGTCGGATCGAGGCGGCGTTCGCGGGGTGGCCGGCGGCGCCGGCGCCGCTGCCCGCCGATCCCGAGATCCCGCGGCTGCCGCGCACGGTGAACGTGGCGGCCAAGGACGGCCTGTCCCAGGCCACGGTTCTGCTCGGACACAAGGGCATCCGCAACGACGATCCCGATTACGCGGCGATCCAGGTCGCGGCCGAGATCCTGGGCGGCGGGTTCAACAGCCGGCTGTTCAAGGAGATCCGGTCCAACCGGGGCCTCGCGTACTCGGTCGGCTCCTCGCCCGGCACTGGCTGGCGCTATCCCGGCGCGTTCCTGGCGTACACGATGACCAGGAACGACGCGGTCGAGGCGGCGGCGAAGGGCATCCTCGGCGAGATCGACAAGATGCTGAACGAGCCGGTGACGGAGGACGAGCTGCAGGCGGCCAAGGACCTGATCCTCAACAGCGAGGTGTTCAACTACGACACCAAGCGCGAGGTCCTCGATCGGCTGGTCCTCTTCGAGATGTACGGTTACGCGCCGGACTTCCTGCAGACCTACCAGGAGGCGGTCAAGGCGCTGACGCCGGCGGCGATGCAGGCCGCCTGCCAGCGCGTGTGGAAACCGGCCGAGCTGAGCGTCCTGGTCGTCGGCACGCCGTCCGAGTTCGACGGAGACCTGAGCACCTTCGGCCCCGTCAACCAGATCGACATCACCATTCCCGCGCCCAAGGCGACGCTGGTCATTCCCGAGGCGACGGCGGAGAGCCTGGCGCAAGGCAAGGCGCGCATGCTGAAGCTCCGCGACCGGACGGGCGGCAAGGCGTTCGCGAACGTCAAGGGCTGGCACGAATCCAGCGAGATGACCGTCCAGACCCAGATGGGCGCGCTCGCCATCACGATCGACCAGACCGTCCAGCTGCCGGATCACCTGCGCATCGTGACCAAGCTGCCGTTCGGCGAGCAGGTCCAGGTCGTCGCCGGCGACCAGGGGTGGGCCGTCGGCATGGGGCAGCAGAAGGACCTGACCGCGGGCGAGGTCGCCGAGTTGCGCAAGGCGATCGACCAGGAGACCTTCGGCATCCTGCGCCGCGTCGATGAACTCGAGTTCCAGGCGCTCGCGCCGCTGGAGGTCGGCGGCAAGCTGTGCAACCCGGTCGTCGTCGAGTTCGATGACGAGGCGACGATCATGTACCTGGACGCCGAGACGGATCTCCTGGTGATGGTCCAGAGTCCGGCGACCAGCCCGATGACCGGCAGTCCGGTCACCCAGAAGGTCTACGTCCAGGGGTATCAGGACCTGAGCGGGTTCACGCTGCCGGGGACCCTCAAGATCACTCACGACGACGAGGACTTCGCCGACGTCACGGTCAAGTCCTTCGAGGTCAATCCGGCGGTGGACCCGGCGCTGTTCGAGAAGTAGTCTCCGGAACGAGCTCTCGGCCGGACAGCGGGCGGCGCCGCGGGGCGCCGCCCGTCGCCGTGTCCGGTGGAAGAAAATTGGCTGCTTCAAGGTCCACCCGGGTGACTTGGAGGAATTGCGCGCGTTCCACGGGCCCCGGGATTGTCGCCAAAGAAGCAGCCGTAATCATTATAGCACAAAAAAACACCCACAATGGGGTAGAATTTGTTGCGGCAAGATCAACCGAATAAGTCGGGTCCGCGCCGGGTACCTTGCCTCGCCGGCGCGGCGCGGTCGCACCCGCAACCCGCGGCGAGCGTGTCCGTAGTGATCTCTTGCGACCTCGACCTTGCGGCCGCGCGGAGACGGAGGAGGACGACCGATGATCGAAGGAATCCTGGTTCTCGCCCTGTTGATCTTCGCCGGCGCGATCGTGGTCGGGCTGGTGAAGCTCGTCTTCGGCCTGGTGTTGCTGCCGCTCAAGTTGTTCGCTGCGCTTGCCGCCGGATTGCTCGCGCTCGTCGTCGGGTTGCCCCTCCTGGTGGTCGGGCTGGTGTTCGGCGCCGTCCTTCCCCTGGTCCTGCTTCTCCTGCTGGCTCCCGCGCTGCTCCTCGGTGGGCTGCTCTGCGCGCTCCTGGCCTGACGCGCCCGACGGTCGCCTCCTGGCTCGTGATGCTCGCGCTGGTCTCGCCGTCGGCCGGACCGGCCGCGCCGGCCGTCGAGTCCGACCTGCGCGTCGTCCCCTGGCACAGTCTGAGACGAGCGGCCCTGCTGGGCGGCGAGTTCGTCGCGCCCTACCGCCCCGTCAGCGAGCGCGAGCTCGCGCGATTGCTGGAGCGCGCCGGCGCTCGAGCGCGCCGCGGAGCGATCCGTGGCGAATGGTCCGGATTCGAACTCGCGGCGGGCGGCCGGGTCGCGCTGTGGGAGCTCGGACCGGGCAACCTGGTCGCCGCTGAGTCCGGGCTGGCGGGCAACGGTCTGGTCCTCGTGGCCGAAGCTGACCTCGAGGTCACGAACGGCCGCTGGTGGGCCGGATTCGTCCCGCGGCTCGGCGGACGGCTGGCGCGCTCGGGCCCGACCGTTCCCGGCGCCCTGCTCGATGGCAACTGGCCGCCGCCGACGAACCGCCCAGCGCTGGCCGCCGCGCGCCGCGACGAGGCCTGGCGCGTCACCGTGCCTCGCGCCGCGGGCGGGGTGGCGTTCGGTTCGTGGGCGATCGCCGCCGGCGTGTTCCCGGCGGCGGTGGGGCCCGGCCTGGCGGGCGACGGCCTGACCCTGACGAGCCAGTCGGCGAGCCTGCCGCAGGTCGTCCTGCGCCGCACGGCTCCGTTTGCCTGGTCCGGGGCCATGGGGCCGCTCGATCCGGATCACCTGCTCCTGCGGGTGGGACTCGCGTCCGAACAGACCATCGCGTACGAAGACGAGTGGGGCCGCCAGTCGCGGCGCGACCGGCCGCTCTTCTGCCAGTGGTTGCTGACCTGGAACCACACCTCCTGGTGGCGCACCACGCTGACCCACGCGTCGCTGGCGGCGCCGCGCGCCGGCCAGACCCTGTGGGGCGACCTCCTGCAGATCAACGCCCCTCTGCTCTCGGCGACGTGGAACGAGGTCGACTACGGCCCGGTCACCGACCGGATCTTCACCGCGACGATGGAGGCGCGCTTCCGCGCCGCGCCCTGGCCGCTGTTGCCGCGGGGGGCCGGGCGGCTCTTCTGGGAGTACGGCGGCGAGGATTTCCGGCCGTACGACAGCGTGCCGGTCGTCCCCGAGATCAGCGCGCCGGCGTCGCTGGTGGGCTGCGAGCTGGTCGACGAGCGCTGGGATCTCGGCCTCGAGTACCTCGAGACTCGCCACCCGCTGGTGCTATGGTACGGTAACTCCGGGTTCGACCGTGGCTACAGCCACGACGGGGTCGTCCTCGGCCACCCCCTCGGCGGTGCGGCCGAGAGCTGGACCGCGGTGGTGCGGCTTCGGCCCCGATCGGGCGCCTGCGAGTGGGAGCTGCGCGGCCGGACGAGCGCCTGGGACATGGCGGGGCGCCTGCCGTCGCGAGCGGAGGTCCGCGAGCTGAGCGTCGGCTGGCGCTCCATAGCCGCCGGCGGCCGCGAGTGGATCCTGGCCGCGAGCTGGCTGGCGGAGGACGTCGCGACCGGACGAGCCGACTGGTTGCAGGCCCGGGCCGAGTGTCGTTTCTGAAATCCGCGAGGAGGTTCGCCATGCCGCGCGCGCTGATCGTCCTGCTCGTCGTTCTCGGCGCCGCCCAACCCGTCACCGAAGGGGTCGCCATGGATCGGGTCACTGGCAGAGCGTTCGCCACGCGCTCCGAGGTGCTGGCGCGGCACGGCATGGTCGCCACGAGCCAGCCCCTCGCGACGCAGGCCGGTCTCGAGGTCCTGCGCGCCGGCGGCAACGCGGTCGACGCCGCCATCGCCGCCAATGCGGTCCTCGCCCTCACCGAGCCCACCGGCTGCGGCCTCGGCGGCGACCTCTTCGCCCTGGTCTGGGATCCGACCCGGCAGCGCCTGCGCGGCCTCAACGGCAGCGGTCGGTCCCCGCGCACGCTCACCCTGGCGGAGCTGCAGCGACGCGGTCTCTCGCGCATGCCGGCGTACGGCCCGCTCCCGGTGACCGTGCCGGGTTGCGTCGACGGCTGGTTCACCCTGCACGCCGAGTTCGGCCGCCTGCCCATCGCGCAGGTGCTTGCCGCGGCGATCCGGTACGCCCGCGAGGGGTTCCCGGTGACCGAGGTCATCGCCCAGGGCTGGGCCCTCAACGCGGCGGCCCGCCGCGACCAGCCCGGATTCGCCGCCACGTTCCTGCCGGGCGGAGCCGCGCCCGCCAAGGGAGACATCTTCCGCAATCCGGATCTGGCGGCGACCCTGGAGGAGATCGCGGCCGGCGGCCGGGACGCGTTCTACGAGGGCCGCATCGCCGGGGTCATCGCCGACTTCGTGGCGGACGCCGGCGGCTTCTTGACCCGCGAGGATCTCGCCGCCCATCGCAGCGAGTGGGTCGAGCCGGTGTGCGCGAGCTACCGCGGCGTGGACGTGTGGGAGCTGCCGCCCAACGGCCAGGGCATCGCGGCGCTGCAGATCCTCAACGTCCTCGAGGGATTCGACCTCGCCGGCGCCGGCTTCGGCAGCGCCGACCACCTGCACTGGTTCGTCGAAGCCAAGAAGCTGGCCTTCGCCGACCGCGCGCGTTACTACGCGGATCCCGATTTCGCGGCGATCCCCGTCGCGGGCCTGATCGACCAGGCCTACGCCGATCGGCAGCGCCTCCGGATCCGGCCCGACCGGGCCGCGCGCGCGGTGGACGCCGGCAATCCGTCACTGCAGGACGGCGACACCGTCTACCTGGCGGCCGCCGACGAGAGCGGCCTGATGGTGAGTCTCATCCAGAGCAACTACCGCGGCATGGGTTGCGGGCTCTGTCCGCCGGGGCTCGGCTTCGGGCTGCAGGACCGCGGCGAGCTGTTCGACCTCGCGCCGGGTCGCGCCAACTCGTACGCGCCGGGCAAGCGGCCCTTCCACACGATCATTCCCGGGTTCCTCACCCGGGGCGGCGAGCCCTGGTGCGCGTTCGGCGTCATGGGCGGCGCGGTCCAGCCGCAGGCGCACGCCTGGGTCGTGATGAACCTCCTCGACTTCGGCATGAACCTGCAGGAGGCCGGCGACGCGCCGCGCGCGATCCACGACGGAAGCAGCGAACCGACCGGGGAGATCATGACGGACGGCGGCGTGGTCCACCTGGAAACGGGCTTCGCCTGGGAAGCCGTGCGGGAGCTGGTCTCGCGCGGCCACCGGATCCAGACCTCGGCCGGCGACTTCGGGGGCTACCAGGCGGTGATGTGGGACCGCGAGCGCGGGATCTTCATCGGCGCGAGCGAGTCGCGCAAGGACGGTCACGCGGCCGGCTACTGACCGCCGCCGGCGTCGCGGCTCGCCGGGAGGAGACGCAGGTACGGAGCGTCGCGCATCGCCGGCATGACGGCGCGGATCTCGGCCTCGACCGCCGCGTCGAGAGGTTTCCAGATGTAGGCGCGATCGGTGCGCCACGGCACCACGGCGTTGTCGCTGAAGACCGGGCCCGGCGGCAGGGCGGCGGCGGCGGCCGTCAGTTCGTCCACCTGGGCCGCCAGGGTGCGGGCCTGATCGACGTTGCCCCATTCGCCGCCGAGCCGGGCCGGCGTGACGACGAGCGCGATCCCGACGGCAGCCGCCAGCCCGATGCCGCGCAACAGCGCGGCCGGCAGCAACCGGCGAAGCCGCGCGTCGGCCATCAGGACCCCTTCCCAGGCCAGCAACGGCATGAGCGGCAGCATGTGCCGCGTCTCCGGCGAGAAGAACGCATACTGCAGGACCATCAAGCAGGTGGTGAGGGCGAGCAATCCCGGGGGCCCCGCGGCCCGGACCCAGTCCCGCCCTCGGCGGGTCCGCTCCCAGGTCCGCAGTCCCCAGAGGGCGCTGCAGCCGAGCCAGATCAGCCACGGCAGCCAGCAGCCCAGCGTGCGGGCGTAGTTGCGCGCGCCGGCGCCGACCTTCAACAGCGCCGGCCAGGCCCTCGCCTGCAGGTTCTCGCCGAGGGGGATCGGCGTCCGGCTGCGCAACAGGGGATAGTCCCACCACGGCTCCCGGAGGTCGAGCTGGATGGCGTCGGTGAGCGGATTCGCGAACGGCGAGCCGAGATGCCCGGCGACGTGGATCCACCAGGGCAGCAGCAGGGCGACACCGACCGCCGCGGCGAGCGCCGTGCGCCGCACGGCGCGACGCAGGCGACGGCGGCGATCGACGAGCGCGGCCACGACCCACCAGAGGACCGGGATCCAGAGCAGGTCGCTGCGCAACAGGGCCAGCAAGCCGGCGAGCGCCGCGTAGGCGGCTGCGGCGGCCGGCGAGAAGTCTGCCGGATGGCGCCGGCGCGCCAGGAGCCAGAGCGCCATCAGCAGACAGGCGGCCGGGATCTCGCCCCAGCCCCAGAGCGCCGCGAGCGCGAACAACGGGTTCACGAGCAGGATCAGGAGCCAGGCGACGCCGCCGTGCAGGCACTGCTGGCGGCGCAGTCCGGCGAGGCCGAGCAGGGCGAGCAGTCCGAGGATCACGGCCATGGTCGGGCGCACGAGCGATTCGGCGCTCACGGGATCGCCTCCCGCCAGCAGCCAGGCCGGCAGCAGGAGCACGGCGAGTCCTGGCGGCCGGTGCAGCAGCGGCTGCGGGATCTCGCGACCCCAGGCGTGCGCGGTGAACAGGGGATAAATCGTGTCGTTCACGAAGCCCTCGCCGCGGCTCAGGTGGCGAGCGACGCTCAGGCTCGTGTAGACGTCACCGGTGGGCAGCTGAGGCAACGTCGGGTGAAACGCCAGCCACGCGGCGGTGAACGCCAGAGTCAGGATCACGATTGTCGCGGTCGTGCGCACCTAGTTGCCTCGACTCCCGGGTTTGACGACCGGGATTCCCTCGCGGCAGAGCGGGCAGTTCGCCGGTTCCCAGTTCTCGACCGTCACGCGAGCGAGCGCCTGCAGCGGACCCGGCAGATCCGTCTGGTCGGACGTGCGGTCGACGATCGCGCCCACGCCGGCGACGACACCGCCGGCAGCCTCGACCGCGCGGCAGACCTCGCGAACCGAGGTGCCGCGGGTGACGACGTCCTCGACGACCAGCGCTTTCTCGCCCTTTTCCAGGTAGAAGCCCCGTCGCAGCTGCATCTCGCCGTCCTTGCGCTCGGTGAAGAGGAACCGGCGCCCCAGCGCCCGTGCCACCTCGTGACCGATCAGGATCCCGCCGAGCGCCGGGCTCACGACGACGTCGTAGGTCTCGTCGCGAAAGAACTCGGCGATCGCGGCGCCCAGCTCCCGGGCCAGGTCGGGGAACTGCAGGAGGCGGGCGCACTGGAAGTAGGTGTCGCTGTGCAACCCGCTGCTCAGCAGGAAATGGCCCCGGTGCAGGGCGCCCAGCTCCGTCATCAGCTCCAGGATATCGGCTTGCTTCAAGGTCGGACCTCCAACTCCGCCGCGATCGCCGCGTGGGCGCCGGCAGGATCCTCCGCGCCGGTGATCGGGCGGCCCACCACGAGGAAATCGGCGCCGGCGGCGAAGGCCGCGCGCGGGGTGGCAATGCGCTTCTGATCGGCCTGATCGGCGCCCGGTGGCCGGATGCCCGGGGTGACCACGAGGGGCTGTCCACCCAGTTCGGCCCGCACGGCCGGCAGGTCCGTGGGGCTGCAGACCAGCCCGTCGCATCCGGCCGTCCAGGCGAGGCGAGCGAGCCGGCTCACCCGCGCCGGGATGGTGTCGGGCCCCGGCGCCGTCTCGGCGAGGTCGTCGGGGCCCAGGCTCGTCAACACGGTCACCGCCAGGAGCGCCGGACGCAAGCGCATCTCGTTCTCGGGCGCGTCGGCGAGGGCCGCCGCGGCAGCGGCGATCGCGGCCCGTCCGCAGCTCGCGTGCATCGTCACCAGCGAGACGCCGAGGGCGGCGGCGACCCGCGCGGCTCCAGCCACGGTGTTGGGGATATCGGCGTATTTCAGGTCGAGGAAGATCCGCTTGCCCCTGCCCTGAAGGAGCTGCACGACCGTGGGGCCGCCCGCCGAGAAGAGCTCCAGGCCGACCTTGACGAAGCGGGCCCGGTCGCCCAGGCGTCCCGTCAGGGCCAGGGCGGCCTCGGCCGAGGGCACGTCGAGGGCGGTGATTACCCGGTCGGTCGCCGGCAGCGCGCGCAGGGCGGCCAGCAAGTCCTCGCGTCGCATGGTGTCCTTTCTGCGGGGCGGCGATTTACCTTGCCGCCCCCGGAACCGTTGATTATACCGTTCTAGCAGCCGTCGCGGGGGTTTGCAAGCGCGGGCGCGTTACCCGGGCCGACCGAAGGAAGGCACCGCCGTTGCTCGATCGTAAATTCCTGAGGGAACACAGGGATCTGGTGGCCGCCGCGGTGGCCGCCAAGCGCGAGGCCGTGGACATCGGTGCTTACTACGAGAAGGACGCCGAACGCCGCGCCGCCCTGCAAGAATCCGAGTCGCTCCAGGCCGAGGTCAACCGCGCGAACCGCGCGATCAGCGAGGCGAAGAAGGCCGGTCTGGATACCGCGGCGGCCATCGCCGGGATGCGCGCCACCGGGCAGCGGCTCAAGGAGCTGAACGCCCGCGCGGCGGAGCTGGACGCCGAGGTCGAGGCTCTCTACCTGCGCATCCCCAACCTCCCCGATGCCGGCGTGCCGATCGGCGGCGAGAACGCGAACCAGGTCGTTCGCTCGTGGGGCGAGCCGCGGCGTCTGGATCATCCCGCCGTGCCGCACTGGGACCTCGGCGCCGAGCTGGGCATGCTCGACGTCGAAGCGCCCGCGCGGATGTCCGGTTCCGGTTTCTCCCTCCTCAAGGGCGACCTCGCCCGCCTCGAGCGCGCCCTCATCGGCTGGTTCCTCGACACCCACCGCGCGGCCGGTTACGTCGAGGTCGCCGTTCCCTACCTTGTCAGCCCCGCGGCCATGGTGGGGACGGGGCAGCTGCCCAAGCTGGCCGAGGACATGTACCGCTGCCAGGTCGACGACCTCTACCTGATCCCGACCGCCGAGGTCTCGGTGACCAACATCCACCGCGAGAGCACGCTTGCGGAGAGCGATCTGCCCATCCGCTATTGCGCCTTCTCGCCGTGCTTCCGCCGCGAAGCCGGCGCCGCCGGCAAGGACACGCGGGGCCTGCTGCGCATGCACCAGTTCCACAAGGTCGAGATCGTGCACTTCGAACACCCGGACCGGTCGCGCGAGGCGCACGAGGAGCTCACGGCCCAGGCCGAGGGACTGCTCCGGAAGCTCGAGCTGCCGTACCGTGTCGTCCTGCTCGCGACCGGCGACCTCAGCTTCGCGGCCTCGCGGTGCTACGACCTGGAGGTCTGGTCGCCGGGCGTCGGACAGTGGCTCGAGGTCTCGAGCTGCAGCTCGTTCACCGATTTCCAGGCTCGCCGCGCCCAGATCCGCTGGAAAGGCGCCTCGGGCAAGGGATTCGTCCACACCCTCAACGGCTCCGGGCTCGCCTTGCCCCGGACCCTGGTGGCGATCCTGGAGAATTACCAGACCGCCGACGGGAAGGTCTTGGTGCCCGCCGTCTTGAGGCCCTACCTCGGCGGCCAGGACGTGATCGGCTGACCGGCCGCGGCCGGCGGCCCGGGAGCGCGCATGGATCCCTTGCCCCGCGGCCTGTTCGGACTCAAGCGGCGGCAGCTCTTCACGGCCTACCTGCTGCTGGGCAGCGTGCTCATCGTGGTCGGCATCACCGCGTACACCCTCCGCATCACGCGCGAGGTCGAGGTCCAGACCCGCCTGATCACCGATCTCTTCAGCGGGATGGTCAGCCGCCTGCTGTTCGCCGGCGACTCCAGCGAGGCCGGACGGGTCATCGAGATCATCAACGACATCAAGATCCCGCTGATCGTCACCGACAACGCCGGGCGGCCGATCTTCTGGAACTCCGGCGTCACGGGGATCCCCAAGATCGACGACTTCGCGCTCCTGATGAGGCAGGACCCGCGGGCGCCGACCGAGCCGGCGGTGTCGAGCGCCCTCGCCCTCGCGGCGGAGCTCGACGAGCACGCGCAGCCCTACGCGATCCTGGACCCGCAAGGTCGCCGGATCGCGACCCTGCACTACGGCCAGTCGGCGCTCGACCAGCAGATCCGGATCATGCCGTACCTCGAACTCGCGATCATGGTCCTCTTCTTCCTGGCCATCCTCTGGGGATTGCAGGTCAAGAAGGAGAACGAGCAGAACCTCCTGTTCGCCGGCATGGCCAAGGAGACCGCGCACCAGCTGGGAACGCCGCTCACGTCGATCATGGGCTGGCTCGCCCTGCTCCAGGACCGGGCGCCGGCGGGCGACGACACGCTTCCGGAACTCGCGAAGGACGTCGAGCGTCTCAACAAGGTCTCGGCTCGGTTCAGCCAGATCGGGTCGCTGCCCAAGCTGGACGACAGCGACCTGGTGGCGGTGGTCGAGGATACGATCACCTACTTCCGCAGGCGCCTGCCGCACCTGGGCGGACGGGTGGAGCTGCGTGCCGAGGGAGCGGCCCGCAACCCGGTGGTCTTCAACCGCGATCTCCTCGAGTGGGTGCTGGAGAACCTGATCAAGAACGGCATCGACGCCCTCGAGGACGGCAAGGGCACGGTCTCGATCCGGTTGAACGACCTGGCCGACGGCGGCGTCATGATCCGGGTCTGTGACACCGGGCGCGGCATCAAGCCGTCGTATCGCGCCAAGATCTTCGAGCCGGGATTCAGCACCAAGGCCCGCGGCTGGGGCATGGGCCTCGCACTGGTGAAGCGGATCGTGACCCAGTACCACGGCGGGAGGATCCGCGTCGAGAGCACCGGCCCGCAGGGCACGGTCTTCGCGATCTCGCTGCCGGGGAAGGACAGGTGACGTGGGTTATCGGGTTCTCTGGATCGACGACAACATCGACGAGTTGCGCTCGCACATCCTCTTCCTGACCCAGAAGGGCTACCGGGTCGACGGTGCCGCGAACGGCCGCGACGGGCTCGCGATGCTCGGCAAGATCAACTACGACGCGGTGCTCCTGGACGAGATGATGCCCGGCCTCGGCGGCCTGGAGACGCTCGAGGAGATCCGCAAGAAGCATGCGCACGTGCCCGTGATCATGATCACCAAGAGCGAGGCCGACGACCTGATGACCAAGGCGATCGGCCGGCGCATCGACGACTATCTCGTCAAGCCGGTCTCCCCGCTGCAGATCCAGGCTGCGCTCAAGAAGCAGGTCGAGGCGCGCAAGCTGACCGAGCAGCAGGTCACCCACGACTACCTGACTGATTTCAACGCCGTGGGCGACCGGATCGCCGCCGCGCGGACGCCCGGCGACTGGGAAGGCATCTACAGCGACCTCGTCGCCTGGGGCATGGACCTCTTCCGCTACAGCGACCACGGCCTCCTGTCGACGCAGGCCGAGCAGATGGCCGCCGCCAACCTGGTCCTCGGCAAGTACGTGCGCGAACGCTACCGCGACTGGGTCAACGGCGCCGCCGACGCGCCGCTCCTCAGCCCCGAGGTCTATCGCGAGCTGGTCGAGCCCGAGGTCCGCGGCCACGACCAGGTCCTGTGGGTCGTCGTCGATTGCATGCGCCTCGACCAGTGGCGCATGGTCGAGCCGGTCCTCGAGCCGTTCTTCCATCTCGAGCGCCGCCTGTACTGGTCGATCCTCCCTTCGGCCACGCCGTACGCGCGCAACGCGCTCTTCGCGGGGCTCTATCCGCTCGACATCGCCAGGGGCTATCCGGCCCTCTGGCATACCGGGCAGCAGGACGACTCCAGTCGCAACGCCTACGAGGACAAGCTGCTCGCCGCGCAGCTCGAGCGGCTGGCGAGTCCGGCGGCGGGCCGCTTCCGTTATTTCAAGATCTCCGACGCGCGGGACACGGACAGCCTGCGCCGCGACTTCGCGTCGCTCGGCGACGTGCGGCTCGTGGCCGGCGTCTACAACTTCCTGGACATCATGGCGCACGGGCGCAGCCAGAGCGCCATCCTCAAGGAGCTGGCGCCGGACGAGGCGGCTTTCCGGACGCTGATGCGGACCTGGTTCGAACACAGCTCTCTCTTCGATCTGCTCAAGGAAGCGGCGCGACGGGGCTCCACGGTCGTCGTGACGACCGACCACGGCTCGCTGTTCTGCCGGCGGGCGACCAAGATCCGCGGCAACCGGGAAGCGTCGACCAACGTGCGGTACAAGTTCGGCGACAACCTGACCGTCGACGAGAAGCGGGTGCTCCTGATCAAGAACCCCGCCGACTACAAGCTGCCGCCGAACAGCGCCATCGAGACCTACGCCATCACGACCGAGAACTACTACCTCGTCTACCCGACCAACTACCACGAGTACGAGCGGCTCTACCGCGACAGTTTCCAGCACGGCGGCATCAGCCTCGAGGAGCTGATCTGCCCGTTCGCGGTGCTGCGGCCGCGCTAGCCGGGCGAGGCAGGAACAGGCATGGATCCCCTGATGGTGCCCGATCCCGCGGAGTTCCCGCGCTCCTGCCGCGTCGCCGGACCGGCGGGCACGCGCGCGCTCGGCGCGGCGCTCGCCGGCGTGGCGCGGGCGGGCGACGCGCTCCTGCTCTTCGGCGAGCTGGGCGCCGGCAAGACCTGTCTGGTCCAGGGACTCTGCGCGGCGCTCGGGGTCACCGAGAACGTCACCAGCCCCACGTTCACCTTGATCAATCGCTATCCCGGCTCGCTCACCGTCGATCACCTCGACTTCTACCGGATCCGGCCGGGAGACGACCTGGGGGACATCGGGTTGTTCGAGGTCCTCGACGAGCTGGCCGAGGGCCGCACGCTGCTGGTCGCGGAGTGGCCGGCGCGACTCGTCCCGCTGCTGGCGAGACGGATCGAGCTGCTCGCGGTGGCCGGCCCCGGTCCGACCGATCGGCGGTGGTTCGCGCGCGGAATGCCCGCGCTGCCGCCGGCGTGGGCGGCGTTGTTCCCGGAGGCGACCGCGCCATGCTGATCCTGGCGATCGACACCGCCACGCCCTGGGGACGGTTCGCCCTGGCGGCGGATGGCGAGCTGCTCGGGTACCAGCCCCACAACGTCACCGGCAGCTACGCGGACGCCCTGCTTCCGGTCATCGACGGCCTGCTCGCGGCGGCCGGCCGGCGGCTCGGCGACGTCGACGTCGTCGCCGTGACCGACGGGCCGGGGAGCTTCACGGGCGTGCGGATCGGCGTGGCGACGGCCAAGACGCTGGCGTGGGCCCTCGGCGCCCGTCTGTGCGCGGTCTCGACCCTGGCGGCGATGGCGGCCGACCGCCTCGCGGCCGAGCCCGACCGGCACCTCGCGGTACCGGTGCTCGACGCGCGGCGCGGCGAGATCTTCGCCGGCGTGTTCCGCCGCGCCGGCCGCTGGGTCGCGGAGGTGGCCGCGCCCGCCTGCCTGTCGCCCGACGACTGGTGGGCGTGCCTGCGGCAGGCGATCGCCGACCTCGAGGCGCCGGCGTACGTCGGCGACGGGGTCGCGCTGCTGGTGGGCGAGGGCGAGCGGCTGCGGCCCGAGCTCGCGGCGCGCGGCGTGCCGGCGCCGCGGAGCTGGATCCCGACGCATCCCGCCACGGCGCGCGCGCTCGCGCTGGCGCTCGCCGACCCCGCGTTGCGCGACGCGACCGCGATCTCGCCGTTCCGGCTGGTGCCCCGCTACCTGCGCGGCTCGGACGCCGAGGTGATCCGCCACGTCGACGCGACGCCGGCCGCCCCGTCGCCAGGGGTCGACATCCATTCCGGGCTCGACCAGGCGGAAGACCGCTCGTGAGCGCCGAGGTCCGCGTCCGCGCCGGCACGCCGGCCGACCTGATCGCGGTCGAGCGGATCGAACGCGCCAGCTTCGGCGATCCCTGGTCGCGGTCCGCGCTGCTCCAGGAGCTGGTCGCCGGGGGGATGCGCCTGTCGCTGGTCGCCGAGCGCGACGGCGCCGTGGCGGGCTACCTCATGGCCTGGCGCGTCGTCGACCAGCTGCACGTCCTGAACCTCGCGGTCGCGCCCGCGTGCCGGCGATCGCGGGTCGGCGCGGCGCTGCTGGCCGCCGCCGTCGCCGAGGCCCGCCGCGCGGGCCTGGTCGAGGTCACGCTGGAGGTGCGACCGGGGAACCTGGCCGCGCGAGCGCTCTACCGCGCCTTCGGGTTCCGGGAGGAAGGGGTCCGGCCGGGATACTACGCCGACACCGGGGAGGACGCGCTGATCCTCACCCTGGCGCTCGCGGAGACCTGAACGACGACTTGTCAGCGGCGTCCGCTGGCATCACATTGACGGCAGCCGCCGGCCGGCCCCGGCGGCGCGCGCGGACCCGAGCCGAGGAGTCACCGCCGTGTCATGGCTGAACCGCGCGGCGCGCGGGATCCAGTCGCTGGCCAAGCAGAAGGACGTCCCCGACAACCTCTGGCAGAAGTGCCCCGGTTGCGGGGAGATCCTCTACCGGCGCGAGCTGGAACGAAGCTGGTACGTCTGCGGCGCGTGCGGATTCCATCTCCCGCTCGACGCTGTCCGCTACATCGACCTCCTGCTCGACGCCGATTCCTGGGAGGAACTCTACGCCGGGGTCACTAGCGTCGACCCCCTCGGCTTCCGGGACAGCCGGCGTTATCCCGATCGCCTCCGCGTGGCCCGCCGGCAGACCGGTCGCGAGGACGCAGTGATCACCGGGCGCGGTCGCCTGGACGGCCTGCCGGTCAACCTGGCCGTCCTCGACTTCGCCTTCATGGGCGGCAGTCTCGGTTCGGCGATGGGCGAGAAGATCGCGCGGCTGCTGCTGGACGCGAGCTCGCAACGGCGTTCGGCCATCGTGGTCTCCCGGTCCGGAGGCGCGCGCATGCAGGAGTCGCTGTTCTCGCTGATGCAGATGGCCAAGACCGCAGCCGTGCTCGCCCGGCTCCGCGAGGAGGGCGTGCCGTTCATCAGCCTCTGCGTCAATCCGACCTACGGCGGGGTGACGGCCAGCTTCGCGATGCTCGGAGACCTGAACCTGGGCGAACCGGGCGCGATGATCGGTTTCGCCGGACCGCGGGTCATCAAGCAGACGATCGGGGGCGACCTGCCCGAGGGATTCCAGTCGGCGGAATTCCTGCTGGAGAAGGGCCAGCTCGACCAGGTCGTGGAGCGGCGCCGGCTCAAGGCGACCCTGGCCACGATCCTGCGCTGGTTCTGCGAGGACCGCGACGTCTCGATTCCCGGGCCGGTTCGCGAGTAGGTCCCGCGCCGCGGCGCGCCGGCCTGAACCGAGGAGTTCTCCGTGATCGCCAATGGTCCCGCCTACCCCGGCGAACCGGGTATCGGGGTGGACCTCGCCCCGCCCTTCGTCGCCGAGGACGAGCCGACCCGCTGGCTCTTCGGCCTCAACCGGCTCGGGATCCGTCCGGGGCTCGGCCGGATCGAGAACCTGCTCGCCGATCTCGGCCATCCCGAACGCGCGATGCCGTCGCTGGTCATCGCCGGGACCAACGGCAAGGGCAGCACGACGCGGATCCTGGCTCATCTCCTGCGCAAGGCGGGCTTGAAGGTCGCGGCGTACACCAGTCCCCACCTGCTGCGGGTCCACGAACGACTCGCGATCGACGACCGCGCCGTCGACCCGGCTCGTTTCGCGGCGCAAGTCGAGGCGCTGCGACCCCTCATCGAGCGCCACGAGGCCAGCTGGTTCGAGTCGCTCACCGCGGTCGCGTTGCAGATCTGCGCCGACCTTCGCGTGGACGTGCTGTGCGCCGAGGTGGGACTCGGCGGCCGCCTCGACGCGACCAACACGCTGCCGGCCGCGGCCACGCTCCTGACCACGATCGCGCTCGATCACGAACAGCTGCTGGGCGGCACGCGCGAGGCGATCCTGGCCGAGAAGCTGGGCCTGCTGAAACCCGACGTGCCGTTCTTCTGCGCCGTCGACCCCGACCTGCGCGCACAGGCGTTCGCTGCCGCCGTCCAGGCCGGCAGCCCCGCGTATTTCGTCGACGAGCTCGCGCGCGCGCACCAGGACGGCGATACCTGGCGTCTGGCGCTGCGGGACAGGGAGATCGGCGGTCTGCCGGCCCTGGCCGCGCCCAGCCTGCGGCGCAACCTCGCGCTCGCTCTGCTCTGCCTGGACGAACTCGACCGTCGCGGCGTGTTGCCCCTGCCGGTCGATCCCGGCGCGGCCCTGACCGACCTCTTCCTGCCCGGGCGGTTCCAGCTGGTGCTCGCCGGACCGGACTGGATCGTCGACACGGCGCACAATCCGCAGGCTCTGCTCGGCGCCCTCCGGACGTTCCTCGACCGGCCGGTGGGGGGCCGCCGGATCGTGCTCTTCGGCTGCATGCGCGACAAGACGGTCGATCCCGGGCTGGGTCCGCTCCTGCGCGCCTGCGACGCGGTCACGCTCGCGCCGGTCGCCCTGCCGCGCGCGCGCAACCGGGACGAACTGGGGGCGCTGGCGTCGGTCCTGGAACTGCCGGTCGATGGTGGGCATTCCATCGTGGACAGTGTCCCGGCGGCGTTGTCATACTGGGCTGCCCGGCTTCGTTCCGACGACGCGGTCCTGGTCACCGGCTCGTGCTTCATGGTGGCCGAGGTCCTGTACCATCTCGGGTTCCGGGATCTCGACGAGACGCGCCAGCCGCGTCCGGCCGGCGCCGTTCTCCGCCGGTGACCGGGCGGCGCCGAGGAGACGTTCGTGACGAAGAACCTGGTGGTCGGCGCCGACGTCGGCGGCACCAACGTCAAGTACGTGCTGGTCGACTCCGATCGGCAATGTCTGGCGCAGGATGAGATCCCGACCGACCCGGCGGACCCCCAGGGGACCATCGCGCGGCTCGCCGACACTCTCCGCTCGCGCCCGGGCGAGGGCTCGTCGGCGCTGGCTGGCGTCGGACTGGCGTGCGCCGGCATCGTCTCACGTGCGAACGGCACGCTCGGGCGTTCGCCCAATCTCCCCGGCTGGCAGAACAGCGACCTGTTCGGTGCGCTGCGCGCGACGTTCGGCCCGCTCGCCTTCATCGTCGCGAACGACGTCAACGCCGCGCTCTACGGGGAATTCCGCTTCGGCGCCGGCCGGGGCTGCCGTCATCTCGTGATGATCGCGCTGGGGACCGGCGTCGGCGGCGGCGTGATCGTCGACCGGCAACTCGTGACCGGCCACGGCGACGGCGCCGGCGAGATCGGGCACATGACCCTGCAGCTCGACGGACCGCCCTGTCCCTGCGGCAATCGCGGCTGCCTCGAGTCGTATTGCGGCAGCGTCGGCCTCCTGCGCGAAGCGCGGCGCCTGGGTCGCGATCCGGACGCGAGCCCCGCCTGGCGAGCGATGGTCGAACGACGCGGCGACCAGCTCACGACCCGCGATTGCCACGAGCTCGCGGCGCGGCAGGATCGGACGGCCCTCGGGCTCTTCCACGCCGCGGGGCAACGGCTGGGACAGGCGGTGGCGAGCCTGGTCAACGTGTTGGCGCCCGACCGCGTGATCATCGGCGGCGGGGTCGCCCAGGCCGGCGACCTCTTGCTCGCGCCGTGCCGCGCGATGGTCGCGACCCAGGTCATGAGCGACGCCGGGCGTCTCACGCCGGTCGTGCCGGCCGAGCTCGGGCCGTTCGCCGCGGCGATGGGCGCGGCGGCGCTGGCGGCGGAAGCGGGGACCGTCCCTTGAAAGCCGCGCGGCGGTGCCGCTCTTGCCGCCGGGCGGCGGGGCTGATGCTGGCCGGCGCGCTGGCCCTCGCTGCCCTGGGCTCGCTGCCGCTGGGCGCCGCGATGCCCGCCGACGATCCGGCGCCCCCGCCGCCGGCGGCGGCCAGCGACACCACGGGCCAGGCGGCGCTGCGCTGGCAGGTGGAGCACCCGCGCCGGCCTGCTTCGCTGCTCGTCGCCGACCGGACCGTCTACCGGGTCATCGACGGCGAGGCCGTCTCCTTCTATTACGGCAACGTCTACCTCGATCGCGACAGCGTCGTCGTGCGCGCCGACTCGGCCCACGTCCATCGCGACCGCGACGTCGTGCGCCTGTTCGCCAACGTGCGGATCCGCCAGGGCGTCTCCGTCGCCGCCAGCGACTGGGCCGAGTACCGGCGCGACCGGGGCGAGGCCGATCTGCGCGGCCGTGTGCGGATCGACGAGGCCGGGACCGTGGCCACGGGGGCGTTCGGCGAGCTGCGCGACGGTCTGCAGCTGACGCGGCTGTTCGGCGACGCGCTGCTGGTCTCTCCCGAATACACGGTGCGCGCCGACACCCTGCTGCGCGACCGGCGGCTCGACCACGGCGAGGCGTTCGGCAACGTCCGCATCATGGATTCCGGCGGCGGCAGCCTGGTGACCGGCGCCCACGGCCTGTTCGCCGCGGACGGGACCTGGGCCGAAGTCGACCGCGATCCGACGCTCGAGACCCGCGAGGCGGACGGCGAGCCGGTCCACAGCGCCGCCCGCGACATGCGCTTCTTCCGGGCCGAGGAACGGGCGGTCATGACCGACTCGGTGCGGATCTCGCAGGGTCGCTTGAGCGCCATCGCCGACACCGCCATCAGCTACGGCAAGGAGCGGATGGTGCTGCGCGGGTCGCCGCGCCTCGCGCAGGGGGAGCGCAGCCGCATGTTCGGCGACGAGATCGAGTTCTTCTACCGCGACGGCGCGCTCTATCGCGTGATCCTGGTCGGCCACGCGCGCATGGACGACGCCGAGCCGGAGAGCCTCGCGGCGCTCTACCGCGGGTTGCCTGCGCTCGACGTCATCGAGGGCGACAGCATCACCGTCCACTTCCGCGAGGGGAAGATCCACCGCACGGACGTCGTCGGCCAGGCGCACAGCGTCTACGTGCCGATCGATCTGGGCGACGAGGTCGCCTACAACGACGTCAAGGGCGACACCCTGATCCTCCGCTTCGCCGGCGAGCGGGTGCGCGAGGTCGAGGTCCGGGGCAGCATGGTGGGCGCCTACCACTTCGCCCGGCTGGCGCAGCTGCTCGGGCCGCGGGCGGCCGCACTCGACTCGGCGCTGGCGGACAGCTTCGCCGCGCGCGCGGACAGCGGCCTCTCGGTCGCGGACAGCGCCGCGCGGCGCGACTCGCTCGCCGCGGCGGCGACCGACACGCTCGATTTCGCGGGTCGCGCGGAGCGCGTCGATTATTCCGGCCAGCGCGTGCTCTTCGATCTGAGCGGCCGGACCATCGCGGTCGCCGGCGACGCCAAGCTGGTCTACGGCACCATGACGCTGACGGCCCGCGACGTGATCCTCGACACCGAGAGCCGCGAGCTCTACGCCGACGGCGATCCGATCCTCGAGGACAAGGAGACGATCGTCGGCAAGCAGATGGGCTACGATTTCGGCAGCAAGACGGGCGCGGTCCAGCGCGGCGTGACGACCTTCGACGGCTACTACTACACCGGCGACGCGATCAATCGCTACCCTGACGGCAGCCTCAAGATCCACTCGGGCCGGATGACGTCCTGCGATCGGGAGACGCCCCACTACCACTTCTGGTCCGACAAGATGAAGATGCGGCTCGACGACCGCGTCGTCGCCGCGCCCATCGTCTTGCACGTCGGGCGCGTGCCGATCTTCGCCCTGCCGTTCTACTTCAAGTCGCTGAAGGAGGGCCGGCGCTCCGGCATCCTGTTCCCGAACTTCAATTTCGGCTGGTCTTCCCGCGAGGGCCGGTACATCCGCGATCTGGGCTACTACTGGGCGACCAACGACTACACGGACTTCACGTTCGAGATCGACTACAACGAGCGCCGCGAGCTGGCCTGGCGCGTCACGAACCGGTACGTCAAGCGGTACTCCTTCACCGGCGGATTCGAGTACAACCGCCTCAAGAAGCTCGGCGACGAAAGCGCGGTCGAGGGCGAGTGGCAGCTGAACTGGGACCACAACCAGCCCAAGCTCTTCGACGACTACAAGGTCGCCGCCAGCGTGAAGATGGCCAGCACGAAGCTGTCCCGGAACAACCTGGCCCAGGATACGGGGCGCGACGTGATCGACAGCTACCTGAAGTCGAACGCCTACGTCAGCCGCAACTGGTCGTTCGGCGGGGCGAGCCTCAGCGCCGACCGGACCGAGTACATCAACGCCAGCGACGCCGATCCGAGGACGGACGAGACCCTCTACTCGATGACCCTGCCGTCGCTTTCCTTGAGTTTCAAGCAGCTGACCCTCGGGCGCGCGCTCGGTCCCGGCGAGGACGGCTCGCTGCTCGGCGATCTCGGCCGCAACACCTATTTCTCGCAGGGCTACAGCCTGTCCAGCCAGCGGAGCGGGACCGAGGAGACCCGAGCGACGAACCAGGCGGCCAGCGGCAACTGGGGCCTGACGGTGCGTCCGCCCCGGATCGCGATCTTCAACGTGAACTTCGGCGCCAGCTCGGCCTGGCAATGGACCCGCCGGGATCTGGACGGCCTGCGGTACGACGCCAGCGATTCCACGTGGTCCGACATCAGCGACGTGGTCGAGACCTCCCGCCCCAGCCTGTCGTTCACCAGCGGCGTGTCGACGACTCTCTACGGTCTCTTCCCGCTGGAGGTCGGCGCTCTGCAAGCGATCCGCCACACGCTGAGCGTGACTGCGAGCACGAGCTACCGCCCCCAGCTCGGCAGCAAGCAGGCGCGCGGGAATTCCTACAGCTTCGGGATCGGCAACCGCTTCGACGTGAAGTACCTCGGCCAGGGCGCCCGCGACTCGACAGCCACGGTCAAGAAGCTGGACGGCCTCGTCGACTGGGGACTCAACACCAGCTACAATCCCGATGCCGAGCGCCAGTGGAGCAACGTCGGCAGCACCGTTTCCTTCAAGCCGGGTGCCAGCCGCAACCTCGCGTTCAAGCTCAACCAGACCATCGACCCCTACGTCTGGCACGTCGTGAACACCCAGTTCACCTACGGTTTCGCATTCAACGGCAGGTTCGACAAGGGCTACGAGGGCAGCGCGCGCGTGGACGAACGCAGCGCGGCGATCGCGCGTCTCGGCCCGTCCGCGGCGGACTCCCTCGCGGCCGCGGGGGCCGACACGGCGGCCGGCGACGGCGCCTGGCCGGGTGAAGACGGACAGGTCGAGGACGAGGGTTACTACGGGAGCGGCTTCGGCAGGCTGGGCGGACCGGCCGACGGCGCCGGTGCGCCGGGTCGCGACGACACCGCCGGCGGACGGTTCCTGCCCTGGAGCCTCGGCGGCAGCCTCTCGCTCAACCGCCGGACCGGCGACCCGGTGACCACGACCCGCGCGAATATCAACGTGGGCGCGAAGCTCACCCGAGACTGGGACTTCAGCTACACCGCGTCCTTCGACCTGGCGGCGGGCACGACGACGCGCCAGGAGTACCGGCTCCAGCGCGACCTCCACTGCTGGCGGCTCGAGTTCTCGAGGACCGTCTCGGCCGCGAATTCGGAATTCGGTTTTCGCTTCTACCTCAAGGCGATCCCGGAGCTGAAGCTGACTCGCGGCCGGGAGGGCCTGCTCGGCAGTGCGGAGGGTTTCGATTCGTTCGGCTTCTGAGCGAAGGGGACGGCGCTTGCCTGGCGAACTTTTTTCCGGATATAATCACACGATTGGTTGTTGGAATCACCTGTCTGCTGTTCGTTGCGACGGTACCTCTGCCGCCGGCCATTCACGGCGGCGGTTTCCATAAGGAAAGGCGAGGCCATGAAGGTCACCTTCGGATCACGGCGGGGCCGAGCGCCAATGGCGGCCCTGTGGTTGGGGACGCTCGGATTCGTCGCCGGCTCGCTGCCCGGCGAGGTGCGCGCCGCCGACGAGTCCTGGGCGGCGGTGACGGTCGTCTTCACCAGCGACATCAAGGGCCAGATCGAACCCTGTGGGTGAAAGACCAAGCGCCGCGGCGGGCTGGCCCGGAGGGCCACCTACTTCAACGAGATCTGGGACAGAGGCGTGACCACCCTGGTGCTCGACGCCGGGGACCTCTTCGGCAACCGCACCAAGAAGGACCTGAAGACGGCCGAGTTCCTGGCCGGGCACACGGCCAAGTTCGGCTACGACGCCATCGGCCTGGGCGAGCGCGACCTGAACTTCGGCCTCGAGTTCCTGAGGCGGATGATCCAGGAGCACAAGCTGCCCTACACGAACGCGAACGTGCGGGATGCGGCGACCGGCGAGCTCATCCTGCCGGAGTTCCTGGTGATCGAGCGGGCGGGCGTCCGGTTCGGCGTCTGCAGCGTGATGGACCCCGCCCACAAGATCATCAGCATGGCCGCGAAGGACGGCGAGTACGAGGTCGCCGAACCCATCGCCACCCTGCGGGACCTGCTCCCCCGGCTGCGCGAGCAGTGCGACACGGTCGTGCTCCTGAGCCATCTCGGCGACCAGCCGACCGAGGCCATCGTCCAGGAGGTCCAGGGCATCGACCTGGTGGTGGTCGGGCATTCGTTCAAACCGTACAACCGCGAGAAGATCGTGGCCGACGCGATCCTGCTCTCGGCGGTCTACGACGGACGCGTGATCGGCCGGGCCGACGTTCGCGTGAGCCCCGAGAGCGGCAAGGTGATGGCGGTGGACGTCGCCGTCACGTCGCTCGACGACGCCGTCGCCGACGATCCGGCGATGCTGGAGTCCGTGAACCAGTTCCTGGAGGGTCTCGAGGCCGAGCGGCTCGCCCAGCGCGCCGCCTTCCCGCGCGATCTCGGCTCGCCCGACGAGTCCTTCCTGGGCAACGCCAACTGCAGCTCCTGCCACAAGCAGATCTACGAGGAGTGGCGCAAGACCGATCACGCCCGCGCCTTCACCTCGCTGCGCGCCAAGGAGATGCAGTTCGAACCGGAATGTCTGGCGTGCCACACCACGGGCTACCGCCACCACAACGGCTACGACGAGCAGCAGCAATCCCAGCTCAGCCACATCCAGTGTGAAGCTTGCCACGGCTACGGCACCCAGCACGACCGCAGCGGCGCGATGCTGAAGACCGCCCGGGAGTCCTGCGTGCAGTGCCACGATAACGACAATCGTCCCTGTTTCGACGGCAATCAGGAGGCAGTCTTCGAGTATGCGAAGGCCTGGGAGAAGATCGCGCACTGAGACCGCCGGCAGCGGTCGCGGCGGCGAGGTCGGGGGCCGGCGGCGGCAGCCGCCGGCCGTTCTCGTCGCCTGCTGGCTCGCGCTCGCGCCGGCGGCCGCGTCGGCGCTCGATCTCTTCACGCTCTGGCAGCGCCCGGAGCTGCCGCTGGACCTCGCCGCCGGGCAGTGGGCGGACTACCGCCGCCAGGCTCTCACCGAGGGCCGGCGAACCGACGATCTGCTGCGCATCCAGTGCCTCGGCCAGGATGCCCAGGGGCGCTGGCTGCTCGAGGTCCTGCCCCTCGTGGAAACGGACCCGGCGGTCTTCGCGGTGGTTCCCGGCGAAGGGCTGCGCCTGTGGTTCAGCGGCGCCCTGGCCGAGCGGACAGGTTCGATCGTGGACGCCGTGGACGAGGTCCGCCTGTGGAGAGACGGCGAGGAGCAGGTGCTGGACCGCCGCGAATGGCGCCGGGACCCGCTGGTGACCGCGTCGTTCAGCGGGGAATTCCGGCCCGAACTCGTCGAGGAACGCGAGGCGACCGTGCGGGTGATCTCGGGACGCGAGCTGACCTGCCGGCAGATGGTGTTCGCGGCTGCCGACACCCAGGTCGCGCGATTGCCCAACAGCACGATGACCCAGACCTCCAGCCAGGAGGTCTCGGCGGCCGTGAATCCGTCGATCCCTCTGCTGGGGCTGGCCTACGTGACGGAGCGCCTGCGGGCGGAGTCGCGGCTCGACCCGCCGAGCGATCGACTGTCGCCGCCGCCGCCGCAGATCCGCGTGGAGATCCTCGAATGCATCGATTTCGGCTCTGGCGCTCGCCCCGCGCTCGGGCCGGTTCCGATGGGGAGCGATTGAACGGCGCCGACGGCGCATGGTATAATGAATCGATGCCGTACAACGAGTTGAACGAACTCCGGGATCTGGCCCATAGCTTTCTGCTCGAGGTCGATCGACCGGTCGATACACAGCTGATCGCGCGCCACCTCTTCGGCCCCCAGCGTCACGAGATGCCGGAGGCCCAGGTCGTGGTGCGTTCCTTGATGGAATCCGATCCGCGGTTCCTGCGGACCCATTGCCGGCGCTGGTCGGCGCGCTGGGCGCCCCACCTGCAGCAGGACCTCGCCCGCGCCGCCTTCGCGGTCGTCGACCTGGAAACCACGGGGAGCGTGATCGGCGTCGACGAGATCATGGAGATCGGCCTCGTCCGCCTGGAGAAGGGTCGGATCCACCAGCGATTCACGACTCGATTGCGCACCTCGCGCGACATCCCGCCCTGGGTCAGCCGCCTCACCGGTCTCAGCGATCGGGACCTCGCCGGCGCGCCGACCCTGGAGGAGACCGGGGCGCAGATCTCCGAGCTGCTGGCGGGCGCGATCTTCGTCGCCCACGACATCAGGTTCGATATGCCTTTTCTTCGCTGGGAGCTGACGCAGCGAGACCACGCGTTCCCCTGCGAGACAGGGCTGTGCACCCTGCAGCTCTCGCGCGGCCTCTGGCCGGACCTGCCCAGCCACAGCCTCGGCGAGCTGGCCGCCAGCCTCGGCCTCGACCACCACAACCCCCATCGGGCCGGCGACGACGCGCTGGCGGCGGCCGGCGTCCTGCTGCAGGCGCTCGAGGCGGCGCGGGGGCTGGGACGGCGGACCCTCGGCGAGCTGATGGAGCTCGATCTGGCGGCTGCGCCGGGCGCCCGGCAGTCCGCAGAATCCTGACCTGGTCGCGCCAGAATCCCACCGACCAGCTTGACGGGATCGGGACAATTGCCTAAGATGCTTCCCGTTCGCGATTTGCGTGTCGGATCCGTGCGCTCAAGGAGGAGTGCTGATGAAGCTCAAGGACGACGACGTGCTCGTGCGGGATCCCAACTACGTCAAATACGAGCGGTTGTTGATTCAGGCGGAGGCGGAGGGACGCATCGACGGGAAATACAGCTGTCTGGTCTGCGGCATGCGCTACCGCGACAAGGAAGACGCGGAAAGCTGCTGCCGGGCCGCCAATTGACGCCGGGAGGCCTGAGCGTCCGTTCGGGTGAAACGTGAAGATCAACCAGTACTGCTCGGTCTGCAAGAAACACCTGGACATGGAGGTCATTCCTACCGATGACGTCGGCGACGATGGCGTGATCTGGCTGCGCTGTCCCGAATGCCAGGGATTCCTGCCCAAGTACAGCGGCAAGCCCCAGGATCTCGATCCCGCGACCGCGGCGCCGGCGAGCGCACGCGCGCCCAGGGAGGTCGAGCCCGGCCAGATCGCCGGCCCGGACCGCGTCGCCGAGGCGGATCCCCTGCTCGACGAGGCGGCTCCGGATGTCGACGAAGACGATCGCGCGGAACCGGACGATGCGCCCGCGGCTCCTCGCGAACCCGTCGCGGAGTATGCCGCCATGCTCGCCCAGGCCGATCTCACGCGCGCCAAACCGTATCGGCCGACCGCGGAATTCGCCGTGGGCGATGTGATCCACCACCTGGCGAACGACGATGTCGGCATCGTCGTGGCCAAGGAGGAACTTCCGGGCGGTCGCCGGGCCGTGAAGGTCTACTTCGAGGAAACCGGCGTCGTGCGCCTGATCGAGCAGGCGTCGGACCGGCCCTGATGGCGCGACCCGCCCGCGACTGGCTGGGTATCGTTCTTTTGACCCTGGCCTCGCTGGAGTCGACGCCCGCGCTGGCGCAGATCCACCACGCCGACGAGGTCCCCTGGTACGCGGCCGCGGACACCGCGAGCCGGCGAGGCGCGTCCTTCAGCTACGACCAGTTCCGGGACCCCGACACGCACTGGCGCGCCGACCGCGTCGGCCTGTGCTTCCTGCTGCCCTTCGGCGAACGGGGCGCGTTCTTCGTCAAGGAGGACTACTGGCGGTTCGATACCGCGGGATTCGCGGCCCTCGAGCGGTGGCCGCACGCCCGCGAGATCGACCTCGAGGATCCGGAGGCCGTCGATCCCGACTGGCCCGGCGAGACCATGATCGCCGGGTTCGGACGGCCGGAGCTCGGGCTCGTCGCGCCGCTGCGCCTCCCGCTTCTCGGCCGCGGCGATCTCGGCCTCCTGGTCGGCCTGCCCATCGGCCGCGACGAGCTGTACCCGATGTCCGCGTCCTGTCTCGCCGCGCGGGTGGACTGGCGCCGGCCGATCGACCTCGTCGCCGACCTGCAGGGCGCGCTGCGAATCGGCTGGGAAGGCACCAGCGCCGCCAACGGCGAACAGCTCGCGTCGTCGGCCTATCCCGACGGGCCCCGGTTCGGCGTCGAGCTGGGCAGCCGACTCGCCGCGCGGCGGGGATTGACCGTGGCGTGGTCCGCGCGGGAGCTCGCCGGCGGGCCCCATTCGCGCCGCCTGCAAATCACGGGCTGGCTGCCGGTCGCCGGCGGCCACGCGGTGCAGCTCCAGGTGGCGCGCGAGCTCGGCGGGAAAGCCGATCGGTACGCCGTGTGGATCGTCGGCCTCGGGTGGCGGCTGGCCGGCCTGCCGCGCGACCTGGAGCCATCCGCAGCTTCCCGCAGGCAATTTGCCAGCTCCCCGCTCGATTCCACGAGCCGCTGAACCACCGGCCGGCCGTTCCTCGTCGTTTCCCGTGATCCTCCGCCGTGGATACGGGCGGACCGTATTGCCGGGCGGCACCACGCAGGGCGATGGATGGCATACCGCTTGATTGATCGATCCCGCGAACGCCAGGGATTTCGCGATCGGCAACGAGAGGTCGGCAACTCGATGGTCCAGTTCCTGATCGGCGGCGACGAGCGACAGGGTGCCCGGCTGGCCGGCTGGCTCGACCTCTGGGGATTCCAGACGGCCCGCCTCGATCCCTGCGATCACCCGGCCTGCGTGCCGGCGGACCGGGCCCGGGCCGTCCTCTACGCGTGCGGTCCGGATGCCCCGCCGCTGCCCCAGGCGCCCCGTGCGAGCGTGGCCGTCGCGCCCCTCGTCGTCGTGGGGACCTCGCCGGCTGACGACCTGGGTCCGTCACCCTGGCTCCGGCTGCCGGATCCCGGGCCCGAGGGGGCGGCGCTCGCCGCGGCGCTGCGCCCGTGTCTCGACGCCGCGACGGCCGCCGGGAACGGCACGGTCGGTTTTCGCGATTTCCTGAACCACGAGCTGAGGACGCCCCTGACGGCCGCCGGCACCGCTCTGCAGACGCTGGCCCTGCAAATGGAGCGGGCCGGCGGCCAGTCCCTCGAGCTCGTCGACATCGCGCTGCGCAACCTCCGCCGGCTCGAACAGGCTGTCGACTGGGCCTGCGATTACGTGTCGGAATACCCGAACCAGACCACCGCGTCGTCCACCGAAGGCGTGACGCTGACCGACCTCCTCGAGGACCTCGACGACCTGGATTCGCCGCAGCCCTTGACCTGGGCGACCGGAGCCGGCGACTGGCAGGCGCCCGCCAACCTGGACCGGTCCAGCTGGCGGCAACTGCTGCGCCAGGTCCTGAGGGCGGTGGCCTACCTGGCGCCGGGGCGCCCGCTCCACCTCGACCTCAACCTCGTGAGCCCGATCGCCGGCGGGCCCGCACAGGGACTCCTGATCGCGGTCGACGTGACCTGCGACGGCGAGACCGAGCGGGTCCAGCGCACGGGCGTGGGGGACGAGGCCGAGCAGCTGCGGCGCCTGCTGGCGTTCACGGTGAGCCCGGAGCTGGCGCGACGGATCGAACTGCGCTACGACGTGGTCCGCCTCTCCGATCATCTGCGCCTGCGCCTGATGATGCCCCTCGCGTGCGCCGAGGGCGCGGTCCTCATCGCCTGACCGCCTGCTGGACGCCGCGCGACCGCGATGGTAGCCTCACCGCGGGCCAGCTTGCCGCCGGCTCGACCCGTCGAGGAGACCGCCGTGGCCCACCGCGATCCCGAGTTCGCGTTCCTAGCCCACGATCTGTGTCAGCTGTTGTGGGCGATCCAGGGGCGGGCGCGGGCGCTCGCCGGGCGGCTCGGGCCGGACGCCGCGCGGGCCGCCGAGAGCATCGCCGAGGACGCCGCCGCCGCCGCCGCGATGCTGACTGCGAGCGAGGCGCCGCGCGCCGAGCCCGTGCCGGTGATCCTCGCCGCGTGGCGCCAGGCTCTCGATCACGCCTCGACGCGAGGGCTCCCGATCGACCGCTTCGGTCTGCGCGCGCCCGCCGAGGCGCCGGCGGTCGCGATGCCGGCTGCCGCGCTTCGCCGCATCCTCGGCAATCTCTTCGCGAACGCCGTCGCCGCGATGCCCGCCGGCGGCGAGGTCGTGTGCGCGATCGACGGTACGCCCCACGAGATCCGCTTGCGGATCGAGGACCAGGGGCCGGGCGTGCCCGCCTCGCTCGGCGCGCGGCTCTTCGAGATCGGCGCGACGACCGACCGGGAGGGCGGCCACGGTCTGGGCCTCGCCGGTGCGCGCGCGCTGGCCAGGCAGAGCGGCGGCGATCTCGTCTGGGACGCAACCACGACCGGGGGCCGTTTCGTCCTGACCGTGCCGGCAGCTGGCGCCGGGGCGCCGGCGGTCGCCGGATCGGCGCGCGGCGCGGAGGCGACCGCATTGCGGATCCTCGCGGTGGACGACGAGCCCGCCGTGCTCGGGATGCTGGAGGAACTGCTCGCCGTCGAGGGACATCGCGTCACCGTCGCCGCCGACCACGACTCGGCGCTGGCCGGATTCGCCGCGGCGCGCTACGATGCGGCCCTGATCGATCTGAGCCTGCCTGGCGGAACCGGGCCTGCGCTCGCGGCGGCGCTGCGCCGGGCGGACCCGCCGCTTGCGATCGTGGTTCTGACGGGCTGGGGCCGGGAGAGCGAACTCGAAGCCCTCGACCGGACGTGCGTGGATTCGACCGGCATCAAGCCGCTCGACCTGCCGCTCTTGCGACGGCTTCTCGCGGACGCGGCCGCGCTCACCGCGCGTCGCCGCGGCGACCGCTCCGGGGAGGGGTGATCTTGCGTCGCCTGACGATCGCGTTGCTGCTGCTCGTCGCGGCCGGCCCGGCCGCCGCCGCCGTCGCGGCCGTCCTGGCCGACAGCCTCGCGCTGCCGCCGGGCCGCGTCACGGGCTTGACGTGGGCGGGCGGCGATACCCTCGCGCTCTTGATCGCACCGGACGACGGCGCCGGGGCCGGAGCGTCGTCGCGCCTGGTCCTCGCGGTCGGCGACACGGCGGGTACCGTGTACCGGCAGGAGGACTTCACGGGGATCCTGGCCCGCGGACTCGCGTGGGACGGGACGAGCTTCTGGAGCTGCGGCGACGACCCCGGCGGCGGTTCGGTCCTCTATCGGATCGATGCCGACACCCTGCGGATCACGGACGCCTATCCGACGACCGGCCACCGGCCGATGGACCTCGCCTACGATGGGCGCTGGCTCTGGTTGAGCGATCGCGACCGCGCCCGCATCGACCGGATCGATCCTGCCACCGGCGACGTGACCAGATCGCTGCCGGCACCCGGCTTCTCGCCGGTCGGCCTGGCGTGGGACGGCCAGTCGATGTGGGTGACCGATCCCGCGACGGGACGACTCTTCCGCCTGCGCGGCGCCCGCTTCGAGCAGCAGGACCCGGTCGCGGCGTCGGCGTGGTTCCAGCGCGGCCGCGAGACCCTGTTGGCCTGGGACGGCCGCAGCCTCTGGCTGCTCACGAACGGGGACTCTCACCTGCGCCGGCTCGGCCTCGAATGACGCCCTAAAGAATTTTCGTAGACAAATGGTGAGCGGGTGCACTATTTGCGAAACGTATTCGTTTAGCGCAGGACATCCGAAGTCATCCCTTGCGGCTTGGCACTGGCTTGGTTAGATAGTCAATTGCCGATTATCGTTATCATGAATTCTCCGGAGCGTTCGGCTCCTTTACCACTCGAGAGCGAGGTCGACATGGCAGTCGTGGAAAATAGGACCCAATTGGCGGACGATTCGTTCGTCAAGGAAAAGGAAGCTGCCTTCCTCGAGTTCATCCAGTCCAAGGGGCTGAAGACCACGCGTCAGCGCGGCACGATCGTCCAGGTCTTTTTCCGCCTGCGGGGCCACATATCCGTGGAGGAACTGCTCCGGGAGGTCAAGAGGGTCAACCCGCGCATCGGGTACGCCACGGTCTATCGCACCTTGCACCTGCTCGTGGAGAGCGGCCTGGTGGAGGAGCGCAGGTTCGGCGACGGCCTGGCCCGCTACGAGGGCCGCAACGAGGTCGAGCATCACGACCACATGATCTGCCTCGAGTGCGGCAAGATCCGCGAGTTCTCGAATCCGGGGCTGCTCGCGCTGCAGGAGAAGCTGGCGGAGGAGAACGGCTTCAAGATCTACCGGCACCGTCTCGAGCTCTACGGCGCTTGCGAGGACCCCGCCGACTGCAAGTCGCACCAGGAGATGAAGGGGCGCGCCTGAGCGGTTCCCGCCGCACCGTCCGGTCGCGGGGCTTCCCTGACCGGGGAGGCCCCACGGCTTGACACCTGCGCAAGCCCTGTCGACAATGCCCGGCATGACGCCCTCCACCGACCTCTCGCTTGCCGGCCACGCCTGGCTGCAGGTCGTCGTCGACACTGCCGCGCTGCGCGCCAACCTGGCCGAGTTCCGGCGACTGGTCCGCCCGCCGGCGCGGCTGATGCCCGTCGTCAAGGCCGACGGCTACGGTCACGGCCTGCTCATCGCGGCCCGCGCGTTCCTCGCCGGCGGCGCCGACTGGTTCGCGGTGCACTCCGTCGCGGAGGCGCGCCGGCTGCGCGACGGCGGATTCACCACGCCCGTGCTCGTCCTCGGCCCGGCCACTCCGGCCGAGGCGGCGCTCGCGGCCGAACTTGACTGCGACCTCACGGTCGGTTCGCTCGCGGGCCTGCGCGCGGTCGCTGCGGCCGGCCGCGGCCGGGTCCACCTCAAGGTCGAGACCGGGGTGAACCGCCAGGGCATCGTCGAGGCGGAGCTGCGTGACGCGCTGTCCGTGCTCGCGGGAGCGCCGCGCGTCGCGCTGGTCGGCGTCTCGAGCCATTTCGCCGACATCGAGGACACGACGGATCACGCCTTCGCCCGGCGGCAGCGCGAGCGCTTCGATGCCTGGCTCGCGCAGCTGGGGGCGGCGGGATATCCGGACCTCTTGCGCCACATGAGCTGCAGCGCCGCCGCGGTGCTCTGGCCGGACCTGCATCGCGACCTCGTCCGGGTCGGCATCTCCGCGTACGGGATCTGGCCGAGTCGCGAGACGCTCGTCTCGGCTCGCCAGTCCGGACACGCGGACCTCGCGCTCCGCCAGGCGCTGAGCTGGGAAGTGCGCGTCTCGCAGGTGCGCGACGTGCCGGCCGGCGAGACGGTCGGTTACGGCCGGACCTGGCTCGCGCCGGTCGACAGCCGCATCGCGGTGCTGCCGGTCGGGTACTCGGACGGTTATCCGCGGAGCCTTTCCGGCCGGGCGCACGTGCTCATCCACGGCCGGCGTGCGCCGATCTGCGGGCGCATCTGCATGAACCTCTGCATGGCGGACGTCACGCGGATCCCCGCCGCGGCGGCGGGCGACCCCGCGGTGCTGCTGGGCCGCCAGGGCGACGACGCGATCACGGTCGAGCAGCTCGCCGACTGGCTCGGCACGATCACCTACGAGGTGCTCACCCTGCCGCGCGCGACGTGGCGGTTCGTGGAGGCCGGTCGTGCTTGAGCGCATCCTCGGCTGGTTCGAGACGCGGCCGACGGACGAGGCGGCGACCGTCGTTGCCACCGAGCGCGCGGTCTGCGTGCTGTTGATCGCGGCGGCCCGGGCCGACGGCCAGTTCGCGGGCGACGAGGCGCGCGAGATCGCTCGTCTGGTGGGCGCCCATTTCGACCTGTCCCCGGCGGACACCGCCGAGCTCGTTGCGATCGCGGCCGGCGACGAGCCGCAGGAACTCTTCCCGGTGACCCGCCTGCTCACCCAGCGGCTCGGTCGAGACGAGCGGAGGTCCGTCCTCTCGCTCCTGTGGCGCGTCGTCTTCAGCGATGGCCGGCTCGAAGCGCGGGAAGATGCGCTCATGCACCGGATCGCCCACCTTCTCGACATTCCTCACCACGAGCTCATCGCGACGAAGCTCGCGGCCCGCAAGGACCTCTCCGGATCGTGAGGGTCGAGGGACCGCGACCTTTCCCGCAACGGCGAGCGGGTTCGTCGGACTTGTCCGGGCGAGTTCCCGCCGGCGCGCTGTTGCCGCTGCGCGTCGATCACCAGGATGCGATAAGTGTTTGATTTTTTAAGTCTTGGTGACCACGTTGGTCGAGATCTCCCGGCGACCGCAGCGCCCGCCGATCGCCGGCCCGCCTGGCTGACCATTGTCGACGCGCCGTAAGTCGTGGTAAAATCTGCGGGTTCTTTGCCCGGTCCGGCTGCCATTCCATTCCCTGGAGGAACACGATGGACACGAGGTTCATGCGGATGACCCTGGTCGCGCTGGCGCTGCTTGGCGCCGCCGCGGTGGCGCAGGCAGCCTGGCTCGGAGCGGCTGGGACCCAGCCGGCGGAACCGAGCGTCACGACGACCGACGCCGGTGGCGGCCGGACGCTGGTCGAGATCGTGGTGCCGGGCGTCGAGACCGAGACCGTGGTGATCGACGGACGCAGCTATGCGAAGGTCATGCTGCCCGGCCACGTGCAGCTGCTCGAGCGGGGTTCCCCGCAGCTGCCGTACATCACGACGAGCCTGATCATCGCCGACGGCGGCACGCCGCGAGTCCGGGTCCTCGCCACGGAGTACCGCGAGTACGCGTCCGACCCCGTCGAGCCCTCGAAGGGCGTCATCCTGCGTAGCGTCGATCCGCGGACGGTCGCTTACGAGTTCGGCCCCGCGTACCGGGGCGGCGTGTTCCCCGCCGAGACGACCGTGCTCGGCGAACCGTACATCGTGCGCGATTTTCGCGGGGTGAACGTGCGCCTCTATCCTGTCCAGTGGGACGCCGATCGCGGCGTGCTGCGCGTGCTCACGAGCGCGACTTACGAGGTCGTGACCGAGGGCTCCGGCGGCATCAACGCCAAGAAGACCAGCTTCGACGAGATCACCCCGGCGTTCGACGCCATCTACGCGGGCAAGTTCGCGAACTACGATCGGGGCGCGAAGTACCTGCTCAATCCCTCCGAGGGCCCGATGCTCATCGTCTGCTACGACGCGTTCGTCGGCGCGATGCAGCCGTTCGCCGACTGGAAGCAGCAACGCGGGCTCGATGTCGAGCTGATCACCACGAGCAGCGTCGGCGGCACGGTCGCCGGGATCCAGGCGGCGATCCAGCAACGGTACGACAGCGCCGAGGGGCTCGCGTTCGTGGTGCTGGTGGGCGACGGCGCCCAGTGCCCGCATTACAGCGGCGCCTACGAGGGCGCCAACGACGACACGCACTACGTGCGCCTCGAAGGCGGCGACGTCTATCCGGACGCCCTGATCAGCCGCATCTCGGCGGTCAACGCGACCGAGGTCTCGACGCAGGTCACGAAGTTCGTGTCCTACGAGCGCGACGTCGCGGGGCCGGCCGACTGGACGCACATGGCGACCGGCATCGCCAGCAACGAGGGGTCGCCGACGGACGCCGTGCGCTGCGACTGGCTGCGCGACGACCTGCTCGCCTACAACTTCACCGACGTCGACCGGATCTACCAGGGCCAGGGCGGCACCACGGCCGGCATCTCCACCGCCGTCAACGCGGGCCGCTCGCTGATCAACTACATCGGCCACGGTTCGGGCACGTCCTGGTCGAGCGTCTACTTCGCGAACTCTCACGTGACGGCCCTGACGAACACGGCCTGGCCGTGGATCATCGACGTCTCCTGCCTCAACGGGGGCATCTCGGCGATCGGCGTGAGCTTCGCCGAGGCGTGGATGCGCGCGGGTTCGCCGGCGCAACCTTACGGCGCGGTCGGCATGTACTCCGCCTCGACGAGCACCCCCTGGGTCCCGCCGTGCGTGATGCAGGCGGAGGCCGTCGAGCTCCTGTGCGCCGAATCCGCCAACCTGCTCGGCGTGCTCTGCCACGCCGGCATCATGGCCGTCCTCGACCAGTACGGCACCACGGGCACCGGCCTGCAGCTGGTCGAGCAGTACAACCTGTTCGGCGACTGCTCGCTGATGGTCCGCACCGCGAGCCCGCACCAGATGGCGGTCGCCCATGCGCCCGTCGTGCCCCTGTTCACCCCGAGCTTCGCCGTGGACACGGGCGTCGCGGACGTCGTCGTCACGCTGTCGGGCAATGGCGTGATCTACGGCACCGGCACCACCGACGCCGGCGGCCACGTCGACCTGGTCATGGCCAATCCCGTCGACACCGTCGGCGACCTCACCCTGACCGCGTTCGGCTACAACCAGGAGACCTACCGGATCGTGCTGCCGGCCGTGGTGCCGGCGAACGTCACGGTCGAGCCGATCTCGGTGCCGGTGGGCGTCGCGACGCCCGTCACGGTCACGGTCACGGATCCGGACACCGGCGGCGGCATGGACGACGTGCTCATCGACATCGTGGGCTTCGGATTCAGCTGCGACCCGGTGCAGACCGACGCGGCGGGCCAGGTCACGATCACCGTGACCGCCGCCGTCGGCGAGAACCTCACGGTGCGCGGCCAGGAGATCGGCGCGGGTTACGATCTCTTCACCCACCATCTCCCGGTGACCGGCGCCCCGGCGCTCGGCAATCCGACGGTCGTCGCCGGCGTGCCGTCGATCGGGATGACCGGCACTCTGACGCCGCACCTGGAGGGCGAGATCACAGCGTCCCTCCGCAACGCGGACTTCACGCTGCGGCTCATCGGCGGCGGACTCGACTTCACCCAGGACGTCGTCGGCACCAGCGTGACCGTCCACGTGACGCCGACCGAGCTGTCCACCGTCCAGGCCGTCCTCATGAAGGCGGGATACTACGTGTACACGCAGGACATTCCCGTGGTCGCGGCCTACGGGACGCTGGCGGGCACGGTCGTCGACGAGGACGCGGCGAACGCGCCGCTGGCCGGCGCGCGCGTGGTCTGCTTCGAGCAGGGCGCCGATCCGAGCGGCCCGCCGCTCTTCGATCTGGTGACCGGCGCCGACGGCTCGTACGCCTGGGGCGAGGACCTCGCGGTCGGCTACTACGACCTCTACGTCACGAAGTTCGGTTACCTGCCGCTGCAGGAGACGTACTTCCTGCTGTTCGGGACCAACAGTCACCAGATCGCGGTCGGCCAGGCGCCGAGCGGTGTCCTGACCGGCACCGTGACGGCGTCCGAGGACGGCAGTCCGCTCGAGGCGACGATCCGGGTCTTCCGGTCCGACACCGGGACCCTCTTCAACGAGGTCACGTCCGATCCCGAGACCGGCGTCTACACGACGGGCGCGCTGCCGTACTTCGACTACCAGGTCACCGTGCGTTCGTACCGGCGGATCCCGCAGACCGTGGACGTGACCATCGACGACGCCTCGGTGCAGCAGCTCTTCGCGCTCGAACCCACCGAGGGCGACGTGCTGATCCTCGACGACAACAGCACGGCCCTGCTCACCGTGCCCGACAAGTACGACGAGGACGGCGTCCTGATCGCGCCGGGTTACGAGGTGCCGGCGGGCCGGGCCGCCGCCGCGATCGTGGCGGATCTCGAGGATCTCGGCTTCACGACGACCCTCGAGCCCGCGGCGGTGAGCGACCCGGCGGACTGGCCGCTGTACGACCTCGTCTTCGTCTCGAGCGGCGCCAACACGGGCCCGCTCGGCAATACGACGCTGCGGGCGAATCTCACGGCCTTCAACGCCGCGGGCGGCAAGCTGTTCGTCGAGGGCGGCGAGATCGCGTACGACCTGCAGTACTCCGACGTGACGTTCCTCCAGAACGTGCTGCGCGTGCTCGACTGGAACGGCGACAGCAGCGGCAACGTGACCGTGACCGATCCCGACCACCCCGTGATGAGCGTCCCCAACCCGATCACCGGCCCGATCACGTGCACCTACAGCGGCTACGGCGATGCGGACCACGTCGTCCCGACGGCGGCGGGCCACCGCGTCGGCGCCTGGTCGAGCTATCCGACCGAGGCGAGCGTCATCACCGACGACGACAACGACAACCCCGTGGCGGGGCAGTTCGTGTTCTTCCTCTTCAATTACAGCGCGATGGGCGCGGGCCGGAAGGAGCTGCTGCACAACGCGGTCAGCTGGCTGATCGCCTCCGAGGTCGTCGATCCGACGCCCGTGGTCGAGGACGTGGTGCCGACGGCGCTGGCGCTCGACGGCAACTTCCCCAACCCGTTCAACCCGATGACCGTGATCCGGTATCGTGTGCCGGCCACGCAGGACATCGAGCTGGCGATCTTCGACCTGCGCGGCCAGAAGATCCGCACTCTCGTGCGAGACGTCGTCCCGGCAGGCGTCCACGAGGCGACGTGGCGGGGCCTGGACGATGCCGGCCGCCAGGTCGCGAGCGGCACGTACTTCTACCGTCTCACGGGCGGCGGCGAGAGCCTGGTCGGCAGGCTGGTGCTGCTGAAGTAGACCGAGACGGCCGGCCGCTCGAAGCTGGCCGCCGATCCGAGCCCCGTCCGTCCGCGGCCGGGGCTCTTTTTTTCAAAAAATATCGCATCCGTGGGTTGCCTGGGATTTGGTTTTTCATGATCATTACCGCGCCTCACGCCCCGAGGGCGGCCCAGTAGGTGCCGCCCTCGTCCATCCCCAACCCGGAGAGGTTCCACCATGCGCTGCTGCGTCCTGTTCCTGCTCGCCGTCCCCCTGCTGTGCACCGCCGCCCTGGCCGTCGATCCGCCCGAGGATCTCGGTTACGCCGTGCTCGGCGCGTACACAGAGCCGCGGATCTACTGGCATTCCCAGGACTACCTGGAAGGCGTCGAGGCCGGAGTGCCGTTCCAGGTGCATTTCGTGATGTCGTACCATCGCCTGCCGAGCCAGAACCTCGGCGGTTTCGAGTGCAGCTGGGAGCTGCTGCCGGCCGGGCTCGACTACCTGGTGCTCGACCTGGAGTTCGGCGTCCTCGAAGCCTACAACTACGGCGACGAACATGACCTGCTCGTGGGATTCCGCCTGCCGACGTCGTTCTACGGCCAGGCGATCCACCTGTTCACGCTGACCCTGATGTTCACCGAGTCGCCCGCGAGCGCCTCGATCAGGCTGCAGCCGTCGTCGATCGAATCGATCCCCGGCGAGATGGTCTACGCCGATTACGTGACCCCGGAGATCCTGCTCGCGATGCGGCCCGACAACGAGGGCCAGAGCCTCGACGAGCCGGTGTTCCTGATCAACCCGGCGGTCGCCGTCGAGACGACGACCTGGTCGAACGTGAAGGCGATGTTCGAGTAGCCGCCGCACGCGCCGGCCATGACGACGCGGGCCCGCTCTCGGCCTGGGAGCGGGCCCTGGTTCGAGCAGTCGCGGCGCCGCCTGGCGTCTCAGTCCACGACGATGTCCACCTGGTCGCATTCGATCAGCGGATGCACGTCGAGGCGGTCCCGCAGGCCGATGACCAGGTCGAAGCGGCCGGCGAGCACGCCGCCGCCCCGCGACTCGAACTCATGGGCCGGCGAGTAGACCTCGACACCCTGCGCGTGTGGGTCGGTCCGGACCGTGCGGGTCGGCGCCTCGAGCGTCACGCCTCGCGGCAGGTCCCGCAGCAGGATCTGGACCTCGTCGTCGTAGCGCTTCGCGTACGTATGGTACCGCAGCGCGGCGCGCGCGGTCTTGATCCGGCGGAGCGAGTCCAGCTCGCAGACGCCGCTGGCGGCGATCTGCCTGCGCAATCGCCGCAGCAGCGCCGCCAGACCGCCGCCCACGACCACGCGGACCTCGGCGGCAGGCACCAGGCGCAGCTTCTCGACGACGCGGCGCGCGCGCTTCGGAGCGCCGGGGTCGGCGATGTCCGCCTCGTCGTGGAACCAGTACGGCGAGGCGACGCCGCTGCCGAGCGCGAGCCCGGTCAGGAGGCCGCGGAGGGCCTTGGGCGACCCCTTGAACACCGCCTCGTGGAAGGTCGGGGTCGCGTTGCCGGCATTCTGGTCGGGGGCCATGGCGCCGCTCCTCTAGAGGAAGAAGACCAACGTCGTCACCACGAACGTGGGGATCAGGTAGATCAGCGAGTACTTCACGATGTAGCCGAAGAAGCTCGGCATCAGGATCCCCTGCTCCTCGGCGATCGACTTGACCATGAAGTTGGGCGCGTTGCCGATGTAGGTGTTGGCGCCCATGAAGACCGCGCCGGCGGAGATCGCCGTGAGGATCCTGACGAACTCGGGGCTGGGCGCGACGCCGAGCGCGTTGGCGTAGCCGAGCATGCCAGCGACGTGGCTCTCGGGCGCGCCGATCTGGCCGAGCGCAGCGTTGAAGAACGTCAGGTAGGTCGGCGCGTTGTCGAGGAACGACGAGAGCGCGCCGGTTGCCCAGAAGTAGTGCGCCGGTTCGCGCACTGCGCGCACGAGACCGGCCAGGGCGCCGTGCTCGCCGGCCTGCAGGATCGCGAGCGCGGGGATGATCGTCACGAAGATGCCGAAGAATAGGTAAGCGACCTCCTGGATCGGTCCCCAGCTGAACCCGTTGGCCTTGCGCAGGTCCTGCTTCGTGGTCACGAGGCTCAAGACGCCCATGGCGATCAGGACAGCGTCCTTGATCAGATTGCCCGCGTGCAGGGTCACGTGCCCGTAGACGTGGACGTCGCCGAGGCCCTTCGCGGCCGCGGTGCCGCTGAAGACCACGCCCGCCATCACGCCGGCCAGGAACAGGCCGTTGTGCGCGCCGCGGAGCGCGACGCCGCCCTTGCCGGCCGGGACCGGCTTGCTGGGCTCGGCAGCATAGCAGCGGCGGTCCAGGAGATAGAAGACGGCGAGCAGGATCACGGCGGCGAGGAGGGTCTCCCGGATCATCCCCTTCGTGACCCAGAAGAACGGGACGCCGTGCAGAAAACCGAGGAACAGCGGTGGATCGCCGAGCGGCGTGAGGCTGCCGCCGATGTTGGCGACCAGGAAGATGAAGAAGCAGATCAGGTGGACCTTGTTCTGGCGCCAGGCGTTGGCGCGCATGAGCGGGCGGATCATGAGCATCGCGGCGCCGGTCGTCCCGATCCAGGACGCCAGGAGGGTGCCGATCGACAGGACGAGCACGTTCGCGGCCGGCGTGCCGCGCAGGTCGCCTTCGAGCACGATGCCGCCGCTGATCGTGAAGAGCGCCCACAGCAGGATGATGAACGGCACGTAGTCCGCAAGCAGGATGTGCAGGAGCGACTGGACCGCGGCGCTTCCGAGCGCGATCACGAACGGCACGGCGAAGATCGCAGCCCAGGCGAAGCTCACCTTCGGGAAATGGCGGTGCCAGAAGTGGGGCGCGAGCAGCGGGAAGAGCGCGATGCTCAGCAGGATGCCCACGAACGGCAGGACCGTCCACAGGGGCAGCTGGCCGACGGGATCGAGGTGCCCGCTCGCCGCGTCCCCGGCAGCCGCCTGGTCCGGCGGTGCGCCGGGTTGCGCGCCGGCCGGCGCCGCGCAGCCGCACAGCACGGCCGCGGCCAGGACCCCCCACGCGAGCAACCTGGTCGCCAAGGCCCGGGTCGATGTCATACGGCCTCCGTGCGGGAGTGACGGCCGGTGCGCGACGGGAGCGGGAGCGACCGGATCGGGTTCTTCGGCTGCGTGCTGGCGCCGAGCGAGAAGCTACGGTACGTTCCCGGCGAAGTCAATTTCGCTCGACCGCGCCTCGCCGGCGTCCCACGGAGGCAACCGGTCTTGCGCATCGCGATGCTCAGCTCGCAGCGGGAGTTCTACGGGGGAGAGGTCCACCTGCTGGACCTGGCCGTGGCGTTGCGCGACCGCGGGCATCGCGTGGCGTGCTTCGTGCGACCGGACAGCGAGCTGCGCCGCCGCCTCGTCGCGGCGGATCTCGAGGTCGCGGCGCTGCCGCTCGTCGACTGGTACGAGCCCGTCGGCATGGTGGCGCTCGCCCGTCGCCTCCGCGACTGGCGGCCCGACATCCTGCACACGCACAATCCGCGCGACTACTACATCGCGGGCGCGGCCACCGTCAATCTACGGACGGCGAACGTCGGCACGCGCCATCATCTGCGGCCGATCGCCTGCGCGCGCCTCAAGCGGCCCTTCTTGCGCCGCTTCGCCGCGATGATCGCCGTGAGCGAGGCCGTGCGCGGCAGCCTGCTCGCCGCGGGTCTGCCGGCCCGCCGCGTGGTGACCATTCCCAACGGCGTCCGCCTGCCCGTCGAGACCGCGTGCGCGACGGACCTGCGGCGGGAGCTGGGCGTGGACGCCGCGGCCGGTCCGGTGGTCGGCTGCGTCGGCCGGCTGAGTCCTGCCAAGGGGCCCCACCGGCTGCTCTGGGCGGCGGCGCTCCTGCGCCGGCGCTGGCCGGGCTTGCAGGTCGTGTTGATCGGCGGCGACAGCGGGAACGGCGGCTACGCGCGCCGCCTGCGCGAGCTGGCCGCCGACCTGCGCGTGGATGCGAGGTTCTGCGGCTACCGGGAGTCGGCGGCGCGGCTGCTGCCGGCGCTGGACGTGCTCGCGGTGCCGTCGCGGGCCGAGCCATTCGGTCTGGTGACCGTCGAGGCGCTGGCGCGCGGTGTGCCCGTCGTGGCGACTCGCTCCGGCGGCAGCGGCGAGATCGTGAGGGACGGCCGGGACGGTCTCCTGGTGCCGCCGGACGACCCGGAGGCGCTGGCGGCGGCGCTCCACCGGATGCTCGCCGATTCCCTGCTGCGGGAGCGATGCCGGAGGTCCGGCGCCGCCCGCGTGGCCGCCCGCTTCACCCTGGCCCGCCAGTGCCTGTTGACGGAGAGGGTCTACGCGGCCGCGATGGCGGGGTGGCCGCCGGTCGCGCCGGCAACCGCCGGCGAGACCAGGCTCACCGGCGCCGGGGCGGGGCGCTAGAGGCGCTCGGCGAGATCCACGACCACCGGCACGAGTCCGTCGATGATCAGCTGGACCGCGATCACGGTCAGCAGGAGGCCCATCAGCTTCTCGATGATGCGCATGCCGGTCCGCCCGAGGCGTCCGAGCACGCGATCGGCACCCGCGACGATCAGCCCGGTCAGCGACAGGATCACCACGAGCGCGGCCGTCACGAGGATGGCGCCGGTGGGACCGGGGATCTCCGGCCGCAGGACCATCACGGTCGTGATCGAGCCCGGGCCGGCCAGCAGGGGAATCGCGAGCGGGGTGATCGAAGGATCGTCGTCCTGATGGGGCGCGTCCGCTTCCTGCGGCGCCGGCTCGGCGCTGCGGCTGATGCCCGTCCGCCAACGACGGGGCTGGCTCTGGATCATGTCCAACCCGATGCCGAAGAAGATCACGCCGCCCGCGATGCGGAAGGCGTCGATCGTGATTCCGAAGAGCGCCAGCAGGGCATTGCCGAGCCACGTGAAGAGCGCGAGCACGCAGAACGACACCACGAGCGCCCGGTACAGCGTCCGGCGCTTCTGGCGCTCCGTCTGGTGGGCCGTGAGTCCGCTGAAGAAGGGAAGGCAGCCGAGGGGGTCGATGACCGCGAACAGCGACGACAGCGACAGCAGCACGAACGCGAGCATGTCGAACCTTCCTGGACCGCCGGGCCGCCGGCGGCGCGAGCGCGACGGCGCCGGGCGGCTACGCTGCGGTCACTCGCGGACGCCGTGAGGGCGCACGCGATCCGGGTCCTCGTCGTCGCCCACGCGGACGGCGACGCGTACAGGTCCGGTCCACTCGCACCTCGCCTGCCCGATCACCGCGAGGACGAACCTCACCAGGGGCAGGACGACTCTGGGCGCCATGGTCTTCACCCCACGCTTGCCGATGCACCGTCGAGTTGCCGGGACAGTCTCCCCACGAGCGTGAGACGCGCCGAGGGCGCGATCGCCACGACCTAGCGGGAATTTACGCGCCGGATCGCCGCGATCAAGAACGAGATGTTGATTTTCGGGAAACCTTTAGGTGTGTTGTAGGCCGGTCTCAGGAGAACGCGCGCGCCGCCTTCTGCGGGGAAGGCGGCGCGCGGTGGTCCGACCGGGTCGATCAGATCTCGGCCAGGTCGTCGTCGTCCAGCGGCAGCACGTCGGACGCGGTCACGCCGACTGCGACCTGCCGGGGCGCGGCCTTGGCCGCCGGCTTCGCCGGGGCCTTGGCCATGGCCGCGTGAGCCGCGGCGGCCGGCTTGTGCGTCACGACGGACCGGTGCGCCGCGGCCGAGGGGCGCCGTGCCTTGTTCGCCGGGGACCTGGTCGCCTGGGGCGCGCCGTGCGACGCGGGCGCTTTCGCGACCACGTCGCGAACCTTGGCGGCTTCGCCGTAGGTCAGCTGGCGCAGGCCCTCGACCGAGGTCTGCACCAGGCGCGCCTGGCTCTCCAGATCCTTGCTCGCGGCAGCCGACTCCTCGGCGCTGGCCGCGTTGGTCTGGGTCAGCTGGTCGAGGCGGGTCATGGCGGTATTGATCTCGCCGATGCCCTCGGCCTGCTCGTGGCTCGCCGACGCGACCTCGCCGACCAGGCGCTTGACCTCGTCGACGCTGGTCGTGATCTCGGCGAGGATCTCGCCGACCTGCTCGGTCGCCTTGACCCCGCCGTCGGCGCTCTGCTGGCTCGCCTCGATCAGCTGGGCGGTGTTGCGCGCCGCCTCGGCGCTGCGCTGGGCCAGGTTGCGGACCTCTTCCGCCACCACGGCGAAGCCCTTGCCGGCCTCGCCGGCGCGCGCCGCCTCGACCGCGGCGTTCAGGGCGAGCAGATTCGTCTGGAACGCGATCTCGTCGATGGTCTTGAGGATGCGCGCCGTCTCGTCGCTGCTGCTCTTGATCTCGCCGATCACCTTCGAGAGGCGGTCCATCGCCTCGACGCCCTTGCGGGCGGCCGCCGCGGCATTGGCGGTCACCTGGTCCGTCGCGGTGGCGTTGGTCGCGGTCTGCTGGGTGACCGAGGACATCTCCTGGAGCGACGCGGCGATCTCCTCGAGCGCCGCAGCCTGCTCGCAGGCGCCGTCGGCCATCATCTGGCTCGAGCTCGCGACCTCGATCGACGAGTTGCCGACCTGGGCCGACGCGCGGTTCAGTTCCCCGGACAGGTGGCCGATCTGGCGCGTGACCCCGGAGGCGACCAGGTACCAGAGGAGGCCGGCGAGCACGAGCGCGACGCCGGCGGTGACCAGTGCCGCGACGGTGTTGGCGCGGCCGAGGGCGGTCACCTTGTGCTCGGCGGCCATGAACTCGGCTTCGTAGGAGCCGGCGCCGATGATCCAGTCCCAGGGCGCGAAGTAGGCGACTCGCGCCACCTTCATGCGCGCCGCGGATTCGCCCTCGTTCTTCCAGGGGTACCACTGCTCGGCGAGGGTCCCTTCGGGCTGAGCCTTGGCCTTGGTGATCATCTCCTGGATGAACAGAGCGCCGTCCTCGTCCTTCGCCTGCCAGACGTTCTCGCCGTCACGAGCGCCGCCCTTCGAGATCACGTAGTTGCCCTGGCTGTCGAGGACGAACACGTAACCGGTCTGGCCGACCTTGACGTCCATGATGGACTGGCGCAGCGCCGTCGCGGACTCCAGCGGCACGCCGAAGTAGTTGATGCCGACCACGTCGCCGGTCGCGTCCTTGATGGGCTCGTAGGCGGTGATGTACCAGCGGTCCACCACGTACGCCTTGCCGATGAAGGTCTTGCCGCCCAGGACGGACTGGACCACGGGGTTGGGCGCGCCGTCGGGATTCACCGCGGGGATGTAGGTGCCGATCGCGCGGGTGCCGTCCTCCTTGAGGACGGACGTGCACACGCGGAGCATGTCGCCCTGGACGTTCATGCGCTGGAAGATCGTCGCCGTGCCGCCGACGAGATCGCGCACCTCGTCGACGATCGGGCTTTCGACGCCGGGGCTCTCGTTCTGGCCCAGCCATTCGTCGCCGACCAGCAGCTTGGGCAGTTGCACCTGCGTGGCCTGCTTGGTGGCCTGGTTGACGGCGTTCCAGGTCGCGTAATCGGCAGCGAAGGTGACCACGCCGCGGGAGGCGATCGCATCGCGAGCCACGGCGAGGCCGTCACGGACGTTGTCCTCGAGGACGGCCTGCTGGGTGGTGCACATCGCCCGGATGCCCGTGACGATGTGGTCCAGGTCGGCGAACGCCAGCGTCCGGCATTCCTCGGCCGCAGCCACCTTCATCTGGTTCTGCTTCGTGATCACGACGCCGATGATGACCGCCAGGGGGACCACCGTGATGGAGATGCCGATCAGGAGCAGGCGACTCCGCAGGGAGAGACGCGACCACATGTGCGACGTCCTTTCGCGAGCAAGGCCAGGCGCTCCCCTCAGAACTCCCCGGCGCACAGAACGATCGACGTCGTTTTCGGAGTCGCGCCGACAAACTGTAGCATTTTCTTGTCCGATTGGTCGGTCTCGCGGGCGGTCAAGATCGTCCGGGGAGCGCCGCGGCCAGGACCGCCACCAGCCGCCGGGCCAGCTCGCGGCCGTTCTGGGCGTCGTGGTTCAGGATGGAACCGGCCACCGTCACGTCGAGCGCTGGCACGTGGAAGGCGAAGGTGTTCCAGAAGCCCTGATGGCCCCAGGCGAGGTGTCCGTCCAGATCCACGCACATCAGACCGAGGCGGTAGGTCGCGGTGCCGCCGCCGGTCATGGCCGCGAGGGAGGACGCCTCGCGCAGGACCCGGCCGCCGAGCAACGCGCGCATGAAGACGGCCAGATCACGGGCGTCGGACACCAGTCCGCCGCCGCCGTAGAGGTCCAGCGACGGATTCCAGTCGGTCGTGTCGAGCTCGCCGAAGTACTGGTGGGCGCGGGGGCCGGCGGCCCGGGGCGGGGTCTCCGCGACCTCCCACCAGGTCGCGTCCAGGTCCAGCGAGGCGAAGTCGAGCAGCTCCCGCACGGCGGGGCCGAGGCCGCGCCCGGCGACCCGTTCGACGACGCCGCCCAGCAAGACGTATCCGGTGTCCGAGTAGACGAACCGCTCGCCGGGAGCGCCCACCGGGTCCTGCCATTCGACGCAGAGCCGGAGGTCCTCGGCCGGGGTCCATTCGTGCTGCGGATCGGCGAGGATCGCCTCGGCGAATCGCGGATCGGCGGTGTGGTCGCCGAGTCCCGCGGTGTGGCTGAGGACGTGGCGCAGGGTGATCGCGTCCAGGTCGTAGCGGTCGCCAGCGAGGAGCGCCCGCTGATCGGCGGAGAGGTAGCGGCCGAGGAGGTCGTCCAGGGAGAGCCGGCCCTGCTCGGCGAGCCGGAGCACCGCGGCGGCCACGTACGTCTTGGTGTTGCTGGCGATGCGAAAGGTGTGGTCCGGCGTGAGGGGGACCGTCGATCCGTGCGCCTCGGCGCCCGCCGCGCCGGTCCAGACCAGATCGACCCCCGGCGCCTCCACGTGGGCGACCACGCCCGGCGCGAGCGGATTCTCCGCCAGGTACTGGGCGACGACGGCCTGCAGGTCGCGCGCCAGGGTGCCCGGGTCGGCGGCGGTCGCGGACCCGGCCAGCCAGGCGCCGAGGGCGAGGCTGAGACCGAAATGGCGGTTCATGGCGTCTCCCGTCAAGCGAGCGGCCGGTTGTGCGGCGGCTCCATCTGGATTACCTTCCAGCGATCAGCGCCGGCCTTCCGGGCCGGCACATCGTCGCGCGATCCCCATGGCGAGAACTATGCGATTAGGCGACTGGACCTTCAAGCTCTTCAGTGACGGCCGCTTCCGCCTGGACGGCGGCGCGACCTTCGGAATCGTCCCCAAGCCGATGTGGGAGAAGCAGCTCGCGGCCGACAGCCTGAACCGCGTTCCGGTGGCGCTGCGGTGCCTGCTCGCCGAGGGTCACGACTGCCGCGTCCTGGTCGACACCGGGATCGGCGACCGCTGGGATGCCCGCCAGCGCGAGATCTACGGCATGGAGCGGCGCGCCGGGCAGCTGTTGACCGAGCTCGACGCGGCCGGCATCGCGCGCGACAGCATCACCGACGTCATCCTGACGCACCTGCACTTCGACCACGCCGGCGGCGCCTGCCTCGACCTGGCGGGCGGCATGACCCCGGCCTTCCCGAACGCGCGCTGGTGGCTGCAGCGGCAGCACTGGGAATGGGCGCATCACCCCAGCGAGCGGGACCGCGCCAGCTTCCGTCCCGAGGACTTCGAAGCGCTGGCCGCGACCGGCCGCCTCGAGCTGGTCGAGGGCCACGTGGAGATCCTGCCCGGGCTGCGGGTCGCTCCGGCGAGCGGCCACACGCCCGGCATGCAGATCCCGGAATTCCACACCGACGAGGGCACGCTGGTCTTCCTCGCCGACCTCATCCCCTCGGTGTCCCACGTCCATCTGCCCTGGGTCGCGGGCTGGGACCTGAATCCGCTGCTCACGCTCAGCGAGAAGCGCCAGCTGCTGAGCCGGGCGGTCGAGGACGACTATCTGCTCGTGTTCCAGCACGATCCCGTGCACGAAGCCTGCCGCGTCACGTTCCAGGACGGGCGGTTCCGGGCGCGCGAGATCTGCCAGCTGACGACGGCGACCGCCTCGTAGGAAGGACTCCGCGATGAGCCCCCGGACCGTAGCGCGCAAGCCTCGCTGGCTGGTGATGCCGCGTCAGGGCGGCGAGGACTACAACCGCATGAAGCGCCTCCTTCGGACGGCGTCGCTGCACACGGTCTGCGAGTCGGCGAACTGCCCCAACCGCGGGGAATGCTTCGCCAGCGGCACGGCCACCTTCCTGCTCATGGGGCACACCTGCACCCGCCATTGCACGTTCTGCAACATCCCGGGCGGCCGGGTCTCGGCGCTCGATCGCGGCGAGCCGCGCCGCGTCGCGGAGACCGTCCGCCACCTCGGCCTGGGATTCGCGGTCGTCACCAGCGTGACCCGTGACGACCTGCCCGACGGCGGCGCCGCGCACATCGCCGCCACGATCCGCGAGATCCGGCGGCTCAACCCTGGCTGCGGCGTCGAGGTGCTGATCCCCGACCTGCGCGGCGACCCGGTCGCGCTCGAGACGATCTTCACGGCCGCGCCGGAGGTCCTCAACCACAACCTGGAGACCGTGCCGCGGCTCTACCCGGCGATGCGCCCTCAGGCGCGGTACCTGACCTCGCTCCAGGTCCTGCGGCGAGCGCGCCAGTGGTCGGACGCCGAAGATCACGCCATGACCGTCAAGACCGGCATCATGGTCGGGGTCGGCGAGACGCGAGACGAGGTGGTCCAGGTCCTGCGGGACGCGGTCGAGCACGGGGTCGAGGTCATGACGATCGGGCAGTACCTGCAACCCACGGCGACCCACCACCCGGTGGCGCGTTACGTGGAGCCCGCCGAGTTCACCGAGCTCGCGGCGATCGGGCGCGAGCTGGGGCTCGCCTGGGTGGAAGCGGGGCCGATGGTGCGGTCCAGCTACCACGCCCGCGAGCAGAGCGAGGCGCTGGGCGGCTCGTGACCGTGTCCGCGAAGCTCGTGGCGTGGTCCGTCGCGGCCACCGTGTGCGCGCTCGCGGGCTGCGACCGGGCCCACCCTGAGCCGCGCGCGCCCGCGACGTGCCGCGGGCTCTGGATCACCCGCTGGGACTACCGCACGGCGGACGACGTCGACCGCTGCCTCGACGCCGCCGCCGAGCTCGGCGCGACCGACGTGTTCTGGCAGGTGCGCGGCCAGGCGGACGCGCTCTACCGCAGCGATCTCGAGCCGTGGAGCGACCTGCTCGGCGTTGGCGATCCGGGCTTCGATCCCCTCGACCACGCCATCGCGCGCGCGCACCGGCGCGGGCTGCGCCTGCACGCCTGGGTCAACGTCTACCCGCTGTGGAAGGGGCTCGCGCCGCCGGCGGCCGCGACGCACCCCCTGAACCGCCATCCCTCCTGGCGACTGCACGACGAGACCGGCTCGCCCCAGCCGCTCAACGATCACTACGTCGTCGCGAATCCGACCGACCCGGCGGTCCAGGACCACATCGCCGCGGTCCTGCGCGATCTCTGCGCTCGATTCGAGATCGACGGCCTGCACCTGGATTACGTGCGATTCGTGAGCGAGGGCCTCGACACGGCGCGCGTCTGGCCCGGCGATCCGGCGAGCTTCGACCGCTGGCGGGCAGCCGGCGCGAGCGGCGACCCGACGACGGCCGCCGGGCGAACCGCCTACCGCGCCTGGATCCGCGACGAGATCACGCGCCTGGTCGCCCGCGTGGCGCGCGAGGGGCGGGCGGCGCGCCCCGGGCTGGCGGTGTCGGCGGCGGTGATCCGGCGGCCCGACCGCGCGCGCGATCTCTACCTGCAAGACGCGGCCGCCTGGCTCGCGGCCGGCCACGTCGACCGCCTCCTGCCGATGATCTACACCCGCGACGCGTCGTCGTTCGCCGACGACCTCGCGGCGTGGCGGCTCGCGGCGCCGCCGTCCCGGCTGGTCGCGGGGATCGGCGTCCACCTGCAGGAGCCGGCGGACCTGGCGCCGCAGCTCGCCGCCTGCGCCGGCGCGGGCGGGTGGTCGATCTTCGCGTTCTCCTCCGTGGCGGAGAGCGTCGATCCCGAGCAGGACGACAGCCCGCTGGCCGCGCGGCGCCGCGACCGGCTGCGGTCGATCATCGCCGGATTCTGACGCTTGCCAGATCCACGGCGCCGGTCCAGTATCGGCCGTCGACTGCGAATTCCAGCCGCGGAGGCCGCGCCTTGCCAGCCTGGTCCTACGCCCGGCAGACGATCTTGAATCCGCATTCTCGCGCGTGCCTCTGGAAGCATCCGGTCCAGGCGACGCGGATGATCGTCGGCGTGGGCGTGAACCACCTGCTCGGCCTGAGCGAGACGATCCTGCCGGCCGCCGACCAGACCTGTCCGGTCTGCCGCTGGCAAGGGCGGCGATTCCGGACCTTCGTCGCGCCCGACATCGTCATCCCCGCCAGCATCTGTCCCGAATGCGGCTCGTTCGACCGCCAGCGCCACGTGGTGCTCGGCATGCGCGAGGTGCTCGCGAACCCCGCGCGGGTGCCGCGGACCCTGCTCGGGCTGTCGCTCTCCCAGGCGATGAGCTACCTGGTCGCGCACGAGGGCCTCGGCCGCTGTTTCCGCTCGGACTACGACCGCCGCGACCCGCGTTACGAGCCCGACGCGATCATCGACATCGCCCGCGCCGGTTTTCGCACGGACGCCTTCGACTGGATCCTCTGCAGCCACGTGCTCGAGCACGTTCCGGACTTCGACGCCGCGGTCGACGAGCTGGTCCGCATCCTGCGGCCGGGCGGCCTGGCCTGGATCCAGGTCGCGTACCAGGAACACCTGGCCGAAAGCCGGCGGATTCCCCTCGATCCCCGCGACTTCGACGCCCACGCGTGGCGGTTCGGCCAGGATTTCGCGGTGCGGCTGGGCCGGCCGGGCTGGCAGGTGACGACAGTCGAGGCGTCGTTCCTGGCGCCCGCGGTGCGCCAGCGCCACGGCATCCACCCGGTCGAGCGCTACTGGCTCGCGCGCAAGCTCGGCTGACGGCTCCGGTCGACCGGCTGGTTCGCGCGAGCCCCTTGTCTGCATCGCCTGGAAGCGGGATAATCCTGGTTGACTGACGCCCGCCAACCCATGAGGAGCGGTCCCATGCGTGCCTGTCTGGTTCTCTGCGCCCTGCTCGCGCCCGCGGTCGCTGCCGCCGACGTGACGTTGTCGACGATCCCCACCTGGATGTCGGTCGAGACCGACTTCAACGGCACGGGCCTCGACGTCGGCGACGTCGACGGCGACGGCTGGCTCGACCTCGCCGTGAGCAACGGCAACGACATCACCGCGTCGCCGAACTTCGTCTACCTGAGCCGGGACGGCACGCTGCCCACCCAGGCCTCGTGGCTGAGCGACGACGAGCGCTTCAGCGGCCACTGCCAGCTTGCGGACGTCGACCACGACGGATTCCCCGAGCTGATGGTCGCCAACTACATCGCCGCCGGCTGGGGGCCGGCGCAGGTGCAGCTGTACGACAACGTGGGCGGGGCGCTGGCGACCACGCCGACGTGGGAGACTCCCCCGACGATCCACAGCTTCCGCGCCGCCTTCGGCGACCCCGACCAGGACGGCGATCTCGACCTCGCCGTCGCCACGGGCGAGGCGTACAACGGGTACTACGAGACCAACCGGATCTATTTCAACACGGGCGGCGCGCTCGCCACCGCGCCGGGCTGGACGAGCGCGGTCGCGGATGCGTCGTACGACATCAAGTTCGTCGACGTCGACGTGGACGGCGATCAGGACCTGGCCTGCCTCGGTGGCGGCTCGACCGGCAGGGTCCGGATCTACCTGAACGACGGCGGGGTGATCGCGACCGTCGCCGGCTGGACCACGACCGCCATCGACAACGGCAACACCTTCGACTTCGACGACCTCGACGGAGACGGCCGACCCGACCTGCTCGTCGGGTTCAACTCGCAACTGGGCGGCAGCGGCAAATTCGCCGTGTACCTGACTGCGGGCGGCGCGCTGCCCACGACGCCGACCTGGACGAGCGCCTTCAGCGGCTACGCCTCCGCCGTGGTCTGCTGCGACGTCGACGGCGAGAACGGGCCGGACCTCGTCTGCGGCGGCTGGTGGGAGCCGGTGCGCATCTACCTGAACCACGGGACGGGCGGCTTCGGGCGCGACCCGGAGTGGCAGACGGACGCCGCCTGGGAGTCCGTGGTCGAGAACCTCTGCTTCGCGGACTTCGACGAGTCGCACGCGCGGCAGGCGACGGCCGCGTTCCCGGCCGGCTCGCGCCTGCTGCCGCTGCCGGACCGGCACCTTCAGGCCGTGACCTCGGTATCCGTGGCGGGCAGCGAGCTGCCGGCGGCCGGCTGGTGCGCCAGTCTGCGCGACGGCTGGGTCTCGCTCGCGAACGCGGCGGCTGGTCCGGTCACCGTCGCCTACCGGGTGTCCGACGCGACCGACCTCGCGATCAGCAACTGGGACCAGGCCACGTTCGTCTTCCACGACCTGCGGCCGACGGCGGCTCCCGCCGCCGTGCCCGCCGCGGCGATCGGCGAGCTGAGGGCATGGCCCAATCCCTTCAACCCGAACACGACGCTCGGCTTCCGGCTCGCCGCCGCGACGCCCGAAGCGAGCGTCCGCGTCTACGATCTGCGGGGGCGCCTGGTCGACACGGTCCAAGCGGGACCGCTCGGCGAGGGCGCGCACCGGTTCGAGTGGCGGCCGCGCGGACTCGCCAGCGGCGTATACCTGTACCGGGTCGCGGCAGGGTCCGCGGTCGCCGGCGGCAAGATCGTGCTGGCCAGGTGACGGCCCGCCGCTAGAACGGCTGCCCCAGCGCTTCGCAGAGGAACTTCACGAACGGCGCCGAGCGGCGGAAGACCGTCGCGACGCGCTCGAGCGCGTCCGCGGCGAGCACGTCGCGGTGCGTGAGCGATCGCCAGACCCCGTATTCCTTCCAGCGCAGCTCGCCGGCCTGCGGGTGGTCCTTGGCGTAACCGGCGGGCACGCGCTGCAGCTGCTCGCCGAATCGCTCCAGGCTCGCCACGCCGGGGTCGTCGAGCACGGCCTGCCAGCGGGCGGGCCGCGCGGCGATCGCCTCGCGGATCCGGCTCAGCGCGGGCGCGTCCGGCTGCCAGACGCCGGCGGCGGCCAGGCACCCGCGTGGTTCGAGGTGGACGTAGAAGCCGGGCGCGTGCGCGTCGCGTCCGTTCTCGTGGCGGAAGTGGATGCCGGCGTGCGTCTTGTAGGGGCTCTTGTCCGCGCTGAAGCGGACGTCGCGGTGGATGCGGAAGAGCGAGCCGCCGCTCGGCCGCGGGTCGGCGTCGAAGTGGGGGCTCACCGCGCGCAGATGCGGGCCGAAGTCCACGATGAAGCGCAGCGCCGGCGTCTTGACGTGCTCCTCGTAACGGTCGCGGTTCCGCTGGAACCAGTCGCGGTCGTTATGCGCGGCGAGATCCTCGAGGAACGCGAAGAGCGCGGGCGTGAAGTACGGTCTGGCCATGCGGTCAGGGCTCCTTCTCGTCGTCGATCGCCTCGAAGCGGCGGTCCGGGTAGGCGACGACCAGCGTGCCGTCCACCGCGGTCAGGCCGCAGGCGGTCTCGTCCGGCAGCGTGAAGTACCGCGTGACGACGCCGCCGGCGAAGCCCTGGACCACGGCCGCGCCGGTGGTGTCCGCGCCGAGCGCCCAGAGCCAGCCGTCGAGCCAGGTCACGGCCCGCACGCCGGTCGCCGGGTCGAACAGGCTGAGCTCGTGAGTCTCCGGCAGGCTCGATTCGCCGGCGAATCCCGGCCCGTACTGCACGGTCGTGTAGGTCGTCGTGCCGGGGTCGCGGTAGATGACCACGAAGGAGTCGACGTCGGCGCGCCAGGCGATCCCGCAAGCCAGCGCGTGGCTGCCGACGAAGGGGTCCGCCCGGGTCCAGCCGATCTCGCCGACCGGCGAGACGGCGAAGAGCTGGCCGGTGCCGCGCGCCTGGAGATAGAGCGACTCGCCGTCGCTGCAGGCGGCGAGGTACCCCATCCCGTTCAAGCCGAGGCCGAAGCGGCCCTCCGGGAAGCCCCCCGGCGCGAACTTGAAGAGGTCGATCTGGCTGCCGCCGTGGCCGGACCGATCCTCGTTGGTCGTGAACAGATAGCCGCCCAGCGCCGCCACGTCGGCGATCGGGTCGGTCAGGGTGTCGCGGTCGGTCGCGATCTCGTCCTCGTCGTCGCAGCCCGCGAGGACCAGGGCGACGGCGACCGCGGCCGCGGTCGCCAGCAGTTCGCGGTGGGACATGGCAGACCTCCTGGGACACCATGATTGAACACGCGTCCGCCGCGCGCGTCAACCCGGGCGCGGCCGCCGCCCGGACCGGCGGGCTCGCCCCCCGGCGCAACCGACTTTCCGCCCACGGTGCGCTGTGTTATCTTGCGAGGTCCTTGCGGGCCCGGCCCGCGCGACTGTCGGTGCCGCCCTGGGCACGCCCGGAAAGGACCTCGAGGACCATGGCCGAGATCACCAAGCGCTCGGAGGACTACAGCCGCTGGTACCTGGACGTCATCCGTGAAGCCGAGCTGGCGGACAACTCGCCCGTGCGCGGCTGCATGGTCATCCGGCCGAACGGCTACGCGATCTGGGAGAACATCCAGCGCGATCTCGACGACCGGTTCAAGGCGCTCGGCCACGTCAACGCGTACTTCCCGCTGTTGATCCCCAAGAGCTTCCTCGCCAAGGAGGCCGAACACGTCGAGGGCTTCGCCAAGGAATGCGCCATCGTCACGCATCACCGGCTCAAGCAGGTGACGCACCCGGACGGCAGGGTCGACGTGGTCCCGGACCCCGAGTCGAAGCTGGAGGAGGAGTACGTCATCCGCCCCACCAGCGAGACCGTGATCTGGGACATGTACCGCAAGTGGATCCAGAGCTACCGGGACCTGCCCCTGCTGATCAACCAGTGGGCCAACGTGATGCGCTGGGAGCTGCGCACGCGGATGTTCCTGCGCACGACGGAATTCCTCTGGCAGGAGGGGCACACCGCCCATGCGACGGCCGCCGAGGGGCGCCAGGAGACCTTGCAGATGCTCGAGACCTACCGCCGGTTCGCCGAGGAAGCCCTGGCGATGCCGGTCGTCGCGGGCACGAAGACCGCCAACGAGCGCTTCGCCGGCGCGGTCGAGACCTACTCGATCGAGGCGATGATGCAGGACAACAAGGCGCTGCAGGCGGCGACGAGCCACGACCTCGGCCAGAACTTCGCGAAGGCTTTCGACGTCAAGTTCCAGTCGGCCGAAGGCCAGGTCGACCACGTGTGGGCCACGAGCTGGGGCATGTCGACGCGCATCGTCGGCGCCCTCATCATGACGCACAGCGACGACGATGGCCTGGTGCTGCCGCCGCGGATCGCGCGCGCCAAGGCGGTCGTCGTGCCGATCTGGAAGAACGACGAGGAGAAGGCGGCGGTCTGCGAGGCCGCCCGCCGGCTCGCCGCCGAGCTGCGCCCGGCGATCGGCCCGGTCCACGTCGACGACCGCGACAACCTGCGCCCCGGCTGGAAGTACAGCGAGTGGGAGCGCAAGGGCGTGCCGCTGCGCCTGGAGATCGGGCCGCGCGACGTCGCCGGCCAGACCGCCGTCTTGAAGTCGCGCCACGACCGCGCCAAGACCACCGTGCCCTTTGCGGGGATCGTGGCCGGCGTCGAGGCCGAGCTGGCGCGCATCCAGGACGACCTGCTCGCGCGCGCCCGGCGGCGCCTGGTCGCCAACACGTGCCGGGTCGACACCTGGGACGATTTCGTCGACCTCTTCGAGAACCGCGGCGGCGGCTTCGCGATGTGCCACTGGTGCGGTGACGGCCACTGCGAGCAGATGGTGCAGGACAAGACCAAGGTCACGATTCGCAACATCCCGTTCGAGCGGGACGAGACTCCCGGCGCGTGCGTGCACTGCGGTAAGCCGAGCCGCGGCCGCGTGCTGTTCGCGCAGGGGTACTAGCTTCCTTCGCGGTCGCCGCCGCCCGGGCGGGCGGCGCGGCGCCGGTGCGGGCACGGGAGGTACGGCCATGATGCCTGGCGAGCCCTGGACGGTGGCCAAGAGCGAACAGCTCTATGGTTTCGAGCACTGGGGAGCGGGGTACTTCCGCGTCAACGCGCGCGGCAACGTCAGCGTGTGGCCGAACGGCCCGGACGGCTCCGCGATCGACCTGCAGGAGCTGGTCGAGGCGGTGCGGCAGCGGGACATCCAGCTGCCGGTGCTCTTCCGCTTCAACGGCATCCTCCGCCACCGCCTGCGCATGATCCACGGCGCCTTCACCGCGGCGATCGCCGAATACAAGTACCGGGGCGAGTACCGGCCGGTCTACCCGATCAAGGTCAACCAGCAGCGGCACGTCGTGAACGAGCTGAGCGAAGCCGGCCGCGCGTTCAACCTCGGCCTGGAGGTCGGCAGCAAGCCCGAGCTGATCGCGGTCCTCGCGATCCAGGACAACCCCGATGCTCTTCTGATCTGCAACGGCTACAAGGACCGGCAGTACCTCGAGCTGGCCCTGATGGCGCGCCGGGTCGGCCGGCGGTCGATCGTGGTCATCGAGAAGCCGTCGGAGATCGACCTGCTCCTGAAGCTCAGCGAGGAGATGGGGGTCGAGCCGGAGATCGGGTTCCGGCTGCGCCTGGCGGGCCGCGGCGCCGGTCGCTGGGAGCGCAGCGGCGGCGAGCGGGCGAAGTTCGGCCTGACCGTCTCGGAGATCGCCGCCGCGCTGCAGGTCCTGCGCGAGCACGGCAAGCTCCACTGGGTCAAGCTGCTCCACTTCCACATCGGCAGCCAGCTCACCAACATCTCGTCGCTCAAGCGCGCGGTCCGCGAGGCCTCGCAGGTCTACGTCCAGCTTTCGCGGCACTGCCCGCAGATCGCGCTCTTCGACGTGGGCGGCGGCCTCGCCGTCGACTACGACGGCTCGAAGACCGCCTTCGAATCCTCGATGAACTACACGGTCGAGGAGTACGCCCGCGACGTCGTGTGGATCCTGATGGAGGCCTGCGACGCGGCCCAGGTCACCCACCCCACGATCGTCACGGAGTGCGGCCGCGCGATGGTCGCCTTCAACTCGGTGCTCGTGATGGAGGTCCTCGGCCTCGCGAACACGTTCTCGGCGCCGTGCGACCCGCGGGCAGTGCTCGCCGCGTCGGACTCGCCGACGATCGTGACCATGGCGCAGATGCTGCAGGAGCTGACTCCGAAGAACTGCCAGGAGACCCTGCACGACGCCAACGAGCTGCGGCAGGACATGCTCCAGCAGTTCAGCCTCGGGCTCATCCCGATCGAGGACCGCGCCCTCGGCGACCAGTGCTACTGGGCCCTGCTCAACGCGATCAACGGCATGACCGGCGACCTGCATTACGTGCCGGAGGACCTGCAGAAGCTGCCGGCGCTGCTGACCGACACCTACTTCTGCAACCTGTCGATCTTCCAGTCGATGCCCGACAGCTGGGCGGTGGACCAGATCTTCCCGATCACCCCGATCACCCGGCTGGGCGAGGAGCCGCGCCGCCGCGTCGTCCTCGCCGACATCACCTGCGACTCCGACGGCAAGATCGACCGCTTCGCCGACCTGCGCGAGGTCAAGCACTACCTGCCGGCGCACGATCTGCGCGACGGCGAGCAATACTGCTTCGCCGTGTTCCTGGTCGGGGCCTACCAGGAGATCCTCGGCGACCTGCACAACCTCTTCGGCGACACCAACGCGGTCCACGTCGACGTCAACGGCAGCGGCCAGGTGACCTTCGCGCACGTGGTGCGCGGCGACTCGGTGGGCCAGGTGCTGCGCTACGTGCAGTACGAGAAGGCCGACCTCGTCGAGCGGTGGCGCCACGCCCTCGAGCGGGCGGTGAGCGAGGACCAGCTCACGGCGCGCGAGTCGGCGGTGCTGCAGCGGAAGTACGAGGCGGTGTTCAACACGTACACGTACTTGCGGTAGGCTAGTAGGACATCGAGTCCAGCTTCACCTTGCCCTTGAACACCCGGTAGATGTGAATCGTGTAGCCGATCACGAGCGGCATCCCGATCGCGGCCATGACCAGCATCGTCTTGAGCGTGAGCGGCGAGCTGGACGCGTTGTACGCGGTCAAGCTGTTGGCGACGTCCGGCCGCGAGTGGATCAGCTCGGGGAACATGCCGAGCCCGAAGAGCAGCAAGAGCAACGCCATCGCCACCGCCGACGAGGTGAACGCGCGGACCTCGCGGCCCAGGTGCATCTCCCGCGGGATGTTCGCGATCGCGAGCACGTTCAGCGCGGGCACCAGGAACAGCAACGGCTGCCGGCGGAACGGCTCGGCCATGTGCTCGAGGTAGAGCAGCGTGGCGAGCGTGGTCACGGCGTACATGAGGACGAAGAAGATGATGCAGGGGCGGACCCAGCCGCGCACGCGCTGGTTGAGGTCGCCCTCGGTCTTCATGACCAGGTAGATCGCGCCGTGCATCATGAAGACCGCGACCACCATGATCCCGGTGAGCAGCGAGTAGGGATGGATCTGCTGGAGCAGGTCGCCGCGGTAGCGGAACCCGGCCTCGATCGGCACGCCCCAGGCGACGTTCCCCAGCGCGACGCCGATCAAGAGCGACGCGATCACGCTCGAGGCGCTGAACGCCCAGTCCCAGAACGCCCGCCAGGCGCGGCCGGCGCGCAGGCTGCGCACGTGGATCGACACCCCGCGGAAGATCAACATGAACAGCAAGAGGATGAACGCGACGTAGAAGCCGCTGAACGCCGTCGCGTATACGTGCGGGAACGCGGCGAAGAGCGCGCCGCCGCCGGTCACGAGCCAGACCTGGTTGCCGTCCCAGAACGGGCCGATCGCGTTGAGGAAGACCCGGCGATCGCGATCGCTTCGCGCCAGCAGGTGGAGCGCGCCGGTGCCGAGGTCGAACCCATCCAGGATCGCGTAACCGGTGAGCAGGATGCCCACGAGGGCGTACCAGATCACGTTGTAGAGCTCGCTGCCCATCAGCGCACCTCCGCGACCGGGGGCAGGTCTTCGGGCAGGGGGCCCTTGCGGACCTTCTGGTCCAGCAGCACGATGAAGACGACGAAGAGCGCGAGGTAGATCACCGTGAACAGGATCAGGGAGAACAGGACCTGCCCGGCGGTGACCGTGTCGCTGGTGGCGTCGGCGGTGCGCATCAGCTCGTAGACGATCCACGGCTGGCGGCCGACCTCGGCGGCGGCCCAGCCGAGCTGGTTGGCGGCCTGGGGCAGCAGCACCGCCAGGACGTAGATCCACAGGAGCCAGCGCCAGCGGAACAACTGGCCGCGCCACGCGAGCAGCGCGCCCCCCCAGGCGAGTGCGATCAGGACCATCCCGATCGCGACCATCCAGTGGTAGCTCTGGAACGTGAGCTGGACGGGCGGCCGGTCGGACGCCGGCCACTCGTCGAGGCCGCGGATCACGGTGTCCGTGCCGCCGCCCACGAGCCAGCTCAAGAGGCCGGGGATCTTGATGCCGCGGACCGTCCGGTTCTCCTCGTCGACCCAGCCGACGATCGTCAGGTCGGCGCTGGCGCCGGTCTCGTAGATCCCCTCGAAGGCCGCGAGCTTGGCGGGCTGGTGCTCGGCGACCATCACGGCGTTGCTGTGGCCGCTCACGAGCTGGCCGAGCGAGGCGACCGCGGCGACGGCCAGCGCGACCCGGATCGAGGCGCGCGCGAACGCCTCGTGACGGCGCTTGAGCAGGTAGTACGCCGCCACCGAGATGACGAAGAACGCGCCGGCCTGCCAGGCGCCGAGCAGCGTGTGGACGAGGCGGTCGCCGGTGGAGGGATTGAGCACCGCGCCCCAGAAGCTCGTGATCTCGGCGCGCGGTCCGACCGCGGTCTCGACGATGCGGTACGCGGTCGGGGTCTGCATCCAGCTGTTGGCGACGATGATCCAGATCGCGCTGAAGTGCGCGCCCAGGCAGACCATCACGGTCGAGAAGAAGTGCAGGCGCGGGCTCACCCGCTCCCAGCCGAACAGCAGGACGGCGAGGAAGCCGGATTCGAGGAAGAACGCGAAGATGCCCTCGGCGGCGAGAGGGCTGCCGAAGATGTCCCCCACGAAGCGCGCGTAGCGGGACCAGTTGGTGCCGAACTCGAACTCCATGACGATGCCCGTGCCCACGCCGAACGCGAAGATCAGGCCGAATATGCGCACCCAGAACCGCGTGAGCTGGTGATAGAGCGGGTTGCGCGTGCGCAGGTAGAGCCCTTCCATCAGCACGAGCACGAGCCCCAGGCCGATGCTGAGCGGCGGGTAGAAGTAGTGGAAACCGATGGTGACGGCGAACTGGATCCGCGACAGTAGGACCATGTCCATCGTTCAGCTCACCGCCTCGCGCCCGATCGGCAGGGTCAGGCAGCGACAGCCGCCGCCGCCGCGGGCGAGCTCCGAACCGTCGATGGTGATCACGCAGCGCGCGTGCGCGTCCGGGTCGGCCCTGCCGGCGATGACGTCGCCGGCGGCGAGGATCGCGAAACCGTGCCGGTCGAGCTCGGCGAGCGTGTGCTCGTTGCGAGCGTAGCCGATGACCTTGCCGGGGGCCAGCGCGAAGAAGTTCGTGCCGGAATGCCACTGCTCCCGCTCCTGCGTCCAGCGATCGGCCGGCCCGCCGCAGACTGCGGGCGCGAGGTCGATGCCGATCTCGCGCAGCCCCGCGAGCAGCGAGTCGACCTCGCGGATCCGCTCGACCCTGCCGCCCGCGAGGCGGATCTGCACGGTCTCGTAGTGATTGTGCTCCAGGATGAGCGGGGCGTAGACCATGCAGAGATCGCGGTCGAGCTGGGTGAACGCCATGTCGAGGTGGATGAACGACTCGGGCTCGGGCGGCAGTTCCTGCACGAAGACGTGGCGGACGGCGTGGTCGCCCGCGAGCCGCTCGAGCAGGAAGTCGACCGCGTGAGTGCTCGTGCGCCGGCCGACCCCGACGAGCAGCACGTCGTCGCGGATCACCAGCACGTCGCCGCCCTCGATCGTGACCTCGGGGCGGTCAGCGCCCAGCCGGACCGGGTCGATGGTCTCGGTCCGCAGCTGCGGATGGTGGGTGAAGACGGCGTCCATGATCAGCGCCTCGCGGGCGCGCACGGGGCTCGCCATGCGGCCGATGAGGACGCGGTCGCCGAGCGCGGCGGCGGCGTCGCGCATGAAGAAGAAGTTGTGCAGGGGCGGCAGGGCGAAGCGGTCGGGGCTCAGGAAGCGGGTCAGGGTGTCGCGCACCAGGGGCACGCCCTCGATCAGCGCGCGGGTCAGCTCCGCCGGCTCCAGGCCCAGCAGCGACGGCGCCAGCTCCGGCACCCGCTCGCGGGCGCAGACCCGCTCCACCAGGACCTCGCGCACGCTCCGCTCGGCGAGGATGTCCGCGAGCAGGTCGCGGACCGCGAAGGTGCGGGTCCAGCGCTCGAGCACGCCCTGCAGCTGCGCGTACTCCTGGGCGGCGACCCGCCGATTGAGGATGTCGCTGTAGAGCGCGCGCTCGGCCGTGGCCGGCGTCATCAGGGCGACCTCGGGACCCGGGCGGTGCAGGATCACGCCGGTGAGGCGGCCGACCTCCGAGCGCACGTCGACCGGGAACGTCTCGCTCATGATGCTCCTTCCTTGGCGGGCCGACTGGCTCAGCGCACCCGCGCGCGGCCGAGCGCCGCCAGAGCCGCCTCGAGGTCGGTCAGGTCCGCGACGCCGTCCAGGCGGTGCTCGTCGCCGACCAGCACGACGACCCCGGCGGAGGGAACCTCACGCCACGCGACCCGCTCGCCGCCGCGCTCCTGCAGGTGCCAGCTGCGGCCGAGGGTCTCGAAGAACCCGGCCGGCGGCGCGAAGGCGAAGAGCCGGTACCGGATGCTCGTCGCGGGGTCGCGGTACGTCGCGTGCACGCACCCGCGCAGCTCGCCGAGGCCGAGGTAGTCACGACTCGCGTAGCCGGTCGAGCCGGGTATGCGGCCGGCGTCCGGGAGCCAGGATAGCTCCGGCGGCAGCTCGTCGCCGCCGGGCAGCCCCGCGGCCAGCGCCTCGACGATCGCCCGCAGCGCCTGCGCATCGAGGTCGCCGCGCGTGGCCTCGACCTTCACGTAGAAGCGGTCCTTGAGCAGCAGCGCGCGGTAAGGCGGTTGCAGCACCGCGGCCGCGCCCGCGCGAACCGTGCCCTCGTCGCCGGCCGGACGCTCGAGCGCGAAGATCCCGAACGCGTCGAGGGGGCGACCCATGTCGTAGACGTGGAGCGAGATCGTCGTGTCGCCACGGGCGGCGTCGAGCGCGACGAGCTCGCGGCAGCCGTAGTCGAGGAACAGCGCCGCGGCGCCGCCGATGCAGGTCGAGAGGCGATCGGCCGGGTAGCGGACGGCGGGGGCGACCGCCTGCCAGCCGGCGGGCACCGGGACGTCGACGGGCGCGCCGTCGCCGGCCGGCGGCAGCGCCGTCGCCGGACAGGCGACGGCCAACAGGACGGTGGACGTCGCGACGGCGGGGATCCAGCAACGCATCCGAAACCTCCTCGATCGGGCCGGGCTGATTCAATCCGTGCCGGCGCCCGCGCGGCCGCCGAGCAGGGGCTGGTTCGCCGGATGGCGGTCCTCGCCGGCGCTGGTGACGCGGATCGCGGCGACATCCTGGAACGGACACTTGGTCTCGCAGATGCCGCAACCGGTGCAGCGGTCGGGGTCGACCCGGGGGAACTTCAGGGTCCGCACGCTCGCGTCGCGCTGGACCGACTCGCGCCGCTCGAAGGTGATGGCCTTGTCCGGGATCGGGCAGTGCTCCTCGCAGACGATGCACTCGCGGCCGTGGGCGTACGGCAGGCAGCGCGAGGTGTCGATCACGGCGAGCCCGATCCTGACCTGCTTCTTCTCGGCGAGCGCCAGCGGCCGGATGGCCTGGGTCGGACAGACCTGGCCGCAGGCGTGGCACTCGAACTCGCAGTAGCCGATCGCCGGCACCAGCATCGGCGTCCAGACGCCTTCGAGGCCGGCCTCGTGCCAGGTGGGTTGCAGGCCGCCGGTGGGACAGGTCTGCAGGCAGAGGCCGCACTGGATGCAGCGCTGCAGGAACTCCCGCTCCGCGCGAGCGCCGGGCGGGCGGATCAGGAGCGGGTGGAACGTCTTGCCGTGAGCGGCCGGGGTGATCCTCATGAGCGCGACCGCGACCGCGCCGGCCGCGAGCGCGGCGAGCGAGCGGCGCTTGCCGAGGTCCACGGAGCCTCGCGAGGTCGCGCGCCAGGGAAGGGTCCAGCGGAAATCGAGACCCTCGTTTCCGCAGGCAGCGACGCAATTCCAGCAGCCGAAGCACTCCGTCGCGAGCCACTGGTCCGGCTTCTCGGGCTGGGCGGCCGCCGGGCACCTCAACGTGCAGCGGCCGCAGCTATTGCAGGCGTCCGTCCGGCTGCGCAGGCGCAGCAGCGGACGGACCGCCGCGAAGCCGAGCAGGGCGCCGAGCGGGCACACGTAGCGGCACCAGAAGCGGTTGCGGACGAGGTTCGCGCCGAGCGCCGCGGCGAAGACCAGGAGGATCACGCCGGCGCCGGTGAAGACGCGCAGCTCGGAACCGGCGACCCGGGCCTGCCACCACCGGTCGATCGGCTCGGTGAGGTCCCGCAGGTGGAGCGGGCCGAGCTGCGGGTCGCCGAGATAGACCGCGTTGGCCACCTCGCTCAGCGCGACGTCGCAGGCCGGCAGCACCGTCAGCGCCAGGCTGCGGTAGAGCAAGGAGAACGGGTCGAACACGCCGATCCAGTGCACGCCGCCGATCGCCATCAGCAGGAGCGCGATCAGGAGGTAGTACTTGGCGCGCTGCCAGCGGCTGGACCCCTCGGACCGCGGCGTCAGTCGCCGCCAGCCGCCGCGAAGCGAACCGACCGCGTTGTGCAGGGTCCCGAGCGGACAGAACCAGCCGCAGAACCAGCGGCCGAGTACGGCGGTCACGGCGAGGGTCACCAGACCGAGCAACGCGAGGCCGGCCAGCGTGCGGGTGGCGAGCCAGGTGGCGGCGAGCGCGAGCGGATCGAGGTCGAAGAACAGGCTGACCGGGCCGGTCGGGCCCTCACCCGAGGTCGGCCGGTTGGCCACGACAAGGACGAGGAACAGGAGCAATGCTCCCGTCTGCACAGCCCGGCGCGTCCAGATCAGGCGGCGGGCCCGCGCGCGGACCGTCACGACAGCGTGCGCTCGACCTGCGGCAGCGAGCGGAAGTCGAGGGTGCCGAGGCCCCGCGCCGCCGCGGCGCCCAGGCTGGCGATCGCCGCCGGCTGGTGGCCCAGGAGGGTGGCGCCCAGCGCGTCGATCGCCACGAGGTCGGTGCCGGCCGCGACGGTGCCCACGAGCGTCACGTCGGCGGGGTCGCCCCCGGTCGGTCCGTGGGCGGTGAGCACGCGAACGGCGTCGAGCACGACGAGCCGCGGGCGCAGGAACGCCGTGACGTCGCAGAGGCAGTCCGCCATCTGCTGGTGCCAGGCGCTGCGCTGGCCGCCGGCGACGCCCATGAGGTTCTTCATGCCGAGCGAGACGTCGGTCAGACCGTGGTGCTTGGCGATCGGGACGTTGATGACGAGGTCGGCCTCGACGATCTCGGGATACAGCGGCCAGGAGTCGAGCCGTTCGCCGCCGAGTTTCAGGTCACGGAAACGGCGGTCGTCCAGGAAGACGACCTGGGCTCCCTGGGCCTCGGCGGCCGCCGCGATGCCGCTCGTGGCGTAGCAATGCCGCGCGGGGTGGCACGGATTGTCGCCGACCTTGACGGTCTTCGCGCCGGCCTCGTAACACAGGCGCACGAGGGCGCCGACCACGTCGGGATTGGTGTCGGCCGCGAGCGCGGGCGCCCGGTTCCAGCCGATGTTGGGCTTGACCCAGACCACGTCGCCCTTGCTCACGAACCGGCCCATGCCGCCGAGACCGGCGATCGCCGCCTCGGTGAGCCTGCCTGCGGCCGCGGCGAGGTCGGCCGTCGCGAGCGCAGCCGGGTCCCAGCGGGCGACGCTCAGCGCCATGGGATCCTGGGCCAGCGCCGCGCGGGGCAGCGCCAGGGCATCGCCGAGCGCCAACCCGCCGCCGAGGACGGCCGCCGTCTTGAGGAACTCGCGCCGAGTGGGTCGCAGCATGGGATCCGCCTTCGCTGATCGCCCGCGGGCGATGGAGGGACATCAGGGGAAACCCGCCGGGGGCGTAGGCGTCGATTCTAGCGACATCGCGGGGGCAAGTCCACGACGGCCTGGGGCCGCGACGCGTCGCTCCAAGGAGGGCGCGGCCGCGGGTGGCGATCCTCGGGCGCATATTCCGGACTATTTACCTCTCGCAATGAACCCGAATCCGATCTTTCCGTCGTTCGATACAGATACCGCTAAATTGACTGGCGATAATCAATGATCTACAGTCACCTTCCTTTTCCACCGAGATCCGACCGAGTTGCCGGCACCGCCGCGCCGGTCTCCGGTCCGCACTCGTGAACCGATTCGCCATGCCAAGGAGGTGCCGATTCGCGCAATGACCCCGGCCTCTTCGTTGCGTCGTTCAATCCGAGATCCAGTTCATCGATCGAGGAGGATCGCCCATGAATCACCATACCAAGATCACGAGACTACTTCTTGTTCTCACCGTCATGGTCGTCATCTCCAACCTGCCAGCCATGGCCGCGACGGAACAGGTCAAGCGCCAAGCCATCGATTCCGGCCTCGTCTGGCTCGCCGTCAACCAGACCCGCGCTGGCGACGAAGGATACTGGCCCTATGAAAACACCGGCACCCTGGCGGCCACCGCTGCCGCGGCGCTTGCCTTCATCGAGGAAGGATACCTGCCGGGCGCCGACGTCGTGATCAACGAAGTCAACTATGGCGACGTCGTCGGCTACGCCCTCAACTACATGTTCAACCGTGCCCTCGTCGACACGCGGTTCGGCGTGGAGTATGCGGTTTATGAGCGTTATGCCGAGGACTACAACAACGACGGGATCTACGGCGAGGGCAACGACCAGGCGATCTACTTCGAACCTGGCGATTCCAATCGCCGGCTCTACACGACCGGCATCTGCACGCCCGTCGTCTACGCGCTCGGCGTCGCGCTGGGTCGCGATACGGTCATCGGCCGCGGGACGGCAGTCGTCGAGAACATGACCTATGCCGAGGCCATGCAGGACCTCATCGACTGGTTCAGCTTCGCGCAGGTCGAACCGAACCTGGGCAACTGGCGCGGCGGCTGGCGCTACGACGCCAACTACTCGAGTTCGGACAATTCGACGGCGCAGTGGGGAGCGCTACCGCTCCTGTACGGTATCTCCTGGGGTCTGGGCACGCCGAACTACGTCTTCGCTGAACTCGAACTCTGGGTGAACTACATCCAGAACGCCAACGGCGGCTCCGGTTATTCCTACCCCTGGGAGTACGTCAACGTGTCCAAGACGGGCGGCTTGCTCCTCCAGATGCGGGCGATCGGCAGGCCGCTCGAGCATGAGCGGGTCCAGGCCGCGATCAACTACATCAACAGCTACTGGAACACGTATCCGAGCGGGACGTGGTACGGAAACCTGAATCACCCGTACGCGATGTGGGCAGTCTACAAGGGACTCGAGATCTATGGTCTGACGGACGTCATCATGTCCTTCAACCATCTCGTCATGATCGGCACGGACATGCCGGCGGCTCCCGGCGGTTTCACGATCGGCTACGAGCAGGATCCCTCCTTGTCTCTGGCCGGCGACTGGTACTCCCATTACTCCGATTACCTGGTGAGCATCCAGAACGCCAATGGGAGCTGGAACGGTTACGATTACTGGACCGGTTATCTCGCCTCGGCGTGGTACATCAACATCCTCAACGCCGGCGGCAACATCCCGCCGCCCGGCAATCCCTACATCGAGATGACCTCGACCTTCGCAGGTCCCTGCCCGTGGCATGGCGACCCGATTCTGCACGATGTCCACTACTTCTATGGAACGCCGGGAAACCCCGATCCCGAGGTACCGCCGGCCGAGGACGTCGAGGTCGTCGTCACGCTCAACGAACACATGACATTCGTGGCCGCGAGCGGCGCGGGCGATTACGATCCCGCCACCCATACCGTCACGTGGGAGGTGGGCCAGTTGCCGGACGGCAGCGAGGGCTTCGAATCCGTATCTTGCGTGATCGCGGATACGGCGCCACCGGATGCTGACCTGCGCACCTTGGCGGACGTGAGCGCGAGCAATGTCCCCTGGTACGAGTGGGGGCACGCCGAGACCATCGTCCACACCTGCGCGACCCCGGTACCCGACGAATGCGTCTGGCAGGAGTGGACCGACCTCGCCGAGCACGCGGTATCCCACGCCACCGCCTGGGGCGACTATGACAACGACGGCGATCAGGACCTCTTGATCGCCGGCTCGGGGCTCAACCGGCTCTACGAGAACGTCGGCGGCGTGATGGTGGAGGTCGTCGGTTGGTGCGACGACGCCGAGCCCTCGTTCGGCGCGGTGTGGGGCGACTACGACAGCGACGGCGACCTCGATCTCTACGTGGTCAACGCGCTGGTCGCAAACGCGCTGTATCGCAACGAAGGTGGCGCTTTCGTGCGCGTCGATGCCGGGGATGCCGCAGACACCGGCGACGGTTACGACGCAGCCTGGGCCGACGTCGACAACGACGGCGATCTCGACCTTTATCTCTGCAACCGCGACGGCACGAACCACCTTTACCGCAACGATGGAGGCGCGTTCGTAGACTGGGGCGGCGTGACCGCAGTCAGCGGCACCAGCCGTGGCTGCGCGTTCGCGGACTACGACAACGACCAGGACCAGGACCTCTACGTGAGCATGCTGGGCGCCAACTACCTGTTCCGCAACGATGGCGGGGTGTACGTCGATGTGTCGGCGCCGCCGGTGAACGACCTGGGCCAGGGCAAGGGCGTGGCCTGGGGCGACTACGACAACGATGGCGACCTGGACCTGTACCTGGTCAACACGGGCGGTGCCAACAAGCTGTTCCGCAACGACCTGCCGGAGTTCTTCACCGACGTGACGGACGACCTCACGGGCGACGCGAACAACGGCCGGGCCTGCGCCTGGGTCGACTATGACAACGACGGTTGGCTCGACCTGTTCCTGACCAACATCTCCGGCTGGAACCGCCTGTTCGAGAACATCGAGGGCGCCTTCGCGGACAGCACGTGCGGCGCGCTGGCCGTGACCGCGGACCTACCGTCGTGGGGCTGTGCGTTCGCGGACTACGATGCAGACGGCGACCAGGACCTGGCGATGGCGGTCGCCAGCCTCGCTGATCCGAGCAAGCTGTTCCGCAATGACCGCTACGAAGTGCCGATCGCGAACTGGCTGCAGATCGATCTACGCGGCGTCGCGTCGAACCGCTTCGGCGTGGGGGCGAAGATCTTCGTCGACAACGGCGAGTTCACCCAGCTGCGCGAGGTGTCCGCGAGCGGCAACTACCTGAGCCAGGCGCCGCTGACGGCGAGCTACGGCGTGGCGGCGGCGACGCGCGTCGACGTCACGATCGTCTGGCCGTCGGGCCTGGTGCAGGAGCTGCAGCAGGTGCCGGTGAACCAGCGGCTGGTCGTGCCGGAGCAGGCCGGTGCGTTGCCGGTCGGCGAGCTGCCGGTGCCGACTCTCCTGGAGGTTGTGAACTACCCGAACCCGTTCAACCCGAGCACGACGATCGAGTTCGCGCTGCCACGGGCTTCGCGCGTCGATCTGCAGATCCTCGATGCGCGCGGGAGGCTGGTGAGCGCGCTGCTCACCGGGGAACGCTACGCTGCGGGCCGGCATCAGGTGCAGTGGTTGGGGCGTAACGCCGAGGGCCAAACCGTGCCTTCGGGAGTGTATTTCTACCGGTGTGTCGCGAACGGGGAGTCCGTGACCGGAAGAATGGTGTTGTTGAAGTAACGCACCGATATCAGAGTCGATCGAGTAATCCTCTCCTTCCCGGGCCTGGAGAAGCAGTACTCCAGGCCCGGTAGGCAAATCAGATCTGATGAGACACGTCAGATGGTGATCTATGAGAGACTTCGCGCCGGAGAAGAAGAGGGGCGCAAAGGCAGTAAACAAAGCGAGGAAGAGGCACGAAATGGATGGTTCTGGTCGATGGCGCGAGTACTTCGCTTGGAGCACACGTGGACGCAAAGTGCCCGGCGATAGTGAAACTCGAAAAGCGGACGATCCAAAACGTCTCCATGAGGCGAACGCATACGCCAAGCCGACCATGACGAATTTAATTTGAATGACTGCGAATCGCACTTACGAAAGTAATCCGCGTCGTACAAACTTGGACAGGCGGCTTATCGAGCTGACCATTCCCGCTCGTTCGATACATCTCACATCCAGTCACCGAAACAGCCGAGAACTAAGGAGATACCGCTATCGTTGAATCGCGAAGCCAACGGTCACTTGGTTTGGAGGCTTCCGCCGTTTGCTGTTGTGGTATGAGCGACTGATTGGAACGTACCAGGAGTTGTTTAATGGCGCGTGTGCGTTTGTTGAGCTTTCGAGATATACGAAATGGGCGCTGGGTACGGAATTGTACTTATGTAATTAATGAGAGGTACTAAGATGTCACGTCGAAGCATCGTTCCCTGCGGTTCTTTAAGCGTAGGATTCGGGTACTTCTGGTTCGCGCTAGCCGTAGTCGCACAGACGCCCTCGCCGATGGATTTGCCGCCTATATTGCCGGTGGAATGGTCGATACCACAATCAATAGAAGTCTACTACGACGAAACAATAAGCTCACAAAGCAATCCGTTCGGTGATCCCGCTACGGTGCGCGCGGCGATCGAACAGGCTATTGAAGAGTGGAACTTCGAGTTGCTAGAAGCAGGGGCGTGGCTGAGTTTCCATCGCAATAACGCTGAGATGTACCTCGGCGGTAGCTTGCCTAGTCCCGCATTTCATGGAGTTGTGTTTAGTTATGGGACGCACTATATGGACGAAGATGGACAGCCAGACCTCTTTGGGTGGACTTACTACAGCCCACGGAATGTCTGCGGCGCAATGGACTGGAACGTCGTTGAAATCAGTGACGGGTGGGATAGAAGCTGCCCGGCGATGTTGCGTGCGGTAGCGCTTCATGAATTGGGACATGTGCTGGGGCTTGGCGATCATCCGGATGATCTTTCTTGTCTCGACGACCAACTAATGTGTAACGCGTATTTAAATTGTGAGATGTACCAGAATCGATTCATCGATCCAATCACGCTGACCGCGCTCCATTGCATATACGGATGGGGTGAGTGCCCAGGTCAGAATGTCAGCGTAGATATGTGGTACTATCTAGACGGTCCTCACACAATTCACCTCGGCCGTTGTAGCTGCCAACCGATTCCTAGCGGTGGTAAGTCGAAGGAGGTTACACACGCAGAAATCGCTCGCGCAAGAATACGCGATACAATTTATGAGTTGGCCATTAGCCAAGATGACAGCCTCTATATGCCGTTTGCTTACGTGGGGGAGGAGGAGTGGGTTGATGACATCTACGGCCACGCTTTCGCGACATCCCGTGAGCACGCGAAGGTGAGAATGCGATATTATAATAGCGGCGTGCTAGTTGACGAGGCTAAAACGTATCAATGGGTAGACGTTGAGGCGGCCGGTCTCGGTGTTGTGCCGGAATTGCCGTGGTACGTAGACGGCTTTCAGGGCGGACCGTTTGACACGACTTGTGTAGGTTATACAGTCCGGAACAACACCGCAGCGGGGTTGGAGTGGCGCGTAGCGCTCGATGCGCCGTGGCTAGAGATAGGGCCGGATTATGGAATCCTATCGGCCGGCCAAGAGGTCATGCTAGACCTCTGTCTCAACAGTGGCGCGGACGCACTCACCTTGGGCGTACACGAGGGGATCCTCACGTTTACGGATGTTACGGCCGGCTATTCGTTCACCCGTAAGTATCAACTATACGTAGAGTTGTGTCCCCCCTCTCCGCTACCCTTGTGCGATAACGTTGTGATCGAAACTCCTGTCGGAGGTAGCGGTGAGGCTGTCCTCCAGATCGGTAACGATCTCGATGCGTGCCAGCCGTTGGAGTTCTCGATCACCACGGCCGTGCAGGGTGGCGCGGGGAGCAGTGTGGACGTCGAAGGAAGCACTGCGCTGGCAAACTATGCCAATGGACGCTATATCGGCAATGTCTTCGAGGTTGCGGAGAGCACCAGTATTCTGCAAATCGGTGCATATCTGAACTTTACGGGTAGCCGCCAGCTGAATTTCGTGATCCTCGAAGCGCCGGTTCAGGCTGGCCCCTACCAGGAGATCTGCAGTCAGGTCGTCGACGTCGTTGGCAACGGCGAAGGGTTCTACGATTCGCAGCCGTTGAGCGTGCCGCTAGCTGAGGGGAAGTTCTACATCGTAGGTGTCGGCTGGACGGGCGGTAATATCACATACTACTGGGATACGGCTAGCATGCCCCACGCGGTCAGTTTTGGTCAGAAACACTACGGCTTCCGGTGGGATGGATATCCACTGCCAGGTACGGTACCCAGCCCGGCTTTCTACACCGCGAATTACTACCAGCGTATAACAACGGAAAGCATGTGGTTGTGCGTCGTCCCGAACTTCGGGAGCGTTATTCCTGGCGGTCAGTTGGATGTGATCGTAAGTGTTTCGGCTGTTGGTCTGGAGGAAGGTATCCATCTCGGGAGCGTTCACGTTGCGACAAACGTCGGAGAATCGGAGCCTGATTCTATCCCGGTAGCCTTAGTTGTTGGACTGACCTCAGAAGAGCCGGCATGTACGGTGGAACCAGATACGGTTCAGTTGACGATGCAGCCGGATTCGCAGCAGGCTGCAACCGTGACGGTCAGTAACACGGGTGAAGAGGCGTCGGTACTTCTGTACGTTTTGACGGTTCAGGGGAACGCGCTGCGACAAGCCGGACACGGCGCAAAAAACATCGCGGGCTCGACGGTTACCTGCGCGGAAACCGTCTATATGCCAGCAAGCACGGTTAATCTGCACTTCACAGTCTACAATGGCAGCGCGGATGACGAATGGCTGACGGACGTGACGCTCGATTTCCCGCCGGGGATGTTCGTCAATTTGTCCACGAACTTTGTTGGTGGCTCCGTCGGGCCGATGGTTTCCAATGGAGCATCGGGAAACGGTGCAATCGTTGCTTGGCACGGCGACAGCGGCGCACCGGATTACTACGGTGTGGTCCGAATGGGCGAATCGGCGACGGCCACCGTCAACGTCAGTTTCGCCGCGGACCTCGCGGGCCTGCAGCAGATAGCGTACACGATTACCGGCGATCAGTGGGGCGATGCCCCGCACACGGTATCCGGCATGATCGCGCTACAATATGGTGGGTCGAGTATCGCGGTTCTGGCGCCCAATGGCGGAGAGAGACTTGCCATCGGGTCGCTGTACGACGTGCTCTGGACAACCACGGGCAGCCTGCCGGCGGTGAGGATCGATCTCAGTCGCAATTCGGGTGGCAACTGGGAACCCGTAGTAGCCAGCATACCCAATGGCGGCATTTACCCTTGGGAGGTCAGTGGATCGAGCGCGAATCAGTGCCTTTTCCGGGTCTCGAGCCCCGATCAGACCGTCAGCGATCAGAGTGACGGCGTCTTCGCGATTCATGACCCGGCACCCTGGCTACAGGTGAATCCGTCAAGCGGGATACTTGAGCACGGGCAGAGCCATGTGCTTGATCTCAACGTGGATACCACTGGGCTGACGGAGGGACAGTACCAAGCGTGGATCGTCATCGACCATAACGGGCAGAGCAGCCCTACCGTCTTACCCGTCGCTCTGGTCGTCGAACCCCCCAGTGGTGCGGAAGAGAGTCTCCCGGCAGTATTATGGCTTGAGACCAACTACCCGAATCCGTTCAACCCTGTGACTACAATCCGCTTCGGCCTGCCATCCCCTTGTCCCGTGGTTCTGAGGATCTATGACGTTCAGGGCCGCCTCGTGCGTACACTCTGGACTGGCGACCTGCCTGCCGGTGAGCAAGAAGTGTTCTGGAATGGACGGGACGACAAGGGTCGGACAGTCGCATCGGGTGTCTATTTCTGCAGCCTCCGTGCGGGCCGGGAGTCTCGAACGACGAAGATGACGATGGTGCGATAAGGAGAAACATCGGCTAATACGGGCATTCGCCATAGGAGGCGAACCTGACATCCTGCATCCTCGGCGGCGATGAGGAACAGGGAACAAGGAAGTAGGGCCGGCGACGTCCGACGGTTGCGGGTTGGCGCGGCGCTCGCTACCGTCGTCTGTCCGGCGCTGCCCGCCCGTCCTGTCTGGACCGCCTTCCTCCCCGAGGCGGTCGCCGTCGCCGAGGGAGGCCGCCCGTGAGATTGCTCATGGTCGACAACTACGACAGCTTCACGTACAACGTCGTGCAGGCGTTGAGCGAGCTGGGGGCGGAGGTCGCGGTCCGGCGCAACGACGCGATCACGCCCGACGAGGCCGCGGCCCTCGCTACGGCCGGCCTCGTGATCTCGCCCGGTCCCGGCGCGCCCGCCGACGCCGGGGTGTCGGCGGTCCTCATCGAACGCTTCGCGGGCCGCGTGCCGATCCTCGGCGTCTGCCTCGGCCACCAGGCGATCGTCGAGGTCTTCGGCGGCCGCGTGGCGCGGGCCGACCGCGTGATGCACGGCAAGACGAGCCCCGTTTACCACGACGGGCGCACGGTCTACGCCGGCCTCGGCAATCCGTTCACCGCGACCCGCTACCACTCCCTGATCGCCCGCGAGCAGGACGTGCCGGCGAGCCTAGAGATCTCGGCCCGCACCGCCGAGGGCGAGGTCATGGGCGTGCGGCACCGCGTGCTGCCGGTCGAGGGCGTGCAGTTCCATCCCGAGTCGGTGATGACCGGGGAAGGTCGACTGCTGTTCGCCAACTGGCTGCGGCTCTGCGGGCTGGCGGCGGAAAGCCGGGCATGACCGGGGCAACGTTCGCGCTCTCTCGCGGGCGAGCACTGCGACGCCGTCCGGCTCGGCGGCCGAGTCCGTCCTGGCGGCAGGCAGTCGACAGGTGATACTCTGCGAGCGAGGAATCCCGACGTTCGCGACGGCGACCTTCGTCCCGCCGGACATCGGCGCGGTTTCGGTCGCCAGGAGCCGGCGCCGCCCGCCGGCGGCGCGCGCTCGTGCGCTCCCGCCCTCGCGCTGTCAGCGCTGGCCGCAGGTCAGGACGGGATTATGGTGAAGATGCGTCCGGCGCTGGGTCGGCCAACGGCGCACGGGAGGTCCCGAGGCGGCCTGGAGGTGACGGCTTGAGACTGGTCGTGAAGCAGTGCGAACGCCTGGCCGGCGAGCTGAGGATGCCCGGGGACAAGTCGGTGGCGCACCGGGTGTTGATCCTCGGCGCTCTCGCCGACGGAGCGATGCGGATTCGCGGGTTGCCCCAGGGCGGCGACGTGGCGAGCACCCGGCGTTGCCTCGAGGCGCTCGGCGCCGGCTTCGTGGCGGAGGCCGGCGGCCTGCGCGTCGTCCCGCCGGACTCCTGGCGGCGCGACGTCCGGCTGGACTGCGGCAACTCGGGCACGACGACCCGCCTGCTCGCGGGCGTCCTCGCGGGGCTGGGCGTGCCGGCCGTGCTCGACGGCGACGCGTCGCTGCGCCGCCGGCCGATGAGCCGGGTGACGGAGCCGCTGGCGCGGCTCGGCGCCCGCGTCACGAGCAATCCCGACGGGCTGCTGCCCCTGCGGATCGAAGCCGGCGACGGTCCCCTGCGCGGTGCCCGCATCGACGTCGCGGTGGCGAGCGCCCAGGTCAAGAGCGCGATCCTCCTGGCGGGGCTCTTCGCCGAGGGCGAGACGACGGTCGTCGAGCCGGCCCCGACTCGCGACCATACCGAGCGGCTGCTCGCCGCGATGGGTGCGGACGTGCGGCGCGACGGCCTCGCCATCACCGTGCGCGGCAACGAGTCGGGCGCGAACCTGCGCGGTCTCGACCTCGATCTGCCGGGCGACATCTCGACGGCTGCGTTCTTCCTCGTGGCCGCCACCCTCGTCCCCGACGCGCGAGTCACGCTGCGCGGCGTCGGCACGAATCCCACGCGGACCGGCGTGCTCGACGCGCTCGCGGCGATGGGCGCGCGGATCAAGATCACGGGCAAGCGGGATGCCGGCGGCGAGCCGGTCGCTGACCTGACCGTCAAGACCGCGCCCCTGCGGGCGACCACGGTCGAGGGCGCGCTCGTGCCGCGCCTCATCGACGAGCTGCCGGTCCTCGCGGTGCTCGCGACCCAGGCCTGGGGCACGACCCTGGTGCGCGACGCGGCCGAGCTGCGGCACAAGGAGTCCGACCGCATCGCGACCACCGTGAGCCAGCTCCGGCAACTCGGCGCGGAGATCGACGAGCATCGCGACGGTTTCTCGATCCACGGTCCCACCCCGCTGCACGGCGGTGAGGTCACGGCCGACGGCGATCACCGGCTCGCGATGGCGCTCGCGGTGGCGGGTCTCGTCGCCACCGGCGAGACCGTGATCACGGGCGCGGAGGCAGCCGCGGTCTCGTACCCGGCCTTCTGGGAGGACCTCGCGCAACTCGCCGGCCCCGGCATCGTGCGGACCCCGGAGACGGCGGCATGACCATCGGCGGCGCGACCCGCGTCTTCGGACTCGTCGGCCGGCCCATCGCCCACAGCCTCTCGCCGCGCCTGATGAACGACGCCTTCGCGCGGCTCGGCCTCGACGCGGTGTACGTCGCGTTCCCTGCGGATCCGGCGCGACCGCGGGAGCTGCTCGCGGGCCTCGATGCGCTCGGCGTCGCCGGGGCCAACGTCACCTACCCGCTCAAGGCCGCCGTGATGCCCGACCTGGTCGTGGTCGCTCCGGCAGCGCGGGCGATCGGCGCGGTCAACGTGCTGAGCCGCGAGCCCGCCGGCGGCTTCCGCGGCGAGAACACCGACGGCGGCGGCCTGGTCCTGGCCCTGCGCCAGGCCCTCGGCTGGGAACCCGGCGGCTGCCGCGTCGCAATCGTCGGCGCGGGTGGCGCGGCGCGGGCCGCGGCCCACGGTCTGTGTGATGCCGGCGTGGCGTCGGTCACGTTTCTTGCGCGGTCGCCGGAGCGAGCGGCGGCCGATCTCGCGAGCCTTCGCGCGGCCCTGCCCGGCCGGCCGCTGGCGGTCGTGGCGCTCGGCGCCGGGGCCGCGGCCCTGGCGGACGCGGACCTCGTGGTCCAGGCCACGCCGATCGGCCTCGACGGCCCCGGCGCCGCGCTGCTCGTCGATCCCGACGCGGCGCCGCGCGCCGTCGGCTTCGAGCTCGTGTACGGTGCGCAGCCCACGTCCTTCGCCGCGGCCTGGCGCCGGGCCGGGCGCGTCTGCCTCGACGGTCGCGACCTCCTTGCCGCGCAGGCGCACCTGACGCTCCGCGTGTGGCTCGGAATGGCGCCCGATCTCGCGGACATGCGGAAAATCATCGCGGACCGGGAGATCCCGGCATGAGCGACGCTGCCCGCAACCTCGTCGTCGTGGGCTTCATGGGCACCGGCAAGACCGCCGTGGGGCGCGAGCTGGCCGCGCTCCTGGAACGCCCGTTCATCGACCTCGACGACGTGATCGCCGAGCGCGCCGGTCGCTCGATCTCCGGGATCTTCGCCGCCGAGGGCGAGGCCGGGTTCCGCGATCGGGAGCGCGCGGCGGTCGCGGGTTTCGCGGAACCGTGCGGATGCGTGCTCGCCACGGGCGGCGGCGTCCTGCTCGACCCGCGCAACCGCGACCTGCTCGCCGCCGGCGGCGACCTCGTGCTGCTTCGCGCCGCCCCGGCGGTGCTCGCCGAGCGGCTCGCCGCCGACCGCGACCGCCCGCTCCTGCGCGGCGCGACCGACCTGCGCGCGCGCATCGAGGACCTGCTCGCCGCCCGCGAGCGGGCGTACACGGGCTGCCCGTATACGCTCGACACGAGCGAGCTCGCGCCGAACGAGGCCGCGGTTCGCATCGCGGCGATGGTGCCGCTCGGACTCGGCGAGCGCGCCATCCCGATTCCCGGCGCGGCCGGTCATCCCGCGCTCGCGGCGCGCGACCTCGACGCGACGCGCGTGATCACCGGCCGGGGCGCGGCCTGCCGGCTCGGCCTCGACCTGCGGCGCTGCGGGGTCGAGGGTCGCGTGGTCGTGATGCTGCCGGAGGTCGTCCGGCGTCACTACCAGCCGCGCCTCGGCGCGTCCCTCGCGGCGGCGGGCCTGCCGTGGGCCGCCGTCACGGTCCGCGACGGCGACGCCGAGAAGACCTTCGCGCAGGTCGCGGAGCTGGTCGAGGAACTCGCGGCTCTCGGCGCCGATCGAGGGACCTGCGTCGTCGCCGCGGGCGGCGGCGTCACGGGCGACCTCGTCGGCTTCGCCGCCGCGGTCTACATGCGCGGCATCACGCTCGCGATGGTGCCGACCACGCTGCTCGCGATGGTCGACGCGCACCTCGGCGGCAAGACCGGGGTGAACGGCGCGCGCGTCAAGAACCTGGCCGGGGCGTTCCACCCGCCGGTGCTCGTCGCGGCCGATCCGAGCGTGCTCGCGACCCTGCCCGACCGCGAGCTGGCGAACGGCTACGCCGAGGTCGTGAAGACGGCGCTGATCGGCGATCCCGCCCTCTTCGCGCGCCTCGAGAGCGAGCTGGCGGGGGAGAGGGCGGGCGCGGTCGACCCGCGTCGCGCGCCCGCGCTGCTCGAGGCCTGCGTCGCGGCCTGCGCGGCGGTCAAGGGCGGCATCGTGGGTCGCGACCCCTGGGAGCTGGGCGAGCGACGGCTTCTGAACCTCGGCCACACGCTCGGCCACGCCCTCGAGGCGCAGAGCGAGTTCGGATTGAGCCACGGCGAGGCGGTGTCGCTCGGGCTGGTGGCCGCGCTGCGGCTCGCCGTGGAGCGCGGCGCGGCCGCGCCCGAGTTGCTCGCCCGGACGCGGCGGGTGCTGCGCGCCTGCGGCCTGCCGACCGTGATCCCGGCCTTCGACCCCGTCGACCTTCGCGCCCGCCTGCGCCTCGACAAGAAGAACCGCGACGGCCGGCTGCGCTTCGTGATGCCGCTGGACGTCGGCCGGGTCACGGTCGCCGCGGACGTCTCGGAGGACGAGGCGCTCGCGGCCCTCGCGAAGGAGCAGGCATGCGCATCCTCGTGATCCATGGCCCCAACCTCAACCTGCTCGGCCGTCGCGAGCCCGCGATCTACGGCTACGACACCCTCGCCGACATCGAAGTGCGCCTGCGGGCGCGCGCCGGCGAGCTCGCGGTCGACCTCGATACCTTCCAGAGCAACCACGAGGGCGCGATCGTGGACCGGATCCAGGCGGCCGTGCTCGCCGAGCCGCACGCCGACGGTCTCGTGATCAACCCGGCTGCGTACACGCACACCAGCGTCGCGATCCGCGACGCGATCGCCGCCGTCGCGCTCCCGGCGTGGGAGGTCCACCTCTCCGACCCCGCGACGCGCGAGGGCTTCCGTCGCGTCTCGTACGTGCGCGACGTCTGCGTCGGCCACACCGCCGGTCGCGGCGCCGACGGTTACCTCGAAGCGCTCGCGGGTCTCGTCGAGCACCTGCGCGGCCCGGGCGCCCGAACCTGAAGGAGTCCGCCGTGTCCAGCTCGTTCGGTACGCTCTTCCGCGTGACCACCTTCGGCGAGAGCCACGGCGCTGGACTCGGCGCGGTGGTCGACGGCTGTCCGCCGCGGCTGGCGCTCGCGGCCGCCGACATCCAGGCCGCGCTCGACCGCCGCCGCCCCGGCCAGAGCGACCTCACGACGCCGCGCCAGGAGACCGACCGGGTCGAGATCCTCTCGGGCGTCCAGGACGGCGTCACCCTCGGCACGCCGATCGGCCTCATCGTGCGCAACGCCGATCAGCGGCCCGGCGACTACGGGAACCTCGACACGGTGCCGCGCCCCAGCCACGCCGACTTCACCTACCAGGCGAAGTATGGTCTGCGCGCCCGCAGCGGCGGCGGCCGGGCCAGCGCGCGCGAGACGGCGATGCGCGTGGCGGCGGGCGCGATCGCGGCGAAGCTGCTGCGCGTACGGTGGAACGTGGAGATCGTCGCCTGGGTGGACGCGGTCGGCGACGTCGCGCCCGCGGCGGTCGACCCCGAATCGGTGACCGTCGCCGCGGTCGATGGGAATCCGGTGCGCTGTCCGGACCTCGCGGCGGCCGAGCGATTCACCGCGGCGATCGTCGCGGCGAAGGCGGACGCGGACTCGGTGGGCGGCGTCGTCGCCTGCGTCGCGCGCGGCGTGCCAGCCGGCTGGGGCGAACCCGTCTTCGGCAAGTGCGAAGCGCAGCTCGCCGGCGCGATGCTGTCGATCCCGGCGACCAAGGGCTTCGAGGTCGGCAGCGGGTTTGCGGGCGCGCGCCTGCGCGGCAGCGCGCACAACGACGCATTCGTGGCGCGCGCGGACGGTACTCTCGGCACGGCCACGAATCGCAGTGGCGGCATCCAGGGCGGGATCACCAACAGCGAGCCGATCGTCTTCAGGATCGCGTTCAAGCCGCCGGCCACGATCGGCCGCGAGCAGGTGACCGCCGACTACGCCGGCCGGCCGGTGACCCTCGCCGCGCGGGGTCGCCACGACCCGTGCGTGGTGCCGCGCGCCGTGCCGATCGTCGAGGCGATGGCGGCGCTGGTGCTGGCGGACCTGGCGATGATCCAGGCGGCCCGGGAGGCGGCGGCGCCGCGGTGAAAGCGACCTCGCCGGCGACCAGCCGGTCGCCATCGTCGGGACCACCGGCCACGATCATCGCGGAGCGATGGTCTGCGATCAGGGACCGCGGCGACGCTGATAGTGCCGGCGAGCCTTGGCGCGGTTGCCGCAACTCGCCATGGAGCACCAGCGGCGCGAGCGGTTGCGGCTCGTGTCGATGAACAGCCAGGTACAGCCGTCGGCGTCGCATTCGCGCACGCGGGCCCGGCGCTCGCCGGTCAACAACTCGGCGGCCGACCGCACGATCGGCGCCAGCGGCCGATCCAGGTCTCCGGGCGCGGCATCGTTCCAGTGCCAGGCGAACGCACCATCCTCGGGCGCGATGCGCAGCCGCGCCAGGGCGGGGCCGAGCGCCTCGTTGAGCCGTGCCAGGTCCGCTGCCGCGATGGGACGACCGGCGGCCAGGTTCGAGAACAGGCGGTAGAGGACGTCGCGCAGCCCGCGCGCTCGCGCCAGCGCGCGGTAGGCGCCGGCCGGGTCGCCCGCCGCGAGGTCGCGGAGTCCCTCTCCCGCCTGCCGGCCGACAGCCTCGGACTGGACCGCGAAGGCGACGAGCTGGTCGTACGACGCCAGCCGGTCGGTCTCGGGCCGGCCGCGATCACTCCAGGTATTCGCGAAGTCGAGGCACAGCGAGCCGCTGGACAGATCGAAGGGCTCCTGGGGCGGATTCGGATCGGTGACGCTCATGGTCACCATGATAACCCATAAAAGGCCGGTTGACAGGTTAGAATATTCGGACTATACTAACCCCATTATATAGGTTAGAGGGTTAGGCGGTGTGAACTCGACCGACCGGCGCGCGCGAGCGCGGGAGGCAAGGCATGACCACTCTCGAAATTCACGCCCGCGAGCACTTGCTCGCCCGCCGCGCGCAACTCGTCGACCTGACGCGGTCGCGTCGCGAAGAGAGCCTCATCGACCTGCTCCGGCGGGTCGACGCCGCTCTCGGCGCGCTGGACGTCGGCGAGTGGGGAAAATGCTCGGTGTGCCACGACCCGATCTCGCCCGCGCGGCTGGCGAACGATCCGCTGGTCACCGTCTGCCTGGAATGCCTCTCCGAGGACGATCGCCGCGCGCTCGAGCGCGACCTCGAGGCGGCCGCGCGCGTGCAGCGAACGCTGCTGCCGGCGCCGCTCCTGCGCCGCGACGGCTGGGAGGTCGCGTTCGCCTGGGACCCCCACGGCGTGGTGTCCGGCGATCACGTGGATATCCTGCAGCCGCGCGGCGACGGAATGCCCCTGCACCTGCTGCTCGGCGACGTCGCCGGCAAGGGGGTGGCGGCGTCCTACCTTCAGTCGCACCTGCATGCCCTCGTCCGCGTCGTCGCCGCGGCCGAATGTTCGGTCGCCGAGCTGCTCGCGCGCACGAACCGCTTCTTCTGCGAGGCGACGCCGGCGGCCAACTACGCGACCCTGGTCGTGCTGAGGCTCCATCCCGACGGGCGGGTCGAATTCGGCAACGCCGGCCACCCGCGGCCGCTGCTCGCCGATGCGCGGGGGGTGCGGCCGGTCGAGGGCGCCGGGGTGCCGCTCGGGCTCTTCTGCGAGTCGACCTACGAGGTCCGGGACCTCCAGCTGAAGGCCGGTGAGACCCTGCTGCTCTACACCGACGGGTGGACGGAGCCGGAGCGCGACGGCAAGGAGTACGGAGCCGGCCGGGCGGCCGCCGTCCTGAGCCGCGCGCGGGACCTGCTCTTGCCGGACCTGATCGCCGCCTGCCGGGACGACCTCGCGGAGTTCCTGCGCGGCGTCCCGCGCGACGACGACCTGACCCTCCTCGCGGCTCGGCGGGTCTGAGCGGTCGCTGGCGCGGATCGGGCGCGTGCCGGGCGGTGCGCCGTCAACTCCGCAGTTCGCCCGCGAGCCAGGTCACCGCTTCCCCGGCCACGAGCACGCGGTCGCCCGCGAGCTTGCACCGCAGCTCGCCGCCGCGCGTCGAGACCTGGCGCGCCGCGAGCTCGACGCGTCCCAGCCTCGCCGCCCACCACGGCACCAGCGTGCAGTGCGCCGATCCGGTCACCGGGTCCTCGTCGATCCCCGCGCGCGGCGTGAAGTACCGCGAGACGAAGTCGACGTCGCCGCCGCGCGCCGTGACGCAGACCCCGGCATCGTCGAGACGGGCGATCGCCGCGAAATCCGGCCGCAGCGCGCGCACGGCGCCCTCGTCGCCGAGTTCGACGAGCAGGTCCCGACCGCGCGCAACCGCGAGCGGTTCGGCGCCGAGCGCCGCGGCGAGCCCCCGCGGCTCGGCGCACGCCGAGGCCGGGCACGACGGCAGATCGAGCACGAGCCGCGGCTCGTCCCGCGTCACCTCGAGCCGTCCGCTCTGCGTGTGGAACACCAGGCTCTCCGCCGACACGCCGCGCTCGCGCCACAGCACGTGGGCCGAGGCGAGCGTCGCGTGCCCGCAGAGGTCGACCTCGACGGCTGGCGTGAACCAGCGCAGGTTCCAGGCGCCGTCGGACCGCGGCACGAGGAACGCCGTCTCGGACAGGCCGACCTCGCCGGCGATCCCCTGCAGGCGAGCGTCCGGCAGCCAGGCGTCAAGCAGGCACACGCCCGCAGGATTGCCGCCGTGCGGGTCACGGGTGAAGGCCTGGACCTGGTAGTAGGAAATCACAGGGAACCTCCTCGCGATGAATTCAGGCGGGTAGAGCGAGCAGCCAGTGCGCGGCCGGGAGCGTCAGTGGTGCTGGCGGTCGAGGCGCGGGCCATGGTCGGTCTCCGGGAAAGAGGAGTGTAACGACGCGATTGCCACAATTAACTTGACGGGTACAATCGATGCAATTTAATTATTGTCACTATGACAATATGGCGACCGGAGATCAGCGAGAGGCCGGGTCCTCGCTACAAATCGATCGCGGACGCGATCGGCGACGATGTCAGCCTCGGCAAGCTCAGGCCCGGCGACCAGTTGCCGACCCAGCGCGACCTGGCCGAGTACCTCGATCTGACGCTTGGCACGGTGACCCGCGCCTACAAGGAGGCCGAGCGCCGCGGACTGATCCAGGGCGAGGTCGGCCGGGGCACCTTCGTGTGCGCCGAGCGCGACCACCACGATCCGCTCCTCGAGCCGGGCCGCGAACCTGCCGGGATGATCGACCTCGGACTGAACCTCCCGCTGTATGCCGAGGACCCGGACCTCGCGGGCGCGTTGCGCGGGCTGAGCAAGCGGCGAGACCTGGCGGGCCTGCTCTCGTACCAGCCGTTCACCGGCAACGAGCGGTACCGCCGCGCCGGCGTGGAGTGGATCGGGCGGCACGGCCTTGCGGTTGAGCCCGAGCAGATCGTGATCACCGGCGGCGCCCAGCATGCGATCACGGTCGCCCTCAGCGCGCTGTGCCGCGCCGGGGATCTGGTCCTCACCGAGGCGCTCACCTATCCCGGCCTCAAGACCGCGGCCAAGCTGCTGGGCGTCGAGGTCGCGCCGGTCGCGATGGACGGCGAGGGGATCCTGCCGGCGGCGCTCGACCGCGCGGCGCAGGAGACCGGAGCGCGCGTGGTCTACTGCATGCCGACCCTGCACAACCCGACCACCGCAACGATGAGCCGGGCGCGGCGCGACGCGGTCGCCGAGGTCGTCGCGCGGCGGCAGCTGCAGGTCATCGAGGACGACGTCCACGGACTGCTCGCGGCCGAGCCGGAACCGCCGCTCGCGGGTCTCGTGCCCGAGCGCGCGCTGTACATCGCGAGCACGTCGAAGGTGCTGGCGGGCGGCCTCCGCGTGGCCTTCGTGGCGGCGCCGCCGGCGCTCGTCGAGCGGCTGGCGTTCGCGGTGGCGGCGTCGCTGTGGGCGCTGCCGGCGCTGAGCGTCGAGGTGGCGACGCTGTGGATCGCCGACGGCACGGCCGCAGCGGTGACCGGCCGCAAGCGCAGCGAAGCAGCGGCCCGGCAGGAGCTGGCGCGGCGAGTGCTGCCGGAAGCGCGATTCCGGCGCACCGAACGCTCGTACTTCCTGTGGCTCGAGCTGCCCGAGCCGTGGCGCAGCGACCGCTTCGCCCGCGCGGCGCGCGACCTCGGCGTCGTGGTTTCGCCGGCCGAGGCGTTCGCCGCGGGGCGGACGCCGCCGCCGCCCGCGGTGCGCGTGAGCCTGAGCTCGCCGGCCGGCCGCGGCGAGCTCGAACACGGGCTGCGCACCCTGGCCGGGATGCTGGAGCGGGGCCCGGCCCCCGAACCGGCCATCGTCTGACCCGGCAAGCCGGCCGGGCCGCGGTGGCCGTGAGCTTTCGCCGTCGCGAGGGAGGACTTATCTTGCCCCCTCGCGCGAAGCTGCGGGGCGCCCGGCCGGGTCGGGCGCTGCAGACCTGACGCAAGCGGGGGCGCGCCGCGCAGCGGCGGCGATCCCGAGGAGGCATGGAGCGATGATGTTCCCCTGGGTCAGCACCGAGGCGCAGGAGCTGATGCGCCAGAAGATCGGCCTCGCCGACATGCTCAAGGGCGGCACGATCATGGACGTGACCAATGCCGACCAGGCGAAGGTCGCCGAGGAGGCCGGCGCGGTCGCGGTGATGGCGCTCGAGCGCATTCCCGCCGACATCCGCGCCGACGGCGGCATCGCCCGCATGAGCCAGCCGCGCATGATCAAGGAGATCCAGGACCGGGTGTCGATCCCGGTCATGGCCAAGTGCCGGATCGGCCACTTCGCCGAGGCGCAGGTCCTCGAGGCCCTCGGCGTGGATTTCGTCGACGAATCGGAGGTCCTCACTCCCGCCGACGAGCACAACCACGTCTGGAAGTGGGACTTCAAGGTGCCGTTCGTCTGCGGCTGCCGGGATCTCGGCGAGGCCCTGCGCCGCATCGGCGAGGGCGCCGCGATGATCCGGACCAAGGGCGAGGCCGGTTCGGGCAACATCGTCGAGGCGGTGCGCCACATGCGGATGGTCCAGGAGGGGATCAGGCGCCTGACCGTGCTGCGCGACGACGAGCTGATGGCGGAGGCCAAGAACCTGGGCGCGCCGGTGTCGCTGCTCTTCGAAGTCAAGCGCCTGGGCAAGCTGCCGGTGCCGAACTTCGCGGCGGGCGGCGTCGCGACGCCGGCCGACGCAGCGCTGATGATGCAGCTCGGCGCCGAGACCGTGTTCGTCGGTTCCGGCATCTTCAAGAGCAACGACCCCAAGCCGCGCGCCGAGGCGATCGTGCAGGCGGTGACCTACCACGACGACCCGCGGAAGCTGCTCGAGATCTCGATGGAGCTGGGCGAGGCCATGGCGGGCATCGACGTCGCCGCGATCCCCGACGAGAAGAAGATGGCGAGCCGCGGCTGGTGACACGATGACGCTCCCGATCGGATTGCTGGCGCTGCAGGGCGATTTCGAACTGCATCGACGCGCGCTGGCCTCGCTGGGACGCGCGACCATGCCCGTGCGCCGGCCGGCGGAGCTCGCCGCGGTGAGCGGTCTCGTGATCCCGGGCGGCGAGTCGACGACCCTCTCGCGCCTCATCGATCGCGCCGGCCTGCGCGTTCCGCTCGCGGACTTCGCCGCCGGCGGCCGGCCGATCCTGGGCACCTGCGCCGGGCTCATCATGCTCTCGAGCGGACTCGACGGCGAGACCCGGCCCGACTGGCACGGCGTGCAGCCGCTGGGCCTGCTCGACGTGCGCGTCCAGCGCAACGGTTTCGGGCGCCAGGTGGACAGCTTCACCGAGGATCTCGACCTCGACGGTCTCGCGGCGCCCGGCGCGCGCTTCGCGGCCGTTTACATCCGGGCGCCGCGGATCACGGCAGTCGGACCGACCGCCGCCGTGATCTGCCGCCGGCCGGGCGGCGAGGTCGTGGGAGTGCGTCAGGGGCGCGTGGTCGGACTCACCTTCCATCCCGAATTGACCGACGACGGGCGCTTTCACGCGCTGCTGACCTGACCATCCACGGGGGGCCGGGAGCCGGCGCGCGTGCGGATGCCGGCAATTTGGCTATTCGTGTGCCTGAAAAATCCCAGTCTATAAAGAGGAGCTCGAGATGCCCGTCGGCGCCCCACCGTCCAGCGGCCGCGAAGTCCGGGATCCGGTCTGCGGGATGACCACGACCGAGCCGTCCCGCTGGCTCGCGCAGGAGCACGCCGGCCGAATCCACTATTTCTGCAGCGGCGGCTGCCGCGAGAGGTTCCTGCGCGACCCCGAGGCGTACGGGTCCGCGCCGGGGCACGATGCCGCCGGCCCCCGCGCGCCAGAGCCCGGACCCGCCGCTGCCGGGCGACTCTATACCTGTCCGATGCATCCCGAGGTGCGCCAGCTCGGGCCGGGGTCGTGCCCGAAGTGCGGGATGGCGCTCGAACCGGTCCTGGCCGAGTCCGACGACGAGGCCGCTGCGGACCCCGAGCTGCACGACTTCGCCCGGCGGTTGCGACTCGCCGCCGCGCTCACCCTGCCGCTGGTCCTGGTCGCCATGCGCCACATGCTCGGGCTCGGTTCGCTGGCGCACGCGTTGCCGGCGCGGGTGTGGCCCTGGCTCGAACTGCTCCTCGCGACGCCGGTCGTCGTGTGGGCCGGCTGGGTCCTGCACGCGCGGGCCTGGCGATCGCTGCGGCTCCGCAGCCCGAACATGTTCACGCTGATCGGGCTCGGGACCGGCGTGGCCTACGCGTACAGCGTGGCCGGCGTCGTCGCCCCCGGGGCGTTCCCCGCGTCGGCGCGCCTGGACGACGGCTCGGTCGGCCTGTACTTCGAGGCTGCCGCGGTGATCGTCACGCTGGTCCTCCTGGGCCAGGTGTTCGAGCTGCGCGCGCGCGGCCGCACGGGCGCCGCGATCCGGTCGCTATTGCAGCTCGCGCCGCGGACGGCGCGGCGGATCGGCGGGGACGGCACGGAGTCGGAGGTGGCGCTGTCCGCCATCCAGCCGGGCGATCGACTCCGCGTCCGTCCGGGCGAGAAGATCCCGGTCGACGGGGTCGTCCTCGAGGGGAACAGCCGCGTCGACGAATCGATGCTCACGGGCGAACCGGCGCCGGTCGCGAAGTCGACGGCGGACCAGGTCACCGGCGGCACGGTGAACGGCTCCGGCTCCTTCGTGATGAGGGCGGACCGGGTCGGCGCCGACACCCTGCTCGCGCGGATCGTCCAGATGGTGGCGGAAGCGCAGCGCAGCCGGGCGCCGATCCAGCGGCTGGCCGACGCGGTGGCCGCGTGGTTCGTGCCGGCGGTGGTCGCGATCGCGGCCGCGGCGTTCGCGGCGTGGCTGATCTGGGGCCCGCAGCCGCGGCTCGCCCACGCGCTCGTCGCCGCGGTGTCCGTCCTGATCGTCGCCTGTCCGTGCGCGCTCGGCCTCGCGACGCCGATGTCGATCATGGTCGCCACCGGCCGCGGAGCCCTGGCGGGCGTGCTGTTCCGCAACGCCGAGGCGATCGAGAACCTCAGGCGCGTCGATACGATCGTCGTCGACAAGACCGGCACCCTCACCGAGGGCAAGCCGCGCCTGGCCGACGTGGTCGTCGCCGAAGGCTGGGACGCGGCCGAGGTGGTGAGCCTGGCGGCGGCGGTGGAGGTGGGGAGCGAGCACCCGCTCGCCGCCGCGGTCGTCGCCGGCGCGCGCGAGCGGAACGCCGGGCAGGCGGCGGCCGCCCGCGATTTCGCGTCGTACGCCGGCAAGGGAGTCACCGGCGAGGTCGGCGGGCGGACCGTCCTCGTGGGCACCGCGGACCTGCTCGCCGAGCACGGCGTCGACGGCGGCGCGCTCGCGTCGCGGGCCGAGGACCTGAGAGCCATGGCCAGCACGGTCGTCCACGTGGCCGTCGACGGCCGGCTCGCGGGTCTGCTCGCGATCGCCGACCCGATCAAGGCGAGCACGCCCGACGCGCTCGAGCGGCTGCGGGCCCTGGGACTGCGGATCGTGATGGTGACGGGCGACAGCGAGGCGACGGCGCGAGCGGTCGGGTCGAGGCTCGCGCTGTCGGACGTCGTCGCGGGGGTCCTGCCGGAGCAGAAGGCGGCGATGGTCGCGCGCCTACAGGGCGAGGGCCGCATCGTCGCGATGGCCGGCGACGGGATCAACGATGCGCCCGCGCTGGCGCGCGCCGACGTGGGGATCGCGATGGGAACGGGGACCGACGTGGCGATCCAGAGCGCTCCGGTGACGCTCGTGCGGGGAGACCTGCGAGCGATCGCGCGCGCGTACGCACTCAGCCGGGCGACCATGCGCAACATCCGCGAGAACCTCTTCTTCGCGTTCGTCTACAACGCGCTCGGCGTACCCGTGGCGGCTGGGGTCCTGTACCCGGCCTTCGGGATCCTGCTGTCGCCGATGATCGCGGCGGCAGCCATGAGTTTCAGCTCCGTTTCGGTCGTCGCCAACGCCCTGCGGCTGCGCCGCGTCCGGCTGTGAGCCCGGGGACCCGGCCGGGTCTCGCCGACTCCCCGCCCGGGAACGATGGCCGTCGCTTGCCGAGCGGCCTCTCGGTCATCCGATCTCGCGCCGAGTTCGCCCGCCTGCGGCGGGCCTGGAACGAGTGCCTCGCCACGATGCCGGGCGCGCATCTCTTCCTCACGCACGAGTGGCTCGCGGCGTGGCTCGAGCATCAGGGCCGCGGGGCCGAGTTGTTCGTGCCGGTCGTCGCGGACGGCGGCGCGATCCTGGCGGCCGCCCCGCTGGTCCGGCGGCGCGGCCGGTACTACGGGCTGCCGGTCGAGGAGATCGTCCTGATCGGCAACCACACCAGCGATCGCGTCCAGTTCCTCGTCCAGCCCGACCACGAGGATCTCTGCGAGACGCTCTGGCGGGCCATCCTGGCCGAGTGCGGACAGTGGCGGATCGTCCGCCTGGAGCAGGTCCCGGCCACGGCGCCCACGGTGACGCGCCGCCCCGTGCGCGGTTGCCGCGTGGGCTGCGAGCCGACCTCGTCGCTGCCCTTCATCGACATCGCCGGCAGCTGGGAGGACTTCGAGAAGTCGCTGGCGCCGAAATTCCGGTCCAAGCTCCGCAACAAGGAGAAGACGTTCGCCCACTGGGGGGACTGGACGCTGCGCGTCGTCCGCGGCTGTGAGACGATCGACCACCTGGATCAGCTCGTCGCCGTCGAGCTGGACAGCGCGAAGGCGGCGGGCGGTTATGCGTTCTTCGCCTCGGCGACCAACGTCGAGTTCGCGCGCGCCCTCCTGCGCTCCAGCCCGCCGCTCGATCCTCTCCTGTGCGAGCTGGTCATCGGGGACGAGGTCGTCGCCTATACCCTCGGGTTCATCCACGGCGGGGTCTACTTCGGCTACAACATGGCCTACCGCCGTGGCTACGAGGCGGGCAACTGCGGCAAGTGGCTGATCCACCAGACTTTCAAGTACGCGTTCGAGCATGGGTTGCGCGGCCTGGACCTGTTGCGCGGCGCCAGCGACGTCAAGCGCAACTGGCGCCCGCGCCTCGAACAGAACTGCCGCCTCGTGGTCTTTCCCCGCAATCCGCTGTTCCTGCCGCACAAGCTCGCGGTCTTCCACGTCCGGCCGGCCCTCAAGTCCCTCGTGAAAGGGAGGTAGTCCCGCGGCGCCGCGCCGGGTCGAACTACGCCTTGCGCTCGTGGACTTCGGCGGACATTATGTCGTGGCTGTCCATCGTCGAGACCGGGTGTCTCCGGGTGGGAATCGAGGCGACAGATGCAGATCGGCGTCCGTGAGGCTGCCCGCCTCCTGACCGTTTCCGAGAAGACGATCTACCGGTGGATCAAGGACGGCCGGCTGCCCGCCTACCTGATCAACGAGCAGTACCGCTTCAACAAGGCGGAGCTGCTCGAATGGGCCACGGGCCGCAAGATCAACGTGTCGCCCCAGATCTTCGAGGAGCCGCCGGACGCCGACCGCGTGACGCTCCCCGCGGTCAGCGAGGCGCTCGAGGCCGGTGGCATCCACTATCGCGTCGCCGGCAAGGACACGTCCGCGGTGCTGATGGCGATCGTGGAATTGATGCGGCTGCCCGACGAGGTCGACCGGACCTTTCTGCACCAGGTCCTGCTCGCCCGGGAGTCGCTCGGCTCGACCGGCGTGGGCGACGGCATCGCGATCCCGCACGTTCGCAATCCGATCGTCCTGCACGTCCCGCGGCCGACGGTGACGCTCTGTTTCCTGGAGCGGCCGATCGATTTCGGCGCGATCGACGGCAAGCCGGTCAGCACGCTGTTCACGATCGTGAGCCCGGCGGTCCGGGCGCACCTGCATATCCTCTCGCGCCTCGTCTTCATCCTGCGCGACCTGACGCTGCGCGACCAGCTCGCCCGTCAGGCCTCCCGCGACGAGATCCTGGCCACGGTGCGCCGGGCCGAGGCGAGGGCGGTCACGGAGCCGCCGGCGGCGCCGCGGGAGGCGCCGTGATCCTGCTGATCGCGTCGCTCGCCCTGCTGCTCGGCGGCGGCGCCGCGGCGCTGGCCGCGTCACGCCGGGATCGGCTGAGGAACGGGATCGTGCTCGGCAGCCTGGTCGGCGCCTCGCTCGCGTCGCTGCCCGTGGCCATCGTGACGATCGCGCGCGGCGAATCGCTGGCGCTGCAGTGGCCGTGGAGCGTACCGCTGGGGTCGTTCGCCCTGGGCCTGGATCCGCTGTCCGCCTTCTTCCTCCTGCCGATCCTGGTGCTGGCACCGCTCGCGGGGATCTACGGCGTCGGTTACCTGCGCGCGTGGCAGGGCCGCAAGAATCTGGGCGCCTCGTGGTTCTTCTTCAACGTCCTGGTCGCCTGCATGATGCTGGTGGTCGTGGCGCGCAACGCCGTGCTCTTCCTGGTCGCCTGGGAGGCCATGGCGCTCGCGTCGTACGCGCTGGTGGTGTTCGAGGACGAGCGAGGCGACGTGCGCGGCGCCGGCCGCACCTATCTCGTCGCGACGCACCTCGGGACGGGCGCCCTCTTCGTGCTCTTCGTCCTGCTGGGCCAGCCCGCGGGCTCGCTCGACTTCGCCGACCTGGGCGCCGGCGCGGGATCGCTGTCGCTCCTCTTCGCGCTGGCCGTGATTGGTTTCGGCACCAAGGCCGGGTTCATGCCGCTGCACGTCTGGTTGCCGGAGGCCCACCCCGCGTCGCCGAGCCACGTCTCGGCGCTGATGTCCGGCGTGATGATCAAGACCGGCATCTACGGGCTGCTGCGCATCCTCATGGTCCTCGGGGCGCCGCCGCCGGCCTGGGGCTGGACGATGGTCGCGATCGGCGCGACCTCCGGCGTGCTCGGCGTGCTCTTCGCGCTGGCCCAGCACGACGTCAAGCGGCTGCTCGCCTATCACAGCGTCGAGAACATCGGCATCATCGCGCTCGGGCTCGGCGTGGGCCTGCTGGGCCGAAGCTACGACCAGCCGGCGATGGCGTACCTCGGGTTCGCCGGGGCGCTGCTCCACGTCGCGAACCACGCGCTGTTCAAGGGGCTGCTCTTCCTGGGCGCCGGCGCCGTCGCGCACGCCACGCACACGCGCGAGATCGATCACCTGGGCGGCCTGCTGAAGCGGATGCCCTGGACCGGAACGACCTTCCTGGCCGGCTCCGCGGCGATCAGCGGGCTGCCGCCGTTCAACGGTTTCGTGAGCGAGTTCCTCATCTTCCTGGGCGCGCTGACCGGCGCCGTCACGCTCGGCGGCGCCGGCGCCGCGGTCGGGGCGGTCACGACGGGCGCGCTCGGCCTGATCGGCGGCCTGGCGGCCGCGTGCTTCGCGAAGGCCTTCGGCATCATGTTCCTCGGCGAGCCGCGCAGCCGTCACGCGGCGGATGCGACCGAGGTGGGCCGGTCGCTGCGCGTGCCGCTCGTCGTGCTGGCCGCGGCGTGCCTCGCGATCGGCCTCGGCGCTCCGTTCGTGGTCGCCGGCCTGGACAGCGTCGTCGTCGCGGCCGCCGGGTTGCCGCCGCACGACCCGGCCGGCCGAGCGCTGGCGGGACCGCCGCTGCGCATGGTCGCGCTCGGCAGCGCCGTCCTCCTCGCGCTGGTCGGCGCGCTCGTCCTGGCTCGCCGGGGTCTGCTGGCGAGACGGACCATCACGACCGCCCTGACCTGGGATTGCGGTTACGCGGCGCCCGATCGGCGGATGCAGTACACCGCCGCCGGCTTCGCCCAGCCGCTGACCAGCCTGTTCCGGTTCGCCCTTCGGACGCGGCGCGAGGGCGAGCCCGTGCGGGGTCTGTTCCCGGCGCGAGCGTCGCTCGCGACCTCGACCCCGGATCCGATGCACCGCGAGATCTACGAGCCGGTCTTCGCGGCGGTCGGCCGGCTGTTCGCGAAACGGCGGTGGGTGCAGGGCGGTCAGACGCAGCTCTACGTCCTGTACATCGTCCTGACGCTCCTGGTGCTCCTCGTCTGGGAGCTCTCGTGATCATGGCCATCGCCGCCGTCATCCACCTGCTGGTCGCGCTGCTCCTGGCGCCGCTGCTGCTCGGCGTCATCAACCGGACCAAGGCCGTCTTCGCCGGACGGCGAGGGCAGCCGCTGCTGCAGCTCTACGCCGACCTCGCCAAGCTCCTGCGCAAGGGAGCCGTCTACAGCGGCACGACGACCTGGGTGTTCCGGGCGGGACCGCTCGTGACCCTGGCGGCGGTCACCGTGTCCCTGCTCGTCGTGCCGTTCGCCGGCGTGCGCGCCGTGGGGGCCTTCCCGGGCGACTTCGTGCTCTTTGCCTACCTGCTCGCCGTCGCCCGCTTCTTCACCGTGATCGCCGCGCTCGACACCGGTTCGAGTTTCGAGGGGATGGGCGCGAGCCGCGAGGTCGCCTTCTCCGCGCTGGCCGAGCCCGCCCTCCTCGTCGGGCTCGCGGCCCTGGCCAGGCGCGCCGGCGGCGCGTCTCTGTCGGACTGCTACGAGGCGGTGCGGCTCTTCGACTTCGGACCGAACGGCGGCTTGCCGCTGCTCTTGATCGGCGCAGCCTTCTTCGTCGTCTTCCTGGCGGAGAACGCGCGGATCCCGTTCGACGATCCGAACACGCACCTCGAATTGACGATGATCCACGAGGTGATGGTCCTGGACCACGGCGGGCCGGACCTCGCGTTCGTGCAGTACGCGGCGGCGCTGAAGCTGTGGGTGCTCGGCGCCCTGGTGGTGGGAATCCTGCTGCCGCTGCGCACCGGCTTCGTCGCCCTCGACTTCGGGTTCGGCCTGGCCGCCATGGCGGTGCTGGCCGTGGCGACGGGTTGTGTCGAATCGACGAAGGCCAGGGTGCGCCTGACGGGGGTGCCCCAGTTGCTGGTGGCCGCGACGGTCCTGGCCGGAGTCGGCTTCGGGCTGACGCTGCGGTAGGAGGAGCGCGTGGTATCCGGGAGGCGATGGCGGAGATGAACGACTGGATCGACGCGGCGATCGCGCTCGTCGTGCTCGGCAACCTGAGCTTGCTCGGGACGAGCCGCCTCGTCGCCTGCATCCGGATCCTGGCGCTGCAGGGCCTCTTGCTGGGCCTGCTTCCCCTCTTCTTCCACGCGGACGACCTCACCCTGCGGGTCGTCCTCCAGGTCACCGCGAGCACGATCAGCAAGGGCATCGTCTTCCCCTGGCTGCTGACCCGCGCGGTGCGCGGCGCGGACGAGCGGCGCGAGGTCGCGCCCGTGGTCGGCTACACGCCGTCGCTGTTGATCGGCGGCGCGCTGCTCGGCCTCGCGCTGTGGCTGGGCGGGCGCCTGCCGCTGCCCGGCGACGCCGAATCGGAATTCCTGGTCGCGGTCGCGCTGAACACGACGATGGTCGGTCTCTTCCTCATCATCGCGCGGCGGATGGCGATCACCCAGGTGCTCGGCTACCTCGCAATGGAGAACGGAATCACCACCTTCGGCCTGGTCTTCGCCGAGCGGGAACCGCTCCTGGTGGAGATGGGCATCTTCCTCGACGCGTTCATGGCGGTCTTCGTCATGGGCCTGATGGTCTACAACATCAACCGGGAGTTCCGTCACCTCGACACCGAACGGCTGTCGAACCTGACGGACTGACGCCCGCGGAGCGCGATGATCGTCGCCCTCGTCCTGTTGCCCCTCACGGCCGGCGCGCTGGCGTTCTTCCTGCGCAGCGACGGGCTGCGCCGCGGTCTGCTGGTCGCGACCGCGCTCGCCCACTCCGGGCTCACGGTCGCGGCGTGGCTGCGGCGGCCGCTGGCCGAGCTGGGCGGCTGGCTGGAACTGGACGACCTCGAGCTGCTCATCCTGGCGGTCACCAGCCTGCTCTTCCTGGTCGCGGCCGTCTACGCGGTGGGCTATCTGCGCCGCGAGGGCCGGGACCAGCGGGAGGACTACACGGAGGGTTTCCTCTTCGTCAACGCGCCGGAGGCCACCTTCACTGGCTGTCTGCTGCTCTTCCTCGGCGCCATGACCCTGGTCATCGGCGCGCAGCACTTCGGCCTGATGTGGGTCGCCGTCGAGGGCACCACGCTGGCGAGCGCGCCCCTCATCCACTTCCACCGCCATCATCGGTCCCTCGAGGCCGCCTGGAAGTACCTCGTCATCTGTTCGGTCGGCATCGCGATCGCCCTGCTGGGGAACTTCTTCCTCGTGGTGGCGACCTCCGCGCTGGACGACCAGCTCGGCGGCCTGACCGTGCGGGCCCTGGCCGAACACGCCGGCCAGCTCGATCCCACCTGGCTGCGCGCGGCGTTCCTTCTCCTGCTCGTCGGCTACGGCACCAAGATGGGCCTCGCGCCCCTGCACACGTGGCTTCCCGACGCGCACAGCGAGGCGCCGTCGGTGGTCTCGGCGCTGCTCTCGGGTGCGCTGCTGAACTGCGCGTTCCTGGCGATCCTGCGCCTGCACGGCGTGTGCGTGGCCGCGGGTCAGGCGGCGTTCAGCGCGAACCTCCTGGTGGGTTTCGGCCTGGTCTCGATGGGCTTCGCCGCGGTCTTCATCGTCGGCCAGCGCGACTACAAGCGGATGCTGGCGTACTCCAGCGTCGAGCACATGGGCATTGCCGCCCTCGGCGTGGGGCTCGGCGGCGCCGCGGGCTTCGGCGCGCTGCTCCACGTGGTGAACCACTCGTTGACCAAGGGCATGCTGTTCCTGATCGCGGGCAACGTACTCGCGGCGTACCGCACGCGCTCCTCCGCGGAGGTCACCGGCCTGTTGCGCGCGCTGCCCGCCAGCGGCTTGCTGTGGCTGGCGGGGTTCCTCGCGGTCACCGGGTCGCCGCCGTTCGGACCGTTCCTGAGCGAGTTCACGATCCTGCGCGGCGGATTGGCGGCGCAGCGACCGGTCATCGCGGTCGTCTACCTCGTGCTCCTGTTGCTGGTGTTCGTCGGCATGGCGATGATCGTGCCCGGCATGGCCCATGGGGAGACGAACGTCGCCCGGCGGCGGGAGCCGTGGCTGGCCGTCGTGCCGCCGGCCTGCCTGGGGATCGGCGTGCTGATCCTCGGCGTCTACGTGCCCCGTCCCCTCGCCGACGCCATCACCCGCGCTCTGGGCGCCCTGGGGCTGTCATGAGTGCGCATTTGGGCAACGGCGAATCGATCGCCCTTGGTGACCTTCCCGTCCTGTCCGTGGCGGCGCTGCGCGACGAGGTGATCGGCGGCGTCGCGCGCGGCCGGCGGCTGGCGGCGTACTTCGGCGCGGGCCGGCGGGGCGACGCGCTGCGCGTGGTCGCCGTCGTCGCGGGGGACGACGACGGCGAGTTGCTCGCGTGCGCGGCCGACGTTTCCGGCAGCTACGACGCGCTGACGCCCGACTGCCCCCAGGCGCACTGGTTCGAGCGCGAGCTGGCCGAGCAGTGGGGTGTCGAGCCGCGCGGCCACCCGTGGCTCAAACCGATCCGCCGCATCCCGGACGCGTTCTTCCGCGTCGACGGCGAGGAGGTCCACGAGGTCGCCGTGGGCCCGGTCCATGCCGGCGTCATCGAACCCGGCCACTTCCGTTTCCAGTGCCACGGCGAGGAGGTGCTGCATCTCGAGATCGCGCTCGGGTACCAGCACCGCGGCGTCGAGCGCGCGCTCGTCGGTGGACCCGACCGGCGCACGCTGGCGTACATGGAGACCCTCGCCGGCGACACCACCATCGGGCACGCCCTGGCCCACGCGCTCGTCAGGGAAGCGCTCGGCGGCGGCGGCGCGCCGCCCCGCGCCCTGGCGATCGCCGGCATCGCCCTCGAGCTCGAGCGCCTCGCCAACCACATCGGCGACCTGGGCGCTCTCGCCGGCGACGTCGGGTTCCTTCCGACCGCCGCCTACTGCGGGCGCATCCGCGGCGACGTGCTCAACGCCACCGCCCAGCTCTGCGGCAACCGCTTCGGCCGCGGTCTCGTGCGCCCCTACGGCCTCGACCACGACGTCGACGACGCCTTGCGCGAGGATCTCCAGCGCCGGCTCGCCGCCGCCCGCCAGGACTTCGCGGTCGCCGATCGCCTGCTCTGGGACTCCCCGTCGGTGATGGCCCGATTCGAGGGCACCGGCCTGCTCTCCCTGGACGTGTGCGACGAGATCGGACTCGTCGGCCCCGCCGCCCGCGCCTGCGGCGCCGAGCGCGACGTTCGCCAGAACCACCCCCACGGCATCTACCGCTTCGTCCACATCCCGATCTGCACCTGGCCGACGGGCGACGTCTTCGGGCGCGCTCACGTCCGCTCGATCGAGGTCCAGCGGTCGTTCGCCTTCATCCAGGAGCTGCTCGACAGCCTGCCGGGCGGACCGGTCGCGCTGGAGCGCCCGGCGCCGCCGGCGGCCGACCGACTCGCCGTGGCCCTCGTCGAAGGCTGGCGCGGCGAGATCTGCCACGTCGCGCTCACGGGCGCCGATGGGCGCTTCGCGCGCTACAAGGTCGTCGACCCCTCGTTCCACAACTGGTTCGGGCTGGCGCTCGCGATGCGCGGTCAGCAGATCTCCGACTTCCCGCTCTGCAACAAGAGCTTCAATCTCAGCTACTGCGGACACGACCTATGATCAAGACGACCCTGGCGAGGCTCCAGCAGAAACACCGGACGACCCGGTACCCGGACGGTCCGCCGCCGTCGTTGCCGGATCGCTACCGCGGCCGGCCGGTCATCGCGGCCGGCGCCTGCCCCGAGGGATGCCGGCAGTGCGCGGACGAATGTCCGACCGGCGCGATCACGCTCGAGGGGAGCGTGGGCCTGGACCTCGGGAAGTGCCTGTTCTGCGCGAGGTGCGAGGCGGTCTGCCCGGCGCAGGCGATCCGGTTCGGCCGCGACCATCAGCTCGCCGCGAGCCGGCGCGAGGACCTGGTGCTCGGCCCCGAGGGCGCCCGCCTCGCGGTCGAGCTGAGCGACCGGCTGCGACGCCTGTTGGGCCGATCCCTGAAGCTGCGCGTGGTGAGCGCGGGGGGCTGCAACGCTTGCGAGGCCGACACGAACGTCCTGTCGACCGTCGGCTGGGATCTCGGCCGGTTCGGCATCCAGTTCGTCGCGTCGCCGCGCCACGCCGACGGGCTCCTGATCACCGGACCGGTGACCGCGGCCATGCGCCCGGCTCTGCGCAAGACGTGGGAGGCGGTGCCCGAGCCCAAGATCGTGATCGCCGTCGGCGCGTGTGCGATCAGCGGCGGCCCCTTCCTCGGCCATGCCGAGCAGCACGACGGCGCCGCGTCGACGGTGCCGGTCGACCTCCACATCCCGGGCTGTCCGCCCCACCCGCTGACCATCCTGGACGGCCTGCTCCGGCTGCTCGGCCGGATCCCGGAACCGGAGGCCGGCGGCTGACCAGGGTCGCGGGTTCAGGGCAGACCGGCCGCCTTGCGCACCATCTCCGCCGCTTCCATCGCGCGCAGCCCGTCGCGACCGCCGACCTGCGGCGCCACGCCCTCCCGGATGCACCGCGCGAATGCGGCGAGCTCGTCGCGCAACGGGTTCGCGTCCGGGTCCACCGGCGGTTTCTCGACCGAGACCAGATTATTCTGCACGAAATCGGTCGGGGACAGGCCGCCGAGGTCCTGGGGCGTCAGCGCTTCCGGTTTGATCTCCCCGGATTCGAGCCGCGGGTCGCGGCGGGTCACCGTCGCGATCCGGTCCATGAAATCGACCTCGATGAACGCGTCCGGTTGGTAGATGCGCAGGCGCCGCTCGGTACGCAGCGCGGTGCGCACGGCCTTCAGCTGCGCGCAGGCGCCGCCCCTGAACTCGATCCAGGCGGCGGCCAGGTCCTCGGTGGAGGAGAAGACCGGCGTCGCCCACGCGCGCACCTCGACGATCTCGTCGCGCACGAGGGCCAGGATGATCTCGAGGTCGTGGATCATGAGGTCGAGCACGACGCCGACATCGGTCGCGCGGAACGGGTAGGGCGCCACGCGCACCGCCTCGAGGAAGCGGGGATTGGCGATCTTCCGGGTGACAGCCCGCAGCGCGGGGTTGAACCGCTCGATATGGCCCACCTGGAGCAGGGTCTGCTGGCGCTCCGCGAGCTCGCAGAGCGAGCGCGCCTCGGCGGCGGTCGCCGCCATGGGCTTCTCGACCAGGCACGGGATCCGTTGTTCGAGGAAGTGGGTCGCCAGGCGGTGGTGCAGGGTCGTCGGCGCGGCGATCGTGACGCCGTCCACCGCGCCCGCTTCGAGGTCCTCGTGCCGCGGCACCCACCGGCAGCCGTAGAGGTCGGCGAGGGTCTTGCGCGAAGGATCGGGGTCGCAGATCGCGACCAGTTCGATACCCGACAGGCCGGCCAGCTGCTGGGCGTGCCAGCGGCCGAGATGGCCGGCGCCGACCACGGCGATGCGCAGGGATTGGGAAGGCATGGATCGCGTCCTTTCGTTGCCGGCGAATCTAGCAGCGAAACGCCCGTCTGGCGATCCTGGCGTTGGCGACGGCGCCGGGCGCGGGCGTGCGGGCCGTGTCCCCGGCCGGCGGCCGGCCGGGCGCGGTCACTTCACGTACGCGAGGCGACAGGTCGCCGGACCCGCCGGGCGATCGACCCGGGCGACGTACGCGCCGGTCGCGAGCGGCCGCCCCCGGGCGTCGGCCGCATCCCAGTCCACCGTCCCGCGGCCGTCCCGCAGAGGCATCACGAGCGTGTCCACGCGGCGGCCGCGCAGATCGTAGATCACCGCCTCGGCGTTCGCCCCGACGCCGGGCGCCTCGAGCGCGAGGGTCGTCCGCCCGTTGAACGGGTTCGGACTCGCCGTCAGCCTGGCGGCCGGCGGCGCAACGGCCGAAGGGACCGCCGTCACGCCGGCGAGGCCGGCCACCGTGGCGGTCGCCGTCACGGCCACCCGCACGTTCCGCGTGGTGAAGGTCGGGTCGAGGTAGATCACGAGGTCGCCCGTCGTGTGGTAGCGGGGATTGAAGTCGGGGTCGCCCCAGTCCCAGGCTTCCTCGTGGTTGACGGCCGCATACCCCTCCTGCCAGAACGAGTAGAAGTCGCCCCACCAGATGTCCTCGGCCTCGTGGAGGACGAAGGGCATGTCGGCGTAGGTGGTCGCCGCGTCGACGACCGCGGCCGCGAGGCACTGCGAATGCGCGTTGGTCTCGATCTCGAGGTCGAACGGCACGCCGGGCTCCCACCACCCGACCATGTCGAAGTTCAGGGCGCCGAGGATGGCGGCGCCCTGCGACGCCTGCAGCTGGACCCACGCGCGGCTGCCGCGCAGGCCCTGCTCCTCGCCGCCGAAGAGCGCGTACTGGACGGTATAGCCCAGCTGGTGGCCGGCCAGCAGCCGGGCGCAAGTCAGCACCGCGATCGCGCCGCTCGCATTGTCGTCGGCGCCGGGAGTCGCGACCTCCGGCGCCTCGCTCGTGGCGTCGTAGTGCGCGCAGACCACCACGATCGAATCGGGCTGGACCTCGCCCACCTGGGTGGCGATGACGTTGGGCACGACGATCCCGGAGATCGTGAAGTCGTGCTGCTCGGTCGCGAGGCCCAGAGCCGCGAACCTGGCCTCGAGCTGGTCGGCCACGACGTGGATGTTCGCGTTCAGGCTGTGACGGACGCCGAGCCCCACGAGCCACTCGAGGTCGGCCTGGAGATCGCCCCAGACCACCTGGTCGGCGAGGTTCTGCACGCGCGGATCGGGGTCGCGCAGCGGGGTCCAGGCGCGCGCCGCGGCGCGCGGCGCGGGCACCGGTGCCGGCCGGGCGCCGGGCCACCGGTCGACGAGCTCGGCCGGACCCTCCACCAGCCAGAGGTCGCCGCGCCGGTCGAGGACGCGGACGCCCGGCGGAGCCGCGGGCGAGGGGACGACGAAGCGGATGTCGTCCGCCAGGGCCGCGGTCGCGACGGCGGTCAGGCAGAGCATGGCGGCGATCGAGCGGGGCATGGCGCGCTCCAGTCAGTTGGCTGGCCGGCGATTCATTTGAACAATGATACCATGGGACCCGGGCGGGCGACAGGCAGGAACTCCTGCACATCGCGATCCCGTTTCGCGCATAGCGGTCTGAACCCGAACCCCTGGAGGTCCAGACCATGACTAGCAAGATCCTGATCGCCGCGTGCGTTCTCTCGCTCCACCTCGCCTCGATCGCCGAGGCCCGCTTCATCATGTTCGACGCCCACTTCGACAATCGCGCCGTCGGCTCGAGCCTCGACCGGCGAGGCGCCCGTTTCGGCGAGCCGATCGAGGCGGACGGCGACAACCACAGCGAGGTCGTCGTCCAGGACGGCCCCGGCGACCGCTCCGTGCAGATCTGGGACACGACCAGCACCGGCAGCGACGAGCTCACCTTCGCCCTGGTCGACGGCCGGGAGGTCGTTGACGGCAAGCTCAACATCTCGCTCGAACTGCAGCTCGACTCGGTCGACGTCTACAAGGTCGCGATCGAGGGGCCGAATCCCAACGCCATGTGGTTCTTCGACCTCACCCTCGACGCCGCCGGCATCATGTACCTGTCCGACGCCGACGATTTCCCGCTGGCCGCGTTCGACACCTATGCCGCGGGCGACCTGCTCCTGATCGAGTTGAGCTTCAACCTGAACAACGGGACCTACGATTTCACCCTCAACGGCGTCCCCGTCCTCACCAACGAGACCCACGGCCTGACGGCCTACGGCCCGGCGCTCATCGTGGTCGGCAACCAGTCCGACGGCAACGCCACCGGCTCGGTCCGGCTGGACAACCTGTCGGTCGACTGGGCGCCGGGCACCGCCGACGAGCTGCTGACGGCGAATTTCAACGACGAGCCGATCGGCCAGCCCATCGGCACCGGCGGCGCGGCGCTCGGCCAGCCGATCGAATATTCCGGCTGCACGCCGACCGTCGAGAACGGCGGCTTCGCCACGCCCGCGCTGCTGATCCAGGACGAGTCCACGACCACCACGTCGCGCGTGCGATTCGGGTTCCTGAACGACATCGAGGCGACCGGCGATCTCTCGATCTCGTTCCGGCTGTACTTCGAATCCCTGGAATCCTACTTCGTCTACCTCCGCGAGGAGGGCACGAGCGCGGCCCAGTTCCTCACCCTCAAATTCACCCCGACAGGCGACGTGCTGTTCGACGACGAGACCAGCGCCGGCACGCACTACCACACCGAGTCGTACGTCGCGCAGCAGCCGATCCACGTCGAGCTGGCCTACTACGCGGCTCTCGGCGTGTACAGCGTCTGGATGGACGGCGAGCGCGTGGTGCACCGCCGCGAGCACGGGGTCGCGGGCCGCGGCATCGGCGGGATCCTCTTCGGCGCGTCCTTCGATGGCAATGTCGACGGCCAGATGCGGGTGGACGCGATCAACGTCGACGCCCTGGACGGCACGTTGACCCCGGTCCGGGAGGATGACGCGCCCGCGCTCTTGCCGGCCACGTTCCGGGCGGCGCCCAACCCGTTCAATCCGGCGACGGCGCTGCGCTTCACGCTGCCGCAGGCGGGTCGGGTCCAGCTCGACATCGTCGATCTGCGCGGCCGCCGCGTGCGGCAGCTCGTGAGCGAGGCGCTCGCGGCGGGCGAGCACGCGGTCACCTGGCAGGGGACCGATGAGGCCGGGTGCCCGGCGGCCTCCGGCGTGTACCAGGCGCTGCTGCGTGTCGACGGTCGCCTCCGCGAGCGCGTGCCGCTCACGCTGGTGAAGTAGCGACCGCGTTTCCACGCAACGGCCCGGCGTCCGCCATCTCGCGGATGCCGGGCCGTTCCAGGGCCGATCGACGTGCGGTCCCGCCGCCCACCTGGTCAACGCGGCGTCGCGGCGAATCCGGTGACAACCAGCGCGAATCGGTGGCGCCAATGTGGTGGGATCGGTGAGCCGCGGCGAGGAGAGGCGGGCGAGGGCCTTGGGAGAGGTGCTGTGTCCGTCCTGCTGGCTTCAGAGGGGAGGGAGTCATGGTCCGCATCACGTTCACCGTACGACGGTCGGCTACGGGGACGACTACGACGAGCTCTGCCCCGTGCTGGCATCCGGCTCGCCGGACGTGGTCTACCGGTTCGCGCCGCAGGCCGACGTCACGGTCGACATCGACACGTGGGGATCGCAGTTCGACACCAAGATCTACGTCTACCGCGACGACTTCCAGCTGGTGGCGTGCAACGGCGACTACTGGAGCGAAGGGACCTCGCGGATCGACGCGCTGCCGCTCGCTGCGAGCGTGAAATCCTTCCTCGTCGTCGACGGCCTTGTCGAGATCACCGGCGATGCGGAGGAACCCGCCGGGCTGATGGAGCTGGCGCCGGGCGAATGCGGAAACGTCGCGATCGTCCAGGCGTCGCCGATACCACGCCGTGGGCCGGGCCCGCGGCGCCGGTCGCCATCGAGACCCGCACCTGGACGGCAGCGAAGGGCCAATTCCGCTGACCGCGCTGGCTTGGCGGAGCAACCCGCGTCGTGCCGGAGCGCTTCGTCGTCGAAGCGTCCTCTTGTCCGCCCTCTCCGCTCGCCCGCACAGGAACGAAGAAAGGCCGTCTCCCTGAAGGAAAACGGCCTTGACCGGGGGTCACTCCAGATCAACGGAACAGGGACTTCACCGTGGTCCAGGACTCCTGCTCGACCACGACCAGGCCCTTGGCGGGATCGTCGAGCGACACGTGCACGCGGCGCCCGCTGCCCGGAACGATACCGTCGACGCAGATCTCGTCGATCGCGAACTCCTGACCGCCGACGGTGAACCGGTCCACGTGACCGACCAGCCGGCTGATGCCCTTCTTCCCGCCTGGCACGGCCACCTCCATCACGCTGTAGGCGACTCCGGGCGCGATCGCCGCCGGCGCCAGGTCCAGCTCGCCGACGTACAGCGGCGCGCCGTTCACGCGGAGGTTCTCGAAACCGCCGAGATCGAGCCAGTGAAACGTCACCGTGGTCACGACGATGCCCAGGCCGCTGAGATCGAAGGTCAGATTGACGTTGTTCTCGCGGCAGATGTTGACGTTGCCGAACACGAACGGCGCCACGATCGCGGGAACGATGCCGGCGCCGCCGAACGCCGACCCGCCGCCGGGGAACATGAACTGGTTGGCGGACACGGTGATGCCGTCCTCGACGAACAGGACGTCGCCCGGCATGACGCCGGTGGCCGGGCTGAAGACGGTGCCGGCGACGAGCGTGTCGAACGTCACCTCGGCCTCGCAGGCGTCGGCGGCGAACGGCACCCCGGTGACGAAGGCCAGGATCACGATCAAGACGACGGCGCTGGTTCGCGGCGTACGGATCTCGGTGGACGTACTCATGACATTCCTCCTGTCGGCTGAGGATTCCCTGGAGCGGCCGGGGCTTGGTCCCCGCGTTCCTTCATCCTCGTGTGCCGGGACATGCGCAGGCCGGTCGCCGGATGTGCAGTCGGCGGTGCCGAAACTCCCGGCCGGTTGAACGGGCCGTGTCCGTCGCCGGGGAGACGGCGACAGAAATCGGAGTATATTAATCCGGTGTTGCCGGACGGCGGCGACGAGTCGCTGCACATCGAGACGGGGAAATGCGCATCTCCCGGACAAAGGGAGTTCGATCGTGACCACTGGCCGCTTCATCGCCCTCGCCTTGCTCGCCAACGTCTTGCCGTACGCGACCGCCCGTGCGACCACCCGTGTCGTCGATCCCGGCGGCGGCGGCGACTTCACGGCCATCCAGCCCGCGCTCGCGGCGGCGGCGCCGGGCGACCTGGTGCTGGTCGTCCCCGGCACCTACACCGGACCGGACAACCGGAACCTCGACTTCGGCGGGAAGGACCTGACGCTCCGGTCCACGAACGGCGCCGCCGCCACCACCATCGACGCCGAGAACGCCGGCCGCGCGTTCACGTTCGATTCGGGGGAGTCGGGTGCGGCCACCGTCGACGGATTCACGATCATCCGCGCGCCGGCGGGCAGCGCGCTGCGCATCGCCGGCGGCGCGTCGCCGACGATTCGCGACTGCCGATTCGAGGGCAACGCCGTCGCCGGCGCGCCGGGCGGCGCCGTGTCCTGCCTGGGCTCGTCGCCCGTGTTCGAGGATTGCCTCTTCGTCGACAACTCGAGCGACCAGCACGCCGGAGCGGTCCACGTCCAGGGCGGCGAGCCCGTCTTCGCCGGCTGCACGTTCGTGGGCAACCGATCCGGCGGCCGCGGCGGCGCCGTCTGGTGCGAGGGCGCCGCCAGCGTCACCGTCACGGGCTGTACGATCAGCGGCAACGCGGCGAACCTCGGCGCGGGCGCCTTCAACGGCGGCGGCATCGCCGTCACGGGCGGCGCCCACCTCGCCTTGACCAGGACGATCGTCTGGGGCAACCGCGCCGACGTCGTGGACGATCTGTTCGTCGCCGCGGGGGCCTCCGCGGCGATCGGCTGCAGCGACGTCGACGCCAGCGGGACGGGTGGCGCCGGCGCCATCGATTTCGGAGCGGGCGTCTTGACCGGCGACCCCCACTTCTGTCAGCCCGCCTACTGCCGGACGGAGCCCTGGCAGGACGGCGACTACGGCCTCGCGGCGAACTCGCCCTGCCTGCCGGCCAACAACCCGTGCGGCGTGCTGATCGGCGCCTGGCCGCAGGGCTGCGGCGACGTGGTCGTGTGGACCGGTGCCGCCGGCACCACGGCCTGGGAGAATCCCCTCAACTGGAGCACGCACAGCCTGCCGGAGGCGGGGGACAACGTGCAGATCACGACGGGCGACGTGGTGCTCTCGTCGACGGCGGAGATCGGCTGGCTCACCCAGTGCAACGAGAGCGACGCGCCGGAGCTCGTCCTGACCATCGCCGCCGGCGGTCACCTGCGCCTCGACGGCGTCGCCGATCCCGCCAAGGCGATCGAGGTCGCCACGGTGACCTCGGACAAGACGGTGATCGAGAACGGCGGTGACGCGAGCACCGGCAACACGCCGCACGAACTGCCGCATCCGTGGGAGCTGCTGGGCACGCTCGACCTGCGCGGCGGCAGCGTCCGCGGTTTCCTGACAGTGGACAGCGGCGGGACCATCGCCGCGAACGGCGGCGGTAGCTTCGGCCCGGACGTCACCGTCATCAACCGGGGGAGCGGCCTCGCGGCCAAGACCGCAACCCCGGGCGGGCTGCTGATCGAATCGGGCACGCTGGCGGTCGAGGGCACGCTGCAGAACCTGGGCGAGGTCGCGATCGCTGCCGGCGCGACGTTGCAGCTCGATGGCGTCCTGGACAACCAGGTCGGCTCCTCGCTCGCGCTCGCCGGCCATCTCGCCGGCGCCGGCTCGCTGACCAACCTCGGCGCCGTCACGAAGTCGGGCCCGTCCGTGAGCGACGTCGCGGTCGCCGTGGCCAACCTGCGGACCCCGGATCCCGGCGCCGCCGGGACGATCACGGTGAGCGAGGGCACCTGGCGGGCCGGCGGCGCTCTGACGAACGAGGGGGTCCTGACCATCGGGGCCGGCGCGACCCTGCAGCGCGAAGGCACGGTCTGGAATCTCGCAGACGGTGTCGTCGCGCTCGGCGGGGACATCGCCGGCAACGGGACCCTGGCGAATCTCGGCCTCGTCCGGCGCAACGGACCGGGATCGAGCAGCGTGGCCGGGCTGCTGGCGAACCTGCCGGACGCCGCGACCGGCGAGCGCGGCCGCCTCGCCGTCCTGACCGGCGCGCTCACCGTCGCCGGCCTGGACAACGGCGGGGTGACCACCGTCGCCGGCGGCGCGACCGTCACCGCGACCGGACACCTGACGAACGACAGCGACGCCGTCCTCGCGGGCGGCGGGACCGTCGACGTCGCCACGGCGGTCTTCGCGAATCCAGGCCGCGTCCGGCCCGGGTCGTCGCTGGGCATCCTGACCGTGGTCGGCGACTACACGACGACCCCGACGAGTCGCCTCTTCTTCGAGCTCGGCGGCGCCCTTCCCGGCGTCCAGCACGATCAGCTCGCCGTCACCGGCTCCGCGGCGCTGGGGGGCTCGCTCCACGTCTCGCTGACGGACGGCTTCGCGCCGGCGCCCGGCGACACGTTCACGGTGATCACCGCGGGCGCCGGCGGCGTCGAGGTCGCGTTCGATTGCTACTCGGGGCTCGCGATCGGGCCGGATCTGTGGCTCGAGCCGGTCGCGCTGTACGATCGCCTGCTGCTCGTCGCGACGACCGGCGGCCCGGACAATCAGCCGCCCGTCGCGGCGGACGACGACGTCACCGTGTCGGCGACCGCGCCCGCGACCCTGTCGCCGCTCGTGAACGACGTCGATCCCAACGGGGATCCCCTGACGATCGTGAGCGTCGTCGTGGACGCGACCGCGGGCACGGCGCGCGTCGCCCCCGGCGGCGAGACCATCGCGTACTGGCCGCCGGCGGAGTCCGCAGCCCTCGACGAGCTCGACTACCTCGTGACCGACTGCGCCGGCGCCGTCGACTCGGCGCGCGTGGCCATCCATTTCGGCGAGACCGGCGTGGAGCCGCCGGCGCCGGCGTATCGGCTGCATCCCAACGCGCCCAATCCCTTCAATCCGATCACGCGAATCCGCTTCGACACGCCGCGCGCCGGTCCGGTCCGCGTGGCCGTCTACGATCTGCGCGGCCGGCTCGTGCAGGCCCTCGTGTCCGGGAACCGCGAGGCGGGTTCGCACGAGGTCACCTGGTCCGGTCGCAACCGTCAGGGCGGCGATGCGCCGGCCGGCGTGTACCTCGTGCGCCTCGAGGCGCCGGGCGCGGTCGCCGCGCGCAAGATGACGCTGGTGCGTTGAACGATCACGGCGACGCGCGACCCAGGGAGGTGACGATGACCGATTCGCCCCGCGACCAGATCACGCGGTGGCTGCACGACCTCGAGGCTGGAGACGCCGACCGCGGGGACGCGGCCGATCGTCTCTACGCCGCCGTCTACCCGGTGCTGCGGGACATCGCCGCCGGCCTCATGCGGCGCGAGCGGCCTGACCACACGCTGCAGCCGACCGCCCTCGTCCACGAGGCCTACCTGCGCCTCGTCGACCAGACCCGGGCCGACTGGCAGGACCGCGCCCATTTCTACGGCATCGCCGCTCGCGCGATGCGCCAGATCCTCGTGGACCACGCCCGCAAGCACGCGGCCGCGAAGCGCGGCGGCCACTGGCGGCGCGTCACCCTGGACGAGCAGGTCGCGAATGCCGAGCAGCTCTCGCTGGAGATCCTCGCCGTGAACGACGCGCTCGAGGCGCTCGCCCGCCAGGACGAGCGCATGGCGAAGGTCGTCGAGCTGCGGGTCTTCGGTGGCCTGCTCGCGCGCGAGGCCGCTCACGTGCTGGGCGTCTCCAAGCGGACCGTGGACGAGGACTGGCGGGTCGCGCGGATGATGCTCGGACGTGCGCTCGCCACGGACGCCGGCGCATGAGCGACGACCGCTTCGGGAGGCTGCGCGCGATCCTGCTCGCAGCGGTCGAACTGCCGGCGGCGGCGCGGGACGCCTATCTCGACGAGGCCTGCGCCGGGGACGTCGACCTGCGGGCGGAGGCCGCAGCGCTACTGCGCCACGACCAGGACGGGCTGTCGCTGGTCGCGACCGCCGGTCTCGGCCGTCGGCTCGCGGCCGAGTCGAGCCGGGGCTTCCTCGCGTCCGGCGACGACCCGCAGCCGGAACGGATCGGACCCTATCGCATCGTCGAGGTGCTGGGCGAGGGCGGCATGGGGGTGGTCTATCGCGCCGAGCAGTCGGAGCCGATCCGCCGCGAGGTCGCCCTCAAGCTTGTGCGCCGGGGATGCGGCTCCGGTCAGGTCGCGGCGCGCTTCGCGGCCGAGCGTCAGGTCCTCGCCCGCATGGATCATCCGCACATCGCCAGGGTGCTGGATGCCGGCCAGGACGCGCTGGGTCGGCCCTACTTCGTGATGGACCTCGTGCGCGGCGTGCCGATCACGACGTACTGCGAGCGGCAGGCCGTGCCGGTCCCCGGTCGGATCGCGCTTCTGCTCGCCGTCTGCCGCGCCGTGCAGCACGCCCACCAGAAGGGCGTCATCCACCGCGACCTGAAACCGTCAAACCTGCTCGTGTCCGAACAGGACGGCGCGCCGGTGCCGAAGGTCATCGACTTCGGTATCGCCAAGGTGCTCGACGAGGGGAGCGGCGAGGCGGCGCAGCTGACCCGGGAAGGCCAGCCCATCGGCACCGTCCGCTACATGAGTCCGGAGCAGGCGCGCGGCATCTCCGGCGAGATCGACGTGCGCAGCGACGTCTACGCGCTTGGCGTGGTCCTCTACGAGCTGTTGACCGGCGCGCCGCCGTACGCGAGCGATGGCGTCTCGCTGCTCGAGCAGATCCGCCTGATCCACACCGCGCCGCCCCGGCCGTTTCGCGAGACGGCGCCCGCCGGCCGCCGCCTGCCGGGCGATCTCGAGACGATCGTGGGCAAGGCCCTGGCGAAGGACCCGGCCGACCGCTACCAGAGCGCCGCGGCCCTGGCCGAGGACATCGAGCGGTACCTCGCGTCGCAGCCCATCCTGGCCCGGCCGCCCAGCGCCTCGTACCAGCTACGCAAACTCATCGCGCGCAACCGCTTGCCGTCGGCGCTGATCGCCGGCATCGTGCTGTTGATCATCGGTTTCGGCGTCTGGATGAGCGTGCTGTACGTCCGGTCGGCACGCAATCTGAGCCGCGCCGTCGCCGCGGAAGGCGAATCGCGCCAGGTCACGGACTTCGTCACCGGTCTCTTCGAGATCTCCCACCCGAGCGAGGCGCGCGGCAACGCGGTCACGGCGCGCGAGATCCTCGACGCGGGCGCACGGAAGATCTCGACCGAGCTGGACGCGCAGCCGGAGGTGCAGGCGCGCCTGATGCACACCCTCGGCGTCGTCTACTCGGGGCTCGGTCTCTACGACCGCTCGGGCGAACTCCTGCAGGCCGCGCTCGCGAGGCGCCGCGAGGTGGCCGGCACGGGCACGCTCGCCGAGGCGGCGGTGCTGACCGACCTCGGCGCCGTCCACCGCGCGCGCGGCGAGATCGCCGCCGCGGATACGGCGTACCAGGCCGCGCTGGCGATCCGCGCGGCGCTGCTGCCGCCGGACGACCCCCTGGTGGGAGTCGCCGGGGCGAACCTCGGCTGGATCCGCGCGGTGCAGGGCGACCTTCCCGAGGCGTCGCGGCTGCTGGAGCGGGCGGTGGCCAACCTCTCGGCGAACGCCGCCGCCGGCCCGCTCGAGCTTCCGGCCGCCTGGAACAGCCTGGCCCAGGTCCGCCAGGAGCAGCGCGATTTCGCGGCGGCGGAGTCCCTCTTCATCCTCGCCCTGGAACGGCGCGAGCGACTGCTTCCGCCGGATCATCCCGAGATCGCGGAGACCCTGAACAACCTCGCCGCCCTCTACTGGACCATGAACCGCTTCGCCGAGGCCGAACCGCTGGCCGAGCGGGCGCTCGCGATCCAGGAGAGGATCCTCGGCGCGGACCACCCCGATTTCGCGCTCGCGCTCTTGAACGAGGCCGCGATCTACCAGGACCGCGGCCGTTTCGCCGCGGCCGAGCGCGCGCTCGAACGCGCGGTCGGGATCTACGAGCGCGGCCTGGGCGCCGAGGACATCCAGGTCTCGTACGCGCTCAACAATCTCGGCACGCTCTACCACAAGCAGGGCCGCCTCACGGAGGCCGCGGCCGCGCTGGAGCGATCGCTCGCGATCAAGCGGAAGCGGCTCGACGCCGGCCACCCGTCGGTCGCGACGGCGTTGAACAACCTCGGGGAGGTCCGGCTGGATCAGCGCCGCTTCACCGCGGCGTTCGCCCACTTCGGCGAGGCCCTGGCGATCCGCACGGCCCAGTTCGGCCCCGACGACGCGCGGACGGCGCTGCCCTTGCACAACCTCGGCGTCGCCTATCTGCGCGCGGGCCGCCTCGACGAGGCGGCGCCGCGGCTCGAGCGAGCGCTCGCGATCCGCGAGGAGAAGCTCGGCGGAGCGCACCTGCGGGTCGCGGAATCGCTCGAGGCCTGCGCGGAACTCGCCCGCCGGCAAGGTCGCCCGGGGGACGCCGATTCGCTCGCGGCCCGCGCGGCCGAGGTGCGCGCGGGACTGCCCTGACCTTGAGCGCCCGCTCATGGTATATTGAGGCCCTTGTCACGCGGTCGTTGGCGACGTTGACGGGTTTCCGAGTGGGGACAGCCGATGAACACGCGACTCGCCTGGCCAGCCCTGGTCGTCTCGATCTGCGTCGGCGGCGCGGTCCGCGCCCAGCCGTCGCCCGACCCGGCCTCGGGCGCCTCCGCCGCGCGGCCGGACAGCGCGACGTTTCTCGCGGTTCGCACGGCGGATCGCGAATCCGGTCTCGTGCCCGACGAGGCCGCGCTGCGCGACCAGGTCCGCGAACCGCTGTTCGCCTTCGTGTTCACGATGGTCGCGCGGGACAGCCTGGGCACCTGGACCGCGGCGGATGTCGCAGCGTTCGCCGAGTCCTGGGGCCAGGCCTCGGACTTCCCGCTCGAGCAGCATCTCGACCGCCTGACCCGGGAGTCCCCGCCCGCCGGCGAGTTCGCGAGCCGGCGGGACCTCACCTGCGACCGACGCTGGGTCATCCGCCTGCGGCCCGAGCGCGTCGAAGTTCCGATGCCGTACAGCATCCTGGGCTATCACCCCGGACGGTTGAGCGTCCAGTCGCCGCTCGAGCTGCGCGAGTGGCGCCTCGGCGACCGGTCGGTGCACGTGACCGTCGGGGGCGAGACCAGCCAGAGCGCGGTCAGCGGGCTGACGATCTTCGAGATCGTCCACGGTTGGATCATCCTCGACGTCGACGGCTGGCTGGACACGCTGCTCGGCAGGGCTGCCGACGATGCCGTCTCGGAGGGTTTCGCGGTGGGCTGGGTCGGCGCGGAACTGGTGGGGATCGGGACCAGCGGCGGTCGCGACGGCCGCCGCATTGTCGGCGAGCTCGACCTTCGGACCGGCGAGATCGAGAACCACGGCCGGCCGCTGGCGCTGGGCCTCGGCCAGTTCTGCCGCGCCTGGATCCGCGGGCAAGGCGCCGACCCGCGCGAGGCGTGGCGGGCGTACGGGCGGTAGCCGCGCCGGCCGCCGCCGGCGCGCTGGCAATCGGCCCGCCGGCGCGATACCTTGGCCGGAGTGATGGAACGCCTCGACCTCACCGTCACCGGCCGCGTCCAGGGGGTCGCTTTCCGCTGGTACACCGTCCAGCAGGCCCGCCGGCTGGGTCTGGTCGGCTGGGTGCGCAACCGGCCCGACGGTTCGGTGCGCATCGTGGCCGAGGGACCGCGGGCCCAGCTCGAAACCCTGCTGGCGTGGGCGGGTCGCGGTCCCGAGCGCGCGCGGGTCGAGGAGTGCCGGCACGCCTGGCAGGGGGCCACCGGCGAGTTCGCCGAATTCGAGGTGGCGGGCTGACCGCCGGAGGGAGTCGATCCGTGCAGGAGCGCTGGCTGGTGGCCGTCGACATGGACGGCACCCTGCTGAACACCGAGACCGAGGACCGGCTGCGCGCGCGCGAGATCGCGGCGCTCGAGGCCGTGCGCGCCGCGGGGCACGCGGTCGTGATCTGCACGGGGCGCAACTCCCGCTCGCTCGACCGGCTGCTCGACCGCAGCGGCTGGCATCCGGACGATCTTCCCAAGATCACGCTCAACGGCGCGGTGGTCCACGGCGGCCGCCGCCTCGGCCGGCTCGCCCAGAGCGTGGTCGAGCGCGATGCGCTCGCGAGGCTGGTCGCGCTGTTCCGCGCGCACGGCGCGGTGCCCCTGATCTACGCGACCGAGGAGGCGAACGGCCACCTGCAGTACGAGGCGAGTCCGACCAACCCGGTGCTCGCGCACTACCTCGAGCACCGGCGCGAGCAGGTCGGCGCGCTGAGCGCCCACGGCGATCTGCTCGAGGCGCTGCCCGACGCGGCGCTCGAGGTCGGCACGATCGACACGGAGCCGGTGATCCGCCCCCTCACGGCGGCGATCCGGCGCGACCTGGCGGACCGCGTGCGCGTGATCAACACGCGGTCGCTGCTCGGCGACGGGCGGTACTACTGGGCCGAGGTCTACCACCACACCTGCAGCAAGGGCAACGGCGTCCGGCTGCTGGTCGACGCCCTGGGCATCGCGCCCGGCTGCGTGGTCGCGATCGGCGACAACTACAACGACCTGGACATGTTCGAGGTGGCGGCGTTCGCGGTCGCCATGCAGGGCGGGCCCGCCGAGGTCCAAGCCGCCGCGCACCGAGTGGCCGATCCCGTCGGCGAGAGCGGTGCGGCCGCGGTCCTGGAGGATATCGCCGCCGGGCGATTCCCCGCGCTCGATGCGCCGCGCAAGGAGACGGCATGAGCGGGTACCAGCGCCCCGAATCCCGGTCGCCGGATGCCGACCCGTCGCGGCCGGAATCCGGCCTCGACTCCCTGCGGCACCCGGAGCTGGACAGCGGCCTCGAGCGCTTGCGCCAGACCGGCTACGCGTTCGTCGACCTGGTCCTCGACTATCTCCGGGGCCTCGAAGGGCGCCGGGTCTACGGTCCGGTCTCGCCGATGGGGCTGGACGACCTCTTCGCCGAGGACCTGCCCGAGGAGGGCTGCAACTTCGCCGAGCTGGTCCAGGAGTGCCGCACCAAGGTCTTCCCGAATACGATGGCGATCGGCAGCTGCCGGTACTTCGGCATGATGAACCCGGCGCCGCTGCCGGTCGCGGTGCTGGCCGAGGCGCTCGCGGCGGCGATGAACCAGAACGTCGCGAGCTGGCGGCACGCGCCGGCGGCCACGGCCATCGAGAAGCGGGTCGTCCGCTGGCTCTGCGACCTCTTCGGCCTGCCGGAGACGAGCTTCGGGACCCTGGTCGACGGCGGTTCGCTCGCGAACATCACGGGCCTGAAGCTCGCGATCAACCGGGCGCTGGGCCGGCACCTCGCGCAGCTCGACGACGGCGGCCCGCCCGCCCCGGCGATCGCCAGGCTCACGTTCTACGTGTCGAACCAGGGCCATTACAGCTTCATCAAGGCCGTGGACCTGCTCGGCCTCGGCCGCGGCCAGCTGCGCAAGCTGCCCGTCGACGATCTCTTCCGGGTCGACCTGGGCGCGCTCGAGGGGGCGATCGAGGCCGATCTCGCCGCCGGACTGAAACCGTGCTGCGTGATCGGGATCGCCGGCACGACGAACACGGGCAGCATCGACAAGCTGGCCGAGCTCGCGGCGATCGCCCGTCGCCACGACTGCTGGTACCACGTCGACGCGGCCTATGGCGGCGCGGTCGCCCTCTCGGATCGGTACCGGACCATGCTGCACGGCATCGAGCTGGCGGACTCGATCACGGTCGACCCGCACAAGTGGTTCTACATGCCGTTCTCGGCCGGCGGGATCCTCGTCCGCGAGGGTGATTTCCTGCGGCAGAGCTTCCTCGTGCACCCGGAGTACTACATGCAGAAGGTCGTGGCGGGCGAGGACGGCGAAGCGGAGGAATTCGACGAGTTCGGCCGGCGGATCATCCCTGATCCGCGCGGATTCCACATGGGGGACAAGGTCAATTTCTTCCAGTACGGGATCGCGGGGAGCCGGCGCTTCAACGCGCTCAAGGTCTGGATGGCATTCAAGCTGGTCGGCCGCGCCCAGTTCGGAGCCTGGGTCGAGAACGACATCTACCTCGCCCGCCTCCTGTCCGCGCTCTTGCGCCGGGAGCCGGATTTCGAGCTCTTGGGCCCCAATACCCTCGGCGTGTGCAATTTCCGCTGGATTCCCCGGAACGCGGACGGCCGGCCGCTGTTCAACGACCGCCAGACGGATCACCTGAATCGCCAGCTCCAGGAGCAAGTCGAGCGTGAAGGCGACGCCTGGTTCAGCTACACTATGCTGCAGGGCCGCGTGGCGCTGCGAGTGAACGTCGAGAACCGGCGCATGCGCCGGGAACACATCGAGCGCCTGGTGCGCGTGTTGCGCGGCAACGCCGATCGCATCCTGCGGACCCGGGACGCCGCCACCCCCTGATGAACCCAAGGAGAATTCCGATGCGGCCGTACCAGATGATCCTGCTCGCGGCGACCTGCCTGCTGGTCGCGAACCTCGCCAGCGCCGGCTCGCCGGCCGAGAAGCCCAAGCTGCCGCGGGTCTCGGCCGATGTCGTGAAAGCCTCGGTCACGCCGGCCGAGATCGCCGCCCAGCCCGGTGGCGACGCGGCCTTCACGGTCCATCTGGACATCGCCGACACCTGGCACCTCTACGACCACAAGTACGCGGCCGACGAGGAGAGCTTCTACATCGGCGTGGACCTCCTGCCCGCCGAGGGGGCCGATCTGGCCGGCTTCGCCGCGAAGTTCCCCGACGGCGTGCCGGGCGAGTTCATGGGCGAGAAGGTCGTCATGCTGCACCACGCAGCCGACATCCTGGTGTCGGTCAAGCTGCCGGCCGAGACGACCGGCACGGTCGAGCTGCCGTTCACCCTGACCGTCCAGGCCTGCGACGACAAGATCTGCCTGCAGCCCTCGGACATTCCGGTCAAGGCCGTCGTGAAGGTGGAGTGACGTTCGACCGCAACATCTACGTGGGGAACCTGCCTCCGGACGCCGACGAGGTCGAGGTCCGGAGCCTCTTCGCGGCGTGGGGCGACGTGCTCGACCTCGCCGTGGTCCGCGACGGGACCACCGGCACGAGCCGCGGGTTCGCGTTCGTCAAGCTGCCCGCCGACCGGGTGCTCGCCGCCGTCGACGCGCTCGACGGCCTCGAGTTGCGGGGCCACGTGGTGCGGGTCAACCTCGTGCGGAACAAGGGGGAGAAACCGCCGCGGCGGCGGTACTGAGATCGCCAGGGTCCGCAATATGCTCGGGCTTCCCGTGTCGAACGTGGCGCCGGTTTCCGGCGATGGCGTGAGGGCGAGCGGGAGGTTCGATCATGACCCAGCGTTCCCTGCGGTTCCTCGGCGGCGACCTTGCAGATTGGCAGGCGCTCGTCGCCGTCAGCGTGCTTGTCGCCATGGTCCTGCTTTCGGGCGGCTGTGGCCAGGGCGACGATCCGGTCGGGCCCGTCGTCGGCGACGGCGGGGACGTTCCCAAGCGAGGCTCCGATTCGACGGAAGCGACGCGGGAGAATGCCGTGACCTTGACCGTCTCGGCCCCCGGGATCGGCCGCTGGTCCGCAGCCGGCGTCAAGGAGCAGCAGCTGGTGCCCCTCGAGCCCGGCCAGGCCGTCCAGTTCTTCTGGCGCGGCGCGTGCGACCTGTCGATCAGCGACGCGCCCGCGTACCGCCACGGCTGGAACGTCCAGGATCCCGATGACGCCGACGACCCCGGCTGGTGCGGCCCGCTCGGCGGCAGTCCGGCCGACTGTCAGACCGAGGAGCGGATCATCCTGAACGGCAGCGAATTCCTGACCATCGAGCGGTGGGACAGCGGGACGTTGACGGTGCGGGTGGTCTACGAGCTGTGGGTGGTGCCGTTCGCGCCGCGGGCGACGCCGCAGCTGCTTCCGCCGGCGCCGAATCCGTGACCTCGCGGCGGTCGCCGCTTCGACCCGGGTCGTTCCCGCCGTGTCCGCCGGCGGCCCCGCGGGCCGGCGCGAGCTGCGCCCCGGGGCCGCGTCCTCGTTCAGCCGCGCCGATATCCCGCCGCTCGGCGGTGGAATACGGACGACATTTGTCGATTTTTAGCTACCATGTCGGGGTCCGCCATCCTCCCGCCAACTCCAGCCTGGAAGGATCCCGCCATGACCCCGAACGCACGACCCGCACACCGCGGGCGGTCGCTCGCTGCAATCGTCGTCGCCTGCCTCGCCTGCCTCCCGTCGCTCGCGGCGGGCATCGAATGTCCCGTCCCCGACCTGCCGCGTCCCGCCGGGGACCTGGCGGCGTTTCGCGCCGGCCTCGAGGCTCGGGGTCTCTGGCACGCGAGCGGCGACCCTGCCCGCACGCCGCCGCCGGACCCTCAGGTCGGCGACTCCTGGCTCTGGTACGTGTGGGACCTCGGCGGCTTTCCGGTCGCGAACCTCAAGCCCGCCACGGTCCGCGGCCGCGGCGATCACTGCTACGTGGTCGTTGACGACGACGAGTGGAACGTCTCGATGGACCAGGCCGACGTGGACCGGATCATCCACGCGTTCGACGCGGCGAGCGTCGGCAGCTTCCCCACGCAGGGGATCTGGGACCTCGAGACGGCGCACTTCGGCGATCCGCCGAACCCGCTCGACGGCCTGGATCGCGTGTTCCTGTTCTATTACCGCTTCGACATCTCCGCGGACGGATTCTTCTGGATCTACGACCAGTTCCCCGACGGCACGCAGGATTTCGCCAGCAACGAGTGCGACGTGGTCTACCTGGCCACCGACAGCGGCCAGCCCGCGAGCGATTACATGATCGGCGTGATGGCCCACGAGTTCCAGCACATGATCCACTTCGCACGCGACGCGGACGAGACCACCTGGGTCGACGAGGGCCTCGGCGAGTTCGCGATGTGGCTCTACGGTCGGCCCGACACGATCTCCGGCTTCAACACGAATCCCGATGACAGCCTGGTCCTGTGGGGCAGCCAGTGGGCCGACTACATCCAGACCTATCTGTGGTCGCTCTACTGCTACGAGCGGTACGGCGGTCAGCCCCTGATCTGGAACCTCATCCACAACCCGTCCAACGGCATGATCGGCTACCAGCAGACCCTCGACGGGCTCGGCCACCTCGTGAGCACGCAGGACGTCTACGACGACTGGTCGGTCGCGAATTTCCTCGACGACCCCACCGTCGCCGGCGGCCAGTACGGCTACCAGGGCGACGACCTGCCGCCGTTCACCGCCTGGCGCACCCACACCACGTTCCCGGCCAGCGGCTCGAGCGGCGTGCAGGCCCACGCGACGGACTACGTCCGCCTCGTCGCGCCGCCGGACACGCCCACCGTGACCTTCAACGGGGCCGACACGCGCCAGTGGCGCGTCAGCTTGATCGCGCGCGATCCGCTGCAGCCGAAGCTGGTCGTCGAGGTCCCGCTCGACGCGGCCGGCGACGGCAGCCTGAGCTTCGGGGCCGCCGCCGGCTACCAGGAGGTCGTGATCTCGATCGCCAACGTGCACCTGACGAGCAGCGGCATCTACACCTACTCGGTCGAGGTCGGGTCGACGGCGATCGGCGAGGTGGTCTCGCCGGCGCCCGCGGTGCGGGCGTACCCCAATCCATTCAATCCGCGCACCGAGCTGATCTTCACGCTGCCGGCGGCGGGGCCCGCGCGGCTACGGCTCTACACCGCCGACGGGAGCCTGGTGCGTACGCTCGTCGACGACGCCGACCTCCCGGCCGGCGAGCACCGCAGCGCGTGGACGGGCCGGGACGAGGCCGGCCGAGGGCTGCCCTCGGGGACGTACCTGGCGAGGCTCGAGACGGCCGCCGGCGTGGTGATCGAGAAGGTGATGCTCGTGCGGTGACCCTCCGGCCAGGGGCGGCGGGTCAGCGGACGTAGCCCAGGGAGCGCAACCGGCGGATCTCGTCGTCGCTGAGCGCCGTCGTCTTGCCCTCGGCGGCGGGCAGTCCCGCCAGCACCTCGTCCAGCCGGGCGAGCATCCGCTGGGTGACCTGCGGTTCGCGGGCGGCCAGGTCGTTCCGCTCGGCAGGGTCCTCCGCGAGGTGGTAGAGCTCGACCGTCGCAGCCGGAAGGACGTTGCGGATGACCTTCCAGCCGCCGGCCGCGAGCGACTGCAGGCGCACGGTCTTGGCGGCGCGGAGGCTGCCTTCGGCGAGCACCGCGACCTCGCCCGGCGCGGCGGGCCGCTCGTCCAGCAACGGCACGAGGCTCTGGCCCTGGCAGAGCGCCGGCCGCGGCAGGCCGAGCAGGTCGAGCAGCGTCGGCAGGAGGTCGACGTGGCGGCTCGTGGCCTCGATCCGGCGCGCGTCGCGTCGCCGCGGATCATGGATCACGAGGGGCACGTGCAACTGTTCCTCGTAGAGCGTGTAGCCGTGCAGGGCGGATCCGTGGTCCAAGAACTCTTCGCCGTGGTCGGCGACGAAGACGACGATGGTCCGGCCGTGAAGGCCGCGCGCCTCGATCTCGTCCAGAAGCATGGCGAATTCGTCGTCGACGTAGCGGATCTCCTGGTCGTAATAGGCCTCGAGCTGGGCGAGGTCGGCCGCGGCGAGGGTCCGCCGGCCGGTGACGATCTCGTTGAGCTGCCCCTGGCTGCCGTCCGTGGCGCCGCGGTAGTCCGGGTCGACCCACAATGAACGGTACTTCGCGGGGGCGGCGTAGTGGCTGTGGGGTTCCATGTAGTGCAGGTAGAGGAAGAACGGCCGCTCGCGGGCGGCGGCCAGCACGGCGCTGGCGCGCTGGCGGAGGTCCGGCGCTGCCGCGGATTCGCAGAACGCATAGTCCGCGAAGCCCTGGGCGAAACCGAAGCGGTCGGAGACGTTGAAGTTCGCGACGTAGCCGTAGCAATCGTAACCGGACGCCGTGAGGATCTCCGCGAGCGTCGTGTGCTCGTCCCGCAGGATACCCTTGGCGTCGATCCTGGTCAGCGGGTTCAGGACCCCGTGGCTGCGCGGAAACAGCCCGGTGAAGATGCTCGCGACGGCGGGTTCGGTCCGCGAGGAGGTCGAGTAGTGCTGCAGGAACGCCTGGGATCGTGCGGCGAAGGCGTCGATCCGCGGCGACGTCTCGCGCCCATAGCCGTGGTAGCCCAGGTGATCGGCGCGCACGGTGTCGACGAGCACGATGACCAGGTTCGGCGGCCCATCGCCAGCGCCGTGTCCGGCGCACCCGGCGAGCACGCCGAGGGCGAGGGCCGCCGCCAGCCAGCGACACCGAGCCCCGCTCTCGCGCACGATTCGCATGCGAACCAACTTTCGCCGGCAGCGCGCCCGTCCGACGCCTGCGCTTGACGCCGATCCCCCCTTTGTTTAGCCTCGCCGCGCCCGGCCGTCAACCAGCGTCGATAGGATGCCAAGCCCTTGGTGCGAACCACCTGGACCACCCTGCGCCCGTACTGGTCCCTGCTGGAGGGCCAGGGGCGGATCCTGACGGTCGTCATCGCGCTCATGCTCGTGGCGACCGCGATCAGCCTCGCGGTCCCGGTGCAGGCGGGACGCTTCGTGGACGTGCTCACCCGCGGCCGGGGGCTCGGCGCGGACCCGCGCGCCATGGTCGTCCTCGGCGCCCTCCTCGTCGCGCAGCTGGTCGGCAACTTCCTGTTCCAGTACCTGAGCGCGCGCCTCGGCCTCGAGACCGTGACCCGGCTGCGCCGACGGCTCTTCGCGCACCTCCTCGGCCTGCCCAGCCTCTACTTCACGGACATGAAGGCGGGCGACCTCTCGAGCCGCGTGACCAGCGACGTCGGCAACATCCAGTATCTCCTGACGTCCGGCGTGGTCTCGTTCATCCGGGCGGTCGTGACGTTCATCGGCGCGCTCATTCTCATGGTCCAGCTCAACGTGCGGCTCACCCTCGTCGTGCTCCTCGTCGTGCCGAGCACGATCCTGCTCGTCTCGTTCTTCGGCCGCCACCTGCGACGCCTGTCCCGGCGCATGTACGACGATCTCGGCGAGCTCAGCAACCACGTCCAGGAAGTCGCCGGGGCGATCCGGGCGATCAAGGTGTTCGGCAGCCAGGACCATGAGCAGCGCCGGTTCGACGGCCGGCTGGCGGGTTTCCAGGCCGCCGGGGTGCGGCGCGCGCTCCTGTCGTCGGCGCTCGACTCCGGCGCGCAGATCCTGCTGTGGATCTGCCTGATCACGATCGTGGTCTACGGGTTCTACCTCACGAGCCAGGGTCGTGCCTCGTACGGCGAGCTCGTGACGTTCATGCTGCTGGCCTTCCGGGTCGCGACGCCGATGGGGGCGCTCACCGGACTCTATGCCTCGGCCCAGAGCGCGGTCGCGGCGGCAGGTCGCCTGGACGATGTGTTCCGGTCGCCGCCGGAGACGGTCGCCCTCGCCGGGCCGGGGACTCGCGCGCGCACGACGGTGACGGCGCCGGCGGCGCCGATCGCGAGCCGCGGCCTGAGGGCGGAGGCCCTGTGCTTCCGCTACGACGTCGACGCCGACAGTCCGTGGACCCTGCAAGACGTCTCCTTCGTGCTTGCACCAAACGAGCGGCTCGCGCTCGTCGGCCCCAGCGGCGCGGGCAAGACGACGCTGGCCGGGCTGATCCTGCGGCTCTTCGACCCGCAGGGCGGGCGGCTCGTGCTCGACGGCCTGCCGTATCCCGACCACGATCTCAGGCAGCTGCGCAGCCGCATGGCCTACGTGCCGCAGGACGCCGTGCTCTACGACGCCTCGGTCGCCGACAACATCCGCTTCGGGCTCGACGACGCCACCGACCAGGCCGTGCGCCAGGCGGCGGCCCGGGCCCAGGCCCTCGACTTCGTCGAGCGCCTGCCCGGAGGGTTCGCCGCCCGGGTCGGCGATCGCGGCGTGCGTCTGAGCGGCGGCGAGCGCCAGCGGCTGGCTCTCGCGCGGGCGTTCCTGCGCAACCCGGACATCCTGGTGCTCGACGAGCCTACGAGCGCCCTCGACGCCGCGAGCGAGGCCGCGGTCCGCGGGGCGATCGCCGAGCTCATGCAGGGGCGCTCGACGATCGTCATCGCGCATCGCCTCTCGCTGGTGCGCGATCTCGACCGCATCCTGGTCCTCGACGGCGGCCGGGTGACCGAGGTGGGGTCCCATCGCGACCTGCTCGCGCTCGGCGGTCTCTACGCGAATCTCTATGCCCTGCAGCAGGGATCGCGCGGCACGAGCAGTTGAACCGTGGCGCGCTCCAGGCTAGGATGACGCGATCCGGCGCGTCCTGGCCGGCCGGCCGGCGCGGGCGCAAAATCTGCTCCAAGAGGATCGTCCATGACACACGAATCCAAGGATACGATCGCGGGCCTGCCCGCCAACGCCCGGCGCCCTCTGGAGCCCGGCGAGCGCTACGTCCCCGTCGTTCCCGACGAACACGTCCTGGAGGTCACCGGCCGATCGGTCACCCTCGGCCTGGTCCTGTGCGCTGTCTTCGCGGTCTCCGCGGCGTACGTGGCGCTCAAGCTCGGCCAGGGGATCGAGGCGGCGATCCCCATCGCGATCCTGGGCATCGGCTACTCCGGCCTCGTCCGTCGCCGCAGCACGATGCTCGAGAACGTGTTCGTGCAGTCGATCGGCGCGAACTCGAGCCACGTCGTGTCCGGGGCCGTGTTCACGATCCCTGCACTCTACATGCTGGCGGCCGAGGCTGGCGCGACCGCCGAGGCCGGCGGCGGCGTCGCCGAGCCGGCGGTCTGGCAGGTCATCGTAGTCTCGTTCCTCGGTGGGTGCCTGGGCATCCTCTTCCTGATCCCGCTGCGCCATCACTTCATGGTCGAGATGCACGGCAAGTTCCCGTGGCCCGAGGCGACGGCGACCACGGAGATCGTGCTCTCGGGGGAACGCGCCGGTGGCCAGGCGCGCGTGCTCGCGCTGGCGGCCGGACTCGGCGCGCTCTACGACGGCCTCGTCCTCACGCTGCACGCGATGGCCGAGCAGATCAACTTCCGCGTCCTCTGGATCGGCCAGTTCATGGAGCGGCACTTCCTCAAGTTCTCGCTGCTCAACAACGCGGCCGTGGTCGGCGTGGGCTACATCATCGGCTTGCGCTACGCGGCGATCATCTGCGCGGGATCGTTCCTCGCGTCGTGGCTGCTCGTGCCCATGGTGTACGCCATCGGCAAGCACGTTCCCGTCGCGTTGCCGCCCGGTCCGATCCCCATCGGCGAGATGGGGATCGACGACGTCTTCAAGCACTACGTGCGCATCATCGGCGTGGGGGGGATCGCGGGGGCGGGCCTGCTGGGCATCCTGCAGTCGCTGCCGGCGATGATCCGGTCGATCGGGGCGAATCTCAAGGGCCTGCGGAGCCGGGACGAGCGCGCCCGCGCCGCCGTGCCGCGGACCGACCGGACCCTGCCGGGCGCGACGACCGGGCTCGGGGTCGTCCTCTTCGCGGTCTGCGCGGTCGCCTTCTTCACGTTCGGTCTCGGGATCCCGCACGCCGCCGGCTTCGCGCTGGCCGGCACCGTGCTGGTCGTCGCGATTGCGTTCCTGTTCGCGCCGGTCTCGGCGCGGGCGATCGCGATCGTCGGGACCAACCCGGTCTCGGGCATGACCATGCTGACCCTGATCGTCACCGGGCTCGTGATGAAGAAGCTGGGACTGACCGGTGGCGACGGCATGTTCGTGACGATGATGGTCGGCGGCGTCGTGTGCACCGCGCTCGCCGCGGCGGGCGCGCTCGCCAGCGACCTCAAGGTCGGCCACTGGATCGGGGCCACCCCGGCCAAGCAGCTCGCGCTGAAGTTCGTCGGGACGCTCGTCGCCGCCGTCTTCTGCGGCCTCGCGATGTGGCTGCTCGCGAAACAGGGCGACGGCTTCGGCAGCCGCGACATCCCGGCGCCGCAGGCGTCGGCGATGAAGACCATCCTGGTGGGCATCTTCGGGACGGCGGATCAGCCGCTGCAGTGGCTGCTGTTCGGGCTGGGGGCGGTCTTCGCGGTGGTGCTGAGGGTGGCGGGAGTGCCGGCGCTGGCCTTCGCGCTCGGCATGTACCTGCCCATGGAGATCAACACGCCGGTGCTCCTGGGCGGCGTCCTGTCCTGGGTCGTCCAGCGGCGACGGAAGGGCGACCCGGCCGAGGCCCCCGCGGCGCGCCACCAGCAGGGCATCCTGATCGCGTCGGGCCTGATCGCGGGCGGCGCCCTCATGGGAGTGCTCAACGCCGGGCTCAACGTGGGATTCGGGACGCCGGCCATGGACAGGCTCCACGTGCTCGCGGACCCCGCGTTCGAGGGACGGGTCGGCGAGGGCATCGCCATCGTGCTGCTGGCCGGGCTCTGCTGGCTCGTGGTCCGGCAGGCCGGCCGGGCGCGGCCGTCCTGACCGGTGGCGCCCGGAACGCCGCGAGGCGCGAGGATCAGGGCGTTCCGAGCGAGCGGGTCGACCCGGCCCCGGCCGGCCTTCCCGCGCATTGTCTCGAGGCCGGCGTGATGCTAGATTCGCCTCATGAGCGGCGATCCAGCCCTGCGCGACCTCTTCCTCCTGGACCACGACTGGGTCTTCCTCAACCACGGCTCCTTCGGCGCCTGTCCGAAGCCGGTCCACGACCGGTACCAGGAGCTGCAGCGCGAACTGGAGCGCAACCCGGTCGCGTTCCTCGCCGAGGACCGTGAGTTCCCTGAACGCATGCGCGCCGCGCGCCAGGCGCTCGCGGACGTCCTGGGCGCCCGGCGCGACGACCTGGTCTTCGTGCCGAACGCCACCTTCGGCGTGAACCTGGTCGCCCGCTCGCTGCCGCTCGGCCGCGGCGACGAGGTCCTGGTGACCGACCACGCGTACGGCGCCGTCGACCGCACGTGGCAGTTCGTCTGCGAGCGCCGGGGCGCGCGGCTGGTGCGGGCCCCGATCGACCTGCCCGTCACCTCGGCGGCCCAGGTCGTCGAGGCCGTCTGGTCGAACGTGACCGAGCGCACGCGGGTGCTCTGCCTCGATCATCTGACCAGCTCGACGGCGCTGGTTGTGCCCGTCGGAGAGCTCGCGCAGCGGGCGCGCCGGGAGGGGATCCTGACGGTCGTCGACGGCGCGCACGCGCCGGGGCAGATCGACCTCGACGTTGGCGACCTGGGCGCGGACGTGTACGTCGGCAACTGCCACAAGTGGCTCCTGGCGCCCAAGGGCGCGGGGTTCCTCTGGGCCCGTCCGGACATCCAGCCGCAGCTCGAGCCGCTGGTGGTGAGCTGGGGCTGGCGCAGCGACCGGCCCGGTCCGAGCCGCTTCGTCGACGAGCACGAATGGACCGGGACCCGCGACCCGGCCGCCTGCCTCGCCGTGCCCGCCGCGCTCGCGTTTCGCGCGGCGCACGATTGGCCGCGCGTCGGCCGGCGCTGCCACGCGCTGCTGCGGGACGTGCGGCAGGAGATCGGCCGTCTGACCGGACGTTCGTCCATCTGCCCGGACGACGACCGGTGGTACGCGCAGATGCACGCCCTGCCGCTTCCCCCGTGCGACCGCGCGCGCGTGCAGCGCGAGCTGCGCGAGCGATACCGGATCGAGGTCCCGTTGACCGAGTGGCGCTCCCGGCCGCTCCTGCGCGTCAGCATCCAGGGATACAACACGCGCGCGGACGCGGACGCCCTGGTCCGCGCAATGGCGCAGCTCTTGAAGGACGACCGGTTCTTCGGAAGCGCGAAAGGTGCCGTGGTCCCATGAACCATGACCTGCCCGACCTCGCCGCGATCCGCGAGGCCCACGCCCGCATCCGGCCGTACATCCACCGCACGCCGGTCTTGACCTGCCGGACCCTCGATCGCCTGGTCGACGCCGAGCTGTTCTTCAAGTGCGAGAATCTGCAGCGAGTCGGCGCCTTCAAGTACCGCGGCGCGACGAACGCGGTCCAATCGCTCGACGACGAGAGCGCGCGCCGCGGCGTCGCGACCCACAGCAGCGGCAACCACGCCCAGGCGCTGGCCCTGGCGGCCCGCACGCGCGGCATTCCTGCCTACGTGGTCATGCCGCGCACGGCGCCCCTGGTGAAGAAAGCTGCCGTCGCCGGCTATGGCGCCGAGATCGTGCCCTGCGAACCGACGCTGCAGGCCCGCGAGCGGACCCTCGCGGAGGTCGTCGCGAGGACCGGCGCCCACTTCGTCCACCCGTACGACGACCCGCGGGTCATCGCGGGCCAGGGCACGGCGGTGGTCGAGCTGCTCGAGGACGCCGGCGCGCTCGACGCCGTCATCACCCCGGTGGGCGGCGGAGGACTGCTGAGCGGGACGGCGCTCGCGGTCGCGGCGCTCGCGCCGGCGACCCGCGTGCTCGCGGCGGAGCCGGCCGGCGCCGACGACGCGGCCCGGTCGCTCGCGGCGGGGCGCCTCATCCCCTCGTGCGAGCCGCACACGATCTGCGACGGCCTGCTGACGAGCCTCAGCGAGCGGACGTTCACGGCGATCCGGGCGCACGTCTCGACGATCGTCACGGTCAGCGACGACGCGGTCCGCGAGGCCATGCGGCTGGTGATGGAACGCATGAAGCTGGTGGTCGAGCCGTCGGCGGTGGTCGGCCTCGCGGCGCTCCTGGAAAAGCGGCAGGAGGTGCCGGGGCGGCGGATCGGCATCGTCATCTCCGGCGGCAACGTCGATCTGGGGCAGCTGCCCTGGCAGCCGGCCCGTTGAACGCCGCCGGAGGCCCCCGCCGAGCGCCGATCTTGACAGCCTCCCGCGGATCCGGTCATCATCGCCCGGCCCGAGACTCCGGAGGCGCGAAACGTTGATCTTCAAGACGGACATCAAGATCCGCGGCTATCACCTCGATGCCTACGGCCACGTGAACAACGCGCGCTGGATCGAGCTGCTCGAGGAGGCGCGCTGGCGCTGGCTCGATCAGGACGTCGATCTTCCGGCGTGGGATGCCCGCGGGCAGGGCATCGCGGTCGTGAATCTCGACGTCAACTACCGCCGGCCGGCCCGCGCCCACGACGAGCTGGAATTCCGCTGCTGGATCACCAAGCTCGGCGGCCGCAGCGCGGTGTGCCGCCAGGAGGTCGTGCGCAAAATCAGCGGCGAGCGCCTGGTCGACGCCGACGTCACCTTCGTGCTCTTCGATCTCGGCAGCGGCCGCCCGCTCCCCCTGGCGGGCGACGCGCGCGCGGCGTTCGAGCCGTACCGGCAACCTCGAAAGGACCTGGGTTGAGCAGTCGCTGGCAAGCCGTCGGTCCCGGGCTGCTGTGGGCCGGAGCCGCCATCGGCGGCTCCCATCTGGTTCAATCGACGCGCGCCGGCGCGGGGTGGGGCTTCGACCTGCTCTGGGCCGTCGTCCTGATCCTGATCTTGAAGTATCCGTTCTTCGAGTTCGCCCACCGGTACACCGCGAGCACGGGGGAGAGCCTCCTCCACGGCTACCGGCGCCTAGGCGCCTGGGCCCTGGGGGTCTTCTTCGCGATCGCGCTCGTGAGCGCGGTGATCAACGCGGCGGCGGTGACGATCGTCTCGGCGAGCCTCCTCGGCGGCCTGCTCGGCCTCTCCTGGACGCTGCCGAACCTGGCGGCGCTCGTCTTCGGCCTCGTCGCGGTGATCCTCGTGGGCGGCCGCTACCGCACCCTCGACCGGGCGATGAAGGCGATGATCTCGGTCCTCGCCGTGCTCACCCTGGCCGGCGTCGCCGTCGCTTTGCGGCACGGTCCGGCAGGCGACCTGGCGGCGGCGCCGCGCCCGGCGGTCTGGGACGCGGCCGGCGTCGCGTTCCTGCTGGCCCTCATGGGCTGGATGCCGGCGCCGCTCGACATCGCCGTCTGGTCGTCGCTGTGGACCCTGGCCAAGAACCGTGCCGACCACCGGCAGGTGAGCGTCGCCGATTCCCGTTTCGACTATCACGTCGGGTACGTCGTCACCGGCGTCCTGGCGGTCGCGTTCGTCAGCTTCGGCGCCCTCGTGATGTTCGGCACGGGCGAGGCGTTCGCGGACAACGGCATCGTGTTCGCGAACCAGCTCGCCAGCATGTACGCGCGGACGCTCGGCGAATGGACCCGCTGGCTCATCGCGACGGTCGCCTTCATCACCATGTTCTCGACGTCCCTCACCGTGTGCGACGGCTATGCGCGGACGCTGGTCGGCTGCTGGCGCCTGCTGCGCGCGGGCCGGCTCTGGCCGGAGACCGACGCGACGGGCGGACGGGCCGGCTACCTCGGCGTCCTGGGCGCGCTGATGCTCGCGGGCTGGTTGATCATCGCCCTCTGGTTGAGCGGGCTCCGCGCCCTGATCGACGTGGCCACGATCACGGCCTTCCTCACGGCGCCGGTCGTCGGCTGGCTGAGCTTCGCGGCTGTACGCCGGGAGCCCGTGCCGCCGGCGGACCGTCCGGGCAGGCGGCTCACCTGGCTGACCTGGGCCGGCTTCGTCTACCTGATCGGCTTCGGGCTCGTGTACCTCGTCACGCAGGTGGCGCGCGGATAGGCGGGCCGGACGCGGCCACCAGGCGGAGATGCCATGAACTCGCCCCTCTTCGGGCTCGTCCTCTACCTCGTCGTCATCGCCGCGGTCGGCGTCGCGACCTGGGGCCGCAACCGCACGAAGGAGGACTTCATCCTCGGCGGCCGCCGCCTCGGTGGCTGGGTGATCGCGTTCTCGGAGCGAACGGCCGCGGAGTCCAGCTGGCTCATCCTCGGGCTGAGCGGCGCCTTCTTCGCGACCGGACTCGTCGAGGTCTGGACGGCGCTCGGCTGCTGCGCCGGTATCGTCGCCTCCTGGTGGGTGGTCGCGCGCCCATTGCGGGAGCTGAGCGGCGCGCAGCAGTCGCTCACCCTGCCCGAGGTCTTCGCCCAGGCGAGCGGACCGTTCGCCCGCGAGGTGCGGGTGGTCGCGATGCTGATCATCGTGTTCTTCTTCGCGTTCTACATCGCCGCGCAGTTCATCGGCGCGGGGAAGGTGCTCAAGGTCACCTTCGGGCTCGAACCGGCGCTGGGGATGCCGCTCGCCGCGGCGGTGGTCGTCGCGTACACGCTCATGGGCGGGTTCCTCGCCGTCTGCTACACGGACGTCGTGCAGGCCGTGCTGATGGTCGTCACCCTCGTCGTGCTGCCGGTCGTCGGCCTGGTGCTGGTCGCGCAGCAGGGGCTGGACGTGGCCGGAGCGCTCGCCGCCAAGGGTCACGCGGCCTCGGTGCTCGGCGGCAAGACCGGCTGGCCGGCGGTCGCGGCGGTCGTGGGCGGGCTCTCCTGGGGCCTGCACAACATCGGTCAGCCGCACCTGGTGACCAAGTTCATGGCGCTGCGCTCGGCGGCGGCGGTCACGGCAAGCCGCCGCGTGGCCATGATCTGGACCGCGCTCGCCTACGGCGGCGCCACGCTGGTCGGCATCGTGGGGATCGCGCTCGTTCACGGCGGCCTGGTCGGCGCGGGCGACGCGGCAGCCGTCGCGGCCGACCAGGAGCGCATCCTGCCCGTGCTCGCCGGTCTGCTGTTCCCGGCCTGGCTCGCGGGGATCCTGATCGCCGGCGCGATCGCCGCGATGATGTCGACCGCAGACAGCCAGTTGCTCGTCGCGACCTCGACCCTCGTCGAGGATTACTGGTGCCGCGCGCGCGGCCGCGAGTTGCGGCCGGCGAAGTCGGTGCGCGCGGGGCGACTGGTCACGCTCGGGGTGGGTCTCGCGGCGTACGCGCTCGCGGCGACCAGCGACGACCTCATCTACGACGTGGTGTCGATGGCCTGGGCGGGGCTCGGCTCGAGCTTCGGGCCGGCGCTCCTGCTCGTGCTGCACTGGCGCGGCATGAACGGGGCGGGAGTCCTCGCGGGCATGGTGACGGGCGCGGTGTCGACCGTGGCCTGGGTCAGCGTGCCGGGGCTGGACGACCAGGTGTCGGTGCGGTTCGCGGCGTGGGTGCTGGCGATCGGGGCGTGCGTCCTGGGAGCACGGTTCGGACGGTCCGGCGGTCGCGACCGGTTCGCGCCTGCCGGTTGAGGGCCCTCCGCGCCGGGCGTCAGCCGCGCCGCGCCGCGTGCAGTTCGCGGAATGCAGTTTCGAGTCCCGCCCGCAGGCCCTCGACGTCGGCCGGCGACCAGTCGAGCTCGTCGCCGCGCACGAAGGTCGTGAGGTCCGCGCGGTTGTCGAAGCGGGCGACCGGCAGGTACCAGGTCCGGCCGCCCTTCTCGACCCTGATCGCGTGCGGGCGGTCCGACCGGTCCAGCAGCCACTGGAAATCGTCGCAGCCATAGTCGCCGTACATCACGGCATTGGGCACGCCATGGGCGAGGATGCTGCCGGGGTCGTTGGGATCGGTGCGCTCGCGGTTCTTGCGGCGCGAGTCCTCGGGCGTGACCCAGATGTAGAGGATGGCGGCGCGGTCGAGGATCTCCGGGCTCAGGCGCGCGAGGCTGTAGCGGTAGCCGTACGGGACGGGCAGGGGCATCGGCGACTGGTCGGCGCCGCCGCGCGCGAACTCGATGACGACCGTCTTGCCGGCGAGCGTGCTCGGGTGCGCGGCGTTCTTCTTGCCCAGCAGAGCGCGGCACTCGCCCTCAAGGGCTCGCTCGAGCTCCCGCTGCAGGCCGGCGTCCATCCCCGCGAACACGAGCGGGGCGCCGACCTTCGCCCGTGCCCGGTCGAACCGGTCGAAGAGCCAGCCGGAGGCGCTGGCCGGCGTCGGCTGGCGGTCGGCGACGAGGTCGGCGTAGTCCTCGTTCAAGAGCTCGATCAGGGTTCCCCAGTCGAGCGGCTCGCGGAACGGCAGGGCGGCGCTCCGGAAGTACGGGCCTTCGCGGCCGCGGGCGACCAGCTCGTCGCTGATCCGGCGCATGAGATGCACGTAGGGGAAATCGTCGAGCTGGACGGTCTTGCCGATGCCGAAGTTCTTCTCGCACTCCGCGGGGCTGAGGCGACCGAGATAGGTCCGAACCTCGCTCTTGCCGGACGCGGGCAGGGCCAACAACAACAGGACGTCCAGATGCGTGGGCACGGGATCCCTCCGGGATGATGGCCGGCGGCGCGCCAGGTCAGCGGGCCGAATGGACAGTATCAGCGGCGAGCGGCCGACCGTCAAGGTCCCGCGGCGCGGAGCGGCCCGGGCGCGGACGCGAAGGCCCGCCCCTTGCGGGGGGGCGGGCCTTCCCTCACCACACCTCACCGCGCTCACTGGATCTCGCCGACCGCCTCCTCGTCGCAGAGCGCCGACCAGCGCCCGTGGAAGAACCCGTCCGGGCGGTCCGGCTCGTTGACGTAGCGGCCGCCGAGGACGCCCTCGACCTGGCCGCTCTCGCCGGTCCACTGGGCCTCGAAGGTCCCGTGACCCTCGCGCTCGTCGGGCGACCAGGTCCCCGCGATGATTCCCTCGAACCGGCCGTCGCGGCCGACGAACTTGCCGAACAGCACGCGCTCGCCGTCGTCGTTCAGACCGTACGCGCCCAGCAGGTAGCCGCGCACGAGGCCGTAGAGGTCGACCCAGCGGCCGCGGAACTGGCCGCTGGTCCGGTCGCCGTCCGGCGCGTCACGCCAGTGCCCGGCGAGGAATCCCTTCGGGCAGTAGCCGATGTCACCCAGCGTGAAACCGGCGAAGTGGATCGCGTTGCCCGCGGGCTCGACCGCGAAGACCTCATCGAGGCCGGACAGCTCGTCGATGGCGATGTCGCGCGTGAACGGTCCGGTCTCGAAGTGGAGCACGTTGGGTCGGGGCGGATCGTCGCCGACGTGCGGCGGTTCGATGATCTCGATGACCAGCCCGTCGTAATGTCGGCCCGTGTGGCTGCGCCAGGCGATCGACTGGCGGTCCACGCGAGGCCCGACGATCGCATCCAGAGGGCGTTCGAAGAGGATGACGCGGCGGACGAGCACGATGCCGCGGTCGACGGAGAGCCGGCCGGACCAGTCCACCAGGTCGCCGTCCTCGGGGCGGCCGTCGATCTCGTCGATCGCGCCGTCGAGGGCCCCCCACACGACTCGCAGGAAGGTGAAGCGGGGGCGGGTCGGGTCGTCGGGGTCGCCGGCTGCTTCACCGCGCCGGTGCATCTCGCGCACTTCCGGGTCGTCCGCGAGCTCGTCGGTATACCGCTCGAGATCGGCCTGGGCGTCCAGCTGGATCAGGTAGTCATCGCCGAAGGCCGGCGCCTCGTCGGTGATCGTGAGGCCGCCGAACGGCTGGTCGAAATCGATGGCGTCGTAATCGTCCACGCCGATCTCGCGGGCGCCGATCGGCGTGGCGTCGTCGCTGCTGCAGCCGGCGACGAGCAGGCTCGCCAGGGCGAGGCTCGCCGGGGCCAGCAGATGTCGCCTGTCTCTCATGACGGCTCCTCCAGGTTGGCATCCGAAGTCGATGGACCACGCGTGCCGCCGACCATGCAGGGTCAAGGCCAACCACGGCGATCCGGAGCAGGTGGTTGCTGCGGGCCGAGTTAGGCTTGAGCTGCAAGCCGGCGATCACGATCCGATTGTACCTGGAGGAACACGGTCGGCCCGTCAGGGTCGCCACACGAGGCGGGCGCTGGCGTAGCCGAGCGCCGCATCGTCGTCCTGCTCGGTGTGCCGCTCCGGCTGGTAGCTGGCCGTCAGCTCGAGGGACATCCGGGCCGCGAATGCCCAGTTCGCCATGATCCAGAGCTCGACGTAGTCGAAGTCGGAGTAGTCCACGAGGACGTCGAATTCGCTGGTGGAGTCAGCGGAATCGGCGCCGCGATACCAGCGCCGCCCGGCTTCGAGCGCGACGACCCCGGTCACCGCGTGGCCGTAGGACGCGAGGCTGCCGCGCAGGCCGACCTGCGTGTAGGCTTCGGGCGAATCGCCGGCTTCGAGGTTCTCGACCGTCACGAGCGCGTGCCAGAGGTCGCCGAGCAGGTCCCCCCAGCGGTAGCCGACCTCCGCGTCGGCTCGCCACGAGTCGAACCAGACCGCGGTCGGCGCGTCATATCGCCAGACCTCGCTCGTCACGTCGGCGACCAGGTGACCCTCGCCCGCGGGCGCCGCGACGCTGATCTCGGTCCAGTGCGACCACGCGGAGGGGCGCACGGTCTCGTCGGCGATCAGGCGGCGCTCGCTGCGGTGGAATATCCAGAGTTCGCCGGCCTCGCCGCCGCGTTCGAGCTCACCCTCGGCGGCGTAGGTGTCGCGGTCGATGGCCGTCGAGTCGGGATACGCCCGCCGGGCGGCGCGCAGGCCGATCCGCCAGACGCCGGCGACGTCGCCGCGCGAGGCGAGAAATCCGGCGGCGCTCGCCTCGTGGAAGTCCTGCTCGAGCGTGGACGGGACGCGGAAGTCGACCCGGCGACCCGCGACTCTCAGGTCGAGCGCGGCCCGGCGACCGAGCCAGGGGTAGATCCGCAGGCCCGCGCGGCCTTCCTGGTTGTCGCTGGTGAGCGAGTAGTCGCTGCTCCTGCGGTACTGCCGGCCGAACCAGGCGACGTCGGCGCGCAGTCGCGGATCGCCAGCATCCGGCCGCCACCGGTAGCCGGCGTCGACCTGTTCGCGATAGACCTCGCTGCCGCCCGACACTTCCGCGCGCAGGGACCACTGGTGATCGGTGCGGCCGTGGGACCGGCCGTCGAGCGCGGCCGTCAGGTTAAACTCGTTGAGGATCGCCGTCGTGTCGCTGTTCGCGAGGTAGTAGGATTGGACGTAGGTGTCGTGGCCGACCGAGATGCGGGACCGCCACACGGCGGACGGCGCGGTCCCCGTCGCGGCGGGCGCCGCCGACGACACGACGACGGCGGTGCCGAAGATCGCCGCCGTCAGCCGAACCGCGCGGGCGCTGGACTTCCTCACCGGGTCAATTCACTCGCCTCGTTCAGGAGATCGAACGCCGCCTTGATCTGACGCAAGGCTTGTGCGCAGTCGCCGCTTCCCTGCAGGCGGCCGGCGCGATCGCGGTGGTGGCGGGCCCTGGCGAGCGCCGCCTCCGCCTGGGGTGACTCGGCAGCGTCCACGGCGTCGGCGACCGCCGCCTGGCGATCGTCCCAGCGGGCGATCTCGTCGGCCACCGTCTCGGGGTCGATGCGATCGCCGGTGGCCGAGGCCGCCTGCCCCGCCAGCTTGCGCGCGAGCTCCAGCGAGTGGAGCGCGCGCAACGGCTGCTCGCGAAGCTGGAATTCCTCCGCGTGCCGGAGGGCCTCGCGGGCGGACTCGAGCAGGTCGCGCGCGGTCTCGACGCCCACGCTCGTGCCGCTGTCGATGCGTTCCGCGGTGCGGTCGATCAGCGTACGGGTCCGTTCGACCTCGCGTTCGAGGCGCTCGGCGCCGCTGCCCTCGAAGAGGAGGCGAGCGGCGCGGCCGAGCAGGTCCTCGGCGGGCTCGATGAGTTGCAGGGCCATCTCGAAGTTGCCCTGCCCGAACTGGTCGCGCGCCCGGAGCGCCTGCTGTTCCGACTCGTGAACGAACCGCAACACCCGATCGTCGTCGGCTTCGCGGGCACGGTCGAGGATCTGATCGCGGAAGTCCGCGTAGCGGTCGAGGCGGACGCGCGCGCGTTCCTGCAAGCCGAGCGCCTCACGCGCGATCTTGACCGCTTGCTGCGCGGCGGTGCGCGCGCGGCGCGAGGTGGCGAACGCCGCACGACCCTGGCCGCCGTGCTGCAGCTGCTGCGACTGCAGGTGCAGGTGACGCGCCTCGTCCAGGACCTGACGGGCCCGGGTACTCTCGGATTCGCGGACCTGCTCGTCCGCCCACGCGACGATTTCCCCGGTCTGCTCGATGTATTCTTCGAGAGTCGCGTCGTCCTGAGCCGACGCCGGCGGCGCCGCGGCGAGCACCGCCAGGCCGAGCAGGATGATCGTCGGGAAGCAGGTGAGGCGGTCGGCTCCGCGCATGGCGACCTTCCAGGTCAGGGGGTGGCGGTCGGGGCAATCGGGATGCGCGAATGGTCTGCAGCACGGCCCGTGCCACGACCGGCCTCGGGTACCAACGAACCTGGAATCAACAAGATAACCCACGAATCGGTTCGGCGGCCACGCCCCGTGGCGTTCGCGGCCGTACCGACGCGTACACATCGTCAGGCCTCGTCCGCCGGACCGGAAAGGTCCTCGAGACCCAGCAGCTTGAGCCTCGAGTAGAGGGTGCGGCGAGTGATCCCGAGCAGCTCGGCCGCGAGCGTCTTGTTCCCGCCGGCGCGGGCGATAGCGGTCCGGATCAGCCGGCGCGCCTGGGCGTCCAGATTCAGGTCGGCTCCGGGATCGCCGGCGCCCGGGTCCCTGGCGGCGCCCGGCTCGCCGACCTGCAGCACCACGTGCGCGTCGCTGACCGGACCGCCGCCGGCCAGGATGTGGGCGCGCTCGATCAGGTTCCGGAGCTCGCGGACGTTGCCCGGCCACGGGTAGGCGCGCAGCCGTCTGACCGCGGACGCCGGCAGCGAGTCGCCGCGGCGGCCGAGTCGCTCGAGGAAATGCCGCGCCAGCGCGTCGAGGTCGTCCAGGCGCTCGCGCAGCGGCGGCACGTCGATCGGGAAGACCAGGAGGCGGTAGTAGAGATCCTCGCGGAACGCGCCGCGGGCGATCGCCGACTCGAGCGGCCGGTTCGTGGCGGCGAGCACGCGCACGTCGACCTCGCGTTCGCGGGGGTCGCCGACGCGGTTGAGCTTCCGTTCCTCGAGCACGCGCAGCAACTTGGCCTGGACCGCAGCGCCGGCCTCGCCGATCTCGTCGAGCAGCAGGGTGCCGCCCCGCGCAGCCTCGAAGAGTCCCTCCCGGTCGGTGTCGGCGCCGGTGAAGGCGCCCTTGCGGTAGCCGAACAGCTCGCTCTCGAGCAGGGTCTCGGCGATCGCCGCGCAGTTCACCGCGACGAACGGACCCTGCGCGCGCCGGCTCGCCGCGTGGAGCGCCCGCGCGACGACCTCCTTGCCGACGCCGCTTTCGCCCCGGATGAGCACGGTCGCCTCGCTCGGAGCAACCTTGGCGATCAGTTCCCGCAGCCGGCGCACCGCTGCCGATTCGCCGATCAGGCCGCAGTCGCGCCCGAGGTGACGGACCACGTGGCGCAGCGCCCGGTTCTCGCGCTGCAGGCTGGCCGCGCCGAGCGCCTGCTCGACCACGTGGGCGACCTCGTCGAAGTGGATCGGCTTGGTGAGGTAGTGGAAGGCGCCCTGTCGCAGCGCCGCGACGGCCGTCGCCACGTCCCCATAGGCCGTGAGCACCACGACCGCGGTATCCGGCGACTGCTCCTTCACGCCGGCGATCACGGCGAGGCCGTCGACCGGTTCCATGCGCAGATCCGTCAGCACGAGGTCGAACGCCTCGGCGGCCACGAGGTCGAGCGCTGCCCGTCCATCGCTCACCCCGGTGACCGAGTGACCCCGGCCGGCGAGGGCCGACCTCAGCAGGGTCACGAGTCTAGGCTCGTCGTCTACCAGCAGGATCTTGCCCATGGCCTTTCCTCAAGTCGGCCGCCGCGGCAGGCTCAGCGTGGCCTCGCAGCCGCGGCCGTCGGTGCGGTCGGCGACGGTCAGGTCGCCGCCGTGCGCGCGGGCGATGCGCCGCGAGACGGCGAGCCCGAGGCCGCTGCCCTTGTCCTTCGTCGTCCAGAACGGCGCGAACACCCGCTCGGGATCAATGTCCTGCAGGCCGCGGCCAGTGTCCACGACGGAGAGGCGATGGCGGTCCCCGTCCGTCGCGAGCCGGATCGCGATCCGCCCGCCGTCCGGCATGGCGTCGCGGGCGTTCCAGAGCAGGTTGAGCAGGACCTGTTGCAGGCGGCGAGGGTCGCCGCGAACCGGGCAGGACGGCAGCGGTTCGGCGAGGTCGACCGCGATCGCGGCGTGCGCGAGCTCGCCGGCCGCGAGGCGCGCAGTGCGGCGGGCGAGCACGGTCAGGTCGAGATCCTCGGGTTCGCTCTCGCTGTCCGTGCCGAAGGCCAGATAGCCGGCGAGGATGCGGTCGAGGCGGTCGACCTCGTCCGGGATGAACGCGGCGGTCTCGTCGTCGATGCCGTGGTCGCGCAGGACCCGTTGCAGGTGCTCGCCGGCGCCGCGGATGATGCCCAGCGGGTTGCGGATCTCGTGCGCGATGCCGGCCGTCATCCGGCCCATCGCGGCCAGGTTCTCCTGGCGCAGGAGCGTCGCGCGAGCGGCTTCGAGCGACCGCTGGCTCCGGTAGAGGAGGAGCCCGAGCAGCGCGAGGAAGACGAGCACGCTCGCGATCGTCGCGGTGGCCCCGCGGCGCCAGGCGGCCAGCGTGCCGAAGAAATCGGCGTTCCCGTCGACCGTCAGGACGCCGGCCACCTCGCCCCGGCTGTCGAAGACCGGGGCGTGCGCCGACTTCTGGTACAGCGGACCGGCGCGGTAGAGCCGCGACACCGCCGGGAACCCCTCGCGAGCGAGCTCCACGGCGGCGCGGTCGAGATCCCAGTAGACGTTGAGCTCGCCGCGACCCAGGCGAGCCGTGGCCGAAGCCAGCACGAAGCCGTCGGGATCGCAGAGCGTCAGCTCGGCGAGGTCGCTCTCGCGGTGGATCCGGTCCAGCCGGCTCGCCAGCCAGATCAGGTCCGTCGGCTCGCTGGCTTCGATGGCCCAGTCCGCGAGCGCGTCGCCGTCGATCAGCTCGACCGTGGTGCTCGCAATCGCCTGGAGGCGCAGGCCCAGGGCTTCGTCGAGCTGCTGGCGGGCGGCGCGGTACAGGAGCCAGAGTCCGCCGGCGACGACGACGAGGATGCCGAGGTAGGCACCCGCCGCCCAGAGCATCCAGCGCCGTCCGCTCGGCATTCCCGACCGCTCCGCGTCAGACGTTCAGATCGCTCCAGCGTCTGGCGAGGCGCGTGAACACCACGAGGGCGATGATCGCCGCCACGCCGATCGCCGCGAACGGGATCCACACCGCGTACTGCGGCTGGTAGGTGTCCCACAGTAGCGCGGTGGCGCGGACGGCGTCCAGCCCCGTCACCTCCTGCAGACGCGCGAAGGCCTCGGTGCGGGCGACGCCCGTCGCCGCGTCCAGCGAACCGATCGCGCCGTCCCAGACGCGACCGCCGAGCGCGTCCGTGTGCTGGGCGAGGTACTTCTGGGCGAGCACCGCCTTCTCGCCATAGTGGCCGTAGACGTGACCCTGGAGCGCCGAGCCGACCCAGCCGCCCAGGCCGACCGGGATGTTCACGTATCCCAGGTACAGACCCTTCTTGTCGGGCGGCGAGATCAGGCCCAGGTACTCGTTCTTCTTGGGGCCGGTGAGCATCTCGCCCAGCGAGAAGCCGACCACGCCGAGCAGGAAGACGCCGCCCAGGTTCGTGAATCCGGCCACGATCACGCCGGCCGTCGCCAGCGCCATGCCGATCACCATGCACTCGAGCGTGCGCAGCTTCCGCACGAGCCAGGAGATCGGGATCATCAAGAGCACGATGAGCGCGGCGTTCAGGTTGAGCAGGATCTCCTGGGGCACCTGCAGGCCGCGGTCGGTCGCGACGGCCCACTGGTCGGGGAGGAAGGAGGCGCGGACGTACCGGGCGATGCTCCCCGAGTCGTTCCAGTCCGTGAGGAAATTCGGTTGCAGGTCCCACAGCGTGTACATCATGAGCCAGAAGCAGCTCATGATCAGCAGCCAGGCGATCAGCCGCGGGTCGCCCAGATTGCGGATGGTGCGCAGGAAGACCCGGCCCGGCCCCTCGGTCTTGTCGGCCCCCGAGGCGAAGTCCCGGAAGGTCAGCAGCATGAGGTAGTTGAGCGACGTGACCGCGGCGGCGACGAGGAACAGCGCGGTCCAGCTCACCTCGTGACGCACGAAGTTCGCGAGCATCGGGCCGATCGCGGCGCCCACGTTCACGACCCAGTAGAAGATGCCCCAACCCAGCGACGAGTTCCGGCTCGTGACGTTCTGGGCCAGGGAGCCCTGGAGCGACGGCTTGAAGAACGCCGTGCCGGTGGCGAGCACGACGACGCCGCCGGTGAAGCCGACGAGCGACCGCTGCGTCGCCATGAGCACGTAGCCGAGGACGTTCAGGGTGATCGAGAACGCGAGGGTCTTCTTGTAGCCGTAGCGGTCGGCGTAGCCGCCGGTGAAGGTGGGCAGGAGCGACTGGAAGATGAACCAGAGGCTGTAGATCATCCCCTTGTCGGCGGCGGTGAAGTGCAAGCCGTGAGTCTCGTCGGCCTGCATGATGTAGACGGCCACCACCGACCGCACCAGGTAGTAGGCCAGCCGCTCGAACATCTCGATGCCGTTGAGCATCCAGTACCCGGTCGTGAATCCGAGGACCCGGCGGCGGCCGGCGAGGGCGTCGTGCGCGGGCGGGGAACTGGCGGACATCGAGCGGGTCCTTTCGCGGTCGCGGCAGCGAGGACGATCCGCTCAAGGATACGGCGGGGCCGGCGCCGCGGCCAGCGCCGCGGGAGCCGGGCGCGTCAGCCGGAGGCGCCGGGAACCGGGCGGCCGGTGCGGACCCAGATCGGGAAGTGGTCGCTCGCGGTGGCGTCGCGCGTGATCCCGCTCGCGCCGGCCTGGAGTCCGCGCAAGAACAGGTGGTCGAGCCGGCAACCGGCATCCACCAGGCGCCCCGGCTGCCAGCGGATCGTGCAGCCGGGCGGCAACCGGGCGGGCAAGAGCCTCCCGGCGCGGCGGTAATACCGGCGCACCGCGGCGACCTCGCTGGTCATGGCGGTGTTGAAGTCGCCGCCCAGGACGACCGGGCCGTGCCAGCCGGCGACCAGGCTGTCCAGGACCGCCGCCGCCTGCGCCAGGCGCCGCTCGGCTGACACCACGGGTGTCGCGAGGTGCAGGCTGATCGCGCGGAGCGGCTGGCCGGCGACGTCGAGATCGCACGCGACGGCGACGCGGCGCTGTCCGGTCCACGGCTGGGCGTGCGGCAGGACCAGGAGCCGCTGGGCCAGGATCGGCCAGCGCGAGAGGACCGCGTTCCCGAACGGCTGCTGGTGGTGCGGATGCACCGAGGCGGGCTGGTAGACGTAGTTCAAGCGCAACGCTGCCGCGAGGGTCTCCACGCCGGCCGGAGTCATCTCCTGCAGCAGGAGGATGTCCGGTCGATCGAGCCCGCCGGCCCGCAGATCGGCCAGGGCGTCCGCGAGTCGCTCACCGTACTGGATGTTGTAGCTGACGACCAGGAGGCTGTCGGGCGCGCCCGCCGCGCCGGGCGCGATGCCGCGCAGGTTGGCGGTCAGGTGCTGCGGCCCCGGCTGGAACTCGCGGTCGACCGTGCACGCCGCGATCAATCCCGCGAGCGGAAGGACGGCGAGGCAGACGCAACGCGACCGGCGGATCATGGCGCGACCACGGTAGCGCATCGGCGGCGCCAGTGCCAGTCGAGGTCGACGTCCCGGCGCTCGCGCCCGGGCGTCACTTGATCAGCACGACCCGTTGGCTGCGCGACTGCCAGCCGTCGTCCAGGCGGCAGACGTAGACCCCGGCGGGCAGACTGCGGCCGGCGTCGTCGCGCCCGTCCCAGACCTCCTGGTGCCGGCCGGCGTCGAGCGCCGCGTCGACCAGGGTGCGCAGCGCGCGTCCCTGCAGGTCGTGGATCCGCAACCGGACGCGGGCGGCGGCGCCGAGCGTGAACGCCACGTTCGTGCTCGGGTTGAACGGATTCGGCCACGGCGCCGCGAGCTCGAAGCGGGCGGCGTGGGGCGCCCCGGGCGCCGGCGGCGATCCGGGATCCTCGACCGCGAGCGTCGCGTGCGGGCTCGTCCGGATGCGGATGCCGGCTTCGCAGTTCGCGGTGCCGCCGAGGTCGACCCAGGCGGAGCCGCTGTAGCTCAGCCAGGTGTGCCCCGCGCCCCGGGACCCCTGGCCGTCGATCGCCACCGGGTAGACATAGCTCGCGTTCTGGAAGCGCACGGCCACGTAGTAATCGACGCCGGGCGAGAGCGCGAGCGGCGAGGTCAGCTCGACCGAGTGGTAGCCGGCGGCCGGGAAGCTCCGATTCAGCGCCGACGCTAGCAAGCCGCCGAGCGTCGTCCCGTCGAAGTCCGCATAGACGTAGACGTCGACATCGACGGTCGCGTCGGTGGTCCAGAACTCGACGCGGTGCAGGTTGGTCTCGTCCGGCACGGTATGCCGCGCGAGGCCCCAGGCGGCGGTCTGGTTGTAGCCGTAGGCGCCGGTCCAGCCGCCCTCGTCCCAGGCGGCGACCGTGAGCTCCGGGTAGCTCGGCATCAGCTCGACGATCGCGCTCGACCACTTGCCGAATCCCGCCGAACCGTACGCGAGGTAGCAGTACCCCTCCGCCGAGCCATAGCCGCAGACGTCGCCCCAGCTCGCGCCCCAGCTGTTCTTGACGATCCAGCAGCCCGCGCCGCCGCCGGCGTGCGGCTGATCGTCGTCCCAGCCGACGAGCATCACGGCGTGGTTCGTCTGCTCGCCGCCCGCGTAGTAGAGCCCGGGTCCGCCGTCCCACTCGGTGAACGTCTGCCACCAGGACGGATTGCTCGAGTCGCCGGCGTAGACCGTGGTCGACAGCGGACCGTGGTCGAGGAGCGCTTGCTTGAGGTCGGCGGTCGCCGGCTGGAGGCCGCCGCTCAGCCAGTGCCAGGCGAGGACGGCGAAGCCTGGCTCGCAGCCGAGGTCGCAGGCGACGTCGGCGGCGACGTACGGATCGCAGCTCTCGAGCGAAGCGCCGCGCAGGGTCAGCAGGTTCATGGCGATCTGCGCGTTGCCGCCGTTGCAGCTGTTCGCCTCGTAGTGGCATTCCTTGACCTGGTTTTCCGAGAGGTCGACCAGCTGGAGCCAGTCACGCAGCACGCGGGATTCGAGGTCGCCGACGGCCGCGAACGCGTAGCACGAGCCGCAGCTTCCCTGGTCCTTCGCGGGCGACACCTGGCCCTGCTCCCGCCAGTCGTGGCGCGCGGGAAGGTCGCGAGCCTTGGCCGGCGACACGGCCGGCAGCACGAGGTGAGACAGCTCGAGCGCGGGAGGCACGAATCCGGCCCCGGGATCGGTGCGGGCGATCGTCGGCGCGCGCTGAGGAGCCGGCTGCGCGGCGGCCGGACCGGCGCCGAGATCGAGCAAGCAGAAGAACGCGAGGACGACGACGGCGGTCCGGCGCATGAGGGCCTCCCGGGGAGAGACGGCGGCAAGGGTCGATCCGGTGTCCTATCGGCGGCCCGAAAGCGGGCTTGAACCTCGACAGCGGGCCGGGCCGGGACGGGCTCGCGCCGCCGGCTGTTTTCGGTTGCGGGAACCTCTCGCGACACGGACACTCGCCGATCGGAAACCAGACCGCGACGGCGTTGGCGCCGGACCGATCGGCGCGCCCTGGGACGCCGCCGAGAGTGGACGCAAACGACGGCGCCAACGGAGGAACTCATGCCTCGCGGAAACGTGCGGCGGTTCGCGCCGGACCTGGTCCTGGTCCTGCTCGTCGGGGGATTCGTCTGGTTCCTCAGCGGCGACGCCAGCCGGCCGGTCGTGCCCTGGGATCTCCTGGCGCCGCTGCAATACGGGTTCGTGGCGGCGCTCGCGATCCTGGCGTACCGCTGCGCGGCCGCAGAGGGGGCTCCCAGGCGCATCCGCCTGTCGTTCATCGCGGCGATCGTCCTCGCGTGCCTGGCGATCTCGCTCTGCAGTCGCCGGAACGATCCCTATTTCTGGGACGGACTGACGAGCGCGGCCCGCGCCGCGCTGGTGCGGGAGGGGCAGAGCCTGGTCGCCAGCCACGAACGCTTCTCCCTGTTCTACTACTTCGTGGCGTTTCTCCAGACGCTCGGCGACGACGCCGTCGCCGTCGTCCGGCTCGGTGCCGGTCTGGTGGCCATGAGCGCGTTCGTCGGGCTCGGCCTGGTCGCCGCCCGCCAGGGCGGGCGCGGCGCGGGCGTCGCCGCCGCGTGCCTGGCGATCGGCGCGCCCCCCCTGTTCTGCCTGAGCCACTGGCTGTACATCGACATGTTCCTGCTGGCGATCTGCATGGGGCTGCTCGTCCAGTGCGACATCGTCTGCCGCCGGCCGACCGGTCCGGGATTCGCGCTGCTGGCGGCGCTGCTGGCGGCCAGCCTCCTGACCAAGGAGTACGCCCTGCTCGCCCTCCCGGTGTGCGGGGGGATCTGGTGGCTGCGGCGGCGAGCGGCCGCCGCGCGGATCTGGCGCGGCATCGCCGGCGCCAGGCGCGGCGCGATGCTCGTCGCCGTCGGCGTCGTCCTCGGCGGGCTCGGCTTCGCCTTCTGGAGGCTCTACCTGAGTTTCTGGCGAGGCCTCTATCCGCCGGGCGGGCCGGCCTGGGGCCTCTGGCCCCTGGTGATCATACCCGGCAATCCGCACGTGCCGGTCGCCGATCAGCTGCGGCTGTTCGCCGATCTCCTCCGCCAGAACCTGGCCCAGCTCGCGGGATCGGGACTGCTCGGTTTCGCGCTGCTGGGCCTGATCGAGGTGCGGCCCCACCGGCGCGCGGTTGCCTGGCTGGTGCTGTCGGGCGCGTGCGCGCTCGCGATCTGGCCGCATTTCCAGCTCGAGCCGGCGCCCTTGAATCGGCTGTGGAACTGGGGCGAGGCGCTGGAGTGGCTCGCCCCGGCCGTCCTCGTCCTGATGGGCGCGCTGCGCCTCGGCGGCCTGGTGTCCTTCCGGGTGAGCGGCTGGCAGGCCGTCATGCTCGCGAGCACCGGCGTGGCGATCGTCTACTTCTCGCTCGTCGCCAAGGTGACGAAGATCGACGGGACGCTGCAGGCGTTCCTCGACTGGCGCTATCCGCTCTTTGCTTACGCCTTCCTGGCGGTCCTCGCCGGAGAATGCGCCGTCCGGCTCGTGGCCCTCGGTCGAGCGCGGGGCCGGCCGGCGCTCGCGCTCGCCTGCCTCGCGCCGGCGTTGCTGATGGGCGCGAACCTCGTCGCCGGCACGAACTACGTGCGGCAGGCCGCGACCTACACGAACGATCAGCTGCTCGGCGTGCGCGAGGCGATCGCGCTGGCCAAGGCCCGCAACGTCGAGGTGCTGACGACCTGGCCGTACTGGTACCCGGACGCGACGCGGCCGCTCAACTACGGTCCCTTCCGCTGGCGCGACGAAGGCGTCGCGCTGGGCCTGCTCGGCCCCGGCGACGTCTCGCCGGACGCCAGTCAGATCGCGCTCTTCGACACGCGATTCGTGCGCGAGCACGACCTGAGGATCGAGCGCCCGGGATCGCTCGAATTCACGAGCCCGGTGCCGGTGATCGCGCCCCTGCGCCCTGGGGTCGTGACCATGACCGGGCCGACCGTGTCCGTCGTGGACCTCGGGGCGCCCAGGTCGAGGCTCGATTTCGCGCCCTACCGGGAGGAGTTCGCCCGGCCCGACCCCGCGGACCGGACCGCGCCGGTCTGGCACGGGCTCGGCGACTACGAGATCTGGAACGGCAACCTCACGATGCGCTGGAGCGTCGCGGACCGAGTCGAGGTCCGCCTCGGTCCGGCCCGCGCGGACACGTTCCTCGTCGCGCTGAGAGCCAGGGCGTTCGACGGGGTGCCCGACCAGACCGTCGACCTCGGCGTCAACGACCACTCGCTCGGAGCCATCCCGCTCGCGACGCGCTGGCAGGTCGTGCGCTGGACGATCCCGGGCGACCTCGTGAACGCGCAGGCGGGCAACCGGTTGACGATCACGCCTCGCGCCGCCGGACGCCCGGCGGATCGGCCGGGAGCGTCGTCCGGGGACCGGCGCCGGCTCGGCGTCGGCTTCGACTGGCTGCAGATCGATCCTCGCGACCGAAACGGCGCGGCCCCGGCGGGCGCGCGCTAGGCCCGCTCACTCCGCGAATTCCTCGGCCAGGTTGTGGTCGATCACGTACAGGCAGACCTCGCGCGCGCTCGACTCGTTGTAGCCGTAGCGGTCGCCGAGGTTGGCGATGAGGAAGCGGACGTCGGTCTGGATCTTGTGGTCGTAGGTCTTGAAGTCCTCGGTCCCGTAGTCCTTCAGCGCGCGCCGGAAGTTCGCGTTCTGCAGCAGGGGCTCGAGGACCTTGGCCTTCAGGTGGAAGACGTAGCGGTCCCGCAGCGCGAGGTAGAGCTCGGTTTCGGTGATCGCCTTGCCGCCGACCATGATCTCCTGGGTGAGCGTGCGGGAGGTGTAGGTGCGCTGGGTCTCCGCGCGGAACTCGCGCCGCCGCCGCGCGCTGGTGTCGGCGCCCAGGAGGCGGTCTTCGATGCCGGACAGGAACGCCTCGGTGACCACCAGCTTGTCGTGCGTGTACGAGCAGGTGACGCTGGTACCGATCTCGAAGTTCAAGGCGAACAGGTAGTTCTGCACGTCGCGGGTGATCTGCTGTTCGTTGTAGTCGAAGAGCGACTCCTTGACCTCCTGCAGCGTCTGGTAGTTGTACATGCTGCGCAGGGCGTCGAGGAAGCCCTTCGGCAGCTTCTTGCCGAGCTCGGGACGGGTCTTCGTGAAGAAGTTCACCAGGGTGTCCATCGTGATCAGCTGGCCGTCGCGCGATTGCGAGGCGTAGAGGTCCTGGAAGATGTCGAGGGCGTCGCGGCCGCTGAATCCCCGGCCGCCCTCGGTCTCCGCCTCGGCGATGATCTGTCGCCGCCGGCGCGCAGTGAAGGCTTTGCGGTCCTCCTCGTCGAGCCAGGTGGGGATCACGCCGGTGTAGATGGCCATCTTCAGCAGGTGGAGGTTCTCGTCGCAGTACAGGAGGTACTTGCGGCCGTCGCCGATCCAGTCGAGCAGCGCGGGCGACGATTCGTTCAGCCGGCTCGAGATGATCACGCGCGCGAAGTTCTCGAGCACGCGCGGCAGGAAGCTCTCGTGGATGTGGCGGCCGAAGATGTTCTCGTAGATCGCCACTTCCGTGGCGGAGTCGAGGACGTAGTTGATGTTGATGCGCTCGATGCGGTCGGTCAGCGACTGGAATCCGCTGATGTTCTGCTCGTCCTCGGGGTTCATCACGCCGAGGAAGAGCGAGTACACGCGCTCCTCGACCTCGTCGACCTTGTGCACGCCGTCGCTGATCATGTTGTGCAGCTCGAGGAGCCGGTCTTTGTTGTGGCCTTTGAGGTCCATCAGCGCGAAGACGCCGTTGTTCGTGCGCGCGTAGCGCGAGAAGATGTAGCGGACCTGGCTGGAGCCGAGCAGCGCGTCGAGCCGCTGCTGGAGCTCGGGGTTGGTCTGCACGGGCTGGCGGGTCAGCCGGTCGCCGGGGTTGAAGACCGTGATCCCCTCCCCGAGGCGCCGGTTGAAATGGTACGGCCGCGCGTGGATCATGCGGAAGACCGCGGCGGGGTCGTCGAGCTTGAACAGCAGCGCCTGGTAGAGCGAGGTGCAGATCGTGCAGGGCTCGTCGCGGAAGACCCAGTCGTATTCCTTGCCCGTCGACAGGTTCCACTTGAACTGATCGCTCTGGAAGAGCTCGTCGAGGAATCGCGCCCGCTGCTCCTTGGGGATCAAGAGGAGGGGGTTGTCGTGGCTCGGGCAGGGCACTTCCAGGTAGTTCTGCCGCGGCTGCGCCTGGCGATTGCCGGCGAGGTCCTGCAGCAGCTTCGTCGTGCGGCGGTCGCCGAGCAGCCGGACCAGCTGCTCCGAGGCGTCCGCGCCGCCGCCGTCGGCGAGCAGCGAACGGTCCAGACGCCAGACCGTCTCGTAGCGGCAGCCCTCGGGGCTGTTGGCGTACTCCTCGAATCGTTTGAGGAGGTTGTTGAGGAAGATCGACTTGCCGCTGCCCGGCGGGCCCTCGAACAGGTAGATCTTGTTCTGCTGGGCGCCGCCGCGGAAGCCGGCGATCACGCTCATGAAACGGTTCGCGAAGATGCGGTCGGCGAAGAACGGCTGATCGCTGCCCTCGACGAGGAGCGGCCCGAAATCGTAGGCGATGAAATTGATCGACTCGGGGTCGTCGGGATACTCGTCGCGGCCCCGGCCGACGTACGCGCGCACCATGTCGTGGAAGACCTGGTGGACGTTGCGGATCAGGCGGTCGGGTCGCCAGCGGAGCTGCGCCAGGAAGTCCTCGAAGGCGAGGGTGCGGCCGGCCTCGAGTCCGCGCTGGCTGTCGGCGAGGTCGCTCAGCGCCTTGTGGATCGGGTCCATGCCTAGATCACCTCTCGCTCGAGCTGGCGGTCCTTCATCGTGTAGCGGACGCGCGCCCAGGTGATGTCCAGCGCCCCGGCGGTGTCGCCGGCGCCCGCCGCGGCGCCGTCGTCCCTGCCCGGCCGCTCGATGGACTCGACTTCCGAGGTCTCGAGCACCACCGGATTGCCCCAGAGATACTCGATCCCGAGCAGCGTGTTCTGGACGAATTCACGCACCAGCGGCTTGCCCTCGAAGTGATGGACGAGGTGCAGCGCGCCGCCCCTGGTCCGGGCGACGTCGATCGTGACGTGCGGCGGGTGATAGAGCTGGTCGAGGACCATCTGTTTGTACTGGTCCGCGGACCGGCTCTTGACGTACCACTGCCAGACCAGGCGCGACTCGTCGAGCCGCCGATCGGCGACGAAGAGCTTGTGCGCGTCGACGAAATCCTGCTCGAGGAAGGTGCTCGCGAACAGGTAGTCGTTGAGGTTCTCCCGCACCGCGAAGAGGTATTCGCGACCGGCGCCGGACTTGCGGTCGAAGCGGCGGCGGCGGTCCGCGTCGAGCAGCGAGAGGAACGCGCGGCTGTAGCGTCCCTTGTCGGCGGCCGCTTCGATCCAGTAGAAGAGCCGCATGCCGAGCGCGTAGGGATTCAGGCCGATCCGGGGCATGCTGGTGACCGCGGCGTTGACGCGAGCGAAGTCGACCTCGTGGCCGGCGATGCGGTCGTCGCGCATGAAGAGGGTCTCGTGCCAGTAGCTCGACCAGCCCTCGTTCATGATCTTGGTGCGAATCTGCGGCTGGAAGTAGAGCGAGGTCTGGCGCACGATCTGGACGACCTGCTGCATCCACTTGTTCTCTTCCTGGTTCAGGAAGCGGCTGTGGTCGAGCACGAACTGCATGACGTCGCGATGGCGCGGCGCCGGCGTGCGGCCGGACCGCTCGTACATGGCGGCGAACTCGGGGTACTTGCGCTGAACCGCCTTGAAGAATACGTCCTCGCCGGCCGTTCCCGCCTCGCGCTGACACTCGTTGAACCGCGTGACTTCCTTGACGTAGTCGCTGATCCTGAGCTGCTTGATCTCCTGCAGGAAGACGTCGAAGTACCAGTCCAGCCGCCGGCTCCAGTCGCCGCGCGGGGGCCGGTACAGGTCCGAGATCAGGCCGTGGAAATCGACGAGGTTGTCCATCGCGCGGGCGAACTCGATCACGTAATCGACCCAGCGGCCGTGCTCGGAGCGCAGCCGGGCCAGGGCGCGCTTGTTCGCGAGGGCTTGGCCCGCGAAGTCGTCGTCCCAGGTGTGGCGGAAGAAGAGGTTGTTCTGGAAGAAGTCGATATGGCCGAGGACGTGGTAGAAGATCATCACGTTCAGCCAGTCGGGGTTGTTGTCGTTGTAGAAGCTGATCGCGGGCCGGGTGTTGATGACCGTCTCGTAGGGGTTGCTGGGGTAGAGCTCGTAGCGGCCGCGGCCCTGGAGGACCTCGAGGTCGTGGACCCAGTAGTCGTACAGCGTCGGGATCATGACCTTGGGCGACAGCTCGACCAGATCGCGGTTGGTGACGACGTACTCGAGCGTCTCGTCGTCGAAGCGGAGTCCGGCGTCGCGGGCGCGCTCCTTGCAACCTTCCATGATGCGTTTGGCGTGCTGGTCGATCAGCTGCATGGCCGCCCCTTCTAGGCGCTGATGAGCTCGCGGATGCCGTCGATGAGCCGCTGCTCGTCGGCCGCCTCGGGCATCACGTCCAGCCGCAGCCGGCGCCGCTGCTCGGCGAGCAGTCCGGAATCCGTCAGGTACCGCACGACCGCGGTCGAGTCCGCGGCGCCGTGCTCGCTCGCGACGACCGTCACGCCGACGCGCGCGGCGTAACCGAGCATCGTCTCGATCGCCGGCAGGCACTCCTTGCCGTCGGTGTCCCAGTCGTCGCCGTCGGTGCCGTGGAACACGTAGATGTTGTTGTCCTGCGCGAGGTTCTCGCGCGCCACGATCTCGTTCACGAGCTGGAAGGCGGAGGCGACCTTGGTCCCGCCGGCGACGCGGCTGTTGTAGTAGGTGTAGAAGTCGTCGACCTCCCTGGCGTCCGTGTCGTGCAGGATGAACCGCGGGTCGATCTGACCGGCGTACTGGTAGAGGATCCAGCTGTAGATCAGGACATGCTGGCTGACGACCTGCTCGGTCGGCCGGCCGCTCATCGAGCCGGAGTAGTCGCGGAGGAAGAAGACCACCGCCTGCGACTCGAAATCGCGTTCCTTCGCCAGGACGCGGTAGACCTTGTCGCGAGGCGCGATCATCAGTCCGGCGGGGTCGACGGCCTCGTCGCCCTTCACGTTGCCGAGCGCGATGTTGGTCTCGACGATCTGGCGCAGCGTGGCCTTCTTGTCGAGCAGCTGGCCGGCGCCCCGGTGCCGATCGGTGAAGTCGAAGACGTAGCGGGTGAGCGAGCGCCGCTTGCCCTTGTCCTCGAGGTTGGGCAGCTGGAACTGCTCGGTCAGGATGCGGCCGAGGTCGTAGGCGTTGCTCTCCAGCTCGTGGGGGCCGCCTTCGCCCTGCCCGGGCCCGCTGCCGTCGTCCTCGCCGGCCTCGGGCCGCACGGGCTGCTCGCCGATGATCTCGCCTTCTTCGCCCTCGCCGCTGCCGCCCGCGCCGCCGGAACCCTCGGGCCGATCGGCGAACTTGTTGTCGTGCAGGAGCTTCTCCTCGACCGTGGTCGGGACGACGACGACCTTGTGCTGCCCGCCGCGGCCGGGCTTCACCAGGCGGCCGATGCGGATCTTGCGGGGAAAGCCATCGGCCTCGCGCTGCTTGTCGCGCTCCATCAGGTCGTCGAGCGAGCCGATCCGCACCGCGTAGCTGCCGCGCGCGGCGCTCAGGGTCAGCTGCCAGCTCGGGTCCGCGTGGGCGTACGGGTCGTTGCCGATCCGCCGGACGATCCGGATTCCAGGCGTGTACCGCGGCCGCCGCTCCATCCTAGGTCTCATCCTCCTGCGTGCAGAAGTACTCGATCGTCTTCTGGGCGCAGGTCTGGCAGTAGCCCAGCTTGTGCAGCATCGTGTCGATCATGCGGTCGTACAGGTTCTGGTTCTCCTCGTTGGTCCGGTTCGCGAGCGCGCCGATCAGGCTGCCGGCGCCCGCGATGTCGCTCTTGAGGCGGACGTCCGTGACGGCCTTGACGAGCTCCAGGTTGTCCATGAAGTCGTAGTTGGGGTCGACGCCGATCTTCTGGCCGTAGATCTTGCGGATCGACGTGCGGAAGCTCTCGCGTTGCTCGTCGGTCTTCAGCTGCAGCCGTTCCTCGATGCTCTTGATGAACCGCTCGTCGACCTTGAGCGCCCGCAGCTCGCCGGTCTGCGGGTCCTTGTACTTCCACATCTTGTCCGGGCCGAGATGCTCGGCGTCGATGCCGATGATCATGTTGACGTAGTTCATCACATCCTTGCGGATCGCCTGCGGCTCGTCCATGTACGCGTTGAACATCTCGGTGAGGATGCGCTCGCGGTAGAGGCCGCGCGCGGTCTTGAGGTCCTCGAGGTACTTCGCGCGGTCGTTGTTGTCGTGGACGTAGTCGAGGATCACGCGCTCGAGCGTCTTGAAGACGTCGTGCGCGAACATGCAGCGGCCCTCGTTGGTCTCCGAGCTCTCGACCATGAGCTGGATGGCGCGCCCGAGATTGCGCTGGCCCAGGCCCTTCTGACCGAAGCGGTGGGTGATGTCCGTGTCCTGGCTCAGGGTGTCGATGACCTCGGCCAGGGTCTTGATCGATTTCTCGCCGGCGATCTCGCCCGCCGCGAGCTTCATGGTCTCGATCGGCGTGAGCTTCTCGGTGTGCGGCAGCCGCGAGAGGATGACCGTGACGCTGGCCGCGTAGTTGAGGTTCGGATCCTGGTGCAGGTCGTCGCGGTTGAGCGTGGTCTTGGTCTCGCTGCCGATCGCGTACTGGGTGAGCTGGTGCTGCAGCAGGTAGTTCGTGTTGTGCGAGATATAGCAGATGCGGCACCGGTCGACGATCGGCGCCTCCTCCTTTTCGGCGAGGAAGCGGTTGAACTCGTTGTTGTTGCTGGTGGCGATGATCAGCGTGTCGATCGGCCACTTGTAGCCGTCGATCTCGATCGTGCGGTTCTGGATCACGCCGAGGTAGACCTGGACGAGGTCCTTCTTGTTCTTGAACATCTCGTCCGAGAAGTGGATGCCGCCGCCGGCGACCCGCGCCAGGGCGCCGCGCCGCAGGTCGAAGCGATAGGGGTTGTTGGTGTCGGCTATGTGCAGCAGGCGCTGGATCGACTCCTCGCCGAGGAGGTCGACCGCGCTCGAGGTGATCTTGTCCTTCGCGGGGTACTTGCCCGTCACGGTGCCCAGGCTCTCGGTCAAGGGCACCGGCACGATCTCGATGTGGGTGAGCATCTGGTCGAGCTTGCCGTCGCAGAACTCGCGCAGGTCGTTCCAGATGTAGCTGGAGCACGCGCCCAGGGGCCGGTAGTCGTCCCAGAGTCGATCCAGCTGCGCCGGCGTGAATCCGACCTTGCGGGCGAGGTAGTCCCGGCTCGCCTCGGGCGTCTCCAGGAGGTTCATCGCCAGGATGGCGGGGTCCTCGTACGTCTGGCTCTCGATGGTCGCGATCTTGCCGTATGATCCGATTCCGGTCAGGTCGGTGAAACGGAACGTGTACTTCCGGTTGCGCGGCCGGGCGAGGAACTCGCGGTACAGGCGGCTCACGTATTCGACGAAGAACGTCTTGCCGTTGCCGGGCTCGCCCACGAGGACGTACGCCATCTCCTTCGAGGACCCGCCCTCGGCGGCGTCCTTGACGTACGAGACGAAGCTGTTGATCTCGTCGTACATGCCGACGATGTGCTTCTTGCCGTGGCGGAAGATCTTGAAGTCATAGGTGGACTTTCCGTTCACCACGACCTTCTCGATCTCGCCCTCCAGGATCATGCGGCTGATGCCCGCGAAGGCGTTCTCGAAGACCCGGTCGCCGGTCTTCAACGCGAGCAGGTGGTTCTGCAGCGTGTTTTCCTTGCCGTTGGTCATGATCGCCACCGTCCCTGGATCGGATCCCGGATGAACATCGTTGCCGTCTGGACGCCGACACGCGACATGCATGTCAGGCAAGGGCCGTGCCGGAACCGGAAGTGGCGATTTATCAAGGAGTGGGCGCGTACTGCGAACCGGTGGTCCCTGGCAAGAACATACGGAAATGTGGATGGTTCAGCACCTGGTCGCGGCCCGGTTTCTCGGGGGCGGTTCCGGGGCGCGCCGGACTTGACGTTGCAGACGCATGTCTGCTATCGTGACCGCAGCGAAAGGAGCCGCCGTGTCCCGGACGCCAGCTGGCGAGACCCGCCGCCGCGTGCTCGCCTTCGTTCGCGAGCGCATCCTCGCCGGCGCGCCGCCCACCACCCGGGAGGTCCAGGAGCACCTGGGCTTCGCCGCCGTGCAGTCGGCGCGGCAGCACCTCGAGGCGCTCGTCGCGGAGGGCAAGCTCTCCAAGCAGCCGGGCCGCGCCCGCGGCTACCGGCTGCCCGCCGGCACGTCGGCGGTCGCGCGGCCGGTGCCGATCCTGGGCCGCGTCGCGGCGGGCAAGCTGAGCGAGGCGTTCGAGGCGCCTGACGGCTGGCTCGCGGTCGAGGGCCGGCCCGACCAGGAGACGCTCTTCGCCCTCACGGTGCGCGGCGAGAGCATGACCGGCGCCGGGATCCTGCCCGGCGACCTGGTGGTGGTGCGGCGGCAGGAGCGGGCCCCGGACGGCGCGATCGTGGTCGCGCTGGTGGGCGGCGAGGCCACGGTCAAGCGCCTGCGTCTGCGCGCCCGGCGGGTCGAACTGCACGCCGAGAACCCGGCGTTCGCACCCATCGTGCCCGGCGCGGGGAGCGACGTGCGCATCCTCGGCCAGGTCGTCGAGGTGCGGCGCCGGCTCGGCTGATCCGCCGCCCCGGATTTTCGCCCGGCAGGCGAAAATCCCCTTGCCAATCCAGACAAATGTCTGCTATGCTGGGAAGCGCCTGCTCGCCTGGTGAAGGAGGTGCTTCGTGGCCGAGCCAGCCCGGGCGCTCGATGCGCTCGCCGTCATCCGCGAACATCCCGCGCTGGTGCGCCTGCGAGTCTCGGCGGTCCAACCGGCGGTCCAGCCGGCGGACGGTCGGCTCTGGTCGCGCGCCGAGCTGGCCGGGCGTCTCTGTGAACTGGGGCCGGGGGCTGCGCCCGCCGTGCTGAGCGTCGCCTTCGCCCTGGTGCGTGACGCCCAGCTGGCCGGCGAGCCCGCGGCATGGGTGGCCGTCGGCCCCGACCTCTTCTTCGCGCCCGACGTCGCGGCCGGCGGGGTCGACCTCGCCGCCCTCCCGGTCGTGCGGGCGCCCGACGCGGCGGCGGCCGGCCGTGCGGCCGACCTGCTGCTGCGCTCGGGCGCGTTCGGACTGGTGGTTGTGGACCTCGCGGCGGCGGGCCGTCCGGCCGAGCTGCCCCTGCCCCTGCAGAGCCGCCTCGTCCAGCTCGCGCTGCGGCACGACGCGGCCGTGCTCTGCCTGACCGCGACGCCGCCGGACCGGCCGTCGCTGGGCTCGCTCGTCTCGCTGCGCGCGGTCGCCACGCGCCGGCGCGTGGGCGAGGGGCGGTACGCGTGCGAGGTCACGGCCGTCAAGGACAAGCGCCACGGTCCCGGCTGGCGCTGGCGGGAGGTGTGCCGTGGACCCGACGGGCTGTCCTGAGCGCTCCGGCGGCGGCGGCGCGGGCGCCGGGTCGCCCGCGCGCATCGCCTGCGTCGATCTGCCGGCCTGGCCGCTGCAGCTGCTGCTGCGCCGGCATCCGGACTGGCGCGAGGGCCCCGCGGCCGTGGTCGCCGAGGACAGCCCCCAGGCGCCGCTCGTGTGGGTCAACGGCGCGGCGCGGCGCCGCGGCATCCTGCCCGGCCTGCGGTACGCGGCGGCGCTGTCGCTCGCGCACGACCTGCGGGCGGGCACGGTGGCGGCGCGCGAGCTCGCCGCGGCCGGCGAGCGGCTGCACCGGCACCTGCGGCGCTACAGCCCGCGCGTCGAGGCGGCCGGCCACGAGCCGGGCGTGTTCTGGCTCGACGCGCAGGGGTTGGACCGGCTGTACGGGTCGCCGGGCGCCTGGGCCGGGCGCCTGCACAGCTCGCTCGTCCGCGCCGACCTGGCGGCGAGCGTCGCCGTCGGTTTCACCCGCTTCGGCAGCTACGGCCTCGCGCGCACCTGCCGCGGCGTGACCGTGGCGGCCACCGCGCGCGACGAGCTGGCCGTGCTGCGCCGGGTGCCCCTCGTTCGCCTGCAGCTCGAGCCGCGGCTGCGCGACCACCTCGCCCGTCTCGGCGTGCGCACGGTTGGCGCGCTCTGCGACCTGCCCGAGCAGGGCGTCGGCGCGCGCTTCGGCGCGGCCGCCGTCGAGCTGCACCGCCTGGCGCGCGGCGCCGCGTTCGCGCCGCTGCAGGCCTCGTGCCCGGTCGAGCCCGAGCGCGCGGAGGAGGTCCTCGACGAGCCGGAGAGCGATGCCTGGCGCCTGCTGTTCCTCGTCAAGCGCGCGCTGCATCCGCTGCTCGATCGCCTGGCCGACCGCCTGCGCGCCGTGACGGCCGCGCACCTCGAGCTGTGGCTCGCCGACCGTGCCGGCACCCGCCTGCGCGAGACGCTGCGCCCCGCCGCGCCGACGCTCGACGCGGTGCTCCTGCTCGAGCTGATCCGCCTGCGCCTGGAACGGCTCGCGCTCACCGCCGGCGTCGAGCGCGTGGTCCTCGCCCTCGACGACACCGCGGCCACCGCCGAGTGCCTCGACCTCTTCGCGCAGCAGCGCCGCCGCGATCCCGCGGCCGCGGCGCGCGCCCTCGCCCGGGTGCGCGCCGAGCTGGGCGACGCGGCGGTCGTGCGGGCGGAACTGGGGTCCGGGCACCTGCCGGAGGCGCGCGTGCGGTGGGCGCCGCTGGATGCGCCACCGGCCGCGCCGCCCGCCGCGGCCCTGCCGCCGCTCGAGATCGGGCCGCCGCCGCTGGTGCGCCGCCTGCTCGCCCGGCCGCGCCCGGTGCCGGCGCCGCGTCCCGAGTTCGTGTGTGCCGGACCGTTCCACCTCTCGGGCGGCTGGTGGCGCGGCGAGATCCGGCGCGCGTACTGCTTCGTCAAGGTCGGCGGCCGTGAGCTGCGCTGGGTCTTCCGCGATCGGCGGCGGCGGCGGTGGCTCTTGCAGGGGAGGGTGGAATGAGCCACGCCGCCCTCTGGTGCAAGTCCCACTTCTCGTTCCTCGAGGGGGCGAGCGCGCCGGCCGAGCTGGTCGAGCGGGCCGCGGCGCTCGGCCTCGACGCCGTGGCGATCACCGACCGCGACGGCGTCCAGGGCGCCCCGTCGGCGTACCTCGCCGCGCGCGGGCTGGCCGCGCGGTCCGGCGAGGCGGGCGACGGCGACGAGGGCGGCGCCAGCCGCAGTCCGGCGCCGCGCCTCCTGACCGGCAGCGAGGTCACCCTGGACGACGGCACCACCCTGGTGCTGCTCGCCGCCGATCACGACGGCTACCGCAACCTCTGCCGCCTGGTGACCGCGGGTCGCCGCCGTTGCGCGAAGGGGGAGAGCCGCGTCGGCTGGGACGAGGTGGCGGCGCACGCCGCGGGCCTCGTGGCGCTGTGGGGCGGCGCGCGCAGCCGCCTCGCCGCCCCGGCGAACGCGGGGCTGCCGGCCGTCGCGGGCACGCTGCGCGACGCGTTCGGCGACCGCCTCCACGCCCTGGTCGCGCGCCACGAGGCGGCCGGCGAGCCCGCGGTCGAGGCGCGCCTGCGCCGCCGCGCTGCGCGCTTCGGTCTCTCGCTCGTGGCCGCGGTCGAGGTCCTCTACCACGACCGGGCGCGCCGGCCGCTGCAGGACGTCGTCACCTGCATCCGCCACCGCACGACGCTCGCCGCGGCGGGCCGTCTGCTTCGCCCCAACGACCGCCACGCGCTGCGCGACCCGGCGGCGTTCGCGCGCCTCTTCCGCGACCTGCCGGACGCGGTCGCGCGCACCCGCGAGGTCGCCGCGCGCTGCACCTTCACCCTCGCCGAGCTGCGCTACCGCTACCCCACCGAGCACCTGCCGCTCGGGATGACCACCGGCCGCTGGCTCGAGCACCTCGCCTGGAAGGGCGCCCGCGAGCGTTTCGGCGACCCCGTGCCGGAGCACCTGCGCCGGCGCATCCGCCAGGAGCTCGACCTGATCCACGAGCTCGACTACGACGGCTACTTCCTGACCATGTGGGAGATCGTCCGCTTCTGCCGCGAGACGGACATCCTCTGCCAGGGCCGCGGCTCGGCCGCCAACTCGGTGGTCTGCTACTGCCTCGGCGTCACGGCGGTGAATCCGCAGGAGGTGGACCTGCTCTTCGAGCGCTTCATCTCGCGCGAGCGCGCCGAGCCGCCCGACATCGACCTCGACATCGAGCACGACCGCCGCGAGGAGGTGATCCAGCACGTCTACGCGAAGTACGGCCGCGACCGCGCCGCCATGGTCGCCAACGTGATCCGCTTCCGGCCGCGCTCGGCGATCCGCGAGGTGGGCGCCGTGCTCGGCCTGCCCGCCGTCCAGCTCGACCGCCTCGCGAAGTACGCGGGCCGGGGCGGCGACCTCGGTCCCGAGACCCTGCGGGCGGCCGGCCTCGACCCCGCCGCGCCGGCCCACGCGCACCTCGTGCGGCTGGTCGCCGAGATCCAGGACACGCCGCGCCACCTCGGCATCCACCCCGGCGGCTTCCTCCTGGGCCACGAGCCGGTCTCGGACCTCGTGCCCATCGAGAACGCGACCATGCCCGGCCGCACCGTGATCCAGTGGGACAAGCACGACGTCGAGGCGCTCGGCCTGTTCAAGGTCGACCTGCTCGGCCTCGGCGCGCTGAACCACCTGCACCGCGCCTTCGACCTCTTGCGGCGGCACCGCGGCCGCGCGCTCACGCTCGCCGACATCCCGCGCCGGGACGCCGCGACCTTCGCCATGGCGCAGCGCGCCGACACGGTCGGCGTGTTCCAGATCGAGAGCCGCGCGCAGATGGCGATGCTGCCGCGCCTGCGCCCGGCGAACTACTACGACCTCGTGATCCAGGTCGCGATCATCCGGCCGGGGCCGATCACCGGCGGCATGGTCCATCCGTTCATCGCGCGGCGGCACGGCAAGGAGCCCGTGGTCTATCCGCACCCGTCGCTGGAGCCGATCCTGCGCAAGACCCTCGGCGTGCCGCTCTTCCAGGAGCAGGTGATGCGCCTGGCGATGGCGGCGGCCGACTACACGCCCGGCGAGGCCGACCAGCTGCGCCGCGACATGGCACGCTGGCGCCGCAACGGCCCCATCGAGCAGCACCACGACCGCCTCGTCTCGCGCATGGTCCAGAAGGGCATCGACCCCGCCTTCGCCGAGCGCGTCTTCGACCAGATCCGCGGCTTCGGCGAGTACGGCTTCCCCGAGAGCCACGCAGCGAGCTTCGCGCTCATCGCCTACGCCACGGCCTGGCTCAAGTGCCACTACCCGGCCGAGTTCACCTGCGCGCTGTTGAACGCCCTGCCCATGGGCTTCTACCTGCCCGGCACGATCGTCGAGGACGCGCGCCGCCACGGGATCGCGATCCGCCCGCTCGACGTCGCCTGCTCGGAGTGGGACTGCACGCTCGAGGAGGTCGACGACACCGCCTTCCTGTCGGGGAGCGTGGCCGCCTACGCGCGCCGGCCGCTCGCCGTGCGCATGGGGCTGCGCTACGTGAACGGTCTCGCGCGGCGCGACGTCGAGCGCCTGCTCGCCACGCGCGCCGAGCGCCCCTTCGCCTCGATCGCCGACCTCGCCCGCCGCGCGCGCCCGCCGCACGACGCGCTGCTCGCCGTCGCGGAGGCCGGCGGGCTCGCCTCGCTCGTGCCCGACCGCCGCCAGGCGCTGTGGCAGGTCCACGCGCTCGCGCGGGGCGAACGCCCGGAGCAGCTCGTGCTCGACCTCGGGGACCCCGCGCCGGCGCCGGCTCTCGCCGCCCTGTCCGCCCACGAGGCGATCACCTGGGACTGGCAGCGCACCGACCATTCGGCGCGCGGCCACCTGCTCGAGCCGCTGCGCGGGGATCTGCAGGCGGCCGGCCTGCCCACGGCGCGCGAGGTGGGCGCGCTCGGCGACGGCGCCCGCGTCCACTACGCCGGCGTCGTGATCTGCCGGCAGCGGCCGGCCACGGCGAAGGAGGTCACCTTCATGACCCTGGAGGACGAGACCGGCTTCGTGAACCTGGTGCTGTGGGCCAGGGTGTACGAGCAGTACCGGATGCTGGCGCGGACGCGGTCGTTCCTGGGGGTCTCGGGGAGGATCCAGAGCGAGGACGGCGTCGTGCACCTGATCGTCGAGACGCTGTGGGAGCCGTCGCTGCGGCGGCAGCCGATCGCGACGGCGGCGCGGGACTTCCACTGAGGGCGCGCCGGGTGGACCGCCGGCGGCGTCCCGTGGTAGAATCGACGGCGGGAGTCCTGGATCTGGCTCGCGCAATCGAGAGGCGAGTTCAGGATGTGCCTCCGAGCCATCACGGTCGCCGCGATCGCGTGGATGGTCTTCTCGCCGGGCGGACCTGCCCGCGCGACGTCGCCCGACCTCGTGATCCGTCTGGACGACGGGTCGTCGCGCGCCTTCGCGCTCGAGGTGGTTCGCTATCTCGAGTTCGCCGGCGACAGCTTGCGCATTCGCCTGGATGCCGGCGACCAGAGCTTCGCGGTTGGCGACATCGTGTCGCTCGCGTTCGCGTGGCACCCGACGGGCGTGGTGGACCCCGGCGACGGCGAGGCGCTCACCCGCATCGCTCACCTGCTGCCGAACCAGCCGAATCCCGGCGGCCCCGAGACGAGGATCGCCTTCGAACTGCCCCGCGCCGGCGCCGTCAGGCTGCGGATCTACGGCGTCGACGGCCGGCTCGTGCGCTCGCTCGTCAATGAGGCGCGCGACGCAGGGCGTCACAGCGTCCGCTGGGACGCCCGTGACGACGCGGGCCGGCCGGCGCCGAGCGGGGTCTATGTTTATCGCCTCGAGGCGATCGGCATCGATGAGAGTCGCAAGCTGCTGCTCGTCCGCTGAACCGGCGGCGAGAGGAGGGAACGCGGCCATGCCGGGACGCTCGCGGACCGTGATCGCCCTGGTCGTCCTCGTCGGGTTCGCCGGCGCGACGGGTCTGCTGGCGCAGGATTCCTGGCGCCTGCAGGTCCACCACGACGGTGCGGTCGACGAGTACGACGTCGCGGCGATCGACAGCATCACCTTCGTGCCGGTGGAGTTCACGCCGCCGCCGCTGGTGGCCGTGCCGGCCGGGTCGTTCGCGATGGGCGGGTATGACGGCTACTGCGGCTTCAACACGCACCAGGTCACCCTCACCCGCGGCATCCTGGTCGGCCAGCACGAGGTCACGAACCAGGAGTTTCTCGACGGTCTGCGCTGGGCGTTCGCGCGGGGCCACGTTGCCGTCGTCGACGGCCAGGTGCGCGACACCCTCGATGGCAGCGACGAGGTGCTCCTCGATCTCGACGACGCCGATTGCGAGATCGCGTTCGCGGACGGCGGATTCGTGCTGCGCGACGCCGGCTGGGGCGTCAATCCCCAGCACCCGGTGGTCGAGGTCCGCTGGTTCGGCGCGGTCTGCTTCTGCGACTGGTCGAGCCTGCGCGACGGCCTGCCGCGCGCCTACCTGCACGTGGGAGACTGGCCCTGCAACGGCGGCGATCCCTACGGCGCCGCCGGCTTCCGCCTGCTCACGGACGCCGAGTGGGAATACGTCGCGCGGTATCCGGACGGACGCCCGTATCCCTGGGGCGGCCAGGACCCCGCCTGCGCGCTCGCCAACTTCGCGCCGGCGGACGGACCATGCGTGGGCTGGACCACGATCGCCGGCGCCTATCCGGCCGGCCAGTCGTTCCTGGGGCTCGCGGACCTCGCCGGCAACGTGTTCGAGTGGTGCAACGACTGGCACGAGTGCGATCTCGGGTGGGCCGCGCAGGTCGATCCTCGCGGCCCGGCCGACGGCAGCCGCCGGGTCCTGCGCGGCGGCGGGTGGGTGTGCCAGGCCCTGAACGTCCGCTCCACGAGCCGCGATTGCTTCGCGCCAGCAGGCGCCGCCAACCACGCCGGGTTCCGGATCGCCAGGACCGGCCGATGAGCCGCGCTCGGATCGGCGTCGCGCCTCCGGCCGCGCACTGGGTCGCGACGCTGGTCCTGGCCGCGCTCCTCGCGTTGCTCGCCGGCTGCGGCGAGCGCGCGGACGCCCCGGCCTCGTCGCTGGCCGAGCTCGTCGCCCCGGGCGCCCTTGCCGGCCATCACCTGCTGCTCGTGACCCTGGACACCACGCGTCCCGATCATCTCGGCTGCTACGGCGACGCGCGGGCGCGTACGCCGGTCCTCGATGAGCTGGCGAGGCGAGGACTCCGGGTGGACGGAGCCGTCACCTGCTGCCCGGTGACCCTGCCGGCGCACGCGTCGCTGCTGACCGGCCTCGAGCCGCCGCGCCACGGCGTGCGCGACAACGGCCGCTACCGGCTGCCCGCCGACGGCGCCCGGACGCTGGCCGAGGAGCTGCGCGACGCCGGCTACGCGACGGCCGCGATCCTGGGCTGTTTCGTGCTCGACCGGCGGTTCGGCCTCGATCGCGGCTTCGAGCACTACGACTTCCGGGCGACCGCTGACGGGTTCCAGCCGCTGAGGCCCGAGTTCAACGAGCGCGATGCGCGCGAGGTGACCGACGCGGCGCTGCTCTGGCTGAGCCGGCGCGAGACCGACCGTGACGCGCGTCCGTTCTTCCTCTGGGTCCACTACTTCGATCCGCACCTGCCGTACCGTTCGCCGCTCGCCGCGAGCCCGGCGTTCCGCGACCGTCCCTACGACGCCGAGATCGCCCACGTCGACGCCGAGCTGGGGCGCCTCCTCGCCCGCTTCGCTGAGGCGGGCCTGCGCGACCGGACCGTGATCGTGGTGGTCGGGGACCACGGCGAGAGCCTCGGCGAGCACGGCGAGCCCACGCACGGGCTGTTTCTCTACGACAGCACGGTCCGCATCCCGTTGATCTTCGCCGGCGCCGCCCTGGATGGTCGAGCGCGACGCCTCGACGACCGGGTGGTGAGCATCGTCGACCTGCGCCCCACGCTCGAGGATCTCCTCGGCCTGGCCCGCAGCGAGCCGTGCGACGGGATCAGCCTGTTTGCGCCGCCGGCGGCCGACCGCGCCGTCTACCTCGAGACGGAGCTGCCGCTCGGGCTCGCCGGCTGGAGCCCGCTCTTCGCCCTGCGCACGCGGACCGAGAAGTTCGTGCTGGCGCCGCAGCCGGAGAGCTACGACCTGGCGGCCGACGCCGGCGAGACGCGCAACCGGTGGACGGCCGGCGGCCATCCGAGCGCGGGCCTCGAGCGAATGCTCCGCGACAGGCTGGCGAGCCAGGGGGAGGAGATCCGCGGGCGTCGCGCGATCGACGACCTCGAGGCGCGACGCCTGGCCTCGCTCGGTTACGTCCTGGCGAGCGGAGACGAGGCGGCGGAACGGCCCGACCCCAAGGCCATGCTGCCGCTCTACAACCGCCTCCTGCGCGCGGAAACGGCGTACACGCAGAGCCGCTTCGCGGAGGCGCTGGCCCTCGCGAACGACGTCCTGCACGAAGCTCCGGACCACGAGCCGGCCATCCGTCTCGTGGCGTTCTCCGAGCACCGGCTGGGACGCGCCAACCAGGCCCTGGACCTGCTGGACCGCGCCTTCAACCGCCGGCCGCGGCCGTACCTCGGCCGGGCGCTCGCGCAGCTGCTCATCCTCGAGAATCGCCTGGACGAAGCGCGGGCCGTGCTCGACCGGTACGCGGAACTCGCGCCGGGCGACGGCCGCGTGGCGGTGCTGCGAGGCGATCTCTGCGTCCGGCTCGGCGATCCCGCGGCCGCCCGCCGATTCTATCGCCAGGCGATCGCCGAGGACTACAACCTGGTCGGGCCGCAGGCCGAGCTGCGGCTGCGCCAGCTCGCGACCTCGCCCCGCGCCGAGTCACCCTAGGTCGTGGGAACTCACCGGGCAGGTAGCTCGCCGACGAGCCACCGGATCACGTTCCGCGCGAACTGCCGGTTCCAGGTCGCCTCCGGATGGTCGAATCCGATCGCAGCATGGCCCGGACGCGTCGCCTGCGAGGTGAACATGGCAGCTTCGCCGAAGACGGCCACCCGGCCGTCGCCCACGATCAGCGCGGCTCCCTGCCAGAGGCCGGCGGCGTCCCGGCGCGGAGTCGTCTCCGAGAACTCCCAGGCGGTCTCGGGCAGCAGCATCACGGCGCCGGCGGGCACGACCAGGAGAGGTTGTGCGTCACGACCCGCCTCGACCCGGAATGCGTGGCCGGTGAACGAGAGCACGAAGGGGATCGGCGCGTCGCCATCGCCGCCGCGGACGATGGGATGAGCGGCCAGCGTGCTGTCGCCGGCGTCGAAGCGGAGGATGCCGTCATCGCGCGCGCCGACGACGAAACCGTTGTCCATGACGATCCCGAATGCGGCGGCCAGTGCGCCGGCCGCGCCCGGAAACGGCATGTGGTCGGCAATCAACAAGAGCCGGCCGCCCGCCGCGACCCAGGCGGCGACCGCAGCGATCTCCCCGGCGGTGAAGGCGGACGGCGTGGGCAGGGACCACCGGTCGCGGTTGGCGGGCGCCAGGGCGTTGGCGATCACGAGGAGGTCGAGGTCGGCCAGGCCGGCGGCGGTGAAGGTGGCCGTGACGTCCGTGACCTCGCCCCCGTCGGCGCGCACGAGCTCTGCGAACGGCGCGTACCGACCGGCAGCCGTGTGGTAGTTGCCGTGGCCGGCGTCGATGCCGACCCGGACGGGCTCGCCCGCCGCCGCCGCGGCCACCACCGCGAGCGCGGCGGCCAGCGCGGCGACGGACGCGCCGGGTCGCGCGGCGGACGCGGTCATGGCAGGACCTCGCGCCCGCGCAACGCCGCGACGATCTCGCCGGCGCACCTCTCGGCGCTGAGCGTCGCGGTCTCGAGCCTGAGCTCGGGCGCTTCCGGCGCCTCGTACGGGTCGGTGATCCCGGTGAACTGGGGGATCTCGCCGGCGCGCACCTTCCGGTACAGCCCCTTCGGGTCGCGGGCCTCGCAGACCGCGAGCGGCGTATCGAGGTGGACCTCGAGGAAGGCGCCGTCGCCGACGATGTCGCGCGCGCGCCGCCGGTCCGCGCGGTACGGGCTGATGAAGGCCGAGATGACGATCACGCCGACCTCGTTCATGAGCCGCGCGACCTCGGCGATGCGGCGGATGTTCTCCGCGCGGTCGTCGGCGCTGAAGGCGAGGTCGCTGTTGAGGCCATGGCGGATGTTGTCGCCGTCGAGCACGTAGCAGAGCCTGCCCTCGGCGGCGAGCTGGCGCTCGAGCTCGTAGGCGATCGTCGACTTGCCGCTGCCGCTGAGGCCCGTGAGCCAGACGGTGAAACCCCTCTGGCCGAGCCGCCGCTCCCGGTCCCGGCGGCTCACGGAGCCGCGGGCCTCGGCGATGTGCCGGCTCTTGGGCCCCTGGACGGGCTCGCGCACGACGCGGTCGATGATCATGCCGGCGCCGACCGTGACGTTGGTCACCCGGTCGATGATGATGAAGGCGCCGGTCGCGCGGTTGCGGTCGTACGGATCGAAGGCGATCGGACGGTGCATGGTCAGGTGCACGCGCCCGATCTCGTTCAGGCGCAGGGCGTGGGCCTCGCCCGGCGCCTTGCGCAGGTTGTCGACGTCCATCTTGTAACGCACGGCCCCGAGGACCCCGGGCACGAGGTTGGTGGTGTGCTTGATCAGGTACGTGCGGCCCGGCTCGGCCGGGATCTCGTGCATCCAGACGACCATGGCCTCGAGATCGTGGCCGATCGTCGGGACGTTGTGGACCGGCGCCAGCAGGTCGCCGCGCGAGACGTCGATCTCGTCCGCGAGCGTCACCGTGACGGCCATCGGGGCGAACGCCTCGGCGATCGGTTCGCCGTCGACGTAGACGGCCTTGATCCGCGAGTGGCGTCGCGACGGCAGGCTCACGACCGAGTCGCCGGCGCGGACCACGCCCGAGGCGATGGTGCCCGCGAAGCCGCGGAAGTCGAGGTGCGGCCGCATCACGTACTGGACCGGCAGGCGCATGTCGATGAGGTTGCGGTCGCTCGCGATGTTCACGTTCTCCATGTGGTGCAGCAGGGTGGCCCCGTCGTACCACGGCGTATGCTCGCTCGGGTCGACGACGTTGTCGCCCCTGAGCGCGCAGATCGGGAAGAAGTGGATGTCGGCGAACGCCAGGCGCGACACGAACGCGTTGAAATCCTCGCGGATCCGGTCGTAGACGGCCTCCGACCAGCCCACGAGGTCGAGCTTGTTGATCGCGACCGCCACGTGCTTGATGCCCAGCAGCGAGCAGATGAACGCGTGGCGCTTGGTCTGGGTGACGACGCCGTGCCGCGCGTCGATGATGATCACGGCGAGGTCGGCGGTCGAGGCGCCGGTCGCCATGTTGCGCGTGTACTGCTCGTGGCCGGGGCAGTCGGCGATGATGAACTTCCGCTTCGCCGTGGAGAAGTAGCGATAGGCGACGTCGATGGTGATGCCCTGTTCGCGCTCGGCCTTCAGGCCGTCGGTCAACAACGCGGGGTCGAAGTCGCCGCCGACGGTGCCGTGGATCTTGGAGTCGCGGGTGACCGCGGCGAGCTGGTCTTCGTAGATCATCTTCGAATCGTAGAGGAGCCGCCCGATCAGCGTGGACTTGCCGTCGTCCACCGACCCGCAGGTCAAGAGGCGCAGGAGATCCTTCGTCTCGTGCTTGCGCAGGTAGCCCGCGATGTCGTCGCGGATCAGGTCCTCGTCCTGGACCCGGTAGTCGTGGTCGCCCATGATCGCCCTTCGCCGCCGCGTGCGGTCAGAAATAGCCGTCCTTCTTCTTCTCCTCCATCGACGAGGCGCCATCGTAATCGATGACGCGCCCCTGGCGTTCGCTGGTGGTGGCCAGGAGCATCTCCTGCACGATGTCCTCGATCGTCGCCGCCTCTGATTCGATCGCGCCCGTGAGCGGGTAGCAGCCGAGCGTCCGGAAGCGGACCTTGCGCTGCTGGACGACCTCGCCCGGCTCGAGCGGCATCCGGTCGTCGTCGACCATGATGAGCACGCCGGCGCGCTCGACGACCGGCCGCACGGCCGCGAAATAGAGCGGTACGATGGGTACCTTCTCGCGCATCAAGTAGAGCCAGACGTCCAGCTCGGTCCAGTTCGAGAGCGGAAAGACGCGGATCGACTCGCCCTTGTCGACCTTGGCGTTGTAGAGGTTCCACAGTTCGGGCCGCTGGTTCTTCGGGTCCCACTGATGGAAGCGATTGCGGAAGCTGTACACGCGCTCCTTGGCCCGGGATTTCTCCTCGTCGCGCCGGGCGCCGCCGAAGACGGCGTCGTGCTCCCAGTGGTCGAGGGCTTGCTTGAGCGCCTCGGTCTTCATGATCTGGGTGTGTTTCTCTGAGCCGTGGCTGAAGGGGCCCACCCGATCGCGGCCCTCGGGGTTGATCCAGACCCGGATCTCGACGTCGTAGCGCCTGGCGACCTGCTCGCGGAACCGGTACATATCCTGGAATTTCCACTGCGTGTCGACGTGCAGGAGCGGGAAGGGGATCCTGCCGGGCGCGAACGCCTTGCTCGCCAGGTCGAGCATCACGGACGAGTCCTTGCCGATCGAGTAGAGCATCACCGGATTCTGGAACTCGGCGGCGACCTCGCGCAGGATGTGGATCGACTCGGCCTCGAGCTGCTTCAGATGGGATAGACTGTAGCTAACCATGGTGGTCCTGTGGGTCGAAGGCTGGCGCACGCGATCGCTCCATGGTAATCAGGTCGGGGCCGGGGCTCAACGTGGATTCGGGAGATTCCCGAGCGCAGCGCGGGCGCTGCGGAATCGGACGCTGCCCGATCCGGGCCGGCGACCGGTCGCCAACCTCCGGGAGGTCCGCATGTTCGAATTTCCTGCCTTCCTTGATCGCCTGCCCGAATTCGACCTCGGGCTGCCGGGTTTCCGGGGGCGCTTGCTCCAGGGCGCGACGCAGCAGGCCGCCCTGATGAGCTTCGACCAGGAGGTCGTGGTTCCCGAGCACAGTCACGGCGAACAATGGGAGCTGGTGGTGGCCGGCGAGGTCGTCCTGACGGCCGGCGGCGCGACGCGCACGTACCGCGTCGGTGAGTCGTTCCACATCCCGGCGGGAGCGTTGCACAGCGCCGTGGTCAAGGCCGGCTACCGCTCGGTCGCCTTCTTCGCGCAGCCGGACCGTTACCGGGCGCTGTGAATCGGGGAGAGCGCGTCAGATACGCAGCTTGAACCCCGGCCGCCAGTGGAAATCGGGCCGTCCGGGCGCGTGCGCGAGCGCCCAGTGGCTGAGCGCCCCCGTGGGCGAGCGGAGCACGACGCCGACCCCGAGTTCGAGGGCGCCGTCGACCGCGAACCCCGCGAGCGGGCAGCGAAGCTGGACCGTGAGCGCCCGCGAGTTCTGCGCGACCGCGCAACCGAGCGCCGCCGCGGCGGCCTCCGGACGCATCTGCTGCCGGTAACCGGCGAATCGGTAGACGTTCCAGTCGCCGGACGGCGCGAGGTTCAGCTCCCAGTATCCGGGGTCGCCCAGGCGGGCGGCAAAGACCTCGAAGCAGGTGTCCGTCCACAGCGCGTCGCGTCGCGCCGGCCCGGCGGCGGGCGCCGGGACCGCGATCGCGTCGACGTCGCCGCGCAGCGACCAGCGGACCACGAGATCGTCGCCATCGCGCCCGGCGGTGCCGCCGAGCATCAGGTTCCGGTGGGGGCCCGGCGCGGGATACCGGACGAGCGTGAACGATTGACGTGGCAACGGGACCTCCCGGGCGAGACGATCGCGAAGGACCGGTGCCCATCCTGCCAGCCCGCGTCGAGATCGCCAAGCCTGGTCTTGATTCCGAGCCGGAATTCGGCGCGGCCGACAACCAACCGCGGCCGCGCGCGTGTGGCTCGACGGCGAGGTGCTCGATCCCCCGTGGGTCACGGGCCTCGTGAGGCAACTGCATCCCCTGCGACGCGGACGGGGAGATCACTCGCGGGCTCGGCGGTCCGGTGGTCGTGCAGCCGAACGGTCTGCTCGTCGAAGGTGACCGCCTGCTCCGGGGCAATGGCGGTGACGGTCGCCTCTGGCGGGTGGCCTGGCGGAAGAGAGGGTCACGAACCGGTGGAAGGACGCCGCCGGCGCCACAGGTAGGCGCCCAGCGCCGCGAGGCCGCCGATCACGACGAGATCGCGGAGCACCCGGAAGAGGTTGATGACCCAGGCGATGCCGAGCCCGAGAGCGACCCACTGGACCCACCAGTCGCCCGGCGAGGTCATCAGATTGATGGCGAAGCAGAGCGCCAGGATGAAGGGAGCGACGAAGAGGAACTTGATCGCGTGCAGGGTCCGGAACATGGCGACACCTCCGTCGGCGATCAACGACGGATCGTCCGCCGCGATTGTTGCAATCGTCACCCCGGCTCGACTCAACCGCGCTGGCCCGTGGCGGTCCCATCTGATATCATTCCGCGACCGCCCGGGGCCCGGATCCGCCCGCAGCCCAGGAGAGACGACCGGATGAGAGTGGCCATGCTCGGCAACTTCCCCGCCGATCCCGAGCGCATGCCCGGCGGCGTGGAGGCCGTGATCCGCAACCTGGCGACCGAGTTGGCGCGTGTGCCGGGGCTCGACGTGCACATCCTGACCTGCGTGCGCGGCGCGACCGCGACGCGCGAGACGGGCTACCGCAGTGTCACGCTCCACTACCTGCCCGGACAGCCCGCGCTCGGTAATCTCACCCGGCATCTGCGCGACCGGCGCGCCCTCGGCCGAGCCCTCGCGCGGTTGAGGCCGGACATCGTCCACGGCCACGGGACGGACGCGTACTCGGCCGCCGTGGTCGACACGAGCTGGCCGCAGGTCGTGACCGTGCACGGCATCCTCTACAAGGAAGTGCGACTCTACCGGGGACTGCCGGGCGCCGTGCGCCGCCAGGCGCTCGCGAGCCTCGAGCGGCGCGTGCTGCGGCGGTCGCGCCACATCCTGGTGATCGCGGACTACGTGCGGGACGCGATCGCGCACCTCACGCGCGCGCGTTTCCATCGTGTCGCCAATCCGGTCGACCGGCGCTGCTTCGACCTGACGGCCCACGACGACGGCCAGACGGTGCTCACCGTCGCGACGGTGCAGGAACGCAAGGGCCAGCTTCACCTGGTCGAGGCGATGGCGCGGGTGCGCCGCGAGGTGCCGGGCGCGCGCCTGGTCTGCCTCGGCAAGATCCTCGAGCCCGCCTACGCGGCGGCCGTGCGCCGGCGCGCGGTCGAGCTGGGCTTGCGGGATGCGGTCGAGCTCGTCGGTTTCGTGCCGGACGACGAGCTCGACCACGCGTTGCAGACCTGCGCCGTGTTCGCGCTCGGTTCGCTCGAGGAGAGCTCGCCCGTGTCGATCGCCGAGGCGATGACGCTTGGCAAGCCGGTCGTCGCCACCCGCGTCGGCGGCGTCCCGGATCTCGTGACCGCCGGCGAAACCGGCTACCTCGTCGAGCACGGCGACGTCGCCGGCACGGCCGACGCGCTGGTCCGCCTGCTCGCCGACGCAGCGCATCGCCGCCAGCTCGGCGAGCGCGCCGCCGCGCGCGCCCGCCGCGACTTCCACCCGGCCGCCGTGGCCCGCCAGACGGTCGACGTCTACCGGCAGATCCTCGAGGAGACCTCCGCGCGATGAACGACCTCTCCAGTATCCGTGTCCTCGTCACCGGCGGCGCCGGCTTCATCCCGAGCCACCTCGTCGATCTCCTGGTCGCCCGCGGCGCGCGGGTCACGGTGCTCGACGACCTCTCGGCGGGCACCCGCGAGAACCTCGCGCGTGTGGCGGGCGCGATCGAGTTCGTGGAAGGCTCGGTCGCGGACCGGGACCTCGTCGACCGCGTCGTCGCCGGGCAGGAGTGGGTCTTCAACTTCGCCGCCAACGCCGACGTGCCGCGCTCGGTCAAGCATCCGGATACCGACTTCACGAGCAACGCCCTGGGCGCCCACCACGTCTTCGACGCGTGCCGGCGTCACGGCGTTGGGCGCGTGGTGCAGGCAAGCACGGCCGCGGTCTACGGCGAGCCGCGCTACACGCCGATGGACGAGGAGCACCCGCTGCGGCCGATCTCGCCGTACGGCGCGTCCAAGCTGGGCGCGGAGGCCCTCGGCTTCGCCTACCACCACACGTACGGATTGCCGTTCACCGCCCTGCGCATCTTCAACACCTACGGGCCGCGCCAGCCGCGCTACGTGATCTACGACCTCTTCCGCAAGCTCGAGCGCGACCGCCGGCGACTGGAGGTCCTCGGCACGGGCGAGCAGGTGCGCGACTACTGCTATGTCGCCGACACGGCGACGGCGTTCCTCGCGGTGGCCGGCGACGAGGGCACCATCGGCGAGGTCTACAACATCGCCGGCGGCCAGCCGGTGTCGATCCGCGAACTGGTCGCGCTCATCCTCGAGACGCTGGGTCTCGCGGACACGGAGCCGTACTACACGGGCCAGAGCTGGCCCGGGGACATCTCGCGTCTGGTGGCCGACGTCACGCGCCTGCGCGCGCGGGGGTTCGCGCCGACGGTCGACCTGCGGGAAGGCCTGCGGCGTTTCGCCGAGTGGATCGACATCGCGCCGGGCGAGGGCGCTCGCTGATCGGCGGTGGTCGCCGGCCTGGCGCGTCACCGCGCGAGCATGATCTTCGACGTGTAGCGCTGCCCGCCGGTCTCCAGCACCAGGAGGTACATGCCGGACCCGAGGGCTCGCCCGCCGTCGTCGCGGGCGTCCCAGGGCACGCGTGACTGCCCGGCGGGCTGGAGCCCGTCGACCAGCGCGGCGACGCGGTGGCCGCGGATGTCGTACACTGCCAGCCGCACGTGGCCGGCGACCGGCAAGGTGAACGTGATCTCGGTGCGCGGGTTGAAGGGATTGGGCCGGGCGCCGAGTTGCACGGCCTCGAGCGAGACGGGCACGTCGGTCGAGATCTGACAGCCGACGTCGAGCGCGCCGACGAGGCCGACCCCGCTGTGCGCGGCGGAACAGGGCGATCCGTCCTGCAGGTGGCGGTCGGTGATGTCGCAGTAGAGCGGGTCGTCGCTGAAGTTCCCGTTCACGCCGATCTGCGTCGCGAGTTCGCCGACCCAGTCGCCGCCCGCGTTGCCGTAGACGTCGCTGGCCGCCAGCGTGGGGTGTCCGCCGTTGAGGCAGGTGAATCCGGACGGCGTGTTGTACGAGACGATCGTGTGGTCGATGGCGGCGTCGGAATCGGTGCAATAGAGGCCGCCCCCGGCGACGGCCGCCGCGTTGCGGTCGACCGTCACCGACGTCAGCTGCGGCGTGGCGCCGGTCGCGAAGTAGACCGCACCCCCGCGCGACGCGTCGTTGTTCGCGACCACGCACCGCAGCAAGGTCGGAGCGGCGCCGAAGTCGCCCATCACGGCGCCGCCGGCGCCGGGGGCGCCGCCGGCGAGGTTGTCCTCGAGACGGCTGTCGACGAGCGCCACGACCGACCCGGCGCGGATCGACATGCCGCCGCCCCAGGCGGCCTCGTTGCCGGCGACGACGGTGTCGTCGACGTAGCCCTCCGAGTCGTAGCTCACGTCCACCCCGCCGCCGCCCAAGCCGGCCACGTTGTTGCGGACCGCGCATCGCGCGAGGTCCACGACGCCATTGATGACGCGCATGCCGCCACCGCTCGCTTCGGCCGCGTTTTCCACGATGCGGGCGTCTTCGAGGTGGACCTCGGCGCTGCTCACGAGCAGGCCGCCGCCGCTTCGCCGGTACGAGTTCTCGCCTTGAGCGAGACCGCCGGACAGGGTGACGCCCTTGATGTGGACCGCCGCGTCCAGGCTCTCCGCGCGCATCACGCGGCCCTGCCCGTCGGCGTCGATGACGACCGAACCGGGCGCCCCCGGATCGCCGTACAGCGTGACCCCGGCCGCGAGGTCGAGGTCGTGCTCGTGGTAGATGCCGGGCGCGATGATGATCCGGTCACCGGGATCGGTGGCGGCGAGGGCGGCGGCGATGGTCGGGTAGGCCGACGGGACGCGAAGGTCGGCGGCCAGACCCTGACCGAGGAACGTCGCGACCAGCAGCAGGGCGGTCACGCCGGAACGGATTCGTGGCATTGGTGGGCCTCCAGCGAAGCGGATCTATTCGAAATCGGCAGGTGCTGGCGCGGGAGCAGCTGAAGCGGATGCCGTTGGCGGAATAAAGATTTTACGCATTACAACGACGCCCAAGAAAAAAATAACAGCCGCTGACGACTCGCCTTTAGCGAACAGAATTCGAATTTCATATATTTTCTATATTGTTAATATATACGGCGATAAGGCTAATATTCTAGTTTATATGGTAACTATTAGCGATATAGAGCTTACCTCCTTGTGAGGGCGTCTGCGTAAAATCTTTAGGATAGATCGTCGCAGAACCCGGCGGCGCCTGAAGCGACCTGGCGGCAGCGTCCGATGAATCCGTACCGGCGGAGCGATCGGGCCAGTCGGGTCCGAATCCGGGCGGGTCCCGTGGTATACTCGACGCGCAAACGCTGGCCCGGCCGGGGATCGGTTCCGGCCAGCGCGCGCCAGGATGGCAGGGACCCGTGCACGAACCTCGAGGAACGCCGTGATGACATCGCCAGCCCGCGCCCTCGGCGCGCTCGTCTTCCTGGTCGCCGGCGTCGCCGCCGCGATGGCCGCCTGGCCGGGCGACCCGACCGTCAATGTCCCGTTGAGTCTCGCGCCGGGCGCGAAGAGCGATGTCTTCGCCGTGACCGACGGCGCGGGCGGCGCGATCGTCGCCTGGGAGGATGAGCGCTCGGGCGGGCGCGACCTCTATGCGCAGCGCGTCGCGGCCGACGGCTCGGTCCTCTGGCAGAGCGACGGCGTGCCGGTGTGCACGTCCGCGGGCGACCAGGCGCTCTACCACTCCTCGACGGGGACGACCGGATTCACGCCGCTCGTCGCCGACCCGGCGGGCGGCGCCTGGATCGTCTGGCAGGACGAGCGCGCGTTCGCGACGCGAGCGCGCGACGTGTACGTCCAGCGGCTCGACGCGAACGGAGTGCCGCTGCTGGCGGCGAACGGCGCGCCGGTTGCGACAGGCGCCGGCATGGAGGACCAGCCGACCGCCTGTCTCGACGCCGCCGGCGGGCTGATCGTGGTCTGGCAGGACAAGAACGACGATCCCGTGTTCGCCAACCTCTACGGCCAGCGGCTCGATGGGAGCGGCCGGCCGCTCTGGAACGGCGGCGCGCCGGTCGCGATCGTGGTCTGGGCGTGGGACCAGGACGGGCCGACGGTCTGCGCGGACGGACACGGCGGCGCTTTCGTCGCCTGGAGCGACAGCCGCGACGACGTGGGCGACGTCTACGCGCAACGCGTCGATCCCGACGGCGTCGCGCTCTGGACGCTCCACGGCGTGCCCGTGGCGACCGGCGAGGACGGGCAGGACGCGATCACGATCACGCTCGCCGCGGACGGCGACCCGTTGCTCGCCTGGGTCGACCGGCGCACGGGCTCGCCCGACATCTACGCCCAGAAGCTGGTTGCCGCCACCGGCGCCTCCCGCTGGACCGCGGGTGGGCGCGCCGTCTGCACGGCCCCCGAGTCGCAGTACCGGCCGGCGCTGGCGAGCGACGCCGCCGGCGGCGCCATCGTGGCGTGGTTCGACTATCGCGACGCGAGCGGTCCGCCCTGGAACCTGAACATCTACGCGCAGCGGATCACGACCGGCGGAACCGCGGCCTGGCCGGCGAACGGCGCGCCGGTGTGCCTGGCGCCCGACGCGCAGCGCGACGTCGATCTCGCCAGCGACGGGGCCGGCGGGGTGTTCTGCGCCTGGGAGGACAACCGCGCGGGAACGGGACTCGAGGATGTCTACGCCCAGCACGTCGATGCGAACGGTCAACCTCGGTGGACGATCGACGGAGCGGCCGTGTGCACCGCGCCGGGCAATCAGCAGAGGCCAGACGTCGTGGCGGGCGCGGGCGGCCTGATCGCCGCCTGGACCGACGACCGAGACGCGCTGTACGAAGCGGACGTGTATTGCGACCGCGTCGTCGCGGCGGATCCGACGGCGGTGGCGCCGGACGCGGCGGTGTCGGGCGGCCTCGGCTTCGACGTGCTCGGGGCGCCCGACGGTTCGGCCGCGCGGCTCGCGCTGACCTCGCTTCGCGACGCGACGGTCGACCTCGCGATCTACGACCTGCGGGGCCGTCTGGTGCGCTGGTTGCTGAGCGGCTCGTTCCAGCCCGCGGGCCGGCGCCTCGTCGGCTGGGACCGCCGCGACGCGGCTGGACAGCCGGTCAGCGCCGGGGTCTACCTCGCGCGTGCGAGCGACGGTCACGCCAGCGTGGTCGGGCGCGTCATCGTGCTGCGATAGCGGGCTATTCCCGGCGCTCGCGGATCAACCGCCCGAGAATCTCCAGGCTGCGCACCACCGCCGGGTCGCCCGGATTCAGCGCCTGTGCCCGGCGCACCGTGCCGAGGGCGCCGGCGAGGTCGCCCTGCTGCTGCTGGATGGCGGCGAGGAGCAGCAGCGGCTCGACCCGCTCGGGCTGATCCCGGCGCAGAGCGTCCAGCTCGGCGCGCGCTGCGGCGAGGGAATCGGCTCGGATGAGCGCGCGCACGAGCAGCACCCGCACGCCGAACGCCGTCGGGTCCTGCCGCACGGACTGCCGGAGCCGCGGCACCGCCTCGGCAGCGCGCCCGGTGACCTCGAGAAGCTGTCCGAGCATGGCCGGCAGGAGCGCGTCGTCGGGCACGACCTCGCACCAGGCGGCGAGCGCCGCGGCGGCCCGCGTCACCTCCGCGGGGGATGCTCCGGCCGCGAACTCCAGGATGGCGGCCGTGGTCGCCGTCTCGGGATCGAAGGGGCTGCCGTAGCGCGCGACGACGTCCTCCATCCTCGGTCCGCGCCGGGCGTAGACGACCGCGTTGCGGCAGAAGAACACGCAGATCCAGTCGGGATCGCCGCGAAGCCGGCGCCGCAGACCATAGTCGCCGCCAGGGGCGGAACGCCGGTCCACGACGGCGAGATCGAGGTCCCACCGCTCGCAGAGTTCGTCCCAGCCCTCGCCCGTGCTCATCAATCGCCCGTAGGCCGCGAGGAATCCCGGCGGGTAGATGTCGAGCCGGCCGTCGATGAACACCTGCCGTTCGGGCCAGAGATCGTGGATGAGGTAGCCGCCGTAGCCGAGCGGGTTGAAGAGGCGGCCCTCCGGGCCGATCGAGCGCAGGAACGTCGTCACGCTCGCGAGCTGCAGGTCGGCCGCCACGCCGAGGCCGGGCCGGCGCACCTGGCCCTGCCCCATGGGGACGCCCCAGCGGAAGACGGCCGGGACGCTCGCGAGGGCCACGGCCAGGACCAGCGCCGGCACCGCGATCTTGGCCGCGCGCCACCGGCCGGTCCAGGCTCCGTGGAGCCCGATCACGACCGGGACCATGATCGCGAACTCCGAGACCCCCCGCACGTTCCGCAGCGCGAGCGCGGCGAATGCCGCGGCGGGCGCCAGCACCGGCCAGACGAGACGGCGCCGCGAACCGGCGAGCGCCGCCGCCACGATGAACGCCACGACGCCGAGGTCCAGCCGGAACAACGCGCCGCGATAGCCCGGGTGCAGCGCGCTGCGCAGCTCCTGGATCGCATCGCGGATCTCGGCGCGGGCCACGAGCTGGAGCGGGTAGAGGAGCGCGTGGACGTGGTTGGGATTGAGCAGGGTCACGAGGACGAGTGCGCCGAGCGCGGCGAGCCGCGACCGCAGGCTTGGCGCGCCTGGCGCCGGACCGCGCGCCAGCCGTTCGCCCAGCCAGAACAACGCGACCAGCATCAAGCCGAGCCCGAATCCGGCGTGCAGGTTGGCCCAGACCAGGAAGACCGGCGCCAGGGCGACCAGGTAGCGGCGTTTCCCCGTGATCTGCTCGAGGCGGAGCAGGAGGAGCACGGCCGCGAGGAGCACGGCGGTGAACATGTGCGGACGGACGAACGCGCGGGTGGCGAGCAGAGGTCCGGCCAGAAGGACGCCCACCGCGACCGGCGCCAGGCGCTCCCGCCAGCGGTCGCCGACCAGCGCGGCGCCGGCGGCGAGCGCGAGGGCGGCCATCGCGAGCAAGGCCTTGAAGAGGATGAGCAAGTCGAGCCCGCCCAGCCGCGCCACGGCGTAGAACACCACCTCGGCGAGCCACTCGTGGGTCACCCAGCGCCTGCCGGCCGCGGTGAACGTGAAGGGGTCGGTGGTGGGGATGTGACCTTCCGCGACGATCAGCTCGCCGGCCTCGAGGTGCCACCAGACGTCGCGGTCCGGTTCGGGGAAGACGGCGAGCAGGCCGCCCAAGAGGACCGCGGCGAGCAGCGCGGCGTGCGCGAGTCGATGGGCGGACCGAGGAGCGCCGGGAGGCTCACGGTGGCGATCAGCGGCCTGGCGGCTCACGTGCGCGTTCTCCCGGTTCCAGGTCGTCGTGGCGTCGACGGCGCGAGCACGATCGTACACCCGGCGCGCCTGGCGCCGCGATCAGCCGGAGATCGTGTGGCGCCAGAGGACCGCGGACACGTTGAAACCGCCCCGGCAAGCGGCGATCGCCTTGTGGACCTCGCGCTGGCAGACCGCGCGATCGTGCTGGCAGCCGGCGCCGGTCTGCAGGCGCTCGAGGACGGGCAGGGCGGCGGGATCGCCGAGCTGGCCGAGCGCCCAGATGGCGCGATTCCGCTCGTCCAGCGGCGCGTCCACGCTCGTGGCCACGGCGGAGAGCGCCGCGACGGCGCCGCCGCCGAACCGCGCTTGCGCGTCACGGGCGGCGACGCGCACGTCGCCGCCGATCCACAAGCCGATGCCGATCCACGCCGCGACGATGACGGCGAGCGGGATCACGACGAGACGCAGGCGCTTCGGCCGCAGGTCCTGGACCACCGCTGGCGACCTCCCGTGGGACCGACCGATGATAACGGATCGGCGCCGCGCGGGCAACGACGGCGAGGATCGGCAACGCCACGCCGCCGACGGCGCCGCCCGGCGCCGCGGCGCCGCACCGCCGGGCCGGTCCCATCGGTCTGCGCAGGCCGAGCCGAGGAGCCGCTAGTCGGATCCTCCGATGAAGGCCTTCAGGTACTCCCGGCGCATGACGGCGATGTTCTCGATGGAGATCGCCTTGGGGCAGACCGCCTCGCACTCGCCGTGATTCGAGCAGTCGCCGAAACCCTCGGCGTCCATCTGGTTGACCATCGCCCAGGCGCGGCGCTTGCGCTCAGGCTCGCCCTGGGGCAGGCGCGCGAGCTGGGCGATCTTGGCCGACACGAACAGCGACGCCGACCCGTTCGGACAGGCCGCCACGCAGGCGCCGCAACCGATGCACGACGCCGCGTCCATCGCCTTGTCCGCGTCTTCCTTGGGAATCGGCACGGCGTTGCCGTCGGGAGCCGAGCCCACGTTGGCGGCGACGAATCCGCCAGCCTGCTGGATGCGGTCGAACGGCGTGCGGTCGACGACCAGATCCTTGATCACGGGAAACGGCCCCGCGCGGAACGGCTCGACGGTGACGGTCTCGCCGTCCCGGAACGGGCGCATCCGGATCTCGCACGTCGTGCAGCCCGAACCCGGGCCGTGGGCGACGCCCTTGATCACGAGGCCGCAGGTGCCGCAGATGCCCTCGCGGCAGTCGCTGTCGAACTCCACCGGCTCCTGGCCCTGGCGGGCGAGGTCCTCGTTGAGAAGGTCGAGCACCTCGAGGAACGACATCTCGTCGAGCACGTTCTTGACGGTGTAGTTCTCGAAGCGGCCCTTCTGCTCGCCGCGCTTCTGACGCCAGATCCTCAGGTGGATCGACTTGCCGCTCGTCGTTTCAGCCATGGGGCCACCTCCTCACTTGTAGCTACGGGTCTTGAGCTCGACGTTCTCGAACACGAGGCGCTCCTTGTGCATCGCCGCCGGCTGGTTCTCGCCGGCGTACTCCCACGCCGAGACGAAGGCGAAGTTCTCGTCGTCACGCCTGGCTTCGCCCTCCGGGGTCTGATGCTCCTCGCGGAAATGACCGCCGCAGGATTCCTCGCGCATCAACGCGTCGCGGGCGATCAGCTCGCCCAGCTCGAGGAAGTCGGCGACCCGACCCGCCATCTCGAGGTGCTTGTTGAGGTCGCGGGCGCCGCCGGGCACCCGCACGTTCTGCCAGTACTCCTCGCGCAGCGCGCGGATCCTCGTGATGGCCTCCTCGAGATTGGGCCGCGAGCGCGCCATGCCGACCTTGTCCCACATCACGCGGCCGAGGTCCCACCAGTACTCGCGCACGGTCTTGCCGCCCCGGATCGCCAGCAGCCGCTCGTACCGGGTCTGGACGTCGCGCTCGACCGCGGCGAACGCGTCCGACTCGGTCTTCGTCTTGGCCTTGCCGGCGCCGGCCAGGTAGCTCGCGACCACGCGCGGCACGACGAAGTACCCGTCGGCGAGACCCTGCATCAGCGCGCTCGCGCCGAGGCGGTTCGCGCCGTGGTCGGAGAAGTTGGCCTCGCCGGCCACGAACAGCCCGGGGATCGTGGACATCAGGTTGTAGTCCACCCAGAGGCCGCCCATGGTGTAGTGCGGCGCGGGGTAGATGCGCATCGGCGTGTGATACGGGTCGTCGGCCGTGATCTCCTCGTACATGTCGAAGAGGTTGCCGTACCGGTCGGCCACCACGTCGCGACCGAGGCGCTTGATCGCGTCGGCGAAATCGAGGTACACCGCGAAGCCCGTGTTGCCCACGCCCTTGCCGGCGTCGCACTCGACCTTGGCGGCCCGCGCCGCGATGTCGCGCGGCACCAGGTTGCCGAAGGCCGGATAACGCCGTTCGAGGTAGTAGTCGCGCTCGCTCTCGGGGATGTCGCTCGGGCGCCGCTTGTCGCCGGGCTGCTTCGGCACCCAGACGCGGCCGTCGTTGCGCAGCGATTCGCTCATCAGGGTGAGCTTGGACTGGTAGTCGCCCGCCTGGGGGATCGCCGTCGGGTGGATCTGCGTGTAGCAGGGATTCGCGAAGAAGGCGCCGCGCCGGAAGCTGCGCCAGATCGCCGTCGTGTTGCAGTTCACGGCGTTGGTCGACAGGAAGTAGACCGGCGAGTAGCCGCCCGTGGCGAGCACGACCGCGTCGCCGGCGTAGCGCTTGAGCTCGCCCGTCACCAGGTCGCGGCAGACGATGCCGACGGCGCGGCCGCCGTCCACGACCAGGTCGAGCATCTCCTGCCGCGGGATCATCGTGACCGTGCCCGCCTTGACCTGGCGCGACAGGGCGCTGTACACGCCGAGCAGCAGCTGCTGGCCGGTCTGGCCGCGCGCGTAGAACGTGCGCGAGACCTGGACGCCGCCGAACGACCGGTTGGCGAGGGTCCCGCCGTACTCGCGCGCGAACGGCACGCCCATGGCGACGCACTGGTCGATGATCGCGGTCGAGAGCTGCGCGAGACGGTAGACGTTGGCCTCGCGCGAGCGGTAGTCGCCGCCCTTGATCGTGTCGTAGAACAGGCGCTCGATGCTGTCGCCGTCGTTCTGGTAATTCTTGGCCGCGTTGATGCCGCCCTGCGCGGCGACCGAGTGCGCGCGCCGTGGCGTGTCCTGGATGCAGACGTTGAGGACGTTGAAACCCAGCTCGCCGAGCGTCGCCGCGGCGCCGCCGCCCGCGAGGCCGGTGCCCACGACGATGACCGTGAACTTGCGGCGGTTCGCGGGCGCCACCAGCGGATTGTCCATCGCGTGGCGATCCCACTTCGCCGCCAGCGGGCCGCCGGGAATCCGGGCGTCGAGGACCTTCGTCGTGCTCATCCTAGTGACCTCCCGTGGCGGCGAAGAAGTAGACGTAGGGGGGCAGTCCGAGGAAGCCCACTCCCAGCACCACGCCCGCCACGACCGACAGGCGCGTCAGGAAGGTGACGTGCCGGTCGCTGTTCCAGCCGAGCGACTGGAACGCGCTCCACACCCCGTGCCACAGGTGCGTGCCGAGCAGGGCCATCACGACCATGTACGCGATCGCGATCCAGGGGGTCTTGAAGGCGTCGACGACGACCGAGTAGAGGTCCTTCATCTCGGTGCCGTGGTAGGTGACCAGGGGATGATCCGCGAATTTGAACATCTTCACGTGCAGGACCACGAAAATCAGGATGACGGGCCCCGTCAGGATCATCGAGCGCGACGCCAGGGTCTTGTGGCTCTTGCCGCCCGCGGCGCGGACGAGCGAGTATTTCTGCGGCCGGGCCTTCTGCTTGTCGACGAGGGCGACGGTGATCGCGAAGATCGCGTGCACGAGGAACATCGCGACGAGGCACACCTCGAACGCGATGATCAGCCAGCCGTGCAGGAGACTCTCCAGGAAGTGCGCGTACTCGTTGAAGGCTTTCCCGCCGTCGGGAATCAACAAGGTCAAGTTGCCGAGCAGGTGGACGACCACGAACCCGAAGAGCATCAGGCCCGTGACCGCGACGAAGACCTTCTTGCCCACGCTGGAGCCGGCAAAGGTCGCAATCGAGGTCATGGACACCTTCCTTCCCTGAGTGGACGGAGCCGGGGGCGACCTGACAACGCCGGGGACGATAACACCCGCGGCGGCGCTTTGCCAATGGCGTGCTGCGGACCGCGCGACGGCGCGGCGGCGAGACCCGGTCCCGACTCTTTACATCTCCGATCCGGGCGCCCATCTTAGCCGGGCGACCCCGCGCCCGATCCGTCGTCTTGCACCCCGGAAGGCGGTCCTCACATGGAGCCCGGCAAGATCAAACTGGCCAAACGGATGCAGTTCCTGAAAGCCTCGGAGATCCGCGAGCTGCTCAAGTTCACGCAGAAACCCGAGATCATCTCGTTCGCCGGCGGGCTGCCGGCCGCGGAACTCTTCCCCGCCGCCGAGCTCGCAGAGGTCACCCGCCAGGTGCTACAGACCGAGGGCGGCCGGGCCCTTCAATACTCCACGACGGAAGGGGATCCCGCGCTGCGCCGCCAGATCGCCGGACGCATGAACGCCAAGCAGGGCGCGCGGGTCGAGGCCGACGACCTCCTGATCACGAGCGGTTCCCAGCAGGGCCTCGACTTCGCCGGCAAGGCCCTGCTGGACGAAGGCGACGTCGTGCTGACCGAGAGCCCGACCTACCTCGGCGCCATCAACGCCTTCCTCGCTTACCAGCCGCGCTTCGTGGACGTCGCGACCGACGACGAGGGCATGATCCCCGAGGCGCTCGCGCAGGCGCTCGAGCAGAACCCGAGGGTCAAGTTCATCTACGTCATCCCTGATTTCCAGAATCCGAGCGGACGCACGTGGTCGCTGGCCCGGCGCCAGGCGCTCGTGGACCTCGCCCGGCTGCGCGGCGTACCGATCGTCGAGGATGGTCCGTACTCCGAGCTGCGCTTCGAAGGAGAACCCCTGCCCTCGCTCAAGGCGCTCGACCGTGGCGACAACGTGATCTACCTGGGCACCTTTTCCAAGATCTTCTGCCCGGGTCTGCGCTGCGCCTGGCTCGCGGCGCCGCGCGAGTTGCAGCGGAAGTTCGTCCTGATCAAGCAGGGCGCCGACCTGCACACGAGCACGCTGGTTCAGCGGCAGATCGCGACCTACCTCGAGCGGCACGACCTCGATGCCAACGTGGGCAAGGTGATCGGCGTCTATCGCGAGCGGCGCGACCGGATGGTCGAGGTGCTGGCGCGCGAGCTGCCCGCCGGCGTGCGGTTCACGCGCCCGCAGGGCGGCCTCTTCCTGTGGGTCACGTTCCCCGAGCACGTCAATGGGCGCGCCTTGCTCGAGAGGTGCCTCGAGCACGACGTCGCCTTCGTGCCGGGCGGCGCATTCTTCCCCAACGGCGGTCACGAGAACACGGCGCGCCTGAACTTCAGCTTCATGTCGCTCGACCGGATCGAGGAGGGCGTGCGGCGGTTCTGCCGGGTCGTGCGCCAGGCGCTGGGCTGACGGTGCGGGTCCAGGAAGGAGACAGCGGATGGGCAACGAGCAGAAGTTCACTGGCAAGATGGAGGTCGCGGGCGTGATGGGCCCGCTGTGGCTGACCGGCTGGCTCTTCACGATCGGATTCGCGCATCTGGGGGTGACCAAGGCGCTCCTGGGCCTGGCGCTCTGGCCGTACTACCTGGGCGTCCTGCTGTCCAGGTCGCCGCAGGGCGCCCTCTAGCGCAGTCCCAGCTCGGCGAGCAGCCCCGCGTAGAACCGGATTCCCAGGGGCAGCAGCTGGTCCGGGAAGTCGAAGTCCGGCGCGTGCAGCCCCGGCTGGCCGACCCCTGAGCCGAGGCCGACCAGCGCGCCCGTGGCTTCCTGCGTGAACCAGCCGAAGTCCTCGGACCACCGGAACGGGCTGGCCCCCGGCGAGGTGACCGTGAGCCCCGCCGCCGCCGCCGCGCGGCGCGCGGTCGCGACCGCGAGGCTGTCGTTCTCCGTCACCGGGAACTCCTCGACCCAGGACACTTCGCACCCGAGGTCATCGCGGACCGCCTCCCGGCGCGCGAGCGTGACGGCGCGCTCACGGAGCGCGTCGAGCACCGCATCGCTGTCGGACCGCAAGGTGGCCATGATCTCCGCGTCGCCGGGGCTCGTGCCGAAGGCGACGGCGCCCAGGCGCGCGTGGACCACCGTCACCAGCGCCAGCGCTCCCGCCGCTTCGAGATCCACGGGCAGGCTCACGAGGGCCGGCACCAGGCGGCTCAGCGCCAGGGCCGGGCTGAGTCCCTGCTCGGGGTACGCGGCGTGCGCGGTGCGGCCGTGCAGCCGGATCACCAGGCCGACGCTGCCGGCGGCGAAGGGCCCTTCCTTCAGCAGGACCTGACCCAGCGGGTAGCCCGGCAGGTTGTGGAGCGCGAAGACGTAGTCGACGTCGAGGTCCCGCCACCGCCGGTCCGCGGCGACCGCGCGGGCGCCCTCGCCGGTCTCCTCCGCCGGCTGGAACAACAGGACCAGCCGCCCGCGCCGCAGCGGCTGCTCCCGCAGCGAGAGCGCGACTCCGGCGAGCATCGCCAGGTGGCCGTCGTGCCCGCAGAGATGCGCGACCCCGTCCAGCACTGAGGCGTGGGGGAGCCCGCCGGTCTCCTGAATCGGCAGGGCGTCCAGCTCCGCGCGCAACGCCACGGTGGGGCCGCTGGCCTGGCCGGGGGCCTGGAAGACCGCCGCCAGGCCGTGGCCACCGAGCCCGTCCAGCAAGCGCGCCGGGCCGCTGGGCAGCAGGAACTCCCGCAGGCAGGCGGCGGTACCGGCCTCCTCGCCGCTGAGTTCCGGGTGCGCGTGCAGCTCGCGGCGGAGGGCGACCACACGGTCCAGTGGACCGGAGACGGCCGGGCCGCCGCTGGGGCGGGAACCGCTCATGGCGCGAGGATAGCAGAAAGCGGAGCGCCCGGTCGCGACCAAAAACGGCCCCGGCAGGGTCACCCGGCGGGCGGCGGCTCCAGCGCGCCGCCGGCCGGAGCGCTCCGCCGCGCGCCCCGGTGCCGCAGCCGAATCAGCGACCAGCCGAGCCGGGTGAACACCCAGTACAGCGCGGGCATGACCATCAGGATCAGGATGGTGCTGCTCGTCACCCCGCCGATCGTCGCCAGCGCGAGGTTCTCCCAGATGTCCTTGCCGCCCTGGTTGCCGACCTTCTCGACCTGGTACAGGAGCGGCAGGAGACCGGCGACCGTGGTTCCCGTCGCGAGCAGGATCGAGCGCAACTGGATGCTGGTTCCCTCGACGACGGCCTGCGCGAGAATCGCGCGACGTTCGGCAGGCTCGAGGCGCCACAGGTCGATCCCGCCGAGGCGCGCCTTGGCGGGTACGCCGCGGCCGGCGAGCGAGCGGTCCGCCACGATCTCGCGGACCATCAGGCGGAACCGGTTCACGAGCAGGACCGCGTTGTTCACGACCACGCCGAACATCAGCACGAGGCCGATCTGCGCGGAACTGTCGAAGGAGGCGCCGGCTCCCCAGAACACGCCGACCACGCCGACCAGCGCCATCGGCACCGCCAGCAGCATGAGCGCCGACAGCGCGAAGCACTCCATGAGCGCGGCCATGCTCATGTAGATGAAGAGGACCGTCAGCCACAGGGTGCGGCCGAGCTCTTCCACCTCTTCCTCGCTGATCTGCTGGCCGGAGAGGTCCTCCGCCGTGAACCCGTAGGGCAGGTCGAGCCCGTCCAGCAGCTCCCGGATGTAGGCCTGCCGCATGCGGTCGGTGCCGATGTACTCCCAGTTGATGCGCTGAGCGTAGCGCTGGTCGGTCCGCGTGATGGCGGACAGCTCTGGCCGGGTCTCGAGCCGGATGAGCTCGCCCAGGCCGATCCGCTCGCCGCGGCTGGTCGTGAAGGTCTTGGCGAGGACCGCGTCGTACTGGATCGTGCTCGCCTCGGCGAAGTTCAGCTGGATCTGCTTGTTCTCGCCTTCGATGGTCATGTTCCACGGCGTGTCGACGCCGAGTAGCCGCCGCAGGTGGCCGAGCACCTCGACCATCGACAGCCGATGCTGGGCCAGCGCTTCGCGATCGACGAGGATCACCGTCTCGTCGACCCCCGCCTGCTCGAAGCTGGCGCCGCTCGACAGGCGCACGTTGCGCGCGCGACGGTTGCGCTCGAGGCGGGCGACGATGCCGTCGGACAGCCTCTTGAGGTCCTTGCTGTTGTAGCCGGAGAGCAGGATCGTCGAGTTGCTGTTGATCCCGCCGCGCCCGCCCTTCAGATAGGGGTCGCCGAAGCCGCCGATGTAGATGAACATGCCGCCGAGTTCCTCGGCGAGCAGGATGAGCCGGTTGCGGAACAGCTCGGGATAGGCCGAGTAGAGCACCGCCTCGGTGGTGAATTCCACGCGCATGAAGGCGTTGTTGGCCCAGGCCTGCGTGCTCATCGTGACGTCCGGCGGCAACGGCAGCAATTCGGACTCGAAGAGTTTCATCGTCTCGGAGGCGAGCTGCACGTCGGTGCCCAACGGACGCGACAGGTAGAGGATGAGCTCTTCCTCGTTGCTGGGCTGCCACCAGCCGCCCTTCTCCACCCGGTGCTCGAACGCCCACCACGACCCCGCGAACAGGAGCAGCATCACGGCTACCGGGTAGGGCCAGAACCGGAGGTGCAGCCAGGTGAGGCGCTCGACGAAGGCGACGAAGATCCCGATCAGGATGAGCAGGCCGACCGTGGCGCCGATCCACGGCGCGAGGTCCTGGAGCGCGCGCTGGTTCTTGACGGCCAGGACCGCGACAGCGAACACCGCGCCCGCGATCACGCTGACGGCGCTCCAGGCCGCCACCAGCCGCCAGCCGCTGCGCGCGGTCGGGGCGCCTCCGGCGAGGCTCGCTTCGCGCTCGGCGGTGCGGCGCAGGGCGACGGGCATCCAGCAGAACGCGACGAAGACGGACGCGACCGTCGCGAACGTCACGCTCACCGCGAGCGGCGTGTAGGTCAGGGCGAGGCGGCCGGTCAGGTAGATGAAGCTGAGGAACGCGATCACGGTGGTGACGGTGGTGGCGACGATCGGGAAGGCGACCTCGCCGGTGCCGCGGACCAGGGCGGCCCTGGCGTCGCCGCGGCGCCGCACCGTGAGGTGCCGGTGCACGGAGTCCAGCACGAGGATGCTGTTGTCCAGCAACATGCCGAAGCAGATCGTCAGGCCGCTGATCGTGATGAAGTTCACGGAGTAGTCGAAGAAATAGAAGAGGCTCAGGCAGATCACGATCGCGAACAGGATGCTGCCGAGCACGATTCCGACCAGCTCGACCCGGCGCAGCGCGATCGACAGCAGGACGAAGAGGAGCGCCAGGATGAAGACGGACCGCCAGACCAGCTCCGTCAGCTTTTCCTGCAGCTCCTCACCCTCGTCCTGGTCGATCTCCAGGGCCACGGGAAACGGCATCTCCGCCTGGATCACGGGGATCGCCGCGCGCAGGCGGCGGCTCACGCCGACCGAGTTCTCGCCGCTGCGCTTGGTGATGCGCAGCGTGATGACGTTCTGGCCGTTCGTGCGCCGGAAGTAGTTCACGTCTTCGAAGCCGCGCTCGATCTCCGCGACGTGCGACAGCAGGATCGGCTGGCCGCCCACGTTCTTCAGGACCGTGTCCGCGAGGAGCGTCACGGTGACCGAGTCCTGCACCGTCACCGTCAGCTCCTGGCCGCGCCGGCGGATCGCGCCGGAGGGGACGATGTCGTCGCGGGCGTCCAGGCGGGAGTAGATGAAGTCGGCGGTCAAGCCGTAGCGGTCCATCTTCTCGAGCGACAGGTTCACCTTCAACAGCGGCAGGGCGCCGCCCTGCAGCTGGGCCTCGGCCACGCCGGGAATCGCGAGGAAGCGGGGCTTGAGCCAGTCCTCGGCCTCCTCGCGCAGCTCGTTGACCGGCAAGGGCGAGATGAGGTTGACGGTGAAGAACTCCTGCGCCTGCATCTCCTCGGGGATCTCCGGCACCACCACCGGCTGGCTCGCCTGGGCGGGTAGATTGCGGCGCACGTTGCCGAGCTGCTCGTTCAGCTCGAGGCGGGCGAACTCGATGTCGATGCCGCGCTGGTAGCTGATCTCGACGGTCGACTGGCCGTGGCGGCTGGCCGACTCGATCTTCTCGATGCCGCGGCACTGGGCGGCCGCTTCCTCGACCGGCAGGGTGATCGCGCGCTGGATCGCCGACGGACTGCCGCCGTTCCAGCGCGTGTGGACGGTGAGCTTGGGCAGGTCGGTCTCCGGCATGGCTTCGATGTTCAGTCGCGGCACGGCGTACACGCCGCAGACCAGGAGCGCGGTGAAGACCATCCACGTGGTGACCGGGTGATCGACGAAGAACCGGATCACGCCTGGCCCGCCTTCCGCGCGGCGCGCCGCTCCGCTCCCGCGTGCACGAGCTCGTAGATGCAGGGAGTCAGGTAGAGCGTGAGCACGGTCGCCAGGACCAGGCCGCCGATGATGACGAGCGCGAGCGGGCGCTGCATCTGCTCGCCGGTCCCCAAGCCGATGGCCGTGGGCGCGAGGCCGATCACGGTGGTCAGGGTGTTCATGACGATCGGGCGGTACCGGAGATGCCCCGCGTCGAGGATCGCCTGCCGGACGCTCAGTCCGTCCTCCTCGCGCATGCGGCGGATCGTCGCGACCTTGACGATCGCGTCGTTGACGGCGATCCCCAGCAGCGAGATCAAGCCGATGATCGAGATGATGTTGAGCGTCTCGCCGACTGCGAGCAGCGTGAGCACGGCGCCCATCACGCCGACCGGCAGCACGGCCGCGATGATCAGCGGGTCGACGAAACTCTCGAACTGCGCCGCCAGGATCATGTAGATCAGGAGGGCCGACAGCACGAGCGCCCAGGCGAGGTCGCGGAAGCTGCGGTGGATCTCCTCCTGCTCGCCGCCGCCGACGAACGCGAGCCCCGCCGGCCGCTCGACCGCCGCCAGGATCGGCTGCACGTCCCGCCAGACCTCGTCCACGGCCCGGCCCAGCACGTCGCCCGAGATCGTGATCTGGCGCCGCTGATCGCGCCGCACAATCTCGCGCACGGGTCGCTCGACCTGCTGGGTCACGAAGGCGCCGAGATTGACCGTCTTGCCTCCGGGCAGGGCGATCGGCGAGGCGAGGACCTCGTCGAGGTTCTGGCGCTGGTCCCGGGGCAGCCGCACGGCGATGTCGATCCGGCGGTCGATCTCGTTGAACTGGGTCGCGACGGTGCCCCGGATGCGGCCGCGCAGCTCGCCGGCGACGAACTCCGGCTCGATGCCGAAGCGCAGGGCCCGCTCGCGGTCCAGGCTCAGCCGGAGGATCGGGTTGCCGAGCACGCGGTCCATCTCGAGGCCGGAGAGGCCCGGCACGCCGGCGAGGTTCGCCAGCAGCTCTTCGGCGACGCGCCGCGCGTCCTCGGGATCCTCCGAGACGACGCCGAGGGTGAACGGCGCCTCGCCGCTGGCGAGGACCTCGCTGAGTCCGATGCCCTCGTCGCGATACGTCCAGACGGCGCCGGCGAGGCGCGCGAGCCGCGCCTCCAGGGCGTCCTTGACCACCGTCATGTCGTGTCGGCCATGGCGCGACGGCTCCAGGAGCACGCGGATCCGCGCGACGTTGGGGGCGGTGTACTCCTTGAGGCTGGCGAGCGTCTTCTCGGTCTGGCCGACCTGCGTGTACACCGTGGCCACCCGGGGTTGCGCCTGGACGAACGCGGCGAGCTCGCTGGCGATCGCGCCGGTGGCCTCGACGGGCGTGCCGGCCGGCAGCTCGAGGTGCACCGAGAAGTCGCCCTGGTTGCGGTCCGGCAGGAAGGTCTTGCGCATGCCGGCGCCGAGCCAGGCGGTCACGACGAGCAGCACGACGATCACGGACAGGAAGACCGCCTTGTGGTCGAGGACCCAGGGCAGCCGGCGGTGATAGGCGTCGCGGGACCAGTCGGCGAGCGCGAGTCCGGGGCGGAACAGCCAACCCGGTCGCCCGACGGGCCGCAGCACGTACGCCGAGAGCATGGGCTGCAGGATGAGGGCGGCGAGGATCGAGACGAGGAGCGAGAACGTCACCGTCAGCGCCTGATCGCGGAACAGCTCGCCGGCGATCCCGGGCACGTAGATCACGGGGAAGAACACGGCGATGGTCGTCAGCGTGGACGCGAACACCGGCGACGCCACCTCCCTGGTCGCGTCCGTGCAGAGGGCGGCCATGCTCTCCGGCGACGCCTTGCCGCGGCGTTCTTCCAGCCGACGGGTGATGTTCTCCAGCACGACGATGGAGTTGTCGACCAGCATGCCCGCGGCGAGCGAGAGCCCGCCGAGGGACATGAGGTTCAGGTTCACCTTGCCGAAGTCGAGGAGCGCGAACGTGGTCATGATCGAGACGGGGATCGCCACGCCCACCACGATGGGGGTGCGCCAGTCGGCGAGGAAGATGAACAGCACGCCGAACGCGAGCAGCGCGCCGTAGAGCAGCGATTCCTGGAGGCCGGCGACCGACTGCGCCACGTAGTCGGCGTCGCGGTAGACGAACGAGGCGTTGAAGTCGGGGTACTGGTCCTTCAGCACCCCGAGGATGTCGTCGACCTCGCGCGTCGCGTCGATGGTGTTCTTGCCGACCTCCTTGTAGAGGTGCAGCGCCACGACCTCGTCCGCGCCGAGGTAGGTCAGGCCCTCGGGCTCCTGGGTCGTGTCCACCACGTCCGCCACGTCGGCAAGGGTGATGCCGGGGCCGGCGGCGGGGATCTCGGTGCTCCGGATCTCGTCGAGGTTCTCGAACTCGCCGAGGATGCGCAGCGGCAGGTAGAGGGGACCGCGGCGGATGCGACCGCCCGGGAAGTTCACGTTGGACACGCGCAGCGCGGTCACGAGATCGTCGACGGTGAGCCCGTACAGCCGCAGGCGCTCGAAGTCCGGCTGCACCAGGATCTCCCGCTCGGCGCCCCCGATGACCTCGGCCTGGCTGATGCCCTCGATCTGCTCCATGGCCGGTTTGACCACCTCGCGGGCGAAGTCGGTCATCTCGCGGAGCGGGCCGTCGCCTTCCAGCACCAGGATGGCGATCGGCCGCGCCGAGGGGTCCCAGCGCAGGATCAGCGGGCGATCGGCGACGACCGGGAAGTCGTCGCGGTACGCCACCTGGTCCACCGCCTCGCGCAGGTGCAGGTTGGCGAAGTCCATGTCGGTGCCCCAGTCGTACTGCACCGTGATCGTGGAGACGCCCTCGCGTGTCCGGGAGACGATGCGGCGCACGCCTTCCTGGCCCGCGATGACCTCCTCGAGCGGTTCGGTCACGAGGCGCACCAGGTCGTCCGCCGGCGTGTCCGCGTAGTTGGTGATCACGGTCAGATTGGGGTAGTTGATCGCCGGCAGGAAGTCGAGCGCCAGCCGGCGCTGGCCTTGCCAGCCCAGGATCACGAGGCCGGCGAAGATCATCAGGACCGCGACGGGCCGCCTGACGGCCTGACCGATCATCGACCGTTCCCTCCGCCCTCGTGCCGGAAATCCCAGCGGCTCGACGCCGGCACCTGCCGGCGCACGTCGATGAGCGCTTCGTGCGAGAGGGTGAGGTGATCGCTCACCACGACCTCGTCGCCCGGGGCGAGGCTGCCGCCGGAGTGCACCTCGAGGATCTCCACCCAGCTGTCGTTTTCGAGGCCGGTCGTCACGTAGAGCCACTGCGCGCGGTCGCCGGCGCGCTTGAACACGAGCGGCCGGTCGTCGCGCACGAGGACCGCCGCCTTGGGAACTTCGAGGCGATCGGGATGCACGACGCCGGCGATCTCGGCCCGGCAGAACATGCCGGGCCGGAAGCGTCCGCTCGGGTTCGCGAAGCGGATCAGGATCTCGCAGGTGCGGCTCGCGGGGTCCAGGCTGGGCGAGATGACGTCCACCTTCGCGAGCAGCGTGTCGCGCACCGCGGGAACGGCGACGCGCACCGCGCGCCCGGGCTCGAGGTCGGCGAGGTCGGCCTCGAGCACGTTCACCACCGCCTCGAGGTGCTCGTTGTCGAACAGAGTGCAGATCGTCTGGCCGGCTGCGATGTTCTCGCCGACCACCACCTGACGGCCCTGGACCGTGGCGGCGAACGGCGCCCGGATCTCGGTGTACTCCAGGTTCAGGCGCGCGCGCTCCTCGCTCACCCGTGCGTCGGCCAGACCCGTCCGCTGCTGGAACACCTCCTGGCGGAACGCGCCCTGCTCGAGCGCCGCCATCTCCAGCTCGAGCAGGCGCGTCTGGTACTCGACGTCGCTCAGCGCGCCGCGGTCGCGCTGCGCCTCGAGCTCGGCGCGGCGCGCCGCGAATTCGCGCACCGCGTCGAGGTCGACGCTGTAGGTGTCCTGCTCGGCGGCGACCTGGCTGAGCGCCCGGAGGTGCTCGTAGCGGCTCTGCTCGAGGTCGAGGCGATACTCGCGCGGGTCGATGCGCGCCAGGAGCTGATTCCTGGCGACGTGGTCGCCATCGCGGACGAGGACCTCGACGAGCTGGCCGCCGATCTTGGCCTTGACCTCGAGCATCCGGGGAGTGCGGATCTCGCCGTCGGCGAAGATGCTCTCGACGAGGTCGCCGCGGACGACGAAGCCCACGTCGACCTTGATCGCCTTCTCCTGCTTGGCGTTCGCGCCTGTGTCGGCTTCGGCGGTCGCGGTGGAGTCGGCCGCGGCGGAGTCGGCCGCGGCGCCGTCGCCGCCCTTGCCGGCACACGCGCCGATCAGGCCGGCGAGGACCACGACGCCGGCGGAGAGGAGGGTGACGGCCGGCGAAACGCCGGCGCGCCGGCCGCGCCCGGTGGTCGGGAATGTCGAATCGACGGTCATGGAGCACCTCGGTCGGTCAGATCCCCTCGTAACAGACGATTTCCAGCACCGGCGCGTCGTCGCTGGTGCTCTCGACGCCCTGCTGGCTCAGCCAGGCGTCCAGGCCGCCGCAGACGAGCGCGATCCGGCCGTCGTCGAGGATGTACAGGCTGTCCCGATCGGGATCGCCCGGCGCGTTCAGCACGACCTGGTGGGTGTACCGGCCGGCCGCATCGTAGACGTCGTAGACGGCGATGGCCCCGGGCGGGACCGGGTTGGCCGGCGAGCTCACCCAGACCGTGCCGTCCGGCCTCGCGACCAGGGAGCTCACGGCCGCCTGCCTGTCCTCGACGGTGACGCCCTGCAGGGGGATGCCGCCGTAGTTGGCGCCGATGGCCCGGTGGATCTTGACGGCGATGTCGCGTTCCTCCGCGGTGCGGTCCGGGATCGACACCGCGCGGGTGAACTCGCGCTCGACCTTCCCGTCGGCCGACTGGACGCGGACGAGATAGCGGTCCCGCTCCGGCGCCGTGTAGACCCGGCCTTGCCGATCGACGTCCATGCGGCTCAGCCAGACGAAATCCATGCTGGCCTCGTCGAGGCGGAAGTCGGCGTAGTTCACCTCGTACTGCTTCTCCAGGTAGACCACCTGCTCGGCGCCGCCCTCGTCACAGAGCGAGAGGAAGAAGGTCTGCCGCGCCAGCGGTCCGCCGCTCTGATTGAACCGGATCCCCGCGAGCAGCATCCCGCCCGGGGCGGGACGGCCCGACACCATCACGCAGAAGGTCGCCGCGGCGCCTTTCGGCTGGTACTGGCCCTGACCGGCGGGCAAGCCGTCCCGGTCGAGGAAGACCAGGCGACCCGGGAACGACTGCGCGAGGCAGAGGCGGCCGTCCGGCAGCGGGAAGGCGTCGGCCGGCTGGCGGACCTCGCCGGGGCCCTCGCCCTCGTGGCCGAGGGTGCGCAGCCAGGTCCCTCCGGCGTCGTAGACCTGGACCTGGGACTGCTGGTTGTCGAGCACCAGGACGGTCCCGTCGGGGCCGGACAGGACGCGACCGACGTTGCCGAAGAAGATCTCGTCGTCCTCGCCGCCGGCCCGCCAGACCTCCTTCAGGGTCACCGTGCGCGACGGCTGCGGCGCCTGGGCGGGATTCTCCACGACCGCCGCGACGGAGGCCGCGGCGAAGAGCAGGCACGGGGCGAGAAGCGCGGGGCTGTGTGCGCGCAGGGCCATGGTCGTCGACTCCTGTCAAGTGCTCGCCGGCCGGCGGGCCGGCGGATTCCCCGGGTGTGGCGCCGTCAGGTCGCCCGAGCTTACGCGAGCCGGGGACTGAAGTTGCTCGGATGATCCGGGCGGCCGGAGCGACCGCCGGGGATCATAGACCACCGCCCCGCCCGGCCCGCTAGCGAATTCGGTAACAGACGAGCTGCATCGGTTCGGCGGCCTCGTCCTGCTGGCCGGCGCCCATGATCGAGAGCACGGCGTCCCAGAAGCCGGTGACCATCACCGCGTAGCCGTGGTCGGTCATGAACAGGAAGTCGGTGCCTGGCGTGCCGGGGACTGCGGCGGTGACCTGCCTCAGATACTCGCCTTCGGGCGAGAAGACATCCCACGCCGTGAACGCGCCGGCCGGGGGATCGTACATCCCGCGGCTCGTCGCGACCCAGTACGTCCCGTCGCCGTGGCAGTGGATGCCCCAGATGTCCTGCTCGTTCGCCGCCACCTCGCGGCGGGTTCCCGGCGGCAACTGCGCCGACTGGGCCTCCATCATGGCCTCGTAGCGGGCCAGCAGCGGCGCCGGGCGAGGGAACGTCTCGTACTCGCGGCCGAAGACCCGCTCGAGCTTGCCGTCGCGTCCGTAGACGCTGATCACGTAGTCCTCGCGGGGCTCGCCGATCAGGACCCGCCCCTGGCCGTCGACCGCGAGGCGCCACCACACGAAATCGCTCTCGGCCTCGCGCAAGGTGAACGAGCTGTCGAAGACCCAGTGCACGTCCTTCGCGCAGAACTCGTGCAGCCGGGCGCCGGCCTGGTCGTAGCTCCGCACGTAGTGGTGGCGGTCCATCGCCATGCTGGCCTGGTCGAACGCGATCTCGATGCCCGACACGACGAGGTTGTCGCCACCCATCGTGGCGTTGATGAGCACCGAGAAGCCGCCGGCGGCGGGATCGCCGCCGATCGCGATCTGCGGTCCCGGCGTCCCGTCGAGGTTGATACCGACCAGTTTGCCAGGAAACGTCTGCGCCACGCCGAGCGACTTGCGGCCGGGCAGGAAGGTCATCTGCTGGGCGTTCTGGAACTCGCCGGGCCCTTCGCCCTGGCGACCGAGCGTACCGGTGAGCTCGCCCTCGGCGTTGAAGACCTTGATGTCCATCAGCTGCGCGTCGAGGACGTACAGATTGCGCTCGGAGTCGGTCAGGACGCTGGTGACGATGCCGAGCAGGACCTCGTCGTCGTCCTCCCCGCCCCGGCGCCACGCTTCCTCGAGCTGGAGGGCCTGGACTCCGTCGCGAGGCGTGGGGCCGTTCTCGACGTGGGGGACCCCGTCCTTGACGACGGTCCTGGCGCCGGCGGGTCGGGCTGCCAGGATCAGCGCCAGGGCGGCGGTGACGACGACCAGCCAGGCGGCGTCGGCACTGCGCGGGCGAGGCGCCGCGAGGATTCGGGAGCGAGCGTTCATGGGTTCTCTCCTGGGTTCTGCCGGTCGGGGGTTGCGCGCGGTACCCTCGGGGTCGGTCGAGTATTCGGATCCATGTCGCCGCGCAGCGACCGGCCGCGAGTCCCGCCACCCTACGGGGACGGTCGCCCGGCGGTTGCGGCCGGTTCGACAGCCAGGCCCGCGGCCCAGAGCACGGCGCGGGTCCAGGCCTGATTGTAGTCGAGGCCGCCGGGCACCGCCTGCGCGGGCTCGAGCCGCAGACCTCGGCGCTCGAGAGCGCGGCGCAGGCCCTCGGACTGGTCGCCCCGCCGCTGCTCGTCGGGAAACCAGATCCAGCCGGCGCGCAGTCCCGGATCGAGGCCGCTCACCTGTCCGCCGAGTCCGGCGTCGGACGGATCCGGGTAGGGAGCGAAGTCCATGCCCGTGATGAGCAGGAGCCCGGCCAGATCGGCGCGACGCGTCGCCGCGAGTTCGAGGGCCGCCGCCGCGAACCGGTCCACGCCGCAGAGGTGGACGGGTCCGCAGGCCAGGAAATTCCGGGTCCAGTCGACCAGGCGCGCGGCGGTCGCGGCCGCGGCGTCCGGCTCGAGATCGGCCGGAAGGTGCGGCACGACCAGGGCGAGGGGCGCCGTCCCGCCCTGCCGGTCGGCCGACCGCTCGGCGAGGAGGCGCGGCGCGAGGTTCACGGCTCGCTGCTCGCCGCCGTTCGCGCCGGCGAGCAGCAGGAGCACGGGGACCGCCGCCCCGCGCCGCCAGCCGGCGGGCAAGGCCAGGCTGCACGGCAGATCGGGCCGGCCGCCCCCGCCCGGGACCAGGGCCAGGTAAGTGCCGCCGGCCGGGACGCTCGTGCCCGTGGCGGCGATCCGGTCCAGGAGCGTCTCCAGCTCGTCCACGGTCGAGCCGAGTGCGGCCGGATCGTCGAGCGGATGGCGCGCGGCGAGGGCGGTCTCGACCGCGTCGAGCCGCAGGCGCAGCGCCGGTTGTTCGCGAGCCGGGGCGCGACCGATCCGCGACGACGTCGCCTGCTCCCAGCCCGGCGGCAGGACGACCAGGTTCGTTTCCCAGGTCGCCGGCAGGTCGGCGCCGGACGCGGTCAAGGTGGCGCCGAGGCGCGCCGAGCCGGGGTCGAGCCGCGCGGCGAGGACGCCGTCCCGCTGGCGGCGCCCGGCCCGGCCGGTCAGGGTCCACGCGGTCTGGACGGCGACGCCGCCCGCATGGTCGCGGACGACGAGGCGGACCTCGGCGGGTCGGTCGTCGCGCGCGACCGCCGCGAGGGGGCGCAGGTCGAGCCCGTCCCCGCGGACCACCAGATCGGCGAGGCGGCCGTGAACGGCCGGTCCCGCCGCGGCGGGCCACTGGACCCGGCAGGGGATCCCCCGCCGCCAGGGGCGGTCGAAGCGGCCCGCGGCCGGGTCGCCGAGCCACGCGGCCGCGGCGGCGCCGTCGCCGTCCCGCCGGACGTAGATCAGGTTCAGGTCCAGCACGTCGTCGACCAGAGGGTGGAGGGACCGGCAGACCACCCACGGGATCGCGAAGGTCACGCGGGTCCGGCCGGTCGCGGGCTCGCGACGCAGCTTGGGGGTGAGCTCGGCGAGGCGCTGCCAGCGCGGGCCCAGCCGGACGGCCCCGGCCGGCACGCCGTCGGCGAGTCCGAAGCCGAACTCCGCGTGATGCCGGCCGTCGGCGGCGCCTGCCGCCTCCGGCAGGACGACGGCGGCGACGACCCCGCTGCCGCCCTGCCACGGCGGATCGGGCGAGATCTCCGCGCCGTCCAGGATGAGCTCGACCTCGAGGTTGTCGGCCGTCGCCCGCAGGCGAGCGGTCGCGCGCGGCGGGTCGAGGCCGCCCCGCCGGTCGACGAGCTCCCGGGACTCGGACCATTCGCCGGCCACGAGCGCGAGGGCGCGCTCGCGCGCGCGCGTCGCGAGTCCCGCGAGCCAGGCCCGCCTCAGCTCGGCGTAGGCCGGATCACCGCGCAGGTCGCCGAGGTCGCGATCCTCGTCCGCGTGGCGGAAGTCGTCGAACCCGAGCGACACCGCCCGGCGGAACGCGGCGACGGCGGCCGGGCGCCGCCCTGTCCATTCCTCCAGGCCTGCGAGGTTGTACCAGACCGCGGGATTGCCCGGTGCGATCGCGACGTAGCGCCGCGCCGTCGCGAGCGCGGCCTCCCGGCGACCGTCCGCCAGCTGCTCCTGGAGCGTGCGCAGCAGGTCGCGGGCCTCGTCGCCGCTCGCAGGGGCGACCGCCACGAGCAGCAGTCCGAGCACGGCGCCGGCGGAGGGTCGCATCGGGCGGGTCCTTCGAAAACGGGATCGAGCGTGTCGTCGGACGTGACCGATGATAATCTACAGCGCGGCGGTCCCGCACCCCAGTGGTGATCGGCCGCTGCCCGGCCACCCGGTCCCTGGAGGCTCTCGATGATGCCGATCCTCGCGCTCACCGCCCTCGTCGCCGTGCCCGGCCCCGACAGCCTGCCGACCGATCCGCCGGACGGGCCGGTCGATCTGGTCCTGCACGGCGGCCGCGTGGTCACGATGCTCGAGCCGGAGCCGTCTCCCGCGCCCACGGGTCTCGCCTGCCGGGGCGACCGCATCGTGTGGGTCGGCGACGATCGGACCGTGCTCGCGCTCGCCGGGCCCCGGACGCGGGTCGTCGATCTCGAGGGCGCCGTCGCGGTGCCGGGGCTGGTCGATAGCCACGCCCACCTCTACGGGCTCGGCAAGGCGCTGGCGGAGATCGACCTCGTGGGCACGTCGAGCGCGGCGGACTGCGTCGAGCGTGTCGCGGCGGCGGCGGCGGACCAGCCTGACGGCTGGCTGCAAGGACGCGGCTGGGACCAGAACGACTGGCCCGGCACGGCCTGGCCGACCCGCCAGCTCCTGGACGCTGCGGTTGCTGGCCGGGCCGTGCTGCTGCGCCGGGTGGACGGCCACGCCGCCTGGGCGAGCACGGAGGCGTTGCGCCTGGCGGGGATCACGGCGGCGACGCCCGATCCCGCCGGCGGCGCGATCGGGCGCGACGCGGCCGGCGAGCCGACCGGCCTGCTCGTCGACAACGCGGTCGACCTGGTGACCGCCGTCGTTCCCGACCCGGCGCCGGCCGAAGAGCGGCGCCGGATTCGGCTCGCGATCGACCACTGCCTTCGGCACGGGCTGGTCGCGGTCCACGAGGCCGGCGCGCCCTGGAGCCGCGTCCAGCTGTACCGCGAGCTGGCGGACTCGGGCGAGCTGGACCTGCGGCTGTATTGCCTGCTGGACGACCAGCCGGCGACTCTCGACGCCGGGCTGGCGGCCGGGCCCTTCGGGTCCGCCGACGGTCTGCTGCAGGTCCGCGCCGTGAAGCTCTACGCGGACGGCGCCCTCGGGAGTCGCGGCGCGCTGCTGCTCGACGACTACGCCGACGAGCCGGGGACGCGGGGACTGCCCGTCTCCACCGTCGAGCACCTGCGCGACGTCTGCCGGCGGGCCGCCGCGGCCGGTTTCCAGGTGGCCACGCACGCGATCGGCGACGCCGCGAATCGCCTGGTGCTCGGTCTTTACGCCGAGTCGCTCGGCGACCGGCTGGTGTCCGCGCGCTGGCGGATCGAGCACGCGCAGATCCTCGACCCGACCGACCTGCCGAGGTTCGGCCGGCTCGGCGTCATCGCCGCGATGCAGCCGGTCCACTGCACGAGCGACATGGACTGGGCGACCGGTCGGCTCGGTCCCGAACGGCTCGCCGGCGCCTACGCGTGGCGCTCGCTGCTCGCGTCGGGAGCGGTCGTCTGCTTCGGGACGGATGCTCCGGTCGAGGCGGTCGACCCGCTCGCGGGGCTCTACGCCGCGCGCACGCGCGCGCACCCGGACGGCAGCCCCGCCGGCGGCTGGCAGCCCCACGAATGCCTCGACGGGCGGACCGCCCTGCGCTGCTACACCCTGGCCGGCGCGTACGCGGCGTTCCAGGACGGCGAATCCGGCATCCTCGCGCCGGGTCGGCTGGCGGACGTGACCGTGCTGAGCGGCGACCCGACCGGCGGTGATCCGGCCTCGCTGCTGGCCATGCGCGCGCTCGCCACGATCGTCGGCGGCCGCCTGCGGTGGCAGGCGGAGTGATGGGACTGGATCGGTGCCGGGATCTTCGCTACGATGGTGTCAGGTAGCTGGATCTCCACCGGCCACGCCATCCTGCCGGGTCCCTTCGTCCGGCGGGAGCGCCGCCTCGACCGGAAGGAGCGACCATGGCTGTCATCCCCCTCCACATCGTGGACGCCTTCACCGATCGCCCGTTCGCCGGCAATCCGGCCGCGATCATCCCGAACGCGGCCAACCTCGGCGACGAGGAGATGGCCAAGATCTCCGAGGAACTCGGCATGGAGGTGGGATTCGTCCTGCCTCCCGACGTCTCGGGCGCGGATGTCCGCCTGCGGTTCTTCGTCGATCGGCGTGAGGACTCGTTGAGCGGACACGTGCTCCTGGCGGCGTTCACGAGCATGGTCGACCGCGGCATCTTCCGGCCCACCCCGGCGGGAGTCCTGCTGCACGTGGAGACCCTGGCCGGGGTGCTCGAGGTCCGGCTGATCGCCGAGGCCGACGGCCTCACCCGCGTGGTCTTCGAGATGCCGAACCCCCGCTTCGGCGAGTACGTGCCGGTCGACGAGGTCGCGCGGGCGCTGGGCGCGCCCGCCGAGTTCCTGCGCATCGCCGGGCACGGCCCGCAGCGGGTCTCCTGCGGGTTCGATCAGATCCTGGTGCCGGTGGCCGACCGCACGATCATGCGCGCCAGCCTGCCCGGCATGGCGGGAATCCGCGTCCTGCTCGACGAGCGGGGCGCCGCCGGGGTGGCGCTGTTCTGTCCGGAGACGGTCCGGGAATACGCCGATTTCCAGTGCCGGTTCATCCACCCGGGCGACCGCCGGTGCGAGGACATCGCGAGCGGAATCTGCCTCGCGGCGATCGGGGCCTACGCCGTGCATCACGGGCTGCTGCCGCCGGCGGAAGTCGTGCGCGTGGTCACCGAGCAGGGCCACCTGCTGGGGCGGCCGACCATCGCCGAGATCGAGGTCCGGTGTCTGGGCGACAGGATCCACCGGATCCAGCTGTCCGGCACGGGCGCGGTCGTGATGCGCGGATCGCTCCAGTTCAACCGGTTCGCCGGCGCGACCGCGCGGGTGTGACCGCGGCGAGCCTGCCCGGATCGAGGCGCCCGCCGGGCTCAGGCTTTCTGGGGATTCGCGGCGAGGACGACGTCGCGCGTGTCGCGCGCGATCATCAGCTCCTCGTTGGTCGGGATCACGATGATCTTGATGGGCGACGAGATCTTGCTGATCACGGCCTCGTCGTGGCGCACGCCGTTCTCGAAGGGGTCGAGCTCGGCGCCGATGATCTCCAGGCCGCGACAGGACCACTCGCGGATCATCGAGGCGTTCTCGCCGACGCCGGCCGTGAAGATGATCGCGTCGACGCGGCCGAGCGCCACGGCGTAGGCGCCGATGTACTTGCGGATGTGGTAGCAGTAGACCTCGAGGCCGAGGCGGGCGCGGTCGTTGCCCGCGGCGTACTCGCGCTCGACGTCCCGCAGGTCGCTGCTGATGCCCGTGATGCCGTAGATGCCGCTTTCCTTGTTGAGGATGCGGTCGATCTCGTCGAGCCCGACGTCCAGCCGCTTCGCGAGGAATCCCACGATGGCCGGATCGATGTCGCCGCAGCGGGTGCCCATGACCAGGCCCTCGAGGGGCGTGAATCCCATGCTCGTGTCCACCGATCGCCCGTTCTTGACCGCGCACACGGAAGCGCCGTTGCCCAGGTGGCAGGAGATGAAGTTGCACGCGTCGAGCGGCCGCTCGAGCAGTTGCGCGGCGCGGAGCGAGACGTACCGGTGGCTCGTCCCGTGGAATCCGTAGCGGCGGACCTTGTACGACCGGTAGAACTCGTAGGGCAGCGGGTAGACGTACGCCCAGTCGGGCATGGTCTGGTGGAACGCGGTGTCGAAGACGCCGACCATCGGGACGTCGGGCATCACCTGCTGCGCGGCCTTGATGCCCACGATGTTGGCGGGATTGTGCAGGGGCGCGAGCGGGATGCACTCCTCGAGATAGGCCAGCACCTCCGGGGTGATGAGCACCGAGTTGGAGAACTTCTCGCCGGCGTGCACCGTGCGGTGGCCGACCGCGCTGATCGCCTTCATGTCCGGGATCACGCCGTGCCTGGGCGACGTGACGGCGGCGACCACCAGCTCGATGGCGCGCGCGTGATCCGGCACCGGCAGCTCCTCGACGAGCTTGTCGTGCTGGGGGCGGGCGTACGTGTGCTTGCCGACCTCGAGACCGATGCGCTCGACGAGCCCCTTCGCGAGGAGCGTCTCGCTCGTCATGTCCAGGAGCTGGTACTTCAGCGAACTGCTGCCGCAGTTGATGACGAGGACGTTGTCCACGGGTGCGGTCCTTCCTCAGCCCTGGCTCTGCAGGACCGTGATCGCCGCCACGTTCACGATGTCGTCCACGCTGCAGCCGCGGCTCAGGTCGTTGACACCCTTGGCGAGACCCTGCATGACCGGGCCGACGGCCTCGGCGCCGGCGAGGCGCTGGACCAGCTTGTAGCCGATGTTCCCGGCGTCGAGGTCCGGGAACACGAGGACGTTGGCGCGCCCCGCGACCGGGCTGTCGGGCGCCTTGCGGCGGCCGATGTCCGGCAAGAGAGCGGCGTCCGCCTGCAGGGGTCCGTCCGCGAGCAGCTCGGGATGCCGATGCTGGAGGATCGCCAGGGCGGCCTCGACCTTCTCCACGTCGGGACCGGCGCCACTGGCCATGGTGCTGTAGCTGAGCAGGGCGACGCGGGGCTCGAAACCGCACAGGGCGCGGGCGGTGCGGGCCGTGGCCCAGGCGATGTCCGCCAGCTGCTCGCTGTTCGGCTGGGGGTTCACGGCGCAGTCGGCGAAGACGATCATGCCGTTCTCGCCGCAAGTCCAGCCCTCCTTGACCATGACGAAGCAGCTCGAGACGATGCTCGTGCCCGCAGCGGTGCCGATGATGTGGAAGGCGGCGCGCAGGACGTCACCGGTGCTGTTGACCGCGCCGGCCACCATGCCGTCGGCGCGGCCGCGGGCGACCATCATCGCGCCGTAGAACAGCGGGTTCGCCATGGTCTCGCGCGCCAGCTCGGGGGTCATGCCCTTGGCGCGGCGCTTCTCGAAGTAGGCGTCGACGTAGGCGGACCGTTCCGGGTCGGCCTGAGGATCGACGATCGCGACGCCCGCGAGCCTCACGCCGTGCCTGGCGGCGGCGGCCGCGATCGTGTCGGCGGACCCCAGCAACGTCACCCTGGCGATGCCCTCGTCGCGGATCGCCGCGGCGGCGCGCAACATGCGTTCGTCGCCGGACTCGGGCAACACGATCGCCTTGCCCAGCGCGGCGGCCTTGCCGCGCAGACTGTGAATGAACTCCACGCCGAGACCTCTCGTCGTTGCGGGTGAGGTATTCGAGGGGAACGCAGCCACCCGAAAATGGACCACGGCCGGGGCTAAGTCAAACCGGCGGCCGGTCCACGGCCGGTCGTGGCGGTCGAGGTCGGCAACGGGAAATCCCGCCGGAGCGGTCGGCTGTCAGTGCTCGGGAATCGCGCGGGGCCGTGGTCGCCGTCGCGGCATGCTCGCGGCTCGGTCAGACCTCGAGCGCGACCGGGCGGTCGCCACTGCCGGCCGCGCCGAGCAGATCGGCGACGGTGAAGCCGCACCAGAAGTCCCGCAGCCGCGAATCGAGCAGCGTCCAGACCTGGTGCGCCACGCACCCGTCCGATCGCGCGCAGACTGCGGGGTCCTCGACGCACTCGACCAGGTGCGGATGGGTATCGAGCGCCTGGATCACGTCCCAGAGGGTGATGTCGCGCGGCGACCGCGCGAGCACGTATCCGCCCTTGACGCCCTTCACGCTCTCGAGCAGCCCGGCTCGACGCAGGGGGCTCACGACCTGCTCCAGGTACTTCCCGCTGATCTCCTGCTCCTCGGAGATGGTCGTGATCGATACGGGAGCCCCGCCATATCCTTCGGCGATGCGCAGGATGGCGCGCAGGCCGTAACGCACTCGGGTATTGACCTTCATGGCACACTCCTTGGGCTCGGGTCCCGCATCCGGTGCCTGGGCTCCAACTCGACTACTTCGCTATCAATTAAAGGTAATTCGACGTCTGGATTCAAGGAGATCCGCTATTGATCAACCTTTATCGATTTCCGGCACGTCCTTCACCAGGAGGGGCGGCAGCTGCAAGGGGCGCGTCGTGGCCCGCTTGCGGTCGATGTCCCGGTAGACCCGCTGGACCTGGTCGGCCGTCAGGCCGAGCGCGCCGGCCGCGTCCTGCGGCGCCACGCCGTGATTGCGGGCCCAGAGCAGGAGGTCCATCTCGGCGTAGGGAAGCACGAAATAGAACTCGTCCTGGCCCTGGGCGAGGCTGTAGGTGTCCGTGGTCGGCGTCGAGTCGCAGATGCGCCTGGGCAGCCCCAGATGCCAGGCCATGGCGTAGACCTGCGACTTGTAGAGGTGGGCGATGGGCTTCACGTCGGCCGACCCGTCGCCGTTCTTCACGAAGAACCCCTGGTCGTATTCCAGGCGATTGGGAGTGCCCGCCACGGCGTAGTTCAGCCGGTCGGCGTGGTAGTACTCGAGGGTCTTGCGGATGCGCTGCTTGAAGTTCGTGGCGGCCACGATCTCGAGGTAGGCCTGGACCGGCAGGCGAGCGTCGTGCCGCTGGCCTTCGGGATCCTCGACCACCACGCGGTACACGTTGATCCGGTCGCTGTTCAGCAGGTCGCCGGGAAGCACGATCTTCGACTTCCAGCCGGGTCCGTATTGCGGGAAGACGCGCCGGATGGCCTCGTCGTAGCGCTTGTAGCAGCCGATCGCCGCCAGGGTCGGCTGGATGTTCTCCACGGCGTACTCGACTCCCAGGTGCTCGCAGAGCTCGGTTCCGAGCTCGACGCTCGCGCCGCTCGAGTCCCGCTCGGGCATCAGCAACCCGAAGACGCGCTGGGGACCGAAGGCCTCGACGGCCAGGCCGAGGGTCGTGCTGCTGTCGATCCCGCCCGAGACGCCGACGACGAGACCCCGCCGCAGCAGGACCTTGGTCACCTTCTCGCGGAGGGCGGCGCAGATGTCCGCCGCCTCCCGTTCGAGATCGAGTTTCAGGACGTCGCGGCTGAACATGGTCGCTCCTTGGTGCGGGCCGGCTGGGCGCGAAAAGTCCCGGTCAGGGTAGTCCGGCTTGCCGCCGGCGTCCAGTGGCGGACCGTCATGGACATCGGCCGCCGGGGGCTCTATCCTGTCGGCCCGAAAGGAGTCCGCGCATGAACCGGGACGACCGCCGCCGCTTCCTCCGCTCGCTGCCCCTCGCGGAGCTGCACCGCCACTTCGACGGCGCGTGCCGTCCGGCGACCCTCTGGGAGTATTCCGAACAATACTATCGCGCGGTGCCGGGCCTGGATTTCGAGGAGTTCCGCCACTACCTGCAGTGGGACGACGCCAAGGACCGCAACCTGCTCGACTACCTCAGCAAGTTCGACGTGCCGCTCCAGTACACCCAGTTCTACGAGAACATCAAGCGCATCGCCTATGAGATCGCCGCTGACGCGTACGCCGAGGGCATCCGCGTGCTCGAGCTGCGCACCAATCCGATCATCCACCGGCGCGCCGGGCTCTCCACGCGGCAGGTCGTGCACGCGACCCGCAAGGGCCTCGCCCGGTTCGGCGAGGAGCACCCCGACTTTCGCGCGGGCATCAACATCATCGCCATGCGCAACCACGGCGGAAACCTGGCGCGAATCCTGCTTAGGGAGGTCATCGGCGAGAAGGCGGAGTGGCACGGCGGTCCGGGCGTCATCGGCTTCGACATCGCCGGCGCCGAGGCGCCGTTCCCGCCGATCCTCTTCGTCAAGGCCTACGAGCTGGCGGCGAAGATGGGATTGGGGCTGACGGTGCACGCCGGCGAGGCGGCCGGCCCTGAGCGCGTCTGGGAGGCCGTGGAGAACCTCGGCCCGCGACGCATCGGCCACGGCACCAGCGCCGGCCGGGATCCGGAGCTGCTGAAGCGGCTCGCGGCCGACGGGATCGTGGTCGAGTGCTGCCTGACGTCCAACGTCCACACGGGCGCGATCGACCGCTACCTGGACCACCCGCTGCCGAAGTTCCTGGACGCCGGCGTCCGCGTCGCGCTGTGCACCGACAACCCGACCGTGTCCAACACGGACCTGGTCCGGGAATACGAGATCGCGATGACGACCTTCGGATTCAGCGAGAACGACATGCGCCGGATCGCCCGCCAGGGGTGGGAAGGCAGTTTCGTGGCCGAGGCCGGCACCTTTCCGGCGGGAGGCGAACGATGACCCACAAGATCAGGCGGATCGCCATCCTGACCGGCGGCGGCGACGTGCCGGGGCTGAACAACGCGATGAAGCAGGTGTTCTACCGGGCCATGAAGGCGGGCATCCAGGTCGTCGGGTTCCGCCGCGGGTGGGCCGGGCTCGCGAACTACAAGATCGGCGATCCCGACCACAACAAGCAGTGGGTGATCGAGCTGGACTGGGAACACGTGCGGCGGATCGACCGCACCGGCGGCACCTTCCTGCACACGTCGCGCACCAACCCGGCCAGCATGCGCGAGAACGACCTCCCGGTCCACCTGCGCGAGAAGTACCGGCAGGCGACCTTCCCGCTCGACATCACCGATGACGTGATCGCCAACCTCGAGGACCTGAAGATCGACGCCCTGATCCCGATCGGCGGCGACGACACCCTGAGCTATGCCGCCGTGCTCAACCAGGCCGGCTACCCGCAGATCGCACTGCCGAAGACGATGGACAACGACGTCTTCGGGACGGATTACTGCATCGGTTTCTCGACCGCGATCACGCGCGCGGTCGACGCCATCGACCAGCTCCGCACGCCGATCGGCAGCCACGAGCGGATCGGCATCGTCGAGGTCTTCGGCCGGCACAGCGGCGAGACGGCGCTCATCTCGGGCTACCTGGCGGGCGTCGACCGGGTCGTCATCAGCGAGGTCCCGTTCGACGTCGACAGGCTCGCGAAGTTCCTGCTCGAGGACAAGCTCGGCAATCCCAGCAAATACAGCATCATGACCATCAGCGAGGGGGCGACCGAGACGCAGGGCAGCATCATCCAGCGCGGCGAGGCCGACGCCTACGGTCACCGGAAGCTCGGCGGCGTGGGACTGATGCTGGCGGACCAGATCACGGACGTCACCGGCCACAAGGTCACGTACCAGGACCTCGGCTACATGATGCGTTGCGGCAAGCCCGATGCGCTCGACCGCATGGTGGCGATGAACTTCGGCAACCTCGCGATGGACATGCTCCTGGACGGCGCGAGCGGCCTGATGGTCGCCCTGCAGGACGGGAAGTACACCACGGTCGGCCTCAACTCCGTGAGCAGCGGGAAGAAGCACGTGGACGTCGACCGGTTCTACGATCGGGAGAATTACCGGCCCGCGGTGAGCCGGGTCGCCCAGTTGCCGATGTTCCTGAGGTAGGCCGGGAAGAAGAGCCTGGGCACCGCTCGCGTCCCGGGGTATCCTGCCCGCGTGACCGGACGTCCGGGAGGATGACCAGCTGCCGATGACTCCTGCCCGCCACCACTGGTTGCGTCTCGCGGCCGGCGTCGTGATCCTGCTCGGTTCGCACGCTCTCCTGCGCGGCTACGTCACCGACGACACCTACATCCACCTGCGCTACGCCGAGAACCTCGCGGCGCGCGGCGAGTTCGCCTTCAACCCGGGGGAGAGCACCTACGGCGCGACCAGCCCGCTGTGGATCCTGGGCCTGGTGCTGCTCGCGAAGCTCGGCATCGCCGGTCCGCCGGCGGGCTGGGCGCTCGGCCTCGCCTGCGGCGTGCTGACCCTCGTGGTGCTGGCGGGCCTGCTGCGCCGGCTGCCGTTTCCGGAGGCCTGGCGGTGGTGGCTCTTCCTGCTGGCGGCCACCGACGCCTGGTTCCTGCGCTGGACCGCATCCGGGATGGAGACGCCGCTCGCCACCCTCGTCCTGCTGGTGCTGCTCTGGCCGGTCGTGATGCCCTCGCCGGTCCGCGGCGCTCCGCAGTCGCCCGGGCGGCTCTGGCCGCGGTACCTGGCCTGGGGCGTGGCCGCGGGCCTCGCCGGCCTCACCCGCCCGGAGTTCCTCGTGCTTGCGCCGGCGGCGCTGCCTGGCCTGCTGCTCTGCGAATACCGTCAGGGCGATTCGCTCGCGGGCGCCGCGGGCCGCTACCGGGCGCGACCTCAGGGTCCGGCCCTCGCCGCCGGCCTGGGCTGGCTCGCGACCGTCGGTCCCTGGCTCGCCTACGCGCAGCTCGCGTTCGGCCGCTGGACCCCGGGGACGGCGACCGCCAAGAGCAATGCGCTGACGCTGGCGCCCGGCGAGGTCGCGGGCTCGCTCGGTCGGTCGCTCGTGCAGCTCGGGACGACCCAGGGTCTGCTCTGGCTCTTCTTCGCCGTGCTGGTGGTCGTCGTTCTCGTCGAGCGGTTCCAGCAGGAACACGCCGGCGACGGCGACGTCGATACCCTGCCCGAGACGCCCTGGCAGTTCTGGCAGGCCGTCGCGATCGTGCTCGTCGTCGGGACCTGGACCGCCGTCCTGCTCGGCGGCTACGCGCTCAAGGGCGTCTGGACGATCAGCCGGTACCTGTCGCCGCTCTCGCCCGCGCTGCTCTTGAGCGGCGCGGTCCTCGCCTACTGGTTGCTCAACTTCACGACGGAGTACCGCGGTCGCCGGGCGCTGGGACGCGCGGTGGCCGCCGCCGTCTGCGGCGTGACCGTGGCCGGGAACCTGGCGCTCGTCGCCCTGGTGGTCCGGCCGCACGCCCGCGAGTTCTCCGCCGGCGTGGTAGCGTGCTACCTGGACAAGGGGGCCTGGATCGGCGAGCACTCGGCTCCCGACGACGTGATCGCCGCCGTCGACATCGGCGCTCTGGCCTACGGCAGCCAGCGTCGCGTGCTCGACCTGATGGGGCTGGTGAGTCCCGAGATCATGGCCCTGGGCCGGCAGTACGGTTTCGCGCCCCTGGTCGAGAGCGGCCTCTGGCTGCGCGCGGGCGATCGCGCGGGCGCCCGGGCGCCGACCTGGTTCGTCGACCGCACCGAGGGCCCGCCGCGCTGGACCGGCCGGACCGTCCGCGGCGTCACGTTCGAGCTGGTCGACACCTGCGTCATCCACGGGGTCGGCCTGCGCGAGCAGCAGGACTGGACGGTGGCGACCTACCGCCTGCGCCCGGCGGCCGGCGGCGGCTAGTCGGGCTCGGGCCGCGGTGGATTGACCGGCGTCAGCGATTCCTGGAGGTGCTCGCCGACGGCCAGGTGCCGCTTGACCGCGACCACCGTCGTGTCGTCGGCCAGCGGCGCATCGCCGCCGAAGGCGCGCGCGGCCGCGATCACGGCGTCGACGATGTCGCCGACCTCCTCGTCTCGATGCTCGAGGCAGACCCTCACCAGGTTCGCCTCCCCGAACTCGATCGCCTCCCGCTCGTCGTCCGCCTCCTCGCCGGGGGCCGGCCGCTCGAGGATCCCGTCGGTGTAGAGGATGAGCAGCTCGCCCGGCCGCAAGGTCATGTAGCAGCGGCGGTACATCGCGTCGGGGAGCGGGCCGAGCACCGGCCCGCTGGTCTGCAGCCGGAAGACCTCGCCGCCCGGAGTGATCAAGAGCGGCAGGCAGTGCCCGGCGTTGACGTAGGTGATGTTCCCGGTGTCCTCGATCTCGGCGTAGAAGAGCGTGATGAAGCGGCTCGACAGGAGCGTGTGGTGGACCACCCGGTTCAGCCGTTCGATCTGCGACGTGATCTTCTCGTTGTGGGACTGGCTCATGCGCATGCCGATCACGACGTCGCGGGCCTGCAACGCGGCCGGCAGCCCGTGGCCGCTGGCGTCGGCGATCAACAGGCCGAGCATGCCCGGCTCCAGCCGCTGTACGTCGTAGACGTCGCCGCCGACCTCGTCGGCGGCCACGGTCCGGGCCGCGAGGTCGAACCCGGCCAGCTCGGGCAGGCGGCGGGGCAGGAGCGAGCTCTGGATGGCCTGCGCCTGCCGCATCTGGTTCTCCAGCAGCGTCTGGCGCAGCTTGAGGCCGATGGCGGCGCGGATGGCCTCGAGCATGACCAGCAGGTCGTCGCGGTCCGCGTTCTCCACGCTGAAGCTGATGATGTAGGCGGGATTCTGGCCGACGGCGATCGCCGCGTTGACCATGTGGCTGAACTGCGCCTCGACCTCGGGATCGTAGCCGGGCGTGTCGGGCCGGAAGATCCAGAGGCGGTGCTCCATGAGGTGGCCCACGAGCGCGTAGTCCTTGCTCACGGTCTTGCCCTCGATGGACTCGCCGTACTCCCCGACGCTCTCGATGAGGACGAAATCGAGCGACCGCTCTCGGTAGATGCGCCCGCTGGCGATGCCGAACAGCCGGGCGTAATCGCCGGACACGAGCGCCTGCACCACCACGTGGAGCATGAGCTCGTCGCCTGCCGAGTCGTCGATGTCGCGCAGCAATCGTTCGAGCGCGCGGTAGAATTTCTTGTGCACCCGGCCACCTCCCATTCGTGGGCAGGATAAAAGAGGAACCGGTCGGGGGCCAAGGCGATTTCCCTGCGTGTGCGTTGTGCGTCCCGCCGCGTTGCCTTAGACTTCCGCCGGAACACCCGGACGTCCCGGGCGTCCGCCAACCCGGGAGGCAGCCGTGTCCGACCCTGCCCGCATCGACCAGATCCAGTCCGCTCACCAGGCCATGCGCCGCGAGATCGCGCGCGCCATCGTCGGCCAGGACCGCGTGATCGAGGAGATGCTCATCGCGCTGTTCTCCAACGGCCACGTGCTTCTGGAGGGCGTGCCGGGCCTCGCGAAGACCATGCTGATCAGCACGCTCGCCCGGGTCATGGACCTCTCCTTCGGCCGCATCCAGTTCACCCCCGACCTCATGCCGGCGGACATCACCGGGTCCGAGGTCATGGAGGAGGACCCGGCCACCAAGCGCCGCGAGTTCCGCTTCCTGCGCGGTCCGGTCTTCGCCAACGTGATCCTCGCCGACGAGATCAACCGCACGCCGCCCAAGACCCAGGCGGCGCTCCTGCAGGCGATGCAGGAGAAGCAGGTCACCGCCGCCGGGACGACGCACGCGCTCGAGGCTCCGTTCTTCGTGCTCGCCACCCAGAATCCCATCGAGCAGGAGGGCACCTACCCGCTGCCCGAGGCGCAGCTCGACCGGTTCATGTTCAACGTGCTCATCGGCTACCCCGATCTGGCCGACGAGGTCCGCATCGTCGAGGAGACCACCGGCCTCTCGGCGCAGGTTCCCGCGGTCGTGCTGGCTCGCGCGGACGTGCTCGCGTACCAGGACCTGGTCCGCGAGGTGCAGCCCCAGGAGCAGGTCACGTCGTACGCGGTCCGGCTCGTGCGCGCCACCCGCGTGGGCACCCCCGAAGCGGTGTCGGCCGCGGCGGAGTACCTCGCGTGGGGCGCCGGTCCCCGGGCCGCGCAGGACCTCGTGCGCGGCGCCAAGACCAGGGCGCTGCTCGCCGGCCGGGAGACGCCGTCGCTCGAGGACGTGCAGCGGCTGGCGCATCCGGTGCTGCGGCACCGTCTGGTCACGAACTTCCACGCCGAGGCGGAGAACGTGGCCAAGGACACGATCATCGACCGCATCCTGGCCGAGGTCGGCGCGTGACCAGGGTCGACGACCTCATCACGCCGGAGCTCGCGAGCCAGCTCGACCGGCTCGACCTGCTCGCGCGCCTGCTCGTCGAGGGCTTCCTGACCGGCCTGCACCGCAGCCCGTACCACGGCTTCTCGGCCGAATTCGCGGAGTACCGCCGCTATCAGCCGGGAGAGCCCACCACGCACATCGACTGGCGCGTCTTCGCGCGCAGCGACCGCGCCTACCAGAAGGTCTTCGCCGAGGAGACCAACCTGCGCTGCACGCTGCTCATGGACTGCTCGGCGAGCATGCGCTTCTGCGGCGACGCGAAGACCCGCCCGAGCAAGCTGGCGTACGGTCGGGTCCTCGCCGCCTGCCTCGCCTATCTCCTGCTGCGGCAGAACGACGCGGTCGGCCTGGTCGCCTTCGACGAGCAGCCCCTGCTGCGGGTGCCGGCGCGGTCGGTCCGCCGCCAGCTCTTCCAGGTGCTCCAGGGATTGCGGGACGCGCCGGCCGGCACCGGCACCCGGCTCGGGCCGGTCCTGCACGACGTGGCCGAGCGACTCCCGCGGCGCGGGCTGATCGTGCTGGTGAGCGACCTCTTCGACGACCCGGACGAGGTCCTCTCGGGGCTCAAGCACTTCCGCCACCGCGGCCACGAGGTGCTGGTGTTCCAGGTCCTCGACCCGCGCGAGGTCGACCTCGACTACGCCGGCGAGGTGGAGTTCACGGCGCTCGAGTCGCCGGCGGTCCGCCTGCGGACCGAGCCGGCGCACGTGCGCGCGGGCTATCGCGAGCGGCTCGAGACCTGGCGCGGGCGCCTGCGCCGCGAGTGCCGGCGCCACCTGGTGGACCTGGTCGAGCTCTCGACGGACCGCCCGGTGGGACCCGCCCTGGGCGCCTACCTCATGAAACGGGGGCGCTTGCACTGATGCCAGTGACCTTCCTGAATCCCGCGCTGCTCCTGGGCCTCGTCGCCGCCGCGGTTCCGGTCATCATCCACTTCCTGAGCCGCCGCCGGACGCGGCGCGTCGAGTTCAGCGACCTGCGCTTCCTGATGGAGGAGGAGGTCCGGCAGGCCCGGCGCCGCGGCGTCCAGCGCTGGCTGCTGCTGCTCTTGCGCGTGCTCGCCGTCTCGTGCCTGGCCCTGGCCGCGGCGCGGCCGCACTGGGGCGGGCTGCCGGGCGGCGCCGGCCGCGCGACGCTCTTCGTGATCGACGCGAGCGCGAGCATGCAGGCGCAGCAGGAGGACGGCCGCACCCGCTTCGCGGCCGCGGTCGAGCTCGCCGGCGACCTGTTGCAGGCCCTGCCCGACGGATCGTCCGTGCAGGCGATCCTCGCGGGCGCGGCGGCGCGCCCGCTCTTCGCGACCTGGCTGCCGGCCGGGTCCGCGGCGCGGGCCGCGCTCTCCGTGGCCACGGTCCTGGACGGCCCCGGCGACCTCGCCGCCGCGTTGCGCGAGAGCGCGCGCCAGGTTCGCGAGGCGCCCGTGCGGCCGGTGGAGGTCGTGCTGCTGTCCGACCTGCAGGCAGGCGAACACCCGCAGCTCGCGGCCGCGTGCGCCGAGCTCGAACAGGCCGGCGCGCGCCTGTTGATCCGGCGGCTCGGCGACGGAGTGCCCGGCGGCGGCGTCGTGAGCGTCGAGCTGCCGGGCCGCGCCCTGCGTCCCGGCGAGACGGCCGAGATCGCGGCGGTGGTCCGCCCGGAGCGCGCCGGGCAGTCGTTCTGGCTGGAGCTCGACGGCCGCCGCGTCGCCGAATCGGTGGCCCCGACGCCGGCGACCGCCTCGGGCAGCGTGACCGTGACCTTCCCGGTGACCGTGCCGCTGCCCGGCCTGCACACCGGCCGGCTCGGCAAGGACCCGGACCGCCTGCCGGTCGACGACGCCCGGCCGTTCGTGCTCGTGGTTCCCGACCGCCTGGAGGTGCTGCTGGCCCACGGCGCGGACCGCGACGCGCTCGGCCGCGGCGGCTGGCGTTACCTCGCCCGCGCGCTCGACCCGGCCGGCGACTCGCGGGGCCTGTTCCGCGTGCGATCGGTGGTGGCGGACAGCCTGCTCGACGGCGACCTCGGGGGCGTCGACCTGCTCGTGCTGGTCGACACCGGCGCGCTGGGCCGCCGCCTCGGCGAGAGCCTGCGTCAGTGGCTCGCCGGCGGCGGCGCGATCTTCGTGGTCGACGGCGATCCGGAGCACGGGCCGGACCTCGGCGCGAGCCTCCTGCCGCTGGTGGACCTGCCGCGCCAGGCGGCCTGGACAGTGCGTGAGGACGCGCAGGCCGAGCGGGCTCGGGTCGTCGATCCGGGGCATCCGGTCCTCGCGGGCCTCGGCGACGCTTCGCTCGAGGCGCTCGGCGCGGCTCGCTGGTGGCGCTACTGGACGCTGGCCGAGGGCGAGGCGCGCGTCCTGCTGGCCGCGGATTCCGGCGCGCCGCTGTTGCTGGAGGGCGAGCTCGACAACGGTCGCTGGGCTCTGCTGCCATTCCACCTGCGGCGGGACGCCACCGACCTCATGCTGAATCCGTTGTTCCTGCCCCTCGTCCAGCGGGTCGCGGCGCGCCTGGCGACCGGCGCCGAGCCCGCGGCGAACCTCGAGGTCGGACACGCGCCGGTCCTGCGCCTCACGCCGCATCGGCTGCGCCTGCGCCCGGGCGCCACCGCCGCGCAGATCGACGTGCTCGCGCCGCCGGACGGGCGCCCCGGGCCGGCCGCCCTCGCCTGGCACGACGCGGTGCCGGTCCTGTCGGCGCCGCCGAGCGAGCGGTCCGGGTTCTACGTCTTCCGCGCCGCCGGCGACACGCTCGGCGCCGTCGCGGTCGCGGTCCCGGCGAGCGAGTCCGAGCCCCGGGTCGAGACTCCCGACGAGCTCGCCCGGCGGCTGCGCGAAGCGGGGCTCACGCAGGTCGTCGACCTCGGCCAGACGAGCGCCGCCGGATTCGTGCGGGCTCTGGCGGGCCGCGACCTCGCGCGCTGGCTGCTGGGGCTCGCGCTCGGGCTGCTCGGCGCCGAGCTCTGGCTGGGCCGCCGGGTCCGCGCCGGCGCGTCGCGAGCTTGAATCGCGGCTCGCAGCGGTTAGATTTGCAGAATACAGGACCGTTCGAGTTTGACGGGCGCGGCGGCGCTCGAAAGGCCGGGTGACCATGTGGAACTACTCCGAGAAGGTCATGGACCATTTCCTCAATCCCCGCAACGTCGGGCTGGTCGAGAATCCCGACGGGGTCGGCGAGGTCGGCTCGATGGCGTGCGGCGACGCGCTGCGCCTGAGCTTCCGGCTGGACCAGCTCGGCCGGATCGCCGACGTCAAGTTCCAGACCTTCGGCTGCGGCAGCGCCATCGCGTCCAGCTCGATCCTCACCGAGATGATCAAGGGCAAGACCCTCGAAGAGGCGGCGCAGGTCACCAACGAGGACATCGCGCGCGAGCTGGGCGGGCTGCCGCGCGAGAAGATGCACTGTTCGGTCATGGGCCGCGAGGCGCTCGAGGCGGCGATGATCGACCACTACAAGCGCCTCGGCCGCGGCGTGCCGTGCCACCTGCTGAGCCAGGGCGTCCTGATCTGCCATTGCTACTCGGTCACCCGGGACACGATCCGCGAGGCGGTCCTGCAGCACGACCTGGCGACGGTCGAGGACGTCACGAACTTCACGAAGGCCGGCGGCGGCTGCGGCGACTGCCATCACGACATCGAGCACATCATCGCGGAGGTGAGGAGCCAGCGCGCGGGGCGGGGTCGGCCGGCCCCCGTGCAGCTCGCCGAGCCGCCCGACGCGGCGGCGGCCGCCGCCGAGCGCGCGCTCGTCAAGCGCATCCAGGACGTGCTCGAGAACGACGTCGCGGTCGCGCTCCGTAACGACGGCGGCGACATCGAGCTCGTGCGCTACAACGACGGCAAGGTCTTCGTGCGGCTCAAGGGCGCCTGCGCCGCCTGCCGCGTCGCCGACGTGACCCTCAAGGACTACGTCGAGGCGGAGTTGCGCCGGCTCGTCCGGGGCGACCTGCAGGTGATCGAGGTGACGACATGACTCACGGCGACGGCGGTTTCGATCTGTTGGCCGGCCTCGTGCCGCCGCACGCGGGCGGCATCTACCTCGACAACAACGCCACGACCCGGGTCGCTCCCGAGGTCATCGAGGCGATGATGCCGTACCTCGCGGAGCACTACGGCAACCCGTCGAGCATGCATCAATTCGGCGCGGCGGCCGGGCGCGGGCTCGGCGAGGCGCGCGAGCAGGTCGCCGAGCTGCTCGGCGCGCGCGCCGCGAGCGAGATCATCTTCACGGCGGGCGGCAGCGAGAGCGACAACCTCGGGATCGTCGGCACCCTGCGGGCCTACCCGGAGAAGAAGCACGTGGTCACCTCCGCGGTCGAGCACCCGGCGGTGCTCGGCCTGTGCCGCGACCTCCAGAAACGCCAGGGCTACGAGGTCGACTTCGTGGGCGTCGACGGCGAGGGCCGGCTGGACCTGGACGAGCTGCGCGCCAAGGTCCGCCCGGACACGGCGATCGTCTCGATCATGATGGCGAACAACGAGACGGGGGTGCTCTTCGACAGCCAGGCGATCGGCGAGATCGTCAAGGCGCAGGGCTCGGTCTTCCACGTGGACGCGGTGCAGGCCGTCGGCAAGCTCCCGATCGACCTGACCCGGCTGGACACCGTGGACATGCTCTCGCTCAGCGGCCACAAGCTCCACGCGCCCAAGGGAGTGGGTGCGCTCTACGTCCGCAAGGGGGTGCGGCTGCGGCCGCTGATCGTGGGCGGCCACCAGGAGCGCGGCCGCCGGGCCGGCACCGAGAACGTCGCGTCCTGCGTGGCGCTGGGCGCCGCCTGCCGGCTCGCCGCCGCGAACCGCGAGGAGGAGAACACCCGGGTGAGGGCGCTGCGCGACCGCCTCGAGCAGCGGACCCTCGCCGCGGTCTCCGACAGCCGGCGCAACGGCGTCGCGGACCAGCGCCTGCCCAACACCACGAACCTCAGCTTCGACTTCATCGAGGGAGAGGGGATCCTCCTGCTCCTGGACCGGGCCGGGATCGCCGCCTCCTCGGGGTCGGCGTGCACGAGCGGCTCGCTGGAGCCGTCGCACGTGCTGAAGGCCATGGGCGTCCCGTTCATCGCCGCCCACGGCTCGATCCGCTTCTCGCTGTCGCGGTACAATACCGAGGCCGAGATCGACTACGTGGCGCAGGTCGTCCCACGAGTCGTGGAACGGCTGCGTCAGATCACGCCGTTCAACCGGTCGCGGGCGACCTTCTGACCCGGGTCGTCCGCCAACGCCGAGGTCGGTGCCGGTGCTGGATCGCCTGTTCAAGCTCACGGCCAGCGGGACCACCGTCGGCCGCGAGGCCGCGGCCGGCCTGACGACCTACCTGACGATGGCATACATCGTTTTCGTCAATCCGGACATCCTGGCCGATGCCGGCATGGACCGCGGCGCGCTCATCACCGTGACGATCCTCGCGGCGGCCGCCGGAACGCTGATGGCCGGCCTGTGGGCCAACGTGCCGTACGCGATGGCGCCGGGGATGGGCCTCAACGCGTACTTCGCCTACAGCCTCGTGATCGGTCAGGGCGTCGCGTGGCAGACGGCGCTCGGCGTCGTCTTCTTCTCCGGCCTGATCTTCCTGATCCTCACGATCATCGGCGTGCGGCGCCTGATCGTGGAGGCCATCCCGGTCGAGCTGCGCCTGGCGATCGCCGCCGGGATCGGCCTGTTCATCACCGTGGTCGGGCTGCAGAAGCTGGGCTTGATCGTCGCGAGCCCGACGACCCTCGTCCAGCTCGGCGAGGCCTCCGCCTCCCTCCTGCTCGGGCTCGCCGGCCTGGCCCTGACGATCGTCCTCACGATCCGGCGGGTGCCTGGCGCCATCCTCCTCGGCATCGTGGCGACCACGCTGCTGGGGATGGTCTGGGGCGAGGTCGACCTGCCGTCGCGGCTGGTCGCGGCTCCGCCGAGCCCGGCGCCGATCTTCCTGCAGCTCGATCTCGGCGCCGCCCTTCAGTGGGGCATGGCGGGCGCCATCTTCACCTTCATGTTCCTCGACCTCTTCGACTCGGTCGGCACGATCGTCGCCTGCAGCTACGAGGCGAACCTGGTGCGCGAGGACGGCACCATCGAGCGGCTCGACCGCGTCCTCGGCGCCGACGCGCTCGCGACGATGGTCGGCGCGGCGCTGGGCACGAGCACGACGACGACCTACATCGAGTCGGGCGCCGGGATCGCCGCCGGCGGCCGGACCGGGCTCGCGAGCGTCTTCACGACGCTGCTGCTCCTCGCGACCCTCGTGCTGACCCCGTTCATCGGCATGGTCCCGGGATTCGCGACGGCCCCGGCCCTGATCATGGTGGGGGTCTTCATGTTCAAGAGCGCGAGCCGGATCGACTTCGCCCGGCTCGAGATCGGCATCCCGGCGTTCCTGATGATCGTGCTCATGCCGCTGACCTACAGCATCTCCATGGGCCTCGCGTTCGGTTTCCTCGCGGCGATCGCGGCCGCGGCGGCGGCCGGGAACGCGCGGCGGGTCCACCCGATGCTCTGGGTGATCGGGGGATTCTCGGCCGTCGAGATCGCGATGTCGCTCGGCTGAGCGGCGGCCGCGCGGGCGGCGGCCGGAACTAACGCTTGATCCGGACGTCCAATGCTCCAACACTGGACACGGTCCCGTCCTGGTCGCGAACGACGCGTGAGGGAATCGCAGATGAACCGGTTGATCCCCTGGCTCCTGGTGCTCTCGACCGTGCTGACTCTCGCCGCGTGCTCCGGCGACGATACCGACGAGCCGCCTCGCGCGGAGATCGTCTATCCGGACCCAGGCTACCGGTACACGACCGCGCCCGACTCGATGGTCGTCGACGCGGTGGACGACCGCGGGATCTCGTCGGTGGAATTCCGCCTCGACGGCGTGGTGGTCGCCACGGCCCGCAGGTCGCCGTACTCGACGCGCCTGCCCCTGGGAATCTACGCGGACGGCCGCGAGCACGTCCTGGACGCGACGGCGCGGGACAGCCGCGGGGCGACGGGCACGGCGGGCCCGGTCGTGGTCACGATCGACCCGTCGCTGCAGACCGTGCCCCAGATCGTCGAGTTCGCCGAGGGACCGGCCGACCCCGGTACCCTCCGGCTCGTCTGGCTGCAGTGGCCAGCGGCCGTGACGCGTTACGAGTGGGAGGTCGCGAGCGACGACGGCTTCGTCGTGGTCGTCGCCGGCGGCGCCGCGTCCGACACGCTGGCGGCGACGGGGCTCGACCTCGACCGCGTGGCGTACGCGCGGGTCCGTACGGTTGCGCCGACTGGAACCAGCGACTGGAGCCGGCCGGCCCGCTTCAGCGGGCTCGCGACCTGGCGGCAGCGCTACGGCCTCGCGGAGCCGCAACTCGGCGCCGCCATCTACCGGGCCGGCGACGGCACCCTGCGCGTCCTGAGCCACGCCGTCGAGCACCATCGCGTGAGCCGAGCGCCCGTGCAGCTGCTCATCCTGGATGAGGTCCAGGCCCTCGTGGCCGCGCCGGTGATCCTGTCCGACGAGTACCTGCCGACGTGCAGCGCGCAGCGGGAAGACGGCAGCCTCGTGCTCGCCGGGCTGCTCGCCGAAGGATCGAGCGGCTTCCTGGCGGCGGCCGGGCTCGACGGCGCCCTGCTGTGGTCGGTCACGACGGACGTCATGGCGCCGACGGCGCTCGTGGCCGCGCCCGACGGGTCGCTGCTCGCCGTCGGCGCGGATCGTCGCGACGGGCAGGCGGGCGGCGTCTTCGCGGCGGTCGGCGCCGCCGGCGAGCTCACGCCGGGCACGGGGTTCCCGCTCGAGGCCGGCCGCGAGGTGCTGCTGGCCTGGCCGCGGCCGGCGGGCGGCTGGGTCCTCGCCGGCAGCCTGGCCGACCCAAACGCGGATCGGCCGGAGGGTATCTGGGCGCTCGGACTGGACCCGGCTGGCGCGGTCCTCTGGAACATCCGGCTCGGGACCGGCGACCGGTGGCTGCTGCGAGGCGGCGGCGCGGACGGCGCCGGCGACTACGCGCTCGGCGGGATCGCCCTCAGAGACGAGGGGGCCTCGCGCTACGGATTCCTGGTGGGATTCGACGAGCGCGGTCGGGTGCGCTGGCAGTTCCGCGACAGCGAGTGGCATCTCTTCGCCGGCATCGCTCCCGCGGTCGGCGATCGGTGGGTCACGGTCGGCGCGCGCCGGCGCGCCATCGACGACTCCCACTGGACGAACGACCTGGCGCTGCGGGGTTTCGACGCGTTCGGCGCCTCGCTCTGGGAGAGCCGGCTCGCGGCCGGCCTGGAGTCGCAGGGCTGGACCCTGGCCGCCCATCCGGGTGGCGGCTGGTGGGCGGCCGGCGTGCGCACCGACGACGGATCCGCCTACGACGTGGACCTGCTGCGGGTCGACGACCTCGGTAACCTGGAATGACCGGTGACGGCGTGAAGCTCCTGGACGTGCTGGCTCAGCAGCGCGGCGACGAGTTCGTGGCGGAACTCGCCGGGCGCCTGGACGCGCCGCTGCGCGAGTCCACCGCCGGCCGGCCGCCGCTCTGCCACGGCCTGCAGGCGAGCGCGCCGGCGGTCCTGGCCGCCGCCTGGTTCCGGACGCGCCGCGCGACCGCGCTCTGCGTGGTGCCCACGCGCGACGGCGCTCTCCAGCTCGCCGACGATCTCGAGGCCTGGCTCGGCCAGGACGAGGTCGTCTACCTGCCGCAGCCGGAGGTCCTCGTCTACGACCGCAAGTCGCCGGATCCGGCGATCGTGGGCGACCTCCTGCTGGGGCTCGACCGGTTGCGCGGCCCGCAGCCGGTGCTGGCGGTGACGAGCCTCTACGCCGCGCGCCAGCGCGTGATCGCGCCGCAGACCCTCACGCGCTCGATCCTGCGTCTGGAGCCGGGCCAGGCGCTGGACGTCGAGGCGTTCGGCGCCGAGCTCGTCCGGCGCGGCTACCGGCCCGCCGGCATGGTCGCCCGGCCCGGGGATTTCGCGCGGCGCGGCGGTCTGATCGACATCTACGCTCCCGGCGACCTTCCCCTGCGCGTGGAGCTCTTCGACGACGCGATCGTCTCGCTCCGCACGTTCGATCCCGAGAGCCAGCGGGGCGACCAGAAGCGGCTGTCCCGCGCGCTGGTCTATCCGGTGAGCCACCTGCTGCGCGGGGACGAAGCTCAGCTCGCCTGCCTCGGCCGCCTCGAGGACGAGCGGACGCGCGGCAACCTCGACGAGGACGAGTACTGGGACCTGGAGGCGAGGATCGAGGAGGGGCGGCCGGACGACGGCCTCGAGAGCTACCTGCCGTGGTTCGGGCCCACCGCTCGGCTGCTGGACTACCTGCCCGACGGGTCGCCGGTGATCTGGTTCGAGCCGGTGAAGCTCGGCGTGCAGATGGAGCTGCTCGACGAGGAGCTGCCCCGCCTCCGGGAGACCCGGCTCAAACGCGACCCGGTCCTGCCGGCCCAGTCGGAGCTGATCTGCGAGGCGGCCGACCTCGGCGACGCCCGCCTCCGGCACCTCTGGGTCGCCGAGGCCTGGATCCGGGGGGACGAGTCCGGGCGGTGGCTCGGCCGGGACCCCGATCCGCTCATCGACTTCGGCACGACGCGCCCGAACCTCAAGGGCGGCGACGTCGATCGCCTGCGCCGCTACATCGCCGACGAGGAAGCGCTTGGAGCGACCGTGCTCCTGCTCTGCGACAACCGAGGCCAGGCCGACCGGCTCGCCGACCTGCTCGACGAGCATCCGCTCGGACCACCCGCCCAGCGCCCGCTGGTCGGTCACCTCACCGGCGGCTTCGTGTGGTCCGAGCGGCGCCTGACCGTGGTCACCGACCACGAGTTCTTCGAGCGATACCGGCGGCAGGGCCGCGTCCGCCACAAGGGTTCGGGCATCGTCAAGGACCGGGCGAGCCTGCGGCCCGGCGAGTACGTGGCCCATCTCGAGTACGGCATCGGCCGGTACCGCGGCCTCACGCGCATCACCGTCGAGGGCGCCGAGCGCGAGTGCCTGGAGATCGAGTACGCGGACCAGGGCAAGGTCTACGTGCCGGTCGAGAACATCGACCAGGTCGAACGGTACACCAGCGACAAGGACGCCGCGCCGCCGCTCGCGAAGCTGGGCTCGGGCGTCTGGCTGAAGGTCACGAAGAAGGCGCGCAAGGCGATCCGCGCCATGGCTGCCGACCTCCTCGAGCTCTACGCCGCGCGCGAGGCCATGCCAGGCTACGCGTTTCCGCCCGACGGCACCCTGCAACGGGGGCTGGAGGACAGCTTCCTCTACGAGCCGACGCCGGACCAGCTGACCACCATCGTCGAGGTCAAGCGGGACATGGAACGCCCGAGGCCGATGGATCGCCTGGTCTGCGGCGACGTCGGCTTCGGCAAGACCGAGGTCGCGATGCGCGCCGCCTTCAAGGCGGTCATGGCGGGCCGGCAGGTCGCGGTGCTCTGCCCGACGACGCTGCTCGCGCATCAGCACGGCGAGACCTTCGCCGAGCGCTTCCGCGACTTCCCGGTCTCGGTGGCGGCGCTCAGCCGGTTCCAGACGCCCGCCCAGGCGCGCGAAATCACCCGCCGCGCCCGCGACGGCACGCTGGACATCCTGATCGGCACGCACCGTCTGCTGTCGCGCGACGTGCGCTTCAAGTCGCTCGGCCTTCTGGTGGTCGACGAGGAGCAGCGGTTCGGCGTGCGGCACAAGGAGCGGCTGAAGGAGCTCAAGAGGTCCGTCGACGTGATGACCCTCTCCGCGACGCCGATCCCGCGCACGCTCTACCTCGCGCTGATGGGCGCCCGCGACATGTCGCTCATCAACACGCCGCCGCGCGACCGCCTGCCGATCCACACCGAGCTCTGCATGTACAGCGACGAGGTGATGACGGAGGCGATCCTGCGCGAGCTGCACCGCGGCGGCCAGGTGTTCTTCGTGCACAACCGCGTCCAGACGATCGAGCACATGGCGGCGCGCCTGCAGCAGCTCCTGCCCTCGGTGCGGGTCGGGCTGGCCCACGGCCAGATGCCGGAGCACCAGCTCGAGACGATCATGCGGCGTTTCCTCGACCATGAGTTCGACGTGCTCGTGACGACCACGATCATCGAGTCCGGCCTGGACATGCCCCGGGTCAACACGCTGGTCGTCGATCGCGCCGACCGTTTCGGCCTGGCCCAGCTCTACCAGCTGCGCGGCCGGGTCGGCCGCTCGAACCAGCGGGCGTTCGCCTACCTCATGACGCCGCCGGGCGAGCAGCTGACGCCGGAGGCCCGGCGCCGCCTGGCCGCGCTCGAGGAATTCCAGGCGCTGGGCTCCGGCTATCACATCGCCATGCGGGACCTGGAGATCCGCGGCGCCGGCAACCTGCTCGGCGAGGAGCAGTCCGGGCACATGGAAGCCATCGGCTTCGACCTCTACTGCCGGCTGCTCGAGGAGACCGTGGCGGAACTCCGCGACGGCCGTGGTGTTGCACCCGTCGCCGTGAAGGTCGACCTGCGGGTGCCCGCGTTCCTGCCAGACGAGTACGTGGGGGATCCCCAGCTCAAGATGGATCTCTACCGCAGGCTCGCGCGCCTGCGCAGTCCCGCGCAGGCGGAGTCCCTGGGCGACGAGTTCCGCGACCGCTACGGGCCGCTGCCGGTGCCGGTCGCCAACCTGCTGGCGGTCCACCGGATCCGCTGCCTCGCGAGCCGCAACGGCGTGGAGGAGGTCCGCGCCGGGCGCCGCGGGCTCGACCTGTTTTTCGCTGGCGGCCACGAACCGACGCCGGCTATAATTCGAGGCTTGATGGCCACTTCCCTGCAGGGTCTGCAGTTCAAGGCCGTCGACCAGTTCAGCATGCACGTTCCGGCCGCGAGGGACCAGCACCTCGCCGCCGCGACCAACGTCCTCGAGCAACTGGAGGCGCTGCGCCTCCGCGAGCCGGTACCCGACAGGAGTTGACGATCATGTCCCTGCCCCGCGCCACCGTGTCCATCGCCGTCCTGCTGCTGCTGTCCTGCCTGCCGCTCGTGACCGGATGCGGTGACAAGGGCGACGACGAGGGCGGCGTTCTCGCCAAGGTCGGCGACCGCGAGGTCACCGCGAAGTACTACAAGGACCGGCTGATCAAGCTCGAGGAGACCCAGCTGCCCCGCGACGAGAACGGACAGACCGTCGACATGGCGACCCTGGCCGGCAAGCGGCGCTTCCTCGACGTCATCATCGACAAGGAGTTGATGGTGGCGAAGGCCCTGCAGATGGGCTACGACCAGGACACGCAGATCGACGCGGCGCGGAAGAGCCTGGATGAAGCCAACGCCATGGGTTACTTCTGGATGGACGAGATCGGCGATCCGAGCAAGTACGTGACGGACGCGGACGTCGACTACTACTACTCGCGGCTCGGCGAGCGGCGGGAGTGCGATTATCTCATCACCGATTTCGCCGCGCAGGCCGAGGCGGCTCGCGCGGACGCGCTCGCGGGCATGCCGTGGTCGGAGCTCGTCGCGAAGTACCACTCGGCGCCGAACAAGAATTCGCGGGAACCCACGATCTCGGTGCCCTGGGGCCAGTACCGCGACGAGTTCGAGAACCCGGTATTCTCCACGGAGAAGGGCGGGATCACCGCGCCGATCCCGACGGAATACGGCTGGTGGTTGCTGCGCGTCAACGACGTCGTGATCGATCCGAAGCCGGACCTCGAGTCGATCAAGGCCAAGGTGCTCCTGAGCATCGCCAAGCGGAACGAGAACCTCCGCCGCGAGGACCTCATCGCCAAGGTTCGCCAGCAGCGCAACTTCCAGCTCGACGAGGCGGCCTTGAAGATCGTGTACGACGGCCTGCCCGAGAATGAGCCCATCGTCGATCCGCAGACCAACCAGCCGCTCAAGCAGGAGCAGCTCCTGTCGCTGCAGGTGCCGAGCGAGGCCCTGGACCAGGTGCTGCTCAGCTACGACCTCACGAGCGGTCCGTACCAGATGACGATCGCCGACTTCAAGGCGACGTTCGACCGCCAGAGCGCCTTCGAGCGGCCCAAGAAGCAGGAACTGCTCGGCGGCCTGCGCACCAAGCTCACGAACAATGCGGAGCGCGCGATGATGGTCGACGAGGCCCGCAAGCGCGGCTACTTCGAGGACAAGCGGGTCCACGCGGAATCGTTCCGGAAGATCGAGGAGATGCTCGTCGACCGGGTGCAGCGAGAGGTCATCACCTACGAGGAGTACGTCTCGCCGGAGGAGCTCGCGACGTTCTGGCAGGAGCACGGCCAGGAATACTACAAGCCCGAGCGGCGCTCCGGCCAGATGGTCCGCTGCGCGGATCGGGAGACCGCGCACAAGGCCCTGCGGGCGCTCAAGGACGAAGGCCTCACCTGGAAGCAGATGAACGTCCGTTTCGGGAACGATCCCGAGATCGAGAAGCTCTTCGGCAAGATCGTCCAGATGCGTCCCGACGACCCGAGCCCGATCCGCGAGCGTCTGTTCGCGATGACGGTCGGCGAGGTGACCGAGCCTTTCGAGGTGCCGGGGGGCTGGGCCGTCGTGCAGCTCGATGCCGTCCTGCCGCCGGAGCAGCCGACGATGGAGGCGTCGGCCGAGATCGTCGGCCAGCGCATCCGGATGAACCGGATGGACGCGGCCCTGCGCAATGCGCTCGACGAGTGGCGGACCGAGTTCGGCGTGACCGTGAACGAGGATCTGCTGGCCGCGATGCCGTCCCGGGAGGCTGCCGTCCAGGAAGCCATGCAGGCGCAGATCCCCGCGGCCGGGAAGTGAGATGATCCCGGCGCCGTCCATCCGGTTCGCCGGCCGGACTGTCGCTTGCCTGGCGTGTCTCGCCTGCCACGCGCTGGGCGTCGCCGCCAGTCCCGCGATCGCCCAGGAGCCGGTCCTCCTCGAGCGGATCGTCGCGATCGTGGACGAGGAGATGATCCTGCAGAGCGATCTCGAGCTCGCCATCGAGCTCTATCAGCTCGATCGGCAGCTCGCGGGCGCCGAGCCGGAACCGGTCACGCCGGAGCTGCGGAAGCAGGTGCTCACCAACCTCATCGAGAACAAGCTGATCATCGCGGCCGCCAAGCAGAACGAGATGGTCGTGGAGGAGTCTGAGGTCGAGGCGCGGGTGCAGGAGCGCGTGGATCAGCTGGTCGAGCAGTACGGTTCGCTCGAGGCGCTCGAGCGCGCCCTCGAACAGTCGCAGCTCACCCTCGAGGATTTCCGCTTCCGGTACGGGACCCAGCTGCGCAACCAGCAGTACCTGCGGCTCGTGGTCGGGCGCTTCATCCGGCCCGGCATCGAGGTCATGGCCAACGAGGTGGAGCAGTACTACCTCGATCACCTCGCGGAGATGCCGGCCGAGCCGGACAGCGTGACGCTGGCGAGCATCCTGGTGCGGGTGCAACCCGGGGCGGAGACCCGGCGGCTCGTGCAGGCCAAGGTCGCCGCGGCGCAGCAGGCCCTGGCGGCGGGTCGCGATTTCGCCGACGTCGCCCGCGAGTTCAGCGAGGAGCCCAATGCCAGCCGCGGCGGCCGCATCGGCGCCGTGCGCCCGGGCGATCTCTTCGACCGCGCGCTGGACCAGGCGGTCCTCGGGCTCCAGGCCGGCGAGATCAGCCAGCCGGTGATCAGCGCGCGCGGCGTGCACCTCCTGAAGGTGGATCGGGTGGAGCCCGACGGCGCGAGGGTCATCAGCCAGATCTTCTTCCCCATCGAGATCGGCGATGCCGACCGGGCGGCCGCGCGCCAGCGGATCGAGGCTGCCCGCGACCGCGTGCTCGCGGGCGAGCCGTTCAGCCTCGTGGCGGCCGAGGTGAGCGAGGATCCTGCATCGGCGGCGGCCGGCGGCTTGATGGGGACCTTCCAGCTCGACGAGCTCTCCCCCGCGTTCCAGGAGGCGCTCGCGGGGGCCGCGGTGGGGACGGTCACGGAGCCCGTCGAGGTTCCCGGCGGCTATTACGCCTTCCAGGTCGTCGAGCGGTTCGAGGGACACCGCTACACGTACGACGAGCTGAAGGACGACCTGCGGCGCTACGTGGAGAACCAGAAGATCGAGGTCGCGCTCGCGGAGTACATCGACGAGCTCGAGGGGATCTTCTTCGTGGACATCAAGCCCTGAGTCGGACGCTCACGTCGCCCCGCGCCTGAGCGCCGCCGTCTCCTCCGTCAGGAACGCGGGCAGCCACGGGAAGGTCGCGCCGACCAGCCCGAAGTTGTCGATGAACGCGGTCAGCAGCGGCGCCTGCCGGCTTCGCCAGAGGATCCGGATCCACTCCTTGAACGCGAGATCGGCCTCGGCCTGCTCGAGGTCCACGGAGAAATCCGCGTGTTCCCCGAGCACGAGGCAGCAGGTCAGGAACCCGAGGCCCGCGGCCGGGAGCGTCGCCATCAGCTCGCGGCAGAGGTCGCGCGCGTCCGTGACCTGGCCGGTCGCGAGGAGCGCCTGGGCGAGCAAAAGCGCGGTCTTGCCGCGCGGCGGCCGCCCGACGGCCGGACGCAGCGCCGCCACGGCGTCGGCCGCGAGCCCCGCCGCCAGCGCGTGGTCCGCGATCGCGATCGCGAGTTCTTCGCTGTCGCCGTGGAGCCGGCGGTGCTCGTCGGTGAACGCGTCCCGCGCCTCCCGCCCGCCGTGCAGCCAGGCGAAGCTCACCGCGGCCAGCAGGGCCTCGGGATCGCGCGGGTTGTAGCCGAGGGCCTGGTGGATGAAGTCGCCTGCCTCGAGCAGGTCGCCCCGCCGCGCGGCGAGGCGGCAGAGGCCCAGCAGCGGGCGCACGGTGACCAGCATCGGCAGCGGTCCGGCCGGCAGGTCGCGACAGCGCTCGAAGTCCCGACCGGCGGCGTCCAGATCTCCCGCCTGCTCGTGGGCGACGCCGCGCCGCAGGTAGAACGCCGGTGACGCCGGGATCCGGCCGTCCCAGCGGTCGAGCCAGGCGATCTGGTCGCGGGGAGCGCTGAACAGCCCCTGGACCGTCAGGGCGAGCAGTTCGCCGGCCCAGGCCGCCGAGCGGAGGGCGGCGGCCGATTCCTCGTCGAGCAACGGCGCCACTCGCTCGGCTGTCTGCCGCCAGAGGCGGCGGTCGTGCCAGAAGCGCGCGAGCTCGAGCAGCTTGAACCAGCTGTACCAGTCTCGACGATCGGCGGCGACGCAGGCCTCGAGCAGGGCCCGGTCGCGATCCTTCTTGGCTCGACCCGCGGCGACCGTCCGGCTGTAGCCCAGGTGTTCGCAACGGCCCGGCAGGTTGACCAGGCGGCGGCCGGTGCGCCGGAGGCTCGCGGTCACGTCCGTCACGGCTTCCTCGTGGATGCGGTGCCGGAAGCGGATGGCCGGGTCGTGCCGCCACAGGCGCAGCAGGTCGCTCTCGCGCGCGTCGCCGTGCGGCAGGAGGTTGCGCATGCGGATGGTCGCGGCGCCGGCGGTCGGATCATCGACCAGCCGGCCGATCTGCTCGCGCAGTTCCGCCGAGGGACGTTCGTCGGCGTCGAGGCAGAGGACCCATTCGCCGGTCGCGAGCGCCAGCGCCGCGTTCCGCGCGGCGGCGAAGTCGTCGTCCCAGGGCCGCGCGACGACCCGGGCGCCAGCGGCCTCGAGCAAGGCCACGGACGCGTCGCGGGATCCGGTGTCGACCGCGATCAGCTCGTCGCGGAGGCCGCCGGTCGTGGCGAGGAAATCCGGCAGCATCGCCGCCTCGTCGCGGACGATCAAGCAAAGGCTCAGTCGGATCACCCCGGGGTATCCTCTCCTCCGGTCACGGGCGGTCCGCGCGATCCGGCCGGCCCGCTGCGTCGTCGTCGTCTGGTGGCTCGGTCGCCTCGGCCGGGGTATGGCCGGCCAGGCTCAAGCCGCAATCGGGGCACTCCTCGAGGTCTTCCTCGGCGAGCGGCGCGCCGCAGGCCGGGCACTGTCCCTCGACGAATTCCTCGACCTCGTACTCGATGCTCGCGGCCAGGCCGAGCGAATCGCGAATCTCCTCCGCCCGCTGGCGAACGTCGGGCCGCACCAGCACTTCGAAGATCCCCGGCTCGATCACGGCGTCGGGATCGATCTTGCGGAACCCCTCCCGGACGAGATCGGCGCGTTCCTGGACCACGGCCTCGATCTCGTAGCTGTCGAGCACCTGCTGCAGGCGGAGGGCTTCGCGGTGGGGACCCAGCAGGATGGTCTGATCGCGCGCGCCGCCGGAGGCGCCCGCGACCAGGTTCGGATCGCCCTCCGGCTTCAGAACGAGCTTGCCGCCGCAATCGGCGCAGACCTGCGCCGCGGGCAGGTACTCGGCGCCGCATTCCTGGCAGATCTTGACGGGCATGGACACCTCCAGAGCTGGCGTCAAATTGCCACGAAGCCGCGGCTCCGCGCAACCTGGTAAATCCTGGCGCACCGGCACGATTCGTGCAAATATTCGAGAAACGCCACGCCGCCGGGAGGATTCCCGCCGGCCGTGGCCGGTCGAGGGAGGCGCGTTTGAAGGCCGAACCGGCGATTCCCAGGGGTCCGCTGGACCCCCGGACCATCATCGCCTTCTATCACGTCGACCTGCGGTATCGCGACCAGACGGCCCTGGCAGACGTCTCGTTCTCGATCAGCAACGGCGAATTCGTGTGCATCACCGGGCCGAGCGGCGCCGGCAAGAGCAGCGTGCTGCGACTGATCACGATGGACCTGTTCCCGACCCACGGTCAGGTCGTCGTCCGGGGGATGGTCTCCACCACGATGAAGCGCAGCCGGATCCCGCTCCTGCGGCGCGAGATCGGGTTCGTGTTCCAGGATTTCCGGCTGCTCGACGACCGCAGCATCTACGCCAACGTCGCGTTCGCGCAGCTCGTGGTCGGCGTGCCCCAGCCGGCGATCAAGAAGAACGTGATGCGCGTCCTCACGCAGGTCGGACTCTGGGACAAGCGCGACCGTCTGCCCCAGCAGCTCTCGGGCGGGGAGCAGCAGCGGGTCGCGATCGCGAGGGCGATGGTCAACAGCCCGAAGATCCTGCTCGCCGACGAGCCGACCGGCAACCTCGACCCCGTCACGGCCCAGGAGATCATCGACCTCGTGTTCCGCATCAACGACGGTGGCACCTGCGTGGTCTTCTCCACGCACGACCACGAGATCGTCAAGACGTTCGGCCAGCGGGTGATGGTCATCAAGGACGGCCGACTCGTATCCGACGAGGAGCGTCGCGTGCCGGACCGCGACCGCGGGCCGCGGTTGACCGACCACATGTACCGGCCGGGAGGGAGCGATGCTTAGGCGCGCCCAGATCGGGCACCTCGCCCGCGAGTCCGTGGCCGGCTTCAGCCGCCGCAAACTCACGACTGGCGTGACCGTCCTGATCATGGGGTCGGCGCTGCTGGTCCTGGCGCTGTTCGTCCTGGTCGCGCTCAACCTCGGGATCGTGCTCGAGCGGGCCCAGGCGAGCGTCGACCTCAGAGTCTTCCTGGTCGACGGCCTGGACGACCAGCGGGTGGCCGCCTTGCAGCCGCCGTTCCTGGCGCTGCCGGGCGTTCGCGAGGCGCGTTTCATCAGCAAGGACCAGGCGCTCGCCGAGCTGCGCCGGGATCTCGGCGACGACGGCGACATCCTCGGCGTCCTCGACGACAATCCCCTGCCGGCGTCCTACCACCTCGAGCTGGCGCCGGCCTACCGCAGCACGGCCTCCGTCGAGGCGATCGCGACGGACCTGCGGCGCTGGCCGGAGGTCGCGGACGTGGTCTACAGCCAGGCGTGGGTCGGCGCGCTGGAGACGTGGACCCGGCTCTTCCGCTGGGGCAGCCTCGTCATCTGCGTGATCGTGCTCGTCGCGGCGGTCTTCGTGATCAGCAACACCGTGCGGCTGACCATGGCGGGGTCGCGTCGCATCATCGAGATCCAGATCCTGGTGGGCGCGACCGACGGATTCATCCGCCTGCCGTTCGTGATCGAGGGCGTGCTGCACGGCCTCCTGGCGGGGATCCTGGCCATGGGAGCGCTCGCGATCGGCTTCCGCCTGCTATCGCTGCGGCTGGAAGGGATCGAATTCTACTCGGCCGCCCAGATCGCCGGCTTCGTACTGTTCTGCGCGGTCCTCGGGCTGCTCGGGAGCCTCGCCGCGATCGGACAGTACCTGCGGGTGCGGAGGGTCGGATGAGACCGCGGCCGGCGTCGCGCCGGTGGCTGGTTGCGCTCTGGCTCGCCCCGGCGCTGGTCGCGGCGCAGCCGCGCGATCCGGCGCCCGCGCAGCAGACGGCCGGGAGCGCCGAGGAGCTGAGGGCGCTGCGAGCCGAGATCGCCGGGGTTCGCGGGGAACTTGCCGAGCTCGCCGATCGCCACCAGGACGCCGACCGTTCGCTCGCGCAGGTCGCCCGGGAGGCGACGCTGGTCCGGGAGCTCCTGGCGGCGCTCGACCAGCGCGAGGTCTCGCTCGCCACGCAGCGCGACAGCCTGCAGGTGAGCCTGGACGCCCAGCAGGAGATCTACGGGCTGCGCAAGCAGACCCTGGCGGCGCGCCTGCGCGCCCTCTACGAGCTGGGCCCGCACCGGGACCTGGAGCTGATCGTCACCTCCGAGAGCGTCTCCACCCTGGTCGCGCGGCTCAAGTTCGCGGCGATCCTGGCGCGGATCGACGGCAGTCTCGTCGAGCGCACCCGGGCGCAGGCCCGGCGGATCGAGGCCGAGCAGGCCCAGCTGCGGTCCGCGCTGGCCGGGATCTGGGAGGCCCGCGAGGAGGCGCGGCGCGAGCGGGAACGGCTCGAGGTGCTCGAAGCCGAGCGGCGGGGGCTGCTGCGGGAGGTCACGGCGGCGCAGGATCGCACCCAGGGCGAACTCGAGCGGCTGCGCCGGCAGGAGCAGCAGCTGACCGACCTGCTGGCGCAGTTCGAGGCCCGGCGGCAGGAAGAGGGCGAGACCGGGCGCACGCCGGCGCAGTTGGGCGTGGCTTTCGCCGACCGCAAGGGCGACCTGCCCTGGCCGGCGGACGGCCCGGTCGTGCGGGAGTTCGGACGCAGCGTCCATCCGCGGTTCGGCACGGTCACCATGCACAACGGTCTGTCGATCGCCGCGTCAGCCGGCGCGCCGGTCACGGCCGTGGCGCCCGGTCAGGTCGAGTTCGCCGATCATTTGCCCGGGTTCGGCCGATGCGTTATCCTTGACCACGGCGCGGGCCACTACACGCTCTATGCCAACCTGGCGGCCATCTTTGTCAGCCGGGAGAGCCAGGTCGCCGGCGGTCAGATCCTGGCCGAGCTCGGCGACGACGGAGAGAGCGGTCGGCCCGAACTCTATTTCGAGATCCGGGAAGGGCGCGACGCCCGGGATCCTCGGACCTGGCTTCGCCCGCCCCGTTGAGCGTGATGGCCCGCCCCATCGCGGGAGACCTCCTTGAGCACGGACCGCTTCCTCGGACGCGCCGACATCGCCGACCGCCTCGGCCGCCTCATCGCCGGCCGACAGGCCGGGCAGCCGTTCCTCTTCGTGGGACCGGAGGGGAGCGGCAAGGAGGTCACCGCGCTCGAGATCGCCCGGCGCGTCAACTGCGTCGCGCCGGAGCGCTGCGCGCCGCGCTCGCGCTGCGAGAGCTGCCAGAAGGCGGCGTCGTTCCAGCATCCGGACATCCGGTGGATCGGGCCGGCGCCCGCGAGCCTCGAGGACCCGAGGAAGGCCGACGAGGTGCGGGAGATCTTCGTGAAGAAGATGGCGAATCCGTTCGCCAACCCGGACCACGCCGCCAGCAGCCAGATCATCATCGGCGATCCCGAGCATCCCGGGCCGCTCACGGTGCGGGCGCTCCTGCAGTTCCTGCGTCGCCAGTCGTTCCAGGCGCGGTGGAAGGTCGCGATCGTGGCCGACGCCCACCGGCTGAACACCGCCGCGGCCAACGCATTCCTCAAGACGCTCGAGGAGCCTCCGCCGGATTCGCTCATCGTCCTGTTGACCAGCAACGCGGCCAGCGTGCTGCCGACGATCCTCTCCCGCTGTCAGAAGGTCCCGTTCGAGCCGTACCGGGAGGAGGATCTCGCGGCGATCCTCGCCGAGGTGGCGCCCGACCGCGATCCGGCGTCGCGAGCCGAGGCGGCGCGGCTCGCCGACGGCAACGCCCGCAAGGCCGTGACCCTGCTCGAACCGATTCCGGTGGCCTTGCGCGGCTGGGCCGAATCGGTCTTCGCCGGCCTCGCGGACGGGCGCCAGGGCGAAGCCCAGCTGGCGGCCGAACTCCTGCACGCCGGTCGGGTGAAGGGACTCGCGGAGCAAAAGACGGACAAGAAGGACAAGCCGGAGTTCGCCGATCAGCGCAAGCGGGCGCTCCTGTTCTGCGAGATCCTCGCCCTGCTGCTGTCCGAGACCGTGGCCTGCCGCGAGCGCGGATCGCAGTGGCGACCCCGCGCCACCGCGGCCGCGCCGCTGGTCCGCCGCGCGGCGGCGCGGCGCGACACCGCGACCCTGCTCGCCGACATCGCGAGGGTGGAGCGGGCGAAGCATGAGATCGATGGCAACCTGAGCATCGGCCTGGTGATGGCCGTCCTCCTGCAGGACCTGAGCGAGCATGTCCGACCAACCTGACAGCCGGCGACCCAGGTCCGGCCCGCCGCGCCTCGACGGCGCGCCGGCGGCCGGGTCCCAGCGCCCGCCGCAACCGCCGGCCGAGGGCGAGGCCCTGGCCGTCGTCCGGTTCAAGGACCACCGCAAGAGCTGCTTCCACAACCGTCGCCGGCTCGAGCTGCGCGTGGGCCAGTACTGTCTCGTGGAGGCAGACCGCGGCCGCGACCTCGGTCGGATCGCGTATCTCGGTCCAGGAACGGCCGACTGGTGGGACGAAGCGGTCTACCAGGGGGTGCTGGCGATCGCCCAGCCGGGCGACCTCGCCCGGCTACCCGAGCTGCGGAGCGAGGAGAACCAGGCCTGGGACATCGCCCGCGAGAAGATCCAGGAGCACGGGCTCGCCATGCACCTGGTCGGTTGCGAGCGCCGCTGGGACCGCGGCAAGCTCACCTTCTACTTCCTCGCCGACGAGCGGATCGATTTCCGCGCCCTGGTCCGCGATCTCGCCGGGATCTTCCGCACCCGCATCGAGTTGCGCCAGATCGGCGTCCGCGACGAGACCAAGCTCAAGGGTGGCCTGGGCATCTGCGGCCGCGAGTTCTGCTGCGCCAGCTTCCTCGTCGACTTCGCGTCGGTGGCGCTGAGGATGGCCAAGGACCAGCAGCTGCCCCTGAATCCGGCGAAGCTCTCGGGGCCGTGCGGACGGCTGCGCTGCTGCCTCGCCTATGAGCATCAGGCTTACCAGGACGTCCTCTCGACCCTGCCGCGGCTCGGCAGCGAGGTGACCTGGCGCGGGCGGGAGGGCAAAGCCCGCAAGCTCGACCCTTTGCGGGCGAGCGTGACCGTCCAGTTCTTCGACGGAGACGGCGAGCTGGTGGAGGTGCCCGGCGCCCAGCTCACGTTCGCGCGGGCGGCGTACGAGGCGGTCGAGAGCGAGCGGCCGGCTGCGGGCGGGGATGATGGCGGGTCGGACGGCCGGGGGCGGCGCCCGCGGCGTCGCGGCGGCCGCCGGCGATCCGGCGCCCGGTCGCCGGGAGGGTCTGACCAGTGATCGACAGCCACGTCCACCTGAACCGGCGCGAGTTCGCGCACGATCGCGCCGACGTGCTGGCCCGGGCCGCCGCCGCGGGGGTCCGCGGCTTCCTGAACGTCGGCTACGATCTGGCGAGCAGCCGCGAATCGGTCGACCTGGCCGGCGTCGATCCGAGGATCCTGGCGACGGTCGGCGTCCACCCTCACGACGCCTCGCTGCTGGCCGATCCAGCCGGCCGTCCGTCAGCTTCCGGCCGCGACGCTCTCGCCGAGCTGCGCGATCTCGCCTCCGCGCCGGGCGTCGTTGCGATCGGCGAGATCGGCCTCGACTTCTACCGGGACCTCTCGCCGCGGCCGGCCCAGCGCACGGCGCTGTGCCTGCAGCTCGACCTTGCGGCCGACCTCGGCCTGCCGGTCGTCTTCCACATCCGCGACGCGTATCCGGAGACCCTGGGACTGGTCGCCCAGGCGGGGTTGCCGCCGCGCGGCGCGGTCCTGCACAGTTTCGCGGGAGGGCCCGAGCACGCGGCCTGGGCTCGCGAGCGGGGCTGCCTCGTGGGGATCGGCGGTCCGGTGACCTATCGGCGCAGCGCGCTGCCGGCCGCCTTGCGCGCGGCCGGCGTGACCGATCGCGACGTGCTGCTCGAGACCGATGCGCCGTGGCTGCCGCCGGAGCCCCACCGCGGCCGGCGCAACGAGCCGGCGTACCTCGCGCACACCCGGGACGCGCTGGCCGCCGTCCTCGGCGTGGACCCCGCGGCGCTGACCGTGCAGGCGCGCCGGAACTTCGCGCGGTTGTTCGGCCGGATCCCCGCCGCGCTTGACGTCTCCGCCGGACCGCCGATAGAATGACGGCGCCCTAGACCTTCCCTCCAGGAGGACTCCGCCGCGCCGCATCGCTAATGCCGTGACAGTCCTGGACGATCTTGAGCGGGAACCCGCCGGCCGCGAGTCGCCGATCGGGACCCCATGTGTCCGCGCCGGCGTGCGCGACGGGAGCGCCCGTGACCGAGAGCCAGCTCGCCCTGCTGCGGCGCCACGGGATCCGACCGGTCAAGCGGCGCGGGCAGAACTTCCTGGTGGACGGCAACCTGGCCCGGGCCATCGCCGCCGATGTCGCGGCGCTGGGGCCGCGGATCCTGGAGCTCGGCGCCGGCGGCGGCGCCTTGACCGTCCACCTGCTCGACCTCTGCGAGCGGGTCGCCTGCGTGGAGGTGGACCGCCGGCTCTGTGCGATCCTGCGCGACGAGTTCGGCGGTCGCGACGGATTCGAGTTGATCGAGACGGACCTCGCCCGGCTCGACTGGGCCGCGGTCCTCGACGCGGCGGGGCCGCGGCCGGTGGTCGCGGGAAACCTGCCGTACGTGCTCACGAGCGCCGTCCTGTTCGCCGTGGCCGAGCACCAGGCCCGGGTCCGGGGCGCCGTGCTCATGGTCCAGAAGGAGGTCGCCGATCGTCTGACCGCCGCGCCGGGCGGCCGGGACTTCGGCGTCCTGGCGGTCGTCATGGGTACGCTCTTCGAGGTGACGATGCTGCGCACGGTGCCCGCCACGGTGTTCTGGCCCCAGCCCGACGTGGCGTCGGCCCTCGTCCGGCTGTCGCCGCGGGACCCCTGGCCGGCGGCCCGGTACCACGCCTTTCTCGGCGTGGTCAAGACGCTCTTCCAGCAGCGCCGCAAGCAGCTCGGTTCGGCGCTTCGCCGGCGCTACGGGCTCGACGAGGCGGCGATCAACGACCTCTCGACCCGCGTGGGCTTCGCGCCGGCGTGCCGGCCGGAGCAGCTGGACCTCGCCGGTTGGCGGCGGCTGGCCGAGGCGCTCTCGGCCGAGGGGGTCGCCTGATGCGCCGGCGAACCGTCCTGCCCCTGACCTGCCTGCTGGCTCTCGCCGCCATCGCGATCGCGCAGGAGCCGGCCGGGCCGGCGGTCTCGCCGGGGACGGCCGCGGCCGATAGCCTCGCCGCGGCCGCCGGCGACACGACGGCGGCCCGCGATCCCTACGCCGCGATGGCGGACAGCCTCAAGGCGGCCGGCAACGATCCCGACCTGGTCGACCGGCACATCGCCAAGCTGCGCAAGGCCGGCACGCTCCCCGCGGCGGCAGGCCTCGATACCCTGTCGAGCGCCTGGTTCCGCGATTGCACGAACCGACCGGAGGCCGGGATCAAGGCCGACGTGACCAAGGTGAGCTATTTCGGATCCCTCGCCAACTCGGTCCTGGCGGCCAGCGGCGGCAAGATCACCGACACCTACCGCTGGGGCTGGGACACCTACCGCCGCCAGGTCAAGACGGTCGAGACCCGCTCGGCGCTCGCCGCCTACGACAGCGGCGAGTTGCTGCCGTTCACGCTGACCTTGCAGGCCAGCGTCGATTGGGCCAACGATCTCACCACCAACACGGGCGGCAGCACGAACCAGAACAAGCGCGAGACCCGTCGCGGCGGCTTCTCGATCGGCAAGAGCGGGGTCGCGACCGGCCGCGTCACCCACAGCATCCGCGCAGGCGGGTACGTGAACGACTTCCGCTCGATCAACCAGCAGCAACGCAACGACACCAACGAGGGCGAGGTCAGCGCGGCGGTGCGCAGCAAGCTCGCGATCGCCGAGGGCCTGAGCTGCGCCGCCCGCCTGTACGGCATCAAGCGCGACGGCGACAGCAACCTGGCCGGCTTCGCGAGCCCGTCGTCCACCTCGGGCGACACCCTCGGCGCGGACGCCTACTACGTGCGGCGCGTGGCGACCGGCCAGATCACCCTCAGCCAGAGCGCGTTCGACCGGCGGTACCTGGACTACCGCCGCAACAGCAACGGCCTCATCGACACGACCAACCTGCCGGAGGGCGCGAGCAAGGTCATCCGGGAGCTCGAGGAGCAGGACGCCTGGTCGCTCCGGTGGGACAACATCTTGCAGCTGGGGTGGGCCAGGGTCTCGTCCAAGTTCGAGCACAAGTTCGCCAAGCAGCAGTACGACCTCAGCCTGGTCGGACGCAAGGACCGCAGCGAGGATCTGATGGACCTCGTGGTGGCGGTCCCGGCCGGCCGCGACTCGTTCGCGGTCGCGTACAAGTACCAGTGGAACTGGGACGACCAGCAGTTCGCCGACGCCACGTCGTCGCGCGGCCGGCAGTACCTGAAGTCGCGCGACCTCGCGTTCGATTGGTTCCACACCCTCTCGCGGGACACCGAACTGAGCGGTCGCTACCATGCCGAGCTGACGCAGGACATCGCGGAGAACCAGTTCAACGAGAACGACCGCGACCGGCTGACCCAGGACCTCCGGCTGCGGCTCGATTCGGACTGGCGCCGGGGATTCTCCACCTCCCTGCTGGCGGAGTATCAGGTGATCGACGACGTTGCGATCCGCAACACCCGCTCGGTCAACAACAACACGAAGCGCACCTACGAGGTCGCCCCGAGCTACAGCGTGGCCCTCCGTCCGGGCCTGCAGTTCTCGCAGGTCTTCCGGATGTACATCCAGTACCAGGACTACGACTTCGCCGATCTGCCGGCGTCGAACAAGGACGACACCTACAACAAGCGCGGCATCCTCGGGACGACGGTCCGGTGGAGCCCGAGCGAACGGCTCGAGGCCGTCGTGAAGCACGACTTCAGCCAGAAGTACAACGGCACCCGCACGAGCAAGGACTCGGCGGGCAACACGTTCTACCGGCGCGACCAGGACCAGGCGATCAACCGGATCGAGCTGGGCCTGTCCTGGACCGCGATCGCCTGGACCAAGGACCAGACGCTCAAGATCCAGACCGCCACCTACCGGACCAAGGACGAGGTGACGCGCTTCGGCACGCCCAGCCGCGTGACGAGCAACTACAGCGGCGAGCTGTGGATCGGCGCCGTGATCAACCGCAGCCTGGGTCCGCCCGGCGGGGCCGTGAACCTGAACGCGAGGGTCAAGCGCTACCTCGCGTACGGACCTAACGTGACGGATACGAGCGACGACTACTGGGAGGCGGATGTCCTGGCGAGCTGGGCGTTCTGAGGAGGGAAGGACCGATGCGATCGAGACGATGTTCAGCCTTGGCCCTCGCGGCGCTGATCGCGCACCTGGGCGGCTGCCTCTTCGACACGCGGGATCCGGAGCCGCCCACGTCCGGCGCGATCGACTACCTGCCCCGCTCGAATGCGGCCAACGTCTGGGAGAACTGCCGCCTCGCCCTGATCAACAAGGATACGGGCGGCTGGGACACCGCCGTCTTCGAAGGCTTCGTCTACGAGCCGGATTCGGACACCGAGCAGGCGAACCCCTCGGTGGACTGGGACAGCTGGGGCAAGGACGCCGAGATGAATTTCATCAACAGCTGGTTCGCCACCGACGTCACGATCTCGGCGAATCTGCGGGACACGGACATCAACACGCCGGACGGGTCCGGCGGGGTCGCGGAGTGGGAGATCATCTACCTGCTGAGCGTGGTGGACAACCAATCGGGCTCGACCACCCGCTACCGCGGCAACGCCGTCCTGAGGTTCACCGTGGAGGGCAGCTACTGGTTCCTGACCTATTGGCGCGACCAGAACGGCGAGCCCGATCCGGACAATCCGGGATCCACCCTGCCGACGATGGGCGCCCTGCGCGCGGCGTTCGCGCCTTGATCTCGTTTTTCCACTGGCCACGCGGCGTTCGGCAGTGCTATAATGATGCGGATCCGTCAAGTGTGCCAGTCCCTGCCTTGCTCCGGGGAGGATCGCGGTAGACCCTTGGCTAACGTGTTTCGATCGACTTCCACCCACTGATCGACACCAGCCGGACGAGACGAACCGGCCACGTGCCGCTTCTGCACCGCGATCCGAGGAGGAAACCATGAGGCTCCGGCACCTGCTGTTCACGATGCTGCTCGTCGCGTTCGCCGCATCGGGATGCATCTTCTCGCCTGGCGACGATCCCGAGCCGCCGGCGCCGCCGCCGGTGGATGTCTGCGCTGCCGCGCCCGACACCGCGATGCTCAGATTCCAGCAGATCTACTCCGCGCGGAACCTCGACGCGTATGGCGAGCTGCTGAGCCGCGAGTACAAGTGGATCCCGCAGGAAGGCGAGATCTACACGTACGACGTGGAGATCGAGGTCGCGAGGAAGATGTTCAACGCGCTGCCGGGCGAGGGCGGCGTCTCGATCTCGGACATCTCCGTCGACCTGCTGCAGCCCCAGGGTATCTGGCAGCCGACGCCGGAGGATGACCCGAACTTCGGCGGCTTCCCCGGCAGCCAGTACCGCAACTACATCGTGGACATCAAATTCCAGATTTCCGGCCAGAACCTGGTCTACCGCGTGCAAGGGCCGGTGCTCTACTACGTGATGGCCGAAGACGTGGACGGCGAGACCTGCTACAAGATCCTCGGCATGGTGGACGCCACCTTCGGCACCTGACCGCTTGCGTGCGGGTCGTCTGAATCGGGAGGAGCCCCGCGGGGCTCCTCCGTCCATTTCGGCCGGCGGCGCCGGCCTGCGCCCGCGCGCGGGAGGGATTCCCCTGGCTTCCGTCAGCTCGACTCGAAGCCCGCGATCCCGGCGCCGCCGGGCCATGCTCGGGGGTCCGGCGGCGATTGCCGCGATCGTCGGCGCCTGCTCGATCCTCGGCGCGTGCTCCGGACAAGAGGCCGGTCCGCGCCACGGCGAGGTCCAGGCCCGCGTGGACGAAGCTCTGGGCGAGTGCCTGCCGGGTCTGGCCGGCGCGGCGGCGGCGGCCGACGCCCACGCCTGGCCGCTGCCCGCCGGCGGGGCGGGCGCCACGGTGTTCTGCCGGGTCGTGCCCGTCGATCGGGCGACGCCCTGGGGCGAGGTCCGGGACTGGGTCGCGAGCGCGGCGGAGACCGCCGGCGGCCGGCTGCTCTGGAGCGAGCCGATTGCGGCTCGCGGCTCGGCCGAGCGGCCGGCGACCCCCGGCGCCGGGGACGCGGGTCTGCGGCTCGACGTCGGACTGCCGGGTCTTCCCACCCATACGCTGGTCCTGTACCGCGCCGGTGACTCCCGGCCCCGCGTGCGGTGGGGCAACGGCCCCGCCGCGACCGCGTGGCGCCAGCTCCAGGCGCGGGCCACGACGCCGGTCGTCGCCCTGGTCATCGACGACTGGGGCTACCGGAACGACGACACCACCCGCGGCCTGCTCGCGCTCGATGTCCCGTTGACCCTGTCGATCCTGCCGGGCCTCGCCCATTCCCGGCGGTTCGCCGCCGAGGGAACCGAGCTGGCTCTGCCGCCGCGCGCTAGCGACCAGGCCGGCGGTCCCGGCTCCGCCATCGCCGACCGCCGGCGCGCCGCGGGGTGCCCGGTGACGTTCACGCTCGAGGGTGGGGACGAGCGGCTCGACGCGCGCCGCCGAGAGATCTTCCTGCACCTGCCGATGCAGCCCGAGGGCTACCCCGAGGTCGATCCCGGCCCGCGCGCGGTGCTCATCGGCATGCCGCGCGAGCGGATCGCCGAACTCCTGGACGTGGCCCTGGCGGACCTGCCCGGCGTGCGGGGCGTCAACAACCACATGGGCAGCGCCGCGACCGCCGATCGCGGCACGATGGCGGACCTGATGGCGGCGCTGAAGGCCCGCGACCTGACGTTCCTCGACAGCCTGACCGCGGCCGCATCCGTGGCCTACGAGGCGGCGCTCGCGGCGGGCGTGCCGGCCGCGCGGAACCGGATCTTCCTCGACGACGACCACCAGGATCCCGAATCGGTGCGGAGCCGGCTGCGGTCCCTGGTCCGGAGCGCCCGGACGTCCGGCTTCGCCGTCGGCATCGGCCATCCCCACCCGGAGACCCTGGCGGTGCTGCAGGAGGAGTTGCCTCGCCTGGAGGCGGCGGGAGTCTGCTTCGTCACCCTGTCCGAGCTGCTGGCCCTGCAAGGCCGCGCGCCCACGAACGAGCCGTCCTGACGAGGAGTCGTGAGGCGCCTGCGCCACGCGCCAGCTCGTTCTGGCATGGCGCTGGGCCGTGTGTTATCATTCCCCCCGGTATTTTCGGCGCGGTCCGGCCGGCGGCGGCCGGGCGCCCAAGCGCCGGGACGTTTTTTTTTGCCCCGGGACCGCCGGCGGACCGGGCGCGGCTGGCGCCAGGAGAGATGCGATGAATCGATCCCTGCAGATCCGGACCGGTCTCTGCCTCGTCATCGTCCTGTTCTCCGTCTACCTGTTGTGGCCCACGTACAAGGCGACGACAATCTCCAAGGCCGAGCGCGAGCGGGCCGAGACGGATCCGGCGCTCAAGGCCGAGATCGCCGCCGTGGACGCCAAGGCGATCCGGCGCGGCCTCGACCTGCAGGGGGGCATGTACCTGGTGCTGGAGATCGACACCGAGGGCATGACCGCCGACCAGGCGCACGATGCGCGCGCCCGGGTCCTCGAGATCATCACCAACCGCGTGAACCAGTTCGGCGTGAGCGAGCCGGTCATCCAGGCCATCGGCGATCGCCGGATCATCGTCCAGTTGCCCGGCCTGCAGGACGCCGAGCGCGCCAAGGGCCTGATCGGCAGCACCGCGCGCCTCGAATTCCGCCTGCTCCAGAGCCCGGAGGTCGTCCAGGCGGCGGTCGCGAAGCTCGACGAGACCTTCCGCAAGGTGACCGTGCCCGACTCGACGGCGTCCGCCGCAGCGTCCGAGGCGATCGAGACGGCCGCCGCGGACGGCGACACCGCCGCCGGTCCCTACGCGGAGCTGCCGGACCCGGACGCCGCGGATCTCGCCGAGGATCCCGCGCTTGACGAGCAGCGGGCCCGCAACCCGTTCAGCTCGTACCTGATCCCGACGCCGTGGCCTTATTTCATGGTCCAGGAGAAGGACGTCGCGAGGATCGAGGCGATGCTCGCGGCGCCGGAGGCCAAGGTCCTGGGGCGCGACATCGAGTTCCAGCTCGGCATGGACGTCGAGCCGCTCCAGGACGGCACGATGGGCCGGTTCCTCTATCCGGTCGAGTCCACCGTCGCGCTGGCCGGCGACCGCCTCACGAACGCCCGCGAGCGGCCGGATCCGGACACCCCGGCCAACTGGACCGTCTCGTTCGAGATCGACCGCAAGGGGGCGCACCAGTTCGCCAAGGTGACCGGCGACAACGTCGGCGAGTTCCTCGCCATCTCGCTGGACGGCCGCGTCAAGAGCGCACCGCGGATCAACAGCCGGATCCCGGGCGGCTCCGGCGTGATCGAGGGGACGTTCACCGCCGCGCAGGCCGCCGACCTGGCGCTGCTGCTGCGCGCGGGCGCGCTGCCGGCCGACGTGAGGATCGCCGAGGAGCGGACCGTGGGGCCGAGCCTCGGGTCCGACTCGATCCGGCAAGGGCTGCGCGCGGCGATGATCGGCGCCATCGTCGTCGTCATCTTCATGGCGATCTACTACCGGTTCTGCGGCCTGATCGCGGATATCGCGCTCGCGTGCAACATCCTCATCCTGATGGCCGTGCTGGCGCAGTTCGGTCTCGTGCTCACCCTGCCCGGCCTCGCGGGCGTCGCCCTGACGATGGGCATGGCCGTGGACGCCAACGTGCTGATCAACGAGCGCATCCGCGAGGAGCTGCGCAAGGCCAAGACGGTGCGCGCCGCGGTCCAGACCGGCTACCAGAATGCCATGCGGACGATCCTGGACGCCAACGTCACGACCCTGATCGTCGGTCTGGTCCTCTGGAATTTCGGCACGGGCCCGATCCTGGGCTTCGCGGTGACGATGAGCATCGGCATCGTGACCAGCGTGTTCGCCGCGCTGGTCCTGGCTCGCGTCATCATCGAGTGGGCGACCCGTGATCCGGCCAAGCAGACACTCAGCATCTGAGCCGAGGAAAGGCTGAATCCGAACATGGAATTCTTCCGCGACAGCAATATCAACGTGGTCGGCGTGATGAAGCCGGTCCTCGCGATCTCGGCCGTCCTGGTGGCGGCGACGCTGATCTGGCTTTTGGTCGCCGGCGGCCCGCGCCTGAGCATCGACTTCACGGGCGGCACGATCGTGCAGGTGCGGATCGCGCCGATCCCCGAGATCAGCGCGGTCCGTTCGGCGCTGGCCGCGAGCGGTTTCGCCGGCGCCGAGGTCCAGGAGTTCGGCGCGCCGGGCGAGTTCCTGATCACGTTCCCGAGCACGGCGACCGAGATCGCGAACGCCTCGCGCGCGATGGTGGACAGCCTGCGCGACAGCCTGCCCGGATCGCAGATCGAGCTGCGGCGCAACGAATCCGTCGGCCCCAAGGTCGGCAAGGAACTCCGCGCGACGGCGACCAATGCCATCGCGCTCTCGCTGGTCCTGATCGCGATCTATATGTGGTTCCGCTTCGTGCTCCGCTACGGGCTCGCCGCGGTCGTCGCCCTCGTGCACGACGTGACCCTCACCCTGGGCATGTTCAAGCTCCTGAACCTCGAGGTCTCGCTGTCGATCGTGGCCGCGTTCCTGACGATCATCGGCTATTCGGTGAACGACACGGTCGTGGTCTTCGACCGCATCCGCGAGAACATGAGGTTCCGCCGCAAGGAGAGCTACCGCGAGGTCGTGAACCGGTCGATCAACCAGACCTTCAGCCGCACGATCCTCACGGCGCTCACGACCCTGTTCGTGACGACCACCCTGTGGCTGGTCGGCGGACCGGTGATCCACGACTTCGCCTTCGCGCTCTGCTTCGGGATCATCATCGGCACCTACTCGTCGATCTTCATCGCGGGCGCGCTCATCGTCTGGTGGTACGAGCGAGTCGGCACGGACAAGAAGCGCGCCAGCGCCACGATGTAGCGCCGCGCCCGCCGCGCCCGCCATCCCCCGCCGCCCCCGGCCGCCGCGGCCGGGGGCGGCGCGTCTGGGCCTGTCTCCCGGAGGGATCAGTCTGCCGCCGCGAGCGGACACGGCACTGGATCGCCGCGGCGTTTCCGGCTAGGATGGCGCCGGGGCGCCGCGACCGGCGCTGGCACGGGGTTTGCCCCTCCGCTCGGTCCACGGATGCGACCGAGCCCGCCGCCCCCCTGCGAGGAGAGTCCAATGGCGCGCCGCCTGACCACCCGCGCGATCGGTCGGATCGAGGCCGTCCTGGTCGGCCTGGTCGCGCTGGCCGCCCTGAGCGCGCGGGCGGACGGCGGGGTCGTCGTGCCTGCCGGGGAGCTGGACGGCGCGGCGCGGAGCGCACTCGATCGGATCGCCGCGGCGGTCGAGAACGGCGACTACGAGACGCTGGCGGCGGCGATGCACCCGGACGGGGTCCGCCTCAACCTCGCGCCGCAGCAGGACCGGGCGAGCGAGTTGACGCCCGCGCAGGCCTACTACTATTTCAAGAACCTCTTCCAGGTGCGCCGGACGATCCGCTTCGCGTACCAGAAGCGCCAGTACAGCGGCGACGATCGGCTCCTGGCCGTGAGCGCCTGGCGCTGCGAGCGGACCGATCGCGGGACCGTCGAGACCCGGCGGCTGCTGTTCACCCTGGCCCGCACCGGCGCGGACTGGTGGGTGACGGAGATCGCGGACCTGCGGGGAGACTGACCGTTCGAAAGGACCCGGTTCGATGCCGCGTGTGCGCCTCGGCTGGTCGCTCGTGGACACGGGTCTGCAGGCGCTGCGGCGCCGGGATCGGCGGTTCTTCTGGTGGTCGTTCGCCGTCCTGGTCGCCCTGCTGGCCGCGACGGCGCTCGCGCCGTCGTTCCTGCGCGGACCCGACGACGACGCCTGGGTCCGTGCGGCGGAATCGCGGGGGAGCGCCCGCCTCGACGCGGCCGCCGCCGAGGCAGGAAACCGCCTGGAGGCCCTGGCGCGTTTCGCGGCCGCGGCCGCGGCGGGATGTCCGGTCGACAGCCTCCCCCTGAAGGACCCGTTCGCGCTCTGTTCCACCTGGACGGAAACCTGGCGTCGGGATTTCGGCGGCGACGGCCCCGACAGCCTGGCGGTCGCGCTCTGGGCCGGCGGCCAGCGCCTGGGCTGGGCGGGACCGGTCATTCCCGGCAGCGAGGAGCCGTTCGCCTCGGACCAGCGCCTGCTCCACGACGATCACTGGTGGGTCCTGCGCGAGGTCGCGCTCCTGCCGGGCTCGACGAACGTCGGTCTCGAATGCCAGCTGCGGCTGGCGGCCGTCGAGCATCGCGGCGGCGCCGCCGGCGGGGTCGCGCGGTCCGTCCAGCGGACGGTGGTCCTGGACACGCGAGTGCCGAGCCGGCGGATCTGGGGGGACGCCCAGCGCGGGCTGCGGCTGGTGGAGGACGTGGTCCTCGGCCCGGGGGAACCGCGGACCGAGCGCCCGCGGCTGCGGCTGACCGTGCAGATCCCGCCACGGTCGCTGCAGACCGACCGTTCCCTCGCCGCGGTCGCCATGGCGCGCGGCTTCCTGGTCGGTCTGGCCGCCCTCGCGCTGGGGGCAGCCCTGGCGGGCTGGGTCGGATTCTGGCTGGCCGCCTGGCTCGTCCGTGGTTTCTGGGCACAGACCGATCTGTTCCGCTGGCTGGCGGCGGCGATCCCCGCCGATCGCTTGCCGGCCGCCCCGCAGCAGCCGGCCAGCTTGCTGGACCCGGCCTACTTCGCCACCACCTTCGCCGGCGGGTGGTTCGCCTCCGGCGCGGACGCTCTGCTGACCGCGGTCCTCGGCGCGGGCACCGTGGCCTGGCTGTGGTCGCGTCGGCCGGTCGCGGCGGCCCCCGCGGGCGAAGGCCGCCGACAGGCGAGGTTCGCCCTGGTCCTGCCGGTCGCGGCCGCCGCGGTCTTCGGGCTGCACCGGCTCTGGCGCGAGCTGGCCGAGAACGCGAACGCGCGCCTCATCGGTCTGGAGGTGCCGCTCGAGGCCTGGACCTTCTGGGCGTTGCACGCGGTCATCCTGATGCTGTCGCTCTCGGTCCTCACGGGCCTCGTCGTGCTCGCCGCGCGACTCGGCGGCGGCCTGCCGGCGCGCCTGACCGGTACGGCCCGCCCGTTCTGGCTCGCCGGCGGCCTGCTCGTGACCGTGCTCTTCAACTACTCCGTGCTGTCGGGCGTGTACGGCGAGGCGGAACGCGACTGGCTTCACCGCAAGGCCGAGGAAATCGTCCAGCCGCAGGACGACTGGATCAGCTTCCTCATCGAGGACGTGCTGGGCGAGCTGGTGGGCGAGGACACCGCCGGTCTCGACCCCGCCGAGGTCGGCGGCGGGCGAGGCTCCCTGCGCGCCGACCTGCCGGCGTACCGGCTCTGGCGGCGGTCCGCCATCGCCGATCTGGGCTTGCCGTGCCTCGTGGAAGTCCTCGACGCCGACGGCCGGACGACCAGCCTCTATGCAACCGGCTTCCTGCGGGACTTCGGTTACGAGATCGTCGAACGGGGCGACTGGTGGAGTCTGGCGGAGGCGGGCGAGGAGGGCGGCGGTCGCATCGGTGTGCTGCTGCAGGATGAGGTGCGCCGCTACCCGACGGGCCGGGAGCGCATCCTGCGCGGAGAGATCGCGCGCGAGGGCGGACGAGGTTGGCTGAGGCTCGAGCTGCCCGTCCAATCGCTCCGCATCACGACCCTCAGCAGCCGGCTCGCCGGGGCGCAGGACGTGGGGACGGGCGGCGGCTACCGGCCGCGCCTCGAGGTGGACCGCCCGCTGCGGCTGTTGCGCGGCGACTCGCAGCGGTGGCTCGACGCCGGCTTCGGCGAATTGCCCGACGCCGCGGGCGAGCGCGCGATCGCCGAGCTGCGCGCGGGGACCCGCGACTGGGCGGTCATCGACCTGGATCGCAGCGAGTGGCTCTGCCGGTGGGCGCCGCTGCCCGGCGATTCCGGGGGTGGCGAGGGCTTCCTGCTGGGATTGCAGCGCCGGGGCGCCGTCGAGGTGCTGCTGGATGTCGGCCGACTGCTCCTGCTGGACGTGGCGCTCCTGGCGATCTGGTCCGGCGCGTGGATCCTGATCCGGCGGCGCTGGCGATGGCTGCCGGGGTTCCAGGGTCGCTTCCTGCTCGGGTACCTCGCCATCGGAGTGGTGCTGCTGGTGGTCGCCGGCGGCCTCGCCGATCGCCAGACGTTCCAGAGCATCGATCGCGAGGCGCGCGATCGAGCCCGCGACGGCCTGGTCACGACCCTCGGCCAGCTCCGCGGGCTGCTGGCGGAGCAGGCCCGCTCCCTGGCCGCCAGCGACTACCTGTCCGAACTCCTGGCGGGCAATCTCCCGAGTGAGCGTCCGCTCGGACCGCTCGCGGCGCGCCAGGGCATCGTCTTCGGGCCCGCCGACGAGCTGCTGCTCGACGAGACCCTCAGCGACCTCGACCACGGCGAGGTCCGCGAGCTCCTGCAAGCCGCCCGCGAGGGGCCGCTCGTGGTGATGGATGAACCGGACGGCCTGTATCTCGGCGTCCTGATCCCGATCGACCTCGGCGGCGTGCTGGCCGAGCCGCTCGCGGTCGGGACGTTCTTCTACCGCCAGCTCGTCGACGACCAGCTGCTTCCCGGCCTCGCGGACGTGGTCGGCGCCGAGATCACGCTGCGGGTGGACGGCGAGGTCTTCGACGCGAGCCATCCCGGCCGGGTCTTCAGCGGCGAGAGCCAGCTCCTCGAGCTCCCCGACCTCATGGCCTGGTTCCGCGCCCATCCCTTACAGGCGCGGCTGCGGCCCCGAGCGGCGGGACTCGGATTCACGGCCGGGATGGCGCTGCCGTCCCTGTCGTTCGGCCCGGACGGCCGGCTCGCGCGCCGGGCGCTGCCCGCTGTCCTCGCGGTGGACTTTCCCGATCGCGAGCGTGACTACACCGCTCAGCGACGCCGCATGGCGCTCTTCCTGGCCGGGCTGATCACGTTGCTGCTGCTCACGGCGTTCGGACTCGCCATGGTGCTGACCTGGAACATCTTCGAGCCGCTGCGCGTGCTGCTCGGCGCGACGCGGCGGCTCGCGGCCGGGGATTTCCAGGCCCCGTTGCCGCCGGCGGGCGGCGACGAGGTCGGCCGCCTCTCGGCGGGGTTCCAGATCATGCGCGACCGCCTCGGCGAGGCTCAGGCTGTCCTCGAGGCGCGCGAGCGGTTCCTGCAGGCGGTCCTCGACCAGGTCCCGGTCGGGGTCCTGGTGTGGGACGCCGAGGGCCGGCTCGCCGTCGCGAATCCGGCCGCGAACCAGATCCTGGCCCGCTTCTATCGCGGGCAGGCCAGCGGCGCCGATGCCGCGGCCTGGTCGGACGACTTCCGGAACGACGTCGCCGCGCAGCTGCCTCCCGGCGGCGGCGAGTTGAGCAGCGGCGACGGGCGGCGGACCTTGAGGGTCGCGCTGGCGCCGCTCGCTCTCGGCGCGGAGCGACCGCACGAGCTGGTCGTCTGCGAGGACCTGACCCAGTTCCTGGCGGCCAAGAAGCTCGCGCTCAACGCCGAGCTCGCGCGCCAGGTCGCCCACGAGATCAAGAACCCCCTGACTCCGATCCAGCTCTCGGTCCAGCTCCTGCAACAGGCGTTCGCCGATCGCCATCCCCGACTCGACGCCATCGTGGCCGACGCCGTCCAGCGGATCCTCGAGCAGGTCCGCCTGCTGCGCTCCATCGCGAGCGAGTTCTCGCTGCTGGGCCGACCCGGCGAGTTCCCCTGCGAGCCGCTCGACCTGCCGTCCCTGGTGCGCGACGTGGCCGCCGGCTATCGCAGCGGGGAGGTCGCCGGCGGGCCGCGCGTCGCGATCGCCGACACCCGGGTCCCGCCGGTGCTGGCCCATCGAGAATCGCTGCTCAAGGTGCTCGGCAACCTCATGCAGAACAGCCTGGACGCGGTCGGCGCGCCCGACGGCCTCGTGGTCGACGTGACCTGGCGGCTGGAACCGACCGCCGTCTCGCTGGTTTGGGCGGACAACGGGCCGGGTATCGCGCCGGACGTGGCCGGTCGCCTGTTCAACCCCTATTTTTCCACCAAGAGCAAGGGGACCGGCCTCGGGCTCGCGATCTGCCGCAACCTGCTGGACAAGATGGGCGGATCGATGACCCTGACCAATCGGGACGGCGCGCGCGGCGCCATGGCGGTGATCACCCTGCCGCGAGCCGACGCGGCGAAGACCCCGGCCGGTGGCGATCTTCCGCAGGAATGAGGGATCGATGCGGCGAGCCGACCGCGTCCGCCAACCGCTCATCGCCGCCGTCCTCGCGATGCTGGCGCTCGGCGCCGGCGCGCCTGCCGCGCCCGACGCCGCGCAACGGCCGGAGACCAGCGGAGACGAGGCCGAGATCCGCGTCGCCCGTCTCCGCTATCCCGGCGGCGGAGATTGGTACTGCAACCCCAGCAGCCTGCCCAACTGGCTGGAGGAATTCCGCCGCCGCACGGGCGTGCCGACCGCCGCGACCGAGGCGGTCGTGTCCCTCGACAGCGAGGACCTCTACCGCTATCCGCTGCTCTACCTGTCCGGCCACGGCCGCATTGCGCTGGACGACCTCGAGGTGGGCGAGCTGCGGCGCTGGCTCGACGCGGGCGGGTTCCTGTGGGCGGACGACAACTACGGTCTGGACCCGTCGTTCCGGGAGCTCATCGCCCAGCTCTACCCGGAGCAGCCGCTCGAGGCGATCGGCAGCGATCATCCGATCTACGCCGCCTTCTACGACCTGCCGGGATTGCCGAAGATCCACGTCCACGACGGCGATCCGGCGCAAGGTTTCGGGATCCAGCGGGACGGTCGCCTTGTTCTGTTCTACACCTGGTCGAGCGACATCGGCGACGGCCTCGAGGATCCCGACGTCCACGGGGATCCTCCCGAGGTGCGCGAGGCGGCGGCCCGCATGGCCTGCAATATCTTGATGTATGCGCTAACCCATCCCTGACCGGCGACCGAAATGTGTGCCATGGACCCGAACCTCCGCCAGCGCTGCGACGCCCGTTTCGAGCGTCTCCACCGGGCTGCCCGCCGGCGGGTCCTCGTGCACGGGCTCGTGGCGTGGCTCGCTGCGGCCGGCGCGGTCGGCCTGGCCCAGCTCGCGGTCCTCGGGTTCGCCGATCCGCCGCGGGTGGTGCGCCTCGGCGTCGTCCTCAGCGGCGCCGTGATCCTGCTGCTCCTTGCCGGCGCCCTCGTCGGTCGGCCCTGGTCGGCGCTGCGCCGCCGCGCCGACCTGGCGCGCCGCCTCGATCGCGCCGGCGACTACGCCGACACCCTCGCGGCCGCCGAGGAGGCGCTCCGGATGCCGGATCGCTGGCGCGCCGACACGCCGGTGCGCGCGACGCTGGTCGAGCGGCTTCTCGGGCGGGCGGCGCGCGTGCTCGACGAGCTGCCGCTGTGGCGGTTGCTTCCGGTCGAGCGCCCCGCGCTCGTCTTCGCGCTCCTGGCTGCGGTCGTCGGCGCCGGCGGCTGGTTCGCGCTCGCCGAGCCCGAGGCGCTGGACCGCGGCGCGCGGCGGCTCGGCGATCCCTGGGCTCGGGTCGAACCCGCGCGTGCGGGCACCCTGCGCCTGGTCCCGGGGCCCGGGCACGTCGTCGCCGGGACGACGCTCGCGGTCGCGTCCCTGGATCTCATCGGTGGGCCCGACCCGGTCGTCTGCGAGGTCCGCGCGGGAACGGGCCTCTGGCACCCGCTGATGGCGCGGCGCGTGCCGCAGCCCGGCGGCGATCCGGTCCTGGGGGCGCCGTTCCTGCGCTGGGAAACCGTGCTCGAGGACATTCGCGAGGACCTCCGCTACCGGTTCCGGGCCGGCGACCGGGTGTCCGAGGAGCGGGCGATCGAGGTCTGGCACCCGCCGCTGCTGGTCGACCTCGCGGCCCGGGTCCAGCCGCCGGCCTACACGGGCTTGCGCGCGCAGGGCCTGTCGAGGCTGCCGGCGTACCTCGAAGCGCCCGCGGGAAGCCGCCTGTCGCTCGCGGGTCGCGCCAGCCGGCCGCTGCGTGCGGCGGCGGCGGTGAGCGAAGGAGCCGACACCCTCGCGCTGGCGGTCCGCGGGGACACCCTCGCCGGCGACCTCCCGCTGACCGGGCCGCGGCGGTTCCGCCTCGCGCTCGAGGACGAGCGCGGACTGGCCGGCCAGAGCGAGCTGATGTACGAGGTCGCGGTCATCCCGGACCGAATCCCGGTGGCCCGGCTCGTCCGGCCCGAGGACGACGGCCGGTTGCCGCTGAGCGCGCCGCTGTACCTGCAGGCGGGCGCCGACGATGACTACGGGCTCGCCGGCGTCGATCTGCTCCTGCGCCGCGGCGACGCCGACGGAGGCGCCTGGACCGCCGGCCTGCCTGGCGACGGTGCGGTCGACGCCGACGGATCGGGCTGGGAACGCTTGCCGCTCGTCGCCGGCGGCGCCGCCTCGCCGGCCGGGCGACGCGAGCACGCGACCAGCCTGGGCCCGCTGCCGCTGGCCGTCGCGCCGCGCGAGGCGACGGACGGCGCCGGCCTCCGCCTGGACCTCGACCTCGCGGCCGGCGGGCTTGCGCTCGTCCCCGGCGACGTGCTCGAGCTGATGCTCGAGGCTCGCGACAATCGACGACCCGGTCCGGCGGGCGTCGGCCGCTCGGCGGTGCTGCGGCTCGAGGTGCCGTCGAGCCTGGAGCTGCTCGAGAACCTCGACGCCGACGAGACCGAGCGGCGCGGCGACCTGGCGGAGGTGCGCCGGCGCACGGAGTCGCTCAACGCGGACCTCGAGCGGTTGCGCCGCGAGCTGCTGAAGGACCCGGCGCCGGACTGGGACCGCCAGCAGGAAATCCAGGCGGCGATCGAGCGCCAGCGGGAGCTGCAGGCCGAGCTGTCCCGGCTCGCCGAGGCCATGCAGCAGGACCTCGAGTCCCTGGCCGAGAACCGGCTCACCAGCCCGGAGCTGATGGAGAAGATGGACCGGATCGCCGAGCTCATGAAAGAGGCGCGTTCCGACGAGCTGGAGCAGATGCTCGAGAAGCTGCGGGAAACCCTCGCGCAGATGTCGGCCAAGGAACTCCAGCTGTCCATGGACGAGCTCAACCGCAACCAGCTGGAGATGCTGCGGCGTCTGGACACGGCCATGGACATGCTGCGGGATCTCGCCCGCGAGCAGGAGATGGAGGGCCTCGCGAACCTCGTCGCCGAGATGATCAGCAAGCAGCAGGAGCTGACCGAGGCCAGCCGGAACGCCGACCCCGCGGCGGAATCCGAGCGCGATCCCCAGGACGGCCGCGAGGGTTCCGAAGAGAACGGCGCCGAGCGGAAGGACACGCCGGCGGCGCAGCCGGACGCGGAGGAGCTGGCGCGCCGCCAGGATGCCGTGCGGCGCGAGCTGGACGCGCTCGAGAAGCGTCTCCAGGAGGCGCTCGACGAATTGCAGGCGGGTCAGGACGCCCAGGAGGGTCAGCAGGAGGAGCCCACGGCCGCCGAGCAGGAGATGCAGGAGGCGCTCGCCGAAGCGCTCGAGCAGTTGAACCAGCAGCAGACCGGCCAGAAGATGGACCAGGCCGGCCAGAAGCTGCAGCAGCAACTCTCCCAGGAAGCGACCGAGCAGATGCAGCAGGCGCTCAACGACCTCGCGGGCCTCTATCACGTCCTCTTGCGCAGCCAGGTCGCCATGCAGATGGCGATGCAGGCCGAGCAGTCCGGCCAGATGCGCGACCTCGCGGCCGACCTGCTCACGCTCTCGGACCGTCAGGAGCGGCTCGGTCTCGATCTTCCCACCACGCTGCACGACGTGAGGGCGGACGACCTGGCCCGCCGCCAGCACGAGATCCTCCAGGGCGCCATCGCCGTGCGCGAGGGACTCGAGGCCGTGGCCGGCGCCGCGCCGCGCGAGATCCTGCGGATGCTCGACCAGCTCGACGAGCTGCTCGCCGGGATCGGTCGCGCCCTCGACCAGCTCGAGGAGGGCCGGGCGCCGAATGCCCGCCAGGCGTCGGAGCACACGCTCTCCGAGATGAACCGACTCGTGATCGGGATCCTGACCCAGGCGCAGATGACGGGCCAGGGCGGCGGCTCCTCCAGCTCCCAGATGATGCTGAGCCAGCAGCTCCAGCAGATGGCCCAGGAGCAATCCGGGCTCAACGCGCTGGCCGAGCAGATGCGCCAGCAGCAGGGCCGGCTCAGCGAGGAGTTCCGCTCGGGCATGCAGCGGCTCCAGCAGGGCCAGCAGGGCCTCGCCGGCCGGGCGCGGGAGCTGGCGGAGGAACAGCGCCTGCAGCAGCAACAGGACGGCGACCGGTTGCTGGGCGACCTCGACGAGCTCACCCGCGACATGGAACGCGTCGGCGACGACCTCGGCGGCGGCCTGGTCACCGAGGAGACCCTGCGCCGCCAGGACCGGATCCTCTCGCGGCTGCTCGACATGCACAATGCCTCGCGCGAGCGCGACTGGGCGCGCCGGCGCGAGAGCCGGACCGCCGACGAGCTCTACGCCGGCCAGGACGGGCGCGCCCGCGACCTGCTCGACGAGCTGCAGCCGGAGGCGCGGCGCTGGCGGCCGGTCGAGGAGGCGCCACCGGCGTATCGCGACCTCGTCCGCGAGTATTTCCGCGAGATCCAGCTCCTGCACGAATCGACCGGTCGCGCCACGGACGGCGGGCGCGACGCGGCGGGGGGCCGGCCGTGAACCGCGATCGGCACGCCGGCAGCCTGTGGGGCGCGCTGGTCCTCGCGCTCGTAGCCGGCGTCGCGCCGGCGCGCGCGCAGGGCCTGCCGGAGGAGGGACCGCGGTCGGAGCTCGACCTGCGCACGCTCCCGGTCCCGCGCCTGGACCAGGGCATGGTCGGTTTCTACGAGCGCCAGCTGGCGCAGATCGACCAGCTCATCCGCCTCGGCTACCACAGTCGCGCGAACGCGCTGCTCGAGGAGCTGGCGTCGGGCGGCGGCCCGACCGCCGAGATCCTGAACCGCCGCATCGCGATCGCGCTCGCCGTCGGGGAGCACGAGCTGGCCGTGTCGCTGTGCCGCGAGGCTCTGGAGGGACGGCCGGACGACGTCGGCCTCTGGCGCGAGCTGGCCGTGGCCTTGACCGCGCGGGGCCAGCGCGCTGAGGCGAGGGCGGCGCTCGACCGCTTCCTGGCGCTGGTCGGCGAGCCGGCCAGCGGTTTCGCCGCCGCCGTCGACATCCTGCGGACCGCGGGCGACTGGCGCGGCGCGGTCGCCCTCGTGGACTCCGCGCGGACCGTCGTCGAAGGCCCCGCGTTCCTGGCGCGCCCGCGCGCGCTCTGCCTCCTGCGCCTCGAGCGCGTCGAGGAGGCGGCGGGCGAGGTCCAGCTCGAACTGGACGCGAGCCCGTTCAACCTCCAGCTGCTGCGTCGCGACCTGCTGGACGCGGAGTCGCCGCCGCTGTCGCCGGCGTTCGCGACCGAGCTCGAACGGCTGGCCGCATCGCCGGCCGCGCGACCGGAACTGGCGGTGCTGGCCGCCAATCTCGCGCTGGCCGGCGGCCGGGGCGAGGCGGCGCGGAAGGTGGTCGAACCCCGGCTCGACCAGACCGGCGCCGCGCTCGCCGTGCTGCACAACGCCGGCACGCTCGTGCGCGAGCTGCCCCTGCTGGAGGAGGACCTGGAGCGAGTCGCCGTGACGGATTACCTGCTCGCGATCCTGCCGGCGCTCGGCGATCGCGCGGACCTGCCGGTGCGGCTGCGCCAGCGGGGGCTGGACGACCTCGCGGCGACCTGCGCGTTCGCTCTCGAGCACGACCTGCTGGCCGGGACGCCTGCGGCGGCGGCGGCGCGCTTCGGCGAGCTGCTCGACCGCGTGCGGGCAGGCAATCCCGACTCCGAGCACCTCTTCGCGGCCCAGATCCAGCTCGCGCGGTTCACCCGCGACCGCCTGCACGATCCCGGAGCCGCGGCCGGGCGCCTCGAGCGGATGCTCCTCGATCTCGATCTGCCGGTCGAGGGCGTCGCCCTCGTGCGGCTGGCGCTGGGCGAGACCTACCTGGCCGGCCGCGACACGGTCCGCGCGCGCCAGGTGCTGACCAGTCTCGGGCGGGACACCACGTTCCGCGCGCCGGCCGGCCACGCGCACTTCCTGCTCGCCAGGCTGGATCTCGCCGAGGGCCACTTCGCGACGGCGCGCGACCGCTTCGCCGCCGTGGCGCTGGACAGCCCCGCCGCGCCGTACGCCAACGACGCGCTCGAGCTCGGCCTGGTGATCGCGGAGGAACTGCAGAACGACACCGGCGGACCGGACCTGCTCGCTCGCTACGCCCGCGCCGTCTGGTGGGAGCTGGCCGCCGAACCGGACTCGCAGCGCGTGGCGCTGCAGCGGTACATCACGCGGGCCGCGGTCCAGGCGGACCTGACCGCCGCCCAGCCGCTGCTCGAGCGAGCCCGGTGGGAGCTGGCCGAGCTGGAGCGCGAGGCCGGCCGGATCGACGAGGCGCTCGCCGAGCTGGACCGCATCGTCCTCGATCAGCCCGCCGGTCGTCTCGCCGCGGCGGCGCTCGCCAGGCGCGGCGAGATCCTGGCCGCGGATCGGCACGACACGGTCGCGGCGCGGCGGGAGTATGAGCGCCTGCTGCTGCAGTACCCCGACTACCTCTTCGCGACCGAGGTCCGCCAGCGCCTGAAAGATCTGCCATGACGCGCCGCCTGCTGCTGCTGTCCGCCGTGCTGGTCGCGGCCGCGGGCGCCGCGGCCGCCTCGCACCTGCTCGTGCCGATGGATCTGGCCCAGGACCAGCACCTGAAGGCGTATGGCCACACCTACCACGCCCTGCAGGCGGGCGAGAAGGTGACCTGGCTGCTGAACTACCGCGGCGGCAGCTTCCTGATGCTGGACACGCCCCGCGCCCGCCTCGACGCGCGACTGCTCGGGGTCCGGTTCGAAGAACTGGGGGAGGCGGCGGTGCAGCAGCTGCGGCAGGTCGTGCAGCAGGAGAACATGGACGAGGTGCTGCTCGAGAAGCCGCCGCGGATCGCCGTCTACTCGCCGCCCAACATGCAGCCCTGGGACGACGCGGTGACGCTCGCGCTCGAGTTCGCGGAGATCCCCTTCGACACGGTCTACGACGTGGAGGTGTTGCGGGGCAGGCTCTTCGAGTACGACTGGCTCCACCTGCACCACGAGGACTTCACGGGACAGTACGGCAAGTTCTGGGGCAGCTTCGGGCTCGAGCCCTGGTACATCGAGCAGCAGGAGCTGAACGAGCGGCTCGCGCAGGAGCTGGGCTACCCGACCGTATGGCAGCTCAAGCACGCCGTCGCGCTGAGCATCCGGGACTACGTGGAACAGGGCGGATTCCTGTTCGCGATGTGCTCGGCGGTCGACACGATCGACATCGCGCTCGCATTCCTGGACACGGACATCGTGCCGGAGCAGATGGATGGCTCGCCCGTGGATCCCAACTGGCGCGCCCACGCCGATTTCGAGGCGACCTTCGCCTTCGAGAATTTCAACCTCTACACCAATCCCCTGCGCTACGAGTTCAGCGACCTCGACACCAGCGATTACGCGACCATGCGCGGTCCCGAGGCCGACTACTTCACGCTCTTCGATTTCGCGGCGAAGTACGACCCGGTCCCGGCGATGCTCACCCAGAACCACGTCGCGGTGATCAACGGATTCCTCGGCCAGACGACCGGCTTCCACGAGCGCTTCCTCAAGCGCGCGGTCATCCAGCTCGCCAAGGTCGACGGCACCGATGAGGTGAAGTACCTGCACGGCAAGCGCGGTCAGGGCACCTACACGTTCCTGGGCGGACACGACCCCGAGGACTACCAGCACCGGGTGGGCGACCCGCCGACCGTGCTGGACCTCTATCCGACCTCGCCGGGCTACCGTCTGATCCTGAACAACGTCCTGTTCCCGGCGGCTCGCAAGAAGCCCCAGAAGACCTGAGCCGGCCGGCGCGCACGGCTCGCGGGTCGTGCGCTTGCGGTGGCGGTATTCGCGACCTGTTGAGACACTGTAGGATCCGGCTGCGCGGGCGGTCGCGGCTGGAGACGTTGGCCAACGGTTCCAAGGTCCGATGGATGCTATGAATCCCGTACGCATGCAGCTGCAAGCCATCGCGGATCGGCGGATCCTGGTGCTCGACGGGGCCATGGGGACCATGATCCAGGCCGCCCGCCTCGACGAGGCCGACTACCGCGGCGCGCTGCTGCGTGACCACCCGTGCGACGTCAAGGGCGACAACGACCTGCTCTGCCTGACGAAACCGGGGCTGATCGCCGACATCCACGACGCCTACCTCGCCGCGGGCGCGGACATCGTCACCACGAATACGTTCAACGGCACCGCGATCTCGCAGCGGGAGTACGGCACGACCCACCTGGTGCGCGATCTCAACCTCGCTGCAGCCCGGCTCGCGCGCGCGGCGGCCGACGCCTGGACGGCGCGCACGCCGGACCGCCCACGGTTCGCGGCCGGGAGCATCCCGCCCACGAACCGGACGGCGAGCCTCTCGCCCGACGTCGAGCGCCCGGGGCTCCGCAACGTGACGTTCGGGGAGCTGGCAGCGGCCTACCGGGAGCAGGTGCGGGCCCTCCTCGACGGCGGCGTCCAGATCCTGCTCGTGGAAACGGTCTTCGACACCCTCAACGCGAAGGCGGCGCTCTGGGCGGCGGCCGAGGAGCTCGCCGCGCGCGGGCAGGACGTTCCGGTCTGGGTGTCCGGGACCATCACCGACCGGAGCGGCCGCACGCTCAGCGGCCAGACGCCCGAGGCGTTCTGGATCTCCGTGCGGCACGCGCGGCCGTTCGCGGTCGGGCTGAACTGCGCGCTCGGGGCCGCGCAGCTGCGCCCCCACGTGGCGGAGCTGGCGCGCTGCGCGGACACGCTGGTCTCGGCCTATCCCAACGCGGGCCTGCCCAACGAGCTGGGCGGCTACGACCAGACGCCCGGCGAGATGGCCCGCCTTCTCGGCGAGTTCGCGCGCGACGGACTCGTGAACATCGTCGGCGGCTGCTGCGGCACCACGCCCGACTTCGTGGCGGCGATCGCCGACGCGGTCGCCGGCGTGCCGCCGCGCCGGGTGCCGCCCGCGTCCGCCGGCACCGCGCTCGCGGGCCTCGAGCCGCTGGTGATCCGCGACGACAGTCTCCTCGTGAACGTCGGTGAGCGCACGAACGTGGCGGGCAGCCGCCAGTTCGCCCGGCTGATCCGCGAGGACAGGTTCGAGGAGGCGCTCCAGGTGGCGCGCCAGCAGGTACGGGGCGGCGCGCAGATGATCGACGTGAACGTGGACGATCCGCTGCTCGACGGCGTGGCCGCCATGCGCCGGTTCCTGCTGCTCATGGCGAGCGACCCGGAGGTCGCGCGCGTCCCGGTGATGATCGACAGCAGCCGCTGGGAGGTGCTCGCGGCCGGGCTCGAGTGCCTGCAGGGCAAGTGCGTGGTCAACTCGATCTCGCTCAAGGAGGGCGAGGAGCGGTTCCGCGACCAGGCGCGGCAGGTCCGGCGCTTCGGCGCGGCTGCCGTCGTCATGGCGTTCGACGAGCGGGGCCAGGCCGACACGCCGGCGAGGCGGCGCGAGGTCTGCGAGCGCGCGTATCGCCTGCTCGTCGATCAGGAGGGCTGGGATCCGGGCGACGTGATCCTCGACGCCAACGTGTTCGCCGTCGCGACCGGCCTGCCCGAGCACGACCGGTACGCGCTGGACTACCTCGAGACCGTGCGCTGGATCAAGGCCAACTTGCCGGGTTGCCTCACGAGCGGCGGCATCTCCAACCTCAGCTTCAGCTTCCGCGGCAACGCCACCCTCCGCGAGGCGATGCACGCGGCCTTCCTCTATCACGCCGTCGCCGCGGGGCTCGACCTCGCGATCGTCAATGCCGGCCGTCTGCCGGGGTACGCCGACCTCGAGCCGTTCCTCCGCGACGCAGTCGAGGACGTGATCCTCGCCCGCCGCCCCGACGCCGCGGAGCGGCTGACCGCGCTGGCTCAACGCTTTCAGGGACGCGCCGCCGATCACGCCGAGGCCCTGGCCTGGCGAACGCAGCCGATCGACGGCAGGCTCGCGTACGCGCTCGTCCACGGGCTCGACGACTTCATCGAGGCCGACACGCGCGAGGCGCTCGCCGAGCTGGCGGAGCCGCTCCGGGTGATCGAGGGCCCGCTGATGAGCGGCATGAACGCGGTCGGCGACCTCTTCGGGGCGGGCAAGATGTTCCTGCCCCAGGTCATCCGGTCGGCGCGCGTGATGAAGCGGGCGGTGAAGGTGCTGGAGCCGGCGCTGCTCGCCGCGCGCCAGACCGGCCGCAGCCAGGGGAAGATCCTCCTCGCGACGGTCAAGGGCGACGTCCACGACATCGGCAAGAACATCGTGGGCGTGGTCCTCGGCTGCAACAACTACGAGGTGGTGGATCTCGGCGTGATGGCGCCCGCGGACAGGATCATCGCGGCCGCCCGCCGCGAGGCCGCGGACGTCATCGGCCTCAGCGGTCTGATCACGCCGTCGCTCGACGAGATGGTCCACGTGGCCGGCGAGCTGCAGCGCGAGGGCTTCACGACGCCGCTCCTGATCGGCGGGGCCACCACCAGCCGGACCCACACCGCGGTGCGGATCGATCCCGCGTACGCGGGCGCGGTCGTGCACGTGAGCGACGCGTCGCGGGCGCCCGGCGTGGTCGGACGCCTGCTCGATCCCGCGACGGCCGCCGTGTTCGCGGCCGAGACCAAACAGGCTTACGCCGCGGTCCGCGCGGACCGCGAACAGGAGCAGGCGGCGCGCGATCTCGTGCCGATCGCGGACGCACGCGCCCAGGCGCTCGCGACCGACTGGTCCAGGTATGCGCCGCCGCGGCCGCGCCTGCCGGGTCTGACGGTGCTGCCCCAGCTGGACCTCGGCCTGCTGCGTCCCTTCATCGACTGGACTCCGTTCTTCCAGACCTGGCAGCTCCGGGGACGCTACCCGGAGATCCTGGAGCGACCGCAGGTCGGCCCGGAGGCGCGGCGGCTGCTGGCGGACGCCGAGGCGTTGCTCGATCAGCTGTCGGCCGACGGATCGGTCGAAGCCCGCGGCGCGGCAGGGATCTTCCCCGCCGCCAGCCGCGGCGACGACATCGTGGTCTACACCGGCGAGAACCGGCTGGCGATCCGCGTCATCCTGCACCATCTGCGCCGCCAGCGCGCGGATGCCGCGAACGGGGGGTGTCCCTGCCTCGCGGACCTCATCGCGCCGGAGGACAGCGGCGTCGCGGACTGGATCGGAGTCTTCGCGGTGTCGGCCGGCTTCGGGGTCGCCGAGCTTGCCGCTTGCCTGGCCCGCGACGGCGACGATTACCGGGCGATCCTCGTGAAGTCGCTGGCCGACCGCCTCGCCGAGGCGTTCGCCGAGCGGCTGCACTGGGCGGTCCGGCACGAACTCTGGGGATACGAGCCCGACGCCGCGCCGGACAACCAGGCGCTCATCCGCGAGGAGTACCGGGGGATCCGCCCGGCGCCGGGATATCCCGCCTGTCCGGACCATTCGGAGAAGGTGGCTCTCTTCGACCTCCTCGAGGCCCGCGACCACCTCGGCGTGGAGTTGACCGAGAACTGGATGATGATTCCCGGCGCCTCGGTGTGCGGCTGGTATTTCAGCCACCCCCAGGCCGCCTACTTCGGGGTCGGCCGCCTGGGCAGGGACCAGGTCGTCGACTACGCCGCCCGCAAGGGCTGGGACCTGGCCACGGCCGAGCGCTGGCTGGCGCCGCAGCTCGCCTACCGGCCCGCCGCGAAAGAGTGACCGCGATGCGCGTGACGGAGCACCTGGACCGAGCCACCTCGACCCTGTTCAGTTACGAGATCATCCCGCCCAAGCGCGGCGGCCAGCTCCGCGACATCATCGACATCGTCGAGCAGATCGTCCCCTTCGCACCGCCCTTCATCGACGTCACGAGCCACGCGGCCGAGGCGTCCTACGAGGAGCTTCCCGACGGGACGATCCGCCGCCGAGTGAGCAAGAAGCGGCCGGGCACGCTCTCGATCTGCGGCATCATCCAGAACCGCTGGGGCATCGACACGGTGCCGCACCTGCTCTGCGCGGGCTTCACGCGGGAGGAGACCGAGGACGCCGTCATCGAGCTGAATTACCTGGGCATCTCGAACGTGCTCGCGATCCGCGGCGACGTGCCGAACTTCGTCGCGCGACCCGACCCGCACCGCACGCGGAACCGCACCGCTGCCGATCTCGTGACCCAGCTCGCCGACCTGCGGCAAGGCCGGTACCTGGACGATCTGCAGAACAGCGCGCCGATCGACATGTGCGTGGGGGTCGGCGGCTATCCCGAGAAGCACTTCGAGGCGCCCAACCTCAAGGTGGACATCCAGCGCCTCAAGGAGAAGGTGGCGGCGGGGGCCGACTATGTCGTGAGCCAGCTGTTCCTCGACAACCGCGCGTTCTTCGAGTTCGAGCGGCGCTGCCGGGAGGCGGGGATCGACGTGCCGATCATCCCGGGAATCAAGCTGCTCGAGAACGATCGCCAGCTCGCGACCCTGCCGCGCCACTTCCACGTGACCGTGCCGGAGTCCCTCGCCGACGAGGTGGCCGCGAGCCCGCGCCACGCCGCGGAGATCGGCGCGCGCTGGGCTCGCAGCCAGGTGGCGGAGCTGATCGCGCACGGGGTCCCGTGCATCCACTTCTACGTCATGAACGACGCGCGGCCCGTCCTCTCGGTGATCCGCGCCCTGGGCTAGCTCTCGTAGCAGATCAGCTCGAGCAGGGTGTCGCCGAGCTCCTGGTCGAGCGGCGCGAGCTCCTCGTCGTTGCCGGCCGAGATCGAGATCGAGAGCCGGTCCATGCCCTTGATCAGGAGGAAGCGGCCGTCGTCGAGCAGGATCAGGCGGTTGCCCTTCCCTCCGGCGGGGACCGCGACCGTCACCTCGCGGGCGAGCCGGCCGTCCGGGCCGTACACGTCGAAGACCTGCCGGCCCGCGCTCTCCCACGCGTCGGCGCCATGGCTGTTGCGGACCCACAGCGAACCGTCGTCCAGGATCTGCAACCGATCGATGCACGGGGCGCGATCCTCCAGTTTCCAGTCGATCCGGGGCACCTGGCCGTTGATGTTGACCTGCATGCCGGTGCGCTGCTCTTCCTTCTCTTCCTCGGTGCGCACCCGCGCGTCGTGGGCGCGGGTGATCTCGCGCACGAGCGCGCCGTCCGGGCCATAGACCGCGATCGAGTACGCGTCGTAACGGGTCGCGAGGCAGACCCGGCCGTCCGGGCCGACGTCCCAGAGGCCGCGGTCGCCCGGGAAGAAGCTCGCCAGCTCGTCGATGGTGAACTGGGTCAGGGACCGGGTGGTCTCGACCTGCGCGAGACGCTTGATCTCGCCGCCGTCGGCTCCGAGCATGGCCAGGTAGTTGAGGTTGTGAATCTCCCCGCCGGCCTGGTCGAACGCGGCGGTCGCGGCGGAGATCACGAACGTGCCGTTGCGGCTGCGCGCCGTCTCGACGAAGCCGAGGCCGCCGGCCGTGGGGTCGCTCTTGCCCAGCTCCCAGGTGCCCCGGGGCGTGCCGGTCGCGGCATCCAGGTAGGTGATGCGGCCCGGGAACGCCTGCTGCACGGCCACGCTGCCGTCGCCCGGGAGGAACAGGCCCACGGGTTGCCGGAACTCGCCGGGACCATCGCCTTGACGGCCGAGGGTGCGCAGGTGCTTGCCCGCGGAGTCGAAGACGAGCACCTGCGAGAGCTGGGTGTCGAGCGCGTAGACCTCGCCCGCCGGTCCGGAAATCGCGACCCCGACCTGCCCCAGCAGGACGTCGCTCTCGTTCTCGCCGCCGGCGCGCCAGGACTCTCGCAGCTCGACGGTTTCACGGACCGGTGGCTCGGCGGGGTTCTCGATCACGGGTGGCGCGGCCATCGCGGCGGCGGCCGGCAGGGCGAGGCACGCGACAGCGTGGCGGAAGCGAAGGAAGGCAGTCATGGAGACCTCCCAGAGACCGGTGGTTCGGGGTTGCGACGGGGCTTGATACGCGCGCGCGGGGTCGTGGGTTCCTGGCGGGTCGCCGTTCAGGGCAGCACGACGGTCCGGGTCGTAGCGACCACGTCGCCCCGGTCTTCGAAGAGCACGCGGGCGTACCGGGCGCGCGCGGTCTCGGCGGCGCTCAGGAGGTACGTGTCGCCGTCGGCGGCCACGACGCGCGCGACCTCTTGCCAGGCCTCATCCAGGAGCACGACCACGGTCCGGTCGGCGTCCGCAGGTCGCTGCCAGCTCAGGCGGACGCCGTCGGGGCTGCGGCCGACCGCGAGCGTGGTGGACGAGGGTTCGGCTGCGCCGCGCAGGAGAGCCGGCGCGCTGCCCGGCACCCGATCGGCCGGCTCGAGGAGCTGCTGCCGGAGCGCGAACAGTCCGAGGCAGCAGACGAAGACCGCCGCGAGGGCGATCAGCGGCCGCGCCGATCGACGCCAGAAGCGGGCGCGGTCGGGCGCTCCCCCGTTCTGGCCGCCACGGCCCTCTCCGGCGACGAGCGACAGACCGGGCAGGGCTGCTGCAAGCCGCCGCCGCAGCTCGCGGCCGGCCTCGGCCGCCTGCGCCTCGGGCGGCAGCGGCGGCGGCGAGACGAAATCCTGGTAGAGACGAACGAGATTGCGGCAACGGGGGCAATGCTCGAGGTGGGCCCGACGGTGGTCGCCCGGCGCCAGCGCGGCGATCGTTTCCAGCTCCTCTGGCGGCAGACAGCGGTGATCCGTCATGACTGTTCCATTCGCCCTTCGTCTGGCGCGTCCAGGGCCGCCCGCAGGTGGCGGCGGGCCCGCTGCAGGACCGCGCGGGCGCCGGATTCCTCCTGGATGTCGAGCAGACGCGTGATGTCCTCCACCGACAGCTTCTCGAGGCACCGCAGCCAGAGCGCGTCCTGCTCCTGCTGCGTGAGGTGGCGCCGGATCAGATCCAGCAGCCGCGATTCATCCAGCCGGTCCTCGAGATCCTGGTCGGGTGTCGGGCGCGGGTCGGCCATCAGCTCCAGGATCTCGGCGTCCTCCTGCGGCGGCCGGCGCCTGCGCAGCTCGCTGAGGCACCGGTTCCGCGCGATCGCGAACAGCCAGGAGCTGAACTGCGCCCGCTCCCCGAAGGCGTCCAGGTTGCGGTAGGCCGCAACCAGGGATTCCTGCGCCAGATCGAGGGCCAGCTCCCGCTCCCGGACGAGCCGCCAGCACCAGGCGTAGACCCGGTCCCGGTACCGTTCGAGCAACTGCGAGACCGCTCGTTGCCCGCCGGTCCCCCGGGGATCCCGGCGGTAGGCCTCCAGCAGGGCTTCGTCGGTCGGCGCGGGGGCCCTGCTCTGGGCGGTCAGCCACATGGTCTCTGGCTTCCGTTCAGGTTGGACGCGGTTGAGGGTCGCGGATCACACGGGCTACAGGATTCCAGGATACCAGGAACCGGTTCGACCACCAACCAGGATGTGGCCCGCGGCCGGTCTGGGCTTGTCCGGCGCCGGCGAGGCTGGTAACGTGGTGGGGCCGGGGCCGTTGCGCGCCCCGCCGGCCCTGCAACCCGCGAGGTGCGAAACGTGAAGGCGCTGATCACCGGCATCACCGGTCAGGATGGGTCCTACCTGGCGGATCTCCTCCTCGCCAAGGGCTACCAGGTTTGCGGTATGGTGCGCCGTTCGAGCACCGAGACCTTCGAGCGCATCGGCCACATCCGCGACCGGCTCCAGCTGGTCCAGGCCGACCTCCTGGACCCCACGAGCCTCGTCCAGGCGTTGCGCGAGGTCCGCCCCGCGGAGATCTACAACCTCGCGGCTCAGAGCTTCGTGCCGACGAGCTGGAGCCAGCCGGTGCTCACGGGCGAATTCACGGGCCTGGGCGTGGTCCGGATGCTGGAGGCCGTGCGCGAGGTCTGCCCCGAGGCGCGCTTCTACCAGGCCAGCAGCAGCGAGATGTTCGGCAAGGTGCGCGAGGTCCCCCAGAACGAGCTGACCGCGTTCCATCCGCGCAGCCCGTACGCGGTGGCCAAGACGTTCGGCCACTACATCACGGTCAACTACCGCGAGAGCTACGGGCTGTTCGCCGTCTCCGGGATCCTCTTCAACCACGAGAGCCCGCGACGCGGCCGCGAATTCGTCACGCGCAAGATCTCCGACGGGGTCGCGCGCATCAAGCTGGGGCTCGCGCGCGAGCTGCGCCTCGGTACGCTCGACGCCCAGCGCGATTGGGGTTACGCCGGCGATTACGTGCGGGCGATGTGGAGCATGCTCCAGCAGGCGACTCCGGAGGATTTCGTCATCGCGACCGGTCAGACCCACTCGGTACGCCAGTTCCTCGAGATCGCGTTCGATCACGTCCAGCTGCACTGGCAGGACTACGTCGTCCAGGATCCCCGGTTCCTGCGGCCCGCCGAGGTCGACCAGCTCGTGGGGGACGCCACGAAGGCCCGCGAGAAGCTGGGCTGGAAGCCGACCGTCCCGTTCGAGGAGCTCGTCAGGATGATGGTCGACGCCGACCTGGAGCTGCTCGGCGGTTAGACGGGTCGGCCTACTCCAGCTCTTCCTGACGCACCCATACCGCGATCACCGACGCGAGGTAGGCCGGCTTCTCCAGCATGAGGTAGTGACCGGTCTGCGCGATGCGCTTGAAGTTGAGCACCCGCGCCGCGCCGAATCCGTACTGCTCGAGGTATTGCCGCTCGGAGCCCTCCTCCGGCAGGTAGAACTGGCTGCCGATCACGAGCATCGGGACCGACTGGCGCGGCAGTTCCTCGGTGAGGTCCCAGTCGAAGCTGCTGAGCAAAAGCGACGCGAACGTCGTGCTGTCGGTGCGCAGCGCCATGTCCACCGCGCGCTCGTTGACCTCGGGCAGGGGACTCAGGTTGATGAACTGGGAGGCCACGAACCGGTCGTACTCTTCGACCAGTCTCGTCGCGACCTCCACCTTCTGTTGCTGGTCCGCGAGCTGCCGGGGGCCGGCGTCGATCATGATGAGGCGCTGCACGTCGGCCGGATGATCGAACGTGTACTGCATCGCGATCATGCCGCCGAGGCCGTGGCCCACGAGCGTCGGGTAGACGAGGTCCTGCGCGACGATCCATTCGCGCAGCGCCGCGACCTCGGCCGCGACCGTGGCGTGGGGCAGCGGCGCCGTGCTGCCGTGGCCGTGGAGCTCGTAGCGGTAGACCCGGAACGAGCCGCTCAGGAACGGGTACAGGTCGTCCCAGATCGACGCGTTGGCGCCGAGCCCGTGGATCAGCACGATCTCGTTCTCGCCGCGCCCCTCGATCCACGCCGGCGCGGACCCGGTCGTGTCGGCGCGATCGGCGGCCGCGGCGCCCGCGGGCCGGACCGCGGCGAGCAGGAGCAGGCAGAAAAGCGCCGGCGCGCGGCGAGCCCAGGTGCAGATCACGATCGCATCTCCGTTTCTCCGTCGATGACGAACACGTCGCCGTCGCGCGCGGCTGCGCAGGGCACGCCGGACCGCGCCGCGACGGTGCGGGCGGGGTCGAGGGCGACGACGAGCGGGAACTGGTGCGTCAGAACCACGCGACCGGGTCGCGTGTTCCGGGCGAGATCGGCAACCCGGGCCGGGCTCAGGTGCCCGTCGACGGCGAGGTCGTCCGGCGTCGTGCACTCGACGAGCAGCAGGTCGCACGCCCGGGCGGCGGCGGTCAGGTCCGGGCTCGGTCCGGTGTCGCCCGAGTAGACCAGGCGGCGGCCGGCCGCGTCCAGGAAGACGTAGCCGAGGCAGCCGGCGCCGAAACGGTCCTCGGCATGGGCGACGCCGAAGGCCTCGACGCGTCCGCCGCCGGGCAGGTCCAGCGCGCCGCGCGGTGCGAGCTCGCGGACCCGGAGCTCGCGCTGGCGCGGTTCGACCCAGTGCCCATAGAGGTCGCGCAGGCGGTCCAGGTAGGCTGCGGTGCCCGGCGGTCCGGCGATCACGAGCGGGTCCGCCGCCCGGGCGACGACCGAATGGAGCGCGAAGAGCAGGGCCGTGAGGTCCGCCGTGTGATCGAGGTGCAGGTGGGAGAGGAGGACTGCCGGGATCGCGTCCACCGAATCGGGCGCGCCCCGCTGGCGGACCAGGCGCACGAGGGCGCCTGGCCCGGGGTCGAGCAGCAGGCCGTGGCCGTCGATCTCCAGCCAGTAGGCCGCCGGACCGTGGGTCGCCGTGGGGACGGCGCCGCCGGCGCCGAGGACGTGCAGGCGGATCATGCGGTCAAAGGACATCGATTCCGGCGGGAACGTCAAGGCGGCGGCGTCGTTCAAGCGACACGCTGGACAGCGCGGCGGCGCCTCACTAGAATTCGGGGCCGGGCGCCGCGGGCTGCGGCGCCTTCGTTGATCGAGACGAGGAGGGACCATGCCCCGATCGCTGTCATCCGGTGTGCTCGCGGCGTCGCTCGTGATCGCCCTCGCCGGCGCCGCCGCGGCCCAGGGAGACCCGGCCGACGCCGGCGTCCCGGTCGAGCTGTCGCCGCTGGAGAAGATTGCCGAGCTCGACCGGCAGATCATGGCGATGCAGGCGAAGGGCTCGACCGGTCCACAGCTGGGCGACCTCTACAACGACCTCGGCGTCGTCCACGCGCAGCGCGAGGACTGGCCGGCGGCGCGCGACGCGTTCATCCGCGCCGTCCAGGTCAAGCCCTACGATCCGGATTTCCACCGCAACCTCAGCCTGGTCTTCCTGAACCTCGAGGATTACGACCTCGCGATCTCGGAGCTGACGGCGTACCGCAACGCCGGCGGCCCCACCGCGCTGGACGTCCATCGTCTGCTGGCCCAGGCCCACACCAAGGCCGGCGATCCGGAAGCCGCGCGCGGCGCCTATCGCGAAGGGCTGCAGCAGCTCGGCAGGACGCCGTCGGCCGAGGTCTGCCGGCTCGTGCTCGGCTTCGCCGGCCTGGAGCACGCCCAGGGGCGCGAGGACCAGGTCCAGGCGGTGCTCGAGGAGTGGCAGCCGATCGCACGCAAATGGCGGGACCAGGCGGCGAGCCAGGGCGTCGAGGACGGCGTGGCGGAGAGCGAGGCCATCGAGGAGAATCTGCTGGCGATCTATCTCGAGAACGGACAGATCCTCGAGGAGTCGGGGCTGGCCGGCGAGGCGGTCGCGGTCTACCAGAAGGCGTACGCGATGGCGCCCGAGCGCGACGAGCTGCTGCCGCGGCTCGTGGCGGCCCATCTCGCGGCGGGTGACCCCATGCAGGCCAAGGTCACGGCGCGGCTGGCGCGCCAGGACCATCCCGATCAGGCCGGGTCGTGGATCGCCTCGGCCAAGATCCACGAATCGGAAGGCCAGACGCAGGACGCCCTGGATGCGTATCGACGGGCCCTCGAGATCGCTCCCGAGACGCCGGGGCTGCGCCTGAAGGTCGGCACCCTCTACATGAGCCTCGGCGACGAGGCCGCGGGTCGCGAGTACCTGGCGGTGGCGATCGAGGATCCCGATGCGCCGATCGAGGTCGTCTACCAGTACGGAGTGAGCCTGGCGCGCGAGCAGAAGTACTCGGCGGCCCTCGCGCCGCTTCTGCGCGTGACGCGCCAGGCGCCCGACTTCGCGAACGGGTGGCAGGCGCTCGGACTCTGCTACCGGGAGAAGGGACAGTACCCGCAGGCCGTGGAGGCGTACCAGCAGGCGCTGGCGCTGCAGCCCGATGCGAACATCGCCCACATCCTCGGGGTGACCGCCGGACGCGCCGGGATGTGGGACGCGGCCCTGGCGGCGTACGATCAGGCGCTCGCCCTGGATCCCGATCACCGCGAGGCGGCCTACAACCAGGCGGTCGCGCTCATGCAGGCCGGGCGGCTCGAGGACGCGGACCGGGCGTTCACGGCGTTCCTCGCGCGATATCCGGACGATTACAAGGCGAATCTCAACCACGGCGTCACGCTCTACAAGTTGAAGCGATTCGACGACGCCGTCTCCGCCTTCGACGCCGCGCTCGAGATCGAGGAGACCGCGGAAGCGTGGGACAACCTGGGTCTCGCGTATCAAGGCAGCGGCAAGAAGGAGAAGGCGCAGTCGTGCTTCAAGGTGGCGAAGTCGTTGCGGGGCAAGAGTTGAAGCACGGCCTCATCGTGGCGGTACTCGCGACCGCGGCGGCGATGGCGGCCGCGTCCGACACGACGGCGGCGGGAGCGACGGCGGACGTCCCGAACCATCCGGCCCTGCTCGCGCCCCTGTCGCCGGCGAGCACGTTCCCCCGCTTCACGGCGGCCGAGCTCGAGGCGGCCGGCTATCCCGACCACCTGCACGCCTTCACCTACCCGGGTTACGCCCCGCTGACCGACGCCGCCGGCGAGACGTACGGTCCTCTCAGCCTCGCGAGCGGGACGCGGGTGCTCGAGCGCGCGGGACTCGTCTGCGCGCCGGGCGAGATCCGGTACCGGGGACTGAGCCTGCGCTTCAATCCCGGGTACGAGGCGCACCAGATGCTCCCGATGGTCGAGCTGCTCGACTGGGCCCGCCGTGATCTCGCCGTCCTGCTCGGCCACGACCGCGGCGACACCCTGCGGGTCGAGAGTCCCGACGACCTGGAGGCGTACGGCCTGCGGACCGGCTACGGCTTCCACCGCCTGTACCGCATGCTCGAGGACTCGGTCGTGATCGAGCCGGCGCCGATCCTGATGGCCCGGGGGCTCGCCGCGCATGCCGCCCACCACCTGGTCGCGGTCTGGCTGCTGCAGGATCTCGCCGCCGGGGCGACGTTGCCGGCCTGGCTCGTGCAGGGCCTGGCCTCGTATCTGGCGGAGGACGGCACGCACTTCCTCAACTACCTCTTCATGCACCGCGCCGACCGGCCCGTGATCCTGGCGCCGGGCGAGGCCGAGACCATCCTCGCGAGTCCGCCGGAGGCCGACCTGGCGACCGACGTGGTCCGCTACCGGACCGCGGGCTACTCCGCTTTCCTCATGGTCTGGGAACTCGTCGAGAATCGCGGCGGCCTCGCCGCGGTTCGCGAGATGTTCACGCGGGCGGGCCGCGGCGAGGATCCGGATGCGGTCTGCCGCGAGCTCTACGGCGCCGAGCTCGCCGCCCTCGCCGCGAGTCTCGATCCCACCGGGCGGCCCGAGCCCGTGGGCGCCGCCGTGCACAGCCGGTCGCCGCAGCGACCGCCCCGCCGCTGACGATTCGATTGCTGCCGCCGCCGCCGTATACTATGAATGGAGTCGCCCTCGGCCGGTCGCGGGGGCGCCCCCTCAGCGTCCCACGGCAGCCGGCGCCGCGCGGCCGCCCAGTCGAGAGGTCCCCAGGCCGATGAGCGAGAACCTGGTCCGAGTCCGCTTCGCGCCGAGCCCAACCGGCTACCTGCACGTGGGCGGCGCCCGCACTGCGCTGTTCAACTGGCTCTATGCCCGCAACCAGCAGGGAGTGTTCGTCCTGCGCATCGAGGACACGGACCGGGAGCGGAGCACCGCGGCGTCGCTCGACGCGATCATCCGCGGCCTCGAGTGGCTGGGGCTCGACTGGGACGAGGGGCCGGGCAAGGGCGGACCGTGCGGCCCCTACGCGCAGAGCGAGCGGCTGCCCGTCTACCGGGCCGCGCTCCGCGAGCTCCAGGACCGCGACCGGGTCTACCGCTGCTTCTGCAGCGACGAGGAACTCGAGCGGCGCATGCAGGCGGCCAAGGACGAGGGCCGCGCCTGGGACGGTTACGACGGGCACTGCCGCCGCCTTCCGGCCGCGCAGATCGCCGCCTACGAGGCGGCGGGCCGTCCGGCCTGCTGGCGCCTGCGCACGCCGCCGACCGGCGTGACCTTCTGGTACGACATCGTGGTCGGCAAGCGCGAGTTCCAGAACGAGGTGATCACCGATCGCGTGGTCGTCAAGGCGGACGGTTTCCCGACCTACAACTTCGCCGTCGTGGTCGACGACCACACGATGGGCATCACGCACGTCCTGCGCGGCGACGACCACGTCAGCAACACGCCGTTCCAGCTCATGATCTACGACGCGCTCGGCTGGACCCCGCCCAAGTTCGGCCACATGCCGATGATCCTGGGGCCGGACCGCAAGCGCCTGAGCAAGCGCCACGGCGCGGTGTCCGTGGAGGAATTCCGCGACCAGGGCATCATCCCGCAGGCGATGGTCAACTACCTGGCGCTCCTCGGCTGGTCGATCGGCGCGAGCGGCGACGAGGTGATGACCAGCGAAGGGCTGATCAAGAAGTTCTCGCTCAAGAAGGTCAATTCGAGCCCCGCGGCCTTCGACTACGACAAGCTCGAGCACATCAACAGCCAGCACCTCAAGCGCATGGACCCCGACCATCGGCGGGCGCTCGCGCTGCCGATCCTGGCCGCGCGCGGCTGGAGCTACGACCCGGCCTGGCAGGTCCCCGGCGCGAGCGACCAGCACACCTACGTCGATCGCCTGCTCGCGCTGCTCGGCGGCCGCTTCAGCAGCCTGCGGACCCTGCCCGATCAGCTCGTCTTCTTCTTCCGCGAGGATTTCCCCGTCGATGCCGAGGCCTGGCGACAGCAGGTGGCCGGCGCGGCCGGGCGCGAGCGGCTGGCGGCCCTGGCCGAGGCCATGGACCGCGCGCTGCCCGCCGATCGTCCGGCCGGGGCCGCCGCCTACGAGGAGGTCGTGCGCGAGCTGGCCGAGCGAAGCCAGCTCGCCGCGGGTGAGCTGATCCATCCGGCTCGCGTCGCGCTCACGGGCCAGGGACGCAGCGCCGGCATCTTCGAGGTCATGGAGGCGCTGGGACGGCCGCGGGTCGTCGGGCGCCTGCGCCGCGCCGCCGGCTGAACGCTGCCGCCGGCGGGTCGTCACCGCCACGGGATGCGAGGGTCGTGAGACGCTTCTGGAGTATCCTCGGCCGCTACGTCCTGGTCTGGCTGGTCTACCTGCTCGCGCTGCTCCTGGCGACGAGCATCTTCCCGGGCGTCTACCTGGACACCGCCGCGCGCCACTGGTGGGTCGTGATGCTCCTCATCCCCGTGGAGTTCGCGATCCTGGTGATCCTGCTGCGGCCGTTGCTGCTCTTCCTGACCCTGCCGCTCAACGTGGTCACCCTCGGCGTGCCGTCGCTGCTCTTCAACGCGCTGATCCTCAAGTGGACGGCGGACATGAACACGAGCCTCGAGATCACCAGCTACGGCGAGGCCATGTACGCCACGCTGGTGATGACCGTGGTCGCGACCTCGATCGTCGGCTGGCTGGGCCTCGACGAAGCGTATCCCCTCGTGCAGACGTTCCTCTACCGGATCGGCCGGCGTTGGGGACCCCGCCGGCCGCGCGGCGTGCGGCGCGGCGTGATCATCCTGCAGATCGACGGGCTGTCGACGCGGTCGCTGATCCGCGCGATCCGCCGCGGGCGCGTCCCCACCCTGTCGGCGCTGCTCGCGAGCCGCACCCATCGGCTGCACCGCTGGCACTGCGGGCTGCCGTCGAACACGCCGGCGGTCCAGGCGGGCATCCTCTACGGCCGTCGCGACGACGTGCCGGGTTACCGCTGGTACGACCGGGCGACGCAGACCTTCAAGGTGGTCAGCAGCCCGGCGACCGCGCGGGAGCTCGAGCGCCGCGTGGCGAGCGATCTGCCGCCGCTGTTGACCGGCGGGTCGTGCATCAGCTCGCTGCTCTCGGGCGGGGCGGCCAAGCGGCTGCTCACGGTGAGCGCGATGGCGGAGCTGCGCGCGAGCCGGCGGGACGAGCAAGCCGACCTCAACCTCTTCTACCTCAGCCCGACCGCCTACAGCCGGGCGGTCCTGATGGGGATCTGGAACTACCTGTCGGGTCTCGTCCTCGGGACGTTCGGCCGGCTCCGCCGCAACCGGCCGCGCCTGCTCGGCCACCCCATGAAGCTCGCCCAGGGCGCGGTCACCAACTCGGTCCTGCGGCAGGCCTCGTTCTTCTGGATCCAGCAGGACCTGGTCCGCGGCGTGCCGGTGATCTTCAGCAACTTCGTCGGCTACGACGACGTCGCTCATTTCTCCGGGCCCGACGACTACGAGGCGCACGTCGTGCTCGCAGCGTTCGACCGCGGGCTGCACAAGCTGCGCCGCTTCGCCCGGCGCCACGCGGTCGGCGAGTACGAGATCGTGGTGTTCAGCGACCACGGCCAGACCGCGTCGACGCCGTTCCGCCTGCTCTACGGCCGCTCGCTCGGGCAGGTCGTGGCCGACCTCGCGGGTCAGGTCGTGGACCTGGGCGCCTCGGCCGGGGACGCCGCCTACCTCGACGTGCTCCTGCGCGAAATGGAGCCGGGACAGGAGCGGCGCAGCTGGGCCGTGCGCCGGGGCCAGCGCACGCTCACCCGGATCCGGGACCGCCGCGGCAGCGGCGCCGACCAGGAGGCGCGCGCCGAGCGCGCGGTCCCGGCGGACCGGTCGGCGTCGGCCCGCGAGACGGCGCCCGAGATCGCCGTCTGCGTATCCGGCTGCCTCGCCCACCTCTACGTGCGCGGCACGACGGCGCGGCTGTCCCTGGAGGAGGTCCGCGAGCGGCTGCCGGGGCTCGTCGAGGCGCTGGCGGCCCACGGCGGGATCGGTCTGGTGGGGGCGGTCCTCGCGAGCGGCGACGCGGTGGCCATCGGGAGCGCCGGCCTCCGCAACCTGGCCACCGGCGAGACGGTCGGCCAGGATCCGCTGCGTCCGTACGGGGAGCCCGCGGTCTGGGGGCCCGAGCTCGCGCGCGTCGTGGCGGGCGCCTCCAGCGGCGACCTCGTCCTCAACGGGGCCTGGCTCGCGGACCGGCGCAAGGTGGTCGTGTTCGAGGAGCAGACCAGCAGCCACGGCGGTCTGGGCGGGCCCCAGACGGAGCCCTTCCTCCTGGTGCCGACCTCGTGGCGGACAGCGGGCTCCGATCTGCGCAGCCCCGAGGCGCTGTATCACTATTTTCGCGCCCATCTGCCGCAGATCCCGGCCTTGCAGAACCCGATATAAGAACTTGCAAGACCACGGGGGGCTTTTTATATTCGGCGCCTCGATTGCCCGGTCGTTCAAGGGTAGGACAGCTGACTCTGGATCAGTTAATGGGGGTTCGAATCCTCCCCGGGCAACCAGGCGCAGCATCGCGGCCCCTTCGTCTAGTGGCCTAGGACGCCGCCCTCTCACGGCGGTAACACGGGTTCGAGTCCCGTAGGGGCTACCAGTGTCTCGAGAGGCTCCCCGCGGAGGGGGGCCTCTTGCCGTCTCGGGAGGCGGCCGATGGACGCTCCCGCCCGCGTGGCACTGATCTTCATCGACGGCCTCGGCTGGGGGCCGGCCGATCCGGCCACGAACCCGGGCTGGACCTACGGGGGCCGGCTGTTCCGCCTGCCCGATCCCCCCGCGGGCGGCGCGCCGCTGCGCCTCTCGACGGACGCCTGGGCTCGAGCGGTCGACGCGTGCCTCGGCGTCGCGGGCCTGCCCCAGAGCGCCACCGGCCAGACCACGCTCCTGACGGGCGTGAACGCCCAGGCGGCGCAGGGCGCGCACCTCTCCGGGTTCCCGGGCCCGACCCTGCGCGCGATCCTGCTCGAGCACTCGCTGCTGAAGCGACTGCGCGAGGCCGGCCGCCGGCCGGTGTTCTTCAACACCTATCGCAGCCCCTTCTTCCAGTTGCCGCGCGAACGCCACCTGCGGATGTCCGCGACCACCATCGCCAACCTGGCCGCCGACCTGCCGTTCTTCGACGTGCCGGACATGGCCCGAGGCCGTTCCCTCTACCAGGAGTTCACCGGCCAGGCGCTGCGAGACCTCGGCTTCGACGTGCCCCTGTTCACGCCCGAGGCGGCCGGCGGGATCCTGGCCCGCAATCTCCCGCTCTACGATTTCCTCCTGTACGAGTACTTCCTGACCGACAAGGCCGGGCACACGGGAGACCGCGAGGCGGCCGAGCACGAGCTGCGCCGGCTCGATGCGTTCCTCGGCGCGGCCCTCGCGGAGCTGCCGGCCGACGCGCTCCTGATCGTGTGCTCGGACCACGGCAATCTCGAGGACGTCTCGGTCAAGACGCACACGCGCAATCCGGTGCCGCTCTTGGCCTGGGGTCGCGGCGCCGGGTCGATCACGGCCAGGGTGGATCGGCTCGACCAGGTCGCGCCGGCGATCCTCGCGCTGCTCTCGTGACGCCGGCCGGCTCGCCTAGGGCCGCTGCCCCTCGAGGTAGAAGACCTCGAAGACCTTCTCGTGGAAGATCGGTCCGTGGCCGAAGTACCCGTCCTCGCCGAACAGCTCGCCGTGGTCGCTCATGATCAGGAAGTACGTGTTGGCGGGGCACCGCTCGAAGAAGCGACCCATCACGGCGTCGAGGTGCTCCACGCAGGCGACCTGCTTGGCGCGGAAGGCCTGGAATTGCGAGGGCGTGAAGAACTCGTCCTCGTGGCGGTCCTTGACGAACTCGCCGGGGTTCTTGAGGAACTCGTCGAGGGACTTGAAGATGCCGTGGACGCCCGAGAGGTGCGGCAAGTCGGCCGCGGTCTCGCCCGGCAGCAGGTACGGGTAGTGGGTCTCGCCGGTGTTGATGAAGAAGAAGGTCGGCTGGTCGGGCCGGAATTCCAGGCGATCCAGGATGGCCTGCAGGTCGTTGTGCGAGGGGGCCAGCTCGTAGCGGTCGAAGTGGGCGGACAGGCTCGTCCGCGGATTGAGCACCGGCAGCGAGACCCAGCCCTCGCACCAGTAGCCCGCCGCCTTCAGGAACGCGACCAGGCTCAGCTCGGGCACGAATTTCTTGAACTCCACGTCCGGGATGCCGAGGCGCTGCGACCAGGCCGCGAACTCCTCCCGGTAGACGTTGGAAGCGAACACGCCCTTGGGGCTGAGATGGGGGACCATGCCCATCAGGAAGGTGTAGTGGCTGGGGCTGGTCCAGCTCGCGTAGCTGTAGCGCCGCTCGGCGCGGCCGATCCGGTCGAGATTGGGCGTCCGCGCCGCTTCGTACGCGTCCCAGCGGCAGCTGTCGAACACCACGAACACGACGTTGTTCGGCCGTGGTTGCCCGCCGCCGAACGCCCGGCGGATGCCGTCGATGATCCCTGCCATGGTCGCCGCTCCTGGTCTGGGTCCGCCCGACTCTCGGTGCCAATCTGCGGCCGGCCGCCGCGAAACGCAAGACCGCCGGCGCGGGGCGCGCCGGCGGTCGGGTCGCGTGTCTGCCGTGACGGTGATGCGCCGGCGATCGCTCAGACGAGCTTGTCGAGCGCGGCGGCGAGGTCGGCCTTCTGCTGCAGGCCGACGAAGCTCTCGACCATCTCCCCGCCCTTGAAGATCATCACCGTGGGGATGCCGCGGATCCCGAACTGGGCCGCCAGCTGCTGGTTGTCGTCGACGTTGACCTTGACGACCTTCACCTTGCCCGCGTAGTCGGCCGCCAGCTGCTCGACCACCGGCCCGATCATCTTGCAGGGGCCGCACCAGGGGGCCCAGAAGTCCACCAGCACCGGCGTGGCGCTGTCGAGGACCTCCTGCTGGAAATTGCTCGCACTCAGCTGGGTGACCTCCGCCATCTCGACCTGCCTTGGCTTGCCGCCCCGGGGCGGCGGGTGATGCAGGCGTCGCCTGCGTCGTTCGATTCGATGACGTCCACTGCACGATAAGTGCCAGATGGCGAAAATCGAGTTTGTTTTTCTAATATTTTATAAAACATTGGTATATAATATTTTATATAGATAATCCTGGGGTGGAGCGATCGAGTGGCGCGGTCGCGCCGGCCTGGTCGGTGTTGTGTGCAGCACTTTCGTGGCAACAAAAATGTTGCACGCAACAGTCTTTTGCGCTAATCTCCCGCCGCAGAGGTGATCATGTCCGAACGGCCGCCCCGATACGCCAGCCTGCTCGCGGGTCTCGACCTCGCGGGCTTCCGCGCCATCGCGGCGATCCTGCGCGAGGGCGTGATCCTCCTGGACCGGGACCTGCGGATCCGGGACCTGAACCCGGCCGCGGCGCGCATCCTCGACCGCGACGCCGGCGACCTGATCGGCCAGCCCGTCTGCTCGCTCTTCGGCGAGGGCGACTGCCCGCAGGACACGCTGGCCGCGAGCCTCGGCGGCAGCCGCGCGATCCTCGACTTCCAGACGACCGTTCGATTGCCGGGCGACCGGCGGGGCTCGGTCCTGCTGCGCAGCGCGCCCCTTGCGGGTCGCGACGGCGCTGCCGGCGGGATCGCCCTGATCATCGGCGACGTGACCGAGGAGACCCGGCTGCGGCGCGAGACCGAGGTCCGCGCGCGGCTCGGGGACCTCGTGGGTCGCGACCGCCGGATGCGCGAGCTCTACAACCTGATCGAGCGCGTCGCGCCGAGCGACGTCACCGTGCTGATCCGGGGCGAGAGCGGGACCGGCAAGGAGCTCGTGGCGAGGGCGCTGCACGCCGGCAGCCACCGCGCCGAGGGTCCGTTCATCTCGGTCAATTGCTCCGCCCTCGCCGAGACCCTGCTCGAGAGCGAGCTCTTCGGCCACGTCCGCGGCGCCTACACCGGCGCTGCCGGCGATCGCCGCGGCCGCTTCGAGGAGGCCAGCGGCGGCACGATCTTCCTCGACGAGATCGGCGACGTGAGCTCGGCCGTGCAGGTCAAGCTGCTGCGCGTCCTGCAGGAGCGCGTGATCGAGCGGGTCGGCGCGAGTCAGCCGATCGCGGTCGACGTCCGCGTGATCTCGGCCACCAACCAAAATCTCGAGGCGCTGCTGGCGACCGGACGCCTCCGCGAGGACTTCTACTACCGCCTGAAGGTCGTGCGGCTGGACCTGCCGCCGCTGCGGCAGCGGCGGGAGGACATCCCCCTGCTGGCGGAGCACCTCCTCGCGCGCCGCGGCGTCGGTCCGGTCACGATCGCGCCGGACGCTCTCGCGCGGCTGATGCAACATGACTGGCCCGGAAACGTGCGAGAGCTGGAGAACGCGCTCGAGCACGCCCTGGTCCTCAGCCGCGATCGGACCATCCACGCCGAGCACCTGCCGCCGGAGATCGGCGCCGGGGTGGCGCGCGGCCCCACGGCGGGACTCGCAGCGGTCGCCCGCGGCAGCGCCGCAGAACGGGAATTGCTGCGCGACACGCTGCGCGCGACGGGCTGGAACCGGACCCGGGCGGCGCGCCGGCTCGGGATCGATCGCACGACCCTCTGGCGCAAGCTCAAGGAACACGAGCTCGAACCTGAACCTGAACCGTGACCGCCGCCCCGGCGATCCCCGAGGAGCGACATGGCAAGCGCAGGCAAGAAGTGGTTGATCGGCTGCGGGATCGGCTGCCTCGCGACGGTCCTGATCGTGGTCGCGCTCGTCGGCGGCGCCGCTCTCTTCTTCAAGGACATCGTCTCGAGCTGGAACACGGCGACGGAGTCGGAGTCCGAGCTGATCCGTGTCCATGGCGCCGTCGCCGACTTCCGGCCCGCCTGGGACGGCTCGGTCACGCCCGAGCGGATCGAGATCTTCGTCGCGGTGCGCGACGACCTGGCGGAGCGCCGCGGCGAGCTCGCTGCCGCGCTGCCTGCCGCCGCCGCCGGAGTCGACACCGCGGCGACCGGGCTCGAGAAGGCTTGGCGTGTCCTGCGGGCGGGACCTCGCCTGGGCACGTTGCTGGCCGATTTCCTGGCGGCGCGCACGGCGGCGCTGCTCGAGCGCGGCATGGGGCTGGGCGAGTACGCGTACCTCTACTCGCTCGTGTACATCGGCTGGCTCGGCCAGGAACCGGGCGCCGGCCCCGAGCACGTCGAGATGTCGTTCGGGGGCCGCGGCGGAGGTATCCACTACGAGAGCGACGACTCCGACGAACGCCAATCGCGCTCGCGGCGGCAGCGTGCCGTCCGCCGGCGGCTCAACGAGCTCCAGCAGCGCTGGTTCGCGGCCATGCTGGCGCAGACGCCCCCCGAGTCGGGTCCCGGGGCGGACGCGCGCCGCGCGCTCGTCGCGGCCGAGGCCGAGCGCCTCGCCGGCTCCACCACTGCCGTGGCCTGGGAACAGGGGCTGCCGGAGCACCTCGCCGCCGTTCTGCAGCCCTGGCGCGACCGGCTGGACGACGCGTGGTGCGCGTCCTGCAACCCGTTCGAGTTGATGTTCCTCGATGACGGAGCGGAGGACGGCACGGCCGAGGACGCCGAAGAGCCGCGCGAACGCCGCGAGGCGATCTGAGCGGCGGGCGAGGCCGGGCTGGACCCGGGCTCCGTCCCGGGTCCGCGGCCGGGCCTGGACGTCACTTGCCGGCGCCGGCGTTGAGGATCGGCTGCGTCGAGTGCTCGCTGCAGAGGACGACGAGCAGGTTGCTCACGAGCTGGGCCTTGGCCTCGGGCGAGAGGTCGACGATGCGCTTCTCCGCGAGCTCGGCCAGCGCCATCTCGACCATGCCGACCGCGCCGTCGACGATCTTGCGGCGGGCGGCGACCACGGCGCTGGCCTGCTGCCTCTGCAGCATCGCGTGGGCGATCTCCGGCGCGTAGGCGAGGTGGCTCAGACGGGCCTCGATGACGTTGACTCCGGCGCGGTCGAGCCGCTCCTGGAGTTCCTTCTGCAGGTCCAGGTTCACCTCGTCCGTCGCGCCGCGCAGCGTGATCTCGTGCTCGTCGCCGCCGTCGTAGGCGTAGCGGCTCGCGAGGTGGCGCAACGCCGACTCGCTCTGGGTGGTGACGTACGCTTCGAAGTTGTCGACGTCGAACATCGCCTGGGCCGTGTTCTCGACCTGCCAGACCACCACGACCGCGATGTCGACGGGGTTGCCCGACTTGTCGTTGACCTTGAGGCGGTCGCCGTTGAGGTTGCGGGCCTTCAGCGAGATCTTCTTCTTCGTGAAGAAGGGGTTGGCGAACCGGAAGCCGTTCGTCTTGCACGTGCCTTTGTATTCGCCGAAGAGCAGGATCACCGCGGCCTCGTTCGGGTTGACGACGAAGAAGCCCGCCGTCACGACGACGTTGGCGACCAGCCCGCCGAGCGACACCAGGAGCAGCGTCACGTCCCGGCTGCGGATCGCCTGCACGAGCAGGACCACGATCGCCACGTAGAGAACCAGGTTCAGGCAGAGCCAGCCCCAGCCGGAATGCGTGCGGACGGTGTTCTCGCGATGCATCTCGACCTCCTCGCAGGTCCGATTCCCGGACGGACGCGGCCGACGACTCCGCCGCGGATCGACGCCTGTCTACCCGCGGCGGGCGTAATGATTCGGCTGATTCCGTGGATCAACGAGACGCGCCCGGTCCGCGCGGGGCCGGGCGCTCGTCAGGAACGTTGCGCGATCGGCTACTTGGTCCCGGATTGCTTGGTCTCCGTCGCCTTGGTCTCCGTCGCCTCGGTCTTCGGCTGCTTCTGCTCGTGGTTCTGCTTGAACTGGGCAGGATCGCACTTCAGCGGGTCGCAGCTCTTGACGGTGCAGCCGGCCTTGGCCTTGTCCGCCGCCTGCTCTGCCGCCTTCTCCGCGGACTGGGCGGCCCCGGCGGCGGGAGCGACCCCGGCGGCGGGAGCGCCCTCGGCGGCCTTGGCGGCCTCGGCCTTGGCGGCCTCGGCCTTGGCGTGCGGGCACGGCGCCGCCGCGCCCTCGGCAGCCTTCGCGGCCTCGGCCTTGGCGTGCGGGCACTCCGCCGCGGCGCCCTCGGCGGCCTTCGCGGCCCCGGCCTTGGCGTGCGGGCACTCCGCCGCCGCGCCCTCGGCGGCCTTCGCGGCCTCGGCCTTGGCGTGCGGGCACTGCGCAGGATCGCATCCGGCGGCCTTGGCGCCCTCGGCGGTTGCGCCCTCGGCCTTGGCCTTGGCCTGCGGGCACTTGCTCGGGTCGCACTTGGCGGGGTCGCACTTGGCCGGATCGCACTTGACCGGGTCACTCTGGCCGGCCGCGTTCTGCGGGGCGGCGGGGTTCTTGTCGTCGGCGACCGCGCCGGCGGCGAGGAAGGCGATCAGGGCAAGCGTGCACAGGAGCGTGGTGGCGATACGCATCATGACGGACCTCGAGTTGGGGTGAGGGTATCTCCGAGGAGGGAAGTATAGGTCACGGAGGCGTCCGGCAACAGGAAGAAGAATGAGCCCGATCAAATAAAGACATATATAATCCTGTTAGCAGATAATCGAGCCGTGAAACTGGTTGCCAGCCGACCGCCAAAAAGGTATACTATATATACCAGATAGGTCGGAGGTTGCGATGGAGTTTGAGTTCGACGAGGCTAAGAGCATGGCGAATAAGACTAAGCATGGCATAGACTTCGTTGAAGTTCAGGCTCTCTGGCTCGATGAAATGCGCGTTGAGGTCCCAGCTCGCACGCAAGACGAGCCTCGATTCCTCGTCATCGGCAGGATTGGCGACAAACACTGGTCCGCAGTCATCAGCTATCGCGAGGGGCGAATCCGGCTGATCTCGGTTCGACGATCGCGCGTAGAGGAGGTCGCGATCTATGAAAGCTAGCGAGTTCGACCGCAAGTTCGATGACGGTGCGGATGTCACCGGCGACCTCGATCTCTCCCAGGCCCGTCGTCCCGGTCAGGAGCAGCGCCGGGTGAATGTCGACTTTCCAACGTGGATGATCGAGTCTCTCGACCGGGAGGCGAAGCGTCTCGGCGTCACTCGCCAGTCGATCATCAAAGTCTGGATTGCTGATAGACTCGAACGGAAAGTGTCCTGATCGCCAGGTAGGTCTGCGGTCAGAATTTGGCGCGCGACTCCGTGCGCATCCGTCGATTGGGATTCAGGTAGGTTGATCTGCTAACAGACCGTTGAAGCTGACGGATCGCCCCTGTCACGGTCCGTGCAGAGCACGGCCCGCGCCAGGGCCGCCCGCAGCTCAACACCAGGACGATATACCGGTGCCACCTGACGGCCGGCGCGAAAACGCGAGGCCGCGCGTAACTCCTTGCGCGGCCTCGCGTTCGACGATCGAACCGACGTCAGGCTCCCTTCTCCCGCCAGACCTCGATCAGGTGCAGGATCGTCTGGGTCGCGTATTCCATGTCCTTCGCGCAGATCCACTCGGTGTGCCCGTGGAACGCCTGCTCGCCGGTGAAGAGGTTCGGCGTCGGCAAGCCGCGCGCCGAGAGGTTGGACCCGTCGGTGCCGCCGCGGATCGAGCCGCGGTGCGGCGTGAGGCCGGCGCGCCGGATGGCCTCCATCGCGTACTCGACCGCCCGCGGCTCCTTGGCCAGGTCGTACTTCATGTTGCGGTAGTACTGCTTGATCTCGACCTCGCACCGCGAGCCGGGCCACGCGGCGCAGGCCTTCTCCGCGTACTCGCGGATCATGGCGGCCTTGACCGGCAGCTCGTCGACCGAGAAATCGCGGATCAGCAGGGAGACCTCGGTCGCGCTCGTGTTGCCCTTGATGCCGATCGGGTGGATGTAGCCCTGCCGCCCGTCGGTGGTCTCGGGCGAGCCCTCGCGCGGCAGGCTCGCCAGGAAGGTGCCGGCCGCCTTGATCGACGAGACCAGCTTCCCCTTGGCGTAGCCGGGGTGGATGTCGCGGCCGCTGAACTTCACGATGGCCGTGTCGGCGCAGAAGGTCTCGTCCTCGACCTCGCCGCGCTGGCCGCCGTCCATGGTGTAGGCCACCTTGGCGCCGAACGCCTCGACATCGAAGTGCTTGACGCCCTGGCCCACCTCCTCGTCGGGCGTGAAGGCGATCTTCACGGGGCCGTGCTTCCAGCCGGGATTCTCGTGGATGCGGGTCAGCGCCTCCATGATCTCGGCGATGCCGGCCTTGTCGTCCGCGCCCAGGAGCGTGGTGCCGTCAGCCGTGATGATGGTCTCGCCGACGCACGACTCGAGGTACGGATTCTCGCTCACCTTGATCACGATCCCGTTCTGCGGCAGGGCGATGTCGCCACCCCGGTAGTTCTCGTGGAACGTGGGGATCACGTTCTCGCCGGACACCTCGGGATAGGTGTCCATGTGCGCGATGAACGCGATCGCCGGCACCTGTTCGAAGCCGCGGGAGGCGGGCAGCGTCGCGGTCACGTAACAATGCTCGTCGACGGCCGCGTCCTTGAGGCCGAGCGCCTTGAGCTCGTCGACCAGGATCCTGGCGAGGTCGAACTGGCGCGCGGTCGAGGGATAGGTCTCGCTCGCGTCGTCGCTCTGGGTGTGGACCTTGACGTAGGCGACGAAGCGGTCGACGAGGGAGGGGAAAGGCGAGTCGGCGTGTCGCTTGAGCATGTCGGGCCTCCGGATCGAATCAGGTGCGGTGCGGCTCCGGCTCGCCGGGGCACGCGCGCCGAGACGTGCGCGAAGAATCCATGATAGCGAGCGGGCCGGGCGCGAGCAAGGCGGGATCGGCTCCGGAGACGGCGCCGGCGCTCAACTGCGGCTTGTTTAGGTCCGCCTCGTCTGATACGTTACCCCGGTTCGCGAGCGGCTGAGCGGGCGACCCCGCGAGGGACGTCGAGCGTGTACGAGGAGGCGACATGATGCACGATGCCAGACCCACGGACTCCAAGCTCCTGCCGTCGAACGCCTATACCGAGCTGGCGCCCGGGGAGGAGTACAAACCGGTGGTGCCGGCCGGCGACCTCCGCGCCGAGGTCACGCCGTGGTCCATCGGCGTGGGTATGGCGATGGTGGTGCTGTTCACGGTCGCCTGCTCCTACATGGCGCTGCGGGCCGGCAACGCCATCGAGGCGTCCATCCCCATCGCGATCCTGGCGATCTCGTTCGGCAGGCTCCGCGCCGTGCGCTCGACGATCCTCGAGAACGTGATGGTCCAGTCCGTCGGACAGGCCGCCGGCGTGGTGGCCGCCGGCGCCACGTTCGTGGTGCCGGCCATGTACATCAACGGCGTGTCGGCGAGCTGGTGGCAGATCTTTCTCGCGACGTTCATCGGCGGTTCGCTCGGCGTGGCGCTGATCATCCCGCTGCGCAAGTACTTCGTGAAGGACCTGCACGGCAAGCTGCCGTTCCCGGAAGCCACGGCCATCAACAACATCCTGGTGACCGGCGAGAGCTCGGGCGGCGGCGCGGGGAAGATCCTGATCATGGCGTTCGTCGTGGGCGCCCTGTTCGACTTCTGCGTGGAAGGACTGCACCTGTGGAACGCGGGCCTCTCCAGCTCCACGCTGCTCGGCGGCGCCGGCGCGGGCGCCCGCGTGGAGGTGCAGCTGACCGCGATCGCGGCGCTGTTCGGGCTCGGCTACATCATCGGCATCCGCTACGCGTCGATCATCGCGGCCGGCTCGGTGCTCTCCATGCTCGTGATGGTGCCGGCGGTGTACCTGTTCGGCAAGGGACTCGCGGTGTTCGAGTTCGCCGGCGCGACCTACGAGATCGGCGAGATGAGCGCCACGGAGATCTTCAGCGCGTTCGTCAAGCCGGTCGGCATCGGCGCCATCGCCATCTCGGGCCTGATCGGCATCCTGCGCATGTGGAAGATCGTGGCCGGGTCGATCACCCTGGGCTTCAAGGCGTTCCGGGGCGGCGGCCAGGGCGTCGAGGAGATCCGCACCCAGCGCGACCTCAAGCCGAGCAGCGTCCTCGCGATCCAGATCGCCTCGTCGCTCGGCCTGGGGCTGCTGTTCCTGGTCATGGGCCTGATGGCCGACTACTCGTTCGGCGCCAGCCTCAAGTTCGGCGTCGTCGGCATGGTCGTCGGCTTCTTCCTCAGCTTCCTCTTCACGCCCGTCGCGGCCCAGGCGATCGCGATCGTCGGCGTCAACCCCGTCTCGGGCATGACCCTGATCACCGTGGTGCTCGCGATCGGCGTGATGATCGCGATCGGCCTGAAGGGCACGGCCGGCATGCTGATCGCGCTGGTCATCGGCACGGCGGTCTGCACGGCGCTCTCGACCTCCGGCGCGCTGATCTCCGACTTCAAGATCGGCTACTGGCTCGGCTCCACGCCCCGCAATCAGGAGAAGTGGAAGTATCTGGGCCTGGCCGTCGCCGCGCTGGTGGTGGCGGCGGTGATCCCGCTGATGGACAACGCCTACCACTTCGTGGTCGAGGATCCGGCGACCGGACAGATGATCTCCAACGAGCGGGAGCTGCCGGCGCCGCAGGCGAACATGATCGCGGCGGTCTCGCGCGGCCTGATGGAGAACCCGGCCAATCAACCCTGGCTGCTCTACGGCCTGGGCGGCGCCGTGGCGTTCATGCTGCTGATGGCCGGCGTCCCCATGCTGGCGTTCGCGCTGGGCATCTACCTGCCCATCGCCATCAACGTGGCGGTGCTCGCCGGCGCGGTCGCGGCCTGGATCGTGGGCAAGACTGGCGGCACGCCGGCGGTCCGCGAGGCGCGAAAGGAGCAGGGCACCCTCATCGCCTCCGGCCTGATGGCCGGCGCGGCCATCTTCGGGGTGATCACGGCGGCCCTGCGCACCAAGGACTTCGGGGCGCTCATCCGCTACATCAGCGTCGGCGAGAGGTTCTCGCTGAACCAGGACGGCGAGCTGATCAGCGAGGCCGCCCACTGGTACGAGGGCTTCACCGGGCAGATGATCGGGCTGTTGATGCTCCTCTTGCTGGCGTTCGTCTGCTTCGCGCTCGCGCGGCTCGGCGCCAGGTGGGAGATGGCGGCCAAGCGCGGCAAGTAGACGCGGTCGTCCGCCGGGGAATCTCGACGCGACGGCGGCCCTGCGCGGGGCCGCCGTCGCGTTTTCGCCGCCGCGGTCCTACGACTTCTCGCCCGACCGGACCTCTTCCTTGATGCGCTGGATGTGGCCGCGGCCGAGGGCCTTGACCTCGCAGCCCAGCTCGAAGTACCGCCGGATCTTCGCGTCGTCCAGGAGGCCGAAGCAGTCGATCACCGCCAGGCGGCCGCCGGCCGCCTCGACGACCCAGTCGGGGTCGAGGTCCCGGTAGGGGGCATGGGGCACGGCGAGGATCAGGGCCTCGGCGTGCGCGAGCATCGCGCCGAGGTCCTTCTCGACGCGCAGGTCCTTCAGACCGGCCTGGTTGCGGAAGAACCGGGCCCAGGAGTGGCCGGGCGCCGGATAGGTGTCCTGCAGCTCGAGCTCGAACCAGCGCTCGACGTAGGGGTCGTGGACCCGCATCTCGGCGCCCATCTCGGTCAGGCGGCGCACCACCAGCTCCGAGCCGCTGTACCGCGTGTCGCCGACGTCCTGGCGGTAGCTCGCGCCGCAGATGACGACCTTGGCGCCGGCGATGTAGCGGCCGAGGTTGCGCAGGGCGTCGCGGGTGAGGGTCGCCACGTGCAGGCCGCGGGTGTCGTTGATGTCGATCGCGGTCGTGCTGAGCTTGAAGACGTCGTCGCCGTCCTCGAAGCCGAGGATGTGCTTGTAGGACCAGTAGCCGAGCCCGCCGTCCTTGGGCAGGCAGTAGCCGCCGATGCCCGGACCGGGGAAGATCAGGTTGTCGTGCGTCGGGCGCATCTTGATGGCCTTGATGACCTTGATCAGGTCGACGCCGTTGCGCTCGGCGAAGAGGCTCCACTCGTTCAGGAACGCGAGGATCGTCGCCCGGTAGGAGTTCTCGACGATCTTGCAGGTCTCCGACTCGATCGGCCGGTCCATCACCGTGAGCGGGAACTCGGCGGTGTTGAGGACCTCGTGCAGGAACTGCTCGACCCGCTTGCGCGCGGCCGTATCGCAGCCGGCGCAGACGCGCCAGAAATCGCGGATCGACGACACGTAGTCGCGGCCCGGCATGACGCGCTCGAAGCTGTGGGCGAGCAGCGGAACGGTCGCGATGCCGCGCTCGGCGAACGCCTTCTTCAGGATGGGCCAGGCGACGAACTCCGTGGTGCCCGGCGCCACCGTCGTCTCGATGAGCACGAGGCAGCCGGGCTGGATCTTCTCGCCGATCGTGCGCATCGTCGCCTCGAGCGCCGCCATGTCCGCCTCGCCGGAGCGCATGTTGCCGAGATGGCGCTTGAGGTAGTCGCACTGCACGTCGACGACGACGCAATCGGCCAGCTCGAGGCAGTCCGGATTGAAGGTCGCCGTCAGGGTCTTCTTCTCGAGGACCGTGCGCGCGATCATCGGGTCGACCTCGGGGTCCTCGGCCTTCACCGGCGACTCGCCGCGCTGCAGGAGCGGGATCTTCCAGTAACTGCGCACGCTGGGCCGCTGGCAGCCGATCACGAACTTGCTGGGCTGACCCTTCTGCTTGCCCTTCTTGTGGACCGTGTCGGCGATGATCGCCGCCATCACCGCGCCGACGAAGCCGACGCCCATCACGACGACGATCTCCTGGCCGCGGTCCCGGGCCGCCTGGACCAGCGCGCGCAGGCGCGTCATCTCGGCGGCGGCTTCCTGCGGACCGGGTAGCGGGAACTTCTCACCGACGGGGCTGACAGAGTACTCGGCCATGGTCTCGTCTTTCGGTCTGGGTGGTGGGACGACGCTTCGCTGCGGAGCAGACGATAAGGGCAATCTCCGTGGGCTGGCAACCGGTGAGAGCGGCGGGGCGTGCCGGGCGAGCCGGGCCGGCGCTCAGGCCGCCGCCCGGCCCGCCCGCACGATGAAGTAGGTCCCGACCGCTCCGGCGACGACGATCGCGACCCGCACCAGCCAGATCGCGGCGCCGGCGCCGGCGTTGCCGACGGTGACGACGCTGGTCGCGATCGCCGCCCACATCAGGACGAGCGCCGCGATCTGCGCCCGTCGCGGCATGCGCGTCCCCGGCGCGAGATACGGGCGGAACGGACGGAACACCGCGCAGCCGAGGACGCGCTCCTCGAGCCACGGGCAGCTCCGCGTGAAGCACCAGGCGGCGGCGAGCAGGAACACCGTGGTCGGTAGACCCGGGACGACCGCGCCGATCGCGGCGAGGCCCACGCAGAGGAACCCGAGCGCCACGAGCAGCCAGCGGCGGAGCCGGGCCGCCGTCGCGCCGGCGGCGGCGACGGCGGCGACGGAGGGAGTCGGGGCGCGCTCGACGGGCAGGGGTCGCTCCCCGAGCGCCCCCCGCCCGCGCGGCCACGGTGAGCCGTTCGATGTCCTGGCCATAGTCCTCGCCTGCCCCGCAACCGGCGCTACTTGCCGAGGTCCTTCAGCGCGAGCCCGAGCTTCTTCGCGACCCGCTGGCCATAATCTGGATCCGCCCGGTAGAAATGTCGAGTCTGCAACTCCTGGATTTCCGCCCTGGCGTCGCCGAGCGCGCCGGCGATGCGGGTCGTCAGGCGGTCCCGGTGCGCGTCGTCGAAGAGCCGGTAGAGGTTGCCGGCCTGGGTGTAGTCGTCATGGTCGACGGTCGAGTCGTAGCGATCGACGACGGCGTGCCCGAGGTCCCAGACCGGGTCGTTGTAGCGGTCGTCCGGCGCCGGCGCGCCTTCCCGCGTGTTGGGCCAGTAGTTGGTGCGGCCGCCATAGCCCTCGGCCGTCGCCATGGCGCCGTCGCGCTGGTAGTGATGGACCGGGCAGCGCGGCTTGTTCACCGGCAGCTGCTGGTAGTTGTTGCCGATGCGGTACCGGTGGGCGTCGGCGTAGGACATCAGGCGGGCCTGCAGCATCTTGTCGGGGCTCACGCCGATGCCGGGCACCAGGGCCGACGGGCTGAATGCGCTCAGCTCGACCTCGGCGTGGTAGTTCTCGGGATTGCGGTTCAGCTCGAGCGTGCCGACCTCGATGAGCGGGTACTCGGCGTGCGGCCAGACCTTGGTGAGGTCGAACGGGTTCCAGCGGAACGTGTCGGCCTGCGCCTGGGTCATGACCTGGATGTAGAAGGTCCACTGCGGGAACTCACGGCGCTCGATGGCGCCGAAGAGGTCGCGCTGGTGCGTCTCGCGATCCTGGGCGATGAGCGCGGCGGCCTCGTCGTCCATCAGGTTCTTGATGCCCTGCTTCGTCTTGAAGTGGAACTTGCACCAGACGCGCTCGCCCTTGGCGTTGATCAGCGAGTAGGTGTGGCTGCCGAAGCCGTGCAGGTGGCGGAGGCTCGCGGGGATGCCGCGGTCCGAGAAGAGGATCGTCACCTGGTGCAGCGACTCGGGGCACTGGCTCCAGAAGTCCCACTGCATGTCGTTGTCGCGCAGGTTGGTGCGCGGGTCGCGCTTCTGGGTGTGGATGAAATTCGCGAACTTGTGGGGGTCGCGCACGAAGAACACGGGGGTGTTGTTGCCCACCATGTCCCAGTTGCCCTCCTCGGTGTAGAACTTCAGGGCGAAGCCCCGCACGTCGCGCTCGGCGTCGGCGGCGCCGCGCTCGCCGGCGACGGTGCTGAACCGCAGGAACGTCTCCGTCGTCTTGCCGACCTTGCCGAGGAACGCCGCCTTGGTGTAGCGCGTGACGTCCCTCGTGACGGTGAACGTCCCGTAGGCGCCGGACCCCTTGGCGTGGACGACGCGCTCGGGGACGCGCTCGCGGTTGAAGTGCTGCATCTGCTCCAGCAGCTGGACGTCCTGCATGAGCAGGGGACCGCGCGGGCCGGCGGTCAGGGCGTGCTGGCGGCCCAGGGGGGCGCCGTCGGCCGTCGTGAGCGGGGGGCGCTTCTTGGTCATGGCATGCTCCCTATCGCTGGCGGAATTCCGTTCGCGAGACGCCGGACCGGTCAGGCAGGCGGCGCCCTCGCTTCCCTCTTCCCAGAGCATAGGCGCGGCGTGTATAACTGTCCAATATCGATGATCAATCCTTTCGATAGGATCTACCTATGGAATTGCACCAGCTCCGCTACTTCCTGGCCGCCGCCGAGGCCGGATCGATGAGCCGCGCCGCCGGCCGCTGCAACGTGGCCCAGCCATCGCTCAGCCAGCAGATCAAGAAACTCGAGGAGGAGCTCGGCGTGCGCCTGTTCGACCGATTCGGCCGCGGCGTCGTCCTGACGGAGGCCGGCCTCGCGCTGGTGCCGCGGGCTCGCCGGATCCTGGCCGAGGTCGGCGAGGTCGAGAGCCGGCTCGCGGCCGACGGAGCCGTTCGCGGCGGGCGGCTCATCGTCGGCGCCATCCCGACCATGGCGCCGTACCTGCTGCCGCCGGTGCTCGCGGAGTTGCGCGAGGTCCTCCCCGCGTGCGAGGTCCAGGTGCGGGAGGACCTCACGGAGAATCTCCTGGAGCTGCTCGTCGATTGCGTGATCGACGTCGCCGTCGTCTCGACCCCCATCGACCAGGCGCACGTGGAGGTCGAGGTGATCGGGGACGAGGCGTTCCTGGCGGTCCTGCCGGCCTACCATCGGCTCAGCCGGGCCGGGACCATCACCGTGGCGGAGCTCGGCCACTATCCCCGGGTCAGCCTGCAGGACGTCCACTGCCTCGGCCGCCAGATCAACGAGTTCTGCGCCGCCAGGCGCATCGCGTCGGTCGTGGCCTGTCAGGCTGCGCAGATCGCGACGGTGCTCGAGCTGGTCCGCCTGGGACTCGGCGTCTCGCTGGTCCCGGCGATGGCGGCGCGGCGCGACGAGTCGCCCGAGCGGTGCTACCTGCCGCTGCGGCGGTCGGGTCCGCGGCGCGAGATCGCGCTCGCCTGGCGGGCGGGGCGCACCCGCGAGCGGCCGGCGGAGCGCTTCGCGGACATCCTGCGGGCGCGCCTGGGCGAGCTCGTGGACTTCCGGCCGGCAGGAGCGACATGCGGTTGAACCCGCGACCGCGCGACCCTATTGTTCCGGACGATTCCAGCGGCCCGCCCGCGGCGGGCCGGACCGTCGCGAACCGGGAGGTGCGCCATGGACTGTCCCTGCGGTTCGGGCCGGCAGCACGAGGTCTGCTGCCGTCCGATCATCGCCGGCGAGCAGCCCGCCCCGACCGCCGAGGCGTTGATGCGGGCCCGCTACTCGGCGTACGCGCTCGCCGAGGTCGACTTCCTGCTCGAGTCGCTCCATCCGGATCATCGGGCGGACCACGATCCCGAGGGCGTCCGCAAGTGGGCGACCGGGAGCGAGTGGCACGGTCTCGAGATCCTGGGCGCGGAGCTGGGCGGCGCCGACGATGCGACCGGCCGCGTGGAATTCGCCTGCGAGTACACCTACGAGGGCGAGCGGCGGCGCCATCACGAGCACGCCAGCTTCGAGCGGCACGAGGGCCGCTGGTACTTCGTGTCCGGCGAACCGGTCAAGAGCCGGCCCTTCGTGCGCGAGGCGCCGAAGGTCGGCCGCAACGATCCCTGTCCCTGCGGCAGCGGCAAGAAGTACAAGAAGTGCTGCGGTTCAGCCGGAGCCTGATCGCGATCTGCCTGGTCGCGGCCGCCGCCGCCGCGAACGCGGCCGATCCGGACTCGGCCCTCGCGACCCGCAACATCGGCAGCCTCTCGCTGCTCGAGCGCGACGAGTGGTACGCGCGCGGCATCAGCTCGCTCGTCGCGCGCAAGGACCCGCGCGCCGACGCCGCGTACGGCGGCGACCCGCGCCGCGCGGTCGAGCCGTTCCTGCCGTTCGAGGGGCTCGTCATCCGCAACATCCACCTGCTGGGCCGCGAGGCGTTCGGCGAGGTGACCCGCGACACGACGATCTCCTTCGTGGAGGATCCGGCGGACGAATACGTGACCCGGGCGTCCCCCTTGGGCCGCCTCCTCAACGCGCTGGCGCGGCGGACGACCCCGACCCGCGTGCGCCAGTTCCTGCTCTTCCGCGAGGGCGACCGGCTCGACCCCTTCGCCCTGGCCGACAGCGAGCGGCTGCTCCGCCAGCAGTCGTACGTCCAGGACGCCAAGATCGAGGTCGTCCAGTGGGAGGACCGGCCGGGCGAGGTCGACGTCCTCGTCCTGCTGCGCGACCGCTGGCCGTGGGGCGTCCGGGCGAGGGTCCGGTCGGCCGACGAGTCCAACGGCGAGATCTTCCACCGGAACCTCGGCGGGCTGGGCCTGAACCTCGAGGCTGAGGCGATCTACACGCGGGACACCTCGCCGGAGGTCGGCTGGCGCGGCCGGCTGTCGACGACCAACGTCGGGGGCACCTTCGTGGACGTCGGCGTCGAGAACCGGAGCACCTGGGAGGAGGACCGGTTCGCCGTCGTCGCCGATCGCGGCTTCGCGCATCCCGACCTGCGGATCATCGGCGGCGCGGGGTCGATCGCCCACCGGGACAAGGACGACCCGGACCTGCCGCCCGCCACGACGCTGCGGACCACGACCCGGAACCTCTGGCTGGGCTGGGGCATCCCCGTGCGCCAGCTCGATCAGAGCAGCCGCGGGCGCGTGCGGGTGATCCCGGCCGCGGGCCTCGAGCGCGTCGATTACCGGAACCCGCCGCGCGACCTCGCGACGAGCGAGGACCAGTGGCGGGACCGCACGCGCGCGCTCGCCCAGGTCAGCCTGGCCGGGCTCGACTACTACACGACGAACCTCGTCTACAGCTACGGCGAGACCGAGGACATCCCGGCGGGGCTGTGGGCGGGGCTCGTCGGCGGCTTCGAGACCGGCGAGGTCGCCGACCGTCCCTACCACGGCGTCCAGGTGATCTGGCCGCGCTTCCTCCAGAACCGCCGCTTCGTCTCCGTCGGGGCGTCGTTCGGCGGCTTCCGCGACGCCGGGCGCCTCGAGGACGGGGTCCTCGACGTCCGCGCGACGGGATTCGGACCGCTGGCGCGCCGGGATTACGGCTACTGGCGCCACTTCTACACGGCGAGCTACACGCTCGGGATCAACCGCACGCAGGCGGACGGCCTCCGCCTCGATCCGGGCGCCCTGCGCGATCTGGGCGACCACGAGAAGACCGGCGACCAGCGCCTCGTGCTGGGCGCGGAGTCGATCCTGTTCACGCCGCTGGCGTTCTTCGGCTTCAAGCTCGCCGCGTTCGGCTACGCGGCGGGAGCGCTGATCGGCGCCGAGACGGAGGCGATCTCCGGGCTCTCCCTGGCGACGGATCTGGGTCTCGGCCTGCGGCTCAACAACCCGAGCCTCGTGCTGCCGACGATCGAGCTGCGGCTGGGCGCGCTCCACGACGAGAGCGGCTGGGACCCCGTGGCGACCGTGCGCATGGGCGAGGTCAAGTTCCTGGGCGGCGACCTGCCCACGCCGCGACCCTCGACGCTCGCGTACCAGTGACCGGCGGTCCTTGGCAAGGCCGGCACTCAGCGGGTATGTTACCCGCCGGAAGGAGTCCCGATGCGCCAGCTCGTGACCACCCGCCGCGGCGGTCCGGACGCGCTCGTGGTCCGGGACGTGCCGGCCCCGGCGCCGTCGCCCGGCGAGGTCCGCGTCCGGACGGCCCTGGCCGGCCTCAACTTCGCGGACGTCATGGTCCGCCTCGGCCTGTATCCCGACGGCCCAGCCCTGCCGGCGGTCCTCGGCCACGAGGCGAGCGGCGAGATCGACGCCGTCGGCGACGGCGTGCCGGTGTCGCGCATCGGCGAGCGCGTGGTGGCGCTGTGCCGCTTCGGCGCCTTCAGCGAGCAGGTCTGCGTGCCCGCGGCCCAGGCCTTCGCGCTGCCCGCCGGGATCGATCTGGAGCGCGCGGCCGCGCTGCCGGTCAACTACCTCACCGCACACGTCATGCTGCGGGTGCTGGCGCCGGTGCAGCCGGGCGACCGCGTGCTCGTGCACTCCGCGGCCGGCGGCGTCGGCCAGGCCGCGTGCCAGCTCGCGCGGCTGGGCGGCGGCGAGGTCCTGGCCTCCGCGTCGCCGGCCAAGCACGACCTGCTGCGCGCGCAGGGCTGCCGGCTCGTGTTCGACAGCCGCGCCGCGTCGTTCGCCGCGCTCGTGAAGGAGGCCACCGAGGGCCGCGGCTGCGACATCGCCCTCGAGCCGCGCCACGGACGCTGGATCATGGAGAGCTACCGCGCGCTCGGCGAGGGCGGCCGGTTGATCCTGCACGGATTCTCGAGCGCCGCCGAGGGCGGCGGCGGGGTGGCCGGCGCGATCCGGACCCTGGCCCGGGTGCCCTGGCTCACGCTCAATCCGCTGCGGCTGATGAACGACACGAGATCGGTCGGCGGCGTGAACCTCGGCCGGCTGTGGCACCGCGCCGATCGCCTGGTCGCCTGGATGCACGTGCTCCTGGGCTGGCTCTCGGCGGGGGACATCGCGCCGGTCGTCGACCGGATCTTCACGCCGGAAGAAGCGGCCGCGGCGTACCGGCGGCTGGAGGAGCGCCGCAACGTGGGCAAGGTCCTGCTCGACTTTCGCGCGGGGGGCGCGGCGTGAAGATCTCGGCCGCGATCATCACCCGCGACGCGGCGGCGGCTCTCGACCGCTGCCTCGCGTCGCTCGATTTCTGCGACGAGGTCGTGGTGCTCGACCAGCACAGCGCCGACCAGACGGCCGCCGTCTGCGCGCGCCGCGGCGCCCGGCTCGTGCAGACCGAGTGGCTCGGCTTCGGACCCACGAAGCAGAAGGCGGTCGACCTCTGCCGGAACCGCTGGGTGCTCAGCATCGATTCGGACGAGCAGGTCTCCGCCGAGCTGCGCGCGGCGATCCTCGCCCTGCCGGACGAACCCGCGGCCGCGGCCTTCGCGGTCAACCGGCTCAGCCGCTTCCTCGGGCACTGGATCCGTCACTGCGGCTGGCACCCGGACTGGGTCGTGCGGCTCTTCGATCGCGAGCGCGCCGCCTTCGACGCGAAGCCCGTCCACGAGGCCGTCCACGCGCGCGGGCCGGTCGAGCGGCTGGGCGGCCTGCTCCTGCACGACGCGTACGAGACCCTCGAGGCGTACATCGCGAGGCTGGACCGATACACCACCGCGGCCGCGGCCGAGCTGCACCAGCAGGGCCGGCGCAGCGGCCTGGGCGGCGCGTGGGTCCGCTCCCAGGCCGCGTTCTGGCGGATGTGGCTCCTGCAGGGCGGGTTCCGCGACGGCTGGCCGGGCACCGTCCTGTGCGCGTGCTCGTCCTTCTACGTGCTGAGCAAGTACGTCAAGCTCTGGCGACTGGACCGTCCATGAAGGTCCTGCTGGCGCGCTGCGACCGGCTCGGCGACCTCGTCCTCGCGCTGCCCGCGTTCGCCTGGCTGCACGCGGCGCGGCCCGACTGGGAGATCCACGCGCTCGTGAGCGCCGACGCGGCGCCGCTGGTGGAGCACGATCCGGCGATCGCCGCGTACCACGCCTGGGACGGCGGGCTCGGCCGCGACCTCACGGCGCAGCTGGCCGCCGAGCGCTACGACGCCGGGGTCCTCCTCCAGTACCAGACCCCGCTCGCGATGATGCTGCGCCGGGCCGGGGTCCGGCGCCGCTACGGCCCGTGGTCCAAGCCGGCGAGCTGGCTGCTGTTGAACCGCGGCTGCTGGCAGGGGCGGTCGCGGGTGGCCCGCCACGAGCGCGACTACAACGTGGACCTCGTCCGCAGGCTCGCCGGCCGGGCGGCGCGGGCGGTCCCGGTGCCGGAGCCGCGGCTGCACATCGGCGACGTCCAGCGGGAGATCGGCCGGCGCTTCCGGCGGGAGGAGGCCCCCGGCGCCGCGGTCGTCGCGTTCGTGCACCCGGGCAGCGGCGGTTCGGCGCTGGACTGGCCGGCGGCCGGCTTCGCGTCCGTCGCCAACGCGCTGGCGCGCCGCCGCGGCTGGCGCGTGTTCGTCACCGGCAGCCACTTCGATCGGCTCGTGATCGACGCCCTGGCGCCCCACCTCGATCCGGCGGTCTCGGTGGTGGCCGAGCGCTTCCCGCTGCGCGACTTCCTGGGCGTCCTCGCGGCCGGCGACGTGATGATCGCGCCCAGCACCGGACCGTTGCACCTCGCGGCGGCGCTGGGGCTCGGCGCGGTCGGACTCTACCCGCCCGCGCCGACGGTGAGCGCGCGCCGCTGGGGGCCGCTCGGCGAGTGGGCGCGGGCGTTGACGCCGGACGCCGACTGTCCGGCGCGGCGTCACTGCCTGTACCACCATTGTCTGCTGTTCAATTGCCTGGAGGGGATCGTACCCTCGCACGTGATCGAGGCGGCGACCGAGCTGGTCGCCCAGCGGCAGGCGGCGGCGGCCGGCGCCGCTCGTCTCGTCTGAAGCCGAGGAGGACCGTGCCATGACGATCCCTGCGCCTGTACGTTCCTGGTTGCTGGTCGCCCTCGTGGTCTGCCTCGCCGGACCGGTTCGCGGGCAGGACGAGGGCGCGAGCGCCCCGTCGGATCCGCTGGCCGCCGCCCGGGTTTACAAGTCGCGCGCGAGCCAGCTCGGCGCCAAGGGGACGGTGCCGGCCGCCTGGCAGGCCTTCGTGAAGAACCTCGAGGCCGCGGAGCGCGACACCCTCGACGCGGCGGCGATCGAGGCGCTCGAGCTGGAGGGCCGGCGCCTCGTCAACCGCGCCGCCTTCCTGCGCGAGGTCCGGGACAACCGCGAACCCCTGGAAAATCTGCTCGGCCGCTACGACCGCGCGCTGCGCGAGCTGGCGGCGGTCCTGGACATCCCGGTCGACCCGGCGCTCAGCGGCGACGAGGCGGCGGCCCGGCTGCTCGACCAGGCGACCCGGACGCGCCTGCAGCAGCAGCTCGCGGCCGACAGCCTGCGCGTGGAGAACCGCAAGTTCAAGGAGCTGATCGGCTCGGGAGTCGCGGCGCGCGACTCGCTCATCACCGCGCTGCAGGTCGAGCTGAGCGCGGTCCGCAAGCGCCTCTGGGAGACCGAGCTGCGCGCCGGCGTCGCGGAGGCGGACCGGTCGGCGGCCGAATCGGCGCTCTCGGTGCGGCAGGCGCGCGAGGAGGCCGTCCGCGAGATCCTCGACGCGCTGGGCGACAAGGCCACGGCCGTCACGAGGCCGGACGGCACGATCATCCTGCAGGTCCACGGGCTGACCTTCGGGGTCGGCAGCGCGAGCCTCGAGCCCGGCCAGGCGGAGCTGATGAAACAGCTCGCCGCGGCGGTCGCGCGCTTCCCGGGCGCCGCGGTGCGCGTCGAGGGGCACACCGACGACACGGGCAGCCGCGCGGCGAACCTCACGCTCTCCGAGCGCCGGGCCGCGACCGTCGCGGGCGGGATCGAGCGGAGGCTCAAGCTGGCGCAGGGCTCGATCGCCACGGCGGGGGTCGGTCCGGACCGTCCGATCGCGCCCAACAGCACCGCCGAGGGGCGGGCCCGCAACCGCCGCATCGACATCGTGATCGCGCCGGTGGAATGAGGTGGCGTTCGTCGAGACGCTCCTGATCGCGGTCGGGCTCGCGATGGACGCGTTCGCGGTCTCGCTCGCGGCGGGCGCGGCCGGCTGGGCGGATCGCCCGCGCGCCCGCTTCCGCCTGTGGTTCCACTTCGGGCTCTTCCAGGCGTTGATGCCCGTCGCGGGCTGGCTCGCCGGCGCGCGGGTCGCCGCGCTGGTCGCGGCCTGGGACCACTGGCTCGCGTTCGCGCTGCTCGCCTGGATCGGCGCGCGCATGATCCGCGGCGGGCTGCGCGGCGGCGAGACGCACTCGCGCTCGGGGCCCGACCCCACGCGCGGCCGCACCCTCCTGGGCCTGGCGGTCGCGACCAGCATCGACGCCCTCGCCGTCGGCTTCAGCTTCGCCTGCCTCGGGCTCGAGGTCTGGCGGCCGGCGCTCGTGATCGGCGCCGTCGCGGCCGCGTTCTCGCTCGCCGGCTGCCTGCTCGGCCACCGGCTGGGCGTCGCCGTGGGCCGGCGCCTCGAGGTCGCCGGCGGCGCGGCCCTGGTGCTCGTGGGGCTGAAGATCGTGGTCGAGCACCTGGGCGGCTGACGGCGCGGCCCGGCGCGGCGCCCGCGACGCGAAGGCCCGGGTCGCGATCGACCCGGGCCTGATCGGCATGGCGGCGCCGCGGGGACTCAGCGCACGAGGGTCACGCTGCGGCTCGTCTCGCGGTCGCCGGTCGACAGGCGCAGGTGGTAGACGCCGCTCGGGACGGCGCGGCCGCCGTCGTCGTCGCCGTTCCAGACCAGCGAGCCGGCGCCCGCCGGCGCCTGGCCGGCGAGCAGGGTGCGCACGAGACGACCGCGGGCGTCGAACACGTCCAGGCGCACGGCGCCCGCGCGGGGCAGCGCCCACGAGACCTCGAGCCGCGGGTTGAACGGGTTCGGGGCCGCCGCCAGGGCGAGGGCATCCGGCCGCGCGGGCGTGTCGTCGGGCCGCGGTCCGGGCTCGTCGTCGATCGCCACGACGGCCGGATCGCGGTAGATGTAGACGCCGGTCTCCCCGGCCGCGAGCACCACGAGGCCGCCCTGGGCGTCGACGCCCATGCCGCGATCCGCGGAGGGGTAGCTGCCGAAGAGGATCGGATTGGCGGGATCCGAGACGTCGACCTGGCGCAGACCGTAGAAGTCGTCGCCGAGGTAGACGTACGGACCGCCCCACGGCGACTTCACGACGTCGCGGGGCTGGCCGCCGATCGCGAAGGTCACGATGGACGCGAGGTTCGCCGGGTCGGTGACGTCGACCACCCGCAGGCCGGCCTGGCCGTCGGCGACCCACGCGTAGGTGCCGGTCAGGTCGAGCGCGTTGAGGAAGCCCCAGGCCTCCTGGTCGAGGATCGTCATGGCGGCGGGATCCGCGATGTCGACGGCGAGCATGCCGCCGCCGAAGGACGTCGCGAACGCGACCGCACCGCTGGTCTGGACGTCGACGGCGTTCGACCCGATCACGAGGTCGCCCAGAAGCGCCGGCGCGAGCGGGTCGCCGACGTCGACCGCGCGCAGGCCGCCGAACCCGTTGGCGAGGATGGCCAGGCCGCCCGCGACGTCGAGGCCAGCCGTGCTGTTGGTCGTGTCGAAGGTGCTCAGCGGCACCGGCGCCGCGGGCGCGGACACGTCGGTGAGCACGAGGCCGGCGCCCGAGTTGTTGCTGTTGACCGAGTAGAGGACGTCGCCGGCGATCCGCAGGTCCTGGCAGCTGGGGTCGGTCGCGACCTCGGCGAGGAACACCGGCGCCAGCGGGTCGCTCAGGTCGTAGATGCGGACGCCGCCGGAGAGGTCGGCCACGTAGAGCTGGCCGTCGTCGAGGTGCAGCTTGTTGGCGAAGCCGGCGTTGGGCAGCGCCGACCGCGGGGCGAGGTCGGCGGCGTCGAAGACGCGCAGGCCGTCGTAGCGCGCGGCGAGGAACGCGAGGTTGCCGGTCGCGTGGCAGCTCATGCCGTTGGCGACCGCGACCGAGGCGACGAGCGCGGGGTTGGTCGGGTCGGCGACCGAGATGAAGAAGAGGCCGGGCAGGCCGGCCAGGTAGACGTACTGCGGGTTGCTGCCGATCACGAGCTCGTAGCACGAGCCGCCGGCGTTGTACGAGCCGAGCACGACCGGCGCGGCGGGCACGGCGACGTCGAAGATGCGCAGGCCCGTGTTCTCGGCGGCGTACACGCGGTCGCCGAAGATCTGGACGAAGGTGCAGAACCCGCTGGTGGCAGCGGTGGCGAGGGCCACAGGCGCGGCCGGATTCGCGACGTCGTAGAGGCCGAGGCCCGACGCGCCGAGCGCGACCGCGAGCAGGTTGCCGGCGATCGCCGTGCCGTTCGCCGAGCCCGGCGTGTCGAAGGTGACGCCGGCCGTCGGGTTCGCGGGATCGGCGAGGTCGACGATCAGGAAGCCCGCGCTGCCGACGCCGCAGTAGGCGCGCTGATTGCCGACCGCGACCGAGAGCAGGTCGTAGCCGGGGAGGGCGCCGATCAGGGTCGGGCTCGCGGGATTGGCGTAGTCGAGGATCAACAGGCCGTGATTCTTGCGCAGGGCGACGTAGAGCCAGGTGCCGTCGACCAGGAGGTCGGACGGCTGGGCGGGCAGGAGGTAGCGGCCCACGGGGACCGGGTTCGTGGGATCCGCGACGTCGTGGACCTCGAGCCAGGCGCCGTTCTGCCAGACCACGTAGCCGCCGGGCAGCGCGCGCACGTTCTTGCTCGTGCCCTCGGCGAGGTAGCTGATGAGTTCGAGGTCGCCGTCGCGTCCGGCGTCGTCGGGCGGCAGGTCGCCGATCGCCGGGACCTCGGCGGCGGCGGGGATCGGTTCGCCGGTCAGGGCGTCGAGCGGCGCGCCGAGGGCCGGGACGGCCGCGAGCAGCGCGCAGGCCAGCAACAAGCGAAAGCATCGTGTCATGATCGACCTCCAGGCTAGGGTGGAACGCGCCTGGAGAATCTACACGATCCCGTCGTCGCGGCGAGTGGTCATTCCCGCGCCGGCGCGAACGCGACGGATCAATCGCCCTTCAACAGCGGCGCGATCCGCTGGAAGTCCGCGGTCTTCGCCTCGCGCAGGATCTCGAAGAGGATCATCTCCACGTTCATGACCTGCACGCCGATGCGCCTGAGGTGGCCGAGGGCGATCTCGCGGTCGGCGGCGTTGCGCGAGGTGACGGCGTCGGCGGCGATCGCGACCTGCCGGCCGCGATCCATCAGGTCGCGCGCGGTCTGGTAGACGCAGATGTGGGACTCGATGCCGCAGAGCACGACCTGGTCGCGGTTGAGCCCGTCGAACGCCCTGCGGAAGCCGGGGTCGCCGTCGCAGGAGAACGTGATCTTCTCGAGCGGCTGGAGGCCGCCCAGCAGGCCGCGGATCTCGGACATGGTGGCGCCGAGGCCCTTGCTGTAGTGCTCGGTCACGAGGATGGGCAGGTCCAGCTCGCGGAAGGCGCGGACGAGGCGGCTCGTGTTCCTGATCAGGCGCGCCTGGTCGTACAGCAGGTTGCGGAAGCGCTCCTGGATGTCGATGACGACGAGCGCAAGCCGGTGCTTCTCGAGGCGGTCGGGGACGGCGTGGAAGGGGATCATGGCGGCTCCAGGGTTCAGCGGGTTCGCGGCGGCGCGTACTCGCCGCAGGGGTCCACGGGTTCGGCGTAGGGGCTCGACCAGCTGCGCTCGAAGAACGCGTCGGCCGCCGCCGCGCAGCCCTCGCCGCGCAAAAAGAGGCTCACGTTGCGCGAGTCGAAGAAGTAGTCGCGCGAGCCGTTGCTCGTGCCGAGCCAGAGAGCGTCGCGGTCGCAGGTCAGGTACTTGGCGTGCTCGACCCGCGCGAACGGCACGAAGCCGCCGCTCCACGCGGGGACGTTCGTGAACCGCACGGCGACGTTCGGCACCAGCGCGAGGCTCTGGATGTGCGCGAGCGACGAGGCGCGCTTCGCCCAGTTGCTGAAGATGAGCTGGACCTCGCAGCCGCGGCCGGCGGCGCGGCGCAGCGCGGCGTCGAGGTCGCCCCACCAGGCGACGTCGCGGTCGCCGGGGCTGTAGGACAGCATCTGCAGGCGAACGCGCTCGCGGGCGCGGTCGATCTGGTCCACCAGCAGCGGCAGGTCCCACGGCACGCCGGGCGGCAGGGCCTGCGGCGGGCTCGCGGCGAGGACGGCCGCGCAGGGGACCTCGCCGGGCGCAAGGAGCGCGCGCGGGCGGCGCCACTCGGGGGTCGCCGGGACGCTCGCGCGCACGGGCGGCGGGGCCTCGCCGCCGGCGAGCGCCCAGTCGAGCGCGTAGATGCGGGCGAGGTCGGCCGTGAGCGAGTCGTCGGCGACCACGGCGCCCAGCTCGTGGATGTGCTCGAGCGCGCGCCAGTCCCAGTTCTGGCTGCCGAGGAAGAAGCGCCGGTCGTCCAGGATCATGCCCTTGGCGTGCAGGATGCCGCCCCAGAGCGCCTCGCCGTCGAACAGGCGGGCCTGGATGCCGGGCACCTGGCCGAGCCGGTCGTGGGTCTCGGGATAGGTCTCGTGGAACTTGCGCTCGCTCAAGAGGCGCACCGCGACCCCGCCACGCGCCTTCGCCTCGAGCGCCGCGAGCACGGGCTGCAGGTGGTCCACCCCGTCGGGGTTGGGCGAGAAGTAGAAGGTGAAGACGTCGATCGTGCGCTCGGCCCCGTCGACGAGGTCGAGCCAGACGGCGGGGGCGTCGGGCAGCTCGGGCAGGCCGAGCTCCGTCTCGACCGGGACCGACTCGGCGAAGACGATCGTGCCGGTCGGGATCTCGGCGCCGCCGACGGCCGCCACGGCGACGGACCAGGCGGCGAGCACGGCGGCGGCGGCGACGGCGGCCAGGCGCGGCGCGCGCGCGCAGGCGCGGACTGGCGGGGCGGGCAGGCGGTAGGGCACGCGGGACCTCCGGTCTGCGCCAGAAGGTAGCATCGATCGCGACCGGGCCCAAGGGGGCAGTCGAGCGACGAGGTGGATTGTAGCCAACTCACCGGTGCGGTATGCTTAACGACAGGACGGCCGTGCGGCGGCCGAGTCGATGTGTGGAGCTGTAAGAGGGGAGCGATACCATGACACCTCGAAACCGTGGCCGGCTGATCGGCGCGATCCTGCTTCTGGCTGGAACGGCGAGCGCGCAGCTCGAGATCCCGACCGTCTGGACCATCGAACCCGCGTACGATTACGAGTTCTCGGTCCTCATGATGCCGGACGGGTCCGGTCCGGCGCTGACCGAGGCGCGCGGGCCCGGCGGGGTCGTCGTCGACGCCGCGATCACCGTCCGCATCGGCAGCAACTTCGGATACGTGATCCAGGGCTTCCCGCCGGAGGACCTCTGGTTCCAGCTCGCCGTCGAGCCCGGCACGGCCGCCGGCTGCCTGCAGTACCCGGACTGCCCCGGCGGCGTCTTCCTGCCCGACGGCCCGACCGATGCCGACGGCTACACGACGTTCTCGCAGCCCTGGCGCGGCGGCGGCTGGTCGGCGGGTCCGGCCACCCTGTACATCAACGGCTGGCCGGCCACAGACATGAACCTGGACCCCCACGATCCGGTGCCGTTTCGGGCCAACAGCCCCGACCTGAACGGCGATCTCGTCGTGAACCTCACCGACATCGTGCTATTCATCCAGGATCTGGACGGCGGCGCCTATCGCAGCGATTTCAACTGGGACGGGCACGTGAACCTGTCGGACATGGTCACCATGGCGCAGGCGATGGGGATGGCCTGCGAGTAGCGATCGTCGCGGCGCCGGTCCCGGTCGCGACCGCGCGGCGAGCGGCCGCGACGACGGCCGGCGCCCCCGGCCAGGTCCTGCTTGCCCGGCGGCGGTCCATGCGGTACGGTCGCAGCGCGAGTCACCACAGACCGCGAATCCGGGCCTGAACCTGCAAAGGAGACCGAACGATGGGTATCCTCTCCTGGATCGTCATGGGCTTGATCGTCGGTGTGATCGCGAAGTTCATCATGCCCGGCAAGGACCCCGGCGGCATCATCGTCACCATCCTGCTCGGCATCGCGGGCGCCTTCGTGGGCGGATTCATCGGCTCGGCCCTGGGGCTGGGGACGATCACGGGCTTCAATTTCGGCAGCTTCCTGCTCTCGATCGCCGGCGCCATCCTGCTGTTGATCCTCTACCGGCTCATCAAGAAGAAGCCGATCAAGCCGGCCAAGTGACCCCTGCCGGATCGGACGACGCGGCGGGCGCCGACGGGGCGCCCGCCCGCTGATCCCACCCGCGCGACCGGCCGACCGCCTGCCAAACGCCTGCCAAGGAACGGGTTGCCCCTCGCTCGCGGCTCTGGTATGCTCCCACGGTCCGCGAGTCGGGAGGGGGAAATTCATGACACTGGCAGAGGCGGTCGGGGCGAGCGGGGGCGGCGCGTCTGGCGGCGATCGGCTGTGTGAACCCGCCCGGTCATCGCGGGTGGGGGCAGATCCTTCCGGCGTCGACGGTACGGGGCGATTCCAGACGACCTTGCCCCCAAGCTGCCGAGGAGGAGGGCCGCCAGCGACTCCGGATTGTCTAAGGCACATTCCACCGCCGCCAATGACCGATCACGTTCTCCCGTACGGTATTCTCTGGAGAGACCCGGTCTCCCTGCCGGCGGCCGCATTACGAATACCGGCAGGTCTGCCCAGGCGAGCGGTCGCTCGCCCTCGATCAATACGACCTCGGACTAGTTCGTCACGAAATCGGACCCGAAGAAGGCGTCGGTGTCTGCCTCAGGGAAACGGTAAAGGGCAACTCCGGAAGCGCGTGCAGTTCGGTACAGATTCAATTCGGGATGGGTGCGAGGGCGCGATTCCTTGGGTTGCCGGATCAACTCGTCGAGGGCTGCCCGCAGACAGATCACCTCCCTGTCAATGCTGCGCATGACAGGGTGTGGACATGAGCTAAGCACGTTAATGCAAGATCAGAAGTGCACTCGAAGTGATTTTGGCTCCCAATGTGGATAGGCGTTCAAAGGTGGGAATAGTTGACGGAGTCAATACGTGGAACACGCTACTCCCAGTGATACGGCGCTCGTGACACTTGCTAAATGCCTGGCGAGCGAGAAGCCACTTCTAATGGTGGGTGCCGGGCTAAGTAAGCTCGTCGATTATCCGCTATGGAGGGAATTGCTAGACGAATTAAAATGCGCGCTCGATTCTTCTGTGGCTAGGAATCACGAATTTCTTGTTGGCAAGCTATATGATCGCTATGCGGACGAACTCATAAGGCTGGCGAAACGTCCCGAAGATCTTGTCCCATTTATCAGGAAGCGGTTCGGCCCGCAAGATGGCTCGCCGCTTTTCGACCCTGATGTCCATTTGCCACTGTTGGAATTGCCATTCTGCGGTGTTGTGACCACGAACTATGACAGTGTCTTGGAGCATGCGGCAACCGCGCACCTAGCGCAAGAAATTCCATCTGGAATTGATGCCGGCAACACGGAGCTAAGTCGGCTGAATTGCCAGCCTACGGACCTGTGCAACCAGAATCACCGTACACCAGTCTTTGACCTCCTTCGGCGATTTGCATGTCCTGAGGCTCGCCCGTATCGGAATGAAGTACTTCACCTCCACGGCCACTATGACACTCCAAATAGCATTATTCTTACGTACTCGGACTACTTGGCGAAATATGGCCCGTTACTTCCCGGTGGGAAGACTGAACCTAGCGGAAATGTACCATTTCACCACAAGGTGATCTGGTCGCTACTTGTCAGCCATCCGTTTGTGTTCGTTGGCTTCGGGATGGAAGACCCTTACTTCATGAAGATGCAGGAGATTATCCGAGCTGAGTTCCGATTAGGAACAGGCTACATTCAGGCAAGGCATTTTGCAGTAATACCCAGCCACGAAGTCACACCCGATCTCAATAAGGAACTGATGCAGTCAGCTATTTTGCCAGTTCCATACGATCTGCCGGAAGATTTTGAGGATGTTGAGACCCGATACCGGCGGGGTTTGTCTGACTTCTTATGCTCTCTAAGCATTCGCCTGGGTGACTTTAGGAAGCCCCCTGCGGAGCATCCCCCAGCGCGCGAGCCAGAGATAGCAGGCCACAGAGATCAATTGCACGGTGAGATTTCCGCAAGAGAGGTCACTAAGCGAATGTTGGACAGGCGATGAACATAGAACGAACTCAATTGATGCGCTCCCTGGCGACCTTTGTTGAAGGCGGGCATGTTGTTGTACTCGGTGCTCCTGGTGTAGGGAAGTCCCACACCCTGGTCCAGTTCGCTCAGCAGCTGCTGGAAGCCGAACGTAAATGCGTGTTCGTTCCCATTGACAATTTAATCGTAAGCACTGAGGAGGACCTTAAATCAGAACTCGGGTTTAAGAGTGCCGATTTTGTGGGGTTCCTCACAAGTCAAGCGCTGGGGAAGGGTGAGAAAGGCATCCTCATTTTTGATGCTTTTGATGCGGCGCGTTCAGAGCAAGCACGTCGTGTTTACCTCCGCGTGATTCGGCAAGTGATTAGAGAGCTGGGTGAATCTTGGACGGTTGTCGTAAGTGCTCGCCTATATGATGCGAAGAAGTGCATGGATCTGATTGATTTGTTTTCCAAACAGGAAAACGAAGAAGGTGATACCTTCACTGTTCCCTCTGGGGATGTCAACTGCCGTCACTTTTTTATCCCTGAGCTCACGGTAGACGAAATTCAGAAGGCAGACGTGCCGGGCCTCTGGAATCTCTATGAGCATAGCTCACCTGGTCTGCAAACCCTTCTTCGAATACCATTCAACATCTGGCTCATCGAGCGTATAGCTTCGTCTAGTCATGACATTTCTGGTTTGAGCAATGTTCAATCTGAGGTCGAATTACTGGATGTATACTGGACGCGGCGAGTCGAGGCGAGCAGTCGCAACGAAAATCTGCGACTTCTTCTGCTCAAAGCAACTCGGTTAATGGTAGGCACTCGGTCTCTGGCCATTCGACGTGAGGAGGTCTACGACCCAAAACTGACGGACGCGTGGCAGGAATTGATGAGCTTGGAGATATTGCAGGACGTCCCACCAGAGGGACAACGCGTTGCATTCCGCCACAATATCCTGTTCGACTACGCGGTGAGCGTGCTCCTCATCGAGGATACACCGGGTGATTTCGAGCGATTTATAGGTGCGGACCCGTCGCGTCCACTATTCCTGCGGCGCAGCTTGGACTACTTCTTTACACGTTTGTGGTACGCGAAGCCGGAATCATTCTGGACTATTCTCTGGCACATTCTGCCAAACGCTGCAGTACAAATTCGGCTGTTTGCCCGTTTGCTTCCGATGGCCGTTGTTGCAAACGAACTCAAGCATGCAGAGGAGTTGCAGCCCCTCTTTGACCATTGCGGCGTAGATCGCGAACTTGGGGATGAGGCTATTCTGCGTCTGCTTCAAGCGCTTCGCGCTTTGAACATCCAACGGGATGAGGTGTGGTGCCCAATCCTGCATCATCTATCTCGGAATCTGAGTCAATCCTTTGTGGCAGATCTCGTAACCTATCTTTCGACGGTATTCGATCGTGCGAAGAAGTCGGAGGATCCGGCACTCGTCGCTGCTTGTGGCAGTACGGCTCGGAAAGTACTGGAATGGGTGTGGCGCCAGCGCGGGACCGTAGAGGGTAAGCGTTTCGACCGTCTAGGCAGCGGGTGGGTTCTTCCCATCATCGCACAATCATTCTCCTCCGCGCCTCAAGAGTCGCGGCGCATTCTAGAGCCGATTCTGGCGATCGTAAAGGAGAATGGGTTCCCCATAGACTTCCTTTACCGGCTCACCCATGACCTCAAATTCATCGTGTCGTCGGACCCCGAGTTCGTCGGTATGGTCTACAGGGCCGTATTCGAGAATCCGGAAACGAGCGATGAAAAGACCGAGATGGGCACTCCAATTCTGCCCATGTCCAGTACACGACGCCAAGATTACCAGATGTGCCACTACAATCTGAAAGAGCAGTATCTTGCATTCATTGAAGCCGCGCCTGAAGTCGCAATAGAGACCGCGATTCACTGCCTCGGGGCTTTCATCTTGGGGGCCCACGTCGTTCCCCACTTAAATGAAGGAGCCAAGCTGAGCGATCTCATCCAGGAGTTCCCATTCCGTGGGAAACAGGCATGCATCATGGCAGATTTGAGTTGGATCTGGGGTGAATCGCATTATCCCGATGAGCCCATGGCTATCGCATCGACGTTATTCGAGTTCTTGGAAAAGGCAGGACAGGACCCAGGGAGCGTTGCATTCATAGAGTCGGCGCTGGATATCTTCCGAGATAATGCGATGGTGGGCTATTTTTGGGCGGGGCTCCTTGATCTTGGTGCTCGAGCCCCCGACCGATTCGCAACTCCGCTCTTCGAGCTTTGCACGGCGTTTCCAATTCAAACGGGCAATGATACGATTCACGAACTAGCCGGGTTCGTTGAGGCAGCAGTGCCTCACTTTGACTCGGATATGCTACGTGAAATGGAAGAGTCGTTGATCGCGTTACCGGCCAAAGCCGACGAACACAATACTCGTGCGTTACTGGAGAGTCGCAGGAATTTGCTTCTGGCTAGAATTCCCCGTGGCCAACTCCAGACCGATGAGGCACGGGCGGTCATGGCCGAACTTGAGGCCGCGGGAAGAGTTCCTGGGAATGAACCCCTTGTGAAGTTTACGACCGAATCTCGCCCCTATAGCGAAGCGGAGTGGCTTGAGGACCAAGGCGCAAATTTAGAGAAGGAAGAGAATGCAACGTTGCATGCTTTCTTTGCGCCCCTTGATGGCTTCGTATCCGAGTGGAGGAACAAGCGGCCTACAAAAGAAGCGGCAAAAGGCATCGCGCCAACTCTTCAAGGTGCATTTGCATTGCTGCATGAAGACCACGGCGCGGACAAGCCGGTGGAGAATTCCCTGTGGACGAAGATCGGTGAATGCGCGGAAACGATGGCCAAGGCAACCGAAGACGAAGGAAGCGAAGAATTCCGGCTGTGTAGGCGCGTACTCCTTGAATGCTCGGGCCATCCAGAACCTAAGCCCGATCCTAAGTACGACGACAAGTTTGAGCACGCAGGTTGGTCGCCGGCTCCAAGGAACGAAGCGGCCCAAGGTCTCCCTTGGATCGCCGTCTGGACTGGGGGTGACACAGAAGTGGCGTTGGCGATCGAGGCCCTTGTGAGTGATCCGAAGCCGTCGGTCAGGTACTTGGTGACAAGTGATCTCTTTCGGTTGAGACGGCATTATGAGGATCTGTTCTGGCGGCTCGTAGATCGCGTTGCCGAGCAGGAAACCAACCGGGTTGTCCAACAAGCACTCTGCCGGACTTTGACATACGTCGTTGCCCGCGATGAGGAGAAGACCTGCCGCATCCTCGACAAGCTAAAGGTCGCCACTCTCCAGGCCGGGGAGGAAGCGGAACTCCTTGGTACATACGTTAACATGGTTATGTGGCTAAGCATAGTTCGTAGAAACGAATGGGCCAGGGCTACAGCAGACGAGTTTCTGGCGAATCCGTATCGTCATAGCAAGGCACTTCATCGTTCGACTTTGGATGCGCTTTCGTACGTGACTCCTGCATTCCTTACGGGCGAAGAAAAGCGTGTGCATGCAGAACAGGCACGTGAGTGGTTGGGCCGGGCGATTGATGCGGCGGCGTTGGAGTTGCAGCGAATTCAGAGTCTCGCGCCAGAAGAGATCACAGAGGATATCCAGTCGGTTGCCCATAATGTGTATAGGGTCATCGATGAGGTCGTAATGCGGTTCTACTTCAGCTCAGGGCTATTCAAGGGATCGCGGGATGGCGAGCCGGTCACAAGTGAGGAGCGAGGAGTATTCTACCGCTTTATCAAGCCGCTGCTCGAGCAGGTGATCAGGGTGTCAGACGGAGAAGGCGGAGGCGTTTTCTTTGCCCGGACGGCCCATCATTTCATGGAACTACTGAACGGGGTTCTGGAATATGACCCGCGCGGTGTGTTGCACATGGCGCATCGGCTAGCGGCTATTTCGCAGGCCGGCAGGTACCATTTCGATTCGATGGCCGTGAATGAAGTTGTGAAACTTGTCGAATCGACTCTGGCGAACCATCGTGCGGAGGTTGGTGACGGCGAATGTCTCGACGACCTTTTGGGGCTGCTCGACATCTTTGCCGCGGTTGGATGGCCTGAGGCTCTGCGTCTTGTCTGGCGGTTGGACGAGGTGTTTAGATAGAACAGCCCCCAGACTCGCCTTGCCAGATTGGATGTACTTCAGCTCGACTCCGCTTCGCGCGCACCAGTAGAGAAAAGCCTGGCAAGTCACTTCGGGACCATAGTCGCAACGAATCGCCGCCGGTAGGTCGCTCCACGCAGCCGGCTGGCCTTGTTGTGGCCGCGCTGGCGTTTGACGCGCTCGCCGGCAGGTAGACGCCGTTCGTGGCCGGTATTCCGAACAAGGAGACCAACGTTGGCCATCAGATCTGTACTGGACGACACCGAACGTGAAGACCTGCGCGACCGTCTACGCCGCCTCCGCCCCGATGCCGGCGCAGCGTGGGGAACTCTGGACGCGCCGCGAATGCTCTGCCATGTTGCCGACCAGATGCGGGTCGCGCTCGGCGACGCTCCGAGCAGACCGGTCCACACGTTCGTGACCCGGACGCTCGTCAAGTCCCTGGTCGTCAACACGCCCTTGAAGCCGCCTCGGGCGAAGATCCGGACGGCGCCGGAGATGTTGACGTCGAAGCCGACGTCGTGGGACGCGGATCTCGCCGCTTGTCTCGAGCTGGTCGAACGGGTCGGACGCGGTCTCGCAAACGCGGTTCACCCGACGTTCGGGCCGCTCTCGCCCGCGGAGTGGGGCCGGCTGTGCTGGAAGCACCTGGACCATCACCTGCGCCAGTTCCGCGCATGACACGTCTCGGTCGCAGTCTGCGCGCGGCGCTTGACGACGACTCCGATGGGCTCGCCAGCCCTTCCGTGGAGAGCCGATGCTTGTGAGATGTCTCACTGGTTTTGCGAACGGTCTACGCGATCGGGATCAACGCGGAACCGTATCACTCGTTTCAGGACCCGGGCGGTCATCCTGCCGTTCCATATCTTGTAGTGCTCAGGTCAACCGCGGCGGAGCAGCCGGCGCCGGCCGCTGGTGAAACGCGGTCGTAGGGCCGCGATAGAAAGTGCAGATCGAACGTGACTCGCAATCGCCGGAAGACCGGTGGACCGGCCTCTCCCGCCCAGCCCTCGGGCGAATATCGCGCGGTGGGCGGTCTCCGCGGCGAGTTGAGCCGTGTCGCCCAGCTCGTCGCGGACTACCGCGAGCGTCTGCGCGGCGCGCGCGTGGCGCCGGTCGCCGGCCGCGCCGAGTTGCGTAGTGCGTTCGGCGGCGAGCTGCCTGGCTCGCCGACCCCGCTTTCACAGGTCATCGACGAGCTCGTCGCCGCGGCGACACCGGGTCTGATGGGGTCGGCGGGACCGCGCTACTTCGGATTCGTCGTCGGCGGCTCGCTCGACGCGGCGCTCGTCGCGGATGTCCTCACCACGGGCTGGGACCAGAATGCGTTCAACGAAGCCCTCTCGCCCGCGGCGATGGCGGTCGAGGACGTCGCGGGCCGCTGGCTGAAGGAGTTGCTCGGCCTGCCGGCCTCGGCCTCGGTGGGCTTCGTCACCGGGGCACAAGGTGCGAACACCGTTGGTCTGGCGGCGGCGCGTTGGTGGGTGCTGCACCAGGCCGGCTGGGACGTCGGGCGCAACGGCCTGTTTGGCGCGCCCCGCGTGCGCCTGCTCGCGGGTGCCGAGCGCCACGCCACGATCGATCGCGCCGTCCGGTTGCTCGGGTTCGGGGAACACGCGATCGAGGAGGTCCCGGCGCTGCCGGATGGCGCGATGGATACGGACGCGCTGGCCCTGGCCCTCTCGCGCGATTCAGGTAGCCCGACGATCGTCTGCGCGCAGGCCGGCAACGTGAACACGGGTGCGTGCGACGACCTCGGAGCAGCGGCGGACGCTGCTCGCGGGGCGAACGCCTGGCTGCATGTGGACGGCGCGTTCGGTATGTGGGCTGCGGCGAGTCCGCGCACTCGCGAACTGGTCGGCGGGATCGAGCGCGCCGACTCCTGGGCGTGCGACGGACACAAGTGGCTCAACGTGCCCTACGACTCGGGTTACGGGATCTGCGCGCACCCGGACGTTCACGCGACGGCCATGGGGTACACGGCCTCGTACCTCACGGGACAGGTCGTGGGCCGGGAGTTTGGCGGCGGCGACTTCGTGGCCGAGTCGTCGCGCCGCGCGCGGGGCTTCGCGACCTGGGCCGCGATCCGGTCACTCGGCCGCTCCGGCGTCGCCGACCTCGTCGACCGCTCGTGTGCGCTCGCCCGGCGGTTCGCGGACGGGCTGCGCGCCATCGACGGCGTCACCATCGTCAATGACGTGGTGCTCAACCAGGTGCTTGTCCGCGTTGGTGACGAGGACACGACGAACCGGATCAACCGCTTGGTGCAGGACGAAGGCACGCTCTGGCTCGGCGCGACGTCATGGCGCGGCGAGCGCCTGTTGCGGGTCTCGGTCTCCAACTGGTCGACGACGGAGGAGGACGTTGACCGGTGCGTGGAAGCGATTGCCCGCGCTCGGGCGGCGGTGATCGCGCGCAAGTGAAAGCGGTGATGCCGCGCCCGTCGGCGATCCCGTCCACGACGTGGTCGGGCGGCGTCGAATCTGGCGAGAGCAGGGCCTCCGGAACCTCAAGGATCCCAGGTTCTACCTGGTGGCGATCTAATGGAGATCGGGATCGCATGCCGGAATCCTGACTTGCGTCATCTTCCGAGATCAGACATAATGCCCGCACATGTCGATAAATGGCGACACAACGTCTGGATGACGATGGCCAGGCGACCAGAGGACCTCTTTCGCGACCACGGCGGTCAGCTCCGCATGAGCGAGGCCATTCGCCTAGGTATGTCCCGCTACATGCTCTACGAGCTGAGGGCCCGCGGCGTCATCGAGCAGGTGAGTCGCGGAATCTACCGACTCGTCGACCTGCCCCCCATCGGCTACCCCGATCTGGTGACGGTCGCGCTGCGTGTCCCTCGCGGAGTCGTTTGCCTGGTGTCCGCCCTCGCGTTCCATGAACTGACGACCCAGGTGCCGCACGAAGTATCCCTCGCGATTCCTAGGGGCTCACGGCCTCCCAGGCTCGATCATCCACCGACGCGAGTCTACCGCTTCGGTGCCGAGGCCTTCGCCGCGGGTGTCGAGGAGCACCGTCTCGACGAGGTGCCGGTCCGGGTCTATTGCCCCGAAAAGACCCTGGCCGACGCCTTCAAATTTCGCAACCGGATCGGTATGGACCTCGTCCAGGAGGCGCTGAAGTTCTACAGAGCGCGTCGCAGACCAGACTTCGACGCCGTGCTCCACTATGCCAGGATCTGTCGCGTCGACCGGGTGATGCGCCCCTATCTGGAGGCGTTGATTTGAGGGCGCCTGCGAACCTCGCGGCGTCTGTCCGTCAGAGGCTTCTGAACCGGGCCCGCGCGGACGAGCGCCCATTCAATGAGCTGCTCCAGTACTACGCCATGGAGCGATTCCTCTACCGTCTGTCCCGATCGGACCATGCGGAGCGGTTCATCCTCAAGGGGGCATTGCTGCTGCGGATCTGGAACTCCCCCGTGCAGCGGCCGACCATGGACATCGATCTGCTCGGCAGGACGAGCAATCGCCCCGAGGATGTCGTCGATGTCATCCGAGAGATCATCGCCGTCGAAGTAGAGGCGGACGGACTGGTCTACGATCCGGCCTCGGTTCGGGCCGAGCGGATCACCGAGGATGCGGAATATGACGGGATCCGGATCCGTTTCGAAGCGCGGCTTGGGACGGCGACGGCCTTCATGCAGATCGATATCGGGTTCGGCGACGCGGTCTATCCAGAGCCAGTCGCAGCCGAGCTGCCGACGATCCTGGGCGACCGGGCGCCGCGGTTGTTGTGCTACAGCCGCGAGAGCGTCATCGCGGAGAAGCTCGAGGCCATGGTCCGGCACGGCGAGCTGAACAGCCGGATGAAGGATTTCTATGATCTCTGGCTGCTGTCGAGGCAATACGACTTCGTCGGGGAGACTCTGGCGACGGCCGTTCGCCTGACCTTCGAGAGAAGGGGGAGCCCGGTCTCCCGGTCACTGGCGGCCTTCTCGCCGTCGTTCATCGAGACGAAACAGAATCAATGGGACGCGTTTCGAAGACGGGCCAGGATCGAGCAGGCGCCAGGATCATTTCGCGATGTCGTGACGGACGTGGAGGAGTTCCTCAGGCCAGTACTCACGAGCCTCGAATTCTCTACCGGAGAGCTGGACGCGCGGTGGATCGCGGCGAAGGGGTGGGAGTGAACGGGGCTCCCCATGGGAGTCCGCAGCGAGCCCCTCTCGAGGACGCTATCTATCATGACAGCCGGCCGATGGTCCCGACCAACCAAAGCAGGTACGATGTGACTCTCCGTCCTCTTGCCTACACCTCGATCCTCGCCTTGTCGCTGCTGGCCTCGATCCTGAGCTCCGCCCCGCGCTGCGCCCTCGCCCTGCCGCCGGCGAGCCAGGCCGAAGACTGGCCCCGCACCGTGCTCCTGACGAACGACGACGGCATCGACGATCCGGGCCTCCTCGCCCTCGCGCGGGCGTTCGCGCCGGTCGCCGAGACCATCGTCGTGGCGCCCCTGGGCGATCGCAGCGGCAGCACCCACTACGTCTCGGTGTACTCGAAGCACGTCCTCCAGGTGCAGGAGCGCGATCTGGGCGCCGGGATCGAGGCCTACGCCGTGGACGGCTACCCGGGCGACTGCGTGCTCCTGGCGCTCCAGGGCCTCCTGGCCGACAACCCGCCGGACCTGGTCGTCGCGGGGATCAACGGCGGCCCGAACCTGGGGTTCGACTGGCTGGCCTCGGGCACGATCGGCGCCGCGCGCCTGGCCACGGTCTGGGGCGTGCCCGCGATCGCGGTCTCGGGCCTGGCCGCCGATTCGCCGGACGCCGCGGCCGCGGTGGCCGAGTGGGTGGTCGGGCTCGCGCGCAGCGAGCTGGCGCGCGGCCTGCGCGCCGGCCAGTACCTGACGGTGAGCCTGCCGCGCACCGACCCCACGGAGTTCAAGGGTGTGCGCGTCGCCGAGCGCGCCGGGATCCTCCTCGACTTCCGCTTCAGCCAGGTCGATGCGGACACGTCCGGGACGCGCACGGCGCTCTGGGCCATCCAGCGCCCGCAGCCGATCGCGCCGGACGCCGGCGCGAACGATGCGACGCTCTATCAAGATGGGTACGTCGTCATCGTCCCGATGCTGGCCGACGAGGTCGACCGCGAGGCGCTGGCTCACCTCCTCGAGCAACCGGAGAGCCTGCCGGAATGGCCGGAGACCGAGCGGGGGGAGTGACCGTTCAGGCGGCCGCCGTCGCGGCGGGTCCGCCGGCTGCGGCCCGCCGGTCGAACAACGCAACCCTGTCCCCGGAGATGACCCATGCCAACCACGGTCTCTGCCTCGACCAGGACCGCCGGCTTCTGGTCCGCCGTCCTCGCCACGGTCTTCAGCCTCGTCTACGTGCTCGCGCAGATCGGCGAGTGGCTCGGCTGGCTGGGCTCGGCCGGCGGCCCCGACGCCGCGAGCACGCCCCTGGGACTGGTCGTGCTCCTGACGCCATCCCTGTTCCTGGGCTCGGCGTTCCTCGTGCTCACCGTGAGCATCCACCAGCTGGCGGCGCCCGGCCGGAAGGTCTGGAGCCACGCGGCCGTCGCCTTCGCGACGGCGTACATGGTCCTGATCAGCATCAACTACTTCGTGCAGCTCACCTGGGTCACGCCGCGCCTGGCGGCGGGTCGCACGGCGGGCATGGAGTCGTTCCTCTTCGTGCCCTTCGACTCGTTCCTCTACTCTGTCGACATCCTCGGCTACAGCTTCATGAGCGTGGCCACCCTGTTCGCGGCGGCGGTGTTCGACGGCCGCGGCGTCGACCGGATCGCGCGCCGGTGCTTGATCGCCAACGGGCTTCTGCTACCGTTCATCGCGCTGCAGATGTACTGGCACTGGATGATCTGGGTCGCGGCGCTCTGGGCGGTGACCTTCCCGGCCTCGACGTGGTCGCTCGCCGTCCTCTTCCGGCGCGCCGCCACGACCGCGGAATAGGCGCTCGGGCCGCAACCGGCGACCCCGGATCAGGAAGGACGACCCCATGACCGAGCCCCGCGCCTGGGAGCGCTTCTTCGACGCCCACGCCCCGAGCTACGACGAGAACGTGTTCGCGAAGAACACGCTCGCCGAGGTCGACTTCCTCCTCGCCGAACTGGCACTCGCCCCGGGCGCCGCGATCCTCGACGTCGGCTGCGGGCCGCTTCGATCTGGACGAGATGGAGATCTTGGTCGTGGCGGCCAAGACGGCGAACGCTCTTCAATACCGGAACGGTGCACATCTTCGAGGAGGACGGAATGAACGGCGAACTCCGCACGAGGCAGCTGCTACGTAGGGCGTTGTCGGCGTTATGCCTGGTCATCGGGGTGATCTCGGCGCTGGTGACGATTCTCGACGCGCAGACCACGATCCGCACTGGCGCGACCCTTGCCATCGTCGTGGCAGCATTGTCTCTGGGCGTTTTTCTGATCTTGCCAGAGGCACGCCGGCTGTGGCGAACGAGTCAGTCGCTGCCGTCGAATCGAGAGTTGGACAGGATCGGCGCCGCGTATCGAGTCGAGCCGGCGACGCCCGACGAGATCGGTTGGATCGCCGACCTCCAAGCGTCTGTGTACTCGTCCGCAGATGCCGTGCCGGAATCCGTGTTGCGGGAGTGGTATGGCGTCAATCCATCCGGGTTCTTCATCGTGAGGTCCCCCGGTGGCAATCCCGTAGGGCACCTTGACGTCCTGCCCATCCGGCCGCAAACCCTCGAGCGGTTTCTCGATGGTGACATCGTGGAGCGCGAGATCCGTGGCGATTCCCTGTTCCCGCCGGCCGATCGCCACCAGATCAAGCACCTGTACATCGAGAGTGTCATCTTGTGTCCAAACAGGTCCTGCTCGAAAGGCGCTGCCATGCTCGCAGTGCTTTCGAGCTCCGTGAAGATCCTCGAACACATCGCCGAGTTGAAATCCGTCGAATCGATCTACGCCATCGCCGCGACCGTTCCGGGCAAGAGGCTGCTCAAGAGATTGGGGTTCGAGTTGTACCGGCCGGCGGAGAAGCGCAGAGATGGTCACGATCTATTCCGTGCCAGCCCTGCGCTCGTGGCCAAACGGGTCGTCGAAGTCTGTGGTCGCGTGGTCGCCGATGACCGTATCGTGCACGACCTGGCGGACCAGGGTTTGTAGGTCGATCATTGACGAACGTGGTCATGGAGGACAGGACGGAGCCGGCCGTCGCGCTCGTATCGCCACCCTGACTGCCTGGTGTCCAGGCAACTCGATCGGCGCGGCCGCCAGGATTTGCTGGAGCGTGCCATGAATCCCTGCGTCGTTTCGCTCGCACTGGCGACCGTCCTTGCCGCCGACGTGCCTGGCGAGCCTGTCGGCCCGGTCGGCCCGGCGGCCGGCGTCGCTGGATCGTCCGCGGCGCCGTCGCTGCTCGCGAGCGGCCGTGCCCCGGTCAACGGCATCGAGATGTACTACGAGGTGCACGGCCGGCCGGACGGCGTTCCGCTCGTCCTCCTGCACGGCGGCGGGTCCACGATCGAAGTCACGTTCGGCCGGATCCTGCCGCTCTTCGCCGCGAGTCGTCGCGTCATCGCCGTGGAGGAGCAGGGCCACGGCCGCACGTCCGACCGCGACGCGCCCGTCACGTTCGAGACCTCGGCCGACGACGTGGCGGCGCTCCTGCGCTTCCTCGCGGTCGACCAGGCGGACGTCCTGGGCTTCAGCAACGGCGCGAGCGTCGCGCTCCAGCTCGCCGTCCGGCATCCGCGGCTCGTCCGCAAGCTAGTCTTCGCCTCGTCGCTGACCCGGCGGGACGGCGCCCGCCCCGAGTTCTGGGCCTGGATCGCTCAGGCGGAGTTCGGGAACATGCCCCAGCCGCTCAAGGACGCGTTCCTGCGCGTCAATCCCGACGCCCGGCAGCTCCGGACCATGCACGACAAGGACGCCGCCCGGATGCGGGCCTTCACGGACGTCCCCGACTCCCTGGTCGCCTCGGTCCGGGCGCCGACCCTGATCGTGATCGGCGACCGGGACATCGTGACGCCGGAGCACGCGCTCGCGCTCGCGCGCCTGATCCCGGGCGCTCGCCTGCTGATCCTGCCCGGCGGACACGGCGATTACCTGGGCGAGATCGTGGCCGCGCCGGAAGCGACGCGCCGGCCGGAGCTGACCGCCGGGCTGATCGAGGAGTTCCTCGACGCGCCCTGACGACCCCGTGCCGCGGGGGGCGGGTGGACCTGTCGCCGCCTCAGGAGGTCAACGTTCATGGTCAAGATCGCGATCATCGTCGGCAGCACCCGCCCCGGACGGGTCGGCCCAGCGGTCGCCCGGTGGGTGCATGATCTCGCGCGTACGCGCCAGGACGCCGAGTTCGAGCTGGTCGACCTCGCGGACGTCCGGCTGCCGCTCCTCGACGAGCCGGTGCCGCCCTCCCGGGGGCAGTACTCGCAGCCGCACACCAAGGCCTGGGCGGCGAAGGTCGCCTCGTTCGACGGCTACGTCTTCGTCACGCCCGAGTACAACCACGGCATCAACGGGGCGCTCAAGAACGCCATCGATTTCGTCTACCGCGAGTGGAACGACAAGGCGGCGGGCTTCGTCGGCTACGGCAGCGCCGGCGGCGTCCGGGCGGTGGAGCAGCTGCGCCTGGTGATGGCCGAGGTGCAGGTCGCGACGGTGCGCAACCAGGTGGCGCTGTCGCTGTTCACGGACTTCGAGAACTTCACCGTCTTCAAGCCGGCCGAGCCTCACGCGAAGTCCGTTCACCGGATGCTCGATCAGGTCATCGCCTGGAGCGGCGCGCTCAAGGGCCTGCGGGATCGGCGCGGTTGATCGGACCGGCCGCGCCCGGCAGCGACCAGCGCCGCATCCCCGTCAGTGGCTCTCGCCCCGGGCGTGCGCGAGCAGGTGTCCCAGCGTCTTCATCCGCTGCTCGTACGCCTGGCCGAACTCGATCAGCGCCGTGGCGATCGACTCCGGGTCGAGCTGCGCGTCTAGCATGACCTCGTCCACCGACCCGCCGTCGCGCCACCGGTTGTCGCGGTCGCTGCTGAGCGCCCAGTCGTCGGCGAGCGGATTGAGCGACCAGTCGACGAGGCACCGCCTCGCCATGTTCGTCGCGTACGTGCTGTTGAGCCGGTCGCCCTTGGTGACGACGGTGTCCTGGTACTCCTGGTCCTGCATCCGGAACAGGTCGCGGCTCGGCACGGCCACGATCTTCAGGTTCACGCCGGCCGCGTCCACGGCGGCGAGCGCCTTCACGAGGTTCGTTGTGCTCATCGTCCCCTGCACGAAGACGCACCCCTGCCGGGGCAGCCCGGGCCGGTAGGGCCGCAGGATGTAGGCGCCCCGCGCCGCGAGCAGGTGCGACCCGAGCCCGAGCGCAGCGCGGTCCGGGATCTCGACCGCCGGCCGGGTCAGGTGCAGGATCACGATCGGCTGCGGGCACCGCATCGCCGCGGCGAGCATCGGCGCGACCTCGTTGTACTCCCACGGCACGAGGTTCAGGACGTGGCCCTCGGGGAAGAGCTGCGTGACCCCGGGAGAGAACACGCCGAAGTGCGTGCGGCTGTCCTCGGCCGTCTCTGGGCCGCTGTGGCCGGCGACCCAGATCGCCTTGCCGACGCGCAGCTCGCATTCCTGGGCGAGCTGCGAGAACAGACGGAAGGCGCCGTACTTGAGGTAGCTGAACGACCCGTAGGTGGAGCACGCCGTGTACCAGCCGTTGAAGTCGCTCTCCGGGTCGGCCGCGAGGTTCACCGACGCGCAGCCCGCCGTGATGCCCGCGTTCGCGAACTCGGTGATCGGCTGGGGCAGGACCACGCCGTCGACGTTGGCGTCGCGGTCGTACCAGCCCACGTTCTTCAGCTCGGCCGAGTAATCCTTGCCGAATCCCTCGATGTTCGTGGAGCCGGCGAGGTCGGCCGAGGTGACGACGAAGAGCGGCCGCCCGTAGCGCTTCAGGCAGGTGCTGTTGACCCAGCTGCCCCACCGCGCGAAGCCGGCGCGGTTGGGCTGCTTCGCGCCGGGCTTGGCCCACAGGTCGGCGGGGTAGCGCTTGACGTCGAACAGGTCGGGGTCCTCGAGCGGGTTGTGCGCGTCGGGCAGCTTGAACGTCGCGAGCTCGCGCGGGACCGACTCGCCCAGCTCGACGAGGCGGTCGGCGAGGTAACGCAGCGTGACCTCGCGGCCGCGCAGCACGTCGAGCGCCGTGTTCAGGTGGGACGCGAGGCGGTCGCGCTTCGCCTGCGCGGTCGCCGGCGCGTCCTGGCCCTCGCCCTCCCACTCGACGCCGTACTTCTCCGCGAAGTCGCGCCGGCACCGCCAGAACTTCTCGCTGTGGTACTTGTGCGCCGCGCCGTGGCTCGCCTCGTCGTAGGTGTGGTAGCCGCGGCCCTTGCGCGTGCGCCCGTACATCAGGCCGGGCCGGCCCGCGGGATTCGCGCCGGCGGTGAGCTCGAAGATCGCGCGCGTCACCGCCGTCCAGTCGCTGCCGTCGGGAGCCGCGTGGACGTGCCAGCCGTAGGGCTCGAACCACTGCCGCGGGTCGCCGTGCACGACGCTCGAGTAGGGGCGGGGATCGATGCCGAAGTCGTTCCAGTCCAGCAGCAGGTTCAGGTTGTCCAGGCCCAGGCCGTAGGCGGCGTTCTTGGACTCGTGCCAGACGCCCGCCGTGTGGCCGCCCTCGCCCTCCATCGCGAAGACCTTGACGCCGTCGCAGCCCGCCTTCTTCAGGGCGAGGGCCTGGCCGACCGCGGCCGGGGCGCCGTGGCCGCTCGGCCCCGTGTTCCACTTGCAGAACAGGTTCTTGCCCGCCATCTCGACGTGGCCGGGCAGGCCGCGGCGATGCCGCAGGGTGTGCAGGTCCTCCCAGGTGAGCGTCCGGGCGCGGCCGCCGTGGACCGTGTACCTCGGATCGCCGCTCTCGGCGTGCGCGACGCGGAGCGCCTCGTGGAAGGTCGCCAGGACCGCGTAGATCAGGGGCGAGCAGTGTCCCGCCACGAGCACGAAGCGGTCGGCGAAACGCTTGCTCGGGTCGCGGACGTCCCAGCGCATCGCGCCGCCCAAGAGCAGGCTCAGGAGCATGTGGGCCTTCGACCGGCTGCCGCCGGGATGGCCGCTCTGGCGCGCGTCGAGCATCAGGTCGATGAGCTGGTCGACGACGTCCTTGATGATCTCCCAGTGGGCGAAATTCGGCTGCTGAGCGGCGAGGAGCTGGCGGGGCTGGGACACGGGACCTCCTCCGTGGCGGGGTCGAATCCTCTCCGGCGTGGGCGGCCGCCGGCGCGCGCCGGGCTAATGTCGCAGAACCCGCCGGGTCTTTCAAGTGATACGCCGTGGTCAGTCCAGGAGGGCGCGGCCGAGGTGGTGGACCTGCAGCACGGCGGCCGCCGCGCGGGCGTCCTCGACGGCGCGGTGGGTCGCGAACCGCCCGCCGAGGCCCATCCGGTCGAGCACGACCTCGAGCGTGGCCCCGCTCGTCCGCAGGTCGTGCGCGGCGAGCCAGGCCATGCCGATGGCGCGCAGGTCGAAGGCGCCGCCCACGATGCGCTCCCGGAACGGCAGGCTGAAGCGCAGGCACTCCTTGCGCAGGAGCGGGACGTCGTAGTAGGCGCCCCAGGCGGCGATGATCGCCTTGTTGCGCTCGCCGTACCAGTCGAGGAAGCGGCGCCCCGCCTCGGCGAAGGTCTCGCGGTCGGTGACCATCTCCGGGGTGATCCCGGTCAGCCGGGTGATGAACGGGGTGACCGGGTAGTCGGCGGGCCGGACCAGCTCGCTGAACGTCGCCGTGATCGCGAGGCTGCGGCGATCCAGCCGCACCGCGCCGATCTCGATGATGTTGCTGCGCTCGACCGAGTTGTCGCCCTCGTCCTCGACGGGGCACGACGCTTCCAGGTCGACGACCACGATGTCGCAGCTGTACCGCATGACCCGCCGGTCCTTCCGCCGCTCAGATCGTGGTGGCGAGCAGGACGACCCGGCTGCGCTGGACGCAGGGCTCCTGGCCGGGCTCCGTCTCGACCAGGCGCAGCAGGCCCTCGGCCACGCCCGGCCCCTTCCGGTAGAGCGAGATCGCCAGCTCGCGCTGCACGCCGTCGCCGCCGATCCCCGCCGCCGAGACCATCACGTTGCCGTTCGCGCTGACGCCGTCGAGCGCGCACAGCGAGCCCGGATCGCACGCGAGCGGACCCGCGACATCGACGATCGCGAACGCGGCCGTGCCGGCTCCGCCGTCCACGGCGAGCGTGCCCGCGCCGACCACCACGCCCACCGCCGCGCAGTCGCCGACCGCCGCGAACCCGCTCGCGTCGAGGAAGACCTCGCCGCCCGCGACCGGCTCGCCCGGGCGATGCTGCAGCACGACCGTGACCGTGTCCGCGGCGACGAGGGACGCGTCGTCGGGATCGGTCGCGGTGACGATCAGCCGGTGCTCGCCGGGGGACAGGACGATCGCGAGCTCCGCGCCCGTGCCCAGCTCGCCGTCCAGGCTGCTGCGCCAGCTGAGCTGCGCGCCGTCGAGCGCGCCCGATTCGAGATCCGCCGCCTCGCCGCGCAGCGTCGTCGGGACGTGGGCGGGCAGGAAGTCGTCGCCATCGAGCGGCTCGAGGAGCCGGCAGGTCGGTGGGTGGTTCGCCGCCAGAGCGATCGTGACCTCGACGCTCGCCGTGTCGGCGCGGTCGGGCGCCTCGTCCGCGACCAGGTAGATCGTGCGGTCGCCCGCCGGCAGGAACCGCTCGAGCCGCTCGCCGGTGCCGAGCAGGCCGTCCGCCGCGATCTCGTCGAGGTACCACCGCAGGTGTTCGGGATAGAGGTCCTCGCCGCTGCTGCCCTCGCCGTGGCCCTCGAGCGTGCACGGCCGGGCCGTCGTCAGCGTGGCGTCGCCCGCGACCGGCAGCTCGATGACGGCGAGCGGCCGGTTGCGTCCCGTCGCGGTGGGGATCTCGGCGTCGTCGGAACAGCCGGCGGCGACCAGGCCAAGGGCGGTCGCGGCGATCAGGCCGGCCGCGACGAGACGGACATGGCGCACGGTGGAACCTCCCGGGCACGGCGCGAACGGGGCGGATCTGCCGCACCAGTATGCCAAGGGACCCCGCGCGTTGCCACCCCTCATTCGCCGGACTCCTGCTGACGGCGCGCGCGATCTCTGCTACCCTCGCCTCCGCGGTCCCACGCGATGGTCACCAGCCGGGAGGCTCCGTTCATGCGCCGTGCAATCGCCGTGTTCACGTTCCTGCTGTTGAGCGCCCTGGTCGCGGCGCCGGCCGCCGGCCAGCAGTACTTCATCCGCACGAGCACCCTCTACGTCGAGGCCGTGGGCTCGGGCGGCATGGTCTCGCTCAACTTCGAGAAGCTCGTGGCGGACCACGTCGGCGTCCGCATCGGCGTCGGCGGCACGTTCTGGTGGTTCGCCGAGTCGCTGGTCGTCCCGGCCACGGTGAGCTACCTGGTGGGCACGAAGAACAACTTCGTCGAGATCGGCGCCGGCATGTCGTTCTTCGCCCTGCCGGACGACTTCAACGAGCAGCTCGACGATCCGCTCTACGAGATGGACGGCAGCCAGATCGCCGCCGCCGGCATCCTGGGCTACCGCTACATGGGCGACTACGGTCTGTTCATGCGCCTCGCCTTCACGCCGCTCGTCACGGAAGAAGGCTTCGAGCCGACCGGCGGGGCCGCACTGGGCCTGAGCTGGTAGCTCGCGAGCCTCGTCGCGGCGGATCGTGACCCGGCGTTCCCGGCGATGACTTATCAAATTTTATTTTGTTGTTTTATGCGTTGACGTGACGTATTGCAGTACAGTATGATTTTTATGCACAAATGGTATGCCGATTTCCAGCCGGAGGGATGCCATGCGCGCGATCGGTCACCTGCTGCTCTTCCTGGGGTTCTTCCTCGTGTTCGCCGTGGCCCTGGGCGTGCTCCTCGTGGGCGCGGCGGTCTTGCAGTCGTCGCTGGTCCTCCTGATGACCCTGCCGGCCCTGCTCGGGCTCTCGGTCCTCTACGTGCGCGGCTACCGGACCGTCGTCCAGCGTTCCGGCAGCCAGGCCCGGCCACAGCGCTGACGCCCGCCGCGGGCCCGGGCCCGCTGACCACGAAGGCGATCGGCGGCCGCCCAAGCGGCCGCCGATCTTCGTTTTTCTTGGGGGGCGCCGCTACCTGGCCAGCAGCAGCTTCACGGTCGCCGTCCCGTCCGCCGTGGCGACGCGTCCCACGTAGACGCCGCTCGGAGTCGGCCGACCCGCCTCGTCGGCGCCGTTCCAGACCACGCTCGACCAGCCGCGCGGGAAGACCTCGCCGGCCGCGAGCGTGCGCACGCGGAGGCCGCGCAGGTCGAGGATCTCGACCGTCGCCGGGCCCGCCTCGGCGAGCGAGAAGCGCACCACGGTCCGCGGATTGAACGGGTTGGGCGCGGCCGCGATCGCGAGCGCGGCCGGCAGGTCCGGCGCCGCCGTCGTCTCGAGCGCGAGGAGCGCGGCGACGGGGTCGACCCGCACGCCGAGCGGCTGGTCGTACGCGACCTGCTCGCCGGTGTCGATCAGGAGCTGCCGCACCTCGGCCGGCGTGAGCGTGGGGTCGCGGCTCGCCACGAGTCCACAGACGCCGGCGACGAGTGGGCAGGCCATGCTGGTGCCGTCGCAGTACATGTACGGGTTCACGCCGTCCCAGCCGTACGTGAGCTGGTAGAGCAGCCCGGTCAGGAAGTCGAACTCGTAGTTGTTCTGGATCGTGGACCAGATGTGCTCGCCCGGCGCGTTGACCGTGACCCAGGCGCCGTAGCTGGAGAAGCTCGCGCGCGCGCCGGCCTGGTTGGTGGCGCCCACCGAGATCACGCCCGCGCACGCGGCCGGATACATCAGCGACGGGTCGTTGTTGTTGCCGGCCGCGGCCACGCAGGCGATGCCGGCCGCGAGCGCCTGGTCGACGAGGTCCTGGTAGAAGGCCGCGGCGCCGCCCTCGTCCGGTCCGCCGAAGCTCATGCTGATGACGCGGGCGCCGTTGGTGATCGCGTAGACGAAGGCGGCGGTGATGGCCGCGTCGGTGATCTGGCTCGCCGCGTTGTTCACCTTCAGCGGCATCACGCGGCAGCCGGGCGCCGCGCCCGCGACGCCGACCGCGTTGTTCGTCGCGGCGGCCGCGATGCCGGCGCAGTGGGAGCCGTGGAAGCCGACGTCGAGCCCCATCTCGAGGTAGGTCTCGGGGCGCGCATCGGCGTCGTTGTTGCCGCAATCCCAGCCGTGCACGTCGTCGATGCGGCCGTTGAGGTCGTCGTCGACGCCGTTGCCCGGCGTCTCGCCGGCGTTCGTCCAGGCCGTCGCGGCGAGGTCGGGGTGGGACCAGTCGACGCCGGTGTCGATGATCGCGATCACGACGTCCGCCGCGCCCCACTCGAGGTCCCAGGCGGCCGGGAAATCGAAGGACGCGGGCTCGACGGCCGGCCCGCGCAGGTGCCACTGGGTCGTGAAGTAGGGGTCGTTCGGCACGAGGAACAGCTCGCGCGTGCCGGCGACCGCCGCCGCGGCGACGCCCGGCACGGCGCGCAGCGCGGCCGCCGCGGCGCGGGGATCGGCGGCGCCGTCGAGGAGCAGGTACCGGCGCGTGAGGTCGAGGCCGGGCGCCGGCGGCGTGACCCAGCGAGCCGCGAGCCCGTGGCGGGCGAGCGTGCCGGCGAGCGCGGGATCGGCGGCGAGAGGTCGATCGGCGCGGGTCTCGAGCAGGGTCGGGTCCTGGATCGCGAGGAGGATCTGGCCGGCGGCCGCGGGCGACGCGCCAAGCGCCAGCAGGACGACGATCAGCGGGGCGATTCTCGAGCGCATGGACGGTCTCCTTGGTCGAGGACGGTGATGGCTCGAGGATACCACGGCCCGCCGCTCAGGCGTCGAACTTCTTCAGGCGGTAGACGAGCACGTGACGCGGGATTCCCAGGTACTCGGCCGTACGCGTCTTGTTGCCGCCGAACCGCTCGAGGGTCCGCCGGATGATCTCCTCCTCGAGCGCGCCCAGGTCGAGCCGGTCGGGCGGCAGCTCGCCCACGAGCGGCGACCCTGCCGCGCCGGTCGCCGGCGCGTTGCCTGCCGCGGCCTCGGCGCGCGCGAGGTCCGCGAGGTCGAGCCGGTCGCCGCTCCTCAGCACCACGAGGCGCTGGTTCAGGTTGCGCAGCTGGCGCACGTTGCCCGGCCACGGCCGCTCGGCGAGCGCCGCCACGAGCCGCGGCGTGCTCGCGACGCGCTCGTCGCCGTGCAGCCGGGTGAAATGCTCCCAGAGCGGGGCCACGTCCTCGCGCCGCTCCCTCAGCGGCGGCACGTGCAGGACCACGATGGCGATCCGGTAGTAGAGGTCCTCGCGGAAACGGCCGTCGCGGCCGGCCGCGACGAGGTCGCGGTTCGTGGAGCAGACGAGGCGGAAGTCGACGTCGACGGGCGCGACCGCGCCGACGGGGTCGACCTGCCGCGTCTCGAGCGCGCGCAGGAGCTTGGGCTGCAGGGCGAGCGGCAGCTCGCCGATCTCGTCGAGCAGGAGCGTGCCGCCGGCCGCCGCGCGGATGCGGCCCGTGTGCTCGCGCTCGGCACCCGTGAAGGCGCCGCGCACGTGGCCGAACAGCTCGCTCGGCGCGAGGTCGTCCGGGATGGCGCCGCAATTGACCGCGACGAACGGCCCGTCCCACCGCGGGCTCGCGTCGTGCACGAGGCGCGCGATCAGCTCCTTGCCGGTGCCGCTCTCGCCGGTGATCAGCACCGGCGCCTCGCTCGCTGCGACCTGGCGGGCCTGCTCGATCAGGTGCGCCATGGCGGCGGAACGGTACACGAGGCCGCTCTCGCCCTGGCGCCGCTGCAGCAGGTCGCGCAGGTTCTGGTTCTCGCGCCGCAGCGCGCCCTCGCCGAGCGCCTTCGCCACGGTCACCAGCAGCTCGGCGCGCTCGAACGGCTTCAGGAGGTACGACGACGCGCCGAGGCGCATCGCCTCGACGGCCTGGGCGACCGTGCCGTGCGCCGTGAGCACGATGACTGGAGTGCCCGACGGCTGCACGGCGCGCAGGACGTCGAGACCGTCCCGGCCCGGCATCTTCATGTCCGTGAGCACGAGATCCGCGCCCTGGCGTTCGAAGAGGACGAGCCCTTCCTCCGCCGAGCCCGCGTCGCTCACCGCGTAACCCGCCTCGCGCAGGATGAAGCCCACGACCTCGCGGAGGTTGCGATCGTCGTCGATCAGGAGCACTCGCGTCATCACGCGCCTCCCTGGGCGGCCGGCAGCCACACGGTCACGCGCGCGCCGCCGGTGTACTCCTCGTCGACGGCGAGGTCGCCGCCGTGGTCGCGGGCGAACCGGAGGCTGGTCGCGAGCCCGAGGCCGGTGCCGCCGCTGCGGGTGGTGAAGAACGGGGTGCCCAGGTTGCGCAGCGCCTCGGGCGAAAACCCCGGACCGTTGTCGGTCACCGAGACCACGAGGCGCAGGCCGTCGCGCCGCAGGCCGAGCGCGACCTCGCCGGCGGGGGCGGGTCCCGCGGCCTGCGCCGCGTTCAGGCCCAGGTTCAACAGGAGCTGGCGCACCTGCGCGCGGTCGGCCTCGCATTCGACGGGCGCTGCCGGCACGTCCACGCGCACGCGCGGCGCGTCGCTCCGGTGAGCGAGCAGCTCGGCGAGCCGCGCGAGCTCGCCGCCGAGGTCGAAGCGGGTGCGTCCCGATTCGGCCGGACGCGCGAAGTCCAGGAACTGCGTGAGCACCTCGTTCAGGCGCGTGGTCTCCTCGCGCAGGATCGCCAGCATGCGCGAGCGGCCCTGGTCGAGGCCGTTGAGGTCGCCGAGGATCTCGGTCGCGCCCTTGATGCTCGCGAGCGGATTGCGGATCTCGTGAGCGAGGCCGGCGGAGAGCTGGCCGACGGCGGCGAGCCGCTCGCGGCGGACGAGTTCGCGCTCGAGGCGCTCGCGCTCCGCGAGCGCGTGGCGCAGGCGGTCGCGGACCCTGCGGCCGCGGTCCTCCAAGAGGCCGGTCACGAGACCGACGGCGAGGTAGAGGACCATCTCCAGCACCTTCTCGAGCGCGGGCGCGGGGTCGAAGCCGATCAGCCCGAAGGCGTGGGGGATGTAGAGGAGGCAGACCGCGACCGCGGTCCACCAACCGGCCCGGCGGCCGCCGCGAAACGCGGCGACGATGATCGGGAAGTAATAGAGACGCCGGTAGATGCCGTGCGCGGCGTGGATGTGGATCGCCGTGTTGTAGTGCATCAGGGTGACGACGAGCACCATCAGCGCGACCAGGCCGTAGGTGCGACCGAAGCGGATCACCGGCGGGCCTCCCCGGGGGTTGGAGAATAGTCTCCAGCAGCGGTCCGGACAAGATGGAGAATATTCTCCAGGCCGCCCCGGGGAAATCGCAAGACAGTGATCGGCAACAGTTTGCACGTCGGGGCGGGCCGCGCGGCCGCCTCTGCCGGAGCGGTCTCGCCGACCGCCCCGGCAGGAGCCGCCGAGCGGTCGGCCCGGCGGTCGCGCGTTATTTGACGAGCGTCAGCCGCTCTGTCGCCACCCCGACCGGGCTCTCCAGCCGGCAGAGATACGCGCCGCTCGCGAGTCCCTTCCCGTCGAACGTGAACGCGTGCTCGCCCGCGGCGAGGACCCCGTCCTGCAGCGTGCGCACCAGGTGGCCGCGCAGGTCGTAGACCGCGAGCTTCACCTGCATGCCGCGCCCGAGCGTGACCGGGATCGTCGTCGTCGGGTTGAAGGGGTTCGGGTAGCAATGGCCGAGCGAGGCGAGCGCCGCGGGCGGCGCCTCCGCGACCGGCGTGATCGTGGCCGGCGTGCCCCAGGCCCACGAGCCGTGCGCGTGGTGCTCGAGCAGCACGACCGACTGGTCGGCGTTCACCATCTGGAAGCGGATGCTGTCGGCGAGGTGGTTCCCGGAGGCGAACGTGCACCAGAAGCTGCCGCTGCCCGACGGCGGCGCGTAGTACGGCGAGCCCGAGCTGGTCATGCCGAACAGCGGCGTCCCGTCGTAGGCCGGTCGCCCGAAGATCAGCACGTTGGCGCCGTGATCCGTGATGTAGTCGAACGTCATCTGCAGGTGCTCGCCGTTCGAGAGGATCGCGGGCGCCGCGGGCGTGAAGGCGAAGTTCTGCAGCGCGTGCGGTCCGTAATCGATCAGGCGGGGCACGTCGAACTCGAGGTAGCTGTCGCCGGGCTGGCCGATGATGAAGCGCACCGCATCCGTCTGCACGGTCCCGGCGTTGATGCGAGCGAAGCGGGTGATCGCATGGGTCCCCGCCCCCAAGAGGACGCTGCCCTGGTAGTTCTGGGGAACCGCCAGCCCGCCGTCCTTGACGAGCAGCATCCACGCGTACAGCCCCGCCGGGTCCAGATGATCGACCGTGAACGACGAGACCAGGTTCTGGGTGTTGTGCAGCGAGGTGAGGTCGGGCCAGTCGAGCGAGATGTCGTAGACGCCCCACTCGCGCCAGTGGCAGTCCCACGGCACGAAGATCTCCTGCAGGAGCGTCGTGTTGTCGAGCGCGAAGATCTGGAAGCGGATGTGGGTCATGTCGGCGTCGTCGTTGAAGTAGAAGTCCTGGCTGTAGCTGCCGCTCGGCGGCAGGTCGGCCGAGCCGCTGGCGAAGTAGCCCGGCTCCAGGTGGCCGCTGTTGAACGGCCGCGCGTAGATCTTGCAGCCCGGCGCGTCGACCTCGTAGTCGAAGGTCATCGACAGCTGCATGCCGTGGCGCAGGTGGCTGTGCTGGGAATGGTCCGGTTGCACGTTCCAGAGACCGTGCGGACCGTAGCGGTAGATCACCGGCACGAAGACCTCGAGGGGCGTGACGGTGAAGTCGGGGTCGCGCGTGTACACGCGGACCTCGTCGATGGCGACCGTGCCGGACAGGATGGTGAAGAAATTGGTCGCCGTGCCGGTGCCCGCCGGGTAGATGGGGGAGCCGGAGACGCCGTAGCCGGGCGAGGGCGCGCCGTCCGTGTAGGGGAGCACGTAGATCCGCCGGCCGGCGGGGTCGTCGATCTTGTAGTCGACGCTGACCGTGACCTGCAGGCCGTTGGGCAGGAAGCTCGGCGAGGGGTGGCCGAAGGTGATGTTGCCGAGGTACTCGGCGTGGACGGTGCCGGCGAGGAAGAGGGCGAGGAGCAGGGCCACGGCGCCGGCAACCCATGGGACGGATCGGCTGGGGCGAGACATGGGTGACCTCCTGATCGGTTGGGGAGCGCGCCGGCATCGCGGCCCGGGAACCCTCCATCCCGCTGGGGTCGGTCGCCGGCGTCTCCGCGAAGGTGTTCCCTGCGAGAACGCGGCAGGCTGGACTGTATCACAAACTCGGGATCGCCGGTCGAATTTCTCGCCAATCCGAGGCGACGGACGGCCGCGGGGGAGCGATCCGGCTCAGCGGAACTTGATCGTCAGCAACGATCCGGCCGCGCAGATCAGCGACACGATCCAGAACCGCACGACGATCTTGCTCTCCGCCATGCCGCGGTGCTGGAAGACGTGGTGCAGCGGAGCCCGCGGGAGCAGGCGACGCTGGAGCAGCTTGAAGCCGACCTGCTCCTGCACGAAGGTCGACAGCAGCTCGAGCAGGAAGATCAGCCCCGCGAAGAGGCAGACCAGCTCCTGGCGGATCATCAGGGCCGCGGTCCCCAGCACCCCGCCGATGAACAGCGACCCCGTGTCGCCGAGGAACACGCTCGCCGGGTGGCAGACATACCACAGGAAGCCCAGTCCGGCGCCGATGATCGCGGCGCAGAAGACCGTGATCTCCGAGGAGCGCGGGATGAACGCGTAGATGTAGTGCCCGGAGAGCTGGACGTTGCCGGCGATGTAGGCGAAGACCGCGATCACCGAGAAGACGAGGATCGCGGGGACCGTGGCCAGGCCGTCCATGCCGTCGGTGATGTTGACCGCGTTGACGTGGTACGCGATGTAGAACGCGCTCCAGGCGAGGATCCAGTACCCCAGGTCGAGGCGGGCGCCCTTGAGGAACGGGATCTGGATCTGCGTGCCGACCCGCTCGGGGAACGGGGAGATCTCCGGCCAGGCGAGGTAGAGACCCAGAGCCAGCCCGAACAGCGCCTGGCTCGCGAGCTTCAGCGGGCGCGAGAGGCCGCGGTCGGGATCGCGGTGGCGGATCTTGAGCCAGTCGTCCAGGATGCCGAAGCCGGCGAAGTAGATGGCCGAGGCGAAGAGGACCCAGACGAACGGGTTCGTGAGGTCGCACCAGAGGAGCGCCGCGCCGAGGCCGCCGAGGGCCATCAGGAGGCCGCCCATGATCGGCGTGCCGGTCTTGGCGGTCGTGTTGATGTCGCCGTAGGTGCGTTCGAAGGACCGGATGCCGTGACGGTACAGCCAGTTGATGAGCGGCCGGCCGACCGCGAGCACGACGACGAAGCCGCAGATGAACGCGAGGGCCGCGCGCGTCGTCACGTAGCGGAAGACCGCCGGGCCGCCGATTCGCTCCAGCGCGTGCATCAACTCGTAGAGCATGTCACGCCTCCCGGCGGCGGATCCGGCGCAGCGCCTCGTTGCGACGGTGGCGGATCTCGTAATCGGTCAGGTATCCGTTGGCGGTGATCAGGACCGCGTCGAGGGCGGCGTGGGCGGCGGTCGGCGAGATCACCTGTCGGTCGGCGAGCTCGGCGTACGCCTGGAACAACGCGCCTCGCACCTTCCAGACCGGGTCGAACTGGACTCGCTCGAGGGCGGTCATCACCGGCTCCGGCGCGTCGGCGAGGCGGCCGAGCGCGCGCACGGCCGCCATGCGGACCTCGAAGCTGGAATCGCGGCAGAGCTGCGCCAGACGCTCGGTGAGTTGCCGGCGCGCCTCGGCGCCGAGCTTGCCGGCGCCGGCCGCGGCGGTCAGCGCCGCCTCCACGCGCGCCTCGTAGTAGGGGTCGTTCAGGCCGCCGAGGAGCGTCTCGAGGCGCGCGTCGGCCGAGAGCGCCGCGGGACCGAGTCCGCGCAAGCCCTTGAGCGCATCGCGCCGGACCAGGGGCAGGTCGCTCGCCGCGAGGCGCCGCAGGGCCGGCGCCGCGTCGCCGTACCCCGCGAAGCCCGCGACCCGGCAGCCGCGGGCGCGGTCCAGCCACGACCGGCTGGCGAGCAGGGCGTCGATCTTGCTCAGCAACAGCTCCCGCTCGGCGGCGTCGAGCGGCGGGGCGAACTCGCTCGCGACCTGCTGCAGCAGCCTCTCCATGCCGGAGGCGTCCAGGCCCATGACCCGGTCGTCCGGGAACGGGGGCGGAGTGGCGGCCGCGGGGCGAGGTCCGTCCCCGAGCAGGTAGACCGCGCAGTCGCCCAGCAGGCGGCGGGCGTCGGTCGTGATCAGGTTCGCGGCGGCGGCAGCCATGCGCTCGCGCCGCGCGCCGTCGTCCAGGAGGTCCGTGACGAGCGCGGCCAGGCGCTCGCCGCTCACCGCGGGTTCGTGCCGTCCCGCGTCGCGGGGGTCGATCCGCTCGTAGAGCACTCGGCAGGCGCCGGCGCGCTCGAGCAGCCGCGCGTTGCGGACCTGGTGGTCGCCCGGCAGGTTCGCCTTCGGGATCACCACCGCCGGCCGTCCCTGGGCGCAGACCTCCATGAGCGAGCCGGCGCCGGCCCGGCAGACGACGAGATCGCTCGCGGCGTAGCAGTCCGCCATGCCGTCGATGAAGTCGAGTCGCCGGTAGCGCGGGTGCTCGAGCAACGCCGGATCGCGCTCGCGGAGGCGAGCCTCGACGTCGCGGTAGCCGTGGTAGGCGTCGCGCGCCGGCCGCTTGCCGAACGGGCGGCCGCAGCCGTGGATGAGCCACAGTCGATCGTCGCCGAGCAGGGCGGGCGCCGCGTCGGCGACCGCGTGGTTGAGCGAGCGGGCGCCCTGGCTGCCGCCGAACGCGAAGACGACCAGGGCGTCGCGCGGGATGCCGAGCGCGCGCCGGGCCGGGTCGCGGTCGCCGCGCGCGCAGCTGGCGCGGACCGGGTAGCCGACGTAGACGCCCTTCCCGTTCGGCAGCTCCCGCAACGTCTCGGGGAAGGAGACGGCGACGAGGTCGGCGACGCCGGCCGCCACCCGGTTGAGCCGGCCGAGGTGCGAATTCTGCTCGTGGACGAGCAGCGGCGCGCGCGAGAGGCGGAGCCGCCGCAGCAGCGCGTTCGCGAGCACGAGCGGCGCCGCGACGTACCCGCCGGTCGCGATGATCAACGACGGCCGGTCGCGCAGGAGGATGCCGAGCCCGGCGAGGATGCCGCGCCCGAGGTGCCAGGCGAAACAGAGCAGCCCCGGCCCCGGCGGCGGCAGGCCGCGGCTGTGCACGCGCGACAGCGGGTAGCCCGCCTGCGGCGCCATGACGCCTTCGGCCTTGTCGGCGAGGCCGACGTAGCGGAACTGGGCGTCCGGATACCGTTCCGCGAGCGCGCCGGCCGCGGCGAGCGCCGGGGTCACGTGGCCGCCGGTGCCGCCTCCGGTCAGCAGGAACCGCCTGGGCATGTCCACCTCCGTGTGGCCTACGCCGCGAATTGTGGCACGGAACCAGCGCCCGCGCAACCGGGCCGTCGACCTCGCGGCAGGACTTGACGGACCGCGAGGCGAGCGGATATTCAGGGTCCGGACGGCGGCGAAGGGGAGCGACGGTGCACCTGGTGTCCTGGAACGTCAACGGCATCCGCGCCTGCCTGCGCAAGGGGGGCGGCGAGTGGCTGCGCGCGTGCGGCGCCGACGTGATCTGCCTGCAGGAGACGCGCGCATCGCCGGAACAGGCCGCGCTGGAGCTTCCCGGCCACACGGCGTGGTGGAACCCGGCCCGGCAGCCGGGCTACAGCGGCGTGGCGGTCTTCACCGGGCCGAGCCCGCTCGACGTCGCGCGCGATCTGGGCGAGCCCGGGCTGGACGGCGAGGGCCGGGTGCTCACCGTGGAGTTCCCGGACCTGTTCGTGGTCACGGTCTACACGCCGAACGCCGGGCGCGAACTGGCTCGCCTCGCCTACCGGGCCGACCTCTGGGATCCGGCGTTCCTCGCGCACGTCCAGGCCCTCGACGCGCGCAAGCCCGTCGTCTTCTGCGGCGACCTCAACGTGGCGCACCGGGAGATCGACCTCGCGAATCCGCGCCAGAACCGCGGCAACGCGGGCTTCACGGACGAGGAGCGCGCCGGTTTCGACCGCATCCTCGCGGCCGGTTTCCTCGACAGCTTCCGCGAGTTCGAGCCTGCCGGCGGCCACTACACTTGGTGGAGCAACCGCAAGGGCGTCCGCGAGAAGAACGTCGGGTGGCGGATCGACTACGTCCTGCTCTCCCGGCGCCTGCGGCCGCGCCTGCTCGCCGCGGCGATCCATCCCCAGGTCCTGGGCTCGGACCACTGCCCCGTGTCGATCCGCCTCCGCTGATGTCCCCGGACCGGTCCGGAACTTGCAGATCCCGGCGTCGTCGCTCGCGATCATTGCAACCGGGACGCCAGTCGTTCCCGCGGCCGGCTGGGGACCATGCAGAACGCCACGGCCACGCTCCTCGTACTCGGCGCAACGGCGGTCGTCCTGACGGCGGCCTCCCCCTCCGCCTCGGCGGCGACCGCCGTCGCCGGCTACGCGCTCGAGTCGGCGTCCGGCGACACGCTGCGCCACACGGTCGAGTCGGGCGACTCGCTGAACCGGATCGCGAGCCGCTACCGCGAGCGGGCCGGCTGGTACGGCCAGGCCGACTGCCTCGCGGCCATCCGCGAGGCCAACGGCCTCGCGACGAGCAACCTGCTGCGCCCGGGCCAGCGGCTCGTGATCCCCGTGCCGGCCGAGCCGGCGCCGCCGCGCGCCGCGCGACCCACCCGCGACGGCGCCGACCTGCGGGGGCTCTACCTGCCGGGGGCGCTCTGGGGCAGCCGGGCGGTGTTCGCGCGCGTCGACAGCTTCACCCTGGCCGGCGGCAACGGCGTCGTCTTCGACGCCAAGGACATCGACGGCGGGATCAATTTTCCCAGCGCGACGGCGGCCGCGATCCTCGGTCGGGAGCCGCGCGGAGCCGTGATCCCGGACCTCCGGATGCTGATCGAGAAGCTCCACGAGCGCGACCTGTGGGTCGTGGCGCGCCTGGCCCTGTTCCTCGACGGCCGGCTGGGCCGCGACCGGCCGGACCTCGCCCTCTCCGCCCCCGACGGTTCGCCCTGGACCGAACGGGGCTGCGCCTGGATGGATCCGGCCCTGGCCGATGTGCGGGCGTACAACGCCGGGCTCGCGCTCGAGCTCGCGCGCGCCGGGGTCGACGAGGTCCAGATCGACTACGTGCGCTTCCCGACCAACGGCTGGCGGGGCGACTGGCAGGGCGACCTCGAGACCACCGCCGCCCGGCGGCGCGCCGTGATCACCGGATTCGTCGCGGCCCTGCACGACACGCTCGGCGGGGTCGGCTGCCGGCTCTCGGCCGATCTCTTCGGGATCATGGCCTGGGACCGCACGGTCGATCTGGCGCTCACCGGCCAGCACGTCCCGAGCCTGGCGCTGCACCTCGACGTCATCTGCCCGATGATCTATCCGTCCCACTTCGGCCCGGGCTTCGCGGGGCTCGCCAACCCCGGCGACCACCCCGCCGCGATCGTCGCCGAGGGGATCGCCCGGTTCCGCGAGCAGGCGGGCCCCGATCTGCTGATCCGGCCCTGGCTGCAGGCGTTCCCGTGGCGGGTCGCGGATTACGACCGCGGGTACGTCAGCGCCCAGATCGCGGCCGCCGCCGATGCCGGGGCCGCCGGCTGGTGCCTCTGGAATCCCTCCGGGCGCTACGAGGTGGCGCGCGGCGCCCTCGCGACCGCCGCCGCGATCCCTTGACCGCCGGGACGTTTGGGCCCAGTGTTGGTTGACGGAGGATTCGCACCGTCGAGTCGCTGGTCCCTGTCCCGCGGTCACCGGCCGCTCCCGCATTGAGCACCTACGCCCGCATGCTGCGACGCCTCCGGCCCTACCTGCCCCAGGTCGTGGCCTCGGTGATCCTGACCCTCCTGTTCGCGGTCGTCTCGAGCCTCACCATCCTGCTCGTGATGCCGACCTTCAAGGCGCTGTTCACCTCGGGCGCTGCCGGCGAGGCGGCGAGCGTCGCGGGCGGCGCGCTCGATTCGCTGCGGGACTACGGGCTCAAGGCCCGGCTCGACCGTGTCTACGGAAGTGTCGAGGCCTGGCTTCTGGCGGGCGAGCCGGTCGACGCGCTCCACCGCGTGGTCGGTACGGTCCTGGCGATCCTGCTGCTGAAGAACCTGCTGCTCTACTTCAGCACGGTGCTCACCGACTGGATCGGCCTGCGCCTCATCAAGGACCTGCGGGACGACGTCTACGCGAAGTTCCTCGAGCTGCCGCTCGGGTTCTACCATCGCTACCGGGCCGGCGAGCTGATCAGCCGCGCCACCAACGACGTGCAGATCGCCAACAAGACGATCAACGTCAGCTTCACCAACCTGGTCCGCGACCCGGCGCAGATCCTGGGCTACGTGGTCATCTGCCTGTGGATCAGCGTCACCCTGACCCTGCTCGCCCTCGTGATCCTGCCCCTGACCTTCGTGATGATCGTGACCGTCGGCAAGCACCTGCGCCGCTACAGCCACCGCCAGCAGGAGCGCCTCGCCGATCTCACGAGCGTCTTGCAGGAGACCGTCTACGGCATCCGGGTCGTCAAGGCCTTCGCCATGGAGCGCTTCGAGCGCGACCGGTACCTGCGCGAGAGCAAGCGGCTCTTGCGCGAGATGTTCAAGATCGCGCGCATGCAGCGGCTGACCTCGCCGCTCACCGAGGTGCTCTCGGCCGGGGTCGGCGCGGTCATCCTCTGGTTCGGCGGACGCGAGGTCTTCGTCGCGCAGAGCCTGCCGCCGGAAGCGTTCCTGACGTTTCTCGGCGCGCTGTTCTCGATGGTCCATCCCATCAAGGAGCTGACCGGGGTCAACAACGGCATCCAGGAGGGCATGGCGGCCGCCGACCGCCTGTTCGAGATCATCGACAGCCCGGGGGAGACGGGCGACGAGGGCGTCAAGGCCGAGTTGCCGCCTGTGCGGGGCCGCGTCGAGCTTCGCGGCGTCGATTTCGCGTACCTGCCGACCGAGCCGGTGCTGCGGGGGATCGACCTCGTGGCGGAGCCGGGGGAGGTCGTCGCCCTGGTGGGCAGCAGCGGCGCCGGCAAGTCAACGCTCGTCGATCTCATCCCGCGCTTCTACGATCCTCAGGCGGGCCAGGTGCTGATCGACGGCCGCGACGTGCGGGAGGTGACCCTGGCCTCGCTACGCCGCAGCCTGGGCATCGTGACGCAGGAGGTCATCCTGTTCAACGACACGGTGCGCGCGAACATCGCGTACGGCCTCGCGGACGTCTCGCGCGACCGGCTCGAGGCGGCCGCCCGCGCGGCCAATGCCCACGAGTTCATCCAGCGCCTGCCCGACGGCTACGACACCGTCATCGGCGACCGCGGCACCAAGCTCTCGGGCGGCCAGCGCCAGCGTCTGAGCATCGCTCGCGCCGTCCTCAAGGACCCGCCCATCCTGATCCTCGACGAGGCCACGAGCGCGCTCGACACCGAGAGCGAGCAGCTCGTGCAGGAGGCGATCGACCGGCTCGTGCGCAACCGCACGACGTTCGTGATCGCCCACCGGCTGAGCACGATCCGCAGCGCCAGCCGGATCTACACCCTCAAGGACGGCCGGATCGTCGAGTCGGGGACCCATGCCGAGCTGCTCGCGGCCGGCGGTGTCTACGCCGATCTCTACAACCTCCAGTTCCGCGCCCAGGAGACCCGCGGGTGACGCCGCCGGCCGTCCTGATCGTGAACTCCAGCACGACCTGGGGCGGCAACGAGTTCTGGAGCGTGCGGATCGCGCGCGGACTGGCGGACCGCGGCTGGCGCGTCGGCTTCGCCTGGGACCACCCCGTCGTCGGCGAGCGCGTGGCCGCGGCCGGTCTCGCCGGGATCCGGGTCCGGCTCCGCTCCGAGAACGACGTGGCCGGATTGTTCGCGCTGCGCCGCGAGATGCTCCGGCTCGAGGCCGGCGCCGTGCTCTTGACGAGGTGGCGGGAATACTGGCTGGGCGGGCTGGCGTCCCGCCTCATCGACGCCGCGCGGCGACCGCGGGTCGCCCTCGGTCTCGGTTTGCGGGTCGTCCCGCGCGACGACCCGAAGCGTCGCCTGATCTTCCGCCTGGCGGACCGCGTGCTCGTGAACGCGCCGGAGATCCGCGAGGCCCTCTGCACCCGGCCGTGGATTGCCGCCGCCAAGGTCGCGGTCGTGATCAACGGCGTCGACCTCGACCGCTGGCGCCCGCGCTGGGAGCCCGACCGGCAGCGGGCCGGCCGCGAGTTCCGCCGCTCGCTCGGCGTGCCGGCCGAGGCTCCGCTCGTGGTCAACGTCGGCAACCTCACGGCGCAGAAGGACCAGGCGAATCTGATCGCGGCCTGCGCGCTGGCGCGGCAGCGGCTGCCCGGCTTGCGGGCCGTGATCGTCGGCGACGGCGCGCTGCGGCCGCGGCTCGAGCGGGACATCCGCGAGCGCGGCCTCGACGGCCGGGTCATCCTCGCGGGTTTCCTGCCCGACGTGGCGCCCGCGCTGGCCGCGGCCGACCTCTTCGTGCTCTCGTCGGACAACGAGGGCATGGCCTGGGTGCTCATGGAGGCCGCCGCCACCGGTCTGCCGATCGTGACGACCGACGTGGCCGGCGCGCTCCACTGCGTCGAGCACGGCGAGACCGGCCGGGTCGTGCCGGTCCGCGATGCCCCGGGCCTCGCGACCGCGATCGCCGGACTGCTGGCCGACCGCGCCGCGCTCGACGCCATGGGCCGGCGCGCCCGCCGGCTCGCCGAGGCGCGCCTGGACGCCCGGCGCATGCTCGACGAGACGGCTGCGGTCCTGCTTCCGCGACCGGACGCCGGCCGCTGACGCCACGCGCGACGTCTGCCCGCTCGCCGGGGCCGTCGGGCCGCTGCTTGGCGCTCAACTTCTCGGCCGACCTGCCGATATCCTTCGAAAGGGACCTGAATCGGCGGAGTGGCTGGCATGGCGGTTCTCGAGCAACTCGTATTCGGCCCGCGTCCGGACGGTGAGCAGGGTCGCGCCGTCCTGGCCGTCTCGCCCGGCGTCTCGCGGCCCTGCGCGGACGAGGTCGTCAGGCTCTGCGAGGGCTGGGGCGCCGTCCCGGCGGATGGGCTGCGCCGGCCGGCGTTCCTGTCGTTCCCGCTCGCCGTGCGCGTCTCCGTGCTGACCGGCCCCCTGTATGCGGTGATCCGCATCGCGGAGGGACTCAAGCCGATCTACCACGTCCTGATCCTCAGCCGCAGCGACTACCAGGAATTCGAGCTCAATCCGTACTGCCTGGCGCAGGAGGACGTGTTCCTCTCCGCCTGGAACCCCGACCACGAGCTGCCGCGCCGGGAGGTCCGCCCCGGCTCGCTCGCGCCGCTGGTGTCGCCGCCGCCGGGCGCGGCCGACGCCGGCGGTGTCGACGAGGCGATCCGCCAGATCCTCGCCAACCATCGGCTGCTCCTGCCGCTCGAGCGGGCGAGCAGCGACAGCGATCGCTTCCTCGCCCTGACCATCGCCGGTCTGCCGCGGGCGTTGCGGCAGGAACTGCGGTTCGCGTCCTGGGCGCCGGCGAGCGCCAACCGCTACACGCTGGCTGCGACGTTCAAGGAGATGGCGCCGTTCACGTCGTGGCAGCCCTACCTGATGACGTCCGTTCTGGGTCAGCTCCACGAGACCTGCGAGGACTATGTCCAGCAGGTGCAGCGCTGCCTGCGGACCGGCGACCTCTCCGGGCTCGAACGGCTCAGCTCCAGCGCGCGGGTCGACCTCGCGCGCGCGCGCTCCGGCTCGCTGCGTCCCAGGAAGAAGGTCGTGACGGCGACGGTCGACGAGGACACCGGCCGCAAGCTCTCGCCGGCGCCGGTCGATCCGATCGAGTCGCCCCGGGCGCCGGCCGGGCCGGCGGCGGCGCGCTCGCGTCCGGCGACCCGCCCGCGTCCGGCGCCGGTGACGGCGGCGGTCCAGGGCGACGCATCCCCTCGCTGGGCGAGACCGAGCCCGCCGCGGCGGCGGACCCGCCGGCCGTTGCGGTTCCGGGTGGCCCTGATCCTCGCGCTCGGCGCCCTGGCCGCCGGAGCCGGCTACCTCTGGTCGTCGGGGCACTGGAGCCGCCTGCCCGGTTTCGCGATCGGCGACGTCCGCCTGCCGACCGATCCGAACCTCGGGGTCGTCGACGTCGCGGCCCTCTATCAAGGCGTCCTCAACGGCATCCATGAAGGCGGGATGGCCGACCTGGTGAACCTCGACGGGTCCAGCCGCCGGCGGGGGCTCGAGATCCTCCAGCAGGCCGGCCACCTCCTGGAGACCCAGGGCCAGGGCTACCTGCGCGACGCGGACCGGACGCTCGAGGGCACCACCGTCGGGGGCGTCCCGCTGCCGCCGGTCGAGCGCCTGCACGAGCGCGGACAGGTCCTGGCGCGCGAGCTGCGGCGGCTGGCGCTGGCCCAGGTGTCGGTCCGTGAATCGGTCGACTGGGCCGACCTGCCCGACCTCGAGCAGGACGCGCTCAAGGCGCGTTACGACTCCTTGCTGACCCGGCGCCACCAGCAGGCCAGGCTGGAGCCGGCCCTGCTGCAGGTCGACGATCTCCTGCGCGGCGTCAATGCGCGGCTCCGCCAGATCGGCGGGCTGACCGCGCTGGAGCGGCTGCTCGGCGCGGCGAGGTGGGAGCCGCAGTGGAATCACCGCTGTGAGACCGCCATCGACGATCTCGGCGCGGCCCATCAGTCCCGCGCCCATGACCTCCGGAACTGCGCGGAGGCGCTGCTGAGGCTCAAGCGCGCCGAACACGCGACCTCCTTCGGCGAGCGCGCCTACGCGGAGGATTACGGAGCCGCGACCTGGTCGACGCCGGCGGTCGCCGATATCCTGCCGGCTCTCTACGCCCAGGTTCGCGCGGTGCGCGCGGAGGAACTGCCGGCGCTGCTGCGCGCGACGGCCGACTTCTACACCGAGCTCGAGCAGGCCGTCGCCGCCGACGCCACCGTGGACCGCCAGGTCCGGCTCGCGACGTCGCTGGCGGGCAACCGCGCGGTGAGCTTCGATCCGGCGGTGTACGCGGACCATGTCGCCCGCGTGCGCTACCTGCTGCTCGAACGCTGCCTGGCGGCCGGTATGCTGCCGGACGCATTGCCCGAGGTCTGCTTCGCCGGCGGCGTCGCCCAGGAGTTCCTGGACTACCATGCCGCGTCGGCGGCCGGCCTCGACGCGGTCGGCTGGCGCCGCCTGGCGGGATCGCTGAACGAGCCGTTCCTCGCGCGCTGGGCCGTTCGACGCGCCCGGGCCGTCGAATCGTCGCGACACACGCGGGAATCGGCGTTCGCCGAGGAGCTGGCCGCCCTCGACCAGCAGCGCGCCGAGCTGCTGCGGCTGGTCGCGGGCGGCGGTGAGGGCGCCGAATCGTGGCTCGAGCTGGCCGCTGCCGCGACCCGCGTCCGCGACGCCTATGCGGGCGCGCTCTCGGCCGGCAGCCCGGAGGCCGCCGCCTGGCAGCGCGTGGCCGCGTTGACGGCGGCGCTCCGCGAACCGCCGATCCTGTCCCTGTCCGCCGTGACGGTCCGTATCGACGGAGCGCCCGGACGGCAGCCGCCCGACCTGATCGTGGAGCTGCGGGTGGGCGATGCCCCGCCGTGGCGGTCGGCCCGGATCGAGCTCGGGCCGGCGGCGCCGGCCGGATCCGGCTGGGTCGGGACGGTCAACCTCGGCTGGACGGTGCGCCTGACGACCGGCGCCCGGCTCGCGGTGCGAGTGCTTGCGGCGGACGACGGAGCGGTCGTGACGGCGGCCGGCAGCGACGGCTGGCTCGAGGATTGGCAGCCCCATCGGCTCGGCGGCATGGACGCCGGCAACGGCGTGCGGTTGTCCTGGTACCTGACCGCGCCGTACTGGGAGGCGCTCGCGTTGCCTTCGCTGCTGCCCTGAACCCTCGTCCTCGCCCTGCGAAGCGTCGGTCCGCGATCCGCCGGAGCCGGGAGGGAGCCGGTCAGCCGCGCGCTTCCTCACGCGCGTCGTTCGTCCCCGGACGCCCTGCGACGTCGAGGGGCAGCGCGAGGATCTCGCGCAGGTCGCCGATCGTCCAGTCCGCGCGATCGAGCTCGTCGGGCTCGCCGAACCCGAATCGGCAGCCGATCGTCCGGGCGCCCAGGGCGCGGCCCGCCTCGATATCGTGCACCCGGTCGCCGACCACGACGACGTCCGCGTAGCCCCGGGCGAGGTGGCGGACCATGCCGGTCTTGTGGCGGGCCAGCCGGCGCCGGACCGCGAACTCGAGCGACAGCGTGCGGCTGAACCAGCGTTCGAGCCCGTGCACCTCGATGACCGCCTGGAAGTACGGCTCGCTCGCGTTGCTGAAGAGGGCGAGATCGTGGCCGCGCTCCCGCAGCGCGGTCAACGTCTCCTGCGCGCCGTCGTAGAGCTGCGATTCGCCCCGCCGGAGCGCCGCCACCTCCGCGCGCACCGACAGGACCTCGAATTCGCTCGCGAACGCGTCGCGCAGCTCCGCCGCGACCGTCGCGGCGTCGAAGGCGGCCCGGAAGAACGTGGTGCTCGGCAAGCCCATCGCGAGGCTGATCCGCTCGCGGTCGATCGCGGGGACCGGCAGCTCGAAGTGCTCGTAGGTCGCGATCAGGGCCTCCGCCACGGCGTCGATGACGGCGTGTCGGCCGTCCATCAGGGTCCCGTCGGTGTCGAAGATGACGACTCTGCCGGAACTCGTCATGGACGCTCCTCGTGCCTGGCCAGCGGCTCCATGACCTCGCGGTCCTCCGGGAAACGGCCCTGGGCCCGCTTCGAGAAGATCAATTCGCCGTCGACCGTGACCTCGAACACGCCCCCGCTGGAGGCGATCAAAACGACCTCGCAGCCGAAGCGATCCTCGATCCGCGCGGCCAGACCGGTCGCGTGCGGCTCGTAGTTTCAGACTCGACAGTACTCGATGGTCACCTTCATGTCGATGTCCTTCGTGGCGGACGGCGCGGGGACCGGCTCGCTAGAACTGGATGAGCGGTTTCGGCCAGTCCGCGAGCGTCCGCTCGAAGCCGGCCAGAGCGAAGTCCTCGATGTGCACGACGGCTTCCTCGCCGCCGCCCAGGATCACGTCGTGGATCCGCGCCTGGATGCCGTTGCTCTGGTCCTCGAGGAGATTCCGCGTGACGTACCAGTCGGCGAAGATGCGCCTGCCGATGACGGAGTGCAGCGAGATGCCGTTGACGATCAGGCGATCCATGGCCTGGATCTGGGCGTCGCCCTGCTTGAGCCCGAACAAGATGACGTCGCCGCCGCGGCGCGTCGACTGGATCGCGTTGTTCACCGACGAGTTGTAGCCCGCCATCTCGAGGCTCACGTCGGCGCCGATGCCGCCGAAGGCCTCGCGGACCTGCTTGACGAGTTCGTCGTCGGCTCGCCAGTCCGAGGCGGCCAGGCGCTGGGCGTCGAGCACGATCACGTCGTCCGCGCCGAGCCGGCGCGCCATCTCGGCGTTCTTCGGATTGGGCTCGATGCCGATGACGCGGGTGGCGCCGAGCGACCGGGCGACCATCACGACGAACAGGCCGATGGTCCCGCAGCCGAACACCGCCACCGTCTTGCCGCGAAGGTCGGCGGTCGTCGCCGCGTGCACGGCGTTGCCGAACGGCTCCTGGATGGCCGCCACCTTCAGCTTGATCTTGCGCTGGTCGGTGGGCCAGAGCGTCTGCGCCGGGAGCTTCAGGTACTCGGCGAAGCAGCCGTCCTGGGCGATGCCGATGATGATGTCGTTGGCGCAGATGTGGGTCTGGCCGATCCGGCACTGGTAGCACACGTTGCAGATGATGTGGCTCTCGGTCGAGACGATGTCCTTGCGCCGGTAGCCGTACGTGCGCGCGGCGCGGTCCCCGACCTCCACCAGCTCGCCGACCATCTCGTGGCCGATGATGCGGACCGTCTTGTCCTCGCGCTTGAGGCTGTCGAAGATCATCCCCTTGAACGCGTTCCGGTTCCAGATGCCCCGGTCGCTGCCGCAGAAGCCGGCGTAGATCACCTTGACGATGACCCGGTCGGCGTCCTGGGGGTCCTGCTGCGGATCGAGCGTCGGGCGCGGCATGGCCCGCTTCTCGAACCCGCGGGTCTGGTCCCATGGCATCGTGGACTTGTCGTAGACCAGCGCGAGCATCTGTTCGGGTTTCACGGATCGACCTCCGGGGAAGCCACGGGTTCGCGTGCGCCGGATAGGCGTTGGCCCTGCCCGCGGGCAGGGCCAATGTAGGTGACCGCGCGTGGCCGGGCAAACCGCGTCCCGCCGGGCGCGGTCCGTTCAGTGGAACCGGTCGCGGGAGCCGTCGTCGCGCAGCCAGGGCTCGTCCCAGGTCTCGCCGCCGTCCAGCTCCTCCTCGGCGATCAGGTCCTCGAGCGACACCAGCTCGGGACTGGCCGGCTCGGCGGGCGAGGGGCGAGGGGGCAGGTCCAGGCCGCCACCCGCGCGCAGGGCGCCCAGCAGGGTCTCGAGCCCGCTCGCCAGACCGAACCCGCCGCTGTCCGCGCCGCTCTCCGAGGGCGCCGCCCGTCCGGGCTCATCCCACGCCAGCGCCCCGAGGGCCGCCGGGACGTCGCGCCACGCGCGAGGAGCGCCCCCGGCGCTGCCGGCCGCCGCGAGGCCTTCGCGCTCGCAGTAACGGCTCATGATCTCGTCGGCCAGGTTGAAGTACGCCCGGCTGCCGCTGGACCGGCGGTCGTAGATGACGCTCGGCTTGCCGCGCAGCGCCATCTCGCTGAGGCGGGTGGTGCGCGGCACGGTCGTGTCCAGCAGGATCGGGCCGAACTCCTCGGCGACCTTCGCGGCGACGTGCCGGCCCATCTTGGTCCGCTCGTTGAGCATGGTCAGGAAGATGCCTTCCAGCTCCGGCCCGACCACGACCTCGCCGCCGCGCGCCTCGTTGAACGTGTCGAGGGCGCCGAGCAGCGTGCCCAGCGAATCCCGGCACAGCTCCTCGGCCTGAACCGGCACCAGGACGCCGTCGGAAGCCTGCAGCGCCGCCCGCGTGGGAGCGCCGAGGTGGGGCGGGCAATCGATCAGGATCGTGTCGTAGAGGTCCCGCGCCCGGTCGACCTGCTGGATGAACAGGTCCGTCCGGCTGGCCATCAACGCCAGGTAGCGCTCCTCCTCCTCGAGCCCGCGCACCCGCGACGAGGCGAAGAAGAGGTTCTTCAGGGGGCTGGTCTGGGCGAGGTGGGTGAGCGAGACGTCGTGGTCCCAGAGATCGAGCAGGCCGCCGTCGAGGTCCTCGGGCCCGCAGCCGAGGGTGCGCGCCACGCCGCACTGGGGATCGACGCCGACGATGAGGACCGTGTGGCCCGACAGCGCGAAGGCGGCGCCGAGGTTCACCGCCGACGTCGTCTTGCCCACGCCCCCCTTGCGGCTGACGAGGCTGATCACGCGGGCCGAGAGGGTGTTCCAGGGAGTGCGGTTCTTGGGTCGGGACGGCTCTGGTGTCGCGCTGGCGTGCTCCATCGGTGCCTCTCCTTGGATGATTCGTGGGAGGTTGGGCGACGAGGCCTGCGGTCCGCCGGGTTCGACGGCGCAATGTAGCCGACTTGGCGACTGCGAATCAACGAGAAAATGCGTTCAGGAAGCAAAAAACCACCTCGGGTCGACGAAACTCCCGGCGCCGGACGGCGGCGCGCGCGACCGCCGCGGGGAGCCGGCGGCTCCGGATTTGTCCCGCCGCCCGGCGTGGACCATATTACCGGCAGGCCCCCTTGGCCCCGGCGCGGATCCCAGGAAGGAGCGAGCGGCCCATGACCGGTAAGATCGCCGTCGGCGGCATCACGAGGACGGACGACCTCGTGGTGGTCCGCGTGCTCGGGGCGCGCTCGAGCGACCGCTTCGCCGGCCGCACGCTCAATACCCTGGGCAAGGCGGGGATCAACATCACCTGCTGCGCGTGCTTCTCGGACGACCGCGACCGCCAGAACCTCGCCATGGCGATCCACCGCCAGGACCTGGACCAGGCGCTGGGCTTGCTCCAGGGCATCCGCGAGGAGATCGGCGCCGAACGGATCGAGGTCCGGCGGCGTTGCAGCGCCATCGCGATCTACGGCCCGCAGTTCAGCTCGAGTCCCGCGATCGCCGGCCGCATCTTCGACGCCACCGACCGCGCCGGGATCGAGGTGCAGATGATCAGCACCTCGTTCACCACGGTGGCGATCCTGATCGACACCGACTGCGCCGAGCCGGCGCTGGCCGGCCTGCGCGAGACGTTCGTCGCCCCCTGACCCGCCCGGGCCGGCCGCCGGCTAGTAGTTGAAGCTCGAGCCGCCGATGAACTCCCGCAGCAGCGACGTCGGCGGGACCACGCTCGCATCGATCGGCAGCAGCGTCGCCAGCAGGTCGATGAGACTGCGCGCAGTGCCGTAGTTGGGGTCGTCGATCCCCACCGCCGCGAGCCGCGGCTCCGCCCACAGCTTCAGGACGCTCAGCTCGTAGGCGAGGCCCGAGTTGAAGAAGATGTCGGCCTCGTTCTGGAACGGGAAGATGTGGCGTTCCTCGCCGGCGCGGACCTTCGGCCAGCGCGCGAGGGTCGCGCTCGCGGTGTAGCCGCGGAACTGCGCGTCCCGGACGATGCGGCGGAAGAGACGGGTCCGCGACGTGCGGATGTAGCTCGTGTTGTCGACGTTCATGTGGCAGAGCGCCGAGACGTACGCGAGCAGCTTGTGGCGGCGCGCGACCGAGCGCGACAGCCGGGGATTGAGCGCGTGGATGCCCTCGACGATCAGGGGCTGGCCGCGCCCCAGCACCGTCGGTTCCTCGCGCAGCCGGCTCGTGCCGGTATGGAAGTCGTACGCCGGCAGGTGCACCGGTTCGCCCGCGAGCAGCGCCTTCAGGTGCTGGTTGAACAGGTCGAGCCGGATCGCCTCGAGCGACTCGTAGTCGTAGTCGCCATCGGGGCTCTTCGGTGTCTTCTCGCGGTCCACGAAGTAGTCGTCGAGGCTCAAGGCGAACGGGGCGTAGCCGAGCACGCGCAACTGGATGGACAGCCGCTTCGCGAACGTGGTCTTGCCGCTGCTCGACGGCCCGGCGACGAGGACGAGCCGGCCGTCCTCGGGCAAGGCGACCACCTGATTGGCGGCGTCGACGAAGACGCGGCCGTGGCGGGCCTCGCAGAGCTGGACGAGCTCCTGCACCTTGCCCTGCACGATGACCCGGTTGAGATGGCCGATGTCCTGCAGCTCGAGCGAGACGAGCCAATCGGCGTAGGTGCGCATCGTGTGCAGGAGCTTGGGCTGGCGGACCGAGTCGAGGAGCTTCTCGGGCGCGCCGGCGGGGCCGACCTGCATGATGAAGCCCGGCGGCTCGGGGACCAGGCGGAAGGCGCGCACGAACCCGGTGGAGGGCAGCTGGCGCCCGTAGAAGAGATGGTCGGTGCCCTGCAGGCGGTAGAGCTTGAGCGAGTCGCGGCGCAGGTACTGGGCGAGGTTGGTCTCGGCCGGCTTGCCCCGCGCGCGCGCCTTGCTGATCAGCGTGCGCAGGCCGAAGACGTGCGGCGTGATCGGCAGGTCCGCCGCCACGAGGTCCCGCATCCGCTGCTCGATGGCCTCGATCTCGGCCGTGTTCAGGCCCTCCTTGAGGCCCAGGAGCCGGCAGTAGACGCCGCGGCCGTAGCTGAATTCCATGCGCAGCTCGCAGCCGGGAAAGAGCTGTTCGCACGCCGCGTCGAGGATGAAGCTCACGGTCCGCTGGATCGTGGGGGCGGTGCGCCGCTCGCGCAGGCGGTACAGGCGGACCTGGTCCTGGTGGAACAGGGGTTCGTAGAGGTCGGTGCGCCGGCCGTTGATCGAGGCCATGACGACGGGATCCGGCGCCTGCGGGTCGACCGCGCCCCGGCTGCGCAACAGCTCGATGAGCGTCTGTCCGGCCGGGACCTCGACCTGTTTCCCGTCCAGTTCCACCCAGGTCACGCTGACGGCCATCGCGCCGATCCTCCGCAGGCTGGGGCGGCCGCCGGTCGGCCTTGCCCTTTGTCCTCGACCTGTTATCATGCCCGCATCGAGCGGATAAGATGCACCCGCGCCCGCCCGCGCGCCAGCGCGGGCCGCGGCGGGGTGCGGATCTCGAGCCAGAAGGACGGTGCCAAGATGAAGGTCGCCATCAACGGTTTCGGGCGCATCGGCCGCGCGGTCTACCGCATCCTGCACGACCACGAGGAGATCGACGTCGTCGCCATCAACGACCTGTTCGATCCGGCGTCCCTCGTCCATATGTTCCGGTACGACTCGGTGATGGGCCGGTGGAGCCGGCCGGCGAGCCTGGACGGCGACAGCCTGAAGACCGACCGCTTCCGGTCCAAGCTCCTGGCGGTCAAGGACCCCAAGGAACTGCCGTGGAAGGCGCTCGGCGTCGACTACGTCGTCGAGTCGACCGGCGTCTTCCGCAAGCGCGCGCAGTGCGCCCTGCACCTGGAGGCGGGCGCCCGGAAGGTCATCCTGACGGTGCCCGCGAAGGACGAGATCGACGCCACCATCGTGTACGGCGTGAACAACGCGCAGCTCAAGCCCGAGCACAAGATCATCTCCAACGCGTCCTGCACGACGAACTGCCTCGCGCCGCTCGCCTACCTGGTCGACAAGGAATTCGGCATCGAGCGCGGTCTGATGACGACGGTGCACGCGTACACGAACGACCAGCGGCTCGTGGACATGCCGCACAGCGACCTGCGGCGGGCCCGCGCCGCCGCCATGAACATCATCCCGACCACGACCGGCGCCGCTCGCGCGGTCGGCAAGGTGCTGCCGCACCTGAACGGCAAGCTCGACGGCATGTCCCTGCGCGTGCCCGTGCCCACCGGCTCGGTCGTGGACCTGGTCGCGACGCTGAAGCGGAAGGTCACCAAGGACGAGGTCAACGCGGCGGTCAAGAAGTACGCCGACGGCGAGCTCAAGGCGATCCTGTCCTACTGCACGGATCCGATCGTCTCGATCGACATCGCGGGCGATCCGCACAGCTGCATCTTCGACGCCGATTCGACCTTCGTCGTCGACGGCAACCTGGTCAAGCTGATCGCCTGGTACGACAACGAGTGGGGCTACAGCTGCCGCGTGTGCGACCTGCTGCACCTGCTGCACAAGGTGGGCTGACCGCTCGCGGCGCGACCGCGCCGGCGCCGAACCCGGGGTCCGCGGACTCCGGGTTCGCCGCGTCCGGACCCCGCCCGATGTGGTATGATCGAGGCCGGATCCGGCGGCGCGGCTGGCCGCCGTCGCCCGCCGTCGGTAGATTCACCTGGGTCGCCCGCTGTCCCGCCGCCTGACCGAGGAGCGCCGTCCGTGAAACACCTCGCCGTCGTCGCGTTGCTCGTCCTGGTCCCGGTCGCCGCCCTGACCTCGCCGCCGCCGGCGTCGCGGCCGGCGCCCGGCGAGATCCCGGACTCGCCGCATTTCTGGCGCGCCTGGGAGGCCGCCGCCAAGACGGAGGCGGCGCGGCGGGCGGCCGAGCAGCCGGCGCCGGCCCAGGCCAGCCCGGCGCAGTTCCTGTACGACGTCCATTTCTACGACCTCGCCCTGGACCTCGATCCGGCGGCCGAGCTGCTCACGGGCACGGTCGCGGTGCGGGCGACGGTCACGGGCGCCGTGCTGCCGTTCGTGGACCTCGACCTCTCGAGCGTGCTCGTGGTCGACGGGGTCCGGGCCGACGGGGCGGCGACCACGTTCACGCACGAGCTCGACCGTCTCCGCGTGACCCTGCCGCGGGACTACCTGCAGGGCGAGACCGTCACGGTCGCCGTCGACTACCACGGCAACCCGGCCCTCGCCGGCGGCTCGTTCGGCTGGGCGTGGGCGGACAGCTACCGGATGGTCTGGACCCTGAGCGAGCCGTTCGGAGCGCGCACCTGGTGGCCCTGCAAGGACCTGAACGAGGACAAGGCCGATTCGGTCGACCTGCACGTCGCTGTGCCCGCGGCGATGAAGGTGGCGAGCAACGGCCTGCTGGCGGGCGAGGAGACGGTCGGCGACCGCAAGATCTACCACTGGCAGGAGCGCTACCCGATCTGCACGTACCTGGTCTCGGTCACCGCGTGCGACTACGTCGTCTTCACCGACACCTACACGGCCCAGTCAGGGCAGGCGATGCCCATCGTCAACTACGTGATCCCGACCTACGAGAGCCAGGCGCGCGCCGGTTACGCGATCACGGCCGACATGATCGCGGCGTTCGCCGAGGGCTTCGGCGAGTACCCGTTCCTCGACGAGAAGTACGGCCACGCCCACTTCATCTGGGGCGGCGGCATGGAGCACCAGACCTGCACGAGCCTGCTCTACTGGTTCTACGGACAGGGCATCATCGCCCACGAGCTCGCCCACCAGTGGTGGGGCGACCTCGTGACCTGCAAGACGTTCCACCACATCTGGCTCAACGAGGGTTTCGCCACCTGGGCCGAGGCCTACTGGAAGGAACAATCCTCCGGAATGGCCGCCTACCACCAGGAGATGGCGGGCGCCGAGTACCTCGGCCCCGGCACGATCTACGTGGAGAACCCCGCCGACTTCAACTCGATCTTCGACGGGAATCTGAGCTACAACAAGGCGAGCTGGGTCGTCCACATGCTGCGCGGCGCCCTCGGCGACGGGGACTTCTTCGCCGGTCTCGCGCTCTACCGCGAACGCTTCGCCTACGGCGCCGCCACCACCGAGGACCTCCAGGCGGTCATGGAAGAGGTCTCCGGCCGCGACCTCGGTCCGTTCTTCCAGCAGTGGATCTACCGCGAGGGCTATCCGCGGTACTACTACAACGCGGTGTTGACGCCCCAGGGTGACCATACCCTGGTGCAGCTGAGGATCGATCAGATCCAGGACGAGGACGTCTTCGTCATGCCGATCAAGGTCCGCCTCACGACCGATGTCGGCGCCGCGTGGACGACGGTCGAGAACGACCGGCGCGTGCAGAACTACAGCTTCACCTGGCCGGGCCCCGTCTACCAGGTCCAGCTCGACCCGGAGAAGTGGATCCTGCGCCAGATGCTGGGCGGCGGCACCGTGGACGTCCCGGACGCGGGCGCCGGGGTGTCCCTCGCCGTGTACCCCAACCCGTTCAACCCCCGCGCCACCCTGCGGCTCTCGGCGCCGGCGGCGGGGCCGGCGCGCCTCGACGTCTTCGACGCCGCCGGACGCCGGGTCCGGTCCCTGCTGGCGGGCGACGTCCCGGCGGGGAGCCGCGAGGTCGTCTGGGACGGCCTCGACGGGGCGGGACGCGCCGCGCCGGCCGGAGTGTACTTCGCGGTCGCGGAGGTCGCCGGTGGCCGGAGCACGGCGCGGCTGACCCTGGTGCGATAGGACCAGCGGGTCGGCGATTCCCCGTGCCTTCCTCCCGTCCGCCGGGCGGGCCAGGAACCAGCTTGCCGCGTCCGTCGCGCGCCGCCCATACTGGCGCGCATGATCTGGCTGTTCGCGGCATCGACGCTGTGGGCGTTCTCCTTCGGGTTCATCAAGCACCAGCTTTCCGGGCTCGACCCGTGGCTGGTGTCGGCCGCGCGCCTGGTCGTGGCCGCGGTCGTGTTCCTGCCGTGGATCATCCGGCGAGCTCCGGCGGCGTCCTGGCGCTGGCGCGTGCTCGGGCTCGGCGCGGTCCAGTTCGGCGCGATGTACGTCTGCTACGTCGCGAGCTTCCGGTACCTCGCGGCGTGGCAGGTCGCGCTCTGGACGGTCTTCACGCCGATCATGGTGGCGCTCCTGGCCGTCGCGCGGCGGGGACGCGCGCACACGCGCCCGCTCCTGGGAGCGTTGCTGGCGGTCGGCGGCGCGATCGTGGCCGAGGGCCGGCTGCCGCAGGGGCAGACCCTGCAAGGCGTGCTGCTCGTGCAGGCGAGCAACGCCCTCTTCGCGATCGGCCAGCTCGGCTACCGCGCGCTCGCCGTGCGGTCGGGCGCGCTCGGCGCGGGCGGCCGCGGCGGTGAGGCCGGGCTGGTCGGCTGGATGTACCTCGGCGGCGCCGTCGTGACGCTGGCGGGGCTCGGCCTGGCCGAGGCTCGCGCGCCGGCGGAGTGGTCCGGCCGCACGGTCGCCGTCCTCGCGTACCTGGGCGTCGCGCCGACCGCGCTCGGGTTCTGGCTCTGGAACAAGGGCGCCGCGCGCACGAATCCGGGCCGGCTCGCCGTGGCGAACAACCTCAAGGTGCCGCTCGCGGTGCTGGTGGCGTGGAGCGTGTTCGGCGAGCCGGCAGCGTCGCTGCGCGCCGTGGCGGGGCTGGTCGTGCTCGTCGTGGCGCTCGGCGTGGTCGGGGGTGAGCGTGATCGCGGCCAGGTAGACTGAGACCCCGGGCCCGAGGGTCCGGGGTCCCGGTCGTCAGCGGGGTCGTGGCGCCAATGCGAGAGGGCGAATCGGCACCCTTGACCGCCCCCCTGCCCGCAGGGTCAGCTGGTTCTCGGTGTGCCGGCCAACACTGGGGTGGGTCCTGAAGTAGACGACATCTCGCGGAAAAATTCACGAAGATTCTTCTGCCGGATCGCTACTTTATGGTGGATAACAGCAACCCGTCGAGCATCTCGAATCATGATTTTGACTTACGATATTGGTCTGTACGGCGGGCAGCTCCCGGCGGCGCGGCGCCGCAGGGACAGGTGAGGATCGCGGCCAGCGGCGCGAGCCGGCCCGACGAACGTTCAGGGAGGGAGTCATGGCAGAATCCGCGCCCGATTTCGGCGTCGACCGCCTGGGGCCCGCCACCCGGACCTCGCCCATCGTCCTGTCCCGCCGATTCGGCGATTGCCTGGCCGACTACGTCCGCGACGACCAGCGGCTGCTGTATTCGATCGAGGCGGACGTGGGCGCGGCGATGCCGCCGCCGGACCGGATCGGCTGGCTGGAGCTCGCCGGGCCGCGCGAGCACATCTACTTCGATCCGCCCGGCGTCCATGCGGGCATCGTCACCTGCGGCGGCCTCTGCCCCGGTCTGAACAACGTCATCCGCGCCCTGGTGATGACGCTCTGGCATCGCTACGGCGTGCGCCGGATCAGCGGGGTCCGCTATGGATTCCGCGGGCTCCTGAACGAGGGCGGACCGGACGTCGTGGCGCTCGATCCGTCCGTGGTCCGGCATGCGCATCACCTGGGAGGGACGATCCTCGGCACGTCGCGAGGCGACGGCGAACGGACCGCGGAGCTGGTCGACGCGCTGCAGACGCTCCAGCTCGACATGCTCTTCGCGATCGGGGGCGACGGCACCCAGAAGGGCGCCCTGGCGCTCGCCGGGGAGATCGAGCGGCGGGGACTCGCGATCGCGGTCGTCGGCGTCCCCAAGACGATCGACAACGACCTGAGCTTCGTGGAGCGCTCCTTCGGATTCGAAACCGCGGTGGCGGAGGCGGTGCGCGCCGTGGCGGGAGCGCATGCCGAGGCCTGGGGAGCGCACGACGGCGTCGGGCTCGTGAAGCTCATGGGACGCGAATCGGGATTCATCGCGGCGCACACGGTGCTCGCGACCAACGAGGTCAACGTGGTCCTCGTGCCGGAGGTGCCCTTCGCGCTCGACGGCGAGCACGGTCTGCTGCGGTACCTGGAACAACGGCTCGCGCAGCGCCACCACGCGGTGGTGGTCGTGGCCGAGGGGGCCGGACAGGGCCTCGTGCCCGCGACCGGCGTCGACGCGTCCGGCAACCCGCAGCTCGGCGACATCGGGGTCTTCCTCGCCCGGGCGATCCGCGACCACCTCACGCAGCGCAACCGGACCGCCAACGTCAAGTACATCGACCCCAGCTACCAGATCCGCAGCCTGCCGGCGGCTCCGAGCGACGCCGTCTACTGCGCCCGGCTGGGCGCGCACGCGGTGCACGCGGCGATGACCGGCCGCACGGCCTGCCTGGTCGGACTGATGCACGACCGTTTCGTGCACGTGCCGATCCGCGTGGCGATCGCCCGGCGCAAGCGGCTGGACCCGGACGGACTGCTGTGGAACGACGTCGTCGAGAACACCGGGCAGCCGCCGCTGCTGCTCGACGATCGGCCGGACCGCGGGTCCCGTTGACCCGCTCGCGCTTGGCGCGGCCGCGGCCGGCTGCTACGTTTCGGCCATGACGACCGGCGCACTGCAGATCCTGTTCGAGGACAACCACCTGCTGGCCGTGGTCAAGCCGGCGAATCTCCTGGTCCAGGGCGACAGCACCGGCGATCCGACGCTGCTCGAGGCGGCGCGGACCTACCTGAAGGCGGAGTATGCCAAGCCGGGCAACGTCTACCTCGGCCTCGTGCACCGGCTCGACCGGCCGGTCAGCGGGGTCGTCCTCTTCGCCCGGACCAGCAAGGCGGCGGCGCGGCTGTCGCGGCAGTTCCGCGAGGGCACGGTCCGCAAGATCTACCTGGCCGTCGTCGAAGGCGGATGCGAACCGCCGGCCGGCGAGCTCGTCCACTACCTGGCGTCCACGGGCGATGCCCGGGGCGTCACCCGGGCCGCTCTGGCCGCATTTCCCGGCTCGAAGCTGGCGCGTTTGCGCTATCATGTCACGGATCGCGCGGCGGATCGCAGCCGGCTCGAGATCGAGCTGATCACGGGCCGCCGCCACCAGATCCGGGCCCAGCTCGCCCTGGCGGGCTGGCCGGTGTGGGGCGACGCGAAGTACGGAGCCCGCCCGCGCGCGTCCACGGCGGGCATCGGACTGCACGCGTGGCGGCTAGGGGTGGTTCACCCCGTGAGCGGCGAGCCGGTCGTCCTCGAGGCGTCCCCGCCCGCGGAATGGCCCTGGCCGGCGACCTGAGACAGCGAGGTGCGACCATGATGCGTAGCCTGGCCTTGGTGACGATCTGCAGCCTGCTCGCGGGAGCGGCCGGCGCCGCGGAGCCGGCGATCGCCGACCCCATCGTCTGGCGCGCCTACGACGCCGCCATCAGCGAGGCCAGCCAGACCGGCAAGCCCGTGCTCATCCATTTCACCGCCGACTGGTGCGGCTGGTGCACGAAGATGAAGCGGGAGACCTACACGCAGCCGGACGTGGCCCGCCTGATGAACGAGGCGTTCGTGCCCATCCTGGTCGATGCGGACCGCAACCCGCAGCTCAAGGCCAGGTACGGCGTGCAGGGCCTGCCGACGATCTGGTTCGTCACCAGCGACGGGAAGGGCATCACCTACATCCCGGGTTTCGTCGACGCGGCCACGTTCCGGTCGGTGCTGCAGTGGATCGCGAGCGGCGCCTACGCGTCCCAGTCGTTCGAGCAGTACCGGGCAGCCGAGGGCTAGCATGCCCGACGTCGAGGTGACCGTCATCGGCGGCGGCATCGTCGGCTGCGCCGTCGCGGCGCGGGCCGCCGCGGCCGGCTTCGCGACGGCGCTCGTCGAGCGCGGCCCGCTCCTCGGCGGCGGGATCTCCAGCCGCAACAGCGGGGTCGCGCACGCCGGGATGTACTACCCGCCGGGCTCGCTCAAGGCCCGCCTCTGCGTCGAGGGGCGCCGCCTGCTGAAGACCTTCTGCGAGCACCACGGCGTGCGCTACCGCGAGTGCGGCAAGCTCGTCGTCGCCACGAGCCAGGCGGACCTCGGCGAGCTCGAGCGGCTCCACGCGCTCGGCGAGGCCAACGGGGTCGAGGACCTGCGCCTGATCGAGAGCGCGGAGGTCGCGAGCCTCGCGCCGGCCGTGCGCGCGCTCGCGGCGCTCTGGTCGCCCCGGTCCGCGATCCTCGACGTCGAGGGCTGTACCCGCGCCTTCGGCCGGCTGGCCGGCCTCGCCGGCGCGCAGATCCTGACCGGCGCCGACTGCGTGGGCCTCGACCGGCAGCGCGACGGCTGGCGCCTGGAAGTCCGGCCCCCGACCGGCGCGACCCGCGAGGGCTGGCGGCACACCAGCCGTTGGGTCGTCAACGCCGCGGGCCTGTACAGCGACCGCATCGCCGAGTTCGCCGGCGTGGACATCGACCGCGAGGGCTGGCGCCTGCGCTGGGTCAAGGGCAATTACTTCGCGATCTCGCCGCGCCACGACGGCCGGGTCGAACGGCTGGTCTACCCGGTGCCGCCGGCCGACGGCTCGAGCCTGGGCGTCCATCTCTGCCTGGACCTCGCCGGCCGGATGCGGCTGGGTCCGGACGTCGAGCCGCCGCTCGCGCCCCGCGCCGCCGAGGACTACACGGTCGACCCCGATCGCCTGGAATCCTTCTACCTGGGCGCCCATCGATTCCTGCCGTTCCTGGCGCGCAGGGACCTGAGCCCGGACATGTGCGGGCTGCGGCCCCGGCGGATCGCCTGGTGGACCGACGGGTTCGCCGACTTCGTGATCCGGCGCGAGACGGGCGACCTCGAGGGGCTCGTCAACCTGGTCGGCATCGAGTCGCCGGGCGTGACCGCCGCGCCGGCCATCGCTCGCCAGGTGGTCGGTTACCTCGCCGGGGAGGCCTGACCATGTGGCTGGCGGCGCTCGTCGTGCTGATCCTCGTTCTGGTCTGGCCGACCGGCTCGACGCGCTCGCGGGGACGCCCGCCGTTCCGGCACACGGGTGGACAGTGGCGCCGCAACTACGGGCGCCGCGCCTTCCTGCGCCTCGGCCTCGCGCTGGGCGCGGCGGCGGTCCTGGCCTACAGCGGCGCCGACGCCGAGCTGGAGGCGGCCCACACGCGGCAGCTCGACCCGCGCGAGGGCCGGGCCGCGGCCGTCCGCGAGGTGCTGCGCGCCGGCGGACGCGCGGACGAGGCCGACCGGTTGCGCGCCGAGTCGTTTCCCGCGAGCGCGTCCGATCGCGTGGCCGCAGGGGTGAAGCCCGCCGGGGAGCGGGACATGGTCCTGGTCTGGGGCCTGGCCGCGCTCGGCGACTGGCTCTGGAAGTCGAGCGCGTTCTCGCGCTGGGGCCGCGCGAACTTCGAAGCCGTCTGCGTGGGGTTGCCCGTGCTGTGGACGCTGCAGCGCGGAATCGGTTCCGATCGTCCCTCGGTCGCCGGCGCGTCGCCGCGGTGGCGGCCGCTGCGGCACGCCCACGGCGCCAGCGGTCACGCGTTCATCGGCGCCATCCCCTGGTGGACGCTGGCCGATCGCTGCCGTCCCGGCTCCGCGCGGGCGGCCGCCCGGGGACTGGGCCTCCTGACGGGCTGGTCGCGTCTGAACGACCGCAAGCACTACCCGTCGCAGATCCTGCTCGGCTGGACCGTCGCCTGGAACGCGGTCGAGGCGGTGCGTCCTGCGGCCGAGGCGGGCGATCCCCGGGAGGCCGGGTGATGGACGTTCGCGTGCCGCTCGAGATCAACGGCTTCTACCTGCGGGAGTTCAGCGAAGACGACCTGCCTCGCCTCTGCCTCCTCGCCGGCGACTACGAGATCTGGCGCCGCGTGACCGATCTCTTCCCGCACCCGTACGACGAGGCGGCGGCGCTGCGGTGGCTCGACGCGCTGGCGGAGCAGGATCCGCCGCGCAATCTCGCCATCGCGGGGCCCACGGGGCTCGTGGGCGGCGTCGGGCTGCTGCTCTCGAACGTGCCGAACTTCGCGCACGACGGCGAGCTGGGCTACTGGCTCGGCCGCGAGTACTGGGGCCTGGGTCTGATGACCGCGGCCGTGCGCGCGTTCGTGCCCTGGGCCGCGGCGATCCACGGACTGCGCCGCCTGACCGCGAGGGTCTACGCCGGCAACGTCGCCTCGATGCGGGTCGTGGAGAAATGCGGCTTCGTGCGCGAAGGCGTGCTGCGCCAGGCCGTCCGCAAGGAGGATCAGTGGCTTGACCTGCACGTCTTCGGCCGGCTCGTCGGCTGAGCGCGCCCGGCCGGCGGTCCGGCGCGGCGGCGATCACTCGTAGCGGAGCGCCGCGATCGGGTCCAGAGCCGCGGCCTTGCGCGCCGGCCAGAAGCCGAAGAACACGCCGACGGCCGCCGAGAAGCCGAGCGCGAGCCCCGCCATGGCCGGGGCGATCGTGGTCGGCCAGCCCGTCAGGCGGCCCACGAGCCACGAGCTGCCGTAGCCGATCGCGACGCCGACGAGCCCGCCCAACGTCGACAGGACCACGGCCTCGACCAGGAATTGCGCCAGCACGTCACCCGGCCGGGCGCCGATCGCCATGCGGATCCCGATCTCCCGGGTGCGCTCGGTCACCGATACCAGCATGATGTTCATGATGCCGATGCCGCCGACGAACAGGGAGATGGCCGCGATCGCCGCCAGGAGCATCGACATCACCCGCGTGGTGCCGGTGGCGGTCTCGGCGAGGTCGGCCTGGTTGCGGACCGTGAAGTCGTCCTCCTCCCAGTCGCCCAGACCGTGGCTCTCGCGCATGATGGCCGAGACCTCGGACTTCGCGGCCTCCACGTCGGCCGCCGACCAGGCCGAGCCCAGGATCTGCGCGATGAACTGCCGGCCCGCGAGCCGCGTCCTCACCGTCGTATAGGGCGCCAGGATGCAGTCGTCCTGGTCCGACCCGTCGGCCGTCTGGCCCTTGGCGGCCAAGACGCCGATCACCTTGAAGGGCACGCCGCGCAGGATCACCTGCTCGCCGACCGGATCCTGGCCGGGGAAGATGTTCCCGGCCACGGTCGCGCCCAGCACGCACACCTTGCGCATGGCGCGCACGTCGGCCGCGCCGAAGAACTGCCCGCTGCTCGTGGCCCAGTCCCGGATCACCGGGTACGCGACGTCGACGCCGAAGATCGGCGCGAACCAGTTGGCGCCGCCGCCGCGGATCCGCGCGCCGGCCATGATCACCGGCGAGACGTTGCTCAAGAGCAGGCTCTCGCGCGCCAGCTTCTCCGCGTCGTCGATCGTGAGCCGGTTGAAGCTCCCCGCCCCGCGGCTCACCCCGCCGGCGTTGCTCGCCCCCGGGGTGATCACGACGAGGTTGGTGCCCAGGTTCTGGATGCTCGCCTCGATGCGCGACCGAGCGCCCTGGCCGATGGCGACCATGACCATGACGGCGCCCACGCCGATGATGACGCCGAGCATCGTCAACGCGCTGCGCAGCTTGGTGCGCGCGATGCTGCGGACCGCGATGCGGAAGAGCCTGGCGTGGCGCATGGCGTCCTTTCAGCTCGCGGCGCTCGCGGCGCCCGCGGCCAGATCGGCGGCGGCATCGCGGCGGTCCCGCACCGCCTCGTCGCGGACGAGCCGGCCGTCGCGCAGCTCGACCACCCGGCGAACGTACCGCGCGAGGTCGAGCTCGTGGGTGACCATGACGACCGTCAGGCCGCGGTCGTTGAGCGCCTGGAACAGCGCGAGGATCTCGATGCTGGTGTGGGTGTCCAGATTGCCGGTCGGCTCGTCGGCCAACAGCAGGGCCGGCTCGGTCACCAGGGCGCGCGCGATCGCGACTCGCTGCTGCTGGCCGCCCGACAGCTCGTTCGGCACGTGGTCGCGGCGGTCGCCGAGGCCGACGCGCTCGAGGGCGGCCGTCGCGGCGCGGCCGATGTCCCGGTGGTGGTGAGCGCGGTCGTAGAGCAGCGGCAGCTCGACGTTCTCCTGGGCGCTCGTGCGCGGGAGGAGATTGAAGCCCTGGAAGACGAAGCCGATGCGCTGGTTGCGAATGTCGGCCAGCTCCTTGCCGCCCAGCTGGTCGACCCGCCGGCCGTCCAGCTCGTAGGTGCCCGCGGTCGGCCGGTCGAGGCAGCCGAGGATGTTCATCAACGTGGATTTGCCCGAGCCGGACGCGCCCATGATCGCGATCATCTCGCCGGGCGCGACCTCGAGGTCGATCCCGGCGAGGGCGCGGACTTCGTTGCGGCCCATCGCGTACGTCCGCTGGAGATCGCGCAGGCGGATGACCGGACCGGTGGCCATGGCTAGAATCCGCCGGGCCGCGGCGGGCCGGGTTGCTGGCGCTGCTGCTGGAACGGCGACGCGGCGGCCTCCGCCGTCGACGAGCTGGCGATTCCCGCGACCACCTGCTGGCCCTCCGCAAGGTCGCGGCCCGAGACGACCGTGTTCGTGCCGTCGCTGATGCCGGTCTGGACCATGATCACGTCCAGCGCGCCGTCGGGGCCGACGATCCAGAGCATGCCCCGCTCGCGCGAGCCCGCGCCGCCGTCGCCGTTCGCCGCGCCGCCGCCGTTCGCGGCGCCGCCGCCGCCGCCGCGCGGCGAGGGCGGGCGGGAGGTGTCCCCGGAACCGCGCTGCGGTTCGCGCCCGGCGCGCGCCCGCGCGAGCGCGGCCTGCATCACGGACTGATCCGGGCGGAAGCGCAGCGCGGCGTTGGGAACGTGGAGCGCGCCGGTCGCCGTCTCCACGAGGAAATCCACGGTCGCGGTCATGCCCGGCAGCAGGCGGCGGTCGGGATTCGCGACGTCAATCACCGCCGTGTAGCTGACCACGTTCTCGGTCGTCGCGCCCTGCAGGCGCAGCTGCCGCACCGTGCCGGAAAACGTGGCATCCGGGTACGCCTGCACGGTGAAGCGGACCGTCTGGCCCTCCCGGATCTGGCCGACGTCGCTCTCGTCGACCGCGGCCAGGATCTGCATCTGCTGCAGATCGCCCGCGATCAGGAACAGCTCGGGCGCCGAGAAGCTGGCCTGCACCGTCTGACCGCGGTCGACGGCGCGGGACACGACCGTGCCGGAGATGGGGGCCGTGATGATCGCGTAAGACAGGTTCTGCTCGGCCCGGGTCAGGCTGACCCGGTCGGCGTGGACGGCGGCGCGGGCGACGTCCAGCGCGTACTGGGCCGCGTTGTACTCGCTCTCCGCCACCATGCCTTCGCGGAAGAGGGCGCTCAGCCGCGCGTGCTCGCGCTCGGCCTGGCGCAGTTCGGCCTCGCTGCGCTCGCGCTGGGCTTCGGCCGCCGCCACGGCGTTCGCGAGCAGCGTGGTGTCGATCCGCGCGATGACCTGGCCCGCGCGGACCGGGTCGTTGAAGTCGACGTAGATCTGGTCGACGATGCCGCTGACCTGGGTGCCGACCCGCACGGTCGTGACCGGCTCGAGGCTGCCGGTGGACGAGACCACCGATTCGACGTCGCCGCGCTCGACGGTGACCAGGCGGTACTTCAGAGCCTCGCCGTCACCCTTGCCGCGAACGGCCCAGACCACGGCGGCAGCGGCCGCCAGGACGACGACCACCAGGATCGCTCGCTTCAATCCAGAAACCTCCTGCCCGGCGCAGCCCACGGACCCGGACACCGGACTCAACGCGCGACGGCGCGGGATCCAGCGGTCGCGGCCGGGTCATTTCGCGAGGGTCATCCGTCCGGTTCCCTGACCGTCGGGCATGGTCAACCGGTAGAGATAGACGCCGGCGGGGACGGCGTCCCCGCGGTGATCGACGCCCCGCCAGGTCAGCTGGTACGGGCCGGCCGGGGCGACGAACCGCTCATCCCAGGTTCGCCGTCCGGCCACGTCGAAGATCTCGAGGCGGCCGGCGCCGCCCCGCTCGGAGCGGAAACTGAGGATCGTGGCGGGATTGAACGGGTTGGGGTGATTGCCCAGCAGCGCGAAGGTCGCCGGCACGATCGCGACCGGCGAAACGCCCTGTTCGTCCATCTCCCACACGTCGCCGTCGACGGTGTAGGTCTGTGTGCCGGTGGTTGCGACGACGATGTGGCCGCCGACGACGGCCAGGTCCGCCGGCGGCAGCGTGGCGCCGTTGCCCTCGCTGGTCATGTAGACGAACACGTCGCGGGTCTGCAGCCGCTGCAGCGGTTCGAGGTGGGGGTGGCCGTAGGTATTGTCCGCGCCGACCGAGATCAGGGCGACCTCGGGCGTGATCGCGTTGAGGAAGGCGGCGTTGCTGCTGGTGTAGCTGCCGTGGTGGCTGACCCGGTAGATCTCGAGGTCGGCCTTCCCGAGCGCGAGCAGCTCCTGCCCGAGCCCGGTCTCGATGTCGACGTGGCCGCCGTCGTTCGTGCCGATCAGGTCGCCCGCCTGGAAGAAATCGAAATCGCCGCACTCGATCAGAAGGCCGACGCAGTACTCGTTCTCGAGGTCGCTGTCGTTGTACGGCGCGTTCACCTCGCCGTTGCCGTTGAGACAGACGCACGTGGCGGTCACGCCGTCGCCGAGGTCGAAGACCTGCCCGTCGGCGAGGGTGTGCCGGTCGGCGGCGACGGCGTTCGCGTAGGCGGTGTAGGTCGCCGTCGTGTAGCTCCAGCCGCGGTCCCAGACGCCGCCGCTGGCGCCGGTGTGCGAGTAGACCTCGTCGACGCCGCCGATGTGGTCCTCGTGGTAGTGGCTGGTGACGATGAAGTCGAGCGCCGCGATGCCCTCGTCCGCGAGGAAGGGGAGGATCACGCTCGCGCCGGTCCCGTTGGGACCTCCGTCGAACAGCAGGGTCTGCCCGCTCGTGGATTCGACCAGGGTGGCGTCGCCCTGCCCCACGTCCAGGATGGTGATGGTCACGCCGGCGATCGCGACGGCGGGACACGAGAGCGCGGCGAGCGCGAGCCAGAGCGGGCACCGGCGCATGGCGGTCCTTTCGAGCCGGCTTGGGGCGACAGCCGGTCAGGTTGTCGTGCGACCACAATTATAACAGAAGACCGGCCGCCGGGAAAGGCGGCCGGTCGCGGCGAGGGTGATCGCCGCCCCGGCCTAGGCGCCGGAGACCTGCTGCTTGAGCCAGGCGTACGTCACCGACTTGGGCCGTTCGATGGGCATGCCCATCGCGCGATTCCAGATCAGCTGGGCGCACATGCCCATGGTCCGCGACACCGAGAACATCACCGTGTAGTACGAGAACTCCGTCATGCCGTAGTGGTGGAGGACCGCGCCGCTGGCGGCGTCGACGTTGGGCCACGGGTTCTTGGCCTTGCCCTGCTCCTCGAGCACCTTGGGTACGACCTCGAAGACGCGGGCTACGAGCTGGACGATCTCGTCCTGCGGGAAGTGCGCCTTGCCGAACTCGAGCAGCGCCGTGAAGCGCGGGTCGGTGACGCGCAGGACGGCGTGTCCGTAGCCCGGGATCACCCGGCCGCTGTTGAGCGTGTCCCACGCGAACTGGCGCAGCTGGGCCTCGGTGGGCACGCCGCCGAACTGGTCGCGCACCTCGAGGACCCAGCTCAGGCACTCCTGGTTGGCGAGGCCGTGGAGCGGGCCGCTCAGGCCGTTGAGCCCGGCCGAAACCGAGTAGTACGCGTCGCTGAGCGCGGAGCCCACCAGGCTGCAGGTGTGGGCCGAGACGTTGCCGCCCTCGTGGTCGCAATGGAGGACGAGGTAGAGGCGCAGGGCGTCGGCGGCCTCCGCGTGCAGATCGCGCAGGCCCAGCATGTGCGCGAAGTTGCTCGAGTAGTCCAGGGCGGGGTCGGGCTCGATGGGATCGCCCTTGCGGAAGCGCAGGCGATAGATCCCGGCCGCGATGGTCGGCATGCGCGCGAGCAGCGTCAGGCAGTCTTCGAGCATGGACCGCCAGAGCTCGTTCCTGGCGACCCCCTCGTGATAGGCCTGGACGAACCTGCTCTCGCCCTGCATCGCGAGGACCGCCGTGTCGAGCATGCACATGGGATGGGACTGGGGCGGCAGGCTCTCGAGGACCTGCCAGACGTACCGGGGCACCCGGGCGCGCCGGGCCAGCTCGGCCCGCAGATCCTCGCGCGCCGCGTCGCCCGGCAGGTCGCCCGTGCAGAGCAGGTAGAAGATGTCTTCCGGGGTGTGCCCCGTGAGGTCCGCGAGAGGGATGCCGCGGATGAGCAGACCCCGCTCGGGCGGGACCTCGCTCGTGTCGCAGATCATGCCCTTGACGCCGCGCATCCCGCCCAGCGCCTGGGCCACCGTCACCTGACTGATGACCTTGTCGCCGTGGTTCTTGACCAGGTCGTGCAGCTCGTCCCGCCAGATCGGGATCTTGGCGGCCAGTCGATCGTGTAGATTCGCCATTCCGTCCACTCCTCCCTGCCCCAGGGAACCGTCCGCAACCCCGTGCATCGACGTCGTCGATCCGAACATGTTAGATTTCCTTGCGGACCGGGGCAACTGCCGGGCGGCGCGGTGGTGGCCCTGCGGCCTCCTGTGTAACATGTTTGCGGATGAAGGACGATCAACGCCGACACGAGGAGGACCGTGGATGAATGACGACGTACGGGAGTGTCTGGACATCCTCGCCCGGGCCGTGAGCTTCGAGGAGACGGGGATGGCTTTCTTCCTGGACCGCGCCGCAAACGCCCCCGGCGAGCTCGAGCGCAACCTGTTCCGCTCGTTGGCCGAGGACGAGAAGGGGCACAAGGCGTATCTGCTCAAGCTGAGGTCGCAGCTGCTCGCGAACCACGATCCGAACGACATGCAGCCCGAGGGCGACGCTGACCACCGCAGCGCGCGGCAGATCTTCGAATCGGCGCTGGAGCACGCCAGCGACCCCTACGCGGCGGAACCCGCCGAGCTCGAGATCCTCAAGGGCGCCATGGAGGTCGAGCGCAAGGGGTACGCCATGTACACTCGCGCGGTCGCGTCCGTCCGGTCGGCTCGCGCCAAGGAGATCTTCCAGGAGCTGGCGCGCGAGGAGCAGAACCACTACACCCTGCTCAAGAACACCTACGACTACATGGCCGACCCCGAGGGCTGGCACGGCTTCGACGAGAGTCCGATGCTCGACGGCGGCTAGGTCGACCCGCACGGTTCCAGCGTCCTGAGGCGGCCGCTCCACGTGCGGGCGGCCGCTCGTGTGAACTCCCGGAGGCCCCTCGCGTGTTCGCCGCCTCTGCCGCCGACCGCGGCTTCTTCAGCGACGTGATCGCCATGGCGCCGATGGCGCTCGGCGGCAACCTGCCGTACCGCCGGCTCTGCCGGGAATTCGGTGCCGACCTCACCTGCAGCGAGATGGTCGTCGCGGACAAGCTGGTCAAGGGGGGCGAGCGGGCGCTCCTGCGACACCATCCGACCGAGGATCGGTTCGGCGTCCAGCTCTGCGGCAAACATGCGGAGACCCTGGCCGAGGGCGCCCGGATCGCGGTCGACCGGGGCGCGCGCTTCATCGACCTCAACTTCGGCTGTCCCATCGACCTGATCGTGAGCCGCGGCGGCGGCGCGGCGCTCCTGAAGCGGCCGCGGAAGCTGGCCGAGCTGGTCGCCGCCGTGCGGGCCGCGGTCGACGTGCCGCTGTCGGTCAAGATCCGCTCCGGCTACTCGGAGGACAGGCTCAACGCCGTCGAGGTGGCCGTCCTGGCCGCGGCCGCGGGCGCCGACGCGATCGCGGTCCACGGGCGGACCCGCGCGCAGCGCTACAAGCGCAGCGCCGACTGGCGGATCGTCGCCGAGGTCGCGACGGCGATCGACGTGCCGGTCCTGGGCAACGGCGATCTGCTGACGCCGTGGGACCTGGCCCGCCGGCGCGCCGAGACGCCGGTGCGCTCGTTCCTGATCGCGCGCGGCTGCCTGATCAAGCCGTGGGTCTTCCGGGAGATGCGCGAGGGCCGACCGTGGTACCCCACGGTCGCCGAGCGCTGGGCGATCATGCGGCGGTACCTGGACTACGCGCTCGAGCACCTCGGCGACGACGGCAAGGGTCGTGAGCGCGCGCGCCGCTTCGTGATCTGGCACCTGCACTTCTGGCACCGCTGGCGGCCGTATACGGAGGCCGATTTCCACGCGCACCTGCCGGAGTCGCTGATCCAGAAGCGCGAGGACCCGGCGGCCGGCGACCCCGAGGCCGCCCTGCTCGCGAGCGCGGACGAGGCCGATCACGAGCGCATCTGGAACCGCCTGGTTGACGGGGACTTCCCGGGCGCCTAGGATGTCGGTGCGGGTCCCGGGCGGCGTCCCGGGAACCTCCGGTCGCAGCGTTCGACGACAGCGAGAGAACGGCGGCTCGACGACCAGCGGAAGTCCGGTGTGAATCCGGCGCGGCCCCGCCACTGTGAGCGGCGACGAAATCCGTACCATGCCACTGGAGTGCCTGCCGGCGCGTGAGTCGGCGGTTCTGGGAAGGCGCGGAGAGTAGGACGACCCGCGAGCCAGGAGACCGGTTGCGAGCCCACGCCCGTCACCTTCGTGGGAGAGGTACGGCAGTGGCGGTCCCCAGGATCGAGGGCACGGGGCGTCCCGCGTCCCCTTCGCCGGCATCGACTCGAGACGGAAGACGCAGGCGGCGATCGCGCGGCCGGCCGGCGGTTTGGCTTGCCTGGGCGATGCTGGCCGTCGGCGGGCGGGCCGTCGCGTCGGAGCCCGCCGAGATCCCCGCGATCGTCACCGTCCTCGATACGCTGGTCGTGTACGGCCCTGCGGTCGTCGATCCGACGTTGCCCGCCGCCTCGAGCGTGGTCACCGTGGTCGAGCTCGAGCCGGAGCGCGGGGGCGCCGACCTCGCCGAGCTGCTCGCGACCGTGGCCGGGCTCCAGATCCGCCGCTACGGCGGCCTGGGCGCCCAGGCGGTGCCCTCGCTGCGCGGCTCGACCGGCGCCCAGGTCCAGGTGCTCGTCGACGGACTGCCCCTCGCGGACGCGCAGAACGGCGCGGTCGACATCGCCCGCCTGCCGCTGGAGCGGTTCGACCGCGCCGAGATCCACCGCGGTATCGTGCCGGCCGGCCTGGGCGGCATCGGCGCCGCCGGCGCCGTGAACCTCCAGACCCGCGAGGGCGCCGAGGGCGCGGAGGTTCGCCTCTTCACCGGGAGCTTCGGCGACGTCGGCGGGCGGGTCGGCCAGACGCTCTCGTCGCGCGACGGGGGTCGCCGCGCCCAGGTCCTCGTTCACGGGCGGCGGCTCGACAACCGGTACGAGTACACGCCCTGGATCCCGGCGTGGGCCGGCGATCCGGTCGAGCTCTCGCCGCGCACCCGCGCGAACGCCGACCTCGAGGAGTGGGGCTGGTTCGGGCTCGGCGAGGTGTCCGGCCGCAACGGCCGGGCGCGGGTGTCCCTGGGAGGATTCCGCCGCGACGGCGGCCGGCCGGGTCCGCAGAACGATCTCTCGCCGACTGCCCGGGTGCGGTACGAGGGGTGGGACGGGCGCCTCGGCGCGATCACGGCCGGCGAGGCGCTCACGGCCGACCTCGCCGTGAATCGCCGGGTGGATTGGCTCTACGATCCGCACCGCGAGGTCGGGCTGGATCCGTACGAACGGACGCGCGCCTTCGCGGAGGACGTGCTCGGGCGGCTCGTCTGGACGCCGCGCCTGGACCTGGCGCGGCTCGCGGGCTGGCTGCCGGCCGGCGGCCTGGGCCTGACCGCCGGCAGCGATTGGCGCGACCAGTGGTACCGTGAGACCAACGACGGCGTCGACGCTCCCCGGCGCCACCGGCGGACGGTGTCGGCCTTCGGCGGCCTCGATCTCCAGCTCGTCGGCCCGCGGCTGACCGTCAGCTCCGCCTGGCGCTGGCAGCGCTTCCGGGACGATCTGCCCCCGGTGCCGCCGCTGCCGTGGCTGCCCGAGGAGGAGGGCGTCGAGCACGTCCAGGACGCGGTCTCGCCGTCGATCGGGATCGCCTGGCAGCCGCTGCCCCGCCGGCTCGTCGTCGAGGCCCACTGGCACGAGTCGGTGCGGCAGCCCACGTGGGTCGAGCTCTTCGGCCAGCCGGGCGGCCTGGTCGGCAACCGCGAGCTGGCGCCCGAGGAGATCCGCGGCCGCGATCTCGGCGTCCGCCTCACGCTTCCCGCCCAGGGGACGCAGCTGCGTGTGACCGGCTTCGACCAGCGCAGCGACGGCACGATCATCTACACCGCGGCCGGCCCCGGCCTCGCCGAACCACTGAACATCGGCCGCTCGCGCACGCGCGGCGTCGAGGTGGAAGGCGCGTTCGCGCGCGGGCCGGTCGACCTGGCGGTGAGCCTGACCTGGCAGGATGCCGAGGACCGCGGCGGCGCGGATCCGACCTACGAGGGCAAGGCGTTGCCGTTCCTCAGCGACCGGACGGCCGGCCTGGAGCTGGGCTGCCGGTTCGGCGCCTGGCGGCCCCGGGTCACCGTGCTCTACGAATCCGAGAACTATCGCGACCGCTACAACCAGCCGATCCACCTCGCGCCCGAGCGAACGCTCGTCAGCCTCGGCCTCGCTCGACGTTGGCCGGGCGGCATCTGGGGTGCGGGGCACGAGTCCACGGTCACGGTCGAGGTCCTCAACCTCACCGGCGACGATGTCTACGACGTGGAGGGCTACCCGCTGCCGGGCCGCAGCGCCAGGCTGTCCATCCACTGGCACTGATCCGCAAGGACGGAGGAACCACGATGCGCCGACTCACTCTCCTCGCCGGGCTCGTCGCGGCGGTCGCCACTCCCGCCGCGGCCTGGAGCTTCGGCGGCGTGCTCACGTCGGACTACTATTCGAGCGCCGCGATCGGCCGGATCCAGCTCGCGGCGCCCTGGACGATCACGCCGGACCTCGAGCCGACGTATCCCGACGCGATCGGCGTCTGGCACGGCGACCTGGTCTACATCGTCAACCGCAGGGGCGCGGACAACATCCAGATCCTCGATCCGGCGCGGGATTTCACGACGGTGGACCAAGTGGTCGAGCTGGGTCCCGACCGCGGGCTCAAGCACCTGGCGTTCCTCGACGACGGCACGGCCTACGTCAGCTGCTACGACAGGGCGGAGCTCCTGCACGTCGACCTAACGACCCATACGATCCTGCACGTCGTCTCGACGCTCGCCTTCGCGGACGGCGACGGCCTGCCGGAGACCGGCTGGCTCCTGCGCGACGGCGATCGCCTGTTCGTGACCTGCGAACGGCTGGATCGCGGCGCCTGGTACAGCCCGGTCGGCGACAGCTATCTCCTGGTCCTCGACCTGGCGACGCGCGAATGGGTCGATTGCGATCCGGACCGCGCCGGCGTCCAGGGCATCCAGCTCGCCGCGACCAACCCGTACTGCGAACCGGTCCGGAACGGCTCGCGCCTCCTGGTCGGCTGTTCGGCCTTCTTCGGCCTCGCCGATGGCGGCGTCGACGTGGTGGACCTCGTCGGGCTCCGCTCCCTCGGGCTCGAGATCACGGAAGACGAGCTGGGCGGCGACGTGGTCGACGTGGCCGGCGGCGCGGCCGGGCGCCGCCACGTCGTCGTCGCCGACGCGGACTTCCGGACGGCGGTCAAGGCCTATCGCCCCGGCGAGGGCGTGGTGTCGATCCACGAGGGCGTCGCCTACGATCACGCCGACCTGGCGTACGACGGCGACGTCCAGCTCTTCGTGGCCGACCGGCGGCTCGGCGCCGCCGGCGTGCGCGTCTTCGACGCCGCGTCCGGCGTCCAGCTCACCGCGGGTCCGCTCGCGACCGGCTTGCCGCCGGCCTCGTTCGTCCTGCCGGCGAACGCGCCGATCGCGGTCGGCGAGTCGCCCCCGGCCGGGCTCTCCCTCGCCGCGCCCTGGCCCAATCCGGCCAACCCGGGCTGCCAGGTGGCGTTCACGGCGGCGCCAGCGGCGCGCGTGGAGCTTCGCGTGGTCGATCTGCGGGGCCGTCTCGTGCAGCGCGGATCGGTCGAGGCCGACGCCGCCGGCCGCGGCCGCTGGGAATTCTCCGGCCTGGACGCCGCGGGACGACCCGTGGCGAGCGGCGTCTATCGGGTGATCGCGACCTCCGGCGCCGATTTCGCCGCGTGCAGCCTGACGCTCGTCCGCTGATCGCGCGACGGCGGTCGTTCCCGCCGCGCCAACCAAGATCTTGCCAGGCGGGCCGCGTTCGGTGCTATCATGAGCGGCGGCGACCCCGGAGGAACGACCGTGCCCCGTATCTACACCCGCACCGGCGATCGCGGCGAGACCGGCCTGGTCGACGGGACCCGGACGAGCAAGGCCGACCCGCGCGTGGATCTCTACGGCGACGTCGATGAGCTGAACAGCGCGCTCGGCGCGGCCGTGGCGCTGCTCCCGTTGCCGACGTTGTCGCCGCTGGCGGCAGATCTGGCCCGGATCCAGTCGGACCTCTTCGAGCTCGGCGCCCTGCTCGCCGACCCCGGGCGCTGCGAGCGGCTCGCCGCGACCGCCGGCGCGGACCTGGGCATCGACGGCGCCGCGCTCGAACCGGTCATCGATCGGTTGGAGGCGCCGCTCGTCGCGCTGCGGACCTTCATCCTGCCGGGCGGCGCGCCGGCCGCCGCGGCGTTGCACGTGGCCCGCGCGGTCTGCCGCCGCGTCGAGCGCAGGGCGGTCGAGCGCCGGGCGACCGGGCTCGCCATTCCCGCCGGCGTGATCGTCTACCTGAACCGCCTGAGCGATCTGCTGTTCACGGCCGCGCGGCACGTGAACCACGCCGCGGGCCGCGACGACGTGCCCTGGTCCGGCCGCCAGGCCGGCCGCCCGCCGGAGTGACCGTGTTCCTGAGCAGCCTCATCCCTCCCCGCAGCTCCCGATCGGCAGCGAATAGCCCGACCAGGCCGCGGGTAGACGTGCCGCGCGAGAGGCCCGCCGTCGAGGATCAGGGCGGCGACCATGACCAGCGGGACATCGCCCGCTTTCAGCGTGGCGACGCGGAAGGATTCGAGGCCCTCATGGAACGGTATCGCCAGCGGGCCTACGGCCTGGCGCTGGGATTCGTCGGCAACCACGACGACGCCATGGATGCGGTCCAGAAGTCGTTCATCCGGATCCACCGCTCGCTGGACCGGTTCCGCGCGGGGGAGCCGTTCTTCCCGTGGTTCTACCGCATCGTGCGCAACACCGCGCTGAACCAGCGGCGCGACGAGCGCCGCCACCGGGGCGATTGCCCTCTCGAGTGGGTCACGGAGCCGGACCGCCTGCCGTCGCCGCTGCAGGTCGCGGAGGCGGAGGAGCTGCGCGTGCGCCTGTGGGCCGCCGTCGAGGCGCTCGCCCAGGACCTGCGCGAGGTGTTCCTGCTCTACACCTTCCAGGGCCTGAAGTACCGCGAGATCGCGGACGTGCTGGACATCCCGCTGGGAACGGTCATGTCGCGCCTGCACAGCGCACGGCGCCGGATCAGGCAACACCTGGGCGAGGAGGAGGTGCCCGCGTGACAGCCCGGCGACCCTTCGCCCCCGAGACGGACGGACCGCTCCTGTCGGCCTACGTGGACGGCGAGCTCGACGACGAGCAACGGGAGCTCGTCGAGCACTGGCTGGACGACGACGCGCGCGTGCGCGAGGAGATCGGGCGCCTCGTGCGCCTGAAGGCCTTCACCGACCACCTGCGCCTGCGGGAACCGCCCCGCGAGGCCTGGGACGATTTCCGCCGGCGGGTCGTGAATCGCCGCGAGCGCAGTCTCGGCTGGACGCTGCTCCTGTTCGGCGGGCTGGTGATCGGCGGCTATGCGCTCCTGCGGCTCGCGCTGGTCCTGATCACTGCGGCGATTCCCCTGGTCGTGCGGCTGGGCGTCGTGCTCGGCGGCATCGGCCTGCTCGTGCTGCTCGTGTCCGTTGTGCGCGAGCGCTGGTTCGTTCGCAAGCGCGACCGCTACGATGACGTGGTCCGCTGACGGAGGCCTGCGATGTTGGTCGTGACGCTCGAGCACGTGCCGGGCAAGCGGATCGTCAAGGTCCTGGGGATGGTGCGCGGCAACACGATCCGGGCCCGAGGCGTGGGGCACGACCTCCTGGCCGGGCTGAGGGCCATGGTGGGCGGCGAGATCACGGACTACACGAAGGTGATCGCCGAGAGTCGCGAGCAGGCGCTCGACCGCATGATCGAGCAAGCGCGGACGAACGGCGCCAACGCGGTCGTCGGCGTGCGGTTCGCCACCTGCGAGATCCTCAACCAGGCCGCCGAGATCCTGGCGTACGGCACCGCGGTCGTGCTCGCCGACGAGTGACCGGTCGTTCGGGTCGGCAGGCGAGCGCCCGCGGCATGGGCGGAGCGGTCCGGCGGGGGCCTTGACGAGAAGACCGCCCGCGGCGGCGCGGGCGGTTTCTCGGAGGTGGGCGAAGCGACGGCGTCTCGGCGGACCCGGTCGTTACTTCATCGAGATGGCGGTCTCGGGGCAGACGTCCACGCAGGCCTCGCAGTCCGTGCACTCGTCGGGATTGACCTTGGCCTTGCCGTCGATGAGGCTGATGCACTCGGTCGGGCAGGTGGAGATGCAGTCCTCGCAGGCAGTGCACTTGGCGGAATCGACGAACGCAGGCATGGTACTCCTCCTCGACGAGATGTTGGTTGCCGCCGGGGCGGCTTCACGCGGCAATAATCGCCACGTCGACGCGGCAAGTCAAACCCGGCCTCCCCATCGCGGCGACTTTTTCCCGGGGTGACCGGCGTCGATTCTCAACGTCCTCGACCGCGCCGCCCGTCCAGCGCCAGCCGGTCGGGCGGGCCGAGAACCGCGACCAGCGCCGCCCCGAGCAGCAGGAGGTCGCGCACCAGCAGGTCGCGCCCCACGGCGTGGCCGCCGGTCGTGTGGAAGCACCCGCACGAGATGTCCAGATCGCGCGCGAGAGCGGACGCGATGGCGGCGATGAACACCGCTGTCATGATGGTCGCGAGCAAGGCGGCGCCGCGGCGTTGCCACCCGACGATCAGGGCCAGGCCCACCACCGCCTCGACCACGGGCAGGAGCCAGGCGAACGGATGCAGCAGCACCAGGGGGATCAGCCGGTAGTTCGCGATGTTCTGGGCGAACGCGCCCGGATGCGCCAGCTTGTCGATCGAGGCGACCAGGAAGACCACGCCGACCGCCCAGCGGCTGGCGACCACGATCAGGTCGCGCCACGTTCCGCGGGCGCTCATGGCGAGACCCCGCGTTCGTCGAGCGGACCGCCGCCCCGTCGCCAGGCGTCGAGGCCGCCCTGGAGGATGACGACGTTCTCGTAGCCGCGCTCGAGGAAGCGAGCGGCCACGGCCGCCACCGGCAGCGGCGAGCGCTCGCCGTACAGGACCAGCGAATCCTCGGGGTAGATGAAATCCATGACCCCCGCCAGGTCGTCGCCGAACGAGTTCGCCCGGATCACGAACGCGCCCGGGATGGCCGGGCGGCCGGCGGGGTCGCCTGCCCGCGTGTCGACGAAGATGTGGTCGCCGGCGTCGTAGAACTCGCGCGCGGCGGCCACCGCGACCTGCGGCACCGGCAGATCGAGCGCGTAGGTCTCGGCGTCGGCCCGCAGCGGCAGGCGGTCAGGCCGCACGATCCACAGCGCGACCGCCAGGCCGATCGCCAGCGCTGCGAGCCACGCAGCCTGGCGCCAGGCGATCGTCAGCGAGCCGCGGATGGTGCCGGCCATGGGTTCTCCCGGGCGCCGATCAACGCCGGATCATGTAGGTGACCGGGATCTCGAGCTCCGGCGAGGAGGCCAGGCTCGTGAAGATGCGGAGCGTTCCCCTGATGCGGCCGTTTTCCTTGACGGCCAGCGGGTCGTCCGCCGCGAGCGCCGCGCCGTCGATCAGCGCGAAGCACTCCCGCGCGCCGTTCTCCACCCGCACCTTGAGCCCGGGAATGTCGATCTCCGCGCGCGTCAGTTCGAACGGCGTGCCGGGCCGGTAGGGCGCGACGCGGATCTTCGACTTGACCGGTCCACCCGGAGGCAGGGTGGCGAGGTTCAGCCGCTCCGGCGTCACGACGAGATCGGTGACGAGCTTGACGTCGGCCTCGAGATCCACGACCGGGACGGTCGGCAGATTGGTCGCGAGTTTCAGGGACCCGCGGTGGCGACCGGCCGGACTGTCGGGCCGGACCGTGAAGTCCACGAGAACGGACCGCGGGTCCTGGCCCGGCCGAACCGCGATGTCGAGCCACTCCTTCGGCCAGTCGGTCGGCCTCAGCTCGAGCTTCGGCACGTCCTCGGTCCGGAAGGTGTACGTCACGGTGCTGGTCTCGCCGATCTTGACCGTCTTGAACTCGACCGTGGACTTGGGCGGATCCATGGACAGCGGGACCTTGATGTCGGCCGAGACCAAGAGGTCGAACGAGGGCCGCGCGGGGTCGTTCGTGTAGATGTGGATATACTTGACCTGCGCTCCCTGGAAGGTCTTGCTGTTGAATTCGACTGTCATCCGCGTGCTCTCGCCGGGCGCGATCTCGCGGACCTCGAGCGCGGGGACCGTGCAGCCGCAGGTGCTCTCGATGTCGCGGATCTCGAGCGGCTCGGTGCCGGCGTTGCGGATCGTGACCACCGCCTCGCGGATCTCGTGCCCCTGCAGGTCGCCGAAGTCGAGTTCCTCGGGCTCGACCTCCAGGCGCGGTTGGGCAGCGACGAGCACGGGCATCAGCAGGAACAGCAGGGAGGCGATCGCGGAGCGCATGGGACGTGTCCTCGGGCCGGGGTCTCGGTTCGGGCGAACGAAACGCTAACAACGGGGGTGGCACGGAGTTCCGGACTTCCGCGTCGCCGTCCCCGCGGGTTCGCCGACAACATTGCCCCGAACCGGCCGGCCGGCAAGCCCCGGCGGCGGCGGCTCGGCCGCGATTCTCCGGGCTGCCCTCTGGCTGTCCACGCTCGTCGTTGTTATGCTGCGGCTAATACATGACATCATTAGTCATGAATAGTCGCGATCCACCGGACCCGAGGAGCCAGCCATGGACCAACGCTTCCGCGCCCCGGCCCCCGCCGCCGCCGATCCGGCCGCCCCGCGGATCCACCAGAGCATCCTGGAGACCGTCGGGGGCACGCCCCTGGTCCGCCTGCAGCGCCTGAACACCACCGGCTGCGACCTGGTGCTGAAACTCGAATATTTCAACCCGATGTCCAGCGTGAAGGACCGCATCGCCCTGGCGATGGTCGAGGCCGCCGAGCGCGACGGACGCCTCGCGCCGGGCGGCGAGATCATCGAGCCCACCAGCGGCAACACCGGCATCGGCCTGGCATTCGTCGCCGCCGCGAAAGGCTACCGGCTCACGCTCACCATGCCCGACAGCATGTCCCGCGAGCGCCGGGCCATCCTGCGAGCGCTCGGCGCCGAGCTCGTCCTGACGCCCGCCGCCGGCGGCATGAAGACCGCCATCGCCGAGGCGGAGGCCCTGCACGCCTCGCGACCCGGTTCGTTCATGCCGCAGCAGTTCGCGAACCCCGCCAACCCGGAGATCCACGAGCGGACGACCGCCGAGGAGATCTGGCGGGACACGGGCGGCGCGGTGGACGGGCTCGTGTCCGGCGTCGGCACCGGGGGGACCCTGACCGGAGTGAGCCGCGTCCTCAAGGCCCGCAACCCCGATTTCCTGACCGTCGCGGTCGAGCCGGCCGCCTCGCCGGTGCTCTCGGGCGGCGCGGCGGGACCGCACAAGATCCAGGGCATCGGCGCGGGCTTCGTGCCGGAGGTCCTCGAGACGCAGCTCATCGACGAGGTCGTCACCGTGACCGACGACGAAGCCATGGCGACGGCGCGCGCGGCCGCGAGGCAGGAAGGTCTCTTCGTGGGCATCAGCAGCGGCGCGGCGATCGCGGCCGCCCTCCGCGTGGGCGCGCGGCCGGAGCTGGCGGGCAAGCGCCTGGTCGTGATCATCCCGAGCTTCGGCGAGCGGTACCTGTCGAGCGCCCTGTACGCGGATCTCGTCGATTGACCGCCGCGCAGGCGCCAATCCGCGCGGGCGACGACGCGAACGCGCGACGCAGGTGACCATGACCGACAACGAACGCAACGAGCGCCTCTGGAACCTGGCCGAGCGTCTGGCCGCGACGTATCGGCACGACGGGGTCATCAACCGGATCGGCGAGAAGGACCTGCCGTCGCAGGCGACGATCGTGCGGATCCTCGACCGCCTGCTGTCCGTGGTCTTTCCCGGCTACTTCGGCGACCCGGTGCCGCGGGACACCGACCTCTGCCTGTTCGCCGCGACGAATCTCGATCGCCTCCAGGGGGACCTGACGGCGGTCCTGGACCAGACCCTCCGCTTCTCGCGGCGCCACGGCTGCACCTGCGCGAGCCTCTGGACGGAACCCGCCGGCGGGCAGCCGGAGAGCGACCTGGCGCGTGTCGCCCACCGGCTGGCCTTCGAATACCTCGAAAACCTGCCCGCGATCCGCACGACGCTGCGCGCGGACGCGCAGGCCGCGTACGAGGGAGACCCCGCCGCCGCGAGCACCGACGAGGTCGTGCTCTGCTATCCCGGCCTGCTCGCGATCGCCGTGCATCGCCTCGCGCACCCGCTCCACCGGCTGGGCGTGCCGCTGGTGCCGCGGATCATGAGCGAATGGGCGCACCACCGGTCCGGCGTCGATATCCACCCCGGGGCAGAGATCGGCGGCTCGTTCTTCATCGACCACGGCACGGGTACGGTGATCGGCGAGACGACCGTGATCGGCGATCGGGTCAAGCTCTATCAGGGCGTGACCCTCGGCGCGCTCAGCTTCCCGCGTAACCCCGACGGCAGCCTCGTCAAGGGCGGGCGCCGCCACCCGACGGTCGAGGACGACGCCACGATCTACGCGGGCGCCACGATCCTCGGCGGCGCGACCGTGATCGGGCGTGGCGCCGTGATCGGCGGGGGAGCCTGGATCACCGAATCGGTGCCGGCGGGCGCCCGGATCCAGGGCGGACGTCCGGGCGTTTCGGTGGCGCGCTGACCGGCGGCCGTGGTATCGTCCCTCCACGCGGCCGCAACGACGCCGCCCACCATCGCATCCCGAGGAGCGTCCATGACCCGAGCGATCGTCTGTTGCCTGCTGGCCGGCGGCCTTGCGACCGCCGTCCTTGCCCAGCCGGCCGTCCCGCACCGCGACCTCACCCGCCTCGACTGGGAAGGCAAGCACTCGGCCGTGAAGGGTCCGGACGAGGGGGACTTCGCTCCGGGCAGCGAACGCTACGACGTGCTGCGCAGCGAGCTCGACCTGCGGCTCGACACCGGCGACGGTTCGCTGGCCGGCGAGGTCAAGCACGTGTTCGCGAGCCGGGATGACACGCTGCGCACGGTCGTGCTGGACCTGGCGACCGGCTGGGGGCTCGCCGTGTCCGCGGTCACCGGCACGTCCGGCGCGCTGCCGTTCCGCCACGAGTCCGACGCGCTCCTCGTGCGGCTGCCCGCGGCGCTCGCCGAGGGCGCGGTCGATTCCCTGGTCGTCGCCTACGCCGGCGTTCCCGACGCGCCCACCGAGCGCCGCGGCCTGTGGCTCGAGGACCACGGCACCGGGGACGCGACGGCGCCGGTCTTCGCCACGATGTGCGAGCCTGCCTATTCGCGGTACTGGTGGCCGTGCAAGGACCGCCCCGACGACAAGATCGACCGCGTGACCATGCGCTACACCGTGCCCGACGGACTGGTCGCCGCGGCGCCGGGTCTGCTCGTGGCCGAGACCGCGCCGGAGCCCGGCTGGACCACCTTCGAGTGGGTCTCCAGCTATCCGATCGCCACCTACCTCGTCTCGGTCGCCGTCAGCGACTACGTGGTCTGGCAGGAGGACTGCTCGACCCCGGGCGGGACTAACGTGCTGCTCCAGCACTTCGTCTACCCCGAGCACGACGCCTGGTCGCGCGTGGACTTCGGCCGCACCTGCGAGATGATCGCCGCCGGCGAGGCCTGGTTCGGTCCGTACCCGTTCAGCGCCGAGAAGTACGGTCACGCGGAGTTCGAGTGGGGCGGCGCCATGGAGCACCAGACGTGCACGAGCTGGGGCAGCGGCTTCATGACCGGCCAGGGCTGGACGCATCCGTACGTGGTCCACGAGCTCGCCCACCAGTGGGTCGGCGACAGCCTCACCCCGCGCACCTGGGCGGACATCTGGCTCAACGAAGGCCTGGCGACCTACAGCGAGGCGCTCTGGGCCGAACACGAGGGCGGCGCCGCCGGTTACCGGACCTACCTCGCGCTGGCGCGTTCCGGCCAGGACGACTGGTCGGGTCAGGGCCCGGTGTACGATCCGGTCCCCGTGTTCCCGGGCCGCATCATCTACGACAAGGGCGCCTGGATCGTGCACATGGTGCGCGGACGCCTCGACGACGACGACGCGTTCTTCGCGCTGCTCGAAGCGTGGGCGCAGGACGGCGACCGCCCGTATGGCACCGTGACCACCGAGCAGTTCATCGCCCACTGCGAGACGTACGCCGGCGAGGACCTCGCCGGCTTCTTTTGGCCTTATCTCACGACCGACGAGGTGCCGCGCCTGCAGCTGAGGTACGCCGTGGCCGAGGGCGGCGCGGCGCCCGATACGGTCCATCTCGAGCTGCGCCAGACGCAGGCGACGCTGTTCGACAACGTCTATCCGATCCACCTGGAAGCGGGCGGCGAGCGACTCGTGACGCGCGTGCGCCTGGCCGAGAGAGCGACCACCGCCACGGTCGTGTTGCCCTCGGCGGACGTCACGATCAGCGACATCGCGATCGATCCCGACTGGTGGGTCCTCTGGCAGGGCGGCGTCGCGGCCCAGGAGCCGGTCGGTCTCGCGAGGATCTCGCCCAATCCGGTGCGCGACGGGTGGGTCTCGTTCGCGTATCGCCTGGAGTCGACGTCGTCGGTCGCGATCGCCGTCTACGACGCGATGGGCCGACAGGTCTTCCGGCGCGACCTCGGCCGCGTGGTGCCGGACGTGGCCGGCAATCGCTATGCCTGGGATTGCCGGACGGATCACGGCCGAGCGGCCTCGGGAGTCTTCTGGGCCGCGCTCGAGATCAACGGCCACCGCACGGTCCGGACGTTCACGGTGCTGCGGTGAACCGGCGGCAGGCGGCGGTGGCGGCGCCGTCCCGCCTCACCAGTCCTTCTCCCACTTGATCTCCACGCCGGATGCCTCGCCCTGGCTCACCTGGGTGTGGAGCTTCCAGTCCTGGTTCGCGGACAGGCTGAAGTTCAGGTGGACCAGGAACGCGCTCTCCTGCCGCATCAGCTGCTCGTAGCTCACCATGACCTTCGGGCTGAGGTACTTGCCGATCGTCAATGCGTTCGTCTCGCTGTCGTCCTCGCGGGGGGCGATCGTCAGCACGTCGACGCCCAGCTCCCGTCCGACCGCCTCCTGCAGCCTGGTGGAGCCGTAGGCGGTCGCGATCTGGCCGGCGCGCTCGGCCATCAGGTTCGCCTGCCCCTCGTTCAGCTCGGACGAGGTCTTGCCGAAGAGGAGGACCGAGACGATGTCGCCCTCGCCGAGATCGGGCGAGCTCGTGAATTCCAGGACCGGCCGGCTGGCCGTTCCGGACAGCGTCACCGTGATCAGGTACCCGCTGACCGCCGTGTCGAGGCTGAGATCGAGCTCGGGATCGAGCTTCGACTCGTCGGCGGAGAAGATCACGCGGCCGCGGCGGAGCCGGAACACGCGGCCGAGCTGCTGCAGCGTGCCCTGCTTGGCGTCGAGTTCGCCCTCGATGGTGGGTCGCCCGCCGCTCAGGCGCACGGTGAGATCGCCCTCCAGCTCCGCATCGAGACCATTGCCCCGCAACCAGAGGGCGCCGGGGCAGAAGACCGTGAAGACCAGATCGGGCAGGAAGGACGGTCCCGCGGCAGGCGGCGGCAACGAATCGGCAGCGGCGTTCGCCAGGCTGTCCGCTCGCCCGGTCGCGGACTGCCAGAGCAGGGCGTCGCCGCTGGCGGGCAGCAACGTGGGCGGCCGATCCGGCAGTCGGATCAGACCGGCGTCGATCTCGAGGCCGCCGCGGACGATCGGCGCCCGCGACGTCCCGGCGAATTCCACGCTGCCGCCCATCGATAGCCAAGATCCGTCCGGAGTCCTGAGCCGCAGGTCGGCCGCGCCGAGCCGGCCCGACAGATCCACGTCTCCTGCGGCCTCGCCCGGGGGCGTCAAGCCGGCCGCCCGGATTGCGGCGTCGAGGCGGCCGGAGATCGCCGATCCGCCGGGCAGGAACGGTTCGAGGCGGTGCAGGTCCAGGCCGTCGACGACCAGGCGGATGTCGACGGAATCAGCCGCGGCCCCCGGTCGCGGCAAGGGCACGAGTGCGGACACCCGGGCCAGGAGCGAATCGGCGTCGTTCAGGACGAGGTCCACCCGCGCACTGTGCTCCCGCCAGCCGGCCCGGCCGGGAGCGAGTCCCGCGGGCGGCGAGCCGGCACCGCCGAGCGTGAGCTGCGACTCGGCGCTCAATCCGGCGAGGTCCGGGTTGTCGGCGAGGCTGACGCGCAGCTCGCCGGCGGCCCAGGGTGCCGCCAGAGGGCCGGCGACCTCGAGACCACCGGCGACGGCGAGCGTGCCGTCCGGCAGGTAGGCGCGCGCCCGCGCCGGAACGATGGCGGCGAACGCATCGACGGCCACCCGCAGCGCGAGCATGAGGTCCGCCGTGAGGCTGTCCGGGGTGGCGTCGAGAGCCAGGTCGAGTTCGCCGAGGTAGCCCTCGAGCCGCAGGCCGGTCACGCTCACGGTCGAGTCGGCCAGCGAGAACGTCGCGCGCCAGGGTCCGCGGTTGGCGAGACCACGACCGGAGAGGTCGACCACGAGCATGTCGCCGGCCAGGGAACCGGACGGCGCCGTCGGGAGATCTTCGACCTGGAGCCGGCCCGCGAGGACCACGCCGGCTCGCGGCCCCCGCAAGGCGAGCCGGACGGCGCCGTGCAGGTCATGCAGCGTATCGACGGCGGCGCCGGCGAAATCGAGCGAGGCCGCGACGAAGTCCTGGCGCGCGCTGCGCAGTCCGGCGGGGAGCGCCAGCGCCAGCTGCAGGGTATCCGCGGCGACGACCGCCGCCAGCGACCAGTCGGGGATCGCGATCTGCGGCGCGGCGATCGCACCGGCGGCCGCCACCTCGACCCGCGGAAACGGCCAGGAGCCGGCCACGTTCAGGTCGGCGGCGAGGCTGATCTCCAGGTCCGCGAGCCGCGGGTCCCGCCAGCGTTCGAGCAGGCGGCCGTCCGGTACCTGCAACCGGAAGCGCGCCAGGACGGAATCGCGATCCGCGGCGCCGGCGCCGGTGATCGACAGCCCGGGCAACGCCACCGCGAGCGTATCGAGGCGGACGGAGGCCGTGTCGCCATCCGCCTCGATGAAGCCGGCGTCGAGCCACGCCGTGGCGCCGAGATCGACGCGCGCCGCGTAGCGCGGCGGCGACGCGCCGCCGTCGTACCGGAGGTCGAGGGTGGCGAGGATGGGGCCGAGGTCGTCCACCCTGAGCTGCGGCGGCAGCAGGGGGGAGACGGCCGCGGGAGCGGGCAGGCGCAGGTCGCCGTGTGCGGCCAGGCCGACCGCCGCGAGCGGCGCCGGCGCCGGCGGAGGCGTGACGTCGACCCGCAAGACCAGGCCCGGCGTGGCCGGGCGCCCCCAGCGGGCCGCGAGCGAGTCGACCAGGCCGGACGCGACGCCGCCGGCGCCCCGAGCGCGGACGCGCGCGAGCAGCGCGGAGGGGACCTGGCGCCAGCGCGCGTCCAGGATCAGGCGGCCCGGTGCGCGCCCCTCGAGACGCGCGTCCAGCCGCCCGTCGCCGTAGGCGCCGGTGATCGCCAGCCCGCGCAGGTCCAGGACGGGCCAGTCGAGGCGGCCGGAGAGCGCGGCGCGGACCCAGGCGATCGGCACCGCCAGCCGGCCGGTGAGCGGCAGGCCGCCGGGCTCGGGAAGCTCCGGCGGCGCATCGAGGTGAACGGCGGCCAGATCCACGGTGAGCGAGTCGGGTCCGAGGTTGCCGGCGAGGCGCCACGACGCGCCGACATCCGGCAGCAGCGAGCCGCGCACGGCAGCCGCGAACGTCGGCGGTCTGTCCCGGCGCAGTTCGACCGCCACGCTGGCGTTCGCGACCCGGATCGACCCCGTCGCGCCGGTCGCCACGCGCGCCCGGCGCAGCGTGAGCTGTTCGATCGCGATCGACGGCAGGGGAGGCAGCGAGCCGACCCGCAACAACGGCGACCGTTCGGGTGACGGCGCCGATCGCGCAGGGGCGGCGGACGCGGACGCCGGCGCGAGGCGTCGCCGGATCGCCGCCGGATCGACAGCCAGGCCGGCGGCGAGGAGCCGCCGGATCGTCAGGTCGCGCCGGCGCAGGTCCGACACGTCCAGCGCGAGGCTCAGCGTGTCCGCCCGGACGAGCGTGTCGGGGCCGTCGCTCCAGACGACGCCTTCGAGCTGCAGCCGGCCGAGAGCCGGCCAATCGACGCGGGCCGCGGCGAGGTCGCCCGGCAGGGTCCGGCCGGCGGTCTCCAGTCCGGCCCGCAGCACCGCCCGCCGGCCGGCGGGCACGAGGACGACGAGGGCGAGCACGACGAGCAGCGCCGCGACAGTCCCGGCCGCGATCGAGCTCACGACCCGCAACGCATGGCGCCAGCGGCGCAGGCGGTCGGCGAGGCGAGAGCGGTCCATGCGAACTCCTAGAACGGGTGACCGATCGCGAAGTGAACGACCGTGCGCGGTTCGCCGTCCGGCGGCCGCGTGACGTTCTGCGCGACGTCGATGCGCACGGGGCCGACCGGAGTGCGGACGAGGAGGCCCGCGCCGCCGGCGACCGCCAGATCGCCGAGGTCCGTCTCGTCGCGATCGCGCCAGACCTGACCGCTGTCGACGAACAGCGCGGCCCCGAGGATCCAGGCGAGCGGGATGCGGAACTCGGCGCCGGCCAGCAGGCGGGTCTCGCCGCCGATGGGCCGGCCGGAGCTGTCGAGAGGTCCCAGCCCGTGCCGTCGATAGCCTCGCATCGTGCTCACGCCGCCGGCGAACCAGCGTCGATCCGGGGTGACGTCCGGCGCGTCGCCGAGCGGCACGGCCACGGCCGCGTCGAGCCGGACGGCGAGCACGCGCGCGCCGCCGAAGTGGAGGTAGCGCGAACCGAACGCCCGCAGCGAGGCGAACGGGGTGTCGGCCAGGAATCCCGGCACCGACACCTCGGATTGCACGGTGAGCCGCTGGCCGGTCAGCGGGTCGACGGGGTTGTCGCTGGTGTCGCGGAACCACATGGCGGCGATCACCGTCTGCAGGCCCACGTCGCTCTCGAACGCGCTCGCGTCCGCCGACCGGTTCTCGAAGAGCCCGTTGCTGATCGCAAGGCCGAGGCGGAACGAGCTGTGGCGCCAGGGGCGGAACAGCGTCGACAGTTCGGCCTCGCCCGTCTCGAGGCGGTAGCTGTCCTCGTCCTGGATCTCGTAGCGAAGCCGGAGGTCGGTGCGCGAGCGGGCGGCGATCAGCGCGGGCCACCACGTGCGGACCTCCGCGTCCTGCAGGTGCTCGGCGTAGGAACCGGCGATGCCGAGACCACGCCCGCGGTGAAGGAGGTTCCGGTGGATCACCGAGGCGCCGACGACGAGCGGGTTGTCGGAGAATGTCCCGACGCTGGCCGTCGCCGTGAGCATGCGCCGCGGCGCCAGGTCGGCCCGCAGATCGAGGGCCGTGCTGTCGCGGGCGACGCTGCTCAGGCTGATCTGCCGATAGAGATCGAGATCTCGCAGATAGCGCCGGGCATCGCGCGCGACGGCGGGCGCGAACGGCGCCCCCGGCCGCAGGCCGATCACGCGCCGGGTCAGGGGCTCGAGATCCGCGGGCGCGCCCTCGACGAGAAGTCCTCGATAGACGAACAGCGGACCCGGCCGGCAGGTGAACCTGAGATCGCAGGTCGCCGAGTCCGTCCGGACCAGGGAGAGATCCACCGCCGGCTGGGCGTGGCCGGCTCGCTGCAACGCGAGGATCAGATCGTCGCGCGCGCGAGACACGGCGTCCTCGTCGAAGCGCGCGCCGGCGGCAAGCGAGATCCGGACCGAGTCGACGGCCGCCGCCAGGTCGGCCGGCAGCCCGTGGCAGTCGACCGTGCCGTACGTGACGGCGGGACCGGGTGCGATCGCGAAGGTGACCGCGACCTCGTCGTCGCCGACCGCCTCGCCACGCGCGTCGACGGCGGCGTCGGGGAAACCGTGGCGGGCGAGCAGAAGTCGGAGCCGGCGCGCGTCCGTCTCGGCGGCGCGCAGCGTGAGGACAGCCTTGCGCACGCTGAGCAGCTTGCGCCGCGGCGTGAGGGAGAGCCCGGCGCGCGCGGTGCTGTCGAGATCGGGGGCCAGTCCCGCCAACTCGAGCGAGGCGACGGAGCGCCCCTGCCACGGGGCGAGTGCGGTGACGTCGATCTCCCCGGCTGCGGCCGCGGCGGTCGCGACGAGACCGCAGAAGAGGCAGATGCCGGGTGTACGGCGACGGAAGACGGCGGACGGCATCGCAGCGGTCCTTTGGCGGAAACGGATCGGCCAATCATAGAGGCGAATCCGCCGGGTGCCAAGCGGGACCGGCGAGCCGGGCCGTGGCCGTGATCGCCGGCGACTACTCGAAGCGGTCGGGCGAGTCGGCGACGGTCCACGCCGTGCGGAAGGCGAGTCTGACCAGCTCCTCGTAGAGCGGCGCGTTGAGCGATTCCGGCAGGTCGTCCGGCGCGTGGAGGTGGCCGTACCCGTTGGCCGCCGCCCAGTAGAGGCAGGGGATTCCCGCGTCGTGGAACGGCGTGGCGTCCGCGCCGCCCCCGCTCCAGGTGCGCTCGACCGTGAGGCGCGCGGCCGCCGCGTCGAGCGAGCGCGCGAGCTCCCACAACCGAGGCGCGGACTTGCCGTTGCCGACCTGGATCGAGTCGCCGCAGGCGACGCAATCGAGGTTGAACATCGCCGTCGTGCGCTCGGGCGGGAAGGCCGGATGCGCGGCGTGGAAGCTGGCGCCGACCAGGCCGGATTCCTCGCCCGTGAAGAGCACGAACACGACGCTGCGCCGCGGCGCGCGGCCGGTCGACGTGAACGCTTCGGCCAGGCGCAGGACCGCGGCCGCGCCGCTCGCGTTGTCGTTGGCGCCCGGGAAGTAGAGCCCGGGCGACTGGCGGCCGACATGATCGAGATGGCCGCCGATCACGAGCGCCTCGTCCCGGTACGCCGGGTCAGAGCCGGGGAGGACCGCGACGACGTTGCAGGTGTCGCGGGCCGGATTGTAGTCCGCGTCGACCGCGAGGGCCGCGCGGCTCGTGAGGGCGCGCGACCGGGGCGCGTGCAGCGAGTCGATGGCGGCCTTGAGGTGACGGGACTCGCCGGCGCCGCCGAGCAGGCGGTCGGCCAAGGAGGCGTCCAGTTCGAGCTGGGGCAGATCGGACAGATGGTCGCCGTCGCCGTGCAGCACGCTGCCGATGGGACCGCGGCCCGGCAGGTCATCCTCGCCGGGGACCTGGAACCACAGCATCGCGACCGCGCCGTGGGCGCGCGCGGTGCCGCCCTTGACGCGTGGCGTGCCGCTCGGCCAGGCCCAGCCGGTCGTGTCGGGGGACCAGCCGGGATTCTGCTTGAACACGAGCACGATCTTGCCGGCGACGTCGAGCCCGGCGTAATCGTCATAGCCGCGTTCCGGCGCGCTCAGGCCGTAGCCGGCGAAGACGACGGTCGTGTCGGCGGCGCCGGACCCCGTGAAACCGCGGCAGGTGAAGTCGCGGCCCAGCACGGCGTCGACCACCGCGCCATCCGCCGTCACGACGCGGAGCGCCGGCGTTCCGCGGATGATGTTGGTCTCGATCGGCAGGTGCTGGAGGTAGCCGTCGTCGCCCCCGGGCTCGAGCCCGAGACGGTCGAAGCGCCGGGCGGCCCAGCGAGCGGCCGCTTCGAAGCCGGCGTCGCCCGCGAGGCGCCCGGAGAAGTGCGGCCCGGCGAGCGTGGCGACGTCCGCCAGCATCGCCTCGGCCTCGATCGCCGCGACTCCGCGGCTCACCTCGTCGCTGGACCCGCGCTGGCAGGCGCCGAGCGCGCCGATCGATCCCAGGACCGCGAGAGCGAGCCCTACCCCGTGGCGCACGACGATCCTCCTTCGGCGAGAGCTCACGGACCAGGGCCGGCCGCCGCGAGCGGGCGCCGGCGGCGCCGGTCACTTCCAGTGCTCGGAGATGAACGCATCCACCTCGGGGATGCCGCCCTGCATGACCAGGTAGCCGTTGTGCGGTTCGCGCTCGGTGATCTCGCCGTTGACCGGCGTGAGCATGAGGCGCTTGACCTCGTCGTGGTCCTGGCTCTGGCCGAGCGCCCAGCCCAGCTTCACGTACGCGACCTCGGGCATCATGTTGGCGGCCGGGATCACCCCCAGCTCCATGATCTCGCGGCCGGTCTCGTAGACGTACATCTGCACGTAGCCCCAGAGCGTCTGCACCGTCATGTAGACGTGGGCGCCGGCCGTACGCGCGCGCTCGAGCGCCGGGTAGAGCGGCTTGTTCACGTGGCCGAGCCCGGTGCCGGCGATGATGATGCCGCGATAGCCGTGATCGATCAGGCTGTCGATGATGTCGGGCTTCATGTTGGGATAGTAGTAGACGATCGCGACCCGGTCGTCGAAGCACGCCTTGAGCGCGACCTGCTTCACGTCGCGGCGCCGGTTGTAGTCGCCGCGGAACGGCTTGACGCCCTCGCTGTCCACGCGCGCCAGCGGGATGTCGCTGATCGTGCGGAACGTCGAGCGGTACGACGAGTGCATCTTGCGCACCCGCGTGCCCCGGTGCAGCAGGCCGTACTGGTCGCTGGTCGGGCCGAACATGCAGACCATGACCTCGGCGATGTCGCTGGTCGCCGCGGTGCGGGCGGCGTTGATGAGGTTGATCGCGGCATCGGAGCTGGGACGGTCGCTCGAGCGCTGGCTGCCGACCATGACCACGGGCACCGGCAGCTCCTGGAGCATGAACGTCAACGCGGCCGCCGTGTGATGCATGGTGTCGGTGCCGTGGCCGACCACGATGCCGGCGACGCCCTTCTCGATCTCCGCCGCGATCGCGCGCGCGGTGCCCATCCACTGCTCCGGACCCATGTTCTCGCTGAAGACGCCGTACAGCTTCTCCGTCTCGAGATTGCAGACGTCGGCGAGCTCCGGCACCGATCCGTACAGCTCGCCGGGGCTGAACGCCGGGATCACGGCACCCGTGCGATAGTCGAGCCGGCTGGCGATGGTGCCGCCGGTGCCGATCAGCTTCACGCGCGGCTTGACCGGATCGTAGGGGAACGCCTTCTCCGGGATCTTGTAGTGGGCGACCTTGCGGCCATGCACGGTGATGCGCCGGACCGTGTCCGCGCGCACGCCGATGTTGTAGCCGGTGTCGAGCTTGAGCACGATGTGGGCGGCGTCGGCGGTCTCGCTGCGCGGCAGGATCAATCCCGAGAAATCGCCGCGGCTCGTGTGCAGGGTCGCCTGGCTCCAGACCGGCGCCTTCTGCTGCTCGAGCACGTCGAGGGCCGGGGAGCGATAACCGGGGAAATCGTTCGCGTCGCTCACGCCAGCGCCTCCTTGACCCAGGTGCGGACCGTGCGGCCGGCGATCCGACCGCGCAGGCCGGGCATCACGTGTCCCATGACGAAGTCCTCGCCCCGCCGGCCCTCGCGCGGACCCTCGGGGACGGTCGCCAGCGCGGCCGCGAAGCGGCGGCGCGCCGCGGACTCGCGCTCGACCGCCGGCGGATCACCCTCGGCGAGGTAGATCCCCTCGGCGACGATCTCGCCGGCCGCGAGCCGGCGGATCGTCGCGCGCCACCAGTCGCCGGCGACCTTGAGGCTCGCCGGCCGCGGGCAGCTGCGATCCAGCAGCAGGCTCGCGAGCCCCGTCGCGGACAGGCCGTCGCCGCATTCGCCGACGAGCGCCTGGAAGAGGTCGTACGCGGGGTGGCGGCTCAGGCGATCGGCGAGGTCGGCTCCGACTCCCTGACGCTCCAGGCCTTCGCGTCGCTCCCAGGGGCGCTCGGGGAGGGCGGCGAAGATCCGGTCCAGCCGCGCGTCCTCGAGCGGGATCGGCGGCAGGTCCGTGTCCGGGTACATGCGGTCGGCGCCCGGCAGGATCCGCTCGAATCCGTTGGTGCCGTCGTCGAGGGCCTGGCGGGTCTCGCTGGGCACGCCCTGGACGGCGTCCCGGGCGCGCAGCACGATCTCGCGCGCGGCGGTCTCGGCGTCCCGCTGGCGGCCCCAGACCACGAGCACCGGGACGGATCCCTCGACGCCGCAGGCCTTGGTGATCCGGTCCCACTCGCCGCCGGAGAACGTCGGAGCGTCCTGCGTGGAGCAGGCCAGGTTGGGCAGCTCGTCGATGCAGGCGATGACGCGGATTCGATCGCTGAATTCCTTGAGGAAGGTCGTCCGCGGCTGGGTCGGGGCGCCGGGGAGGTTCTCGAAACCGGGGAGGGGCACGGCCAGCACGGTCGCGCCCTTCTCGACGGCGCGGCGCACGTTCTGGAATTCCGTGCTGCGGACGAACGTGGTCACGTCGACGAATCGTTCCGGGAGGTCCTGTTCCCGGACGCCGCGGCGCTGCAGCTCGCGCTGGATCGCGACGAGACTCGTCTGGCGCAGTCCCTCGTTGTGGACCAGGCGGGGAATGTCGCGCAGGCTGGGAACGCCCTTGATCTCGATCCGGGTGCCGCCGGTGACCGAGACGTTGACGTCCTGCCGGGCGGCGCCGGGCCCGGTGCGCACGAGACCGGAGACGCGGGCGAGCCAGCGGATGATCTGGCCCACCTCCATGACCTCGAACGGGGTCCGCATGTCGGGATCGGTCACCGTCTCGATCAGGGGCATGCCGAGGCGGTCGGTCCGGTAGGTGCGCAGATGACCGCGGTCGGCGACCTCGCGGCAACTGTCTTCCTCGAGGGAGATCTGGCGGATGCGGATCGATCGGCCGCGGTAGGGGATGGCGCCGTCGGTGCCGACGATGGCGGTGCGCTGGAATCCGGTCGGGATGCTGCCGTCCAGGTACTGTTTGCGGGTGATGTGGACCTCGCTGACGATGTTGCAGCCGAGCAGCCGCGCAATGGCGATGCTCCGGTCGAGCGCCAGATCGTCGATCTCGAAGGGCGGCGCATCGTCCATCTCGTAGGTGCAGACCGTCTCGTTGTTCAGCAGGTAGACGATGTCCTTGCGGGTCTTGAATTCCATCAGCGCCGTCCCGTCGTACTCGCCCATCTCGGACAGGGTCGGCCGCATGTGACGGAGGACTTCCGCCTGGTGCTCGAGGCTGTACCGGCCGGCGGGACAGCGGCAGAAGAGCTTGCGCTGCGTCAGCAGCTGCTGATGGACCTCCAGACCGGATTTCAGCCCCAGATCGGCGTATCCGGCCGGATCGAGCTCCCCGAAATGGGGCAGTGGATTCAACAGCCAGGGTTCGGTCAGAGCATTGCGTGGATTCATGAAGGCCACCGTGGCTGGAGGAGGCGACTCGGATCGTGGCGGGCGGCTCGCGGCCGCCAGCGGCGGGGTCAAATATAGGTTTCGCGCCAGTGAGGTCCATGGAAAAAAGGGCGGCGGGGCGGCGCCTTCGAATCCGTGTTGCGAGAACCCGCGCCAGGCCGTAACCTGTTTACGTATTCACAGGACTCTCGACTTCCCTCGCATAAGTGTTATTCCGCGAACAATCGCGGTTCGCGCGGAGGTGTCCATGGCCAGTAGCGAGCGCAACCTGCAGACCTGCGAGGTCCCGGACGCCACGGTCCAGCGCCTGCCTCTCTATCTCGAGAAGCTCAAGCTGTTGCAGGCGATCGGCGTGGAGGACGTGTCCTCCCGCCAGCTGGCGGAGTCGCTTGACATCAAGGCCAGCCAGCTCCGGCACGATTTCCACTACTTCGGCGGCTTCAGCCGCCCCGGTCGGCCGTACCGGGTGGAGAAGCTCGTCACGGCGCTCGAGCAGATCATCGGCGTCGATCGACCCGTGCCGACCGCGATCGTCGGCGCCGGACATCTTGGCCAGGCGCTCGCGAACTATCCGGGTCTGCAGCTGCAGGGATTCCCGATTCGCGCGATCTTCGACGTCAATCCCAAGCTCCTGGGACTCGAGATCCGCGGCCAGCCGGTCCGGGACCTCGACGACCTGGAGCCGGTCTGCCGTCGCGAGGGGATCAAGATCGGCGTGATCACGGTCCCTGCCAGCAGCGCGCAGGAGGTGGTCAACCGGCTGGTCGCCGCCGGTGTGACCGGCCTGCTCAACTTCGCGCCGACCGAGCTCAAGGTGCCCGGCCACGTCTCCGTGCGCCACGAGCGCCTCACGGTCGGGATCATGGCCCTGAGCTTCAAGGTGAAGTGCGGGGCTCTCGCGCGATCCGCGGCGGGGAACGAACCGGGACCCCTGGCGGGATCCGCGTGAGGCCGGCGGCCTGAGACGTCACCGGTGGACCGGGTAGGCCTCGCCGATCTGGCCCTTGGCCTGTTCGGCGTAGGCGATCGCCTCCTGGCGGCTGTCGAACCAGCCGATCCAGACCCGGTAGATCATTCCCCCCGATGCGGTGCTGATGGCCCGGACGTGCGCCGTGACGCCCTTCGCCGCCAGATCCGTCACCTTCTTGTCGGCGTTCGCTTCGACCTCGAACGCATCGATCTGCACGGCCCAGGGACCCGTCTCCCGTGGCTTGATCGCCGGCGTGATCGTCCGGGGCTGCGGGGCCGTGGTGACGGCGTCGTCCGGCCGCGAGTCCGGTCCGGTCGGGCCGGGTGATTCGGGGACGAGGTCGGGGCGCTGCTCGACTGCCGAGGCCATGGACTCCGGCAGCGAGGACCGATCGGCGTCGACCGCGGTCGACTGCCGCTCGCCCGCCGGTCGCTCGGGAACGAGCGGCTGCCGCTCCTGCTGGATGTCGACGCTGCCGGAGCGCGGCGCCTGCGCGAGGGCGCTGTCCGCGGTGACCACGGAAAGCTGGTCGCCGATCCCGGTCGGCGCGCTGCCGCCCCGCGGCCAGAAGAGGTAGGCGCCGCCCGCCAGGACGATGATCAGCGCCACGAGGAGCGGCCGCGAGACGCGGCCGCTACGGGTCTCCCGCGAGTAGCGGCCCCGGCGCCGGACGGTTCCCCTTGCTCCCGGCGTGCCCGGCTCCTTCATTTCCGGCATGGCTCACCTTCCTTGCTGCCTCCATTATGGCGAGGGTGGCCGGGCTTGCAAGCCCGAGGTTCACGGCCGACTCCGGGAGCGCCCATGAACCCGCACGGTCCGCTGGCCCGCCGGGCGGTCATCTTCGATCTCGACGGTACGTTGGTCGACTCTCGGGTCGACATCGCGGCGGCGGCCAATCACGCGCGGATCGCGGCCGGGTTGCAGCCTCTGCCCACCGAGGTCGTGACCCGCTATGTCGGCGACGGCGTCGCGCGGCTCATGGAACGGGTGCTTGCCCACGATCGGGATGCCGATCAGCCGATCGGACTGGCGGCGGCGGCGGCTCTCTCCGCTGGGCTCGCTCGCTTCGCCGAGTACTACGGCGACCACCTGCTCGATACCACGCGTCTGTACCCCGGCATCGCCGATCTGCTGACGGCTCTGGCCGGCCGACCGCTGTTCGTGGCGACGAACAAGCCGCGCCGCTTCACGCTGGCGATCCTGAGCGGGCTGGGCGTCGCCGGCTGCTTCCGTCGCGTCGTGGCCGGCGACGACGTCGCGGAGCGGAAACCCGATCCGGCTCATCTGCTGGCCTGCCTGGCGGGCACCGGCCTCGCGGCCGAGCACGCGATCGTCGTGGGCGACAGCACCCATGACATCCGCGCGGCTCGCGCCCTGCACGCGCGGGCGGTGGCCGTGGGCTGGGGACTGGTCGAACCGGCCCGGCTGGCGGCCGAGAGCCCGGATGCCCTCGTGGATGATGTCGCGGCGCTGGGCCGCGAGCTCGGCGCCGGGACCTGACGGGTTCAGGACGCGGCGGCTGCCCGCCGGTGCAGGTCGGTCAAGAGCCGGGTCACCCCGGCGATCGTGTACTCGTCGTCCGGCTCCGGCTGTTGCCCGTCGCGCTCGAAGCGAGGCCGCTCGGCGAACCGCTGGCCCCAGGTCATGTCCGTCTCCCGAACCAGGTCCGTCATGGCGCCAGGCAGGGCGAGCAACCGCTCCAGCCACACCGCGACCGTCGCCGCCGGCTGGCCCAGACCAGCCTCCAGGAGGTCAGGCAGCCCTTCCAGCCGCCGCAGGATGACGATCCTCAGGCAACCCGCGGGATCGACGAGTGCGTCGCGCAGCCAGAGGTCGATCTCCAGCAGGGCGCGCGTGATCACCGGCGTGGGGCTGGCGCCGCGGAGATGCCCGCCTCCGTCACGTCCGGCGAGCGCCGCGGTCAGGCTGGCGCGGAGGTGGAGCCGGGCGTCGCGCTCGATCCGCGCCCGTTCGTCGTCGTCGCGCTTCATGGTCGGCGGCTCCGCGGTTCAGCGCACTCGACGGACGCGGTGGCGCGCAGGCAAACCGCCCGCACGGCCGGCGACACGCGCACCAGCCGGGGCCGTCGGGGGGCTGGTGTGGTGCTCGAGTCCACGAGATCAGGGTACGGTCGAATCGTCGGACTGAATAGCCGGATCTTCGACCGCCAGTCGCTCGATCATGACCTGCTGGCGAAAGCCGGCCGCCGCTGCCAGGCGGCTCAACCGGGACGCCGCCGCCCGGGCGGCCGCCGGCCCGACCGATCCCAGGGCGGGCAGGGCGACCGCAGCGCAATCCAGGAGGAACTGGTGCCGTTCCTGGTTGAAGTACCAGGTCCCGTCGAACTGGTTCGCCTGCAGGAACCTCTGCGCGGCGACGTCGGCGAAGAGCCGCCGCAGCGCGGTCCTCGCACGCGGGCCGAGGAGGTCGCCGTGTCGGGTCAGGAGGTCCGCGACCGCGAAGATCAGGTCGGATCCGCCAACACCGGGCGCCGCGGCGGCGAGGCCCGCCCGCGTCCGGTCCCGGAAGATCGCGAGGTCGTCCGCGTCGAGCCGGAACGCGCTTTCGATCCGGGGATCGACGGTCGCGCCCGGTTCCGGCGTGATCGGGCTGCCCAGCGCGGCGGCGAGGCGACGCTGCTGCCAGGACAGGTACGCCGCCGCGAGGCCCGCCGGTCGCGCGTCCGGATCGGTCGCCGCGGCGGCGATCCTCGCCAGGTCCTCCGTCAATGCCTGGACGGTCGCCTCCGGTCGCGCCGGTCCGTCGGGGGCGAGACGGCGAGCGGTCTTCAAGACCTCCGTCCACGTCCGCGCGAGGCCGGCCACGTCACCGCTCTGCAGATCCCGCCACGCGGACTCGCGGTTCGCCTCGGCCAGAACGTCGAGGATCCCGGCGAGCTCGCACTCGCGCCGCGCCCGCCGGAGCGAGGGGACCGGACGGCCGGCGAGGTTGCGGTCGAGGGCGTGCCAGCTGCCGTCGGTATCCCGCAGCTCGCGCCAGTCCAGGAACGTGTGGCACTGATAGCCGCGCAGCTCGGCCCAGAGGCCGTCACGGGCGAGGGCGGCGCCGCTGTGCAGGTACTCGAGGCCGGTGACGAAGTCGCGGAACGCGTAGTAGACGCCCGGATCGGTCGCCAGCTGCAGCGCCTCGGCCAGACTGTGCCGCGCCAGGAACGGGTCGGCTTCGGCGGCCGCGACGTTGATGGCGCTGCTCGTATGGATCCGCCCGGCCGTGCTGCCGTAGACGTTGTTGTAGAGGATCAGTGCGCGTTCGTCGCGGTGACGGTTCGAGTACGCGAAGACGTTCTCGTCGACCCGTCCGTCCTCGGTCACGAAGTCGTACAGCGCGAAATGATCGGCGCCGGAGAAGAGCGCACGCCGCCGCAGCAGAGGGAAGATCTCGCGCTCGTGCCGGTCCACCATGGCGTCGTCGACCGGCTCGTCCCAGTACGCGCGGCGGTATTCCATGCCGTACTTCTCGGCCAGTCCCTCGACCTGCCCGTGCCCGAACATCGGCAGGCCGGGCATGGTGACCATCATCACCGCGACGCCGAAGTACTTGTCGCCCTTGCCGAACTGCTCGACCGCCGTTCGCTCGTCCGGGTTGTTCATGAAGTTCACGAAGCGCTTGAGCACTTCGGGCGAGAACTCGAGCACGTTCTTGACCGTCTGCCGGTACTTCTGGTTCTCCTCCATCTTGAGCATGTTCATGAACGCGCTGTTGTAGACGCGGTGCATGCCGAGCGTCCGGACGAAGTAGCCCTCCATCAACCAGAACGCCTCGGCCAGCAGGAGCGTGTCGGGCACCTCGGCGGCGACCCGATCGACGACCTCCCGCCAGAACTCCTTGGGCATCAGCGCGAGGAACTGCTCGCGCGAGAGGCCATGCTCGGCGCGAGACGGGATCGCGCCGGCGTCGCCGGGCGCGGGGAACCACAGGCGCTGGTAGTGTTTCCTGGCCAGGGTCATCGCGGCGTCGAAGCGGATGATGGGGAACTGCCGCGCCACGTGCAGGATGGTCTGGATCACCGCCTCCCGGACGGCGGGATTCGTGAAGTCCAGTTGGGCGGTGTCGTTCCAGGGCATGCTCGTGCCGTCGTTGCCGTGGTAGATGTACCGCGTCTCGCCGCTGCGCGAATCCCGCCGCTCGAACACCACGGCCGCGTCGGTGCGCCGCCAGTAGCCCTCCTCGATGCGCACCTCGACGTCGGGGTGGCTGCAGAGGTCGCCACCCGTGAAGCGGTAGCCGGGATAGGGCGGGCGCGCGAGCTGCAAGAACCACTGCGGGTGCTCGACGACCCAGCGACTGTCGATCCCCATGTGGTTCGGCACCATGTCGCTCGCGAGGCGTATGCCGCGCTGCCACGCGCGATCGCGGAGGATCTGGAACGCCTCCTCGCCGCCGAGATCGCGCGCGATGCGGTAGTCGTCGAGCGAGTAGGCCGAGGCGACGGCCTCCGGATTGCCCGAGTACTGCTTGATCATGCGCGACGCCGTCGACCGTTCCCACAGGCCGATGAGCCACAGGCCGGTGAACCCCCAGCGCGCCAGCCGATCCAGTTCCTGCACCGGGATGTCCGCCAGGGTCCGGATCTCGTACCCGTGCCGGCGCGAGAGCTGGTCCATCCACACGTACGTGCTCTTGGCGATCAGGACCGCATTACTCATCCAGTCGGCGTCCCGGCTGAAGGCCACCGGTTCGGCGCGCAGCCAGTCGGCGCCGGCGAACTCCATGACCGGCGGCGGCCCGTACTCCGGGCTGCGCGCCAGCGCCATTTCCTTGAGCAGGTCCCGGATCAGGTCCAGTCGCGCGAGCATCGACTCCGGCAGGACGCCGGCCCAGTGCTCGCGGATGTAGGCGAGTTGACCGGCGAGGTCGTCGGGGCTGGCCAGGATCGGCGAGCGCAGCAGGTGGAACAGGGTCTGCCCGGTCAGGCCGGAGGGCGCCTGGGCGTCGAAGAACTCCTCGAGCCCGACCACGAAGGGAACGTAGCCGGCCTGGCGCTGCAGCTCCTCGTCGTCGAAGAGCTCGCGAAACGGCCGGGTCGCCGGATTGCGCATCATCAGATAGAGGAGGATCGATTCGCACGTGACCCTGGCGGCGACCGGCAGTTCCGGCTCGCCGGCGGCGAGCCAGCGCGGCAGGTCCAGCTCCGCGAGCAGGACCGGCTGCGGCGGGAAGAGGCGGGCGAAGGTGGGCGGGAACCGATCCACGCGGTCCTCGCCGAGCCGCTGGCGGACCCACGCGAAGCCGTCGAGCAGGATGCCCGGGCGCTCGTTCAGCGCGTAGTGCAACATGACGTAGCGGAGCGCATCGTTCAGGATCCCCAGGCAGAGGAGCTGCTCCGCGTAGATCGTCACGGCCGGGAAGCGCGGGCTCGGGATCCGGGTGTTGTAGGCTTCGGCCAGGCGGCGGATCGTGTAGCGGAGGTTCTGTTCGGCGAGGGGCGCCTCGTGGGCCAGGAGCGTGCGGACGGCGAATCGGTCCCAGCCCTCCTGCGACGTCTGGAACCCGAAGGGGAAGTAGCGGTGCAGCAGGTCCTCGAGATTCCGGGTGGCCACGGTGGACTCCGTCCTCGCCTGGGTCCTCGGGTCGGGTCGCTGGGTCCGGGGATCAGGGTACCCTACCGGCGTGAATCTGCAAGATCGGGCCCGCAGGCCTCGCGCCGCGCCGGCCGCGAGGCCGGGTCGAGGCGAATCCCGCCAGGTTTGGGGTTTTTCTCCGGACGGCGATGATGTTACATTGAACGGGCTGTGCCGCTTGCGGACCGCTGTCCTCGCCGCCGCCTGGAGGTTACCCGATGCCGACGACCGAAGCCATGGAGAGGCGCAACCTGATCGCCCAGTGGGCCTTCGATACGCGCCCCATCCTGGGCCGCTTCCATCTCTGGCTCGAGGACGTCCAGGTCGCGTGGCTCGACGGCAACAGCAACGTGGAGCTGCGTCACGAGATCGCGTTCGTCGGCGGCGCCATGGAGCGGTTGTTCATCATGACCACGGGGGTGGCCGCGCTCGGCACGCGCCTGTTCGGCCGCTACGGGGAAGGCAAGGGGCAGGACAAGAAGGAGCTGAATCGGGTCAAGAAGGACGCGGACGCGATCAGCGCCTACCTGATGAGCGAGTGCCTCTGGTACCTGACGCGCCAGCTGCCCGAGAACCACGCGGTCATGGTCTGCCTGGGCGAGGGCCTGATGCCGAAGGGCGGCGAGACCCCGGACATGGGCAGCAATCCCCTGCTCGGCTTCGGACGCATCTACGCGCGGCCGCAGGTCGCGAAGTTCCTCGACCGCCAGGTCCAGAAGCTCATCAACAGCCCGACCTTCGGCTGGGAGGACTTCCAGAAGAGGATCGACCAGGCCGGGATCACGATCTGGGGCGCCGCGATCGACACGCTCGAGAACACGACTCGATTCGCCAAGGGCGCGCCGACCGGGCCGATGGCCGTCCTGCACCTGTTCGACCAGCCGCTGTCGGTGACCCGGCCGTACGAAGGCTACATGGGCCACCTCATCCTGCCGCGCGAGGTCCGCGAGGCGGCGGCCCGCGAATCGCTCCTGGTCGACTACCATACGCCGCGCGCCAAGGTCATGGCGGCCATCCGCCTCGCCTGGCCCGACCTCGAGCCCGGCAACGTCCATGTCTGGACCCTGGCCGGACCCAGCCGCGAACCGCGCATCGGCGGCCTCTGGGAGCAGTGGCGCGCGGTCGGCGCGCACGTCGCGGAGGACGGCTGGAAGCTGCCGTCGGGGATGACCCTGTTCAACGATTCCGGCACCTACGCGCCGACCTACGAGGTCGGCACGTGGCTCGACCGCTCCGGCAACCGCCACCTCTTCCTCGTCGACGGCTACGCCGCCAGCGCGGAGGCGATGCAGCAGGCGAGCCTGGCGCCGATCCTCGGTCTCGACGCGTCCCTGGCCGTGTTCAGCTCGCGCTTCGACCTGCCCTGGGACGTCGAGGCGAGGATCATGCATCTGGACGCCGACGCGCCGGATTTCGCCCAGCAGCTCGCCGACGTTCTCGGCGCGCCGCCCTCGCCCGGGGTTGCCGAGCAGTACCGGACCTGCGTCCGCGAGGCTCGGGACGCGGGCATACCGCTGGACAAGGCGACCCTGGCGGCCGAGGATTTCCTGCCCCGCAAGAAATGGGACGTCATGGCGCTCGCCGGCTTCATGCTCGACGATCCCTACACGGGGTCGCAGGGCGTCGAACCGATCGACCCCGACACGTACCGCGTCACCGTCCGCCTGTCGACGCCGCGCGGCCGCAAACAGGTGAAGCTGACGCTCCGCTTCATGGAGGATTCGCGGGTCCGGCCGCTCGTGTGCAATCCGCTGCTCACGCGGTTCTTCCGCGGCGAGGACTACCGCCGGCGGCCGGTCAAGATCTCCGACTCCGGCCGGATCCGCAACGAGCTGCAGACCCTCTGCTCCGAGGCCCTCGAGCACTTCGGCGAGAACGGCATGCGGATCCACTTCGACCGCATCAGCGGCGACGTCATCTTCCCCGAGCAGCAGGTCGTTCTCCGGGAAGTGCTCGAGTGGTACAAGGAGCACCACCCGCTCTGGTTCCACTGGCTGCAGATCGCGTGACGACTCCTGGCGAGCGCCGGGGCCGTCGCCGCGCTCGGCGAGGCGGGGTCACGCCGCGGCGTAGACCAGGGCGACGATGGCCGTCAGGGCGTCGACGTCGGTCTGGCTGAAGGCGTCGAGCCGGTCGCTGTCGACGTCGAGGACGGCGACGATCGCCCCGGAACCGTCGCGGACCGGGACGACGACCTCGCTTTGCGAGCGGCTGTCGCAGGCCACGTGCCCGGGAAAGGCGTGGACGTCGGGGACCAGGACAGGCTGGGCGCGCTGGACGCCGGCCCAGCAGACGCCCTCGGGACCGTCGAGGACGGCGCAGGCGAGCGGTCCCTGGTACGGCCCCACCACGAGTTTGCCGTCGAGCAAGCGGTAGAATCCCGTCCAGAAGTAGTGAGGCATCTTGTGGTGGACGATCGCCGCGATCGTGGCCATGCGCGCGATCGGGTCCTCGATGTAGGCGAAGAGCTCGGCGAGCTGCTCGCGGATGCGGTCGTAGCGGGCGGCGAGTCGGCGATCGGACGCGGCCATGGGCGTTCTCCTGGTCGAGGGTGTGGGGTCCATGATAACATCGAGTCGCGATCGTCGAAGCCTGCCGGACCCCGGAGGACCTCATGGACGCACTCGCCGCCATCTTCACGCGCCGCAGCATCCGTCACTATACCGCCGAACCGATCCGCGACGAACTCGTCGAGACCCTCCTGCGCGCAGGCATGGCCGCGCCCTCGGCCGGCAATCAGCAAGCGTGGGAGTTCATGGTCGTCGACGACCGGCGGGTCCTGGACGCGATCCCCGAGATCCACCCCTACGCGCAGATGTGCCGCGAGGCGCCGCTCTGCCTCGCGGTCTGCGCCGACCTCTCGCGCGAGCGCTACGCCGGGTTCTGGGTCCAGGACTGCAGCGCGACGACCCAGAACATCCTGCTCGCCGCGCACTCGCTCGGCCTGGGCGCGGTGTGGCTGGGGATCATGCCGGGCGGCGACCGCGCGCGCCGCGTCGCCCAGCTGCTCGGGCTGCCGGCCGGAGTCGAACCCCTGTCCCTGGTCGCGGTCGGGCATCCCGCGGAGACGAAGCCGGCCGAGGACCGGTTCGATCCGGGCAAGGTCCACCGCAACGCCTGGTAGGTCCGGCGACGGCGGCGGCCTCCATCGGCAGACCCCGCGTCACTCGTCCGCGAGGATCACCAGGGGCCGCTCCGCGGTCTGCAGCGCGGCGGCCAGCACCTCCCGCAGCGCGGGGTACGCCGGCGGATCAACGCGGCCGGGCCTCAGGTCGATCGTCCGCGAGATCTCGAGGATCGTCCCCTCGCGCTTGCACTCCCAGGTGAAGCTCGCGGTCTCCGCCTCGACCGAGGTCGCCTGCTCGGCCGGCCCGTCGACGTGCCAGCCGGCCGGCACCTCGATGCGGATCGTCGCCTGCTCGCGGCCTGGGGCTTCGACCCACAGCGGCGCCGATCGCGCCGGCCGTTCGGCGTGGAAACCGCGGGGAAGGTGGTCGAGCACGCCGCCGGCGGGCCAGGGCAGCTCGCGGACGGTCGGCTGCTCGCCCGGCGCGACCGCGAGGGTGCCCTTCGCCGTCAAGCGGAGCGACAGCTCCTCGGGCGTGGCGATCCTGACGGCGAGGTCGGTCACCTCGCCGTCGTCGAACAGCGCGGCCGCGATCTCGGCCGCCAGCTTCGCCGGCTCCACGGCGGGGTCCCGGAAGGGGCCGCGCACGACGAGGTCGCCGGTCGCGGTCCAGCCGTCGCCGCCCTGGGCGGGAGCCATCGTCACCGACCAGCCGCACGAGCCGGCCTGGACCGGGACGGTGTAGCTGCGGTGCCCGCCGTCGTTCGCGAGGAAGAGGCCGGTCCAGCCGGGCAGGTCGCTCGAGCCGACCCAGGCGTCGGACCGTTCGGGCGCGAGCCACCAGTTCTCGTCGCCGATCCGGACGACGACCCGCAGGCGCTCGTACGAACCGGCGTCGACGAGCTGAGCCTCGCCGTACGGGGTCCGCCGGAAGACGCCGAGCTCGGGCTCGTGTCCGGCGAGGCGCAGGAGCGCGACCGTCACGACCGCGCGCTCCCAGGCCGTCGCGACCGCAGTCTCGCAGACGTCCTCGGCCAGCCTGGGCGCCCGCGCCCAGGCGCCGCCGGGCAGCTGGACCTCCGCATGCCCGTCGTGGCTGAACGCCGCGATGCGCTGGATCAGGTCCGCGTCCGTGAGCGTCTGCGGGTCGGCGCGCGTCCGGTCCAGCCAGCTCGACAGACAGCCCGCCGCGCCGGCGGCGGCCTCGCTCGTCCGGCGAAGCTCCCGGGCGAGGTCGGCCGTGCTCGCGAGGGTCGTCCAGACCACGTGGGGCGTGAACTCTCGGCGCCAGGGTTCCGATCCCTCGGCGCGGAAGGCCGGCAGGTCGCGTACGGTCCACGCGGTCGTGCCGTCGCCGTCCGTCTCGAGATCGCCGCGCCGCGCGCGGGCGCCGGCGATCGTGACCCGGGCCTCGAGTACGGGGTGCTCGCCCCCCAGCCAGCAGATGCCGCTCGGCGGCAACGGCGGCCCCTGGCGGTCGCGGATCTCGTACGCGAGCTCGACCACGCAGCCGGGCTCGGTGCCGACGTGGCTGATCACCAGCTCGCGGATGTCCAGGAACGGCGCCGCGCGGCTGACCGCGTCCGGAGTGACCTCGTTGAATCCGTTGGGAGGCGTCGCGACCTCGGTGCCGTCGCGCATGAACGTGCGCGCGACGAGGACCTCGAGATCCTGCCGCTGCGAGTCCCACGCCACGCGGACGTCGCTGCGGCTGCGCATCGCCCACTGGGTCTGCAACCGCTGCACCGTATGGACGCGCCGGACGACCCGGCCGTCCGGCGCGACGTCGATCGATTCCTCCTGCAGCAGCACCACGATGTCGTCGCCCGGGAACGACGCGGCAGGCGGCGCGGTGGCGATGAGCGCACGAACGTCGACCTCGGCCAGAGCCGGCGAGGCCGCCAGCAGGATGACCGGCCAGAGCAAGAGCGCGAGACGGCGCATGTCAGGCCCCCTTCCGGCGCGCCACGAGCCGAGCCTCGCCGGCGTCCTGGAACGTGTTGACGGCGGCGCGCAGGGCGGGCCAGTCGTCGACCGGCACCTCGCGACGGTCGTAGCGGAAGGTCCCGCGGTAGGTCACCGTCCGGCCGTCCGCCTCGGCGCGCAGGTCGCACGCGGCGAAATCGCCGTCGCCGCCGGCGGTCCAGGCCGCGTCGTCGAGCCTGGGCTCGAATCCCTTCGGCAGGTCGAGCCTCTCGTCGAGGACCACGGCTTGCGGCCACCAGAGCATGGCGGGCGTCTCGCGATCCTCCGGGAGGGTCGGCGGCGCCGCGAGCCGGATCGCGCCCCCGTAGCCGGCGAGCGCGAGGCCGGCGGTCACGGGTCTCCAGGTGCAGACCCGCTCGCCGACGCTGGCATAGCCCGGCAGCCGGAACTCGAGCGACAGCGTCATCGGCTTGCTCCAGTCTTCCGGATCGCCCATGCGCCAGGCGGTGAGCTCGGCGTCGGGCGCGAGGTTCGCGAGCCAGGCGCGCAGCCCGTCCTCGCGATCGGCGAGGACCGATTGCCCCAGGGTCCGCCGCAGGCGCGTGTCGGCCTCCCCGTCTCCGACCACCGCCAGGGACGCGACGACGGCGCCATCGCGCTCGATCCGGCCGCGGAGCTCGAGCGTCGCGTGGTTCTCCTGCGGCGTGTACGCGCGGATGTTCGCGAGGTCCTCGCCCCAGGGCGTGCCGATGACGTAGTGCTGCTCGCCTTCCGAGCGGGACCAGTCGTAGCGGCTGAACGGAATCCAGGTCGGATCGATCAGGTGCCAGGTGCCGTCGGGCTTCTTCCAGGCGCCGACGCAGTGGTTGAACTGGTCGGCGGGAATGCGCTCGACGCGCGCCCCGGCCATGGTCATCGCCGGGTAGACCTCGTAGCCCGCCGCGCGGCAGAGCGTGATGGCCATGCCGGCGATGTCCTTGCAGACGCCGCTGCGCTCGCGCAGGATCATGTCGCCCGGATGCAGGACGTAGCCCTCGCCCTCGCCCATGTTGAGGCCGCAGTAGCGGATGTTCTGGGCGGCCCAGTGGTTCAGCGCGTGCACCTTCTCCTCGTCGGTCTCGAGGCCCCTGGTGACGCGCGCGACCACCGCGTCGATCTCGGGCGTGCTGTCGAACTGGCGCTGGTTCACCTCCCAGAACCACCGCGACTTGGCCTGCCAGTTCTCGACCGTCGCCATCACGACCTTGGCGACGTAGTCCTGGCGATCGCCGGTCCGCCACTCGGAGACGGCGGTCGGACAATCGTGCCGCCAGAAGCGGTAGCAGAGGCCGTCCTCGTCGTAGGTCGTCTCCGCGAAGACCGCGTCGTTGTAGATGCGGAACTGCAGCGGCTTGTCGCGCGGCGTGCGCACGGTGACGGACTTCTCGCGCATCGGGTAGCGGTCGGCGAAGAGCTGCACGTCGTACCAGTGTCCGCGCATCGGGGGGATGTAGCGGCCCTCGTCGGGGGCGTCGCCGGCGGGAGCGTCGCCGGCGGGAGCGTCGCCGGCGCCCAGGTAAGCGAGCATGAAGCCCTTGCGGTAGGTCTCCAGTTCGACCGCGTCGCCGACCGCGAGGCGGGGCAGCTGGACGCAGCGCATGCGGGCGCCCCAGTAGATCGCGTGCATGGGCTGCGTCGTGTCGACCGCGCCGAGCGGATCGACGTCGGTGACGCCGCCGCCGGCGCGGTGGACCCGCACGACGCGGATCTCGATGAGCTGCGTGACCGGATCGTAGTCGAACCGCTGGAAGGCCAGTTCACGGGCGCCGGCCTCGGACAGGACCTTGACGAGCCGCCGGTTCACGACGTGGGCGAGCCCGCTCGCCTCGACCGTGGTCTCGGTGCGGTCGAAGACCGCGACGAGGTCGGCGCCGGCATTGTCCTGGGCCGTGCCGGCCGCGGCGATGAGAGCGCGGACATCCTCGGCGGGAGCCGGCTGGGCGCCGGCGCCGGCGACCGCCAGGGTCAGGACGCACGCGGCGAACACGTACGGCGGGAGGCAGGCGGACGATCCGCGACCGCGCAGGATCGATGGCATGGTGGCGTGACCTCCGGGCGTTGCGGGCGAGCGCTGCAGCGGCCATTGTGCGCAACTGCGCACGCGAGATCAAGCCGCTTGGCGGAAACCGTGGAACAGGAAGGGGTTGAGTGTCTGGTTACAAAAGATCAAAACAATAGCATGCGATGTATTTTATTGTTATATAGTATGTATTTGTATGTTATAATCATGGCTGATTGCAACCGAACTCAAAAGGGGTCGTTCATGTTGCACCGTCAACGCCTCGCAGGATTGCACCTCGCACTGATGTCCGTCCTGGTCTCGTCCACCGCCGCGGCCGCCTGGCTGCCGCTGGCCGGGGGACCGGAGCGCTCGGCGCCGGCGGTCACGGTCCGCGCGATCGAGCCCGGCCTCGTCGAGGTCGCGGTGACCGTGCCGGGCGTGGATCTCCAGGACGTCCGGATCGACGGCGAGACCCTGACCCGGGTGACCATGCCCGGCTGCGCGCCGGGGCTCGAGGCCGGCCATCCCGAGCTGCCGCTGCTGGCGCGGGCGCTCGAGCTGCCGGGCCAGGGAACGCCGCGCGTCATCGTGACCGCCGAGGACTGGCGCACCGTTCCCGCCCACCGCCCGGTGCCCTCGCGCGGCGCGCTGTCGCGCGAGCAGGACCCGGCCGCGGTCCCCTACACGTTCGCTGCGGTCTACGAGCAATCCGGTACGTGGCCCGACCCGGCCGTCGAACTCGGCCGGCCGTTCGTGGTCCGCGATCGGCGCGGCGTCGCGCTGAGGATCCACCCGGTGCGCTGGGACAGGACGCGCGGCTGCCTCGAGGTCCTCGTCCGGCTCGCCGTGCGCGTCCAGACCGAGGGGACCGGCGGCGTCAATCCGCTCCGCGAGCCGGCCTGGCCGGCCGGCCGGACCTTCTCGCCGATCTTCCGGTCGCTCTTCGCGGCGGACGCCGGCGCCGGCAAGGCCGGCGACGAGCCCGCGGAGGGCAACGGCTACGGAGTGTCGGAGCGGATGCTCATCGTCACGACCGCCGCGATCCGACCGGTCGCCGCCGACCTAGCCGCCTGGAAGCGCGAGTGCGGGTACACCGTCGAGGTGGCCGACGTGCAGGCGCTGGGCGGCGGGCTGGTCGGAATCCGCGACGCCGTGCGCGCGCGGTATTTCTCGGACGACGGCCTCGCGCATCTGCTGTTGATCGGCGATGTGGCCCAGGTCCCGACCAACGCCGGCAGCTACCAGGGCGCCGATTCGGACGGCGTCTTCGGTCTGCTCGCGGGCGACGACCTCTACGTCGACGTCCTCGTCTCGCGGCTGCCGGCGCGCAACGCGACCGAGGCGCGGCTCATGATCGACCGGACGATCGCCTGCGAGCGCGACCCCCGCCTGGACACCGGCTGGTACAGCGTCGCCGGCGGCATCGCCAGCGACGAGGGCGATCCCGCCGACTACGAGCGCGCCGAGCTGCTGCGGGACACGCTCTTGGCCGGCGACTTCACCGACGTCGCCCGGATCTACCAGGGATTCGGCGGCACCCGGGAGGGCATCGCGGCCGCGATCAACGGCGGCGCGAGCCTCGTGAACTACCTCGGCCACGGTTCCGGCACGGCCTGGCTGAGCGTGCCGTTCACGAACGACGACGTGCACCAGCTCACGAACACGGCGGCGTGGCCCTGGATCATCGACGTGTCCTGCAGCAATGGCGACTTCTCGCAGGACGAGTGCTTCGCCGAGGCCTGGCTGAGATCGGCGCACGGCGGCTCGCCGGCCGGTGCGATCGCGATCATCGCGGCCTCCACCGCGACCTCGTGGGTGCCGCCGTGCGTCATGCAGTCGGCCATCGTCGAGCACCTCGCCGGCGACGCCGAGGCCGAACTGGGCGCCCTCTTCGCCGCGGGCGTGGCCGCGGTCCTCGTGCAGTACGAGGGCACGATCCAGGCGAACAAGCTGATGGAGCAGTACAACCTGCTGGGCGACGGCTCGTTCGTCGTGCGGACCCGCACCCCTCAGGTCCTCGCCGTGTCGCACCCGGCCGCCCTCGCGGCCGGAACCGCCGCGTGCCGCGTCGACCTGCCCGCCGGCGCGCGCGCCGTGCTCACGGCCGGCGAGGAGGTCCTCGCGCGCGCCGAGAACGTCGATGGCGCGGACGTGCGCCTCGTGCCGTGCCGGCCGCTCAGCGACGGCGAGACGGTCCGCCTGACCGTGACGGCGCGCAACGCGCTGCCGTACCGGATCGTGCTGCCCGTCGCGAACGCTCCGCTGGCCGCAGCCGACAGCCTGCCCGCGGCCGCCAGCCTCCAGGGCAACTGGCCCAATCCGTTCAACCCGACGACCTCCGTGGGCTTCTCCCTGGCTGCGGGCGGACCCGTTCGCCTCGCGATCCACGACGCGCGCGGCCGCCTCGTCCGCATCCTCGTGGACGGGACCCTGGCCGCGGGCAGCCACGTCGTCGCCTGGGACGGCCGCGACGGCGGCGGTCGACCGGTCGCGAGCGGGATCTACCTCGCGCGGCTCGAGACGTCGCACGGCGCCGACGTCGTCAAGATGACCCTCGCCAGGTGATCCGCCGGGCGTTTCGGCCGCGGCTTGCAACCCCGGGGAAATCCTGTAGGCTTGCCTGCGAACCCCGGGGCGGCGATCCTCGCCGCCCGCGTGATCCCGCCTTCGCGCAGGAGCCGTCGTCGTGACGCCGCCGCTCTATACTCCGTTCGCCGACTGGCCGGAGGCGCTCGTCATCTCGCCCGACCTGGCCGCGCGCTATCGCCTCGCCCGCTGGGCCGACGGTTTCGCGCTCGGCACCGCCGGCTACCGTGACCTGCTGGATCCGGACGACCTGTTCAACCCCGACGTCCCGTTCAACGCGGTCACCATGGCGGTGATGCTCGCCGCGCGCGCCGAGCTCGCGGTCGAGCGCGGCCTGCGCCGCCTGCACGTCGGCGGCGAGGTCCGGCCGCACACCCAGGAGTTCATCGACCTCGCCGCGCGCGTGTACGCCGGGTCCGGCCTCACGGTACATCTGCGACCGGCCGGCGTGCGGACCACGCCGATCTGGCTGTCGAGCTTCGGCGTCTTCTACGAGGAGCTGGACGGCGGCGAGAACTTCACCGCGAGCCACAGCCAGAGCTACAAGGGCGGCTGGAAGCCGATGGACGGTTCGGGCGGGCAGCTGATCGAGCTGGCGCCGCTGATCGCGGACCGCGTCCGCAGCCTGGCGGCGCGCGCTGCGCGCGAGGGGCTGTCGGTCGCGCTCGCGGCGGCGAACGACCCGCGCATCCAGCGCGACTTCGATCCGCTCGACGCCTACGTCGCGGTGCTGCGCGAGACGATCCCGGCCGAGCTGCTCGACGAGGTCCCGGCGGCCGGCGCGCGCGGCTTCCGCGCCGCGTTCTGCACCGAGGGCGGCTCGATGGCGCCGGCGGCGCGGCGCGTGTTCGCGGCCCTGGGCATCGGCCTGGACGCCGCGGGGCCGGCGTTCCTCACCCACGAAGAGGAGAGCCGCGATTACCACGGCATCGGAATCGTCGACGGCGTCGATCACGGCGTGGACCCGGGCAAGTGGCAGGTCTACAAGCACGTCGGCGCCCAGGCGCTCCTGCGCGATCGCAAGGCCGACGTCTTCTTCATCTGGGACCCCGATGGCGATCGCTTCAACATGGTGACGACCGCGCCGGCGGACCAGGCGACCTCGGCCGCGGCGGCGGGCCTCGAGATCGACCCGCTCGACGGCGAGCGCTGCCTCGTCTACTTCAAGCCCAACCAGATCTACTTCCTCTTGACCGCGGCCAAGATCGCCGCGCTGCAGCAGGCGCGCGAGCTGGACCGCTACGACTGGATCGTCGCCACCACCTGGCCCACCAGCCGCTCGATCGGGGAGGTCGCCGAGCGGTTCAACGAGCGCGGCGGCGCGCGGCTCGCCACGTTCCGGACGCCGGTCGGCTTCAAGCACTTCGCCGCGCTGGTCGGCGATCTCGAGCGGCAGATTGCGACCGGTCAGCGGGCCTGCGGCGCCGTGGACGCGACCGGCGCCCGCACCGAATTCGGACCGCGGCCGCGGCTCCTGATCATGGCCGAGGAGAGCGGGGGAGCGGCGCTCGGAGCGGCCGAGCCGGTTCAGAGCCGCCGCGGCGCGCGCACCAGCCTGGCGCCCAAGGAGAAGGACGCGATGCAGATCGGGGTGCTGGCCCTGTGCCTCGCCGCGCGATTGCATCGCGAAGGTCGCAGCTGGGCCCGCTGCTACCAGGATTTCCTCGCGGCGTACCGGGTCCGCTGGCGGTTCTACGATCGCCGCGACGTGACCCTCTACGACGAGTCCCTCAAGGGAGTCGCGCGCGAGGAAGCGCGCGCCGCGGCCAACCGGCGCAAGGACGCCACGGTCGCGTTCTTCGCCGGCCTCGAGGGCCGCGAGCCGGCCGCCGTCGCCGCCGCGCTCGGCGAGCGCCTGCCCGCGGGGGTCGCCCTGCCGGCCGTCCGCCGCTCTTTCCGGGCAGGCGACGGCACCCTGCTCGAGCTCGACGGGTTCTGGTTCGAGCTGCGCGCGAGCGGCACCGACGCGGTCCTGCGCTACTACCTGGAAGGCGAGGACCGCGACCGCGTCGCTGCGCTCAACGAGGCCTTCACCCGCCTGCGCATCGCCGAGGACCGAACGGAGCCGAGGCCATGAGCGAGTCCCGTCCCCTGCCGCAGCCCAAGCCCGTGACCGTCGAGGCGCGCGCGGCGCGCAAGGTCGCGGCCGGCCACCCGTGGCTGTACGCGAACGAGGTCGTCAAGCGCGCGGACGACCTGGCCGACGTGGACCTCGTGCTCGTCCACGATCCCGCCGGCAGGCCGATCGCCACGGGCACCTACTTCAAGCACTCGCTGATCCAGGTGCGCGTGCTGACCCGGCGCGACGAACGCGTCGATGCCGACCTCTTCCGCCGCCGGCTGCAGATCGCCGCCGATCGCCGCCGCGCGATCTACCTGGACCTCGACTGCCTGCGCCTCGTGCACGGCGAGTGCGACGGCCTGCCGGGCCTCGTCGTCGACCGGTACGCCGACGTGCTGGTCCTCGAGCTGAACACGCAGGGGATCTTCCTCTTCCTGGAGGAGATCCTCGACGCGCTCGAGGCGCTGTTCGCGCCGCGGGCCATCGTCCTGCGCAACACCTCGACCGCGCTGACCTACGAACAGCTCGAGCCGCGCACCGAGATCCTGCGGGGAACATCGACGGGGCCGGTAGTCGTCTCGGAGTGGGGGGTGAAGTACCTGGTCGACCCGCTCGTGGGGCAGAAGACCGGGCTCTTCCTCGACCAGAAGGAGAATCGCCGCGCGCTGCGGCGGTGGTGCCGGGACGCCACGGTCTGGGACGTGTTCGCCTACTCGGGCGGCTGGGGGTTGCACGCGCTCGCCGCCGGCGCCCGCCACGTCACGTTCGTCGACAGCAGCGCCGCGGCGTGCGCGCAGATCCGGGCGAACCTCGAGCTCAACGGTTTCGCGTCGGCCGAGGTCGTCCAGGCGAGCGCCTTCGACGCGCTGCGCGAGATGCCCCGCAACTCGGTGGACGTGCTGGTGCTCGATCCGCCGGCCTTCGCCAAGACCAAGAAGGACCTGCCGGCGGCGGCCAAGGCGTACGTGGACCTCAACCGGGTCGGCCTGCAGCGGCTCGACGAGGGCGGCTTGCTCGCGACCAGCACCTGCTCGTTCCACGTGAGCGCCGCGATGTTCGCGGAGATCGTCGACCGGGCGGTCTTCCAGTCGTCGCAACGCGTCGAGCTGCTCGCCGAGGGCGGGCAGGCGCCGGACCACCCGGTGCACCTCGAATTTCCCGAGAGCCGGTACCTCAAGACGAAGTTCCTGCGGAAGCTGCCGTACCATCCGTAGGCCCACGGGGTGGGGCGACCAGCGAACGGCCCGCGTCGGACAGGTGCTTCGCAAGCCTGCTCGGCGCGGGCCGTTCGCCGATCGCCCCGCGCGTCGTGTGACTCCGCCTCCTTCATTCGCAGCTCGCGCCCAGATGCTGCGCGAAGATGGCGATGTCCGACAGGTTGATGACGCCGTCCCAGCGTAGATCGCTGCGGAAGCCCGTTCCCTCAGCGAGGTCGATCGTGAACAATACGATGTCGGCGAGGTTGATGGCGCGATCGCCATCGAGGTCCGGACCGTGCACGAGAATGGGCAGCGGCTCGAGGAACGCGCCTTCCGGATCCTGGGCGGCCGAGCCGGCCACGAACAGCCCCATCGGCTCGGTCGACCATCCGCCGCCGCGGACCGGGAGCGAGAACGACGTGCGACCCTCGAGGTCGGTATCCGCGTCCGCGACGATGCACGGCCGGCCGAAGCAATCGACGAGGAGCGAGGAACCGGCCAGCCAGAGGTCCTCGTACGGGTAATGCGGGATCGGATCGCCATACTGGTCCACGAGCCGGAACGTGAACGACGCGTCGACGGTGTCGCCGCCGAATACTGTCGCGCCGGCAAACCCCGGCCCGGATCCGTCCGGAACGACGAACAGGCAGGCGGGTTCCGACAGCTGCAGGCTCAGATCGACGACGTAGATGGCGGGAATGTCGGCGTTCGCCGCGAGGGCCGGCAGCGTCGCACCGAGCGCGAGAACCATGATGAGTCGAGTCGACATCACTCCCTCTTTCGTCAGGCCACGATGATACCGCGTGGCCGATCGCCTGATCAAGAGACCCGCGCCGCTCGGCGGTCGTCACGGGCTCGACCGGTAGCCCGGTCGCCTCGTCCGTCCGGACTCGACGACCAGGCCGGAACGTCGATCCAGGCGCCCTTCACTCCAGCAGCGTCAACCTCGCGACCGCGGCGCCGTCCGGGGTCGCGAGCCGGGCGAGGTAGACGCCCGAGCCCAGGTTCCGCGGCTGCCACGTGACCTGGTGGGGGCCCGCGCCGAGGTCGCCGTCGATCAGCGACGCGATCCGGCGGCCCGCCAGGTCGAAGACGTCCAGCCGGACGCGGCCGGACCGGGCGAGCGAGAAGCTGACGACGGTCGCGGGGTTGAACGGATTGGGGGCTGCCGCGAGCGCGAGCGCGGGCGGCGCGGGCGGCGCGCCGGCCGGGGTCAGGCCGTCGAGAGCGGTCAGCCGGTAGTCCTCGCTGGGCAGGTCGGTCCGGTAGAGGCGAGCCGGGCCGACGGCCCAGCCGTAGACCTGCACGGCGCCGCGGCCGTAGGTCCACGGCGCCCCGCCGGGCGCATCCCAGGTGGGGCTGACCGCGATGGCCGTGAAGGTGCCGAACGGCGTCGTGACGGGGTCGCGGTCCACGCAGGTCAGCGTCACGGCCTCGAGGCCGTACCACTGATCCGCACCGTCGACGACCTCGTAGACTCCGGCCTGGGACACGGTCTGCCCGCCGGGAACGAGGGCCGGGTCGAGGTACACGGCCGGGGGAGCGAAATACCAGACGCCGCCTTCCGTCGTGAGGTGTTCGAGGCCATGGAGCAGGATCCGTCCGTCCGGATCCTCGCTCCAGTACGTGCGCCCGACGAAGCTGCCGGACATCTCCAGCCGGGGATGGCACAGCGCGCCGTGCCAGAGCACGGGACTGCCCAGCGTGAAGGTCCACGCGGCGCCAGCGTCGTTCTCCAGCGTCCAGGTCACGCCGGGCTCGAGCGGGAAGAACGGACCGGCGACCGCGGGGGCGGCGCAGGCGAGCGCGACGGCCAGAGTGGCGATCAGGTATTTCATGGCTGTCTCCCTTGGGTTCGTGGGGAACGCCATGATGAGTCGGCGGTTTCGTTCGCGTTCCCGGCCGGCGCCATCGCCGACCCTCGCCTCCGCCGGATCCCTCGCCGCGCGAGACGAACGAAGGCCCGCCGGACGTGCTCGCGGAGCATCTGTCCGGCGGGCCCTGTCACCCTCCATCCGGCCGTAGCCTCGGCGGCTACTACTTGACCAGGGTCATCTTCCTGGTCAGGCGTTCATCCGTCGTGCTCAGCCGGTAGAAGTACGTGCCCGAGGCGGCCTGCTGGCCGGTCTGGGTCTTGCCGTCCCAGATCGCCTCGTACTGGCCGGCCGCGAGCTCGCCGTCCACCAGCACGCGCACCAGCTGCCCGCGGGCGTTGAAGACGTCCAGCCGGGCCGGGCCGTTCTGCCCGGTCCGGAAGCTGATCTTCGTCGCGGGGTTGAACGGATTCGGCGCGTTCTGCGCGAGCGCCAGGCCCGCGCCCGGCAGCTCCTCGACCGGCAGCGCGTCGAGCACGCCCAGCCACTGCAGCGACCGTACCAGGACCTCGTTGCGGTCGGCCTCCAGCGGCACGCGCTCGAGACCCCACGGCAGGGTCACCACCATGTAGGTGCTGTACGTCGTGCGGATGCCGGCCGGGGTCGTGCCGGTGTTGCCGAAGCGGAAGCACGCCTCGGCGGGCTGGCCGGCGATCAGGTTGATCTGGTCGGGGTCACCCGCGGAGAGCGTGAAGCTCAGGCCGTTGCCGATCGGGTCGCCCGCGACGCCGTTGACCTGGCGGTTGCCGCTGTCCGCGCTGCCGTAGCTGAACCGCAGCTTGAGCTGGATCCAGGCGGAGTAGCCGTTGGCGACCGCGCCCTGCAGGAGATCCTCGCCGGCCAGGATCAGCCGGCCGCCCGCCGCGAGGTAGGCGTCGATCGCGGTCTTGTCGGTCGCCGCGATCACGTTGCTGTTGGCGCCGGTCTCCCAGATCACCGCGTCGTAGTCGAGCAGGTCGGCGCCAGTGACCACGGCGAGGCCGCGGTCCCAGACCGCGAAGGTCTTGCCGGCGCCGGTGATGGCCGGGCCGTACGCGGTATAGCCGAAGCCGGCGCCGCCATCGTCGGCGACCACCAGGAAGTCGGTGCCGCCGGCGAGACCCGCGAAGACCAGCGTGTCCACGATCTCGCCGCCACCCTGGCTGAAGACGTCGACATCCACGGCGCCGGAGCCGGTGGTGCCGGTGTCCATGACCACGTTGAAGGACGCCGACTCGAACGGCGCGAGGGTCACCGTGAAGGTGGCGTAGTCGGCGCCGTTGTAGACCAGATGGGCGTCCCAGCCGTCGGGCAGGTTGGCGGTGTCGATCGAGACGTCGAACGTGTCGGTCGCCATGCCGACGTTCAGCACGGTCGCCGGGTCGAAGACGATCTGGCTGCCGTCGGCGATGACCTGCTGCGGGCCGCTGGCGCCCGCGACGGCGGCGTACTCGCCCACGAGGCTGCTGCCGCTGTTGTAGATGTACTTGTCACTGTCTCGCTGGACGAAGGCGACGAGGGAGAGCTCGTCGACGTTCCAGGCGGCGTTGATCGTCATCGGCAGGGTGAATTCCTGCACCTGACCGGCCATGCTGACCGTCAATGCCGTCTGCGGCAGCACGTCGCGGACGACCTTGTCGTACCGGTTGCCGCCGGAGGTGACCTGATCCTCGGCGAGCACGACCCGGATGTACGTGTTCGTGGGGCTCGCGCCGAGGTCGCCCACCATCATGACCTTGACGGTCACGAAGGCGGAGCCGGACTCGTAACTGTAATCCGTGATGCCGACGGCCAGGGGGACCGAGTCGGTCAGATGGGCATTGGTGTAGGCGATATAATAGTGACCGTCGGCGGCGTCGGCTCCCGCACCGACGAACTCGCCGCCGCCGGGATACTCAACAGTCGAACCGTCGAAATTGATCTGGGGGATGCCGCTGACCGCGTAGTAGGACGCCCGGGCAACGGTCTCGGCGGTGTAGAGCACGTCGCCGAAAGAACTCTGGTGATAAGCGAGGTGGTTGAACTGATACGCCTCATAGACGGCTTCGCACACGGCGAGGCCCGCTTCCGCGTTGGGGCAGTAGGTTCAGCCAGTGGAAGTGAAGAGCTCGGCGATGACCGTGCGCGGCACCTGGGCTGTTGCATTCAGCGACACCAGCAGGGTCGCCATGGCAAGGAACGAGAACAGACGCTTCATGTTAGCCTCCGGGGTTGGTCCTCTGGGCCTTGGATCTGTTGGACGGACGCCTGCGGGCACCGCTTCGCCACGAGTTGCCATCGAAGCCCAGGTGATTAAAGAAATTATACAGGCAAATTCATGGGTTTTTCACGAAAAATGTGTGGTGATGATGGATTGTCTTTATTCGCAATGGTTTACGATAGATCGCCCGCCGGTCGGATCGATGGTGAACCCGACCGGCGGGCGTTCAGCCTCGCAAAGCTCCGGCCTCGGCGACGATTATTTCACTAATGACATCTTCCTGGTCAATTCGTCATCCGTCGTTCTGAGGCGGTAGAAGTACGTGCCCGAGGCGGCCTGCTGGCCGGTCTGGGTCGTGCCGTCCCAGATCGCCTCGTGCACGCCGGCCGCGAGCACGCCGTCCACCAGGACGCGCACCAGCTGCCCGCGCGCGTTGAAGACGTCCAGCCTCGCCGGGCCGCTCCGTCCGGTCCGGAAGCTGATCTTCGTCGTGGGGTTGAACGGATTGGGCGCGTTCTGCGCGAGCGCGGGGCCCGCGCCGGGCACGTCCTCGACCGCGACCGTCTCGAGCAGGCCGAGCCACTGCAGGGCGCGCGCGAGGAAGATCTCGCGATCGCCGTCGGCCGGCATCCGCTCGAGGCCGAACGGCAGGTACACGACGAGGTACGTGCCGTACGTCGTGCGCGTCCCGGCCGGGGTCGTCGCCGGATTGCCGAACCGGTAGCACGCCTCGACCGGCTGGCCCGTGATCAGGTTGACCTGATCGGGGTCGCCGCCGGTGAGCGTGAAGCTCTGGCCGTCGCCGATCGGATCGCCCGCGACGCCATTGACCTGCAGGTTGCCGCTGTCGCCGCTGCCGTAGCTGAGCCGCAGCTTGAGCTGGATCCAGGCGGAGCCGCCGTTGGCGACCGCGCCCTGCAGCAGGTCTTCACCGGCGAGGATCAAGCGGCCGCCCGCCGCGAGGTAGGCGTCGATCGCGGAGCGATCGGCCGCGAGCATCGAGTTGCTCTTGGCGCCCGATTCCCAGATCACGGCGTCATAGGCCAGCAGGTCGCTGCCCGTGATCGGCGCGAGGCTGCGCTCCCAGACGGAGTAGGTCGCGCCGGCCGCGGCGAGGGACGGCCCGTATGCCGTGTAGCCCAGTCCGGAGCCGTCGTCGTCGGCGACGACCAGAAGGTCGGTCCCGCCGGCGATCCCCGCGAAGATCAGGGTCTGGACGTTCTCGCCGGCGCCCTGGCTGTAGACGTTCACGGCGACCGAGCCGGAGCCGGTCGTGCCGGTGTCCATGACCACGTTGAACGAGGCCGACTCGAACGGCGCGAGGGTGACCGAGAAGGTGCTGGTCTCGGAGCCGTCGCGGAGGAGTTGCGCGCCCCAGCCGCCCCGCAGGTTGGAGGTGTCGATCGAGATGTCGAAGGTGTCGGTCAAGAGGCCGATGTTCAGCACCGTCGTCTCGTCGAAGACGATCTGGCCGCCGTCGGCCATGACCTGCTGCGGGCCGGTCGCGCCCGCGATGGCCGCGTACTCGCCGACCTTGCTGTTGCCGGAGTTGATGATGTACCTGTCGGTGTCGCGCTGCACGAACGCGATGAGCATCAGGTCCTCGGGGTGCCACGCGGCGCTCATCGGGATGGGGAGGTTGACGATCTGTTCCTCGCCGGGCGCGCTGATCGTGAGCGCCTGCTGGGGGAGCACGTCGCGGCAGGTGTTGTCGTAGGTGACGCCGTTGTAGACGAGGTTGTCCTCGATCACGGCGACCCGGATGTAGTGGTTGGCCGGGCTGCCGATGTCCGCGAACATCTTGACCTTCACCTCGACGAACGCGGAGCCGATCTCGTAGCTGTAGTCGGAGACGACCACTGCGAGCGGCGCCTCGACCGCCCGGTGGCTGTCGATGATGGCGATGTAGGCCTGCCCGTTGGCGTCGGACTCCGGCGCGCCCACCTGGATGTGCCAGTTGCCGTCGAACCGCAGGTCGGGGATTCCGCTCATCCCGTAGTAGTTCATCCGGGCGTCGGAATCGGGGCAGCTCAGGCCGCCGCTCGAGGCCTCGTAGGAGATGTAGTTGAATTCGTTGGGCAGGTAGTGGTCTTCGCACACGGCGAGACCCGCGTGAGCGCGGGGACAGTACACTCACCAGGTGGCGGAACCCAGCTCGACGAGCGCGGTGCGCGGCACCTGGGCCGTGGCCTGCAGGGACACGAGCAGGCTCGCCAGCGCCATCAGCGTGATCAGACGCTTCATGACATCCTCCGAGGTTGGCAGGTGGGGGTGGACCACCCCGAGCGACGGACTCGGAGATTCTAACGGGACGATCAGAGGAAAAGCAATCTCATAGTTATTATCTAGCCATTATCAAAACCATAAACGACAATGGTTTATGAATTAGGATTATTGATATCTTGGATCGCCGGCCGATCGTGGGCCGGAGCCTTATCCGGGCGGTCGCCGGCGGGGGCCTAGTACCGGAAGGCTCCGTAGAACTCCACACCCTCGAACGCCGGCTCGGTCTTGCAGACCCCGCCCACGCAGAGCTGGCCCCACTGCCGCTTGCCGAACCAGAGGTTCAGGTTGCCGCCGCCCGCGAGCGTGTAGGTGATCTGGGCCGACGGGAACGTGTCGCCCTTGATCTCGCTGGGGTCGAACTGCGCGTCGTACTTGTTGTTCACCTCGATGATGCCGTCGATCGTCCAGCGCGGCGGCAGCTCGAGCTCGAGCTTGAACCACTCCTGGTCGTACTCGCCGAGCACGCCGAGGCGCACGTGCTGGTGCTCCGCCTGCAGGGTCCAGGCCATCAGGTCGCTCTGGTACCAGGTCGCGTCGCCGACGGCGGTCTGACGGATCGCGCCCTCGCTGTCCTGGTAGCCGAGGCCGCCGCGGACGCGGAACTGGCCGACCCGCGCCTGCTCGACGTGCGCGTAGGCCTCCTCGAACAACGTCTCGCGGTTGCGGTTCTCGATGCGGCTGACGTTGCCGAGAGCCGTCCAGCCGCGGCCGAGGTCCGCGTTCGCCTCGATCTGCCAGCCCTTCTCGCCGTCGGGATTCAGGTTGTGCGGCTTGCGGCCCAGCAGCGTGTAGATGTGCTCGCGCACGAGAGCCGGCGGCCGGTTCAGGGGTTGCTTGCCGTCGACGCGCGTGAGCACGGCGAACCGCTGGTAGTCGCTGCGCTCGAGCGAGACGGTGAGCGGGCCGCCGAACGCCGCGACGTTGGCGTAGAACGCATAGCCCTCGTCCCGGTCCGCCGTCGCCAGATCGTACTCGTAACCCGACTTCTTGCCGTACTCGACGTAGGCGCTCGCGTGAGCGGTGTTGAGTCCCAGCCGGCCGGAGCCGACCCACTCGCGCAGGGTGTCCCCGTTGTCGGCCAGCATGTCCGGCAGGTAGGTGAGCCCCGCGGCGCCGACCATCGCCCACGGCGCCGGCTTGTACTCGACGTCGACTCCGCGCACGTCGACGCTGGTCGCGATCGTGCCCGCGGTGTCGCTGACTGTCGGCGTCGTGCCGGTCGTTCCCGACATCACCTGCAGCGTGGCGGCGCCGAACGTGCCGCGCGCGAGGAGGCCGTCGAGGGCGGTGTCGATCCGGATGAAGCGGTCCTCGTAGCTGTTCCAGACCAGGCCGCGGCCGAACATGCCGTAGAAGTGTCCGACGCGCAGGTCGAAGCGGCCCGTGCCGTACTCGAAGAACCGGTGCACGACCTCGTTGCGCCGATTCCCCTCCTCGCTGGGCGACTGGTGGTTCAGCAGCACGCCGGTCCGGAAATCGCCGAACTGGTAGGCGACGTCGAGCCAGTTCTCGACGATCTCGCGCTCGGTCTCGAAGCTGTAGCTGTACTCGAACTGGTCGCGGGCGGTGATCGCGTCGCGCCAGGCGAGCCCGCCGGGCGCCGGCCCCGCTTCGGCGGCCGCGGCGCCTGCCTGCAGCGCCCGCTCGACGGCGTGCCGCAGCTCCACCTCGTCGCCGTCCTTGTAGCCCTCGTGCTGGTAGACCACGCTGCCCGCGCCGTCGTAGACGACCACGAACGGCGGGCTCACGACCTGCAGCAACTGCTGGACCGTGCCGCCAGCGTCCTGGGCGATCGTGAGGTCGTCCCATCCCTTGGCGCGGACGAGCGGACCCACCTTGGCCATGCTCTTCGAGTTGTCGACGCTGACGGCGATGAACGACACCCGGCCGGCGAACTCGCCGGCGAGCTCGTTCAGGCGCGGCATCTCCTTGAGGCACGGAATGCACCAGGTGGCCCAGAACGACACGACCACCGGGCCTTCGGCCAGCTTCTCGTGCAGGGAGACCTGGCCGCCGTCGGGCGTCGGCAGGGTCCAGTCGGGCGCGGCGAACCCGGCGGCGGAGGCGGGGGCGGCAAGGACGGCAAGGGCGACCAGCAGGATCGCGACGAGGGCGATCCGCGGCAGGTTCCGGGGCCGGCGGGGCATCGGCGCTCCTTCGCGTGGCGGTGGCGAGTCGCGCGGCTCGCCGATCATGAGTCGACCCCGCTCTCCGTGCCTGCCGGAGAGCGGGGTCACGAACGTGCGGGCCTCTATTTGACGAGGGACATCTTGACGGTCTGCTGCTCTCCGCCGATCTGGACGTTCGCCAGGTAGACGCCGGCGGCGAGCGCCTGCCCGTCGTCGGCGCGGCCGTTCCAGGCAACGCCTTGACGACCGGGCGCGAGATCGCCGGCGACCAGGGTCCGGACGCGCCGGCCGCTCGCGTCGTAGATGTCGATCACGGCGTCGCGGGCGACCGCGCCGCCCACCGTGAAGGCGATCTCCGTCGCGGGGTTGAACGGGTTGGGCGCGGCGTGGGCGTTCGACACGAGCGCGCCGTCCGGGACGTCGCCGACTGCGACCGCGCTGCCGGTCGTCACGGTGAAGGACGCCGCGCTGAAGATCGATCCGTCCGTGTTGCTGACGATCGCGATCGTGACCGTGCCGGTGCCCGCGTCGGAGAGGGTCGTGAAATCGATGTCGATCGGGACGACGCCGGCAGCGGGAACCGTCGAGCCGGGAGCGGCGGGGATGTCGCCGCCGGCGAGGTCCGGCGGGTAGCAGACGCCGTCGTAGCAGTACGACACCAGCCAGTTCGCCGGGATGTCGCGGGTGATCGAGAGGTGGAAGCTGTCCGGCTCGGTGCCGGCGTTGTAGAGCATCGGATGGAACTGGACGTAGTTGTCGACCGTGGTCGCAATCACGCCCTCGCCCGGCGCGAAGAGGATCCCGTGGGGCGCCGTCGGAGTCCACGCGTCGAAGGTCCAGGTGCCGGCGACGGCCCCATCGCCGTTGCTCGTGATCACGATCGTGTGGATCGCGTGGCCGCTGTCGGTGAGCGACGTGATGTCGAAGTCGAAATCGACGGTCCCGCCGGGCGGCACGTCGCCGACCACGGGAACCTGGAACGACGTCTGGTACGGCGGGTAGCAGACGCCCCCGTAGCAGACGTTGAAGACCCAGTTCGCCGGCTGCTGGCTGGTGACCGTCAAGGTATAGCTGTCGGCGTAGTCGCCGGTGTTGGTCAGATGGCTGTGGAACTGCCGGTAGTCGTCGACGGGGATGACCAGGCTGCAGGGTCCCTGCCGGAACGAGAAATCGTACGGATCGGCCAGCGCCTGGGCGGTGAGGCCGACGGCCAGCAGGCAGCTGGCCAGGGTACAGAGGCAAACGATCTTCTTGCGCAGGGTGTTCATCGGGTACCTCCGGAATGCGGGCGGCGGGTGGAGAGGGCGTCATCCGGGTCCCAGGTCATGGTCGAACCGGCCTGGATGATCGACTTGCTGGACGTGTGCTGGACGAAGACGATGACCTCGCGACCGTGGGGCGTGAGGCCGTTGGTGGCTGGGTCGGGATCGTCGAGGGCGACGTCGACCACGAGCGGCGCTTCCGGCGCAACCGTACCCAGGCTCGTCGCGACCGCCGCGTCCTGTCGCGCCACCCAGTGGTATTCATCGCCGCCCGGGTCGTACTCGATCGCGGTCGTGACCTCGGAGTAGACGAGAACCGCGCGCAGCTCGTAGGCCGCGAGGTCGACGGCCGTGTAGGGCGCGATCAGGGTGATCTCGCAGGGCACGTTGCGCTCGGCCAGGTCGCCGACGTTGGGCGCCTCGACCGTCAGGTAGAAGTCGATCGGCGCCAAGTTGCCGGCCTCGATGGCCCCCGCGAGCGCGCTGAACGCCGGCGAACCGAACGCACCGGACAGCCGGCCGAGCGTGAAGAGGGTCGGCAGCGCGAAGCTGTTCACGCCCGCGTAGTACTGCGACCTGGCGTTGACCATGGCCATGTTGCTGCGGTACAGCGGGTCGAGAGCGAAGGGGACCGGCCCGGCGTACTTCACGTAGACGAAACGGTCGAATCCGTAGCCGCCGCCGTGCATGAGATAGTCGATCGCCGCGACCAGGTCGGGGCAGCCGGTGCAGCGAACGTTGGAGAAACCCTCGAACAGGACGACGCTCGCGACCAGGAGTTCGAAGTCGGCGACCGTCTCCTCGCTGCGTTCGACGATGACCGTGTGTTCGGCCGGCTCGCTGCGGTGATGCCGCAGCACGACGTCGACCGTGTACTGGCCGGGGTCGAGGTCCCCGAAGGTGTGGGGCGTCGTGAACCCGGTGTCGACGCCGTCCAGGACGATGGCGCCGCCCGCGGGAGCGGAGGTGACGCTGAGGATGCCGGCCTCGGTCGCGAAGTGGAGATCCACGCGCCCGCCGTAGGGGACGTCGACGTCCTGGACATCGGGCCGATAGACGATGTCGTCACGGGAGACGCCGACCCGGTACGTCCCGCCCTCGAGCCCGGTGAACACCGCGGGCGTGACCCGATCGGTCAGGACGCCGTCGATGGTGATGGTCGCGCCGTCGGGAGCCGACGTGACGGCGAGATCGCCCGGCGCGGGCGGCTCGCTGCCGCAGCCGGAGAACCAGACAGCACCGATGATCAAGGCGGCAAACGTCGCGGTCCGTCGCACGCTGCAACCCCCTGGGTGACGGCGTCATCGCGGCCCAACGCACGGCCCGGCGGCGGGCGTCCCGACCGGGCGACGGCGTCGTCGAGTATATCACCCGCCATCCCCGCGAGTCAAACCGACCGAATTGATAGAGGATTCCAGCCTGGAGGTCGCCCGGTTCCAGGCTCGCCGCTGGGAGCTGATGATCCGGTAGTTGTCTAGTCGTTAACATAGAAAATGTCCTGAAATGTCGCGTCTTTGGATTGTATTGGCAACGATTCCTATAAATTAATCCAGTAAAATCCATAACATCTACAACAATATTGGAACCTCAAGTTCGACTTCGCGCCGTGTATGTGATATCATCAACAGCGACCTGCTGGAAGTCGCCCGACCAGTGCTTCCCTGGCCCGGGCCCCTCCGTGCCGTCCAAGCGAAAGGATCGAGTGATGCGTTTGCGAATGCTCATGGTCGCCGCGCTGGCGTTTGCCCTCGTGGCGGGCGCCCAGGCCGCCACGACGATTGCCCTCAGCGGCGACCAGCCGCGCATGACCTTGCTCGATCAGGGCAAGGCGGGTCTGACCTACCATATCGAGGTGGGGCAGCTCAGCGCGCTGGATGTCAGCACGAAGGGCGGAGAATTCACGCAGCTGTTCATTCCGGGCTTCCACTCGTCCATGACCGAGGGCGCGCCCGAGCTGCCTCAGATGAACCGCCTCATCGCGGTGCCCTTCGGCGCGGAGCCGAAGGTCACGGTCTCGGGGCTGACGACACGGATCATTCGCCTGGCGGACCACGGGCTCGCGAATCCGCTGTTTCCCCACCAGCCGGGCCTCAGCAAGAGCCAGCGCGCCGAGGACGTGCCGTTCGCGTACGACGCGGCGGCCTACGCGCAGGCCAGGGTCGAGGCCCCGCTCGCGCGGGTGATCTACCAGGGCCGGCTGCGCGCCATGGACTTCGCGCGCCTCGAGATCGCCCCGGTGCGCTACCTGCCTGCCAGCGGCGAGCTGGAGATCGTCGAGAGCCTCGACGTCACGGTCACCTTCGACGGCGACTGGGCCCAGACCGAGGCCATGCTCGCGGCCACCGACAGCCCCTTCTTCGACGCGGTGTACGCGCGCATCGACGGCCACCCCGCACTCGGCGGCAAGGCCGACCTGGTCAAGGACCCGGTGAAGATGGTCGTGATCACGCCGGCCGAATTCGAGGCGCAGCTCGCGGACTACATCGCGTGGAAGACCGAGCGCGGCTTCGAGATGATCGTCGGCGTCATTGGCTCGCCCGAGGTGGGCTCGACGACCGCGACGATCCAGGCCTACCTGCACGGTCTCTACAACGCCGGCACGCCCGAGGACCCTGCGCCGAGCTTCGTCCTGTTCGTCGGCGACGTCGCCCAGTGCCCGACCTTCACGCAGAGCGGCGATCCGACGGACCGGCTGTACTGCGCGGTGGGCGCGGACCTCGTGCCCGACATGTACTACGGGCGCATGTCGGCGACCAACCCGGCCCAGCTGCAGGCGATCCTCGACAAGACGATGATGTACGACCAGTTCACGATGCCGGATCCGAGCTACCTGGCGGGCGACGTCCTGATCGCGGGCGTCGACAGCGGTTTCGGCTACAGCCACGGCAACGGTCAGGTCCGCTACGGCGAGGACTACTACTTCAACGCCGCGCACGGGATCACCGGCTACATGTACTACTACCCGGCGAGCGGCAGCAGCGAGGCGGCGATCCTCGCGAACTGCAACAACGGCATCGGTTACATCAACTACACGGCGCACGGCAGCGAGACGAGCTGGTCCGACCCGACGATGACCCAGGCCAACATCAACGCGATGACCAACGCCGGGAAGTACTTCCTCGCGGTCGGCAACTGCTGCTTGACGTCGAGCTACGACGTGGCCGAGTGCTTCGGCGAGACGTTCCTGCGCGCCGCCAACAAGGGCGCCGTGGGCTACATCGGCGGCTCGAACTCGACGTACTGGGACGAGGACGTGTGGTGGGCCGTCGGCAGCTGCCCGAGCAGCTACATCGACGACGGCATGCTCTACGAGATGACGGGTCTCGGCGTCTACGACGCCCTGTTCCACGACGGGGCCAACGAGACCGAGGACGACTGGTACATCACCAACGGCGCCCTCAACATCTGCGGCAACCTGGCCGTGACCGAGGCGGGATCCAGCCGCATCACGTACTACTGGAACATCTACAACCTGCTCGGCGACCCGTCGCTCTGCATGTACTTCGGCGTGCCCGGGACCAATCCGGTCGGCTACCCGCCGACCGTGTTCGTCGGCGTGCCGACCATGACCATCACCGCCGCCCACGGCACCTACGTGGGCCTGACGCAAGCCGGCGAGCTCGTCGGCACCGGCTACGTCGGCGAGACCGGCTCGGTCGAGGTCACCTTCAGCCGCGTCCTGACGCCCGGCGTGCCCCTCAAGCTCGTCGCCATGGCCCAGAACCTGGAGCCCGTGGTCGCCGAGCTGAACGTCATCGTGCCGGCAGTCGTGACGTTGGTGCCGCGGGCGATCCCGGCCAACGTCCTGACCAGCGTCACGGTCACCGTGATGGAGGAGGACGGCGTGACGCCGAAGCCCGGCATCAACGTCTGGGCCGAGGGGATCGAATACGCGACGACGCCGGTGATGACCAACGCCAGCGGCGTGGCCGTCCTCAGCCTCATCTACCCCTACGGGCCGTCGCTCGACATCGTGGGCCAGGATCCCGACGAGAGCTACCGCCTGTTCTCGACGCCGCTCACCGTCTACGCGAACGACCTGAGCTGCGACCTCTGGGTGACCACCGACATCGGCATGAACGACCTGTTCCCGCTGAATCTGCCGGGCACCCTCCACACCGACTGCGCCGTCCCGGGCTACACCCTGTTCGCGCGGCTGCCGGACGGGACGCTGGTCACCGGCGGCGATCCCCTGGTCGTCACCGCCGGCGAGATCGGTCAAGTGACGGGCATCGTCGCGATCAGCGGCTACGACCTGTATACCGAGGTCTTCGACGTGGTCGAGGCCTACGGCACGGTCGCGGGCACGGTCACGAGCGGCGGTTCGCCGCTGGCGGGAGTGAGCGTCAATCTGCTCGACGAGCTGGGCGAGCCTGTGTTCACGGTCGTGACGGCCGCCAACGGCACCTACGCGGGTCCCGACGAAATCCTCGTCGACGACTACACGATCGTGATCGACCACTTCGGCTACCTGCACTTCGAGCAGGACGTGTTCGTCAACTACGGCGCCAACACGTTCGACGTCGCGCTCGTGCCGGCGCCCGCGGGCGTGCTCACGGGCCACGTCTACGATTCCATCACGATGGAGCCGCTGCAGGCGACCGTGAAGGTCTACCGCGGCGACAACAACGCCCTCTACAACGAGGTCGTCTGCGACGAGACCGGCCTCTACACGACCGGCAGCCTGCCGTACTTCGACTACGTCGTGAGCGTCCGCGCTTGGCACCACGTGCCGGTGACGGCCGACTGCACGATCGACCTGCCGGTGGTCGAGAAGGACTGGGTCCTCGATCCCACCAACGGCGACCTCCTGCTGATCGACGACGACGCGACTGCCGCCGCGCCGGCCAAGTACAGCGAGAAGGGCGAGCTGCTGGCCGAGGGCTACGAGCTGGTGGAGGCCAAGAGCGCGGTCGATCTCGCCGCCGACCTGGAGGAGCTCGGCTACTTCGTGAGCGTCGAGCCGATCGGCAGCGTCGACCCGGCCACGTTCTGGGACTACGACCTCGTCATCCTGGCGTGCGGCACGAACGGCTCGACCCTGGGCAATGCCGCCGTCAGGAACGGATTGATCCAGTTCGCGCAGGACGGCGGACATATCCTGCTGGAGGGCGGCGAGCTCGGCTACGACCAGTACGGTTCGGGCGATTTCGCCACCTACGTGATGCATTCCAACGACTGGAACCACGATTCCAGCGGAAACATCCAGATCGGCACGAACGGCCACTACGTGGCGTCGCACCCCAACAACCTGGAGGGCGGCACGATCACCCTCGCCTACTCCGTGTACGGCGACGCCGACGCCATGGTGCCGCTCGCAGACGCGGTGAAGGTCTCGAGCTGGACCACGTACCCGACCGACGCCAGCGTCATCGCATTCGACCCCAATCCGAGCCCGATCGGGGGCCAGATCGTCTACTTCAGCTTCAACTACAGCGCCGCGGGCACCGGGCGCGTGGAACTGCTGCAGAACGCGGTCAACTGGCTGCTCACGCCCGAGTTCGGCACGAGCGGGGTCCAGGGCACCGTCCAGTTGCAGGGCGAGGCCAACCACGGCGGCATCACCGTGCGCGCCGTTCCCGGCGGCGCGAGCACCTCGACGGCCGCCGACGGCTCGTACTCGCTCGAGGGCCTGTACGCCGGCGCATACACCATCCTCGCCAGCAAGGAGGGCTGGTCGGTTGGCGCCGCCGAGGTGACGCTCGCCGAGGGCCAGATCCTCACGGGCGTCGACATGGTGCTCACGCCGATCGCCGTCAGCGACTACTGCGAGCAGCCGGCCGTGGCGATCCTGGACAACCAGACGGTCACGGACACCTGCGTCATCCCGGCCGGCGACGACGCGATCATCAGCCAGCTCGAGGTGTACCTGAACATCTCGCACACCTACATCGGCGACCTCGTGGTGTCGATCCAGTCGCCGGCGGGGACCACGGTCGTCCTGCACAGCCGGTCGGGCGGCACGACCGAGAACATCGTCGGCTGGTACCCCTCGCAGATCACGCCGGTTGGCAACCTCGACACCTTCATCGGCCAGCACATGGCCGGCACGTGGACCCTGACCGTGTCCGACCAGGCCGGCGGCGACACCGGGATGCTCAACGAGTGGTGCCTGCGGATCACCCACAACATCGGCGACGTCACCGAGGTCGCGGGCGACGACACCGTGCCCCTGGCCTTCCGCACGTACCAGAACGCCCCGAACCCGTTCAATCCGCTGACCACGATCAAATTCGACCTGCCGCGCGCCGGGCACGTCGACCTGCGCGTCTACGACGTCCTGGGCCGGCTGGTCCGCACGCTGCTCGACGAGAACCGCGCCGCGGCCTCGCACGCCGTGGTGTGGGACGGCACCGACGACGGCGGACATCGCCTGGCCAGCGGCGTGTACTACTACCGCTTGATCACCGATGACGGAGCGGCGACCAGGAAGATGACCCTGGTGAAATAGCCGTCGTTCCGCCGACGACCCGACCGGCCCCGCCCCATTGGGGGCGGGGCCGGTTCATTCCGCCCGCGGCCCGAGCTATTCTGCTTGCCGCCTGGATTTTACGCCTCGTCATGTGATATCATTAAAGGTGCGAATTCCGGAGCCAAGGCACGGCTCCACGTCGTCGTGACCTACCGCAGGAGTGATCCGTCATGCAGAGGTTCCCGCTCCGCGCAGCCGCGCTGCTCGCCCTGACGCTGGTCGTGCTCCCCGTCCACTCGACGGCGGCCGACGATCCGGCGATCCCCCTCGACAGCGACGGCTTGCCGGCGTGGTCGGTCAAGGTGTGGACCGACTTCCCGGTGCGCATCGTGCTCGCGGACCGCGCGGCGCTCGACGCTCTGCTCGACAGGGTCGGGATCGCCGACGTCCAGCGGGAGCAGGTGCGGCCGGAATTCGCCGGCGGCAAGGTCGCGCGGATCGTCTTCGAACCGCGCGTCACCGAGGCCGAGTTCGCCGCGCTCGTGAACGCCGGCTACCGTCCCGAGCGGCTGCCCGACCTCGATCGCGAGGGCCGCACCGAGAGCGAGCTGCTCTGGCGGCAGATGGCCCGGGGCAAATCCGAAGGCCTGCGCACCGACCCTCTCAACTACGTGCCGACCAACGACCAGATCAATACCATGCTGCACGGCATCGCGACGGCGTACCCGTCGCTCGCGCGCTACTTCAGCTGGGGCAGCTCGATCCAGGGCCGCACGATCCACGGCCTCGTCATCTCGGACAACGTCCAGCTCAACGAGCCCGAACCCCAGGTCCGCTATTCGTCGTCCATGCACGGCGACGAGATCACCGGCATGGTCCTCTGCCTCGACCTCGCCTACTACCTCGTCGAGCACTACGGGCAGGCAGGGTACGAGAACGTCACCGACCTCGTGGACAATTACGAGCTGCACCTCGTGCCCGCGTACAATCCGGACGGCACCTACCTGAACCAGCGCTACAACGCCAACGGCGTCGACCTCAACCGGAACTTCCTGGAGCCCGCCGGCACGCACCTGGTCCTCGAGCAGGAGAACGTCCTGTTCAGCAACTACACGAACGCGAACCACTTCGTGATCAGCATCAACTACCACGGCGGCTCGCTGGTGATGAACTACCCCTGGGACTACACCTACGCGCTGACTCCGGACGACGCCGCGATCCAGCTGCTGGCCCTCGAGTACTCGACGCGCAACCTGCCGATGTACAACGGCGCGTTCCCCCAAGGGATCACCAACGGCGCCCAGTGGTACGTCATCACGGGTTCGCTGCAGGACTGGTGCTACGACCAGACCGACTGCGTCGACATCACCTGCGAGGTGTCGAACACCAAGTGGCCGAGCGGCTCGCTGTTGCCTGGGTTCTGGAACGACAACCGCGAGAGCATGATCGCCTACGCGCGGTCCGCACGCTGGGGTGTGACGGGCGTGGTGACGAGCGCCACGACCGGCGAGCCGCTGGCCGCCACGGTCACGGTGGTCGGCAACGCGAAGACGACCCACACGGACCCCGCGAACGGCGACTACTACAAGCTGCTGCCGGACGGCACCTTCAGCCTGACGTTCGAGGCGACCGGCTACGTCACGCAGACGGTCGCCGGCGTCGTCAACGTGTGGGGCATCGAGAACGTGGTCGACGTCCAGATGCAGCCGCTCGCCGAGGGCCACGTCTCCGGAACGGTCACCGACCCGCAGGGCCAGGGCCTCGACGCCTTCATCGAGATCCGCACCTGGCCGGGCGACGAGCTGGTCGACTCGATCACGAGCGACGGCGCGAACGGCGGCGCCTTCAGCGTGGACCTGTTCTACGGCGATTATACGTTCACCGCCAGCGCGGTCGACCACTTCACCGAGTCGCAGCAGGTGACCGTCTCGGCGGCGCCGGCCGTGGTCGAATTCGTGCTGGGCGGCATGACCACCAGCTACCCGGTCGACGAGGACTTCGAGATCGGCATGGGCGCGTTCGTCGGCGACTGGATCCTCGCGACGCCCGGCTACAACAGCACCCAGTGCCTCACCGACAGCGAGGGCAGCTACCCCAACAACGCGACGTTGCTCGCGACCATGACGACCGGCGTCGACCTTGCCGCCGTGATGGAGCCGCAGGTCAGCTTCTTCGCCAAGTGGAGCATCGAGAACAGCTGGGACGCGGTGTTCTTCGAGGTCTCGACCGACGGCGGTACGAGCTGGACCGCGGTGGAGGTCCCGGGGCGGACCAACGCGGCGAGCGGCCAGGGCACGCAGCGGCCGGCCGGCACGCCGTGCTTCGACGGCACGCAGGCCAGCTGGGTCACCTGCGCGGTCGACCTGACGCCCTTCATCGGCGAGGCCGACGTCCGCTTCCGGTTCCGCCTGGCGACGGACAGCAGCCAGGTCTACGACGGCTTCTACCTGGACGACTTCAAGGTGCGGATCACGACCGAGGGCGGCACGACTCCCGTCGACTCCGTGCCCGACGTGATCGCCAGCGTCCGCGCCTATCCGAACCCGTTCAACCCGACGACCACGTTTCGCCTCGCGAACCCGCGCGACGGCCAGGTCGCCCTCGCGGTCTACGACCTGCAGGGCCGCCTGGTGCGCGACCTGTACCGCGGCGAGCTGGAGAGGGGCGAGCACGAGGTGAGATGGGACGGATCGACCGACCAGGGCTTCCGCGCGGGTAGCGGCGTCTACGTCGCCCGCATGGCTGCAGCCGGCGCGACGGCGGCCGTGAAGGTGATGCTCGTCAAGTGACGGCGCCGGCGCAGGCCCACGCGGATCGAACGATCGCCAGAGCCGCCGTGACTTTCCCGAGGAAACGGCGGCCCTGGCGGATCGGTGGCCGGTGATGGCTCAGTCGATTGCGTAGACGATCTCGAGCGGGAACCGCTCGCCCTGGCGGTAGAAGCGCCGCCACATCACGTACTCCTGGCCGTCCTGCGTGAACCGCGCCGAGGGCTGGGGGGTGATCGACCTGATCGTCGCTCCGCGCGGCAGCCGCACCTTCAGCCAGACGAGGTTGTCCTCCGCGTAGTTGCCCGCGTGCCGGTAGATCAGGTCGGCGCCGCGCCGCTCGATCAGCGGTGAGGTCTCGGAGCCGGTGAGCGGCCATTCTTCGCCTGGCGCCACGGGCACTGCGAGCGGAATCGTCACCTGCACGCGCGCGTCCGGCGCCTCGTTCCAGCGCTCGCGCGGCGGATCGTAGCTGGGCACGAGTTCGTTGCCGAACCAGTCGCGGTAGGTGCGCCGATCGGCGAGCGCTCGCTCGTGCGGAGCGAGGCCAAACCGGTACTCGGTGATCGCTTGCCGGCCTTCGTTCACGTGGTGGCGAGTCCACCAGCGAGTCACTGTGAGGTTGGCGTTCACCTCGTCGTAGTGGCGGATCTCGCCCACCGGTCGCTCCGGCACCGCGTCCTGCCGCGCGCGCACGGCGAACGTGCGAGGATCGAGGTCGTCTTCGCTGAGCTCGAGCAGCGTCGTGTCCGTCTGTAGCAAATAGCGACCTGCCGTCAGTCGCACGAGCGTCCCCTCGTAGGTTCGGCCGTCGGAGAGGGTGACCGTCCAAGGCTCACCGGCGCTCGCCAGCGCGGCGCCGAGCAGGAACGCGGCTAGTCCCGGAATTGCGAATCGCAATGGCATGACAGTGCCTCCATCAGTTCGGTAGGTCCGGAGATCGGTCGTACCAGCCAGCTTCGAGCATCACCGTCTTGCCCGGCTCTTCGCCGAAGCGGACGGCCGCGACCTGGCCGGCGCGGGTGATGGCGGAGCGGGGGCCCTCCGCTCCTCGGTCGTCGCGCAATACCGTGGGCGCCAGGATCGCCAGCGCCAGGGTGGCCGCCGCCGCCAAGAGCGGCCAGCCACGCTCCAGGCGCGGGCGAGCCGCCTGGGTCTTCGTCTTCGGAGGAGCCGGCTGCCTGGCGGCAACGTGGGCGTGGTCGGCGAGGGTAGGGACCGCTCCGCCGGTGAGCGCCAGGCGCGCTTCGTCGCGGAATGCGCGGCGTTGGGCGAGCGCGGTTGCAAGGGCGGGGTTGGCTGCCGTCTCGGCTTCAAACGCGGCGTGGGCGGCGTCGTCGAGTTCGCCGTCGAGGTACATTTCGAGCCGCTCGGACCAGTCGTCATACCCCATGGCCGCGCCTCCTGAGTTCCTCCCGCAGCTTGCGCACGGCGTGGTGCTTGCGAGAGGCGATGGTTCCCGGGCTCACCGCGAGGATCCCGGCGATCTCCGCGTAGGACAGACCCTCGATCTCGCTGAGATGGAAGACCGACCGCTGGTCCTCGGGCAGCGTCGCGAGCGCCGCGAGAAGGTCGTCGCGGAGCTCGCGGTTCTCGAGGTTGCGATCAGGCCGGTCGCTCGCCGGCGCCGGCGCAGCCGCAAGCAACGGCTCGCCTGCTGCGGTCTCGCGCCCGCGCCGCACCCGCTGCCGGCGCAGATGGTCGAGCGCGCACGACCGCGCGACGGTGAAGAAGAGCGCCGCGCCAGCTTTGTCGGCATGAGCGTGGAGCTTGAGGAATGTGTCTTGCGCGAGGTCGCGCGCCAGGTCCGCGTCGCCCACGAGTGACCGCAGGTACCGGAAGACTCCCGCCCCGTGGTTCTCGACGAGTGCGGTCAAGCTGGCGGGTGGTTGCGGGAGATGGGCGCTGAGCATCGGCGACCTCGCGGGTTCACGGACTCAGTGTCACCCGTGAAGACGCACTCGGGGAATTTTTCTTCACAAGATATTCGGGGTGGTGGGGCATGCGGCGCGCGCGGCGTACGCTCGACGCGAGGTCTTCAATCGGGCTGGACGGGGCACGGAAAACCGGAGCAGGCGGCGGAGGCCTGCTCCGGTCGACGATCGAACGGATCGCAGTCCCGCGGTGGCTACTTGAGGTCCATCGACCGGCGCAGCCCGCGCTTCAGGCGATGGATCTTGCGCCGTTCGGCGCGCAGCTGGGCGTGGTTGCCGGCCTCGAGGGCCTTCTGTCGCAAGTCCTTGTGGGCTCGTATCTTGGCCTTGACCGCCGTCTTGTCGATGCCCTCGACGACCTTGTGCGGCGGCTCGATGCCGAGCGTCTCGGCCAGCAACTGGACGATCTGCTCTTTCTTCATAGACATCACGCCCTGCACCTCGGGGCGGTGCTGCTTCATCATCTCGCGCAGGTCGGCGACGCGGTGCTTGTTCAGCTCATGCCAGTCCACGGATCATCCTCCAGCAGGGACGTTTGAGAGGCGCCCCGGACGCGGTCCGGGCGGAATCGGAGGGGCAATGATCGCCGAAATCGGTGGGTTAGTCAACCCGGGGCGATTTCGCGTCGGTCAGCGTGGCGGTCGGGGAGCCTGCACGATCGATTGAAAATGAGTTGTCAAGAGACCGCCGGTAGTGCTAGCGTTATGCGGCCGGGAATCCCATTCCCACAGCGGGGAGACCTCCCAATGAAGAACCGCTGGTTGGTGCTGGTAATCCTGTCATGCCTTCTGGCTGTCGTTTGCGGGCTGCCGAGTGGTAGCCACGCGCGAGAGTTTGAACGAATTAACGGATCCGCGTTCCCGCCAGTCTTTCAGGGGGATCCCAACGGCGGATTTTACGGAACAGAGGAAATCACCTCGGGCGGAGGGGCGCCGCCGCCACCGCCAAGTCCAGCCCCGAAGGTCCCAGCGTACACTCACGTTCCTGTACTGACCGTTGGCCCAATTGGCCCTGTGATTGGAACATTGCTGAATTCCCACTTCCTACGTCAGTGCCTGGGATTCCTGTTCACGGGAGTGGGGCGATGAAAATACCTGAATTCGCGAGAAACGATCTTAACTATTGGATTGAGGAAGAGAAATATTCCGACGCATACGGGCACTACGTGGTCGGAGAGTATTCTGCGTCTGCCAATTTACTAGAAGGTGTTCTCACTTCGGACGACTGCACTGAGAACTCACGACCAGCATTCGACGCTTGGTTGCTCTATACGTGGTGTCTTCGGCGATCAGGTCGTGTTGCGGAATGCCGGCTAGTATCGGATTGGCTCTCCGCATTTGAGTTAGATCGCCTAAGCGCACACCGGTTGAGCGCTATCCATGCATCTCTGCTTATGATTGAGGGCAGCTATCAATCTGCGCTGGTGATTTCGAGTGAAGCGCTGGAATCCGTAGTCAATTGTTTTAGCCCGCTAGATTTAGAAATCCTGCTATGCAGAGGATGCGCTGCGCTATATCTCGGATACCTCGATTCTGCTATTCACGATTTCGAAGCTGGGTATTCTCTCTCGCGGCTGCAAACTCATCGAGTACTCCGATTGGAGTTTGCGAACTATCTCGGCGTTTCGTGCAATCAATGCGGTCGATATACTGAGGCTATAAAATGGCTCGGTGAATGTCTCACACGAAACGATATTGACAATACGCAAGTTCAATTCGGCTACTGTTTACAGAATCTCGGGATTGCATACTACAAGTCTGGTAAATATACGAATGCTCATTCAACTCTATGCAAAGCGTGTAGTGTGTTTTCGGATCGATCCGATGCGAAAAATCTCTGCCGCACCCACATAGCCCTGGGCAACGTCCACCGCCTCACCCGTGACTTCAACAGTGCGCGCAAGAACCTCATGCATGCGTACACGATGGCGTGCGACCTCAAGATCCCGCGCGAGGAGTGCCTCTCGCTCGAGTTCCTCGGTGACGTTTTCCGCGACGAGGGCAAACCCGAGGAGGCCCGGCGGTACTACCAGCGTGGGCTGGCCATCGCTCGCGAGATCGCGCCAGAGGGTGACCTTGTCATGGAACTCCTACGCCGCGAGGGCGAGTGCCTCGTGGACGAAGGTCGCACCGGCGAGGGCCTCGAGGTCCTGGCGCGAGCGTTGAGCCATACGCGCAAGCTCGGCGATCGATTCGAGGAGGGCGTCACCTTGCGGTGTCTCGCGCGGGGCCTGCTCCAGGCGGGCGATGTCGAGCACGCGCGGGAATACGCCGACGAGGCGTGTGGCAAGCTCGAGGAGATCGACGCTCGCCACGAGCACGCGATCGCCCGGCTCGCGGCGGCGGAGATCATGCTGCGGCTCAGCGAGAGCCCGTCCGTCGCGGAACCGCGCGACGCCCTTGACGGCGCCTGGGAGCACTCGCTGGTCGCGCAGGGGATCTGTCGCAGCCTTGCGATCGAGCACTGGACCGACGCGGTCAAACGGGTCCAATCGCGGATCGCGAAGCGCCGTGCGGAGGAGTTGCGGTACGCCGGCGCGCGCGAGAAGACCAAGCCTGGCGAGACCTACAAGCCCGGAGACGTGATCATCGCCGAATCGCGGGGCATGCAGGAGGTGATGCAGGCGGTCCGCGCGTTCGCGCCGTACGACGAAGCGCTCCTCCTGACGGGGGAGACCGGCACCGGCAAGGAGGTCATCGCCCAGCGGATCCACCGCGAGAGCCTGCGCAAGGACAAGCCGTTCGTGGCGGTCAACGTCACGGCGGTGCCGCAGACGATGTTCGAGCGCGAGTTCTTCGGGAATGTCAAGGGCGCCTTCAGCGGCGCCGACCACGATCGGCAGGGACTCGCCGCCAGGGCCGACACCGGCACGCTCTTCCTCGACGAGATCGGCGAGCTGCCGTCGGCGACCCAGGCCAAGCTGCTGCGACTCCTGCAGGACGGGTCGTACTTCTGTCTCGGCGATCCGGTCGAACGGCGTGCGGACCTGCGCGTGATCGCCGCGACGAACATCGATCTCGAGCGGGCCGTGTCGGAGGGCCGCTTCCGCGAAGACCTCTACTTCCGGCTCGCGTTCCTCGCGATCCCGATTCCGCCGCTGCGGGAGCGTCCGGAGGACATCCGTCCGCTGCTGGACCATTTCCTTAGCCTGTCCGCCGGTCGCCGCGTCACCGCCGACCAGTACTTCAACGACCAGAGCCTGCGACTGCTGGCCGGCTACGGCTGGCCCGGCAACGTTCGCGAGGTGGCGCTGGTCGCGCGGCGCGCGTTCATCTCGCAGCAAACGTTCGGCCACGTGGAGGTCGAGGTGGGAACGGGCGAGGATACCATGGTCCTCGGTGGACCGGGACTGGCGGGAGTTGCCGGCGGCCGCAGCGGGGACCCGGCGCCCCTGAGCCGCGCGCGCATCCTGCTCGCCCTCGAGGAGGCCGGCGGGAACCGCACGGCAGCGGCCGAACGGCTCGGTGTCGCGCGGGCCACTCTTTATCGGCGTCTGACCAAGCTCGGCCTGGACTGAATGCTCCCGGATCGACCGCTCCCCGTCGTTCGCCGCGTCACGGTTCGCTGCGAACCATCGCCTCCCCCGCAATCCACCCCCCAGTCCACGCCGCCTGCAGGTTGAATCCCCCGGTGACCCCGTCGATGTCGAGCACCTCGCCGGCGAAGAACAGCCCCGGCACGAGTCGGCTCTCCATCCGCCGCAGGTCGACCTCCTGGAGCGGCACCCCGCCGCAGGTCACGAACTCGTCCTTGTTGAGCGACTTGCCGGTCACCCGGTACGCACCTTCGCGAAGCTCACGGGCCAGCGTCCGCGACTCCTCGCGGCGCAGCTCCGCCCAGGGACGGTCGCCGGGGATGCCGGCCGCCGCGACCACGCGCTCCCAGAGGCGCTTGGGCAGGCCGCCCAGCGGCGTGGTCGCAACGTGGCGCTTCGGGTGCTCGACGCGGGCGCCGGCGAACAGGGAGGTCGTGCCGTCGGGCGGAAGGTGCGGCAGCCAGTCCACGACCAGTTCGAACGTGTAGTCGAGCTCGGCGAGGCGGCGAGCGCCCCACGCGGAGAGCTTGAGGACGCCCGGACCGCTCACGCCCCAGTGGGTGACGAGGAGGGGGCCGCGCTGGGCGAGGTCCTTCTCGCCGGCGACGCGCACGGCGGTGTCCGGGACGCTGAGGCCGGCGAGATCGGCGAGGCGCGGATCATCGATGTGGAACGTGAAGAGCGACGGCACCGGCTCGACGATCGAATGGCCGAAGCCGGCGGCGAGCTCGCGGCCGCCGCCGCCGCGCATGCCGCCCGTGGCGATGAGCAGGCAGCGGCCGCCGAACACCTCGCCGTCCTCGGTCGTGACCACGAAGCCGTCGCCCTCGCGGCGGGCGCTGCGCACCGCGCGGCGCGTGAGGATCTCGACGCCGGCCTGGCGCGCGGCGTCGAGGAGGGTCCGGGTCACGGTCGCCGAGTCGTCGGTGACCGGGAACATGCGGCCGTCGTCCTCGGTCTTGAGCTGGACGCCGCGCGCGGCGAACCAGTCGATGGTCTCCTGCGCGGCGAAGCGGCTGAACGGCCCGCGCAGCTCGCGGCCGCCGCGCGGGTAGAAGCGCACCAGCTCGCGCGGGTCGCGGCAGTCGTGGGTGACGTTGCAGCGGCCGCCGCCCGAGATCGCGACCTTCTGCAGGAGATCGCGACCTTTCTCGAGCACGACGACCGGCCTGTCCGGGGCGAGCTCCGCGGCGCGGATCGCCGCGAAGATCCCGGCCGCGCCCCCGCCGACGGTGATCGCGCGCGCGGTCACGTCAGTCGCTCCCGGGCAGGCGCCGGCGCAGGGGCTTCAGGCGCAGCCCGATCGCGGCCAGGTAGAACGCGGCCGCGACCAGGATCGTGACCGCGCCGGCCGGCAGGTCCCAGCGATAGCTGAGGACGAGGCCCGTCGTGGTCGTCACGGCGCAGAGCCCGGCGGCCGCGGCCATCATCACGCCCAGGCGAGCTGTGAACCGGCCCACGGCGGCGGCGGGGAGCGACAGCAGCGCGATCACCATCACGATGCCGACGACGTAGATCAGGCTCACCACGGTCAACGCGACGAGGACCAGGAGCAAGGTGGACCAGGCGTCCGCGTTCAGGCCCCGCAAGCGGGTGAATTCCGGGTCGAAACACACCGCGACTAGCTGGTGGTAAAATAACCACACGACAAGGAGGACGATCCCGTCGAGCAGGATCAGGAGCCGCAACGCCTGCGGGTCCACGAGCATGATGTTGCCGAAGAGGTAGCTGGTGAGGTCGACCTTGTAGCCCGGCGTGCGGAACAGGAAGATCACGCCGAGGGCCATGCCGACCGCCCACAGCGCGCTGATCGCGGTGTCGGACCGCTCGTGGCCGCGGGACTCCACGCGGCCGAGGATCAACGCGCCCAGCAGGGCGAAGACCAGGGCGCCCAGCAGCGGATGGACCCAGCCGACGCCCCGCGCGCCCTGCAGCCACAGCGCGAGGCCCATGCCGCCGAGCACGGCGTGGGCGAGGCCGCCCGCGGCGGCGCTGATGCGCCGCGTGACGACGAAGCTGCCGACCACGCCGCAGGCGACGCTCGCGACGAGGCCCGCCACGAGCGCGTGGCGCAGGAACGCGAATTCGCCGAGCGCCTGCCAGAAGTCACGCATCGCGCGGCGTCCGGTGTTCGGGGCACTCGTCGTGTTCGTGGCGCACGAGGACCATGTTGTGCACGTCCGGGAAGAAGTCCGCCAGCTCGGGCGCGATCTCCGCGGTGCTGGGCAGATGCAGGTGTCCGTCGTGCACGCACACCACCTGCGCGACGTGGCGCGACACGAGGCTCACCTGGTGGCTCACCACGAGCACGGTCAGGCGGCGGGAGAGCCGGGAGAGCAGGTCGTAGAGATCGGTCTGGCTCGTGGGGTCGAGGCCGGCCGCCGGCTCGTCGAGCACCAGCAGCTCGGGTTCCGTGGCGAGCGCGCGGGCGATGAGGACGCGCTGCCGCTGGCCGCCGGAGAGCCGGGACAGGGGGCGATCGGCGAGGTCGGCGCAGTCCGTCTCGGCGAGCGCGGCGAGCGCGGCGGCGCGGTCGAGTCGGGAGAGCGGTCCCCAGTTCCGGCCGCGCCCGAGCCGGCCGTGGCCGACCGCGTCGCGCACGGTGATCGGGAACTCGGGATCCTGGAAGGACGCCTGCGGCAGATAGCCGACTCGCCGGCGCGAGCGCGCCGGCCGCTCGCCCAGCAACTCGACCTCGCCGCGGTCGGGTTCGAGAAGCCCGAGGGCGAGCTTCAGGATCGTCGACTTGCCGCCGCCGTTGGGTCCGATGATCGCCGTGAAGACGCCCGCCGGGACGACGAGGTTCACGCCGCGCAGGACCGGCCGGCGCCCGAAGGCGAAATCGACGTCGCGCAGGACGAGGGCCGGGGTCATCGCCGCGGCTCCAGGGCGGCGCGGATCGCCTGGCCGACCCGAAGCAGGTTCGCGAGGTGGTCGGGGGCGAGCGGGTCGAGGACCTCGACCGCGAGGCCGGTCTCGCGGGCGATCGAACGCACGAGGCGGTCGGATTGCTGCGGCTGCACGAAGATCGTGGTCGCCCCCTGGTCGCGGGCGGCCCGCAGGACGCCGCCGAGGTGACGAGGGCTCGGCGAGAGGCCGCCGCTCTCGACCGCGACCTGCCTGAGCCCGTAGTCGCGCGCGAGGTACCCGAACGCCGGGTGGAAGACGAAGAACGTGCGGCCACGGACCGGCTCGAGCAGGGCCGCCAGCTCGCGATCGATCGCCGCGAGGTCCTCGAGCAGTTCGGCCTCGGCGGCCCCGATCGAGTCGGCGCGGTCGGGCAGGAGGCGCACGAGAGCCGCGGTCATCGCGCGCACCTGCTGGGCGGTGTTGCGCGCGCTGACCCAGACGTGCGGGTCGACGTCCCCGTGGTCGTGTCCGGCGTGCTCGTCGGCCGCGAGGCCGGCGAGCCCCTCGGCGGTCGGGACGGTGAGGAGGTCGGGTCGCAGGGTCTCCAGCCGCGGCGCGAGCAGCGGTTCGATCGGCGCGCCGGTCGTGAACCACACGACCGCCTCGCTGAACCGCGCGAGCTCGCGCGGCGCCGGGTCGAAGGTCTCGGGGGTCTGGCCCGGCCCGACCAGCACGTGGACGCGCACGGCGTCGCCGCCGAGGCGCTCGACCAGCGAGGCGTGCGGCAGGATCGTCACCAGCACGTCGAGCTGGTTCGCCGTCGCGGGCGCGCCGGCGACGAGGACGAGCCAGAGGACGCCCACCGCGGCGCATCGCGTGCTCATCGGTCCTCCTGGCGGCAGCGGTCGCAGAGGCCGGCGAGCTGGACCTCGTACTGGTCGGCGCGCAGCGCGGCCGGGGCGGTGGGGCCGGGGCTGAGGTCGATGCGGACGTCCGTCAGGCAGAACACGCCGCCGCAGTCCCGGCAGACGAAGTGAGGGTGCGCGTGGGCGGCCGCGCGACCGGTCGCGGCGAAGCGCCAGACGCGGTCGCCGAGATCGGTCCGGCGGGCGAGTCCGCGGCTGGCCAGGTCGACGAGGTTGCGGTAGAGCGTGACGCGGTCCCAACCGTTGCTGTCCAGGGCCGCGACGACCTCGGGGTGGCTCAGCGGCAGCCGCGCGCGGCGCAGGAGGCGCAGCACGGCGACCCGCGGCGCGGTGGCGCGGAGTCCGGCCTGACGCAGCTCGGCGCGCAGGGTCTGGTCGGTCGTAGCGGAATTCACGGTCTCTCCTGCTCGGGGTCGGGGGCCGTCCGTCGACATTTAACGCAATCCTATTGCAAATGCAAGCGCGACCTTGGCGGATGTCGGCCGGGCTCGTACCTTCGCCCGCATGGTTCGCTGGCGCGAATTCCTGCTGCTCCTTTCGGCCTTCCTCGTTCTCGGCGGGGGACTCAACCTGTTCGTCCGGTTCGCGCTGTGCGACTGGTGGCGGCGCCGGCTCGTGCGCCGGGCCGGCGCCGTGGTCCTCGGGCTCGACGCCCTCGTGCCGTCCATCTGGTTCGCGCTCAGGCGCGCGGGCTGGACCGATCCCGCCGACGGCATGGTGACCGTGCAGCTCGCGCTGTTCTTCGGCCAGTGCGGGCTCGGCGGCGCGCTCGCGGTGGTCGCGCTGCTGCGCGCCGCAGGCCGGAGGCGGTTGCCGCCGCACGTCGAGGCGCGCCTCGATCGACGGAGATTCCTGATCCAGGGCGCGGCCGTGGCGCTTCCGGTCGCGGCCGGCGCCGCGGGTCTCGGCGGCGTCGTGGAGTCGGCGAGCCCGGCCCGGCTGCGCCGGCGTTCGCTGGAGCTGGCGGGCCTGCCGCCGGGACTCGCTGGCCTGCGGATCCTCCACTTCTCGGATGTCCATCTGTGGAACCTCGTCCGCCTGCCCGACCTCGAGGCGGCGCTGCGGCAAGCGCCGCGCGGCGAGTACGATTGCGTGTGCGTGACCGGCGACCTGGCGGACGATCTCGATCAGCTGCCGCCGGCGCTCGAGCTGATCGCGGCGCTCGACGCCCCGCTCGGCCACTTCGCCTGCCTCGGCAACCACGAGCACGCGCGCGGATTGTCCGCCGCGCTCGACGCGTTCGCCGCGAGCCGGGTGCGGCTGTTGCGAGGCAGCGGCGCGGTCTTGCAGCGCGGCGGCCACTCCTTCGTCGTCGCGGGCATCGACGACCCGCGCTCGGTGCCGCGCGCAGGTCAGGGGTCGTTCTACCCGGATCAGCTGCGCCGGGCGCTGGGTCCGACCGCGCCGGACGCGTTCAGCGTCCTGCTGAGCCACCGGCCGAGCGTGATGCCGTACGCGGCCGCGGCCGGGGTCGACCTGGTCCTCGCCGGGCACACGCACGGCGGCCAGCTCGCCGTCGCCGGCCGCTCCGTGCTGCAGCTCAACGGCGCGGCGCGCTGGCCCTGGGGCGTGTACCGCGAACGCTCGACGGTGATGCACGTGACCTGCGGGCTCGGGCAGTGGTTCCCGTTCCGGCTCGGCTGCCCGCCGGAACTGGTCCTGCTCGAACTGTGGCCGGCGGGAGCGCCCCAGGCCTAGCGGCGGCCGCGCCGATTTCCCGCTTGAACTGCTGGCGTCAATACCATCATCTTGGCGGGGGGAGCGCCGGCCGTCGCCAGAGGTAGGGGCTTGGCATACGCGTCGCAGACCGCCGTTCACGAGAAGAAGAGCGCGGCGCTGAGCTCGGTCGTGGCGGCCGTGTTCCTGACGGTCATGAAAGCCGTCGTCGGGGTCATGACCGGCAGCCTGGGTCTGCTGGCCGAGGCCGCTCACTCGGGCCTCGACCTGGTCGCCGCCTCGGTCACCTGGTTCGCCGTGCGCTGGTCGGACCAGCCGGCCGACCGCGAGCACCCCTTCGGACACGGCAAGATCGAGAACCTCTCGGCGCTCTTCGAGACGGTCCTGCTGCTCGGGACGTGCGCCTGGATCGTGTGGGAGGCGGTCCGCCGGCTCGTGCACCGGCACGTCGAGATCGAGACCACGATCTGGGCGTTCCTGGTGGTCGCGATCTCGATCATCGTCGACGTGCATCGCTCGCGCACGCTCTACGCCGCCGCCCGCAAGCACCACAGCCAGGCTCTCGAGGCCGACGCGCTCCACTTCTCGACGGACATCTGGAGCTCGGTCGTGGTGTTCGTCGGCCTCGGCCTGGTCGCGGTGAGCAGGGTCCTGGGTCCGCAGTGGTCGTGGCTCGCGCGCGCTGACGCGGTCGCCGCGCTCGGGGTCGCGATGATCGTGGTCGTGATCAGCGCGCGACTCGGCTGGCGATCGATCGCAGCCCTGCTCGACGCGGCCCCGGTCGGTCTGGGCGAGCGCATCGGCGACCTGGTCGTGACCGTGCCGGGAGTGCGCAGCGCCACACCGCCGCGGGTGCGCCAGAGCGGCGCCGCCGTGTTCGTCGACCTCACGATCGCCGTCGACCGCGCGGCCTCGCTGGAGGAAGCCCACCGGATCGCGACCGACGCCCAGGAGGCGATCGAGCGATTCGTGCCGCGCGCCGACGTCGTGGTGCACGTCGACCCCGTTCGGCCGCAGGACGAACTCCTGCCCGACACGGTCATCGCGATCGCCGCGCGGCTGGGCCTGCGCGCGCACTCGATCTCCCTGCACGAGGTGCGCGATCAAGCGGTCCTCGACCTGCACGTGGAGCTGCCGGCGCACGTCACCCTGCGCGACGCTCACGACAGCGTCGATCGTCTCGAGCGGGCGATCCGCGAGGAGCTGCCGGAGATCCTGACGATCCACACGCACATCGAGCCGGTCGCCCGGCCGGTGGGACAGATCCTGCCTCTGGATACCGACGCGGCGGGCGAGTGGCGAGAGCGGATCATCGGGCTGACCGCGGGCGTGGCCGGGGTGCGCGGGTGCACCGACTGCCGCCTGAGCGCCGGCGAGAACGGTCTCGATGTCATTCTCTATTGCCAGGCGAATCCCGAATTGACGGTCGAGGAGGCCCACTCGCTGGCGCACGCGGTCGAGGAGCGGGTCCGCGCGGCCGTCGGCGTCGTCGGCAGCATGCTCGTCCACATCGAACCCTTCGAGGAGCCGGTTTCCTGACGGCACGCGCGCGACGACGGCGCCGCGCCACGGAGCGAAGCACATGCAGGTCTGGACCGTCGCGGCGGAGGATGCGCCGCTGCGGCTCGACGCGTGGCTGGCCCGTCGCGGCGGCGCCGGGTCGCGCCGTCGCGCCGCGACCTGGCTCGAGCGCGGAAAAATCTCCGTCAACGGCGCCGAGGTCGGGCTTGCCGACGCGGCGCGCCGCGTCGCGGCCGGCGACCGCGTGGGCGTCTGGCTCGATCGCCCGGGATCCGCGAGACCCGTCGATCCTGCCCTCGCCGGCCTGCGCGACGCCCTGCGCATCGTCCACGAGGACCCCGCGATCGTGGTCGTGGACAAGCCGGCCGGTCTGCTCGTCGAGCCGCGGTCGGACGGACCCGCGACGGAGCCCTCGGTGCTGGACCTGCTGGCGGACGCGTATCGCCGCCTGCCGCGGGCGCGCGTCTACGTGGTCCACCGCATCGACCGCAACACTAGCGGACTCGTCCTCTTCGCCCGTACGCCGGCGGCGCGGGACGACCTGAAGGCTCAGTTCAAGCAGCGGACCCCCGAGCGCGTCTACCAGGCGGTCCTGCAGGGTGCGCTCGCGGCGGAGTCGGCCGAGTGGCGCGACGAGCTGGCGTTCGACGCGGCCGCCGACCGCCAGCGCCGGGCGCACGGCACCGACGCGGGGGCCAAGGAGGCGATCTCGCGGGTGCGCGTGCTCGAGCGCTTCGGCAGCGTCGCCACGCTGGTCGAGGTCTCGCTGGTCACGGGCAAGCGCAACCAGATCCGCGTGCAGGCCGGCCTGCGGGGCCATCCCCTGGTGGGCGAGCGGCGGTACCGGTTCGGCGCGGACCGGGAGCCGGCAGGATTGCCGGCGTTCGACCGGCAAGCACTGCACGCCGTGACGCTCGGGTTCCGGCATCCGCAGAGTGGCCGGCCGGTTTCGTTCACGTCGCCGCTGCCGGACGACCTGGCGAGGCTGTTGCGCTCCCTGCGGCGCCTCTGAGACCGGCGGTTCGCGCGCCTTGCTCCGCCGTCGGCGCGATCCGTATACTGAAGCACACGCCGCCCTGTCCGTTCGACCTCGGGGGATCGACTCATGCGCGCCCGCCTGCTGCAGTTCTGCGTCGCCCTGACCGCGTTGACCGCCACGGCCGGCGCCGACCCCGTCCTGCAGACGGTCGGGACGATCGTGACGCCCGCCGCCGTCGACTGGGCGCCGTGGGGCGTGCACACGGTCGCCGTGACCGGATTGGACGCGCGACTGGTGCGCTGGCCGGTCGTCGAGCCGGACCGCGCGCAGATCCTGTTCGACCTGCCGGCCGGGCCGTCGGGTCTCGAGGCGTGGAGCGACTCGGTCTTGATCCGCATCCCGCCGCTGGAGTGCCGCCTGCTGGAGAACGCCGGCGGCGATGCAGCGTCGTACACGATCAAGCCCGCCAACTGGCATCTGCCCAACGTGACGATCGCCGGCGTCCGGTACCGCATCTTCGTCGATCCCGAGTTCTACCTGCTCGTCTACACGGCGCCGGGGCCGGGCGGAATCCTCGGCCTGCTCGATTTCGAGGAGACCATCGGCCATTGCGACCACTGGGCGTTCGCGAGCGACCGTGCGGCGCTGAGCAACGCCGACGGCGTCCACATCGTGAATCTCGAGAGCCCGCAGCTGCCGGTGATCCAGGCGACGATCGATCCGCCGGTGCCGGGCTGGATCGCCGCCGACCTCGCGATGCGCGACCGCGTGCTCTTCCTGCGCTGGGGCGACCGGATCCAGACCTGGGACCTGGAGCTGCCGCATCTGCCGGTCCTGCTCGACGAGATCGCGTCCGACGCGGACCAGCTCGCGCTGGGATCGCGTTGGCTCGCGACGTGGCGGGACCAGGACCTGCTCGTCACCGTCCTCGCTGCGGCCGATCCCGCGGCGCTCGCGATCCGCGGCTCGTTCACGGCACGCGCGTTGCTGGATCCCGACGACGTGCGCGTCCACGGTGACCGCATCCTGGTGCGGTCGGGCGACGATCTGTCGAGCTGGACCATTCCCGCCGGCTCGTCGCCGATCGCCGGCGCGGGTGACGCCTGGCCTGTCCTCGCCGGCGGCCTGCTCGCGACGGCTGGTCCCGCGGCGTGGCTGCAGGACGCGGGCCGCCGCTACGTGATCTCCCTGGGGTACGAGACCGTGACGGCTCTCCAGCGCGGCGCCGGCGCCGCCGGGGGCCTCTGCTCGCTCGAGGCGGACCACGGAACGCTCTACTACAACGACGAGAGCGCCGGCGTGAGCATCGAGAGCCTCGCCGACCCGTACGAGCCGGTCGTCCTGGCGGTTCTCGACCCCGATCCGCCCGTGATCGCGGCCGACCCGGCCGGCGACCTGCTCGCGACCACCGACGCGAACGGTCTCGTGCTCTACGACGTGAGCGATCCGGCTGCGCCGGCGCCGGTGGGCGCTCTCGCACTGGACGGCGCGCCGCGGCGCGTGCTCGTGATCGACCAGACGGCGATCGTCGCCGCCGACCTTGCGTCCGCCTCGAGCCTCGTCCACGTGGTCGACCTCGCGGATCCCGCGGCGCCGGTCCTGGTCGCGACCTTCTCCCTCGCGTACGACGCGAACGGCCCATGGTGGGGCGGGCCGATGGTCCGGCGCGGAGATCAGGCGCTGATCATGGCGTGGCGCCCCGGCGCGACCGCGAGGCTCGTCGCCGCGACGCTGGTCGTGTCCCTCGCCGACCCCGCCCACCCTCAGGCGAGCTTCGGCGACGTCACCGCCGATTTCTGGTGCTTCACGCCCGGCGTCGACGAGGACCTCGCGGTCGTCGTCGACGACCTGCCGGCCGAGCTCGTCGGTTGCCACGTGAGTTACCGCGGCGCCGAAGTGAACGTGTATCGGTACGCCGGCGACCCCGCCGCCCTGGATCTCCTCGTGACCTGGACCGCGCCCGGCGCGGTCCACGAGCTCGCGGCTGCCGGCAACCGACTCCTGGTGCTCACCGCCCAGCGCCTCGACGTGTTGACCCTCTCGGATCCGATCCAGGTCGCCGTTCCCGCGGCGCCGGCCGCGGCGGCGGTCCGCGCCGTCCCCAATCCGTTCAACCCGCTGACGGCGATCACGCTGGCCTTGCGGCGGGCCGGCGCCGTAACGGTCGACATCCTGGACGCGCGCGGCGGCCGCGTGCGCACGCTGCGCACCACGGCGACGGCCGGCGAGGCCCGCCTCGAGTGGGACGGGACCGACGACGCCGGGCGAGCCCTGCCGAGCGGCACCTATCTGCTGCGGCTCTCGACGCCGGACGGTCCGCGGACCGCCCGCTGCACGCTCGTCCGCTGAATCTTGCCTGGGCTCCCGGCGGCGTCCACCGTACACTCCCCCAGGGCGGCGAAGCGACCGGCGGCGCCGACGAGGACGTGTCGGACCGTGCGGTCCGGCGGCACGCGAAGGACGGGCATGGACGACCAAAGGCACGACCCAACGGCCTCGCTGGGCCTCGCCGACCTCTTCCCGGTTCCCACGCTGGAGCAATGGCACGCCGAGTGCCTGCGCCTGCTCGACGGGATCCCCTTCGAGAAGCAGATGCTGACGCCGACCTACGAGGGGATCACCCTGCGTCCGCTCTACACGCGCGCGGACCTCGCGGGACTTCCCCACCTGGACAGTCGGCCCGGCTGCGCGCCCTACGTGCGCGGCGGCCTGCCGCTCGGCTACCGCGAGCGGCCCTGGGAGGTCGCACAGGAGCTGCCGTATCCGACCTGCGAGGAGTTCGGCAAGGCGTTGCGCCACGACCTCGCGGTCGGCCAGACCGCGGTCGTCCTCGTCATCGATCGCGCCGGCCAGGCGGGACTGGATCCCGACCTGGCCCGGCCCGAACAGGTCGGCAGCGGTGGGACCTCGATCGCCGCCCTCGACGAGCTGGACCTGGCGCTCGCTGGCGTCGACCTCGCGCAGGTTCCGCTTTACCTCGAATCCGGCTCGGCGGCGCTCGCCTACGCGGCGATGCTGGTGGCGTTGGCGAGCCGGCGCGGCGTCGAGCCCAGCCGGTTGCGCGGCAGCATCGGGTTCGATCCCCTGGCCGGCCTGGCCGAGCTCGGCCGCGTGCCCGTGCGGCTCGCGCAGGCCTACGACGAGCTGGCCGTCCTGACCGACTGGGCCGCCGCGCAGGCGCCCGATCTCGCGACGCTCGCCGTTCGCGGCCACGTCTATCACGACGGCGGCGCGAGCGCGGTCCAGGAACTGGGCGTGGCGCTCGCGGTCGCGGTCCACCACCTGCGCGAGCTGGAACAGCGCGGTCTGCCGATCGAGCTCGTGGCGCCGCGCGTGCGCTGCGAGCTCTCGGTGGGCACCCACTTCTTCATGGAGATCGCGCGCCTGCGCGCGGCTCGCCTCGTGTGGGCGCGGATCGTCGGCGCGGCGGGCGGCGACGACCGGGCCCAGCGCCTCGTGATCGGCGCGCGGACGAGCCGCTTCACCAAGTCCGCGCTCGACCCGCACGTGAACCTCCTGCGCGCGACGACCGAGGCCATGGCCGCGATCCTCGGCCAGGTCGACAGCCTGCACGTGTCGCCGTTCGACGAGCCGCTCGGCCTGCCCGACGAGTTCAGTCGCCGGCTGGCGCGCAACACGCAGCTCGTCCTGCGCGACGAGAGCCACCTCGACCTGGTCGTCGACCCCGCCGGCGGCAGCTGGTTCGTCGAGGCGCTCACCGGCGAGGTCGCCGCGGCGGCCTGGCGCGTCTTCCAGGAGATCGAGGCCGCGGGCGGCGCGCCGGCGGCGTTCCAGGCGGGCACGATCCAGGCGCGGATCGCCGCGACGGCCGCCGAGCGACGGCGCAATCTCGCCCAGCGACGGGACGTCCTGATTGGCACCAACCAGTACCCTGACGCCGGCGAGACTCCGCTGCCGTTGCGCCCGGTCGACCGGGCCGCGCTGCAGGCGACCCGCGCGAAGGCAGTCCAGGCTCTGCGCAGCGCCGGCGATCCGGCCGCCCGGCAAGCTGCGCTCGCCCATCTGGCGAAGGTCCGCGCGCGCGGGGGCCAGCGGGTCTTCACGGCGCTCGTCGACGCCGCCGCGGCCGGCGCCACCGTGGGCGACCTGTGCCGGGCGCTCCACCACGAGGCCGACCCGCGGCTGCAGGTCGAGCTGATCTCGCCCTGGCGCGCCGCCGCGATGTTCGAACGGCTGCGCGCCGCGGTCGCCGCTCACGCCGACCGGGCGGCGGTCACCGTGTTCTTCGCGAACCTCGGCGACGTCGCGCGCTACATGCCGCGCCTCGATTTCGCGCGCGGCTTCTTCCAGGTCGGCGGCTTCGCGACGCTGGCCGACGGCCGGTACGAGACACCGGCCGCCGCGGCCGCCGGCTTCGCGGCCGGCGGCGCCCGGACGGCCGTGATCGTGGGTCTCGACGAGACGTACGCGGCGCTGGCGGCCGACACGGCCCGCGCGCTCAAGGCGGCCGGCGCCGAGACGGTCGTGGTGGCAGGGCAGCCCGGAGACCTCGTCGCGAGCCTCGACGCCGCCGGGGTCGATCAGTACATCCACGTCCGCGCCGATGCCCACGCCGTCCTGAGCGACCTCGCGCGAAGCAAGGGGGTCGAGCTGTGAGCCGGATTCCCGACTTCACGAAGGTCCCGTTCGCGGCGGAGGCGGCCGGCGGCGGCGCCGCGCCAGGAGATCGGGCGCGACCTGGCGGAGATGCGGACGTCGCGCGAGCCTGGTGCACCAACGAGCAGATCGACGTGTGTCCGGTCTACACCCGCGACGATTACGCGGGCCTCGAGCACCTCGACTACACGGCCGGCCTGCCGCCGTTCCTGCGAGGCCCTTACGCCACGATGTACGCGCTGCAGCCGTGGACCGTGCGGCAGTACGCCGGATTCTCGACCGCCGAGGAATCCAACGCCTTCTACCGGCGCAACCTCGCCGCCGGCCAGAAAGGCCTCTCCGTCGCGTTCGACCTCGCCACGCACCGCGGCTACGACAGCGATCACCCGCGCGTCGTCGGGGACGTGGGCAAGGCCGGGGTGGCGATCGATTCGGTCCTCGACATGAAGCTCCTGTTCGACGGCATCCCGCTCGATCGGATGTCGGTGTCGATGACCATGAATGGAGCGGTCCTGCCGATCATGGCGTTCTACGTCGTGGCGGCGCTCGAGCAGGGCGCCACGCTGGACCGGCTCGCCGGCACGATCCAGAACGACATCCTCAAGGAGTACATGGTCCGCAATACCTACATCTATCCACCCGAATTCTCGATGCGGATCATCGGCGACATCTTCGCGTACACGGCCCGGCACCTGCCGCGGTTCAATTCGATCTCGATCTCGGGCTACCACATGCAGGAAGCCGGCGCGACCGCCGATCTCGAACTCGCGTACACGCTCGCCGACGGCCTGGAGTACGTGCGTACGGGGATCGCCGCCGGCCTCGCGATCGACGCCTTCGCGCCTCGCCTCTCGTTCTTCTGGGGCGAGGGCATGAACTACTTCATGGAGATCGCGAAGCTGCGCGCGGGCCGCGTGCTCTGGGCGGCGCTGCTCAAGCCGTTCGCGCCGCAGAATCCCAAGTCGCTGGCGCTGCGCACGCACAGCCAGACTTCGGGCTGGTCCCTCGCCGCGCAGGACCCGTTCAACAACGTGGCGCGGACGTGCGTGGAAGCGATGGCCGCGGTGCTCGGCCACACCCAGTCCCTCCACACCAATGCACTCGACGAGGCGATCGCCCTGCCGACCGACTTCTCGGCGCGCATCGCCCGCAACACGCAGCTGTACCTGCGGGACGAGACCCGGATCTGCCGGGTGGTCGATCCCTGGGGCGGCAGCTACTATCTGGAGAGCCTCACCGGCGCCCTGCTCCGGCGCGCGTGGGGCCACATCCAGGAGGTGGAGAAACTCGGCGGCATGGCGCGGGCGATCGCCTCGGGGCTGCCGAAGCTGCGGATCGAAGCCGCGGCGGCGCGGCGCCAGGCCCGCATCGACAGCGGCCAGGAGACGATCGTCGGCGTGAACCGGTATCGGCTCGACCGCGAGGATCCGCTGCCCATCCTCGAGGTCGACAACACCGAGGTGCGGCGGCGGCAGATCGCGCGCCTCGCGACCTTGAAGGCCGAGCGCGACGGGGCGGCCGTGGCGGCGACCTTGGATGCCCTGACGCGGTGCGCGGAGACCGGCGAGGGCAATCTGCTGGAGGCTGCGATCGAGGCGGCCCGGGCCCGCGCCACCCTGGGCGAGATCTCGGCGGCCTGCGAGACGGTGGTGGGCCGGCACCGCGCGGAGACCAGGACCATCACTGGCGTCTACGGCGCCGAATACGGCAAGGAGGGCGAGGTGGCCGACGTCCAGGCGATGATCGAGGCGTTCACGCTGCGCGAGGGGCGGCGTCCCCGCATCCTGATCGCCAAGATGGGGCAGGACGGCCACGACCGCGGCGCCAAGGTGGTCGCGACCGCCTACGCCGACCTGGGCTTCGACGTGGACGTGGGACCGCTGTTCCAGACGCCGGAGGAGACGGCCCGCCAGGCCGTCGAGAACGACGTGCACATCGTCGGCATGTCATCGCTCGCCGGCGGACACAAGACGCTGCTGCCGCAGCTGGTCACCGAGCTGAAGAAGCTCGGCCGCGAGGACATCCTGGTCGTCGTGGGCGGCGTCGTTCCGCCGCAAGATCGCGCGTTCCTCGAGCGCCACGGCGCCGCCGCGGTCTTCGGACCGGGGACCGTGATCCCGGAGGCGGCGCGGGTCATCCTGCAGGAGCTGAACCGGCGGCTCGGGTACGGCGAGTAGCGGGATCCGGCGCGGCCGCCGTCGGCGCACTCAGGGCTTGTCGGGACGTCGCCGGAAGCGCGGCGCGAGCGACGCCACGAGCACCGCCCAGCCCCAGATCAGGACCCCGAGCACGAGGCCGGTGCCGATGAAGGAGAACGGGGCCGTGTTGGCCTGGAAGCTGGAGAGCCACTGCTGCGGCACGTTGGACAGGAACAGCCGGTGGAAGATGATCCCGAAGATCACACCGAGGGCGAGGCTACCGATCAGGGTCAACAGCAGGCCCAAGCGCAGACGACTCATGCGATCACCTCCGGATCGGGTCAGGCGGCCGGGTCGCAGACCTTTCAGGTCGACGGTCCGCGGGCGCCGCGCAGCCAGGCGCCGCGCATCCTAGCACCTCGCCCCACGGTCGCGCCACTCCTGTCATCCAGGAGCCGCGCGGTCCGCGAACTGCGATCTTGCCAACGAGCAGGGCGTTGGCGACACTTACGCGCATGCTAGACATCCTGGCCGGCAATTCGCTGCTCCTGCTCTTCACGGTCATCGGGGTCGGCTACCTCGTCGGCAGCCTCAGTATCGGCGGATTCCGGCTCGGCGCCGCCGCGGTCCTGTTCGCCGGCATCGGCTTCGGCGCGCTGGACGCGCGCCTCGTGCTGCCGGAGCACATCTACGTCATCGGCCTCGTGATGTTCGTCTACGCGATCGGCCTGCAGTCCGGACCGTCCTTCTTCCGCTCGTTTCAGCGACGCGGGCTGCGTTTCAGTCTGATCACGATCATCTTCCTGACCGGCGCCGCGCTGCTCACCGGCGCCTTGTCGCTGCTGATGGGGATCTCGGCGCCGAGCGCGGCCGGCCTCTTCTGCGGCGCGCTCACGAACACGCCGGCGCTCGCGGCGGCGGTCGAGGCGACGACGGGCTTCGCGGCGAACCTGGAACCGGCGGCGCGCGAGCAGCTGGCGGCGAGTCCCGTCGTCAGCTACGGGCTCGCCTATCCCTTCGGGGTCTTCGGCGTCATCCTCTGGATGTACGTCTACTCGCGATTCCATCGCAAACCGGTCGTCGAGATCAGCGACGAGGCCGGCGGTGTCCCGCTGATCGCGAGCGTGACCTTGAGGGTGCGCAATCCCGGGGTCATCGGCCAGACCGTCGGCGAGCTGTTCGCCTCGATGAAGGATCCCGGATTCACCCTCAGCCGGATCCGCAAGGGAGATCGATCGATCGTCGTCGAGGACGAGACCGTCCTGGAGAGCGGCGACGTGGTCGTGGCGGTCGGCATCCCCGAAGGCCTCGTGCGCGCCCGACTGCTCTTCGGCGAGCTCGTGCCCGAGCATCTCGCCGAGGGCGTCGACGGCATCACCTACCGGCGGCTCTTCGTCTCGAACAAGGACGTGGTGGGCAGGACCATCCGCGAACTGCACCTCGGCCGCACCCATCACGCCACGATCACCCGGCTGCGGCGCGGCGACGTCGACATCGTTCCGTCGCCCGACACGATCCTCGAGATGGGCGACCGCATCCGCGTCGTGACCTATCGCGAGAACATGGACACCATCTCGCGGTATTTCGGCGATTCCGTCCTGTCCATCGCCGAGACCGATTTCCTCTCGCTGTCGCTCGGCATCGTCCTCGGCGCGTTCCTGGGCATGGTGTCGATCCCGTTGCCGAACGGGATGGAATTCCGCCTCGGCTTCGCCGGCGGCCCGCTCATCGCCGGTCTCGTGCTCGGCCGCCTCGGCCGGACCGGTCCGATCATCTGGGCCATGCCGACCAACGCGAACTTCGTGCTGCGCCAGGTCGGCCTGGTCTTCTTCCTCGCGGCGATCGGCACCCGCGCGGGTCTCGGCTTCCTGGACACCGTGCGCACGGGGGGCTGGACCCTCATGGCCGCCGGCGCGCTCGTGACGACCGTGACCACCCTGTCCGTGCTCTCGATCGGGGTCCGCTTCTTGCGGCTGCCGTTCGCGGCGGCGTGCGGCATGATGGCCGGCCTCCAGACGCAGCCCGCCGTGCTGGTGTACGCCAATCAGCAATCGCAGTCGGACGTGCCGAACACCTGGTACGCGACGGTCTATCCGGCCGCCATGGTCGCGAAGATCATGCTCGCCGAGATCATCGTCTCGACCGTGCTGACGCACTGACGGTCAACGAGCGCCGCGCCGGCGCGCCGGCCCGCTGAACAGCCGGTGGCCGGCGAGCTGCGCGAAGGGCTTCAGCGCGGCGGCGGTCCAGTGGGTCAGGATCCGCCGGCGCAGCCGGATCGCCTCGCGATGACGGTCGTGGAGCATGCGGGCGCACTCGTAGGGGCGCACCGGGTAGATGCGGCAGCGCCCGCGATCGAAGAAGACGCAGCGGCCGGGCTGGGCGAGCTCGGGCAGGGTCCAGACCGATCCCGGCTTCTTCCCGTCGCGCAGCTTGTGCGGCATGATCCCGTGGTGCAGCGACCCGTCGGCGAGCTTCGTCACCCCGACGGCCAGGTAGCGCGCGAAGGTCTCCTCGACGCCGAGGTCGAGGTGGCGGGCCAGCGGTTCGATCTGGTCGGGCGTGAACCAGCCGGGGGAATTGAGGCAGGCCGCCCGGCAGGCGGCGCAGTCACAACTCGTGACGGGGAACTCGTCACGCCGGCGCGGCTGGCGCCTATCCTGGGAGTTCATCGTCACCTCGCTCGGCGCGGCGGTCGCCGCCGCGGGGGTCCTGCCGGGAAGAACGCGCCGGGCGGCGGCCCCTGTCAAGTCGAGGCCGGCGCGCCCGACCGCGCCGGCCTCCGCGCCCGCGCGCCCCGGCTAGCCGTTGCGGGCGTGCCAGGCCGCGAGGAGCTCCGCCTCGCGCTCGGGTCTGAGGCCGGCGCGGGCGAGCCCGAACTTCTCCTGGTCCTCCGCCGAGAGGGTCGCCCACCATTCGAGCGTGCCGCGCACGGTCTCGCGGATCGGCCGGAACCGCAAGCCCGCCGCGATCGCGCGGTCGACCCGCACAAAGGGGTGGCCCGCATCCTCGCCGTCGAGCGGCACCCACACCGGCAGGTCGGACCACGCCGCGACCTCGTGCTCGGCGAGGAACGCCTTGTCGACCCAGGTGAACGCGGCGTCGCTGCCGGATACCGCGCGGCAAGCGTCGAGCATCTCGCCGATGGTCAGCTCCTCCGGAGGCGACGTGGCGTTGAACACGCCGCAGATGTTCCGCTCGGCGCAGTGTACGATGAACTCGGCCAGGTCGCGGACGTCGATGATCTCGGTCGGCACGCCGGGGCCGTCCGGAGCTAGCACCTCGCCGCCCTTGGCGACGCGCACGGGCCAGTAGGTGAAACGGCCGCTGCGGTCCAGGGGACCGACGATCAGGCCCGGCCGGATCGAACAGGTCCGCCCGGGCATGGCGCGCTCGGCCGCCTGCTCGCAGAGCGCCTTCAGCGGTCCGTAGTTGGTTCCCGTGATCTTCTGGACCGAGTCGACCGCGGCGACCTCCTCGGCCGTGACCGTGCCGACGGGCGAGGTCTCGTCGATGCCTCGCTGTGCGAAATCCGCGTACACCGAGATGGAGGAGATGAAGATGTACTGCCGCGCGTGGTCGCGTAGCAGTCCGGCCGACGCGTCCACGACCCTCGGGTAGTAGGCGCTCGTATCGAGGACGACGTCCCACTCGCGGCCGGCGAGGGCCGCGAGGTCGCCGTCGCGGTCGCCCTGGAGCTTCTCGAGGTCGGGATAGAGCTGCGGATTGGTCTTGCCGCGGTTGAAGAGGGTGACCGTGTGCCCGCGCGCGAGCGCCTGGTCCACGACGGCCGGGCCCAGGAACGCCGTGCCGCCCAGGATCAGGAAGCGCAGCTCCTGATCGCTGCGCGTGTGCGTGAAGTCCGCGAGGGCGCGGGGGGCGAACCAGGCGCTCGCCGTGGCGGCAGCCCCGGCGGCGGCGGAGGTCTTCAGGAAGTCGCGACGGGTCCAGTTCATGCAGGATCCTCCCGGGAAGAGGCGAAACGACGGATGCGCCGGCGACTCGACCCTAACCGATGCGCCCGCGGCACGCTAGCGCATTACGGCCCGCGCTTGCCCGCACCTCGCCCGCCGTGGTTCAATGGCCGGCAGGAGGTCGGCGGCATGGACTCGATCCGCGAGATCTACCGAATCGGCCACGGTCCATCGAGCAGCCACACGATGGGCCCGGCGCGGGCGGCGGCGCAGTTCTCGGCGCGCCACTCCGGCGCGGCGCGCGTCATCGTCCACCTCTACGGCGCACTGGCGTCGACCGGGCGGGGACACCTCACCGACGTGGTGCTCCGGGAGACCCTCGGCGCGGCGCGGACGACAGTGGCCTGGCACCCGGGCGAACTGCTGCCGTGCCACACCAACGGGATGGTCTTCGAGGCGTTCGACGCGGCCGGCGCGCCGCTCGAGTCGTGGACCGTCTACAGTCCGGGCGGCGGCGCGATCCGGGACGAGGAGCACTGGGAGTCGGCGCCGCCGCGGGTCTATCCGCTGACCTGCATGGACGACATCCTGGCCTGGGCGGCGGACGAGGGGGCGAGCTTCTGGGAATTCGTCGCCGAGCACGAGGGGCCGGCGATCTGGGATTTTTTGACCGAGGTCTGGCGGGTCATGCAGGACGCGATCGCGCGCGGCACCGAGGCCGAGGGCCGGCTGCCGGGCACCCTGAACCTGGCACGCAAGGCTGCCGCGTACCGGATCAAGGCGGCCAACTCGGGCGAGTATCTGGAGGAGAGCGGCCGGATCTTCGCCTACGCGCTCGCGGTCGCGGAAGAGAACGCGGCGGGCGGGCGCGTCGTGACCGCGCCCACCTGCGGATCGTGCGGCGTGGTGCCGGCGGTGCTGCGGTTCCTGCAGGACCATTACGCGTTCTCCAACCAACGGATCCTGCGCGCGCTCGCCACCGCGGGTCTGATCGGCAACCTGGTCAAGGAGAACGCTTCGATCAGCGGCGCCGAGGTCGGGTGCCAGGGCGAGGTCGGGACAGCCTGCGCGATGGCGGCGGCCGCGGCGGCGCAGCTCCTGGGCGGATCGGTCGCGCAGATCGAGTACGCCGCCGAGGCCGGCATCGAGCATCACCTCGGATTGACCTGCGATCCGGTCGAAGGATACGTCCAGATCCCGTGCATCGAACGCAACTCGGTGGCGGCGAGCCGCGCGTTGCAGAGCGCGTCGTTCGCCATCCTCTCGGACGGACGCCACCGCATCAGCTTCGATGAGGTCGTGGCGACCATGAAGGACACCGGCGCCGACATGCAGGCCGCCTACAAGGAGACCTCGCGCTCCGGCCTCGCCAAGCACTGGCACGAGAGCGAGCAGCGGACGCGCGCCTCGACCAGGGAGTGAACGCCGTAAGCCGCCGGCGGACGGCGTCGAGACGCACGAGCGAGCAGGAATGGCTGGTTCGAGCGTCGTTTTCTGCTATGCTGTGGGCGGATCGCGACGGCCCCTTCGGAGGTCCTGAGGAGCGGTGATGCGCATGTGCCATGCTCGCCTTCGCGCCCTGCCGTGGCTGAGCTGCGGCCTGGGGCTGGTGCTGGTCGCAACCGCCTCGGCGCAGGAGACGCCGCCCGACTCCCGCCGTCCCCTGGTCCACCTGGTTCCCTTCGACGGTCCGATCACCCCCGTCGCCTCCGAGTACGTCACCGCCCGGCTCGAGCAGGCCGCAGACGCGGGCGCCGACGCCGTGGTGATCGAGCTGGACACGCCCGGCGGTCTCGATGTCGCCATGCGCACCATCGTCAAGGCGATCCTCGCCGCCCCGCTGCCGGTGGTCGTCTTCGTGGCTCCGCCGGGCGCGCGCGCCGCGTCCGCGGGAGCGTTCATCACCATCGCCGCCCACGTGGCGGCGATGGCGCCGGGCACGAACATCGGTTCGGCGAGCCCCGTGCAGATCGGCGGCGCGATCCAGGATTCGACGATGAGCCACAAGGTGACCAACGACGCCGCGGCGTACATCGCGGCGCTCGCGCACCAGCGGGGACGGGACGAGGCCCTGGCGCGACGGTTCGTCACCGAGGCGATCAACCTCACGGCCACCGAGGCGCGGGCTGCCGGCCTGATCGACGTGATCGCCGAGACGGTGCCCGCGCTCCTCGACAGCCTCCACGGCCGGCTGGTGACCGTCGGGGATGCGGAACGCGTGCTCGACCTGGCCGGAGCCTCGATCGAGGCGCTCCCGATGGGGCCGCGGCAGCGGTTCCTCAAGTGGCTCGCCGATCCCAACGTCGCGTACATCCTGATGCTGCTGGGGATCTACGGCCTGTTCTTCGAGCTGAGCAATCCCGGCGCGCTCGTGCCCGGAATCCTGGGCGGCATCTCCCTCCTGCTCGCCCTCTTCGCCTTCCAGGCGCTGCCGGTCAACTATGCCGGCATCGGCCTGATCCTGCTGGGGATGGTGATGCTGATCCTGGAGGTCAAGGTGCACAGTTACGGCGGCCTGACGATCGGCGGACTGGCCTCGCTCGTGCTGGGTTCGCTGCTGCTCTTCGACTCGCCGGAGCCGTGGGCGCGCCTCAGCCTCTCCGTGATGGTGCCCGGGATCGCGGTCTTCGCCGGCTTCTTCGTCCTCTGCGTCTGGCTCGTCGTGCGCGCCCAGCGCCGGCCGGCGCTGGGCGGCAAATCGGCGCTCGCTGGCGACCGCGGCCGCGTCGTCGAGGCGATCGGCGGCGGCGATCGACCGGGCAAGGTGGTGTTCCACGGCGAGATGTGGGATGCGGTGGCCGACGCGGCGCTCGCGGCCGGCACGCGGATCGAGGTGATCGGCGTCAGCGGTCGGTTGGCTCGCGTCCGCCCCCTGCCGCCCGAACGGGAGGATTGACCATGCCGTATCTGTTCCCCGCGACGATCATCTTCTTTGTCCTCGTCATCCTGTCCAACTCGTTGCGCGTGATGCGCGAGTACGAACGCGCCGTCGTGTTCCGCCTCGGGCGGTACGTGGGCAGCCGCGGCCCCGGCCTCATCATCCTGGTCCCCTTCATCGAGCGGATGGTGAAGGTCAGCCTGCGCACTGTCGCCATGGACGTCGCGCCGCAGGACGTGATCACCCGCGACAACGTCTCGGTCCGCGTGAACGCCGTGGTCTACTTCCGCGTGATGGAGCCCGAAAAAGCCATCATCGAGGTCGAGGAATTCCTCTTCGCGACCAGCCAGCTCTCGCAGACCACGCTGCGCAGCGTGGTCGGTCAGGCCGAGCTCGACGATCTGCTGTCCGCCCGCGACAAGCTCAACGCCAAGATGCAGACGATCCTCGACGAGGCGACCGACCCCTGGGGCATCAAGGTCATGCTGGTCGAGATGAAGGACGTCGACCTGCCGGTGGAGATGAAGCGCGCGATGGCCCGGCAGGCCGAGGCCGAGCGCGAGCGGCGGGCCAAGGTGATCCACGCGGACGGTGAATTCCAGGCGGCGCAGCGGCTCAGCGAGGCGGCCAAGATCATCGAGGTGCACCCGACCGCCTTGCAGCTGCGGTATCTGCAATCGCTCAAGGAGATCGCGGCCGAGAACAACAGCACGACCATCTTCCCGGTGCCGATCGACCTGCTCGCGCCGTTCCTCCAGGCGAAGCGGCAGCCGGAATAGAGGGTCGCGGGCGCGGGCGCGGCCGGGGTTCCGCCCGCGCGCCTCGCGCCGAGCGGCGGTTCAGTAGTCGATCGGCTCCTGCGCCGGGCTGTCCTCGGGCAGCCGGAACTGGTCGGGCCGCTCCTTGACGACGGTCTGCAGCCAGGTGTCGGGATAGCCCGTCTCCTGGGGCTCGCCCGCGGCGTCCTTCACGAATCCGTCGTTGTACTTGACCAGCAGCGCTTCGCCCAGCGCGCGCCAGCGGCGCACGACGTTCTCGGCGTTCTGGAGCGTGTAGTCGGTGAGGTAGCCGACGGCGAGCGCGGGCTCGTCCGCGAAGAGCGCTGCCGCGGTGCGCTCGACGGCCGGCTGCCGTGCCAGCAGGTCGCCCTCCAGCTCCGCCTGCACCGCGCGGACATCCTGGATCATGTCGCGGTACCGCAGGGCCGCGTAATTCGACACGAAGTTGAAGACCCACCAGGCGCTGTCCCAGCTGAAGCGATCGAGGCTGCCCGTGGCGAAGGCCGGCGGCACCGCGGTCGCGCAGCAATAGAGCGGCGTGTAGCAGGTGAAATCGGTGTCGTCGACCCCGTACCAGGTGACGCCGCCGACCGCGTCCGGCAGCCACGCGCGCGACTGGCAGACCATCGAGAATCCGGTCTGCTGGGTCGAGATCGGACGCTCCCAGGAGTACTGCGCCCCGCCGATCGCGAACGCCATCGGGCGCCACCGCAGGGGATAGCCGAACGGACCGGCGTCCACGCCCTGGGTCATGTCCCACGGCATGCCCTCGTAGTGGTCGCGCATGAGGGCGAAGACCTCGGCCGCCGAGAGCTTGTGGTCGGGCTCGATGAAGAGGGGATAGGGCTCGGCGCCGGGGACGCCGCGATGGCGGTCGCTGTCGAGCGCGAGCGACGGCGCGGCGCGGCAAAAGAGGCTCCAGACGCGCGTCTCGGTGTACCGCAGCTGCTGCGGCGTGGCGGGGTGGAACGCGTCTCGCCAGCTGAAGGGACCGCTGGCCGGGTCCCACCAGCCGCGTTCCCGGGCGAATTCCTCCATGCCCGCGGAGTGGAGGCAGCGCGCGGGGTCGTCGCGGGGAAAGGTGCCGATGCGGCCCAGGTTGGCGAACGCGGAGATCGAGCCGTCCGGCACGCGCAGGGCGACCCAGTGCGCGCCCTGGCCGCCGGGGCCCGGTCCGACCATCTCGATGATCCAGGCCTCGCGCGGGTCGCCGATGCAGAACGATTCGCCGGAGCTGCGGTAGCCGTGGTCCGCGACCAGCCGGCCCATCACCTCCACGCACTCGCGCGCGGTCGCCGCCCGCTGCAGCGCCAAACGCATGAGGTGCCAGTAGTGCAGCATGCCGTCCGGGTTGATCAGCTCCTCGCGGCCGCCGGTCGTGGTCTCGGCGATCGAGACCTGGCGCTCGTTCATCAGGTTCACGACCGCCCAGGTGTGCGGCGGATAGGGGATCCGGGCCACGACCGTGCCGTCCCAGTGCCGAACCTCCTGCATCGCGCCCGGTTCGTGGTCGCCGGCCGCCAGGCTGAGCAGGATCGGATGGAACTCCCCGTCGCAGGTGTAGGTGACGATGGTCGAGCCGTCGGCGGTCGAGCCGGGGCTGCAGACCAGGTTCGTGCAGGCGCCGGCGGCGCTCGCGCCGCCCATCGCCAGCGCGAGGACCATCAGGCAGCTCACAGGTCTCATGGCGTTCCTTTGCGTGCGGTCGTTCCGGGCGAGGCGGGGCCAGTCTAACACGTGACAGAAGCCCCCGGGAAGCGGGCATCCCGGGGGCTTCATGACGCTCGTGAAGGCGGCGAGCTACTTCACCAGCACCATCCGTTTGACCTGATCGCGACCGTTCGCGGTCAGGCGATAGAAGTACGCGCCCGAGGCGACCTGACGACCGCTCGCGTCGCGGCCGTCCCACGTCGCCTGATGCTCGCCTGCGGAGAGGTTCTCCCGCAGCAGCGTCGCGACTCGCCGTCCGTCGATCGCGAAGACCGCGAGCTCGACCTCGGATGCCGCGGGCAGCGCGAAGGCGATGGTGGTCGCCGGGTTGAAGGGGTTGGGGATGTTCTGGTGCAGCAGGACCGCCAGCGGGCCGGCAGGCACGTCTTCGACCGGCGTCGAGATGTCGCCGTTGAAAACGGTCAGCTCGACGTCGTCGATCGCCGCCTCGACGAGACCCTGGGTATTCAGGTCGCAGGCCAGGAAGCGCAGGACCACCTGGTCGGTGAGGGAGAACGAGCCGCCGTCCAGGGCGCCCAGCTCGACCGCGACCTGCTGCCAGGCATTCGCGTTGCCGGGCACGCGCTCCAGCTCGACCCAGGTCGTGCCGCCGTCATCGGAGGCCTCGACCACCCAGTCGTCGTCGGTCGAGTTCCCGCCCTCGCCGTACCAGCGCCAGTAGGTGACGAACGCGCGGTCCGCCTGGCTGAGGTCGAAGGTGGGACTGCGCAGCGTGGTGCAGCCGTGATCCACGTCGGCGTCGCCGGCCGCCCCGCCCGCCGTCCCGTTCGCCGTGACGAAGCAGGCGACGCCGGGCGCCAGGGTGTGGTCGTCCTCGGGCTGGACGATCAAGCCGTTGTAGTTCGTGCCGACCGGGTCGGCCCGGACCCAGAGACCGGCATCCGCCGCGTCGCCCGCCTGTCCGAGCTGCCAGGCCGGGTCGCCCGGATCCTCGGCGTCGGTGAGGTACGCGCTCTGCGTGACGAGCAGCTCGAACAGCGGGGAGGCGCTCTCGAGCCCCACGCCGTCGGTCGCGGTCACGTAGTACTGGATCGCCGAGTTGGCCGGCTGGCCGGGGATCTCCGCCTCGTAGACGTCACCGCCGATCGGCGCCATCGCCGCCGTCGTGTAGCTCCCGTCGCCGGCGCGCCAGATCAGCGAGGCCGAGACCACCGTGCTCGGGTCGGTGATCCTGGCGGCGATCGCGTACGGGCCCGCGGTGTCGGTCGTGGTGAGCGGCTCCGTCACGTTGCTGATCGCGGGGCCGGCGATGTCGGTGAGCTGGAAGTCCTGCGTGGTCACCTCGTCCGGGTTGATCACGACGGTGACCTCGACGTCGGCGAAACCGGGCAGCGAGCAGATCGCCTGGTAGGTCTCGGGTGCGGCGAGCCCGCTATAGAAGCCGTCCTGGTCGGTGTTGTAGGTGTAGCCGCGCGCGGGCAGCTCGACCCGGGCGCCCGCCAGCGGCTGGTTGCCGAACGACGCGTTGGTGACGTGCCCCTCCAGGGTGCCGAAGCCCTCCATCGCGGCCAGGACCGCGGCGTAGGCGTCGATGAAGCCCCAGCCGTAGGTGTTGTCCTCGCCCGCCGTTCCCAGGTCGACGGCGGTGTCCATCAGGATCTGCTTGACCAGGTCGACCGGCAGGTCCGGATTCGCCGAGCGCATGAGGGCGACCACGCCGGCCACGTGGGGGCCGGCCATCGAGGTGCCGCTCTTGTAGCCGTAGCTGCCGCCGGGCACCGAGCTGTAGATGTCGCTGCCGGGCGCGGAGACCTCGGGCTTGATGGCGAACGCCGGGTCGGGAATGTTCAGGCACGTGCTCGGACCGCGGCTCGAGAAGCTGCTGATCGTGTAGGGAGGACTGTAGATCGTCGAGCCGACCGAGAAGGTGTTGTAGAAGCTGGCCGCGCGGTCGGCGGGCGACCGCAGGGTCCCGGCGGACGGGCCCTCGTTGCCGGCCGACCAGGTCACCACGACGCCGGCCGCCTCGCAGTTGTCGATCACGGCCCACCAGCGACTGTCGCAGTCGACGTAGCCCGTGAAATTCTCGTTCACGCCCCAGGAGTTCTGCACGACGTCCGGCACGTCGTCGTTCGTGAAGGGGTCGCCGTCAGGGTCGGCGAACCACTGGAAGGCCTGGATGATGTCGCTGTCGAAACCGGAGCTGGCGCCCTGGTCGATCGCGTTGCAGGAGATCCACAGGGAGCCGGGAGAGACGCCGATCGTGTCGTCGGGCGCGAGGCCGCACATCGTGCCGACGGTGTGGGTGCCGTGGCTGTTGAAGTCGGAGGGGAAGGTGGGATCGCTGCCGATGACGTCGAGCCAGCACTCGCCGTACGGTGCGAAGTTGCCGCGCCAGCGCGCCGCCAGGGCGGGATGGTCGCCGTCGACGCCCGTGTCGAGCGAGCCGATCAACGCGCCGGTGCCGTTGATGCCGAGCTCGCTCCAGACCTCGGGTGCGCGGATGGCCGTGATGCCCGGCGCGACGCCGATGCCGCGGTCACCCGTCTCCTCCTCGCTCGCCGCGGGCGAACGGGCCTCGACCGGTTCGATGAGCTCGGGCTCGAAGTTCGGCTCGATCCAGGCCACGTCGGGACGGTCGGCCAGGCGCTCGATCTCCCCGGGCAGGGCCAGGACGACGACCAGGTTCGAGATCCAGTAGCTCGTGAAGCCCAGCACGCCGCCCCGCGCGCGCGACGCGCCGAGGTCGGCGAGCAGCGGTTCCTGGTTCAGCGCCGCATCCTTGAGCGCCCGCACGATCTCCTCGTGCCGGGTCCGCAAGGTCGCGCGACGCTGGTCGAGGTCCCGCGAGATGGCCGCGACGGGCGCCTGGTCTTCGAGGTGCACGATGACGCTCACCGGCTGGTCGGCCGGCGTGGCGGCGAGCAGCTCCTGGAGCGATGGGGACATGGTGCCCGCCTGGGCGGCGGCTGCTGCGAACAGCGCGATCGCTGCGAGCGCGACGAATTTAGCTTGGCGCACGGGGAACTCCTTCCGAGAGGGCAGCGGACGACGGAACCGAACGGATGGCCGCAGACGCCAAAGAAGGCTGGAGGCGCCAGCCCGCGCCGCGACCGGCGACGCATCGGCGATTTGAGGAATGATTCTACCACGCCGGACCGGTCGGCGTCTCGTGCTGATCGCGGGTATTCCGAGTGCCCTGTTAAATCATTGTCATTCGGCTTCGAGCGGCGCGTCGGCGCCGGGTCAGGGCATCGGCGGCGCGGAACGGGGCTTGGCTGCCGCCGCGGTGGCCGCGTATCATGGTGCGACCGCATTCCAGCCGCGATCCACCTGGTCCAAGGAGTGAATGTATGTCGACCCTACGCTCGCTGTCGCTGGCCGCGGTCGCGGCCCTCCTCCTCACGAGCTGCGGCGGGTCCCAGCCGCCGGTCGCCGACGCGCCGCCGGCTCAGGCCACGACACCGCCGGCCCCGGCCAGGACCGTCGTCACCTCGCTCGACCAGCTGCCGCAACACACGTATCCCGTCGCGGGCAGCGCCACCGCCTTGCTGCAGGACGACGCCGCGTTCGCCGAGTTCGCCGGCCAGGTGCGCGCGGACCTGGAGGCCGATCTGGCCCGCTACCAGATCGAGGATGCGGCCACCCTGCAGGGTTGGTACGGGACCCTCGCGAGTCTCGCCATGCTCGACGGGCGCTGGAGCGAAGCGGTCGGGTACCTCGATCAGGTGACGGCGCTCGAGACGAAGGAAGCCGCGCGGCTCGTCGGCGGCCAGGTCGGTCGTGCGCTCGCTGCAGCCCACGCGCAGGTCGGCGTCGGTGCTGACCCGGCGGAGCTGCGGGCGGAGTTCAAGCGGCAGTTCGCCCTGCGGATCGACGGGCTGCCGTGGGACGTCGTCCAGGACGCCGTGGAGAGGAACAAGGCCCAGGCGGAGTATCTCAGCCCCAACCTGCTGCTCGGGATCGCCCAGACGAATTTCGATCCGGTCGTCGCGCAGTCGGGACAGCTCGGCAGCGATCTGGCCCGCAATCTGGTCAACCTGAAGTCCTCGCTGGACGTCGTCCTGCCGGTGAAGGACGAGATCGCCGGCGTCTATGCGGACTACATCGCGGCCAACCGGGTCGAGAAGCGGAACATCTGGCCCGAGCGCGAGATCGCGCTCGCGGCCGGCGAGCCGCTCGCTCCGGTCATGATCGGCATCTGGGACTCGGGTGTGGACACCGACGCCTTCGCCGGCCGGGTCTTCACCAACCCCGCCGAGCGACGCGACGGGGTCGACGACGACGGCAACGGATTCGTGGACGATGTCCACGGCATCGCGTTCGACGTGGACGGCGTGTACTCCGCCGACCTGCTGCATCCGTTCGGCGACCAGGCGGGTCTGGTCGAGGACTCCCGGGCATCCATGCAGGGCTTCCAGGATCTGCAGGCCAATCTCGACACCCCGGCGGCCGCGGCCGTGCGCGACAAGCTCAGCTCGATCCCGCCCGCTCAGGTCGAGGCGTTCCTGACCGGCCTGAACTTCTACGGCCTTTACGCGCACGGCACCCACGTCGCGGGCATCGCCCTGGCCGGCAATCCCTTCGCCAAGGTGCTGACCGCCCGCATCACGTTCGACTATCACAACCCGCCGCAGGCGATGACGCTCGAGACCGCGCGCAACCACGCGGAGAGCTACCGGCGCACCGCTCAGTACTTCACGACGCATGGCGTCCGCGTGGTGAACATGAGCTGGGGCTGGACCTTCAAGGAGATCGAAGCCTCGCTCGAGGCCAACGGCGTGGGCCAGGACGCGACCGAGCGAGCGGCCATGGCGCGGGAGATGCTCGGCGTCCTGCGCGAGGGCCTGCACGAGGCGATGGCCTCGACGCCGCAGATCCTCTATTGCGTCGCGGCCGGCAACAGCGACGCCGACGTCGAGTTCGAGGTGTCGATCCCCGCCGACTTCGACCTGCCCAACCAGATCGTCGTGGGCGCGGTGGACCAGGCCGGCGATCCGACCGACTTCACGAGCAGCGGCCGCAACGTCGTGGTCTATGCGAACGGCTTCGAGGTCACGAGCACGATCCCCGGCGGCGACTCCATGTCGATGTCGGGCACCTCGATGGCGTCGCCGCAGGTCTGCAACCTGGCCGGCAAGCTCCTGGCGGTGGCGCCCGACCTCGCGCCGCCGGACCTGATCCGGCTCATCGAGACCGGCGCGGATCCGCACCCGGAGCATCCCGAGCTGCGCCTGCTCAATCCGCGGCGGTCGGTGGAGCTGGCCCGGGCTCAGTAGTCGACGCGGTCGGCGCGCGCGTTCCAGGCCGCGAACGGCCGCAGGCGGTCGGCATGTGTGACCTGCTCGGTGGGCAGGGAGCGCGCGGCCGGCGGCAGCGGGATCTCGTCGTAGATCAGCGAGTCGTCGAAACCGGCGGCTGCGGCGTCGGCGCGCGTACCGGCGAAGAAGAGGCGGTCCGGGCGCGCCCAGTACACGGCGCCCAGGCACATGGGACACGGCTCGCAACTCGCGTAGACGTCGCATCCCGCGAGCTGGAACGTCCCGAGGACGCGGCAGGCCTCGCGGATCGCGACGACCTCGGCGTGAGCCGTGGGGTCGCCCGTCGCGGTGACCAGGTTCGTGCCGCGGGCGATGATCTCGCCGCCCTTGACCACGATCGCGCCGAACGGCCCGCCGCGGCCCTCGCTGACGTTCGCCTCCGCGAGGCGGAGGGTCTCTTCGATGAAGCGGCGGCGCTCCGGATCCATGGCTGCGGCTCCCTCGTTGGCGGCCGGCGATCCTGTCCACCGGCTGATGGTACGCCGCGGCCGCGCGCCGCGGCAAGCCGGAGGTGGCGAGACTCCACGGTGCGGGCCGACAAAAATGCGATAATAACAGTCCTTTAATTATGGACGCGAGCGAATCCGCTTGCTAAGCTCTGGCCCGTTCGAGCGTGTCGCAGGTTCCAGGGGTCGCGCCGGGCGGCCCCGATCCCGGAGGCGGCCGTGGCGCTCACCTCTGGTTACCGGTACGACCTCTTCATCAGTTACGCCCACCTCGACGAGCGAACGCCCCAGCCTGGCCGCAAGGGCTGGGTCTCGGATTTCCACGACCACCTCGAGGTGGGTCTCTCCAAGGTGCTCGGACACATGTGCGCCGCGGACATCTGGCGCGACCCGCGGCTCGATGGCGCGACCCTGTTCGACCGGGAGATCCGCGAGCGGATCGAGCAGGCGGCCGTGTTCCTCGCGCTGACCTCGCCGAGCTACTTCAACTCCGACTATTGCCGCCAGGAGCTCGCGTGCTTCACCCGGGCCGCCGCCGCCAGCAAGCACGGCCTGGTCGTCGGCAATCGCAGCCGGCTCGTCAACATCCGGCTCTTCAATCTGCCGCCGGCGGAATGGCCCGCCGAACTTGCGGGCCGCACCGGTTTCCCGTTCTTCGAGGCCGAGAGCGACGAGGATCTCGGCCTGCCGATCTCCGCCGGGGAGAGCGCGTTCCGGCGGCAGTTGAAGCGGCTCACCGACAGCTTGCGGGAGCTGCTCGAGGATCTGGGCGCCGGCGCGGCCGCGCGCGACGAGCCGGCCGGCGACGCTCGCGGGCCCGCGGACTACGACGTCTACATCGCCGACGTCGCGGACTCCCTGCGCCGCGACGCGAAGCGAGTGACGAGCGAGCTGGAACGAGCGAAGGTGAAGGTCCACCCGCGGGTGCCGCCTCCTCACGAGGCGCGCGAGCACGCGGCGGCGGCGACGGCGGCGATGCGGCGCTCGCGTCTCTCGGTCCACCTGCTCGATGACCTTCGCGGCCGGGAGCTGCCCGAACGCGAGGACGCCACCTACCCGCTCGAGCAGCTCCAGCTCGGCCAGTGCGAAGCACCGGCGCAGCTGATCTGGATCCCGAAGCAGCTCGACGTCGACGCGATCGCCGACGCCGACCTGCGGGGGCTGCTGCAGAAGCTCGAGGCCGGTCTGCGGGAGGCTGGCCGCTACGAGTTCGTCCGGGGCACGCCCCAGGAGATCCCCGGCCAGGTCCTCGCCCGGCTCGCGGCCCTGCGCAACCAGGCCGCCGCCAGGGTCGCCGGCCAGGCCGTGCTGCTGGACACCCACGTGAAGGACGAACTCTTCGCGCTGCAGGCCGGCCAGTACCTCGTGCAGAACGGGGTCCGGACCTTCATCAATCCCGAGGAGGACGATCCCCGGCAGAACATCGACATCCTCACGACGCGCTTGCAGCAGACCACGTCGCTCATCGTCTTCTTCGGCCAGGTCGGGTTCGACTGGGTTCGCGCGCGCCTGGCCGAGGCGCTCAAGATCATCGTCACCAAGGACTGTCCGGTGCGTCACTGCGCGGTGTACCTCGTGCCGCCGGACCGGGACAAGGAGGACCTCCGGCTGCAGTTCCCGCTGCTGCAGGTCGACGCGATCGACAATCGCCGGGCGTTCGATCCGCAGATCCTCGCGCCGCTCGTGGCGCGGATCCGGGAGGGGACGGCGTGAGGGCCCAGGTGTTGACCTTGCCCGAGATCCCGTTCGTCGGCCTGCGGCCGTTCGAGAGCCAGGAGGCCTTGATCTTCTTTGGCCGCACGCACCAGACGATCGAGCTGCTGGAGAATCTCCATCGCCACCGCATGCTGGCCGTGGTCGGCAGCTCGGGGTGCGGCAAGTCGTCGCTGGTCCGCGCCGGCCTCATCCCGAAACTGCAGGCGGGCTTCCTGGTCGACGAGCGAGACCGCTGGGCGACCGCGGTGCTGAGACCGGGCGATGCGCCGCGCCGCAACCTGGTCCAGGCCCTGGCCGGCGCGTTCGACGGGCACACGACGGCGCCCCCCGGCATCCTCGACGAACTCGCCGAGACCGGGATCGACGCCCTGATCCGCTGGCTCGAGCCGGTCCTGCGGAGCGCGGACGCGAACCTGCTGATCCTGGTGGACCAGTTCGAGGAGCTGTTCCGGTTCGGGCTCGAGAGCGGGGATCCGCGGCGCCGGGCCGAGGCGACGGACTTCGTCGCGGTGCTGCTCGACCTCGTGGCGTCGCGCCGGCTGCCCGTCTATCTCTGCCTGACCATGCGGTCGGACTTCCTCAGCGACTGCGACGCGTTTCCCGGCCTGCCGGAGGCGCTCAACAAGTGCCAGTACCTCGTACCGCGGCTCCGGCGCGACCAGCGGCGGCAAGCGATCGAAGGACCGTGCCGGCTGTTCGGGATCCACCTCGCGCCGCGCCTCGTCGACCGCATCCTCAACGACATCGGCGACGACACCGACCAGCTGCCGGTGATGCAGCACGCCCTGCTGAGGCTGTGGGACTCCGCCCGGCGGCGGGGCGAGAACCGCCTGGACCTCGCCGACTACGAGGCCATCGGCACGGCGCACGGCGCGCTGTCCCAGCACGCCGAGGAGGCGCTCGCCGAGCTGGGTCCGGCCAGGCTGCCGCTCGCCGAACGGATGCTCAAGGCCCTCACCGCCACTGATCGCGACAACCGCCGCACCCGGCGGCCCGCGACCTTCGGCGAACTCGTCGATCTCTCGGGCGCGTCGCCCGCCGACGTGCGCTCGGTCGTCGCGGCCTTCCGCCGCGATCGCCGCGAGTTCCTGATCGAGTATCCGGGCCCGACCGAGGGGGACTCGCTCCTGGACATCTCCCACGAGAGCCTGATCCGCCAGTGGCCGCGCCTCCACGCGCTCGTGGACGAGGAGACCCGGTCGGCGCGAATCTACCGGCGGCTCGCCGAGGAGGCCGAGGAGGCGGCCGGCGGCCAGCGCGGCGCGATCACCGAGCCGCGCCTGACGGCCCTGCTCGAATGGCGCGAGAAGGAGCGTCCCACCGAGGTCTGGGCGCGCCGGTATCATCCAGGATTCGCCGCGGCGATGGACTACCTCGACCGGAGCGTCCAGCAGCGCGACGCGGAGCTCGCCGAGGTCGAACGGCGGCGGCGGCGCGAGCTCGTCCGCGCGCGCTGGACCGCCGCGGTCATCGGCGTCCTGTTCCTGGTCGCGGCCGGGATGTTCCTGAACGCCAACGCGCTCCGCAAGCGCGCCGTCGAGGGGGAGAAGTTGGCCTGGGAATTCCAGACCATCGCCGAGACGGCGAAGGCGGAGGCCGAGAGCCGCCTCGCGGAGATCCGGGACTGGAAGGCGCGCAACGAGGCGACCGAACTGGCGCTCCAGGAAGCCCTCGCGCGCAGGATCGCCTCGGGGGAGACGGAGCAGTCCGCCGTCGAATTCCTGCGCCTCGCGCCGCGACTCGAACGACCGGACGATGTCGCCAAGAGTCTCGCCGCGGGCTATCCGGAGCTGAGCCGGGCCAACTGGGGCGTGGGCGATCTCCACAACACTCAGGCGAACGAGATCGAGAAGGTCCTCGTGGTGCCGCGGGGTTTCCTCACGGCGTTGATCCAGGACCACGCCGCGGCGCAGCGTCTCCCCAACGCCGTCGAGGATGCCAAGCCCCAGCGAGAACTCTGGACCATCAACGCGGCGCTGACGGACAGCCTGCGCATGTATCGGCAGCGGAACGCGCAGTTGAGGGCCAGGCTCGACGCGGCGGGCGGCGGGTCCAACCCGTATCAGCAGAAGTCTGGCAGGTGACGGGACCGCGGGCCGGCGCCGTCAGATCGGCGCGGCCGGACAACTGGTTGATCCTGGTTTTTGATATCAATCACATCCAGTAAGTCATAGGGAACCAGTCATTTATATCTTCGTTCCTCCCGGGTCGAATATTATCGTTGCCGCACGATCGAGGCGACCAGAGCGACCCCGAGGAGAGCGCATGAGAACGACGCACGACGACCGCGGCAGCACCCGGCTGGTTGTGAACTCGTTCGCGCTCGTGCTGGCGCTCTGGTTCCCCGTGACGGCGTCCGCGCAGATGGACAACGAGACCTGCCTCGGCTGCCACGAGGATGCGGAGCTCACGACGAGCGACGGTCGCAGCGCCGGCGTGTCGGCCGACGGATTCGCGGCCAGCGTCCACGGCGCGCTCGGCTGCGTCGATTGTCACGCTCAGACCGGCGACTACGAGACCACGCCCCACTACGACCGCTACGAGCCTGTCGACTGCGCCCGGTGCCACGCCGGAAGCGTCGCCTCCCATCGGCAGAATTTCCACTTCAAGGCCCGCGCCGACGGCAACCGGAATGCGCCCCGTTGCGTCGACTGCCACGCGACAGCCGGCGACCCGCACCGGCTGCACGGCCTGGGCGACGCCGTGGCCGAGGAGTCATGCCGGCGCTGCCACCAGGCCGAGACCGACCTCTACGATGCCGGCGTCCATGCGGCTCGCCCGGGCGCGTCCACGTCCCGCCCCGGCTGTGTCACTTGCCATCAGTCGCACGGGCCGGGACTGCCGCCGGCGGCAGGCGCGGTGAGCAATCTCTGCGAGTCGTGCCACCGGGGCGCGATGGCGGACGTCGAGCGCGGGGGCCACGCGAATCTCGGCGGCCAGGACCAGGGCGCCCTCAACTGCGCGTCGTGCCACGACGTCCACGGGACGCACCGACCCCACATGTCGTCGCGGGTGGCGCAGGCCTGTACGGCGTGCCACGCGGCGGAGCGCGCCGAGTTCGCCGGCTCCGTCCACGCGGACCTGCTCGAGTCGGGCGAGCTGAACTGCCTCTCGTGCCACAGCACGCACAAGGACGAGGAGGCGGTCGGTCGCTTCGACGGCGGCTGCGGCAGCTGCCATGACGACGTGGAGCAGACCTACCGCAGCAGCGTCCACCGCTTCGGCCGCCTGCACGGCAACGAAGGCGCGGCCACCTGCGCGAACTGCCACCAGGGACACCACGTGCTCGCGGCCGGCGATCCGGCCGCTCCGATCCATCCGACCAACATCCCGGCGATGTGCGGCCAGTGCCACGGGGAGGAGACCGTCGTGGCGGCCAACTTCGTGCGGCTGCCCATCACGCTCGCGCAGTATCAGGAGTCGGTCCATGGCAAGGCGGACAAGACGCAGATCCACGCCGCGACCTGTACCGACTGCCACGGCGTCCACGACCTCCAGCACGCGCAGCATGCCGAGTCGTCGATCAACCACTTCAACCTCTCGCGGACCTGCGGGAAGTGCCACTCCGCGGTCGCCGATCAGTACCAGAACTCGATCCACGGCCAGGCGGTCGCGATCGGCATCGCCGACGCGCCCACGTGCAATGACTGTCACGACGAGCACCTGATCCGCAGTCCGGACGACCCGCAGGCGCTGACCACCCCGAACCAGGTCTCGCGCAAGCTCTGCGGGTCCTGCCACACCGATCCGGAGATGGCCGCCAAGTACGGGATCACGGCCGGCGTCGTGGAGAGCTATCTCGACAGTTACCATGGCTGGGCCGTGGACCGCGGCGGCACCCTCGTCGCGACCTGCGTGGACTGCCATACGGTCCACGACATCCGCAGCCCGCTCGACCCCGCGTCCTCGATCCACCAGGAACACGTGACCGATACCTGCGGCAAGTGCCACGAACGATCCAACGAGACCTTCGCCCGCAGCTACACCCACGCGTCCGCCCTCGCGGCGCGCGGCCCCCACGAGTGGGCCAAGCTGATCTACCTGGTCCTCATCGGGGTCGTGCTCGGCGGCATGGCGCTCCACAACCTGATCGTCGCCCGCTACGAGCTCCGCAAGCACCGCGCCCGCCGCCGGAGCGAGGATTACGTGGTACGCTGGATCAAGGCGGAACGCATCCAGCACATCGTCCTGTTGACGAGCTTCACGGGCCTCGCGGTCACCGGATTCGCGCTGCGGATGCCGGACGCCTGGTGGGTCCACCTGCTCGGCCTCTCGGGCAACGAGGCCCTCCGGGCGACCCTGCACCGCGCGCTCGCCATCATCCTGACCGTGGCCAGCTTCTACCACGTCGGCTGGATCCTCCTGACCCGGCGCGGCCGGATGAACATCCGGCAGATCGTGCCGAAGGGCAGCGACTTCCTGCACTTCCCGCAGAACATGCTGTTCCACCTGGGACTGCGGCGGGAGCGGCCGCATTTCCACCGCTTCGACTACACCCAGAAGGCCGAATACTGGGCGGTGATCTGGGGTACCGTCGTCATGGCCCTGACCGGCGCGATCCTGTGGTTCCCCGACCTGGTGACGGGGTGGTTGCCGGCGTGGGCGGTCCGCGTCTCCGAGGTCGTCCACTACTACGAGGCGATCCTCGCGGTGAGCGCGATCGTGATCTGGCATCTCTTCTACGTCGTGTTCATGCCGTCGGAATACCCGATGAGCACGATCTGGCTGGATGGCCGCCTGCCGGCCCACGAGTGGAAGACCATGCATCCGGCCGAGTTCGCCCAGGAGGGCGAATCGGCGGTCCGCAAACCGGGCGACGAGAGCCCGGTCTGAATTGCGACTGATTGCTGACAAGCGAGCCGAAATGAGGTAAACTTGGGCTCGTGAGTCGGCGGACCTTGATCAACGAGGGGAGAACCCATGAAGCAGTATCCGCAGGCGAAGCTGTTCCTCGTGTTGACGGCCCTGGCCCTCACCTGGTTCGTGGTGGCGGGTGCGGCCGCCGAGCAGAATGAGTTCGTCGGCGTCGCCAAGTGCAAGACGTGCCACAACAAGGCGAGTTCCGGCATGCAGTGGGACCAGTGGTCGAAGACCCCGCACGCCCAGGCGTTCACGGTGCTCGCGAGCGAGGCTGCCCTGGCGATCGCCAAGGAGAAGGGCATCGCCGACCCCCAGCAGGCCGACGCGTGCCTGAAGTGCCACGTGACCGCGCACGGCGTCGATGCCAAGTTCGTCAACGCGAAGTTCGCGAAGGAAGACGGCGTCGGCTGCGAATCCTGTCATGGGGCCGGCGGCGCGTACTGGAAGATGACGGTCATGAAGGACCTCACGGCGGGCAAGGTCGACCCGGCGACGGTCGGGCTCGTGAAGCCGACCAAGGAACTCTGCGTGCAGTGCCACAACGAGGAGAGCCCGACGTTCAAGGCCTTCAACTTCGAGGAAGCGATCAAGGTGGTCGCTCATCCGATCCCCGCCGAGCACAAAGCGACCTACAAGAAGTAGACAGACGAGACTGTCGACGCGAGACGGCCGGCGTTCCCCGGGGAGCGCCGGCCGCCTTCGTTCCGCGCTCAACCCACAGCAGCCGGTGCCGATCAAGTGGGCGCGAATTGAGAGGGCATTGCCACCCGAACGCCCGAGGGGATCATGGACCTACGTCGCCACAAACCAGGCACCGGGGCCGGCGCGCCTCGCCATCAGGAGCTCTACGGCCAGGTCCGCACCGCGTCCAACCGGCTGGACCGGACCACGGTCGAGGTCTTCAACCAGATCAAGCGGCTGAGCGCCGGCAACGGCCGGCTGACCCGGTCCTTCGACCACCTCGCGGCCGAGATGCGCGAGATCGGCGAGCGCGTGCGGGCCATGGACGAGCAGTCGGCCACCGTCCTCGACAGCGCCCGCCGGGGCCACGAGGCGCTCGACGCCACCGCGGGGGGCATGGACGCGATCGACGCGAGCTTCAGCGAGATGACCGCGGCGCTCGGCGTCATCACCGAGATCGCGACCCGCACCAACCTGCTGGCGCTGAACGCCACCGTCGAGGCGGCGCGAGCCGGCGAGGCCGGCCGCGGCTTCGCGGTCGTGGCGGCCGAGGTCAAGGAGCTCGCCACGCGCAGCGGCGGCGCAGCGACCGAGATCCTGCGCCTCATGGACGCTTGCGCCAGACAGGTGGCTGCCGGTCGCGACGGCACCCGCCGGGCCGAATCGACCTTCGGCGAGCTGGAGGCGGCCATCGAGGGCACGACCGGCAGCACGCAGACGGTGCGCGGCGCGGTCGAGGCGGCGATCCAGGCTGTCGAACGCGACACCGACATCACCCGCGAGCAGCGGAAATCGGCGCTGCGCCTCGAGATCGACGCGCTCGAGCTCAACAGCATGGCGCGCGTCCTGGCCATGTTGACGGACCCCTCGCTCGAGTTCCTCCGGTGGGACGGCGATCTGAACATCGGCGTCCCCGCGATGGACCAGCAGCACCAGCGCGCGGTCGCGCTGCTGAACGACCTCTATCGCGCCTACCGCGACGAGGACGTCCAGGCGGCGGCGTCGTCGAGTCGGGAGCTGGTGGACGACCTCGCGAACCACTTCCGGGACGAGGAGCTGCACATGGCGCGTCTGGGCTATCCGAGCCTCGAAGCGCACCAGCGGCAGCACGCGGAGTTCCTCGGCGAGATCCAGACCCTGCAGCGCCGGTGCCAGTCCGGGCAGCGGGACGATCTCCTGGACCTGGTGCTCTACCTGCGGTCCTGGCTGGTGCGGCACATCCAGGCCGTCGACGCGGCGTACGCGCGGTACCGCCCGGCTCCCCAGGATCGCCGCCAGGCGGGCGCGGTCGCCGTGTCCGCCTGACGACCGACCGCCAAGGGTGCCGACCTGCCGCGCCGGGGAAACCCGGCGCGGCCGCGTCCGTATGTCGATGATCGTACCGTCAACCGTCCCCTCAGGAGGTTCCCATGTCCGCATCAGCGTTGCGGCCCGCGCGGTCGCTCGTGTGCCTCGGCCTGCTCCTGGCGGCCGCTGGATCCGCCCGGGCGATCGCCCCGTACGTCGGGCAAGCCGACGTCCACGGCGGGCGGATCGTCTTCACCGCCGAGAGCGATCTGTGGTCCTGCGACCGCCAGGGGCAGGACGTCCGGCGGCTGACCCGCTTCGAAGGCGTGGAGTACTTCCCGCACTTCTCGCCGGACGGCGACCGGATCGCCTTCACCGGCGAGTACGACGGCAACCGCGACGTGTTCGTCATCCCCGCGACCGGCGGCGAGCCGGAGCGCCTGACCTGGCACCCGGACGCCGACGAGGTCGTCGGCTGGCTCGGGGACGGGAGGATCGTCCTGCGTAGCCGGCGCAGCGATCCCCACGGCGACTGGCGCCTCTTCGCGATCGATCCCGCCGGCGGCGATCCGCAGGAGCTGGCCCTGGGACCCGCCGCGCGCCTGGACGTCGACCCGCAGAGCGGGCAGTGGGCCCTGAACCGGACCGACCGGGAACGCGCGACCTGGAAGCGCTATCGCGGCGGCACCGCCGCCGACATCTGGGTCGGCCGGCCGGACCGCGCCGATTTCCGCCAGGTCACCGACTTCGCCGGCGCCGACGAGTTCCCGATGTGGCATGACGGCCGCATCTACTTCCTGAGCGACGAGGGCGGCACCGCGAACCTCTGGCGCTGCGAGCCCGACGGCAGCGGCCGGGTGCGTCTGACGGATTTCGAGCGCTGGGACGCGCGCTGGCCGGCGATGGGGCCGGACGGCACGATCGTCTTCACGCTCGGCGCCGATCTGCAGCTGTTCGAGCCCGCGAGCGGCGGCGTCGCGAAGGTCGCGGTCGACCTGCCGAGCGACCGTCCGCTGACCCGTACGCGCTACCGAGCAGCGAGCCGGGATCTCCAGGGCCTGGATCTGTCGCCCGACGGCGAGCGCTTGCTGGTGGAGGTCCGCGGGGAGCTGTTCTCGGTGCCGGTCGAGAAGGGCGTCACCCTGCCGATCACGCGCGGCACCGGCGAACGCGAGCGCGGCGGCTCGTTCGACCATGAGGGCAAGCGCGTGTACTACTGGTGCGACGCGACGGGAGAGGACGCCCTGCACCGCAAAGACGCCTGGGGGCGCGGCGAGGCCAAGGTCCTACGCGAGGGGACATCAGGGCCGTGGCCCTTCGCGGTCCAGCCGTCTCCCGACGGGAAACGGCTCGCCTGGACGGACAGCGATTTCCGCCTCGTGGTGACCGACGCCGACGGGGGCGGCGAGCGAGAGGCCGATCGCGGAACGCGCGGCGGCATCCGCGGCCTCGCCTGGAGCCCCGACGGCCGCTGGCTCGCCTACGTCAAGGATCTGACGAACGACTTCTCGTCGCTCTTCATCTACGACACGCGCGACGGCGTCACTCGCGAAGCGACCGGCCGCTGGACCGCCGACCACAGCCCGGCCTGGGACCCGGACGGCCGGTACCTCTGGTTCGTGTCGTCGCGGGCGACGAATCCCGTGCTCGACACCGTCGATCTGCAGAACGTCGAGATCAAGAACGAGCGGCTGTACTGCCTCATGCTGCGGCCGGATGTCGAGCACCCGCTGCGCCGCGAAGCCGGACTGCCGCCGGAGGATGGCGACGCGAAGGACGGCGGGGGCGACAAGGCCGAGAAGGACGACAAGGCCGAGAAGGGCGGCAAGGACCAGAAGGACGACGAGAAGAAGGACGAGAAGCCGAAGCCGGTCGAGATCGATTTCGATGGCCTCGCCGAGCGCGTCGTCGAGCTGCCGGTCGAGCGCGGCAGCTACGGCGGCCTCGCCGCCACCGCGACCCACGTGTTCTACGTGAGCTCGCCCATCGCCGGCATGGCCGAGGGCCCGGACTTCTTCGAGGAAGCCGAATCCAAGGCGGTGCTCATGACCTACAGCCTCGAGGACCGCGAGGCCGCCGCCTTCGTCCCCGGCGTCTCGGCCTACGATCTGGAGGCCAAGGCGGGCAAGGTCGCGGTGATGACCCAGCCCGGTCAGATCTACGTCGTCGATGCGGGCGCTCCGCCGGCCGAGGCGCTCGAGAAGGGCAAGGTCGAGCTCGGGGACGCCGTGGTCGAGCTCGATCCGCGCGCCGAGTGGTCCCAGGTGTACGGGGAGGCCTGGCGCCAGATGCGGGCGTTCTACTGGGATCCCGACCTGGCGGGGCTCGACTGGCCGGCGATCGGAGCGCAGTACGCCACGTTGCTCGAGCGGCTGTCCAGCCGGGCGGACCTCAGCGATCTGATCGGACAGGTCTACGGCGAGGCCAGCACGAGCCACACGTACGTCTTCGGCGGTGACCCCGGCGTGCAGGTGCCCCGGGTCGCGACGGGGCTGCTCGGCGCCGAGGTGGTGCGCGACGGCGACGCCTACCGGATCGCCAGCATCCTGCGCGGCGATCCCGCCGACTGCGTGCGCTCGCCCCTGGACGAGCCGGGTGTCGACGCCGGCGAGGGCGACTACATCCTGGCGGTGAACCGGCAGCTCGTCGCCGGCGCGCCGAACCTGCACGCATTGCTCGCGGGATTCGCCGGCAAGCAGATCCTCCTGACGGTGGCGGACGACCGTGACGGCAAGAACAGCCGGGAGGCGCTCGTCACGCCCCTCTCCTCCGAGAGCGACCTGCGCTACGCCGACTGGGTGCGCCGCAATCGGGAGTACGTCGCCGCGAAGACCGGCGGCCGGATCGGTTACGTCCACGTGCCGGACATGGGCACGAGCGGGCTCGTGGCGTTCAACCGGTGGTTCTATCCGCAGCTCGACAAGGAGGGCCTGATCGTCGACGTGCGCTGGAACGGCGGCGGCTTCGTCAGCCAGATGCTGGTCGAGCGGCTGCGCCGCCCGGTGCTCGCGTTCGACCGGATGCGCAACGGCGAGAGCCTCACCTACCCGTACCGCGTTCTCAACGGCCCGTTCGTGGTCCTGACGAACGAGGAGGCGGGCAGCGACGGCGACATCTTCCCGCAGGCGATCCAGCTCGAGGGCCTCGCCCCGGTGATCGGCAAGCGGAGCTGGGGCGGCGTGATCGGCATCAACGCCGTGCGGCCGCTGCAGGACGGCGGGCTCGTGACGCAGCCTGTGGCGGCGTGGTGGGACGCGCGCAAGGGCTGGGGCGTGGAGAATCACGGCGTGGACCCGGACATCGAGGTCGACAACCTGCCGCAGGACCTCGCCCGCGGGGTCGACGCGCAGCTCGACCGCGGAATCCAGGAAGTCCTGCGGCTGCACGCCGCCGAGCCGCCGGTCGAGCCCGAGTTCGGGCCGGTCCCGGCGCGGACTCGCGCGGCGTATCGAGAGCGGGATTCGCGATAGCGTCGCTTCACCCCTGAGGCGCGCGCGACGAGGGCGGTCCGCCGGTGGTCGGACCGCCCTCGCATCGAGCGGTCCGGCCGCTAGTCCGCCCCGGCCTCCCAGCGCGCCAGGATCTCGTCGGCGAGGTCCTGCGCCGCCGCGGTGGCGAATCGCTTCTCCCGGTAGTCCCGGCGCACGGCCTCGAGGCGCTCGTTGCCGGTCGTTTGGCGGTAGATCCAGGCCTGGAGCAGGAATTCGAGCCGGTCGGCGTCGCGGACGAGGCGGGCCTCCGGGCTCCCCTCGCGGTTGTAGTCCTCGAGCAGCGCCGTCCAGGCGCCGATCACGGGCACGGCGCCGAGCATCTCGGCGAGCGCCCAGGCTTCCGCGTCGTGCTTGGCTCCCTGCGGGAAGAAACGCGCCGCCTGGTGGGGGATGTCCGAGACCTGGCTTTCCGCGAGGTCGTGCAGGATCGCCAGACTGAGCAGGCGTCCGCGGTCGAGACGGTCGCCGGACAGCTCGGCCAGGACCAGCGCGACGAGCGCCGTGCCCCAGCTGTGCGCGGCGACGTCCTCGGGGCAGGGGACGCCGCGCAGATGCCACCCCGTCCGCGGAGTGGTCTTGAGCGCGTTGGCCTGGAGGAGCAGATCGAGCCAGTGTTCGCGGCCGCCGGACATGGACGCCTCCCGGACGAATGGGTTGGGGCCGACGCCGGGAGCATAGCCCGCGAGGGGGGAATGTCCAGCGAGACGCCGCCGCCCCTGGTCAAATGACCGTCGCGCGGGTAATCTGGTCGCCTATCATGACGCGCGGGATGCTCCCGCCCGGACCCGCTCGAGACCCATTCGAGGAGACGCTCGTGACGACCTGGCTCGCCGCGCAGCCGCCGATCCTGCAAGCCCTGATCGGGACTCTCTTCACCTGGGGAGTCACCGCCCTCGGCGCCGCGACCATCTTCATGGTCAAGGAATTCGACCGCCGGATCATGGACATCATGCTCGGCTTCGCGGCCGGCGTGATGATCGCCGCCAGCTACTGGTCGTTGCTCGCGCCGGCGATCACGATGTCCGAGAACCTGGGCATGATCCCGTGGCTGCCGCCCGCCGTCGGTTTCCTGTGCGGCGCGCTCTTCCTGCGCGTGGCGGACATGATGATCCCCCACCTGCATCTCTACACCGAGATCGAGCACGCCGAGGGGCGGAAGACCCGCCTCAAGAAGACGATCCTGCTCGTGTTCGCGATCACCCTCCACAACATCCCGGAGGGGCTGGCGGTCGGCGTCGCGTTCGGCGCCGCGGCGGCCGGCCTGCCGTCGGCGACGATCGGCGCGGCGATCGCCCTGGCGATCGGCATCGGCCTGCAGAACTTCCCCGAGGGCGCGGCGGTGTCGTTTCCGATCCGGCGCGAGGGATTCTCCCGGGCCAAGGCGTTCTTCTACGGTCAACTCTCGGGGGTCGTCGAACCGATCGCGGGGGTGGTCGGCGCCGTCGCGGCCTTGACGGCGCAGTACGTCCTGCCATACGCCCTGGCGTTCGCGGCCGGCGCCATGATCTACGTCGTCGTGGAGGAGGCCATCCCGGAATCGCAGACCGGCGGGCACCAGGACGCGGCCACGATGGGGACGATCCTGGGATTCGTGGTGATGATGACGCTCGACGTGGCGCTGGGGTAGGCTGGCGGCCGGCGCGGGGCCGCCCTGCGGCAGACACGAGGTCCGGGCTGGTCCTCGCTTCGCTGCGGAGACGCCCGGACCCCGTGTCTGCCGCAGGGCGGTCTCCCGTCGATCGCCGGCCTGTCGAAGGGGTCCAGAGGGCGTGTCGGGCGTTCGCCGCCACTCTTCCCTCTCCGCGCGCCGCCGCGCAGACGGAGATGCCGCCGGGTGTTGTCGGCTCGGTCCCGGCGTCTCCGCAGCGAAGCGAGGACCAGCCGGGACCGAGCCGACAACACCCGGCGGCGCTCCAGCGCCACGACCGCGCGCGGCCTCAGTGCGAGAAGGCGCTCGCCGGGACCTCCTGCCGCGCGAACCCCGGGCCGCTCCACTCGAGCTTCAGGTCGCGGCCGCCGAGGTGCTGGAAGTACTCGACCTTGATCGCGTGGGGGCCCGCGGCCAGGGGCAGGTCCGCCTGGACCGCGCTGCTGCCGTGGACGCCGTCATGGTCGAGCACGAGCCGGTCGTCGATCCAGAGGCGGCTGCCGTCGTCGCTCGTGAGCCAGAAACGATAGATGCCGCGGCGTCCAGCCTCGACGAAGCCGGTGAACACGATGCCCACGTCCTCGTCGGGAAGCCCGGGCAAGCCGGCGACGGTGGGGCTCGCGAGCTGCGTCACCGGCGAGAGCGCGGCGAAGTCCGGCAGGGCGGTCCAGGCCCCGACATAGCCCCGCGCGGCGAGGCCGGCGGCGCGCGCGCCGCCGCCGCCGGCGGCCGCAGGCCACGGCTCGAGGCGCGTGAACGACGCAGCTCGGACCGTCGTCTCCGGGAAGCCGGGAGCCGCGACCTCGAGCACCAGGTCGGCCGACGCGGACAGCGCGATGGGGCCGCCGGCGTACGCACGCAGCGCGCCTCCGCGCTCGCCGTAGCGGATGGTCGCGCCGCGGTCGGGGCTGGTGACCCGGAAGCTCAGCGTGTCGACGAACGCCAGGCGCGGCGCCTCGATGCGCAGGCTCGGGCGGACCGGCCGGTCCACGAACGAGTGCGCGGGCCTCAGGGCGCGGCCGGACTCGGTCTGACTCGCGGCGAGGACGATCAGTGCCGGATCATCCGGCAGCGTGAGCGTCCGGGCGCCCGCGCCGGCCGGGATCTCGACGCGGTAGAAGTGCGTGAAGACGTACGGCTCCTGGCGGCCCTCGCCGTCGTGGCGGTGGGTGACGACCCAGCCGACGTCGGCCTCGGTCGTGTAGGCGGGGACGAGTGCCGCCGCATCGTGCGCCAGGTCGTCGCCCGCCAGCCGGCTGTCCCACTGGCCGAAGTACGCGCGGCCATCCGGGATCCACGCATGGTGGACGGTGCCGTCGGCCAGCGGGAACGCCGCCTCGCGCGGCGCGGCCACGGCGCACATCAGAAGCTGCACGGCCGGCAGATCCGGCTCGGGCAGCGCCACCGACTGCCCGGCGCAGCGCACGAGGTTCGCAGCGCCCGGCGACTGCGGGCCGGTGCGGAACCGTACGCCGTCCCGCACGAATTCCCCGGGGACCAGCGCGCCGGGCAGGCTGTGGCCGGCGCCGTCGAGGTCGCCGTCGGCCGGCTGCTCGCGCGTGCTGATGCCGTCGAGGTCCCAGGGCAGCTCGAGGGGCGCCGACCGGAGGGGCTGCAGGCGCCTTGCGGCCGGCGGCGCCGCGAGCTGCAGCGCGACCGTGCGCGGCCGGTAGGGCGCGAGGTCGCAGCGGAGCGCGCCGTCAGCCAGCGTCGCGCCGGCGCCCGCGGGCAGCTCGACCTCGTCCGCGCGCAGCTCCCGGAACGCGGTGACCGCCGCCGGCGGGGCGAGCCTGACGCCGGCCGCCGGCCGGCCGGTCGTCTCCTGCAGCCGCACGACCAGCCAGTCGCTCTCCTCGCTCTTCTTGAGCGCGCGCACCGCGACCTGAGGGTGGTCGACCTCGAGGAGCGACAGGCTGCGGCCCCAGGGGCCCGGGTGGCGGTCCGTCGCGAACGCGAGGAGCGGCTGGTTCAGCTCGTCGGCCGCCCGCACGCTCGCGGTCCGCCACTCGGGGCCGTGCCCGCGGAGGCTCACGGTCACGCGGTGGCGGCCGAGGTCCTGGCTCTTCTCGTCGTCGACCCAGGACCAGCGCTCGTTGACGGCCGGCGTGTGGATCAGCGACAGCCGCAGGGCGCCCGCGTCCGGGTGGTCCCAGCCGAAGCGGCCGTCGTTCATCACCGTGAGCCCGAACGCGCCGGTCGCGTCGGTGAGGTCGGCCCAGCGCTGCGCGGGCACCTCGTAGAGCGCCGGCCGGTTCACGCCGCGGCGGATCGCGCCGAGGCCCAGGTCGTACGTGACCGCGGTGTCGCGCGCGGTCGTGAAGAAGGCGGCCTTGAGCAGCGTGCCCTTGGTCGCCCAGTCGATGTCGAGCGTCCAGTCGAGGCGGTCGTCGACCAGGGTCAGCGTCTCGCGGAAGACCGAGCCTGCCGCCTCGTGGGTGAAAAAGAGGCGCGCGAACGCCGGACCAAGCTCCACCGCGTCGGGCAGCCCGCCGAGCGGGACCTCGGCGTAGGGCGCGGCCATCACGTCGTCGAAGTCGATCTCCCAGGCGGGCCACCGCTCGGGATCGTCGCGCAGGAGTTGCAGGCGGGGCGGCGCGGCGAGCAGCTCGCGGCCGGTCGCCTTGTCGACGAGGGACGTGACGCCCTCGGCGCCGAGGCGAACGCGATAGGCGGCGTTCTCGATCAGCCCGGTCGCGGGGTCCCAGGTCGCGCTCGGCGGGAGGCCCGCGCCGGGGGTCCGCGCGCGCAGCTCGTAGACCGCGCAGCCGTTGCCGCGGACCGCGGCCGCGAAGGCGAGGCGGTCGACCGGCCCCCGGTCGCCCTGCGAGCGCCACGCTTGCGCTGGCACCTCGCGGCCGTCCGGGCCGAAGACGCCGGTGCCGGGCGCGAACTCGCCCTCGACGGTCACGACGTCCGTGCGCGGGTGCGCCAGCGAGTTGAACACGACGAGCGGCTCACCGGCGACGTCGGTCGCGAGGCCGCGCGAGACGGACTCGAGCGAGCTCTCCAGCACCTGCGCGAACTCCTGCTGGCTCAGCAACAGGTCGTTCCAGCTGAAGGCGTAGGCCTCGGGGATGCTGGTGCCGGTGAGGTCGTCGTGGAAGCCGTGCCACAGGAACCGGGTCCACGCGCGCTCCAGCTCGGCGTGCGGATACTCCTTGCCGCCGAGCCACCAGGCCAGCGCCGCGGCGCGCTCGGCCGCGTCGGCCAGCACCTCGCAGCGCCGGTACCAGCGCTTCATCGCGGCCTGCGAGGTGTAGCAGCCGGCGCCGTGACGGGTCATGACGAGCTCGCCGTCGTGGACGGGGAGTGCGGCCGCCTGCCCGGGCGTCAGCTCGCGGAAGATCTGGTCGGCGCCCGCCGAGACGACCTCGATCGGTCCGTCCGACGCAATGCTCTTCTCGAGCCACTGCACCGACGCTTCGGTGGGCGCGCCGCCGGTGTCGCCGGTCCCGTAGTACCTGAACGCGACGGGCGGCCCGCCGGCGGCCACGGTGCGCTCGATGGCGGCCGTCACCGTGGAGTCGCGGGAGACGTCGCCCTCGAGGTCGCTCACGTAGGCGCCCGGGTTCACGGCCGCGACGACCTCGCTGCCGTCCACGCCGCGCCAGCGGCCGATGTCGAACGGCGTGCCGTAGGCCGAGCCCCAGGCGAGCTTCTGGGTGGAGAAGCCCGTGAGGCCCGAGTGCGCCATGACCGACGGCAGCGCCCAGCCGAAGCCGAAGCAGTCGGGCAGGAAGACGTCGACCGAGCGCACGCCCAGCTCGCGCGCGAACCAGCCGTTGCCGTAGAGCGCGTGGCGGAAGAGCGACTCGGGCGAGGGCAGGTTGGTGTCGACCGCGTCGAGCCAGGAGCCGCAGACGCGCCAGCGGCCCTGCCGCACGTACTCGCGCAGGCGCTCGAACTTCTCGGGGTAGTATTCCCGCATGAGCTGGTAGCGGAACGCGCCCTCGAAGTTGAAGACGTAGTCCGGGTAGCGCTCGAGCAACGCGAAGTTGTCATCGAGAGTCGCCCGCAGGTACTCGTCGATCGTGGTCTGGATGGTCCAGCGCCACTGCGTGTCGAGGTGGCTGGTGGCGACCGTGTAGACCTTCGGCGTCGGGTCGGCGGCGAGCGCGGATCCGGCGAGGGCGGCGAGTGCGACGAGAGCGATGAAGAGCGGGCGCAACGGGACACCTCCGGAGCATCGACGATGCCGTCCGGGGGATCCCGAACGCGCCCGCAGAGTCTACTTCACGAGCGCGAGTTTGTGCACCTTCACTTCGCCCGCGGCGCGGGTCTCGCAGAAGTACACGCCCGAGGGCACGGCGGCGCCCCGGTCGTCGGTCCCGTGCCAGGCGACCTCGTGGCGGCCGGTCGCGAGCCGCTCGTCGACGAGCGTCCGAACCAGCGCGCCGCGCAGGTCGAAGATCCGGACGCTCACGTCGCCGTCGCGCGGCAGGTCGAGCGCGATCGTGGTCGCGGGGTTGAACGGGTTCGGGTGGTGGCTCACGCGCAGGACAGCGTCCGGCGCGACGGCGATTGGCGGACCGAACCAGACGCTGAAGCGGGTCAGCACGTCGTCGAGGATGATCGTGCGCGCCGCCTTGCCGGCGGAGCCGGCCGGCGGCGTCCAGCCCGGCGCGTTGAGGAGATAGCGGAAGTCGACGGGCATCAGCACGACCTGTGCGTCCTCCGCGGCGTGGCAGGCGTAGACAGCAGCCGCGAACGGATAGACCCCGGGTTGTCCGTCCGGACCGGTGAACTCGGCCAGGCGGACCGCGGATCCGGCGCCCGTGATCGCGTCGAACGCGCTGCGGGAGGGACAGCCGCCGTAGGCGATCCACACCGGTACGCTCGAGATCACGCCGTTACCGGCGATCGAGGCGACCCGCGGCGAGACCTGGTTGCCGATGAAGGTGGAGACATCCGGGCCGTGGTAGCTCACGTCGAGGTATGTGCTCACGAACGCGGCGCCCTGAGCGCCCGCGTCGAGCAGCGCGGATACGAGGTGGTCGCCGGTCAGGAAGGCGCGCTTGCCGCCCTGGCCGAACCACTGGGTGAGGACCGCGAGGTCGTTCGACGGATCGTCGTAGAAGTCGCCGTTCCCCAGGACCGACAGCGCGAGGTCGCCCGCGGAGTAGAGCAGCACCCGGTAGCCGCTGAGGACCGCGGACGTGGCCCGGCCGCCCAGGCCGTTGCCGACGCCGGAGGTGGGGCTGCGCGTGGTGTAGAGGTCGTAGGAGACGCCCGCCGTGAAGCCCAGGTTCCGCAGGGCGTGGTGCCAGTGGTTCTCGCCGGGTCCGGTGCCGAAGTCATTCCAGAAGAGGACCTCCGGCTGGTCGTCGGGCGCGGGTGAGACCATGGTCGGCAGGGCGCGCACGATGAAGTCGCTGTCGTAGAGGAGGTCGTGGTGGAAGCTCGCGAAGCCGGCGGTGTCGGCGGGCAGCAGCGCGAGACCGATCTCGCCGGCCTGATCGTCGCGGACCTCGAAGCGGTAGTGGAGCACGTCGCCGGGGTAGAAGAAGTCGCTGTCGGGCAGGTCGAAGTGCCAGCGGTCGGGCACCGGCTCGCCGGCGGCGTTGAAGGTCGAATCGCCGTCGACCCAGCCCGTGACGACGGCTCCGGTCTGGACCAATCCGGCCGGCAGTTCGCGGACCGCGTCGAAGAGCGAATTGGCCTTCATCCGCACGTGCATCTGCGGCGGCCCGGCGAGGACGGCGCCCGGGCGGATCGTGGTCGCGGTGACGACGACCGAGTCGCCGGGGTCGTTGCGCAGGTGCGCGGCGGGGCTGATGTTGCCGGCCATGTCCAGGCGGACCGCGTTGCGCGCGAGGTCCGTCGGGTCGATCGCGCCGGCGGCGGGGAAGCCGTCGTTGAAGAGGTCGACGCTGCGGGCGGAGAGGCTGGGGCCGGCCGTCGTCCACGCGGTGACCCGGACATTGTCGAAGTAGGGGGCGGGGGTGCCGTCGTCGCCCTCCCACCAGCCCGGCGAATCGTCGATCACGAGCAGGGAGACCTGGACGTGCGTGGGATTCGGGACGAGCAGGTCGGAGATGACCTCGTGCTGGCGGAGGTACGCGGGGCTGCCGTAGTAGAGGAAGTACCGCGTTCGCCAGGAGGCGCCGGCGAGATCGGCGGGGTCGCCGGTGTTCACGGAGCGGACGTGCCATTGATAGACGATCCCCGGGGATTCGGGCGATAGCGTCTCGTGCCGGTACACGCCGAACTCGAAGGAGGCGGCGTCGGCGCCCGCCGGCCACGCCAGCACGGGGCTCGTGATCCGGTTGGCGAGATAGTAGGGGTCGCCGAGCAATCCGCCGGAATGGTTCACGATGTAGCCGCCCGGCCCGTAGCACCAGTTGATGCACGGCGTGCCGCCGGTGCCCGGGACGACCAGGCCGTCGTCGATGAACGCGACCTGGGCCGACGAATTCGACACGCAGGGGTCGAGATCGACCAGGTGGATCCAGAGAGCCGCGAAATCGCCGACCGCCTCGGCGACAGGCCGCCAGCGGTCGCTCACGCCGTCCTCGAAGTCCTCGTCATCGACGACGCTGCCGTCGACGGTGACCGTCACGTCGTCGAGCTGGCAGGCGCCGTCGGTGTCCCAGAGGCCGTCCTCGTCCGACCAGGCGCCGTCGGAGGAGAATCGCACCCGCAGCTGCACCTCGTCGCCGCCCGGGCCGACCAGCTCGCCCGCCGCGAGGACGACGGTCTCGTCGACCAGGATCGTACACTCGCCGTCGTAGGACCGGAGCGACTCCCACGAGCCGCCGCGGTTCACCTGCAGGTACGTGTAGTCGTAGCGCGGCTCGGTGTCGTTGCGCAGGGTCGCCGTCCAGCGCACGCTGACGGGGACGGACGGGTCGGCGACGGCGTGGCTGAAGACGAGGTTCTGGCGCCAGTCGTTGCCGTAGCCCGGATCGCCGTCCGGGAACACCGTACCGCACCACATGGCGTTCTGGCCGTGGGGCGCCAGGAACGGGCTCACCTGCCAGTAGCTCGGCTGCTCCCAGAGGTCCTCGTGGGCCCAACCGTGCCAGGACGGCTGGCCGCCGGCGTCCTCGAAGCGGCCGTCGAGGCGAGCGGGTCCGCCGAGCAGGTCCAGGGTGTCGACCTCGGCCCTGGCGCCGCCGGCGACGCCGCCGTGGCGGATGTCGCCGGGATCGGCGCGGACCCGAACCGGCGTGTCCGGCCCGCCGGCCGCGGACGCGCCGATGGACCAGAGGACGCAGAGACCGAGCCAGAACCAGCGTCTCGTCATGACCAGCCCTCCCGACGGGGGTTCTCGAACCTCGCATGACTGAATCTACGGTATCAGTCGGCTGAGCGCCGCCCGTTCCCGGTCAGTCCGCCCCGGACCGCGAAATCGGACCCGCCCCGGTCGATCGTAGAATCACGCGGGCGTCACCGGGCGCCGGGTCCGGCAGCTCGACGCCGCGCGGCAACCGGTGCGCAAGAAGAAGAACCGGACGGCTCACGGGGAGCCGTCCGGCTGGCTGGCGGAAGGACTGCGCCGGTGGACCGGCGCTGGTCGCGAGCCTAGTCGAACAGCGCCTTGACGCTCGACCAGCTCTGGTTGTCGGTGCCCACGGGGCCCGTGCCCGGGAAGTACAGCCACGCGTCGACCGGCTTGGTCACGCAGAGATTGTCGATCCAGTTCGAGCCGGCCCAGGGACTCGCGTTGTACGGACGGATCTCGACCACGAGGCCCTGGCCTTCCTGGGCCGCGCCGGCGGTCCAGGTGTAGCTCAGCTCGATCCACTCCTCGCCGGTGCCGCTGTAGGTACTGTTGCCGCTGGCACTGCCGGCGTAATCGTCGATGGTGCCGCCGGCGGTGGTCCAGTGGCCCCAGATGCGGCACGACGGGTTGCCGGTGATCATATCGAGGGTCATGATCGACGCCGTCACCTGGTCACCCTCGTGCAGACCGGTGATCCAGGCCACGTACGCCTGAGGTGTGCCGGTCGCTCCGATTTCGTAGATCTCCAACGAATGGGTGCCCTCGAACGCCTGGGCTTCGGTGTTGGCGATATACATGTCATCGGGCAGGTAGGCGCCGAGCATCGTGCCGCCATCTTCCCAGCCGTAGCACCAGGTATCCTGCGCCACGGCGACGCCAGCCATCAGGCACACCGCCGCGAACAACGTGAACAAGGCCTTCATGGTGAACTCCTCTCAGGTCTAGAACTCGAGGCAACGCGGCATCCGGGACCACCGCTCGAGGTTCCCCAGGCCGCTCACGCGACTGCGCTATTTTATCACGATTCGTAAGAGAAGTACACCCCGGGCGTGACGAAATATGTGATCATATGTAAACCAAGCGTTCGACTAGCCATATCTTTCCCTACGCGCAACGCCCATAAATACTGGATAAACGACAGACTGATAATGGATTACGTTATTTGACCCGCGCTGGCGCCGGCGCTAGTTGCGCCGGCGCAACCGGTCGATCAGCACGGCGCCGAGGATCACGAGCCCGAGCACGACCTTCTGCGTGTAGCTCTCCACGTTGGTCAGGTTCATGCCGTTCTGGATGACAGCGATGATGAACGCGCCGATCAGCGTGCCGAGCACCCGCCCCTCGCCGCCCGAGAGGCTCGTGCCGCCGACCACCACCGCGGCGATGACGTACAGCTCGTACATCAGGCCGTAGGTCGGCGCGCCGCTCTTGAGCTGGCTCGCCATCAAGACCCCGCCGAGCCCCGCGAGCGCGCCGCACAGCGCGTAGGCGAAGAGCAGCACCGCGCCCGTGCGCACCCCGGCGAGCCGCGCCGCCTCCGGATTGCCGCCGACCGCGTAGACGTACCGCCCCAGCGCGGTGCGGCTCATCAGCAGATGGGCGACGGCGTAGAGGAGGAGCATGAGCCACACGGCCCACGGCACGCCCGCGAGCGGATCGACGCCGCGCCCCAGCGTCGTGATCGACTCCGGCGCGTCGTAGATGGGCCGGCCGCGGGCGACGATGTAGGCGACCCCGCTCGCGACCTGCATCATCGCGAGCGTGGCGATGAACGGCGGCAGCCGGAACCGCACGATCATGGCGCCCGAGAAGAGCCCCGCGAGCGCGCAGAGCGCGATGGCGCCGAACCCGGCCGCGAACAGCGCGCCCGCGCCCGCGCCCGCTCCGCCCAGCGCGCGCACGAGCCAGGCGCACACGACCGCCGACAGCGCGATGAGCGACCCCACCGAGAGGTCGATCCCCGCGGTGATGATCACGAGCGTCATGCCGACCGCGACGATGGCGATCACCGCGATCTGGTTCGCGACGTTGCGCAGGTTGTCGGCGAGCAGGAAGGTCGGCCAGCGGTACGACGCGGGCGCGAGGACCGTGGCGCCGGCGAGGCCCGGCACCGCGGCAGCGATCGATCGCGCCGCCGGCAGGCCGGACGTGAGGGTGGCGAGCCAGATGTCGGCCGGGCCGTCGTCGACGAGACGCTCGCAGGCCGCGCGCAGCTCGGGCGGACCGCCGGCGGCTGTCGCGACGGCGGTGAAGCCTGCCGCGCGCAGCCGAGCGGCGAGGTCGTCGGAGAATCCGCGGTCCTGCTCGCTGTCGCGGATCAGGATCAGGATGGCCGCATCGGGCTCGGCGTGGCCGATGAGCTCGGTCGCCAGCTCGGCGGCGGCGCGGGCGCCCGTGGGGTGCTGGTCCTGCATGGTCAGCACGGAGAAGAGTACGCAGAGCAACAGCAGCACGCCGAGCATGCCGTAGCCCGCGAAGCGGCGGCGCAGGGCGCCGGTCAGGTTCGTCGCGTCAGGCGCCATGAGGCTCCTTGGCCACGGCCAGGGCCAGCACGTCGGCCTGGCTCGCGGCGCGGGGATCGGGGATCTCGCCGGCGAGGCGACCCTCGTGCATCACGAGGATGCGGTCGGCCATGCCGAGCACTTCCGGCAGCTCGCTCGAGATCATCACGACGGCCTTGCCGCGGGCGGCGAGGTCGTTGATCAGCTCGTAGATCTCGTACTTGGCGCCGACGTCGATGCCGCGCGTGGGCTCGTCGAAGATCACGACGCGGGCGTCGCGCTCGAGCCAGCGCGCGACGAGCAGCTTCTGCTGATTGCCGCCCGAGAGCTGGCCGGCGCGCTGGTCGGGGCCGGCGACCTTGATGCGCAGGCGCGCGACGTGGCCGGCGAAGCGGTCGGCCTCCGTCGTCCGGTCCAGCCAGCCGGCGCGTGACCAGCGGTCGAGGTTGCCGAGCGCGAAGTTCTCGCGGGCGCCGAGGCCGAGCACGAGACCCTGGCCCTTGCGGTCCTCGGTCAAGAGCGCGATGCCAGCCCGGATCGCGGCGCGCGGCGAGCCCGGCCGGACCGCGCGACCGTCGACGCGCACGGTGCCCGCGCGCGGGCGGTCGGCGCCGAACACGAGGCGCGCGAGGTCGGTGCGGCCCGCGCCCACGAGGCCGGCGAGGCCGAGCACCTCGCCGGCGCGGACGGTGAAGGTCACCGGCTTGACGCGGCCGCCGCACAGGCCGTCGACCGCGAGCACGACCTCGCCACGCACGGCCGCGCGCGGGGGGAACTCGCGATCGAGGGGTCGGCCCACCATCAGCTCGATGAGCCGGCCGCGGTCCAGCGCGGAGGCGGCCCAGACGCCGAGCAGCTCGCCATCCCGCATCACGGCGATGCGGTCGGCGAGGCGCGCGACCTCGTCGAGGCGGTGGCTGATGAACACGAGGCCCAGGCCCTGGGCCTTCAGCTCGCCGAGCACCGCGAACAGGCGCTCGGTCTCGCGGGGCGTGAGGGCCGCGGTGGGCTCGTCGAGGATCAGGACGCGGGCGTCGGCCAGCAGCGCGCGGGCGATCTCGACGAGCTGGCGGTGGGCGAGGTCGAGCTGGGCGACGGGCACGTCGGGGTCGACGTCGCAGCCGAGACGGGCGAGGACCTCGCGAGCGCGCTGGCGTTCTGCGGCGCGGTTGAGCGGACGCAGGAGCCGCGGCTCGCGGCCGAGGAAGAGGTTGTCGCGCACGGTGAGGCCCGGGACCTGGCTCAGCTCCTGATAGATCACCGCCACGCCGGCGCGGGCCATTTGCGCCGGCGCAAATCCGGTGAGGTCGCGGCCGTCGATCTCGACCGTGCCCGCGTCCGGCGCGTGCGCGCCCGAGACGACCTTGATGAGCGTGCTCTTGCCCGCGCCGTTCTCGCCGACGAGCGCGAGGACCTCGCCAGCGCGGACGTCGAGGTCGGCGCCCGCCACGGCGACCACGCCGGGGAACGTCTTGCGCACGCCGCGCAGGCTCAACAGCGGGGTGTCAACGGCCGGCGGCATCGTCGCCCGCGTAGAGCTGGCAGGGGATGAGCTGCTGCGGGGGCACGGACTGACCGCTGAGGTACGCGGCCACCGCCTCGATCGTCATGCGGCCGATCTCGCGCGGCTGCTGCACGACGTCGGCGTGGATCTTGCCGGCGTTGATCGCCGCGCGCGCCTCGGGCACCGCATCGAAGCCGACGATCACGATCTGGCCGAGCTTGCCCGCCTTCTCGACCGCCGCCAGGGCGCCGAGGGCGCTGTCGTCGTTGATGCCGAAGATCGCGTCGAGACCCGGCTGCGATTGCAGGATGTCCTCGGCGGTGCGGAAGGCGATGTCCTTCGTGCCGCGGCCGGGCAGCTTGGCGACGATCGTGACGCCGGCGTGCTTCGCGAGCTCCTCCTCGAAGCCCGCCACGCGCTGGATCACCGACTCGACCTCGGGATGGTCGATGATCGCGACCTCGCCTGAACCGCCGATCGCCTCCACGAGCGCCTGGGCGGCGAGGCGGCCGCCAGCCACGTTGTCGCTCGCGGTGTGGCAGACGATCTGCGCGTTGTCGGCGAGGACTGCGATGTCCGCGGTGAACACCGGGATGCCCGCCGCGTTGGCCGCGGTGACCGAGGTGCCGATCGAACGCGAGTCGCAGGGGGAGAGCACGATCGCGTCGACCTTTCGCACGAGGAAGTTCTCGAGCTGGTCCTTCTGCTTCGCGACGTCGAACTCGCCCGCCTGGACGAGGAGCTGGTAGCCGCGCTCGTTGGCGGCCTGCTGCAGGCCGGCCTCGAGGTCCTGGTAGAAGGGGTGGGTGCGGGTGAGGAGGGAGACGCCGATCACGGCCGCGGGCGTACCGGGCGCGCGGGGGGTGTCGGCGGACTTGCCGGCGTCGCCGTTGCTGCTGCAGCCGGCTAGGGCGGTGAGTGCAATCGCGACGACGATTGCTGGTGCCGTGCGCATGGAAGATCGCATCGGGGCCTCCTCGAAATATTACGGTCCGTTGGCGTCGAACCTAGCATGTCCCGCGAGGCTACTCAACCCGACACCTGAAACCGGGAGTCGCTCAACAGCAACTACACTAGGACCGGCCCGTTCACTTCCCTTTGGCGGGCGTCAGAGACGAAATCTCCATGTGGACGAGAGTACCTGCCACAGGGGGTGGACGGGCCGGTTGTGGGTAGCCTACGGACCCTGATCGGTTACACTTTTCCGCCTGGTGTCCACGTCAGTCCTCCAGTTGTGGGTGGCCTACGGACCCTGATCGGTTACACTAGAGGCGCTACCGCGCCGAGTACGGCGAGGTTGTGGGTGGCCTACGGACCCTGATCGGTTACACTCGGGGGCGCTAGGCGCTGGTCGCCGTACCAGTTGTGGGTGGCCTACGGACCCTGATCGGTTACACTGAACGGCCGTCTGCCGAATCAGCACATGCCGTTGTGGGTGGCCTACGGACCCTGATCGGCTACACTCTGACCGCCCCCACTGACACCCCCCAAAGGGTTGTGGGTGGCCTACGGACCCTGATCGGCTACACTTGTCTGAACAATACCACAATTGCCCAAAAAGTTGTGGGTGGCCTACGGACCCTGATCGGCTACACTCGTACACCACTTGCTCAATCGTTCTTGCCAGTTGTGGGTAGCCTACGGACCCTGATCGGCTACACTCAGAGTCGCCGCGTCGCTGAATCTCCCCTTGTTGTGGGTGGCCTACGGACCCTGATCGGCTACACTGCTCGCCGGAGGCTAGGACCGAGAATTGAGGTTGTGGGTGGCCTACGGACCCTGATCGGCCACACTTATCACCAAGAAAAGGAGCAAGACGCGACAGTTGTGGGTGGCCTACGGACCCTGATCGGCTACACTGAATCGCTCGCGATACTGCGTGATGGGCTTGTTGTGGGTGGCCTACGGACCCTGATCGGCTACACTCCTTGGAGCTGATGCCTGGTGAGTCCGTATGTTGTGGGTGGCCTACGGACCCTGATCGGCTACACTCGGCCGGGCTCACCGTGCGTTTCACGCAGAGTTGTGGGTGGCCTACGGACCCTGATCGGCTACACTTCCGTCGCCTGCAGCGTATGAGGCGGCGCCGTTGTGGGTGGCCTACGGACCCTGATCGGCTACACTGGATGGTCGGACCGCCAGGTCGTCAAGGTTGTTGTGGGTGGCCTACGGACCCTGATCGGCTACACTGCCGGGGACCTGATCCTCACGACCGAAGACGTTGTGGGTGGCCTACGGACCCTGATCGGCTACACTCGGCACGGTGCGGCTGTCGATCTGGCTGAAGTTGTGGGTGGCCTACGGACCCTGATCGGCTACACTTCGCCGTGCGTTTCTCGAGTAGAGACTTCTGTTGTGGGTGGCCTACGGACCCTGATCGGCTACACTATCGACGAGGTTCCCCCAGGCGGCGGGATAGTTGTGGGTGGCCTACGGACCCTGATCGGCTACACTGTCGGCCGCTTTGATGAGAATGTCCTGGTAGTTGTGGGTGGCCTACGGACCCTGATCGGCTACACTCCGCCGCCGCTCGGCCGCGAATCGGGGACTGTTGTGGGTGGCCTACGGACCCTGATCGGCTACACTGGGCGGCGCGGTGTTCATCTCGACGCCCGAGTTGTGGGTGGCCTACGGACCCTGATCGGCTACACTAGCAGATCCACACGACCACTGGCCTGATGAGTTGTGGGTGGCCTACGGACCCTGATCGGCTACACTTGCGCCTGCTTTGCTGGCAGCCGCGCGCTGGTTGTGGGTGGCCTACGGACCCTGATCGGCTACACTTGACAGACCTCCTAGTCGTCGTGGCTGGTGTTGTGGGTGGCCTACGGACCCTGATCGGTTACACTTCGCACGATGATGCCCTGCGCCCGGCGAAGTTGTGGGTGGCCTACGGACCCTGATCGGTTACACTATGCCTCCCTGCATGAGCACCGCGAGCCTGTTGTGGGTGGCCTACGGACCCTGATCGGTTACACTGGCCGTGGAGCTCGACCGCGTGGCACTCAAGTTGTGGGTGGCCTACGGACCCTGATCGGTTACACTCCTGGCCTCGACGCGGGTAACCCGGTCGCCGTTGTGGGTGGCCTACGGACCCTGATCGGTTACACTCGTCTACGCGAAATTCTGGACCCCAGGGCAGTTGTGGGTGGCCTACGGACCCTGATCGGTTACACTCGAAGTCGTGCCAGGCATTGGTGGCGGACAGTTGTGGGTGGCCTACGGACCCTGATCGGTTACACTGCAGCCATCCTCGTGGGTCCATCCAGGGCAGTTGTGGGTGGCCTACGGACCCTGATCGGTTACACTTCAACGCGCGGCGGCGATATGCGTCGCGCAGTTGTGGGTGGCCTACGGACCCTGATCGGTTACACTTGTAATCGGAGACGTCAGAAAGGCTGGGAAGTTGTGGGTGGCCTACGGACCCTGATCGGTTACACTCCGCGGCGACCGAGGCCGTGATCACTCGCAGTTGTGGGTGGCCTACGGACCCTGATCGGTTACACTCGCGCACGATCGCGACCGTGCGGTATGGGAGTTGTGGGTGGCCTACGGACCCTGATCGGTTACACTACTGCGCGAGTTCGCTAGCGAGCTCGGAGAGTTGTGGGTGGCCTACGGACCCTGATCGGTTACACTCAGGCCGATCGCTTCGAGCGGATGCTCACGGTTGTGGGTGGCCTACGGACCCTGATCGGTTACACTAGACGACAGCCAAAACCGAGAGCGGAGGACGTTGTGGGTGGCCTACGGACCCTGATCGGTTACACTACCTCCCTCTCAACCGGTTGGATTACCACTGGTTGAGAGGGATCCAGGGTCAGAAAAGCTGGATCTGCGAGGGCTGGGATTCTGGTTTCGTCGCGGTTCTGCTGAGGTAGCATTCCATTCTCGCGTATTGCTTGTCGGTGAATTTCAGGATCCGCACCTGCCCGTTTGGTGGCATGATGGATTTTACTCGCCCGACGTGGACAGCGGCGTTCTCGTCGCTCGGGCACGGTCTCGAATACACCGAGTATTGTAGCATGTCGAACCCGTCCTGGATCAGGGATTTCCGGAATTCCGTCGCAGCCTTGCGCTGAGGCTTCGTGATCACGGGTAGATCGAACATCACCAGTACCCACATGGCTCTCATCCCGCTCAGTTTCACGACGGCTGGATCTCCGGTAGTTGGAGTTCCTTCGCCGCGACCGGTGCCGAGGCTCCGTTCTTGACCTGTTCCTCGATCGCGTGCGCGAGGGAACTTGCGGTCGACTCCAGGGCAACGGCGAGCGAGGTGCTTTCTCCCAGGATGGATACCTCGCGATAGAGCACCCCGATCAACCCCTGCTTGACGTCTTTGTCGATCTCCAGCCTGCCTTGGACCGCGAACTCGCGAACGACCGAGTCGACGACGGGCCTATACGGCTCCATGACATCGTCGGCGAGGCAGAATCCGCTGTATCTGTTCCGGTGGTGAAGCCCGATCACCGGCTGCAGGCCGGCCATGCAGAGTGCTCGTGCTGTCGCCGCGCGGAGGACCGCGTAACCGTAGTTCAACAGGTTGTTGGGCGGTGCTCCTTCGCGATGTCGCCGGAACGGATGCTTGGTGATGGCGGCGCATTCTCGAAACACGAGGGGCCAGTAGATCCGGGAGGCCTGACTCTCGTGAGCGCCGATGTTGCCACTGCGGGTCGTTTCAGCCAGCCTACGTAACGGGACCGCATCATCGCCCCGCAGCAGAGCCGCCTGGTTGGCGATCTTCGCTCCGACGATCCTAGCCCAGAGGTTCTTCTTGAGAGGCGCCGACATCTCCGACTGCAGGCGCACTCGTTCACTGTGCAGAGAGTGCACGTCGAGCGGGATGAACATGCCGCACGGGTGAAACGTCTCGTCGCAGGCGAGGATCGCGCCACCGGTCTTGCCGAGCGCTGCCATGACGCCGGACGAGATCGAGATCCCGGTCGACTCCAGGACGATGAGACCGAGATCCTCGGCGGGGATGTCCGCGAGAGTCTCGTCATCACGAGTGATCGTGATCCTGGTATTGCGGAGCGCCAATTGCGTGCCGCGCGTAGCGACCGAGATCGTGCGTTTCATGAGGCCTCCAGCCCCTGGCCCCATGAAGATCGACGCCGGTATTGCCGACTTTAATCCCTGGCCTGTCGAATCCTACCGATCGGGTCCACCTGGACCTTCGTAATTGAGTGCTTGCGCCAGTCTACGAAAGAAGAAATACGTCGGAATGGCTGCTTGTTTCCATGAGTGGCCGGTCGACTGTCTCGACAATCACGAATTGTGATATCGAACCGGCTAGAGGGTGTTGGCTCGCCGGTTAATTTCTGGACTACTCCTATGATACGTTCTCCCGTGACGGGGTTTACGATCCAGACCGACTCTTTCCGCGCCAGCGACATCACGAACACCTTCCCCCCTCCGTGATCTCGATTTACCGCGGGAAGCCCCTGTCGACGGACCCGATCGGCCGCAGCCATGGTCGAGACTGCAGTAGCCCACATGGCCCTGGGTGCGCCCTGGTCGTCGGTCTCTGCGGAGGCGACGATCTCGAGATGATGGTTGTTGCCCAGGATCGCGAACCGGTGTTTCAGCTGACGCGCGTTCTTGATGGCGACCTCGATCCTGACTTTCCGAATCGGGATGCCGTTCGCCATGAGGATCGGCTCGGCGTGCCAATTCTTGGGCAGCGTGTTGCTCTGGCCATCCCAGCCATGGATGCGCAAGCGATCCTCGATCAAGCGACGACACGTGTCATCGCGGATCGTGGCGATGTTCGACCCAGTGAGCGTATCGAGCCGTTTTCGCGTGACGTAGCGGTCAGCAGCGATCTCGCCGTCACGATTGCGGGCAGGCCCATAGAAGGTCTCTTCGTGGAACGCGCCGCTGATCTTCCGCAGGGCTCGGTGTGAGACCGTTATGCGCGACGCGAGGTCGCGCGCCGTATCGCGTAACGTGTCCCAAGGAACCGGGAACGGGGGCCGGCCCGGCTCTGGGTGGTGATCGCGAGATTTCCAGTAATCCTGATATCTCTTTAGAAGCGCTCGCGAGGAGAGGGCGATCACCAAGGCGTCGATCGCGTGGTGTCGGTGGTCATCACGAGACTTGTAGGGTTTTCCATCGTCGTCGACGCGATCCGAAAGGAGCGGTTCACCCTTGGCGTCGTACAGGTCCGGCAGGATGTTGTTCAAGCCCCACTGTCGCCTCAATTCGGCGGTCAAGCCGCCGCGGCACGACTGGATGGCCTTTTCGCCAGTGCGCAACTCCGGCGGGAAGAGCAATGACAAGTACTCCACGACGGCTCGCGTGAGATAACGCGTATCGTTGAGCTGGCGGGCCGCGAAATCCTCGGTGTCGAGTTCGGCGCGTTTGAGGCGTTCGAACTTTCCACGTGAAAGCGCACCGGAGTGCTGCAGGCCGGCTGCCCGCCGCAGGAGTTGACGGAAAGCCTCGGAACTCTCGCCGAGCCACTCCATCGGCGTCCTGTCGCCCTTCTCCTTGTTGGCGAGTCGATGGACGAGCACCTTGTTCGCCTGCGAGTCGTCGAGACTGCGCCACCGCGGTAGGATGTGGTCGATCTCCCACTCGCCGCCCGCGAACAATTCGGAAACAGGGATCGGCTGGCCGGTATAGAGGCAGTGCCGCCCCTGTTCCTCCCAGATCAGCCACCGATTCACGTCATCGCGACTTCGCGGGTTGCCGCCAAACTCGGCCACACGGCTCGCCGCCTCTTCGCGCACCCGTTCCCGGTCCCTGAGCGTCTTGGCCTCTTCGCGTCGCCGTTCCGCGCCGTCCTTCATATCCCGGGCGAGCTCGACGACGATCCTGGCCGGGCAACCGTGTTCTCGGATCAGCGCATTCACGACCTTGCGTACTTCGACCAATGCGCGACGAACGACGGGGTTCGTGAGATTCTCGAGATCGGTCGGCAGATCGCTCGACGACAACGGCGGCAGCGTCGCGAAACGCGAACTCCCGGGCCGTTGCGGGTAGGCTTTCTGGATCGCCTCGAATTCGTCCAACCCGTCGGCGAGGAGCGGCATCAACTTCCGAATCGCTTCGAGCGAATAGCCCAGATAGCCGTCGGCCGGGGTCCACCGGACGAGTTTCTCGATCGATTCCGGTTCGACACCGAGGCCTTGCAGAACAGCGATGAGGTCTGTCGGATCATCCGCCTGGACGAGGTGGTCGCGCAAACGCTGTCGCGTTTGCTCGGCGACCTTTCGCCAGGCCGGGCGGCCAACCGTGGTCGCGAGCTTGTGTTCCACGGAGTTGCCGAGCAACGCCGACCGCCCGCCGCGCTCCAGGTTGAACTGTGCGTCGGGGTCGACGCCGGTCTTGGCCAGGGCTTTGCGGATGTCGTCGAATTTCACGCGGTCCTTCGACATGAGAAGATCGAGAACGACCTGTCGCTCGCCCGCGGTGAGCACCCGCTCGCGCCCGAGGTGCTCACTCACGCGGAGGTTCGCAGTCTCCTTGTGGATGCGAAACTGTTGGGCCTCCCAGAGCCCTCGCGGGCAGCAGTACTGGCCGGGCTCCAACGGGCATAATCGTACCGACGGCGCGCGATGCAGATTGGCGCGTGATGGCGCGGCCAACCGCCTCTCTTCCGTCACCTCGAACGGGTGCTGGAAGAAGATCGTGTGACGCAACCGCGACACGAGTGGAGCGGATAGCAGATCCGGATGGCACGTCTGCTGGCGGGCGACGATCGCTTCGAACTCGGCAAGGTACATGTCTCGCCGCGTGTGGCGATTTCGCAGCCGCGGCTGGTCGACAGGACCGGTGCCTCGTGCGAGGGTGTGGAGGTACTCACCGAGGGATCGGCAGCCAGAATCCTTGATCGCACGTTCGAGCACGCCGATCTCCTCGAGGATCCCCTCATCCTCTTTCGCCTTCCCACTCTTGCGGTTGGACTGGAAGCCCCGGCGCTGGCCAAGGTGGAAAACTGCGCGACCGATCTCGTACGGCTCGAGATCTTCCGTCAACGCGCGTGCACGCAGTTCGTACGGATCGCTTCGAAAAAGGTCTTCGAGCAACTTGTCATCGACAGGCAGAAGCCCGCCTTCTCGCAACTGCGCCTTCAGGCGGTTACGACGGGCATTCCGCCGCGCGTGGTTCCGCCGCATGCATCTCGCAGTCCGCCGAGACTGGTTGAGAGACATCTCCTTCGCGGTCCCGAAATTGTGCAATCCCGCCTCGAATACCCGGACGCCCAAGGGGGGATGGCCAGCACTGTCGGTGTCGGCGAAACCTACAGGCTCAAACGAATTCGGGTTGGCTTCGAGCATCGCCCAACCGACGGAGTTCGGCCCGAGATCAAGCCCGAGGATGTACGCTTTCATTTGGATGATCCTCCCCAGAAGTCACCGATCGGCCCCAACTCAAGCAGCATACTATCTTGACAATGCGAAATCCAGCCCCTAAGCTGTCACCAGTGTAACCGATCAGGGTCTGTGGTCCCATCCATACCAAGGACTCAGATCCGCAGGCTCTGCGGCTCGGCTTCGGCCGAGCCGCAACCGTTTCCGGGAGGTCCGCACCGCGCTACCGCGACATCGAGTACGGCGCCGCCGCGTCGCCTGTCGCCCGCCCCCGATCCGCCTCCGCACCCATCACGAACCGCAACGTTCCGCCCCGCGCGACCTCCTCGTGCGTGATCCAGTTCCGCTCGAGCGCGACGCCATTCAACGAGACTTCCCGCACGTACATGTTCGCCGCCCCCTGGTTCTCCGCGACCACCGTGAACGTCCGCCCGCCCGGAAGCGCGATCTCCGCCCGCCGCACGCACGGGCTGCCGAGCACGTACTGGTCGCTCCCCGGCGCCACGGGGTAGAAGCCGAGTGCGCTGAAGATGTACCACGCCGACATCTGCCCGCAGTCGTCGTTGCCGCATAGCCCGTCCGGCGCCGGCCGGTACATCGTGTCCAGGATCTCGCGCACCCGCGCCTGCGTCCGCCACGGCCGCTCGATGAACGCGTCGAGGTACGGCACGTGGTGGCTCGGCTCGTTGCCGTGGACGTAGTTGCCGATCATCCCCGCGCGCGTGATGTCCTCGTTCGCGGCGAAGGTCTCGTCCGCGACCTGCATCACGAACAGCGTGTCGAGCCAGGCGGCGAGGCGCTCGCGGCCGCCGATCAGCTCTGCGAAGCCGGCCACATCGTGCGGCACATACAGCGAGTAGTTCCAGGCGTTGCCCTCGATGTAGCCCTGGCCGTGCGTGTCGAGCGGATCGAACCCCGCGGGGAACGACCCGTCGGCGTTGCGCGCGCGCAGGAAGCCGCTCGACGGATCCCACAGCGCGCGCCACGACCCGGCGCGGCGATCGTACTCCGCCGCCACGTCGGCGCGCCCCAGCGACTCCGCCATCCGCGCGATCGTCCAGTCGTCGAACGCGTACTCGAGGGTCTGCGAGGCCGCGTAGCGGCTGCTGTCGGCCGGCACCCAGCCGAGGCGGCGGTACGCGCCGAGGCCGTCGTAGCGGTCGTAGGTGGCGCTCGCCAGCATCGCGTCGAGCGCCTCCGCGGGGTCGAAGCCGCGCACGCCCTTGACCCAGGCGTCCGCGATCACCGGCACCGCGTGGTAGCCGATCATGCACCAGTTCTCGGCGCCGTGATGGGACCACACCGGCAGGATGCCGTGCACGCTCTCGCGCCGGTGGGCGAGCATCGACTGCACGAAGTCGCCCGTGCGGGCCGGTTGCAGGAGCGTGAGCAACGGGTGCAACGCGCGGTAGGTGTCCCACAGCGAGAAGATCGTGTGGTTCGTATAGCCCTCGGCGCGGTGCACGTTCTGGTCGAGGCCGCGGTACTGGCCATCGACATCGCTCCAGACGACCGGGCCCAGGTGACAGTGGTAGAGCGCGGTGTAGAAGTTGACGAGGCCCGCGGGGTCGGCCTCGACCACGATCGCGCCGAGCGCCCGGTCCCAGGCCGCGGCGGTCCGCCGGCGCGCGCCGTCGAAGTCCCAGCCGGGGGCCTCGGCGGCGAGGTTCGCGAGCGCGCCCGCCGTGCTCGTGCCAGAGAGCGCTACCTTCACGAGGATCTGCTCGCCGGCCTCGGTCGCGAAGTCGAAATGGCATTTCACGCGCCGGCCGGCGCGCTCCGGGAATCCGCGGTCCTCGTCGAACTTGCGCCAGAAGCCGCGGTAGACGATCGGCTCCTCGTTGCGTAGGCCGAAGGACGCAACCGGCTTGCTGAACGCGATCGCGAAGTAGAGCGTGCGCGTCCGCGCCCAGCCGCTCGTCTGCCGCGAGCCGGTGAGCAACGTGTCGTTCTCCATGCGCACGTACGACCACACGGTCTTGCCGGGGTAGTCGTAGATGTTCGACGTGAGGTCGAGGATCAGGTGAGCCTCGTCGGTGGCCGGGAACGTGTAGCGGTGCAGGCCGACCCGCTCGGTCGCCGTCAGCTCGGCCTCGATGTCGTGGTCGAGCAGCGTGACGCGATAGTAGCCGGGACTCGCCGACTCCTGCGCGTGCGAGAAGCGCGAGCGGTAGCCGAGGTCGGGCTGCGCGGCGGGGCCCGGTTCGAGCACGAGGTCGCCGATCGTGGGGGCGATGAGCAGGTCGCCGAGGTCGCTGTGGCCGGTGCCGTTGAAGTGGGTGTGGGCGAACCCCACGATCGTCGAGTCGCCGTACTGGTAGCCGCTGCAGTACCGGTACGCGGCCGCGTTGTAGCCCTCGCCGAGGCTGTAGGGTACGATGTCGGTCTCCGGGCTGAGCTGCACGAGCCCGAACGGCGCCGTGGCGCCGGGATACGTGTGGCCCATCTCGGCGGTCCCGATGAACGGATCGACGAGGTCGCGCGGCGCCGGCGCCGGCTCCTCGGCGAACGCGATCGCGGCAGCCAGGCCGAGCGCGGTGATGAGCGAGGAACGTCCACCCCGGCGCCGACCGTTCGCGGGTCCGTGCATGTCGCCTCCTGGAGCGGCCGCGCGCGCACGCCGCCGCGAGAGTAGAGGATCGCGCCTCGTGCCCCGGGGGACCGTAGCAATGGAGCGCCTGCATTACAACGGCCGGGACTATCGCCTCGAGCGCCGGCCGCCGGTGCGCGACCAGGCGCTGCGCGCCTGGGACGCCGCCGACGAGTACCTGCTCGCCGAGCTGCCGGCGCCGGCCGGCCGCACGCTGCTCGTCAACGACGCGTTCGGCGCCCTCGCCGTGGCCCTGTGCGACCGCCGGCCTGTCCTGTGGAGCGACTCGCACCTCGCGCGGCTCGCTCTGCGGGACAACCTCGCCCGCAACGGCCTCTCGCCGGACGCGGTCGCCTTCGTGCCGGCCGACGAGGCGCCGGCCGGGCCGTTCGACGTGGTCGCGGCGAAGTTCCCGAAGTCGCTCGCGTTCTGGGAGGACATGCTGCTGCGCCTGCGGCCGCTCCTGCACGACGGGTCGCAGGTGCTCGCCGGCGGCATGATCAAGCACACGCCCGCCCGCGCGTATCGCCTGATGGAGACGATCCTGGGCGAGACCCGCACGAGCCTCGGCCGGAAGAAGGCCCGCCTCGCCGTCGCCCGCCTCGATCCTGACCGCGCCCTGCCCGACCGCCTTGCCGACACGGAGTACCCGCTACCGGGCACGGACCTCACGTTGCGCAATGGGCCGAACGTCTTCGCGCGCGAGCACCTGGACGTCGGCACGCGCTGCCTGCTCGCGCACCTGCCGGCCGCCGCGGGCGAGCTGCGCGCCGCCGACCTCGGCTGCGGCAACGGCGCGGTGAGCCTCGCCCTCGCGGCGCGCAATCCGCGTGCCGAGATCCTCGGCGTCGACGAGTCGTACCAGGCGGTCGCCTGCGCGCGCGCGAACGCGGAGCGCGCGGGGCTCGACCCGGCACGGGTCGCGTTCGCGGTCGGCGACGGGCTGGAGGACACGGCGGCCGACTCGCTCGACCTGGTCGTGGTGAACCCGCCGTTTCACCAGGCGCAGGCCCTCGGCGACGTGGTCGCCTGGTCGATGTTCATGCACGCGCGACGGACCCTGTGCGATGGCGGCCGGCTGCTCGTGGTCGGCAACCGCCACCTCGGCTACGGCGCGAAGCTCGCGCGGCTCTTCGGCAACTGCCGGACGTTGGCGACAGAGCCGAAGTTCGTGGTGCTCGAGGCGGTGCGGCGGTTCGGCGAAGGGGCCGACATGCTATAATGGGCGGAAAGCGATTCCACGAGCCGGAGGTCGCCCATGATCCGCCCGTCCCGCCGCCAGCGCCTGGCCGTCACGGCCGCGATCCTCGCCACCGTCGCGGTCGTCGTGATCCGCGACCGCCTCGTTTCGCCCGAGGGGACGGACGTCTTCGTCCCGCAGGAAGGAACGCGGTGGTCGCGCCTGCCCGGCGACGGCAAGCCGGTGCGCGAGCCGAACCAGAGGTTCTTCACCGAGCGCGCCTGGCCGCAGATGTCGATCCCCCTCGACGTCTGGCGCGCCGCGCAGCTGCAGGCTCGCGCGCTGGCCGACGACTTCGCCGCGGCTCACGAGCGCGACGTCACGACAGGGTGGGCTCCGCGCGGTCCCACCAACGTCGGCGGCCGCATCACGGACCTCGCCGTCGACCCGCGCGACCAGGCCGTGGTCTACGCCGGCGCGGCCGAGGGCGGGCTCATGCGCACGCACGACGCCGGCCAGCACTGGGACCTCGTGTTCGACGACCAGCCCTCGCTCGCGGTCGGCGCGGTCGCGCTGGACCCCGTCAACCCGGACATCGTCTACGTCGGCACCGGCGAGGTGAACCCTGGCGGCGGCAGCGTGGCGTACGGCGGCACGGGCATCTACCGGTCGCTCGACCAGGGCGACACCTGGACCGGGCTCGGCCTCGAGAACTGCGGCTCGATCGGCCGCATCGTGATCGATCCGGCCAATCCCGACCGCATCTACGCGGCCGCGATGGGCAATCTCTGGGCGCCGGGGCCCGACCGCGGCGTCTACCGCAGCACGGACGGCGGCGCGACGTGGGATCTCGCCCTGTACCTCGGCGACACGATCGGCTGCGTCGACCTCGTCATCCGTCCCGACAACCCGTGGATCATCCTGGCCGCGATGTGGCAGCGCATCCGCACGCCCGAGCGCTACGACTACGGCGGTCCGGGCTGCTCGATCTGGCGCACCGACGACGGCGGCAACACCTGGGGACAGGTGACCGGGTCGCTGCCGACGCCACAGGTGAACTCCGGGCGCATCGGGCTCGCGCTCTGTCAGGCCCAGCCCAACCGCATGTACGCCGTCTACGCCGACCGCACCGGCTACTTCGCCGGTCTCTTCCGCAGCGACAACGGCGGCGCGAACTGGGCGCCGACCAATGACGACGCGCTCGCCTCGGTGTTCGCGAGCTACGGCTGGTGGTTCGGCAACGTCCGCTGCCATCCGGACAACCCGGACGTCGTCTTCGTGCTCGGCCTCGAATTCTACCGGTCCACGAACGGCGGCGCGAGCTGGTCCTTGGCGAGCAGCGGCGTGCACGTCGATCACCACGCGATGGCCTGGGGCCCCGCGCCGGCCCGTGTCCTCTACGAGGGGAGCGACGGCGGCGTCTATCGCTCCACGAACGGCGGCACGGTCTGGACGATGTTGCCCGACCAGCCCATCACCCAGGTCTACCGCCTCGGGCTCGATGCGCAGAACCCCGACGCCATCTACCTCGGCGGCCAGGACATCTCGACCGTGCGCACCCTCACCGGGGCGCTCGACGACTGGACGACGATCCTCGGCGGCGACGGCTTCCAGCCGCTCGTCCACCCGCTCCTGAGCAGCCGCATCTGGGCGCAGTACCAGTACGGCGCGGTCTACTACTCGAGCAACGGCGGCAGCACGTTCAGCTGGGCCGGCAACGGCATCGGCAGCGCCGACCGCATCGCCTGGAACGCGCCCCACGCGCAGGACCCGACCATCGCCGACCGCCGCTACTTCGGCACCAACAAGCTGTACCGCAACAGCGGCCCCACGGGCTGGGCCCCGATCAGCGGCGACCTCACCGGCGGCCCGCATCAGGGCCAGGGCGGGCAGGTCGACGGCACGCTGACCACGATCGGCGTGTCCGCGCAGGACCCGGACGTGATCTGGACCGGCAGCGACGACGGCCGCGTCCACGTGACCACCAGCGGCGGCCTCGCCTGGACCGACGTCTCGGCCGGCCTGCCCGAGCGCTGGATCACGAGCGTGCGGGCCGATCCCTTCGACCGCGAGACGGCGTACGTGACGGTGAGCGGATTCCGCTGGGACGAGCCGCTCCCGCACGTCCTCATGACGGACGACCTCGGCCTGACGTGGTCCCCGATCGCCGGCAACCTGCCCGAGGCGCCGGTCAACGATCTGCTCGCCTGTCCGGAGCGTCCGGGGCTCCTGTTCGTGGCGACCGACCTCGGCGTGTACCAGACGACCCAGGGCGGGTCGGTCTGGAGCCTCGTGGCCGACGGTCTACCCAACGTGGTCGTCACCCACCTGGCCTGGAACGCCGCGCGCGACGAGCTCCTCGCCGGCACCTACGGCCGCAGCGTCTACGCGGTGGCGGTAGTCGATCCCACGCCCGCGCCCGACCAGGTCGACCTCGCTGCCCTGGGCCGCCTGCGTCCGGCGTTCCCGAATCCCGCGAGCGGCGGCACCATGTTCGCCTGGGACCTCGCTCGCGGGGGCGAGGTCACGGTCGAGGTCTTCACCGTGAGCGGGCGGCGCGTGTGGCAGGCCGGCGCCGGCGGCCGCGCCGCGGGTCCGGGCTCGCTGTTCTGGGACGGCCGCGACGGCGGCGGCCGGCCCGCCGCCGCGGGGGTGTACCTCGCGCGCGTCCTGGTCGACGGCCGCGTGCTCGGTCGCGAGACCGTGGTGCTCGCGAGGTAGCCGCGCCGGGCGATCAGCCTCGACGGCCGGCTGCCCGGGCCTCGAGGTCGAGCAGGGTGCGCTTGATCGCGAGTCCGCCTCCGTAGCCCGTCAGGCTGCCGTCCGCGCCGATCACCCGGTGGCAGGGCAGCACGATCGGCAGGGGGTTGCGGCCGTTGGCGGCGCCGACGGCGCGGACCGCGCGCGGCCGGCCGACGCGCCGGGCCAGCTCGGCGTAGCTGATCGTCTCGCCGTGCGGGATCGATTGCAGGGCTCGCCAGACGTCGCGCTGGAACGGCGTACCCGCGAACGCGAGGGGCAGATCGAACGTGCGGCGCTCGCCCGCGAAGTACTCCGCGAGCTGGGCGGCCGCCGCGGCGAGGATCGACCGCGCCCGCGCCGCCGCCTCGCCGGTCAGCGAGTCCGCGGGCGCGGGGCCGGCATCGCCGGCGAAGCGGATGTCCGTGAGGCCGTCGGCGGTGGCGGCGAGCAGGAGGGGGCCGACCGGGCTGTCCACGGTCGCGGTCGAGGTTCCGGTCATGCGGATGCTCCTTTCGAACTGTCCAGGCGCGGCAGCCCGAGCTGCCAGAGCCACAGGGCGGCGTAGCCTCGCCAGGGTCGCCAGGCTTCGGCCCGCCGCGTGAGGTCGACCGGACGGGGCAGCGCGCCGCCACGCGACCACGCGCGACGCAGCGCGAGGTCGCCCGCGGGGAACGCGTCCGGTTCCCGGAGCGCGCGGAGGCACACGTACTGCGCGGTCCAGTCGCCGATGCCCGGGATGCGCCGCAGGCGGGCGGCGGCGTCCTCGAGGCCGCCGGAGGCGTCCAGGAGCGTCCCGTCGGCAGCTATGGCCGCGGCGAGAGCCCGCACGGTGGCGGCCCGCGCGCGCGTCAGTCCGAGCGGCTGCAGGTCGGCCTCGGCCAGCACCGCCGGCGCCGGGAAGATCCGGTCGGGCCCATCGCCCCCGTCGCCCCCGTCCGCGCCGGTCAATCGCTCGCCGTACGCCGCGACGAGCCGGCCGGCCAGCGTCGTCGCGCCCTGGACGGTGACCTGCTGGCCGAGCACCGCGCGGACCGCGAGCTCGAAACGGTCCCAGGCGCCGGGCAGGCGCAGGCCGGCGCCCCGCCGCGCGAGCCGGGCCAGCCGGCGGTCGCGGGCGAGGCGATCCGCGATCGCCTCGGGGTCCGCGCCGACGTCGAACATCGACCGCACGCGCTCGGTGACGGCGAGCAGGTGGGGCGTCAGCGCGGTCGGCACGCGGAGCAGCAAGCAGGAGTCCCGCGGGTCGGGCCCGACCTCGATCACGCCGGCGGCGCCGGCGATGCATACCGCGCGCCGGTACACCGCCGCGGTCACGCGCTCCACTTTGGGCAGCGCGCGCGGCACGAGGTACGCGATGAGCGCGTCCCAGTCGTAGGGCGGCCGGTACGGCAGGCGCAGGACGTGGTGCCCGTGCGGCGCCGTGCCCGGTTCGTGGCGAAGCCGCCGGCGCAACGCGGTCGGCGTCTCGTGGAAACTGCGCTGGACGGCGGCGTTGAACCGCCGCACCGAGCCGAAGCCGGCGCTCAGCGCGATCTGCCCGAGCGGCAGGTCCGTCTCCGCGATGAGGTGACGCGCGAAGTGGACGCGTCGCAGCGAGGCGACAGCGTGCGGCGACGCGCCGAGGTGCTCCGCGAACAGGCGCCGCACGTGGCGGTCGGTCAGCCCGAGACGATCCGCGAGATCCTCGATGCGGCCGTCGTCGAGCGCGCCCTCGGCGATCAGGCGCAGAGCCCGCGACACGGTGGCCGACGTGCCGAGCCAGGCCGGGGTGCCGGGCGACGTCTCCGGGCGGCAGCGGCGGCACGGGCGGAAACCCGCCTCCTCGGCGCCCGCCGCGCTCGGGAAGAAGGCACAGTTCTTGCGTTGAGGAGTCCGCGCCGGGCACACGGGCCGGCAGTAGACGCCCGTGCTGCGCACCCCGGTGAAGAAGCGGCCGTCGAAGCGTGGATCGCGGCTCGCGACCGCTCGATAGCAGATTTCGTGGTCGAGGCTCATGGCGCCAATATACACCGTCGTTCGCCGGCTGTTGGACGATTTCGGACGTCGCCGTCCGGCGCCGGCGGCCGGCCAGAATCAGCCGCGGGCGGCCGAGAACGCGCGGGGTCGCCCGGCAGGGCTGCGCGCCGGAACCCGGGCGGTGGTGCGGCGTCTCGTCTACGCCGGGTTCGCGCTGCTGGCCGGCGCGCTCCTGCTGACGATCTCCTGGACCGAGCCGCCGCGAGCCCCGGCGCCGCGCCACGCGCCGGGAGGGACCCTGCCGGCGACGGCGGGAGGCCGGCGCGCGGCCCGGGACGCGGCCGCTTCGCGCGCCTGGCGCGACACCACGCTCGCGGGCGCGGGCGTCCGCGCCCCGCTCGTCGCGGCGGCGACGATCCCGCTTGCCCTGCGGCAATCCGCCGGCACGGTCCCTCGCCGGGCCGGACCGTCGCGCCTTGCGCCCTGGTCCGCGAACCGGCTGCTCGCGGATCCCACGCACATGAACGACGAGCACGTTGCGCTCGTCGCGGATCCCGTGACCGGACGCCTGTTCGCCGCGTTCGCGTCCTACGACCTCGGCGGCAGCGACCGCGACATCCACATCGCGAGCAGCGCCGACCACGGCGCGACCTGGACCGTGCGGGAGTTGCCGTCCTCGAGCCTCGACGAGGCCCAGCCCGATCTCGCCCTCGACGACGCGGGCTACCTCCACGCGGTCTGGGTCCGCGCGGACGGCGCGCTCGTGCGCGCGCGGTCGGCCGGACCCGGGGACATCGAGCACTGGGCGTTCACGCGCGTCTTCGAGGTCGGCGAGCCCGTCGCCGTGCCGTCGATCGCCGTGTCCGGCAGCGGCGACTTCGCGCGCGTGTTCATCGCCTGTTCGTGGTACACGGTCAACTGGGACTGGTACCAGCACGAGTACACGCTGCTGTGGCTCTTCTCGACGAACGGCGCGCAGACCGTCGCCTACGACTACCTCGTGCCGGACGGCTACCAGGATCTCTGGCCGGACGTCGCGATCGACGAAGCCACGGTCTACCTCGTCAACGGCGAGCAGGATCCCGGCACCGGGCGCATCCGCATCCTCGCGGCGGCCGACGCGATCTCGGGCACGTTCGTCGACTACGTCGACCTGACGCAGTCCACGCCGATGTCCAGCGGCTTTCCGGCCGTCGCGGCCGACGGCGAGAAGGTCTACCTCGTCTACCAGCTGGACTGGGACGACGGCCTCGGCAACCTCGACGGCGACGTCATGTACTGCTTTTCCTGGGACGGGCTCGCCACGGTCTACGGCCCCTACGACCTGATGGCCACGCCGAGCGAGAGCGTGGGGCCGGTCGTGTTCGCGCGCGACGGCCTCGTGGGGTGCCTGTGGCTCGAGGCGCCGTCCGGCGGCGACGAGTTCGATCTCGCGGCCCGCCTGGCGTCGCTCGACGGCCATCCCGACTTCTGGAGCGAGCCGGAGACCGTCACCGACCTGCCCATGGTCGCGCCGCAATTCCGGTCGGCCGCCGGCGTCGCGGGCGGTCCCGGGCTGGTCGCCGCGTGGATCGACCGGCGCGATTTCGCGACCCAGGGCTTCAACGTCTACACGAGCGGGCGTGGCCTGTCGCCGGACCTCGCGCCGTACGCGCCGGCCGGCTGGGAGCAGCCGCTCGTGGTGTCGATGGTGGAGGGCGAGCGGGCGGACGGGATCCTCGCGGCCGGATTCCCGGCGTACGCGAGCCTGGCGATCGCGAACCTCGGCCACACCGGCGCGGCGGCGCCCGTCGAGACCGAGCTGTGGCTCGACGGCGCGCGCGTCGGGTCGTGGACGCTCGCCAGCGGCCTGCCCCCGGCGACCTGCGCGACGGTGACCGACCACGCGCTCGACCTCGCGGCCGGCGCCCACATTTTGACCCTGCGGATCGACCCCGCCGGCCGCATCGCCGAGAGCGACGAAACGGACAACGAGCTGGTCAAGGACATCTGGGTCACGACCGCGGAACCGCGCCTCGAGCTCTCGCCGGCGAGCCTGCGCTTCGACGCCGCGGCGCCCGCGACCGCGCCGCCGCCGTCCCGCCGCGTCGTCGCCGAGCGCGTCATCGAGCTGCGGCTCGACGAGGCGCTGGCGCGCGCCGGCGCCGGCGAGCGGCTGCGCGTGGTCGTGGGTCCGGTGGACCGGCTCGACCCGGCCGCGCTCGCGTCCCTGGGGCGAGCGGCCGCCGTCGCGGCGCTCAAGCGCCACGCGGCGCGTACCGGCGCCGAGCTCACGAGCCGCGCCGACGTTTCCCTGCGGCCGCTATGGCTTTCCGGCGAGCTGGTGGGCGAGCTGTCGGCGGACGAGGTGGCGGCGCTCGCGGTCCTGCCCGAGGTCGGCAGCCTTTGGCTCGACGACCGGCGCAGCGAGTACCTCGGCGGGCCGGGCGACCCCCTGCTCGACCCGCTGGCGATGGACGAGCCGTCGCGCGCGACGTGGCCGCTGGAGATGCTGAACGTGCCCGGCACCTGGAGCCAGGGCCTGGACGGCAGCGGCATCCTGGTCGGCCACACGGACAGCGGCGTGGCGTACGACCACCCGGATCTCGCCGGCCGCCTCTGGGACGGCGGCCCCGAGTTCCCGCACCACGGCTACGACTTCCTCGACGAGGACGACGATCCCTACGATCCCGGCACCGGCGACTTCTGGCACGGCACCCACACCGCCGGCCTCGTGGTGAGCGCGAGCCACGGGGCGGCGCCGGGCGCCCGGCTGCTGATCACGCGCTGCGTGCCCGGCTATTACGAGGACATGGTGCAGGCGCTGCAGTTCTGCCTGGACCACGGCTGCCGCGTCATCACGACCAGCGCGGGCTGGACCCAGGCGAGCGAGCCGCTCAGGACCGCGAACCGGATCAACGCCGAGGTCCTGCTCGCGCTGGGCGTCGCCTGGTTCGTCGCCGCCGGCAACGGCGACAACTACGGCGGCCACCTCGCGATCCCCCACGACATAGGGTCGCCGGCGGATTGTCCGCATCCGTGGTTCGGGGCGGCCGGCCACACGGCGGCGATCGCCGTCGGCGCGGTGACCCAGACGGGCGAGGTCTGGGCTCCGTCGAGCCGCGGTCCGGCCGCCTGGGACCTGGCCGGCGACAGCGGATTCGACGACTACCAGTATCCGCCGGGACTGGGGAAGCCGGACCTCGCGGCGCCCGGCGCGGAGATCGTCTCGACGATCGGCGACGCCGGTTACGCCGCCTACAGCGGCACCAGCATGGCGACGCCGCTGGTGGCCGGGTGCGCGGCGATCCTGCTCGAGGCCAACCCGACGCTCACGCCGGTGGAGCTCGCCGCGGCGCTGGAGCAGACCGCGGCGGATCTGGGTGCGGCCGGACGCGACTACGACACCGGGGCCGGACTCGTCGACGCGCCGGCCGCCGTGGCCGCGCTGCCCGCGAGCCAGGCGGCGTTCGTGCACGTCCGCAACACGGGCGGCGCCCCGCTGGTGATCGCCGGCGTCACGACGGCGGCGGCATGGCTGTCCGTCGCGCCGGCGGCCGGCATCGTCGCGCCCGGCGACTCCCTCAGGCTGGCCGTCTCCTGGGACGCAAGTGGCCTTTCGGAAGGCGCTTACTTCACGGATCTGAGATTCGACTCCAACGATCCGGCCACTCCCGCGTCCCTGCCGGTCACCCTCCTCGTCGGCACCGTAATCGCCGTCGAGGAGGGCGCGCCCGCGCCGGTGCGCGACCTGGTCGCGTATCCGAATCCGTTCAATCCCCGGACGCTCGTGCGCTTCGAGGTCGGCGCCGCGGGCCCGGTCTCGCTGCGCATCTTCGACGCGCGCGGGCGGCTGGTCCGCGATCTCGTGGCGGCCGACCTTGCGGCCGGACCTCACGAGGTCGCGTGGGACGGCCGCGACCAGGCGGCGCGACCGTGCGCGGCCGGCGTCTACCTCGCGCGGCTCGTCACGCCCGGCATCGTGCAATCCGGACGGATGCTCCTGGTGCGGTAGCGCGACACCGCCCGGCAGAGCCGCCCGGTCGGGACACCGCCCGCCGCCACGCGAATAATCCCCGCCGATTCCGGGTTTTCTGTTCCGGACGATCCGCGTCTGATCTAGAGTGGTCGGATCGTGAACCCGTTCGCGGACCCGAGCGCAGCGAGGTGGGGGACATGATGGAATGGTGGGGCGCCTTGACGCTCGAGCTGCAGATCTTCTACGGCGTCGGCATCCTGGCGACGGTCCTGCTCGTCATCCAGCTGATCATGAACATGGTGGGCGCGGGCGACGACGGCGGCGGTCTCGACCTCGGCGGCGGCGATCACGCGATCCTCGACGGCGCCCCCGATCTCGAGCACGGAAGCGGTCTCGGGCTCGTGTCCGCGCGCACGGTCATCGCCTTCCTCGCCGGATTCGGCTGGACCGGCGCGCTCGCGCGCACGGGCGGCCTGGGACTGCTGCCGTCGGTGCTCGCCGCGCTCGTCGTCGGCTTCGGGCTGATGCTCCTGATCTTCTGGCTGATGCGCGGCCTCTACTCGTTGCGGCAGAGCGGCACCCTGGATTACCGCAACGCCGTGGGGGCGGTCGGTACGGTCTACGTGAAGGTCCCGGCCGCCGGCGAGGGCACGGGGCAGATCCAGGTCGTGGTCCAGGGCCGCCTGGCGACCGTCGCCGCGGCCACCGAGGGCGCGGCGGCGATCGCGAGCGGCCGCCAGGTCAAGGTCGTCAAGCTGCTCGCCGGCAACACGGTCCTGGTCGAAGCCATCTGAACGCGGCCGGCCGGATCGCGGCGGCCATGAGGGGGACTCGTCATGGGCGGATTCGAATTCCTGATTCTGATCGCCACCGTCGTCCTGATCTTCTTCGTGACCCTGATCAGTTTCGCGACCCGCTTCAAGCGATGTCCCTCGGACAAGATCCTCGTCGTCTACGGCAAGATCGGCGGCAAGGGCGCCAACCAGTCGGCGAAGTGCATCCACGGCGGCGCGACCTTCGTCTGGCCGGTCCTGCAGGACCACGCCTTCCTCGACCTGACGCCGATCCCGATCGACATCAAGCTCGAGGGCGCGCTCTCGCAGCAGAACATCCGCGTCAACACGCCGTCGACCTTCACGGTGGGCATCGCGACCGAGCCGGGCGTGATGCAGAACGCCGCCGAGCGGTTGCTGGGCCTCACTCTCCAGAACGTCCAGGAGCTGGCGCGCGACATCATCTTCGGCCAGATGCGCGTCGTCATCGCGACGATGTCCATCGAGGAGATCAACGCGGACCGCGAGAAGCTGATCGACAACATCACCAAGGGCGTCGAATCGGAGCTGCAGAAGGTCGGCCTGCGGCTGATCAACGTGAACGTCCAGGACATCACCGACGAGTCCGGCTACATCGAAGCGCTCGGCAAGGAAGCCGCCGCGCGCGCGATCAACGAGGCCAAGAAGAAGGTGGCCGAGCAGCTGCGCGACGGCGAGATCGGCAAGGCGGAGGCCGAGCGGGAGCAGCGCATCAAGGTCGCGGCCGCCCACGCGACGGCGGTCGAGGGGGAGAACGTCGCCAAGGTCACGATCGCGAACTCGGACGCCGAGCGGCGCGAGCGGACGGCGGAGGCCGAACGCCGGGCGACCGCCGCCGAGAAGGTGCAATCGGCCCAGGCGCTCCAGGAAGCCTACACCGCCGAAGGGCTGGCCGAGCGGGAGCGCGCCCAGCGGGAAGAGGCGACCCAGGTCGCCAACATCATCGTGCCCGCCCAGATCGAGAAGCGGCGGATCGAGACGATCGCCGAGGCCGAGGCCGAACGCATCCGCCGCACCAAGCGCGGCGAGGCCGACGGCATCCTGTCGGTCATGACCGCCGAGGCGGACGGCCTCAAGGCCATCCTCACCCGCAAGGCCGCTGGCTTCGCGGACATCGTCAAGTCCGCCGAGGACAAGGCGGAGCTGGCGGCCCTGCTCCTGATCACCGAGCAGATGCCGAAATTGATCGAGGAGCAGGTCAAGGCCATCGCCAATCTCAAGATCGACCAGATCACGGTCTGGGAGGGCGGGCGCAAGGCGGACGGCCGCACGTCGACCGCGGACTTCCTGTCCGGGATGATCGGCTCGCTGCCGCCGCTGCACGAGCTCACGCGCAACGTCGGGATCGACCTGCCGCAGTATCTGGGCAAGCTGAGCGAGCAGCGGTCGAGCGGCGGCGGCCCGGCGGCGCCGTCGGCGGACGCGCCTCGCCCGGCGCCTCGGGACGACGCGCCGTAGGGGGTGGCCTCCGGCGGCGGCGGCCTTCGCGCGACCGGCGTATCTTGTCGTCGTGCGAGGAGGCTGCCGAATGAAAAGATCGATTCCATTCGCGGTGATGCTGCTCGCGACGGCGGGCGCCGCCGCCGGGCCGCAGCCGCCGGAGGAGCCAGCGGTGGAATACAACGCCCTGACCCCGGAGGAGCGGCGCGTCATCCTGGACAAGGGCACCGAACGTCCCTTCTCCGGCGAGTACGAAGCGCACTGGCAGGCGGGCACGTACCTCTGCAAGCAGTGCAACGCGCCGCTGTACCGATCGAGCGACAAGTTCGACGCCCGCTGCGGCTGGCCGAGTTTCGACGATGAGATCGCCGGCGCGGTCAACCGCCGCACGGATCGGGACGGGCATCGCACCGAGATCCTCTGCGCGAACTGCGGGGGACATCTCGGCCACGTGTTCCTCGGCGAGGGATTCACCGCCAAGGACACGCGGCACTGCGTCAATTCGATCTCGCTCGCCTTCGTGCCGGACGGCGAGCCGCTGCCCGAGGTGATCCGCCCCGCGGCGCCCTGACCGGGAGCCTTGCAGGTTGCAGATCTGCGAGTTTGGTACTATTGTTGCTAAGCAGGCCGCGGGCGAAGAACTGCTCGCGGCCGTCCACTACCGACGATTTCCTGCATCCAATCTCGGCACCCAAGCCTGTTTGAGCGCGATCCGAGACGAAGCAGCCGTAGATCTCGGGTCAGCGAAACAGGAGTTCATGTCTAGTCAACACTTCGCGAATCTGGGACTGAGTCAGTCCCTCCTCCGCGCCATCGGCGACGCAGGCTACCAGATCCCGACCCCCATCCAGTCCGCCGCGATCCCGCCGGCCCTCGCGGGCGGCGATCTGATCGCCACGGCGCAGACCGGCACCGGCAAGACCGCAGCGTTCGCGCTGCCCATCCTCGAGCGGCTGTCCGCCCGGTCCGTCAAGGGACCGCGCGCGATCCGCGCCCTCGTGCTCACCCCAACCCGCGAGCTCGCCCTGCAGATCGACGAGAGCCTGCGCGTCTACGGCCGCCATCTGCGGCTGCGGTCGACCGTGCTCGTCGGCGGGGTCGCGCAGGATCCGCAGGTGCGCGCCCTGCGCCAGGGCGCCGACATCGTCGTCGCGACGCCGGGCCGGCTGCTCGACCTGATCGACCAGGGATTCGTCGCGCTCGATCGCCTGGAGACTTTCGTCCTCGACGAGGCCGACCGCATGCTCGACATGGGGTTCGTCCAGGCGGTCCGCGCGATCGTCCGCGAGCTGCCCGCCCGGCGGCAGACGCTGTTCTTCTCGGCGACCATCTCGCCGGCCGTCGCGAGCCTGGCGTCGAGCATGTGCCGCGATCCGCTGACGGTCTCGGTCGCGCCGCCCGCGGCCGTGCCGGTCAACGTCGAGCAGAGGGTCATGTTCGTCGCCAAGGCCGACAAGCGGTCGCTCCTGCGCGACCTGCTGCGCGACCGCGGCGTGACGCGCGCCCTCGTGTTCACCCGGACCAAGCACGGCGCCAACGGCCTCGCCCGGCAGCTCGCGCAGCACGGCGTCAACTGCGACGCGATCCACGCGAACAAGTCCCAGAACGCCCGCCAGCGCGCGCTGGCCGATTTCGACGGCGGCCTGGTCAAGGTCCTGGTCGCGACCGATATCGTGGCGCGCGGCATCGACGTCGACGGCATCTCCCACGTCATCAACTACGATCTGCCCCACGAACCCGAGGCCTACGTGCACCGGATCGGGCGGACGGCTCGCGCCGGCAACCTGGGGGTCGCGGTCTCGCTCTGCGATCTGGAGGAGATCCCGCTGCTGCGCAGCATCGAGAAGCTGACCGGCACCTCGCTGACCGTGGTCGATGGTCACGCCTACCACGACGAGGCGATCGCCGCCTGCAGCGAGCGGACGCGGACGCCGGCTCCGGCGCCGAAGTCCCGCCCGCGTCGCGGCGACTTCCGCAGCTATCGATCCGCCGGCCGCGGCCGGCACGCCTCGCCTCGCTGACACCGCGCCCGCGGCGGCGCCGATCGTCCGGACGGAACCGGTCCCCGGGGGGGCCGGTTTCGCGGTTTTGGCGGGAAGTTCTCAATGTTTCCCGAAAGGTGCCGATAGGGTTGGTCAAGCCCTCAGTTCGGACCCGACACGCTGGACTGGACCATGACCCGCGAGCGCCTCTCTATCGCCGTCTGCGCGTTCCTCGCCCTCGCCTCCGGAGCGCTCGGCCTGCCGGCCGATCGCCGGCCGTCCCAGTACGTCCACGACCGCTGGGACAAGGAGGACGGTCTTCCGCTCGACATGGTCGGCGCCGTCCAGCAGACGTCCGACGGCTACCTCTGGCTCGCGACCCAGCAGGGCGTCGCCCGTTACGACGGACTGGCGTTCACCGTCTATGACGCGCTCAGCACGCCGGCCTACCCGCACAAGCAGGCCGAGACGGTGTTCGCGCAGGGCGACAGCCTGTGGATCGGCGGCAGCAACGGCGTGGCGCTGCTGCACGACGGCCGGGTCGAGTGCTGGAACCGGGGCGAGACCGCGCCGGCGGCCCCGGTCCAGATCCTGGCGGCGACCAGCGATGGTCGGGTCTACGCCGGGACGACCAACGGACTCGCGCAACTGATCGGCGGCCGGTTCAGCTTGCTCGACCAGCAGGATCCGGTCCTGGGCTCCGAGGTGCGGGCGCTCGCCTGCGACGGCGCCGGCCGCGTCTGGGTCGGCACGCGGGGCGGCCTGGCCATCATCGGTCCGGCAGGGGTCACGACGCACGGCGACGGCCCCTGGCTCACTCCCGAGGGAGTGCTGGGGCTGGCCCAGGGGCGGGACGGCCGCATGTGGGTCGCGACGGCGGTCGGACTCTGGCGCACCGAGGGAGGGCTGCTGGTCCGCGTGGAGATCCGTGGCGATCCGTATCCGGGCGGGATGATCTGGTCGATCATGGAGGACAGCCAGGGCGTGCTCTGGATCTGCGCGGAGAATCGCGGGCTCTTCCGCCTGCTCGGCGGCCAGCTGGAGAGCGTCACCGACGACGGCGGCCTGGTCGATGCGATCACCGCGTACGAGGATCCCCAGGGCACCCTCTGGATCGGCAGCTTCGGCAGCGGCCTCCACCGGTTCCGGGCCGGCCCGTTCGTGTCGTGGGCCGAGGCGGAAGGCCTGTCCGGGGACGCGGTCCGCGTCGTGTGCGCCGCGCACGACGGCGGCGTCTGGATTTCGACGTACGGCGCCGGGCTCGATCACCTGCGCGACGGCGTGTTGACCCGCTACGGGGTCGCGGAGGGTGTGCCCCCGGGCAACGTCGGCGCCCTCATGGAAGACCGCCGGGGCCGGCTGTGGGTCGGCGTCAGCGAGGGGATCGCGGTCCTGGAAGAGGATGGGCGGTTCCATCCCGTCAAGGTCCCGGAGAATCTCGCGTACGGCGGCGTGCGCTCCATGCTCGAGGACAGCCGCGGGAATCTCTGGTTCGGCACCCGGATGCAGGGAGTCTTCCGGATCTCGCCCACCGGCGTCCGCCAGTTCACGAGCGCCGACGGACTCTCGAGCGAGGTCGCCCGGGGCGGTCTGCTCGAGCTCGACGACGGCGCGATCCTGGTCGGCACCGACGGCGGCGTGAATGTGATCCGCGGGGATCGGGTCGAGGTTCTGGGGCCGGCCCAGGGCGTACCGGAAGGCCTGATCCTCTGCATGTACCGGGATTCGCGGGGCGACGTGTGGATCGGCGGCCCCGGCGCCGGCCTGGTGCGCCTGCGCGGCGGTCGCGGGCAAGTGTTCGGACTGAAGGACGGCCTGATCGACGACGCGCTGTTCGGTTTCCTCGAGGACGAGAGCGGGCGGCTCTGGGTCGCGAGCAACAGCGGCGTGTTCAGCTTCCATCGCGAGAGCTTCGATCGCTTCGCCAGCGGCGAGAAGGCCACGATCTCGTGTCGTCTCTACGGCCGCGGCGACGGACTCAAGAACAGCGAGTGCAACGGCGGCTGCACGCCCGCCGTGGCGGCCGACCGTTCCGGCGTCCTCTGGTTCGCGACCAACGGCGGGGTCGCGGCGGTGGATCCGCGCCTGGTCGCCGAACGGCCGCCCAGCCCGCCCGTGCTGCTCCAGGAGGCGTCGCTCAGCGGCGCGCCGTATCCGGTCGATCAGCCGGTCCAGGTCAGGCCGGGCAGCGGCGATCTGGTCTTCACCTACACGGCCATCGCGCTCAACGAGGCCGAAGAGGTTCGCTTCCGCTACATGCTCGAGGGCTACGACGAGGAATGGACCCAGGCCGGCACCCGGCGGCAAGCCATCTACACGAACATCCCGCCGGGCGACTATCGCTTCCGCGTCCAGGTCACCGACCTCGGCGGACAGGTGGGCCGGGCCGAGACCACGCTCTCGTTCCGCCTGCAGCCGTACTTCTACCAGTCGGTGTGGTTCTACGCGGCGGTCCTTTTCAGCGGCGGAGTGTTGCTCGTCGGCGTGCTGGTGCAGCGCGAGCGCCGGCGGCTCCTCCGCGAGCGCGAGCTCGAGGCGCAGGTCACCGCCCGCACGCGCGAACTGCAGGAGGCGAAGGAACTGGCCGAGGCGGCGAATCGATCCCGCGGCGAGTTCCTGGCCAACATGAGCCACGAGATCCGGACGCCCCTCAACGCGGTCATGGGCATGACGGAGCTCGTGCTGGAGACCGACCTCGACGCCGATCAACGCGAATGCCTGGCGACGGTCCAGTCGTCGGGGCGCACCCTCCTCGCTCTGATCAACGACATCCTCGACTTCTCGAAGATCGACGCCGGCCGCCTGGAGCTCGAGCAGGCGCCGTTCAGCCTGCGGCAGTGCGTGGACCGCACGCTCGCGCTCCTGCGGGTCAAGGCGGAAGCCCGCGGCCTGGACCTGCAGGGCAGCGTCGACGACGTGTGTCCGGATGGTCTGGTGGGGGACGCGGTCCGCCTGCAGCAGGTGCTGGTCAATCTGCTCGGCAACGCGCTCAAGTTCACGGAGCGGGGGCGGGTCACGCTCCGGGTCACGCCCGCGGCCGGCCCGTTCTGGCGTGCGGGCGATCTCGCGCGGCTGCATCTCGCCGTCGCCGACACGGGCATCGGGATCCCTCCGGCCAAGCAGAAGGTGATCTTCGAAGCTTTCCGGCAGGCCGACGGCTCGACGACCCGCCGGTTCGGCGGCACCGGGCTGGGCCTGTCCATCTCCGCCAGCCTGGTGCGGCTGATGGGCGGCGAGCTGAGTGTCACCAGTCGCGAGGGCGAGGGCAGCACGTTCTACTTCGAGGCCGCGTTCGCGCTGGCCGCCGAGAGCGGCGTTCCCGAGCGCGAGGTGGCCACGTCCGCGGCGGCGGGCCATGCGTCGTGGAAGGTGCTCGTGGCGGAGGACAATCCGGTGAATCAGAAGGTGATCCGCCTGGTGCTGGAGCGCCTCGGCCACCAGGTGGTCGTGGTCGGCGACGGTCGCGAGGCCCTCGAGCGCAGCGCGGACCCGTCGATCGACCTGGTGCTGATGGACCTGCAGATGCCGGTGATGGACGGTCTCGAGGCGACGACGGCGATCCGCGCGCGCGAGGCGGCCGGCGGGGGCCGCCGTCTGCCGGTCGTGGCGCTCACGGCGCGCGCGATGCGCGACGACACGCAGGCTTGCCAGGCGGCCGGCATGGACGGCTTCGTCGCGAAGCCCGTGGCGCGGGATCAGCTGGTCGCGGCGATGGCCGCGGCGATGGCCGGCGAACCTCAGGTCGCCTGAGCCGTGGCCCGGGGCCGGGCCCGCGGGCGCCGGACGCCCCGGCCGGCGGCCAGCCCGGCGGCCGCCCGGGACCGAGGGACGGGGCCGTCCCCGGGGGCTTCCGGGAGTTTTGCGGGCTAGGAATATTCTTGCACATGGAGCATTGCCTGTCCGGCGGACCCTATGTTATAATCTCACCAAGCCTCAAGCAGTGGTGCGCCATGACCGGGGCGCCGCAGCATGTTACACCTGAAGTGATCCGATTGGTGGAGGTCGTCATGAATCGTTGCGCTTGCCTCGTTTTCGCGCTCATCCTCGCCGCAGTGCCGGCCCTGGCGAACATTCCGTTCCCTGACCTGTGCGTGCTGGACAACCCGGTCGGTACCGACGGGGCGACGGTATTCACCCTGCCCAACGGCGCGGGTGCGGCGTTCACGAACGCCAAGCTGGCCGGTTCGACCGTTGACGCCACGCTGACCCTGACCGTGGTCAACTCCGATGGCAACGCCATCGCCGACTACCCGGCCGAGGACATGTGGCTGGTCTCGACCGCCGGTGGACTCGTCACCTGCGGCAACGCCGTTGCCGACGCGGCGACCGACGTCAACGGGATGACGGTGTGGCAGCAGCCGCTCAATGGCGGCGGGCACAGCCTCACCGAGGACGCTCAGGCGATCATCTTCGGCGATCCGGTCCCGAACACGGCCGCGGTGCACTTCGTGAGCGCGGACATCAACGGTGACCTCACCGTCAACCTTTCCGACATCACGGTCTTCACCCAGGCGCTGAGCGTCTACAACGCCATCGCTGACTTCAACAACGACGGCGTGGTCAACCTGTCCGATATCACCCTGATGACCCAGGGCATCGGCACGACCTGCCCGTAGACCCGTCGTTTCGACACTCGGTCCGGTTGCGACGCCCGCCTCGATCGAACGAGGCGGGCGTCCGCGTTCACGGCGGCGGTGGCCGTGGACCTGGAGTCCACCCCTCCGACGGGCGGCGCCGTGCCGCCGGCGTCGCCGGGGGCCCCAATTTTGATCCTCGCGGAATTGGAAAATCCGTGTCGGATTGGCTATCCTTGCCGGAGCGCCGCGATCGCCGCCCGCCGGGGGCGGCGGTCTGCCGGACGGCGCCGGCAACCAGGGAGGTCTCTCTTGTCCGACATTCGTCCGTTCCGGGGCCTGCGTCCCCGGCCCGATCTCGTCGCTCAGGTCGCCAGCCCGCCGTACGACGTCCTCAGCAGCGCCGAGGCGCGCGTGCAGGCCGCCGGCAACCCCCACAGTTTCCTGCACATCAACAAGGCCGAGATCGATCTGCCCGAGGACGTCGACGTCCACAGCGACGCGGTCTACGAGCGGAGCGCGGAGAACTTCCGGCGCTTCATCGCGGACGGGATCTTCGTGCGCGACCCCCAGGAGTGCTTCTACGTCTATCGCCTGCGCATGGGCGGCCACGTCCAGCACGGCATCGTGGCCGGCTTCAGCGTCCAGGAATACGAGGACGGCCTGATCAAGAAGCACGAGTTGACGCGCCGCGAGAAGGAGGACGACCGCGCCCGCCACGTCGAGAAGCTGATGGCGAATGCCGGGCCGGTCCTGTTGACCTTCCGCAACCGCCCGCAGATCCGCGCCTTCGTCGCGCGCACGATCGCCACGGCCCCGGCGGTCGATTTCACCGCGAAGGACGGGATCGGGCACGCGCTCTGGGTGGTGAAGGACGCGGCAGCGGTGAAGGAGCTGCGCGAGGCGTTCGCGGCGGTCCCGGCGACCTACGTCGCCGACGGTCACCACCGGTCGGCTTCCGCCTTCCGCGTGCGCAACAACCTGCGCGCCCGCAACCCGCGCCACAGCGGGCAGGAGGGCTACAACCACTTCCTCGCGGTTGCGTTCCCCGACGACGAGCTGAAGATCATGGGCTACCACCGGGTCGTGCAGGACCTCAACGGCCTGTCCGCCGCCGAGTTCCTGGCGCGGGTCGAGCAGAGATTCGACGTCGCCGCGACGACGTCGCCCGAGCCGCGCCGAGCGCGGTCGTTCTCGATGTACCTCGACGGGCGGTGGACCACGCTCACGGCGCGGCCGGGGACGTTTCCGGCCGACCATCCCGTCCGGAGCCTCGACGCCGCGATCCTGCAGGACAACCTGCTCGCGCCGGTGCTCGGCATCGACGACCCGCGCACGAGCAATCGCATCGACTTCGTGGGCGGGATCCGCGGCACCGGCGAGCTCGAACGGCGTTGCCGCACGGACATGAAGATCGCATTCGCTCTCTATCCGGTGAGCGTCGCCCAGCTGATGGCCATCGCCGACGCGGGCGAGATCATGCCGCCGAAGAGTACCTGGTTCGAGCCGAAGCTGCGTTCGGGCGTCGTCGTCCGCACGCTCGACTGAGTGCGAAAGGAGCACGAGATGCTGATCCTGATCTGCGATGCCTTCGACCCGGGTCTGCCCGCGAAGCTGGCCCGCTTCGGCGAGGTCACCGACGACATGGGACGCCTCGGCCAGGCCGACGTGGCCCTGATCCGCTCCAAGACCAAGGCGACCCGGGAATGGCTCGCCGGCGCGAACAGCCTCAAACTCATCATTCGCGGCGGCGTGGGCATGGACAACATCGACAAGGCGGCGGCCAAGGAAAGGGGCATCCGCGCCACGAACACGCCGAAGGCCTCGAGCATCGCGGTCGCCGAGCTCGCCTTCGCGATGATGCTCGCCGTGCCCAACCAGCTCATCAAGGCGCACAACTCGATGGTCGCGGGCGAGTTCCTCAAGAAGGAGCTCAAGCGGACCGAGCTGTTCGGCAAGACTCTGGGCCTTGTCGGCATCGGCAACATCGCTCAGGAGGTGGCCAGGCGCGCCGCCGCCTTCGGCATGGTCGTGAAGTACTACGACCCCTACGTGGCCAAGAGCCCGCTCGCGGCCAAGGTCGCGACCCTGGCCGAGCTGTTCCGGACGAGCGACTACATCAGCATGCACCTGCCACTGACCCCGGAGACCGAGAACCTGGTCAACGCGGACATCCTCGCCGGGGCCAAGAAGGGAATCGTCGTCGTGAACACCGGCCGCGGCAAGACCGTGGACGCCAAGGCGATGGCCGCCGCCCTCAAGAGCGGCCAGGTCGCCGCCTACGCCACCGACGTCTGGCCGAGCGACCCGCCGCCGGCGGACTACGAACTCCTGAAAGCGCCCAACGTGCTCATGGCGCCGCACCTGGGCGCGAGCACCAAGGAGAACCTGCTGCGCATCGGCGCCGAGGTCGAGCAGATCATCGAAGCCTTCGTCAAGGAGGGGAAATAGTCATGGCGCGCATCTTCAACTTCGCGGCCGGCCCGTCGACGCTGCCCCTGCCCGTGCTCGAGCAGGTCCAGAAGGACCTGGTCAACTACAAGAGCGCCGGCTTCTCGCTGATCGAGGCCAGCCATCGCGGTTCGCACTACAGCGAGGTCCACGCGGCTGCCGGCGCGGGTCTGCGCAAGCTGCTCGGCCTGCCGGACAACTACAAGGTCCTGTGGCTGCAGGGCGGCGCCACGTTGCAGTTCAGCATGGTCCCCTTGAACCTGCTCGCGGGCGGCAAGCCGGCGGACTACACGCTCACCGGCACCTGGGCCAAGAAGGCGATCGCCGACGCCAAGAAGGTCGGCAAGGTCACCGTCGTCTTCGACGGGACCGAGCAGAAGTTCATGACCCTGCCCAAGGCGTCCGCGGTCAAGGCCACGGCGGGCGCCACGTACCTGCACCTGACGAGCAACGAGACGATCGGCGGCGTCCAGTGGCAGGAATGGCCGCAGGTGGGCGTGCCCATCGTCTGCGACATGAGCAGCGACTTCCTGAGCCGGCGGATCCCGCTCGAGAAGTTCGGCCTGATCTACGCCGGCGCCCAGAAGAACCTCGGTCCGGCCGGGCTCGCCGTGGTGATCATCCGCGACGACATGCTCGCGCAGTGCAGCGAGGAGCTCACGGCGTATCTCAGCTACAAGGTCCACGCCGGCGAGGATTCGCTGTACAACACGCCGCCGGTGTTCCCGATCTGGGTGTCGCGCCTGGTGATCGACTACCTGAACGGCAACGGCGGCCTGCCCTGGGTGGAGACGCTGGCCCAGGAGCGCAGCAGCCTGCTCTACTCGATGATCGCCAAGCACCCGAACTTCTATCGCTGCCCGGTGGACGCCCACTGCCGCAGCAAGATGAACGTGGTCTGGCGGCTGCCGACCGAGGACCTCGAGAAGCAGTTCATCACCGAGGCCAAGGCTGCGGGCATGGACGGGCTCAAGGGTCACCGGTCGGTCGGCGGGTGCCGAGCCAGCATCTACAACGCGATGCCGGTGGAAGGCGCGGCCGCGCTCGCCGACTTCATGGACAAGTTCGCCAGGAAGCACGGCTAGCGCGGGCGCGGGCGACGGTTCGCGGGGGCTCCGGCCAGGTGGCCGGAGCCCCGTTCGCCTGGGCGCCACCCCGGGAGAATGGCCGCGCCTGACGCATCTGCGATTCACCTCAGAAAGTCTCAAGCAATCTGATGCTAGGCAGGCAAATCTGATTCGTGATATAATGCGAGTCGATCTGCCGCGTCTGGTCCGGCGCCCGCTGACCGGCCGGGCGGGGAGCGTCAGCCGTCACCCCTGACCCCGCTCTGGCTGCTTCCTGTCGCCACCAACCGAGGAGTGTTGCGAATGCCCACCGTGAAATCTGCCATCAGAAGCGTGGCTCTGCTGGGCGCCCTGGCGCTCGTGCTCGCCGCGGCGTCGGCCTCCGCCTTCAACCCCGCCGACGACGTCAATCAGCGCTACGAGGTCCGGCTGCCCGCCTTCCGCGGCGACCACGCGAAGGACTTCGGCGGCCTGGCAGCCAGCCAGCGCGCCGAGGCGACCCTGGCCGCCCGGTACGGCGGCACCTGGACCGTCCATGCCTGGAGTGCCCAGACCGAGACTCCTCGCTGGGTGTACGGTTCCGCCCCCCGCCTCGCGCCGGCGATCACGTCGGCCGCCCAGGTCGAGCAGCTCGCCCGACAGACGGTGGCGGCGAACTACGACGTGCTGGGCGCGGATGTGGATGACCTCGAGGTCGTCGCCACGCCGCGGGCGATGGGCAAGTGGGCCGCCCACCTGCAGCAGTACTGGAACGGCTATCCGGTGTGGCAGGGCAAGGTCCGCCTGGTCTTCCACGAGAACGGCAACCTGATGCTCATGGGTTCGGACTTCCACCGCAACATCGACCTCGATCCGCGACCTGCCCTGACCCCGGGCGCCGCTGCGGACCAGGCTCGCCGCGACCTGCCGTACCAGCCCGAGCTGGGCGACAGCTACGAGGTCGAGCCCGAGCTGATGGTGCTGCCGGTGCCCGTGTCCGAGTCCGACCTGGAGTACCACCTGGTCTACCGGGTGCGCGTATCGACCGCCGAGCCGCTCGGCGAGTGGGTCACCCACGTGGACGCCCACACCGGCGATGTCGTGTGGCGTTACAACGACGTCCACTTCGATTTCGGCGGCGACGCCGAGCACGAGATCCAGCCGCACACCTACTGCAATCCCGATGAATTCACCGCCGCCCCCTACCTGAACCTCACGGTCAGCGGCGTCGGCTCGACGACGACGAACGCTGCGGGAGCCTGGAGCGTGGCCGGCGGCGGCGCCTCGGCGACCGTGACGTCGACGCTGCAGGGCCCCTACGTGCGGGTCTACAACCAGAACGGGACGAGCGCGGCGTTCTCCGGGACGGCCTTCGCCGGGGTGCCCTTCACCCTCAGCTGGAACGATCTCAACGCCCGCCAGGACGAGCGCGACGTGTTCGACGCGGTCAACCGCATCCACACGTTCTTCCAGGCGTTCGACCCGACCTTCAACTACGTCAACGTGCCGATCAACGCCTACGTCAACCGCACCGACGGCTATTGCCCGGGCAACGCCTGGTGGAACGGCACGATCAACTTCTGCGCCGGCACCTCGACCTACGGCAACACGGGCGAGATCCAGCAGGTCGTCGAACACGAGTTCGGCCATGGCGTCCAGGACGCGATCCTGGGCGGCACTCAGGGCAACGAGGGCCTGGGCGAGGGCAACAGCGACATCCTGGGCAACCTCATCACCCAGGACCACATCATCGGCCTCGGCTTCTACCTCAACAACTGCACGAGCGGCATCCGCGATGCGCTGAACACCATGCAGTACCCGGAAGACCTCAACGGCAGCGTGCACAACGACGGTCAGATCATCGCCGGCTTCAACTGGGACAGCATGGTCCTGTTCCAGGCCGCCTTCGGCCGCGATCCCGGCACGGTCATGTCGGCGGAGCGCTGGCACTTCGGCCGCGTGCTGATGCACCCGATGTACCAGGACGACCAGGTGTTCGCGACCTTCATCGCCGACGACGACAACGGCGACCTCGACGACGGCACGCCGAACTACGACATCCTGGCCGAGGCGGCTGAGAACCACAGCTACCTGGTGCCCGAGATCCTGGTCGGCATGTTCGTCTACCATGACGGCGCGCCGTATCAGACGGCATCGGTCGGCAATTACCAGATCAAGTGCACGGGCGCATCGCTCGGCGGCGGCGAGGTCGACGCCGGCAGCTTCGAGCTGCATTATGAGATCGACGGCGGCGCCATGACCACGGTGTCCATGACGGCGAGCGGCGACGAGTTCGTCGGTTTCATCCCGAGCCAGATCTACGGCTCGGTGGTGCGGTACTACATCTCGGCGCAGAACACCCTCGGCATGGTCGGCACCAGCCCGCGCGAGGCGCCGGCGGTGCTGCACTATTTCGAGGTCAACGACCAGTTCGACGACGCGATGGAGATCGCCACGGCGTGGGTGGGCGGCGTTCCCGGCGACACCGCCGGATCCGGGACCTGGGAGCGGGCGGTGCCCCAGGGGACCACGTACAACGGCACGCCGGTCCAGCTCGGCGCGGACCATACGCCGGATCCCGGCGTCGCCTGCTGGGTCACCGGTGCCGCGGCCGGCAGCGCCGCGGGCTCCAACGACGTGGACGGCGGCCGCACGACGCTGCTGAGCCCGCTGTTCGACCTGACCGGCGGCCAGAACATCCAGATCAGCTACTGGCGCCACTACACCAACGCGCTGGGCAACTCGCCCAACCTGGACTACTGGCGCGCCGACATCTCGAACGACGGCGGCGCGACCTGGACCGCGCTCGAGAACTCGACCGTTTCGGACACGGCGTGGCAGCAGAAGACCTACGCGCTGAGCACCTATTTCCCGGTGCCCGGCGTCGTGCGCCTGCGTTTCATCGCCGAGGACGCCGGCGACGGCTCGCTCGTCGAAGCCCAGGTCGACGACTTCATGCTCGTCGGCGAATTCGTCGATCCGACGCCCGTCGAGGGCAGCCCCGAGCTGCAGCTCGTCTTCGGGCTCGATCAGAACCGCCCCAATCCGTTCAACCCGACCACGCAGGTCAAGTTCAGCCTCGACCGGGCCGGCGCGGCGAGCCTGCGGGTCTTCGACGCCCGCGGCCATCTCGTCAAGACCCTGGTGAACGAGAACCTGGCGGCCGGAGCTCATACGATCACCTGGAACGGCGACGACAATGGCGGCCGCCCGGTCGCGTCCGGCGTCTACTTCTATCGCCTCGAGGCGAACGGCCAGACGGCCGAGCGGCGGATGCTGCTGGTGAAATAATCCGCTGGCGGCCCGAGCCGCGAGCGGTAAGCAAGGAAGGGCCCCGGCTGGCGACGGCCGGGGCCCTCGTGTCTCGCGCGCGGCGGCGCTCAGGCCTTGATCGTGTCCAGTCCGTGGCCGCCCGGTCCGGCCTCGGCGCGTCGCAGCATGATGGCGAAGAAGAGCGCCAGGAACCCGAGGACGCTGAAGATCCACATCCCCGGGATGTAGCCGCCGGGGTCGGCCGCGCTCGCGCCCGCCACGTCGTTGGCCTTGCCGATGAGCCAGTTCATGCCCGCCACGCCGATCTGCTGCACCAGCGTCATCAGCGAGTAGGCGGTGCCCAGCCGCTTCTGGTCCACGATGTACGCGACCGACGGCCACATGATCGCGGGGATCAGGGAGAACGCGACGCCCATGAGCGCGATCGGCACGCCCAGGGGCAGGAGCTGGTAGGCGAGCAGCAGGTACACCGGCATCAGGAGGAACGCTCCGAGCAGCATCAGGTGGGTGCGCCGGCCGACCTTGTCGACGAGCAGCCCGAAGAGCGGGGTCACGATCATCGCCGACAGGGGCAGCACGCTATTGGCCTGGCCGGCGGCTTCGCGGGTCATGCCCCAGGCCTCGATGAAGAACTTGATGGCGAAGCTGCGGAACGGGAAGATCGCCGAGTAGAACGTCACGCAGAGCGCCACGACGAACCAGAACGAGCGGTCGAACCGGAAGAGGTCGCTCCAGGTGAACTTGTCGGTCGCGCCGGCCTGGCCGAGTCCGAAACGGCGCCTGGCGTTGGCCTCGAGCGCGCCGTAGCCGAGAGACGAGACGACACAGAACGCGCCGATCACGGCGGCCACGACGAGGGGCGCCTGCCAGCTCGTGTAGGCGAACTTGGCCCAGGTCGGGGACCAGTCGGCCGCGACCGAGCCCAGGCGAGCCACCGTCAGGTTGATGCCGAAGGCGAAGCTGAGCTCGCGCCCCTTGAACCACTTGGCGAGCGCCGTGGTGATGGCCACGATGAGCGGTTCGGCGCCGAGGCCGAGGATGAAGCGCGCCGCCATCATCACCGAGAAGCTGTCGGTCACGGCGTTGACCACGCCGGCCACGGTGCACAGCGCGCCGAAGATGATGGTCGATTTGACCGTCCCGTAGCGGTCGATGAACACGCCGCCGAACATGAGCACGATCACGGCGGCGATGCTGTAGATCGAGTAGAGGCTGCCGATGTCCGCGTCCGAGTAGCCGAGGTCCTTCTTCAGGAGGTCCGCGATCGGCGCGATGCTGTCGTAGACGTAGTAGTTCCCGAACATCGCCAGGCTGATGACGATCAGGACCAGCCAGCGGTACGACCGGGGGATGGGCCTGCTCTCCTGGACGGCGGCGGGGTTGGCCGGCATGGCTCTCTCCTGAAGCTGGGGTGGACGAGGCGGCGAGCGGGGTCCAATATGGGGTATCGGCGGGCGCGGCGGCAACGGGAGATGTCAGCGCCACGCGACCCGCGCCCGGCACACGTCCTTGCCGTCGCTCTGGCGCACCAGCGCGTGCAGCCAGGCGTGCGGCCGGCCCGATTCGGCGAGACGCCGGCTGACGAGGGTGTCCGGGTACTGCCCCTCGGCCAGGAAGTTCAGTTCGATCTCGGCGATCTCGTGGTTGCGCAGCCATTCGGCCGAGTACGACTCCATCAGCAATTCCTGGTACCGGGTGTTCGTGACGTGGCCGACGAGGTCGAGGTCCCCCCAGCGCAGCGGCACGGCGACCTCGGCGTCGGCGTCGGCGATCGCGGGCAGGCGGCCGCAGTCGCCGTCGAGGGCGCGCTCGTCAGCCTGCCACGGGCGTGTGCGCCAGCGTTCGGGCGAGACGGGCCGGCGGTCGGCGAGGTCGAGGCAGAACCAGGCGCTGGCCGCGGCGGCGAAGACCGCGCCGGTCTCGGCGCGCAGCCGGAAATCCCGCAAGGCGCGCCGGCGGACGATGTCGCGCGGCCAGGTCTCGATCCGGATGCGGTCGCGGAAGCGGGGATAGCGGTCGACGCGGATCAGGAGGCCGGAGAGCACCCAGGTCTGGCCGGCCCGCTGCAGGTCGTCGAAACCCGCGCCGAGGGTCCGGGCGTTCGTTTCGGCCGCTTCCTGCATGAACCGGCCCATGGCGGCGGTCGTCAGGAGCCCGCGCGCGTCGACGTCCCAGCTCGCGACCTGAAACTCCACGCCAGTCAGCCGGGCGATCTCGTGGTCCATGGCGGCCTCCTCGCTTGAAGCAAAGGAAGCCGGACCGCGCGAGTCAAGGACCTGAATCGATCGCCGTGCGGTTCTCGCTTGGGCCCCGCGCCGATCCGCGCTAGTCTTGCCGGCAGGAGGCCCGATGCGCGAGCAGGACAGCGACGATCAACCCGGCGGGCGGCGGCGCCGCCTGGCGACCGATGAGTACGTGGCCGGGGTCCTGTCCGGCGACCGCGCCCTGCTCGCGCGCGCGATCACCCTGATCGAGAGCAACGCGCCGGCGCATTTCGACCAGGCGCAGGAGATCGTGCAGGCGCTCCTGCCCTATCGCGGCCGGGCCGTGCGGGTGGGGATCACCGGCACGCCCGGCGCCGGCAAGAGCACCTTCATCGAGACCCTCGGCACCCTCCTGACCGGCGCGGGCCACCGCCTCGCGGTCGCGGCGGTCGATCCCAGCAGCACCGTGACCGGCGGCAGCGTCCTCGGCGACAAGACCCGCATGACGAGGCTCGCCACCGACCCGCGGGCGTTCGTGAGACCGTCGCCGTCGGGCGGCACGCTCGGCGGCGTGACCCGCAAGACCCGGGAGACGATCCTGCTCTTCGAGGCGGCGGGTTACGACATCGTCGTGGTGGAGACGATGGGCGTGGGCCAGGGCGAGACCGTGGTCCGGGAGATGGTCGACTTCTTCCTGCTCCTGCTGATCGCGGGCGGCGGCGACGAGTTGCAGGGGATCAAGAAGGGCGTGATCGAGCTCGCCGACGCGATCGTGGTCAACAAGGCCGACGGCGCGAACCGTCAGGCGGCCGACCTCGCGCGCGCGGAGTACGAACAGGCGCTGCACTACCTGCGGCCGGCGACGGCCGGCTGGCAGACGCGGGCGTTCACGGCGTCGGCGCTCACGGGCGAGGGGGTCCGCGAGGTCTGGCGCGTGGTCGAGACGTTCCTGGATCGGACGAGGCAGAGCGGCGGGCTCGAGGAACGACGGCGGCGGCAGGAGCGCCAGTGGGTGCGGCAGCTGGTGCGCGACCGGCTGGAAGAGGTGTTCCTGGGCCACCCCGAGGTCGCGCGCCTTCTGCCCGGGCTCGAGACGGCCGTCGAGCGCGGCGAGATCCCGGCGGTCACGGCGGCGCGCCGGTTACTGGACGCGTTCGGCTCCTTGACCTAGATTTCCCGCTTCGCCTGGAACCTGGCCGAGACTGCGAGGCTGCCGCGATGCCTGGTACCGTCCTGAATCTCCCCGAGATCCTGCTGACCGACACGTTCAGCGGCAAGAAAGTGCCGCTCGCCACGCTCGTGCCCGGCGCGGTCGGGATCTACTGCTGCGGCCCCACGGTCTACGACCTGAGCCACGTCGGCCACGCGCGCGCCGCGCTCGTGCCGGACGTGATCGTGCGTTTCCTGCGCGCGCAGGGCTACCGGGTCAAGTACGTGCGGAACATCACCGACATCGACGACAAGATCATCGCCCGCGCGCAGCGCGACGGCATCGCCGCTGCGGACGTCGCGGAGCGCTTCGCCGCCGAGTACCACCGGGATCTCGACGCGCTCGGTATGCTGCGGCCCGATGTCGAGCCGCGCGTGAGCGAGCACCTGCCCGAGATCGTCGCGCTGGTCGAGAACCTGGTCGCGAAGGGCCTGGCCTACGTGGTCGGCGGGGACGTCTATTACCGGGTCGCCGCATTCCACCTCTACGGACGCCTGAGCGGCCGCAACCGCGCCGAGCTGCTCGACGGCGCCGGCAGCCGCGTCGAGGTGGACGAGCGCAAGGAGAGCCCGCTCGATTTCGCGCTCTGGAAGGCCGCCAAGCCCGGCGAGCCCGCGTGGGACAGCCCGTGGGGACCCGGTCGGCCGGGCTGGCACATCGAGTGCTCGGTCATGAGCTCGACCCACCTGGGCACGTCGTTCGACATCCACTGCGGAGGGCGCGACCTGATCTTCCCGCATCACGAGAACGAGATCGCGCAGAGCCAGGGCGCGTACGGCGAGCACACGTTCGCCCGCTACTGGGTCCACAACGGGTTCATCAACTTCGCCGGCGAGAAGATGTCCAAGAGTCTCGGCAATGTCTGGACGATCCGGCAGGTTCTCGACCTCTACCCGGCCGAGACCCTGCGCTACTTCCTGCTGACCGTGCACTACCGGACCGGCTTGAATTTCGAGATCGAGGAGCGGGCGACCGGCGTGCGGTTCCCGGGACTCGAGGACGCCGACGACCGGGTGGCGTACGTGTACGAGACGCTTGCCGGCGCCCGCGGCGAGCTCGGCGTCGCCTCGGGGAGCGACGCCGCGGGGGGAATCTCGCCGGGCGAGGTCACTCCGGGTGTCGCCGACCTGGCGGCGGCGTTCGCCGAGGCCATGCGCAACGACTTCAACACGCCTGCCGCCCTGGGTGTCCTCAGCAAGCCGCTCGCCGAGGTCAACGGCCTGATCGGTTCCGGCAAGGGCGTCGCGCGGGACGTGCGGCGGCGGACCCTCGCGCGCTTTTTGGCCGACCTGCGGACGGTGTCCGCGGTGCTGGGGTGTTTCGGACAGGCCCCGGCAACCTTCCTCGCCACGCGGCGTGACCTGAAGGCCGCGCGGATGGGCCTCGACACCGCGCGCGTGGAGCGCCTCGTCGCCGAGCGCGGCGCCGCCCGCGCCGCCCGCGACTGGGCGGCCGCCGACCGACTCCGCGACGAGCTGGCCGCGTTGGGGGTGGCGGTCAAGGACGGCCCCGCGGGGTCGGTCTGGAGTCTCTAAAGGTCACCCGCAGTTTTTTCGCGAAAGTCGTTTCCGCCATTGCCGATCTATAGGTCGGAGCCTGCGGCCCGCGGATGCCGTCCGCGACGCCGCCGGCGCCGTGATCGGCCCATGGTCAAAAGAGGCGACGATGAAGCGGCTCCTGGGCACGTGCGTCGGCTGGATCCTGGTATTCGCCGTTCCCGCCACCGCGGCGGACTCGCTCCGCGTGCGGCACATGTTCCGCCACCTGACCATCGAGGACGGGCTCTCGCAGAGTTCGGTCAACTGCCTGCTCCAGGACCGTTATGGCTTCGTGTGGCTGGGGACCCAGGACGGCCTCAACCGCTACGACGGTCACAGCTTCAAGGTCTGGAAGACCGATGCCGACGATCCGCTGACCCTCTCGGACGCCTACATCACCTGCGTCGCCGAGGACGAGACGGGGAACCTCTGGGTCGGCTCGGAGTCCTCGGGATTCGCCCTCTTCGACCGGGTCCTCTGGCGCTTCACCTACCTCTGCCCGGGGCCCCTTCGTTCGGCGAGCGAGACGGGGACCAACTACGAGGTCCTGGCGCTGACGATCGATCCCGGCGGCGCCGTGTGGGTCGGGACGCGGTCCCACGGTCTGCTGCGGCACGATCCCCAGACCGGCACGCAGCGGCCGTGGCCCGGTCTGCCGTCGACGGAAGTGTCGGCCCTCGAGGTCGACCGGGTCGGTCGGCTCTGGATCGGGACGGTCGACGGTCTCGCCTGCCTCGATCTGGGGACCGGCGAGCTGCAGGTGATCGATCGGACGACCCTCAGCTCCCGGCGCATCACGGCTCTCCGGGAATCCTCGACGGGTGATCTCTGGGTCGGCACGGACCGCGGGCTCGATCGCTGGGTGGCCGAGACCGGGACGTTCGAGACGCACGTGGCGGCGGGCGCACTGGCCCCGGGGGGAGTCAGGGCCATCGCCGAGGATCCGACGGGTGCCCTGTGGCTCGGCGGCGAGGGCGCCGGTCTGATGAAGTACGTGCCCGAGACCGGCGAACGGCAGATCTTCGCGCCGGATCTGATCAACTCGACCGCGTTACAGACGGCCAACGTCAAGGCGGTCATGGTCGACCAGGCCGGCGTGGTCTGGACGGGCCATGACCTCGGCGCGAGCCTCCTCGACGCCAACGCCAAGCAGTTCTATCACTTCCGCCACGAGCCGAGCGACGCCAACTCGATCAGCGACAATACCGTCTGGTCGATCATCGAGGACCGCCGCGGCCTCGTCTGGGTGGCGACCAACCACGGCCTCAACCGCTTCGATCCCACGACAGGCCGGGTCGAGCGGTTGATGGCTGAGCCGGGCAATCCCCTGCGGCCCGAGAACGACCGGACGACCGCCCTGCGCGAGGACAGCCAGGGCCGGATCTGGCTGGGCAACTCCCAGGGCGCGTTGAACTGCTACTCGCCCGAGACGGGTCGCTTCGAGAAATTCCGGCAGGATTCGACCGGAGTCGACGGCGCGCCGAGCCTGCGCGTCTACGATGTCGAGGAGAGTCGCGACGGCACGATCTGGATGGCCACCTTCGACGGCGTGCAGGCCTGGGATCCCCGCACCGGCCGTTTCACCGGCTACTTCCTGGCCCCGGGCGGCATCTTCGACCTCGGCGGCAACGCGTGCAAGACGCTCGAGATCGAGCCCGACGGCGCACTGTGGCTGGGCACCTGGGGCATCGGCGTGATGCGGATCGATCCCCTCACCCAGAGCCGCCGCCACTACCGGCACGAATCGACGGACCGCCAGACCCTCTCGAGCGACACCGTGACGGCCCTGCTGCGCGATCGGCACGGCCGCATCTGGGTCGGGACGGGCTCCGGGCTCAATCGCCTCGATCCGGCGACCGGGCTTTGCGTCCGGCTGACCGAGAAGGACGGGTTGCCCAACAACACGATCTACGCGCTGAGCGAAGACCAGGACGGGCGCATCTGGGCCAGCAGCAACTTCGGGCTGGTCTGCCTGGATCCCGAGACGCTCGTCTTCGACCACTACCAGGCCAAGGACGGCTGCCAGAGCAACGAGTTCAACATGGGCGCCGCCTCGTACGGCGCGAGCGGCCGAATGTACTTCGGCGGCATCAACGGCTTCAACGTCTTCTACCCGGGACAGATCAAGGCCAACCAGTACGTGCCGCCGGTCGTGATCACCGACTTCCAGATCAACAACCATAGCGTCGAGGTCGGCAAGCCGAACCGCGGGCGCGAACTGCTCACGCGGCCGATCTACCTGACCGACCAGCTCGCCCTGGACTACCGGGACCACGTCATCTCGTTCGCCTTCACCTCGCTGCACTTCGCGGCGCCCGAGAAGAACCGCTACGCCTATCTGCTCGAGGGCTTCGACCTGGACTGGACCGACGCCGGCAACCGGACCCACGCCACCTACACGAACCTGCCGGCCGGCCACTACATCTTCCGCGTCCGCGGCACGAACAGCGACGGCGTCTGGAACGAGGAGGGCGCCGCGGTCGCCGTCACGATCAGCCCGCCCTTCTGGCAGACGCCGTGGTTCCTCACCCTGGCGGCGCTGGCCGGCCTGAGCGCGATCAACGGGATCATCCGCTACCGCACGCGCCTGATGAAGGTGCGCACCCAGGACCTCGAGAAGCGGGTTGCCCGGCGGACCGCCGACCTCACGCGCGCCAATCACTTCCTGCAGCAGGAGATCACCGAGCGCCGCCGGGTCGAGGAGGCGCTGCGGATCGCCAAGGAGCAGGCGGAGGAGGCGACGCGCGCCAAGAGTGAATTCCTCGCCAACATGAGCCACGAGATCCGGACGCCCATGAACGGCGTCCTCGGCATGACCTCGGTCCTCCTGGAAGGCGACCTCGCGCCGGAGCATCGCGAGCACCTGGAGGTCGTGTACGCGAGCGCGCGGAACCTGCTGAGCATCATCAACGACATCCTCGACTTCTCGAAGATCGAGGCCGGCAAGCTCGAGCTCGAGTCCATCGACTTCGACCTGCGCTGCATCGTGGAGGAGGTCGCCGAGATGCTGGCGCCGCGGGCGCGCGACCGGGGGCTGCAGTTCCACCTGCTCGTCGGCCACGACGTCCCGGCCAGCGTGCGGGGCGATCCCGTCCGCACGCGCCAGATCCTGGTCAACCTGGTGAACAACGCGGTGAAGTTCACGGACAAGGGACACGTCGAGGTCAAGGTCACCCTCGACGGCCAGAACGAAGGAGGCGTCAGCCTGCGCTTCGAGGTCGCCGACACGGGCGTGGGCATTCCCGCCGATCGGATGGACCGGCTCTTCGAGTCGTTCTCCCAGGTGGATACGTCGACGACGCGCCAGTACGGCGGCACCGGGCTCGGCCTCGCGATCTGCAAGCAGCTGATCGACCTGATGCACGGCGAGATCGGCGTCGAGAGCGCGGTGGACCAGGGCACCACGTTCTGGTACCGGATCGACTTCGGCCAGAGCGCCCAGCCAGCGGCCGACGAGCCCATCGGTGGTCGCGTGCTCCTGATCATCCCGGATTCCCGGACGCGCGACGTGGTCGCGGAGACCGTCCGCTTCCTCGGCTGCGAGTGCATCGCCCCGTCGATCGACGGCGACGCCGGCGAAGCGGCGCTCGCGGCCCTCGACCGGCAACCGGACGTCCTCGCGGTGATCGCGGGCGCCTGGAGCCAGGATCCCGCGACCCGCGAGGTTCCCCGCAAGCTCCGGGCGGCCCGGGGGCTGCCGATCCCGCCCTGCCTGACGCTGTTCTGCCTCGGCGAGCCGCTGGACGGCGACGACCTGCGCGCCGCCGGATTCGCCGGGTGGGTCAGCCGCCCGGTGCGCCACCGCAAGCTCCGCGACGCGCTGCTGGCGATCGCCGCGGGTCGGACCGCGCCTCAGGAGCTGCTCGTTCCCCGGCGTCCGGCGGCGCCGGCGCCCGCGGTCCGCCCGGCGGCGTCGGCCGGCACGGCGACCCAACTGCCGCTGCTCCTCGCCGAGGACAACCCGGTCAACCAGAAGGTCGCCAGCATCCTGCTGCGCAAGCAGGGTCACCAGGTCGAGGTGGTCGGCAATGGAGCGGAGGCGCTGGCCGCGCTCGCGCAGCGGCGGTTCGCCCTGGTGTTCATGGACGTCCAGATGCCGGTGATGGACGGGTACGAGGCTGTCCGGCGGATCCGAGCGGGCGAGGACGGCGTGCTGGAGCCCCGTGTTCCGATCATCGCGCTGACGGCGCACGCGATGAAGGGCGACCGGCAGCGCTGCCTGGACGCCGGGATGGACGACTACCTCGCCAAGCCGATCGACCAGAAGTCGCTGGTCGCCCTGCTCGAGCGATATCTGGGTGCGGCGGAGCCTGTCGTTGCTAAATAGCTAGTTTAAATATAGGCTTTCCTCGGTCACGAGACGCACGTCCCTTGCCGAGGAGCCTTCAAAGATGCGCCGCCTGATCGTACTCGCCCTCGTCATCGCGGTAGCCGGCTGCAGCGGGCAGCCGACGTCCCGACCGGTCCTGAAGTACACGGCGATCCCCGACCAGAACACGACCGAGCTCATCGCGAAGTTCGCGCCGCTCAGCGCGCACCTCGGCCAGGTGCTCGGCGTGCCGGTCGAATATGTCCCGGCTCGCGACTACCAGGCCTCCGTCGAGATGTTCCGCAACGGCGACGTCCATTTCGCCTGGTTCGGCGGCCTGACGGGGGTGCAGGCGCGGGCGGCCGTTCCGGGGGCGAAGGCGATCGCCCAGGGGTCCGACGACCCGACGTACTTCTCGTACTTCATCTGCAACGCGAGCGCCGGCCTCGAACCCGGCGAGACGTTCCCGTTCGCCATCAAGGACCTCGCCTTCACGTTCGGGTCGGAGAGCAGCACGAGCGGTCGCCTGATGCCGGAGTACTTCATCAAGGAGAACACGGGCCAGTCCCCGCCGGAGTTCTTCAGCCAGCCGATCGGATTCTCCGGCAGCCATGACAAGACGTGCGAGCTGGTCGAGGCGGGCCGTTACCAGGCCGGCGTGGTCAACTTCAAGGTCTTCGACCAGCGCATCGCGGCGGGTATGACGGATTCGACGAAGGTCGAGGTCATCTGGCAGACGCCGCGCTACGCCGATTACAACTTCACCGCGCACCCCGCGATCGAGACGGTGTTCGGCGCCGGCTTCACCGGCCGCCTGCAGCAGGCGCTCGTCGCGATCGACGACCCGGCGCTGTTGCGGGCGCTGCCGCGGGATCGGCTGATCCCGGCGAGCGACGAGGAGTACGCGGGCATCGAGGCGGTGGCCCGCGATCTGGGGATGCTGCGCTAGCATGACCGGACGTTTCGCGCTCGCCGACGTGACCGTCCGCTACGGGAGCCAGACGGCGCTCCGGGCGGTCACGCTCACGATCCGCGCCGCCGAGCGGATCGCGCTGGTCGGACCGAGCGGAGCGGGCAAGACGACCCTCCTGCGCCTGCTGAACGGGAGCGCCCGCGCGACCGCGGGCCGGGTGTCGGCCGACGGCCGCGACCTCGCCGGGCTGGCGCGAGCCGACCTGCGCCGATTGCGGGCGGCGATCGGCGTCGTGCACCAGGACCTGCGCCTGGTCGACAACCTGCGCGTGAGCCAGAACGTCCTGGCCGGCGGCTTCGGGCGCCAGGGATTCTGGGGCTCCGTACGGGCGATGGTCCGGCCTCGGCGCCAGGACCTCGCCCGGGCACACGCCATCCTCGAGCGCGTGGGCATCGGCGAGGCCCTGTTCCAGCGCGTCGACCGCCTCTCGGGCGGCCAGCAGCAACGGGTCGCGATCGCCCGCGCGCTCTACCAGGAACCGCACGTCCTGCTCGCCGACGAGCCGGTCGCGAGCGTCGACCCCGCCCGCGCGCGCGATACCGTCGCCCTGTTGACCGACGTCTGTCGCGAGCGCGAACTCACCCTGGTGATGAGCCTGCACAATCTCGACCTCGCCCGCGAATTCTTCCCGCGGCTGGTCGGGCTGCGGGAGGGCGCCGTCATCTTCGACGGCCCGCCCGCGGCGCTGGGCGGAGAATCGTACCGGGACCTCTACCGGCTGCCGCCCCTCGCGAGGTCGCTCGATGGCACCTGAACGCGCTCTCGTGGTCCGCGGGTCCGGACCAGGTGGAGCCCGGCTGGCGGTCTTCCTCCTGCTGGCGGCCGCGGGACTCTGGGCCGCGCTCGTCCTGGACCTGGATCCGCGCCGGCTCTGGCCAGGCCGCGAAGGCTGGCAGCTGGGGGCCGAGTTCTTCGGCCGCGCCCTGCGTCCCGCGCTCGCGCGTGAAGGCGCCGATCTGCCGCCCGACCTGCCGCCCCTGTGGTGGCAAGCGACGCGCGCGGCCTGGCGGACGGTCTCCTTCGCCGCCGCCGCGATGCTGCCGGCGCTCGCGGGCGGCCTCCTGCTCGGATTCGGCGGCGCGACCGCCTGGTGGGCCGGCGGCCGGCGTTCCTGGCTCGGCCCGGCCGTGACCGCCGCGTGCCGCCTGGCTTCCGTCGGCCTGCGCTCCGTGCACGAGCTGCTCTGGGCGGTGCTGCTCCTGGCGGTCTTCGGGGTGACGCCGCTGGCGGCCGTGGTCGCGCTCGCCCTGCCGTACGCCGGCACCCTGGGGAAGATCTTCGCGGAGCTGATCGACGAGGCGCCCCGGGGGCCGGCCGGCGCGCTCCGCGACGCGGGCGCCCTCCCCGTCCAGGTCTTCCTGTTCGGCCTCCTGCCGCGCGCCCTGCCCGACATGACCGCGTACTCGCTCTACCGCTTCGAATGCGCGCTCCGGTCGGCCGCGGTCCTGGGTTTCTTCGGATTCCCGACCCTCGGCTACTACATCTCGGCCAGCTTCGAGAATCTCTACTACGGCGAGGTATGGTTCTACCTGTACGTCTTGCTCGCGCTGGTGGCCGGCGTGGACTGGTGGAGCGGCGCGATCCGCCGGAGGCTCGGGCGATGACGGCGCGCGAGGCCACGATCCGCCGCCTGCGCGCCGAGCGCCCCCGCAGCCGGTTCTTGCGGGCGAGCGGCTGGGCGGTCGTCGGTCTCGTCGCCGTCAGCTGGGCCCTCGGCGGATTCCTCGCCGAACCCGCCTGGTCGGCGGGCCGCGCCGCCAACCTGCGGCGGCTGCTCCACGAGGTCGTCCCCTATCCGCTGCAGGGCGCCGATTGGAGCTGGTCGGTCGCCGCGACCTGGCTGGGCGGCATCTGGCGCGACTACCTCGGGGAGGCCACCTTCAGCACCCTCGCCACGAGCGTGGCGGCGATCCTGCTCGCCGGATCGCTCGGCGCGTTCCTCGTGCCGTGGGCCGCGCGCGGCTTCGCGTGCCCGGAACCCTTCCTGACCGATCCCGTCGCGCCGCGGTGGCCGGTCCGGCTCGCCTGGGGTGCCGTCGTGGTCGTCGCGCGGGCCCTGCTGACCCTGCTGCGCTCGATCCCGGAGTACGTGTGGGCCTTCCTCCTGATCGCGCTCTACGGTCCGACCGCCTGGCCCCTGGTGCTGGCGCTGGCGCTGCACAACGCCGGCATCCTCGGCAAGCTCACGGCCGACCTCGTCGAGCACCTCGAACAGCCGACCCTCGCGGCCCTGCGCGGGCTCGGCGCCAGGCGCCGGCAGATCGTCTTCGCCGGGATCTTCCCGCTCTCGGTGAACCGATTCCTGCTGTACCTCTTCTACCGCTGGGAGACCTGCGTCCGCGAGGCCACGGTCCTCGGGATGCTGGGGCTCGCATCGCTCGGCTTCTGGATCCAGGACGCCCGGGCTCGCAACCATTACGACGAGATGGTGCTCGTGATGGCGGCGGGCGGCCTGCTCGTGACGGCCGGCGATCTGGTCTCCGCGCTCGCGCGCGAACTGGTCAGGCGGACCTGAGCGCGCTATCGTTGGCGCGACCTCGCCGCGGAGGAATCGCCGTGACCGCCGTTGACCGCGTCCATCCCGATCGGGTCCGCGCGCTGCGCGCCGGCGACGTCGGCACCGGTCCGGTCGTCTGCTGGCTGCGCCGCGACCAGCGCGTCCGCGACAACTGGGCGTTGCTCTACGCGCAGGACCTGGCCCTCGCGTCGGCGCAGCCGCTCGCGGTCGCGTTCTGCCTCGTGCCCGAGTTCCTGGGCGCGACGCGCCGGACGTTCGCCTTCATGCTGGCCGGCCTGCGGCAGGTCGCTCGCGACCTGCAGGCCCTGGGCATCCCGTTCCTGCTCGTGCGCGGCGATCCGGGCCGCGAGATCCCGCGGCTCGTCGCGCGCGCGGGCGCTGGCTGCCTGGTGACGGACTTCAACCCGCTGCGCCCGAGCCGCGCGTGGGAGGACGCCGTGGCGGCGCGGGTCCGCGTGCCCGTCCGCCAGGTCGATGCGCACAACGTGGTGCCGGCCTGGCGCGCGAGCGGCAAAGAGGAGTACGCGGCGCGGACGATCCGGCCGAAGCTGCAGCGCCTCCTGCCGACCTTTCTCGGGGAATTTCCCCGGCTGCGCCGGCATCCATATCCGTGGCCTGCGGATCCGCCGCCAGCCGACTGGTCGCTCGCGGCGCCCGCCGCGGGGCCGGCGATCGCGTGGTGCGACCCCGGCGAGGCCGCCGCGCGCGCCGCGCTCGCGCGGTTCCTGTCCACGCGGATCGCCGCCTACGACACGGCGCGCAACGATCCCACCGTCGCCGGCCAGTCCGACCTCTCCCCGTACCTGCACTTCGGTCAGCTGGCGCCGCAGCGCGTCGCGCTGGACGCGGCGCGGTCGCCGGCCGACGCGGGCCGGGACGCGTTCCTGGAGGAGCTGATCGTCCGCCGGGAGCTGGCCGACAATTTCTGCCACTACAACCACGATTACGACCGGTTCGAGGGTCTGCCAGCCTGGGGACGCCGCACGCTCGAGGACCACGCGGACGACCCGCGCGAACATGTCTACGACGTCGGCGAGCTCGCGGCGGCCGCGACCCACGATCCGCTCTGGAACGCTGCGCAGACGGAGCTGGTCGCGCGCGGCAAGATGCACGGGTACCTCCGCATGTACTGGGCGAAGAAGATCCTCGAGTGGACCCGCGACCCCGGCGAGGCGCTCGACGCGGCGATCGCCCTGAACGATCGCTACTCGCTCGACGGACGCGATCCGAGCGGCTACGCCGGTTGCGCCTGGTCGATCGGCGGCCTGCACGACCGTCCGTGGTCCGAGCGCCCGGTCTTCGGCAAGATCCGCTTCATGAACCTGGCCGGTTGCCGCCGCAAGTTCCGAGTCGACCGCTACGTCGAGCGGATGGCGCGTCTCGGCGACCCGGAGGTCTCCGCATGAGCGGCCGGATCCTCGTGGGAGTCAGCTCCTGTCTGCTGGGCGAGCCGGTGCGCTGGGACGGCGGCCACCGGCAGGACCGCTACCTCTGCGACGTGCTCGGCCGGTTCGTCGAGTTCGTGCCGGTCTGTCCGGAGGCGGAGGCGGGCATGGGCATCCCGCGCGAACCGGTCCACCTGGAGGGCGACCTCGCGGCGCCGCGCCTGGTCGGCAATCGCAGCCGGACCGACTGGACGGCCCGCATGCGGCGTTCCTGTCGGCGGCGGGTCCGCGAGCTCGCCCGGCTCGGCCTGTCCGGCTACGTGCTCAAGAGCCGGTCGCCGAGCTGCGGGCTGGAGCGCGTGGAAGTGGCGGCGCCCGGCGGTGGCGGTCGACCTCGCCGGGCGGGCGTCGGCGTGTTCGCCGCGGAGCTGCGGCGACGGCTGCCCCTCTTGCCGGTCGAGGAGGCGGAGCGCCTCGGCGATCCCCGTCTGCGCGAGCACTTCATCGTGCGCGTGTTCGCCCACCACCGCGTGCACGCGTTCTTCGCGGCCCGACCGGGTCGCGGCGAGATCGTGGCGTTTCACGCCCGTGAGAAGTACCTGCTGCTCGCGCACCGTACCGAGGGCTACCGCGAGCTCGGCCGGCTCGTGGCGCGGGTCGGGGATTTCTCGCCGGCCGACTTCCGCGATCGGTACGTGCGCGCCTACCTGGACACCCTGCAGCACCCGGCGACCGTGCGCAAGCACGTCAACGTGCTGCACCATCTCCTCGGCTACCTGAGGAACTCGCTCGGCCCAGCGGAGCGGGAGGACATCCTGCGGGCCATCGACGCCTATCGCGCGCAAGAGGTCCCGCTGATCGTGCCGGTGACCCTGCTGGAGCACCACCTCAGGATCCGGCAGGTGACCTACCTGCTCGACCAGGAATACCTGCATCCGGCGCCGGCCGAGCTCGCCCTGCGGTACCACGCCTAGGCGTCCGGCCGACCTGACGGCACAGCGGCTCCAGTCGCGCTGGAGCCGCCGTTACCATCGCCGGTTCTGTCGGGGGGAAGCGGCGACCGTCCTTGGAGGGGACCGGTTTCCGGTCGACGACGTCACCCCGGCCAGGGCGACTCCTGAAGGAACAGAACGGCCGGCCCGCCGTCAACCCGTGCTGGCGCCGGGACCTGGACGTGGCGTATGTTCACGCGAGCCCGACCCCGGACCCTCGACCGCGAGGTCTGCGATGCTGCGTACCGCGATGATCCTGTTGCTGCTCGCCGGCCCCGCCGCGGGCGCCCTGGCCGCCGGGCCGCGATCCCTGGACCTGCCGGGCCCCGATGTCGCCACCCTGGCGGCCGAGGACGCCGCGGCGCGCGGCGGCGGCGGCCCGGAGCGTTTCGCCTCGCCGTACGACCTCTCGCTCGCCCCCGACGACGGCGACGGCTGGGACCGTCTGCCGGACGGGAGCCACCGCTGGCGGCTGCTGGTCAGCGCGCCGGGTTCGCTCAGCCTCAACTTCGGCTTCCGCCGGTTCGACCTGCCGTGGGGCGCGCGACTCGTGATCGCCGGCCGCCAGGGCCCGGAGCGCACGTTCACCGCGGCCGACAACCGCGAGGACGGACAGCTCTGGACGCCGGTCGTCCTTGGCGACACGGCCCTGGTCACCCTCGTCCTGCCGCCCGGCGATCGCGATCGGTTCGCGCTCGAACTGCAACGGGTGAGTCGTGGCTATCGCTACTTCGGCGACACGGACCAGTCGAAGCAAGGCGTCTGCAACATCGACGTGGTCTGCCCGGAAGGCGATCCCTGGCGGCGGCAGATCCGCAGCGTGGCGGTCTACACGGTCGGCGGCTCCTGGCGATGCTCGGGCGCCATGATCAACAACACCGGACAGGACGGCACCCCGTACTTCCTGACCGCGAACCACTGTGGCGTGACCAGCGAGAACGCCGCGACGGTCACGGTCTACTGGAACTTCATGAGCCCGGAGTGCGGCCAGCTCGCCGGGGGCAGCCTGGAGGAGACCCAGACGGGAGCGATCTGGCGAGCGTCGTACGTCGCCACCGACATGACCCTGCTCGAGCTGTCGGCCCTGCCGGACACCGCGTCGCGGGTCAGCTATGCGGGGTGGGACCGCCGCGGGATCGACGTCGCGCAGGCGGTCGCGATCCATCACCCCAGCACGGACGAGAAGGCGATCAGTTTCGAGCACGATCCGCTCGAGATCACCTCGTACCTGAGCCAGGTCGTGCCGGGCAACGGCACGCACTGGCGGGTCGTGGACTGGGACCTCGGCACGACGGAACCCGGGTCGAGCGGCAGCCCGCTGTTCGACCAGGCCAGGCGCATCATCGGCCAGCTGCACGGCGGCGACGCCGCGTGCGGCAACGACGAGAGCGACTGGTACGGCCGGTTCGCGCTGTCCTGGGAGGGCGGGGGAGACGCGGCGTCCCAGCTCGCGCCCTGGCTCGACCCCACCGGCAGCGGCGCCGAGACCCTCGACATCTACGATCCGTACGGTCCCCAGGAACCGCCCGTCGAGCCGGATGGCGACCAACTCGCGCAGCTGGACGGCGCCCGGCCGAATCCAGCGGTCGGCAGCGCGCAGATCCACTTCCGACTCGCGCGGGCCGGCCACGCCAAGCTGTCGGTCTACGACCTGCGCGGGCGGCGGGTCGTGGTGCTGCTCGACGCCGACCTCGGGGTGGGCGACCAGACGCCGCTCGAGTTCGGCGCCGGCGCCGCGTCCGGCCGCTACTTCTGCAGGCTCGAGGCGCTGGGCGAGGAGCGGACCTGCGGCTTCACCCTGCTGCGCTGACGGCGCCGCCGGAGCGCGGCGACGATCGACGCCGCCGCCCCGACGGCTCCCGCCGTCGCGGCGAGTCGGCCGGCGATGCCCGTGCGCTCGGCCAGCGCGACGGTCTGCCGGCCCTCGCCGAGCAGGACGTAACCGGCCCAACTCGCCGGGTGGGCGGTCTCGGGGCGCCCCCGGAGCCATTGCTGGGTGCGCTGGAGCGCCTCCGCGGCGGTCCGTCCCTGAGCCAGCTCCCGGTAGAACCGCCGGGAGAACGCCGGCGCGTCGCGGTCCTCGATCGGCCACAACGTCGCCACGACCGTCCCGACGCCGGCCGACACGAACCCCGACGCCGGCCCGACCATGCCCTCGCCGGAGATGACGGCGCCGCTCGCGCTGCCGCAGCTGGTGAGGACCGCGAGCCGCGCCGCGAGCCGGAGTTCGGCCACGTCGCCCGCGCGCAGGCGCGACGGCGACCCGGGCGCGCCGAAGACTAGGGCGCTGTTCCACGGCCGCTCTGCGTCGGTCTCGGCGTGAGCGGCGATGTGCAGCAGGTCGAACCCGGCCGGGTCGTGCCCGCCGAACGGCGCGGCCTCCGTGGAATCGACGATCGCCGTCACGCCCTCGAAGTGGCCGGCGAGCCAGGCGATCTCCGCGGCGGCGCCAGGCAACGGTCGACCCTCGCCGTCCGCCAGACCGGCCGCGGCCAGGATCGAGGTCGACGCCGCGCGAGCCGCGACCGGGCGGCGGCGCAGCTCCGCCAGGAAGGTCGCCGAAGGCGCGCGCGCGACCGGCAGTTCCCGGGACTCCAGCAGCAACCCGAGGGGCAACCGGTGCAGATCGCTGTCCGGCGACCAGCAGATCGAGGTGGCGGAGTCGAGGACCGCCGCGAGGTCGACCGGCGGCAGATCGTCGTGGCGCCGGTCGACCACGCCGGCCACGAGCCGTGCGAGGGCGTCGTCGTCGCGCCGGTACGCGCGGTCGGCGATGAGGCCCTCGAGCACGGAGAGCGCCGCGACGACGGCCGCACGCTCGCGCAGCGGCAGGACGAGCAACGTGTCCCGCGTCGCGACGAACAGCAGGCTGCGCCGCTCGCCGAGGTACAGGTCGCCGAAGACCTCGCCCGGGCGGAGCACCTCGGCCTGCAGCTCGGCGGCGGTCACGGGCCGGGGACCCGCCGCGGCGCGACCCGGGCCGAGCGCGCGCTCCAGGAGCGTGCGGGCCTTGAAATGCTGCAGGAGGTCGAAGCAGCTCGCGAGGCGGGCGGCTGGCGGGAGGGAATCCGCCGCGGCGAGCGTCAGCTCGGCCAGGGCCTCGAACAGCCGTCGCGCGCTGCCGCTGCGGCGTTCCCGCCACACCGGCTCGTCGAGGAGGACCCGGGCGTCTTCCCAGGCGCGCATCGCTGCCAGCAGCCGGTCGCGCGCGAGCGCCGGCCGGCCGGCGAGCAGGTAGGCTTCGCCGGCGCCGGTCAAGAGCGCGATCCGCGGGGACACGAGCCGGGCGGCGGCGACCCCACCGGTCGCATCGTCGAGGACGGCGGCGGCGGCGGCCGGGTCCCCGGTCCGGCGGAGCAGGTCGCCCTGCAGCAGCGCGACCTCGGCGTGGAGACCGACGTTCGCGCGCGCCTCCGGGTAGGCGGCCGCCCGGCGAGCCAGAGCCAGGGCGACCTCGAGACTGTCCTGCTCGGCCATGGCGGCGGCCAGGGTCAACAGGAGCTGGACCGCCGAGCGAGGGCGCAGGACGTCGCGCATCGCGAGCGCCTCGCGGCAGGTCCGGGCGGCGAGGGCGGGACGGCCCTGGTCCTGCTGGATCTGGGCGAGCTGGTCCATCGTGATGGGCAGGTAGCCGAGGAACCCGGACGCGAGGCAGAGATCCCGCACCTCCGCGATCGTCTCGCCCGCCGCGTCCACCTGACCGAGCTGTCTCAGGCAGCGCACGATGTTGAGCGCCGCCGGCACCGTCTCGCGGGCCCGGCCGGCCCGTTCGTGCAGGGCATGCGCGGCCTGGTACCCGCGCAACGCCTCGTCCGGCCGCCCCAGCACCTCCATCAAGCCGGCCCGGTTGTTCAGGACCGCGGTCTCGATGACTGCCATGTCCCGGCCCTGGCACTGCCGCCACACGAGCTGAAAGAGCGAGTCCGCATCGGCGATCCGGCCGGTGCTCCATGCGCACAGGCCCAGGCCGTTCTGGGCCCAGAGCAAGCCGAAGGTATCGCGCGCGGCGATCGCGAACCGGCAGCCGACGGCGTAGAGGGATTCCGCCCGCGCGTAGTCCGCGACGTAGGCCCGATCCCAGGCCATCCCGATCAGGCCGCGTCCCCGGTAATACGGGCTCTCCAGGTGCCGGCCGACCGCTTCGAGCTGCCGGTAGCCCTCGCCCGATCGCGCCTGGTCACCCTCGTCCTCGAGGGTGCGGGTCAGCCACAGCAGCGTCCGCGCGACCGTCGCGCTGTCGCCGAGCGCCCGCGCCAGCGCCAGGGCTTCGTCCAGATCCTCGCGAGCGTCCTTGGTCTGCCGGTGCCAGACCCGCGACGCGCCGCGAATCCCGACCAACCGCATGACGAAGAGCGAGTCGCCGGCCAGGCGGGCGGCCGGCAGGAGCTGGCCGACGCGGGCCGCCACGCTGTCGGCGCCTTGCGTGCGGTTGATCGCCTGCAGGCTGTCGATGATCGCCTGCTGGTGGGGCGGGAAGGTCAACGACGCGCCCGACGCGGACGCAACCAGGACGACCGACCCGACCGCCGCCCACGCCCAGGAACCGCCTCGCCGCCAGCTGTTCGCCACGGATCGCATGCCGCGAGCTTAGCCGATCCGATCACGGCTCGCCGTAAAAAGTCGAGGCGTCGCGCGTCAGAGCCAGCCCATCGCGCGCCACAGGCGCATGGCCGTCGCCTGGAGCACCTTGGGGTCGACCGGCGGCCCGTCCCCGCTGGCGTAGACACGCCGTCCGCCGACCCAGACCGATCCGATGTCCCACGGGTGGAAATCGTACAGGAGGTGGTCGAGCCAGGTCTCGGTCACGAGCGGCGTCTTCTGGAAATTGTCGAGGACGATGAAGTCGGCGGGCGCGCCGGGCCGGAGGCTGCCGAACGCCTCGCCGAAGTGGTGCCGGGCGAGCTGGTAGCCGCCGAACCACAGCCGGGCGGCGGCCCGCCGGTCGAGGTCCGGCGGGGACGACTCGCGTCCGCGGAAGTACGTGGTCCTGAGTTCGCCCCACATGTTCTCGTCCAGCGCGTTGGTCCCGAGGGCCGCGCGTTCGCCCCAGTGGCGCAGTCGCGCCCGACCGATCCCGGTCTGCATGTTCGAGCGACCGCAGTGGATCAGCCAGGCGCCGGCCCGATCGACAGCCGCGAACTCGGTCTCGTTCAGGTCCACGCCATGGGCGAGCACGGAGCCGGCGCGGATCAACCCGCTCTTGAGAAGCCGCTCGACGGGATCCTGCCAGCCGCGCTTGCGGCTGATCTCGCGATCCTCGGCGCTCTCGCCGACGTGCAGGTGGGTCGCCACGCCGTAGCGGTCGCAGATCGCGGCGAGCCGCTCGAGCGTGCGGTCCTCGAGCGTGAAGCTGGCGTGGGCGCCCACGGCGCCGCGGAATTGCGCCACGCAGCCGTCGGGAGTGTCCCTGCGGCGGGAGAGGTACCGGTCGGTCTCCTCGAGCGCGGTGTCGCGCAGGCCCTTGCCGGCGCGATCGGTGACCTCGTAACACAGGTTCGCCCGCAGCCCCACGAGAGCGATCGCGCGTTCGACCTCGTCGAGCGCGCCGCGTACGAAGGTGAGGCTCGAGTGGTTGTCGAAGAGCACCGTCGTCCCGCAGCGCACGGCATCCCAGGCGCCGGCCGCGGCGCTGAGGTAGACGGCGTCCTTGTCGAGCGAGCGGTCGAGGTTCCACCAGACCTCGCTGAGGGTCTCCTTGTAATCCGAGGGCTGGCGAGGGGGCTGGGGCGCGCCGGCCGTGAGCGACATGTAGAGATGCATGTGGCCGTTCACGTTGCCGGGCAGGACCGTCGCCCCGTTCAGCTCGAGGACCTGCTCGCCGGGCTGCGCGGCGAGGTCGCGGCCGCGTTCGCTGATTCGACATTCGGTGATGCGGAGGTCGACGTCCTCGACCAGCGGGTCGGGCTGGGCTGCGAGATCGGCCGGAAAATAGTCGAGCACGCGGCCGCCCTTGACGAGCAGCCGGGTGCCGCGATCGCCCCCGCCAGAATTCCGGTTGCTGTTCAAGTCGGCTCCTTCTTGGCGAATGATCCGTCATGATAAGAAAACTATGGCGTCACGCTCCCGGGCATCATACATCCTCGCGGGGAAGGGAGATAGCCAATGATGATGCTCGAGCTCGCCGGGCTTCGCCGGTGCTTCGACGACGTCGTGGCCGTCGATCGGCTGGACCTCGCCCTGCCGGCCGGCTGCCTCGTGGGACTCTTGGGGGCCAACGGGGCGGGCAAGACCACGACGCTCGACCTGCTCGCCACGCTGCTCGCGCCGACCGCGGGCACGGCGCGCGTCGCCGGGCACGACATCCGCACCGAGGTGATGGCCGTGAGGCGCAAGCTCGGCTACGTGCCCGAGCACGGCGCGGTCTACGAGGGGCTCACGGCGCGCGAATACCTCGAGCTGGCCGCGCTGCTCCATGACCTGGACCCGCAGGTCGGCCTGGGCCGCGCGGAGCGCATCCTCGCGCACTTCGCGCTCACCGGCGTCCTCGACGACCGCCTTGCCAGCTTCTCGAAAGGCATGCGCCGCAAGGTCCTCGTGACCGCGGCTCTCCTGCACGATCCGCCGGTCCTCTTGCTGGACGAGCCGATGGACGGCCTCGACGTGGCGAGCCAGCGCCGCCTGGCCGACCTGCTGGTCCAGCTCGCGGCCGGCGGCAAGACGGTGGTCTATTCGAGCCACGTGCTGCAACAGGTCGAGGAGATCTGCCAGCGCCTGGTGCTCATCCACGAGGGCCGGCTGCTGTGGCACGGCGAGGTGGCCGACCTGCGGCGCGAACACGGTGGCGCCCCGCTGACCGATATCTTCCTGCGCATGACCCACCAAGACAGCGGTTCGACCGTGGCCTGGGCCGACCTGCTGGGCGGCGGCGCGTGAGCGCGCGGTGGCTCGGCCCGCTGGTCCGGCTCGCCGGCGGCGATCCGGTCCGGGTCCTCGGCCTGGCTCGCGCGCTGCGGCGCGAGGCGCAGGTGCAGCTGCAGCTGGCGCATGAGGCGGGCACTGGCGGGAGGCTGGGTCCGGATGCCGGACGCTGGGTCATGCTCGGTGTGCTCGGCGCGATGTCGATCGCCGTGGCCGCCGCGGTCGGCGCGCTGCGCGAACGAGCCTGGGTCGCCGCGTCGCTCCTCGTGCTCTGCCAGGGCGGCGCGGTGTTCTTGACCGCGGCCCGTGACGCGGTTCCCCTGATCCTGGGCCAGGAGGACAGGCGGGTGCTCGGCTGGTGGCCGGTCAGCGAACGCGAGTTGCTCCTGGCCCGCAGCGGCCTGCTGCTCAGGGCCGTCCTGGAGGCTTCGGCGGCGATGACCGCCGCGCCGCTCGTCGTGCTGCTCGTGGCGGGCGCGCCGCCGGTCGCGGCCGGTCTCGGCACCCTGGTCGGGCTCGGTCTGCACGCGGTGGTCCTGGCCGCCGTGCTCGCGATCCTGGTCCAGGGTCTCGCGCGCCTGATCGGCCGCGCGCGGGCTCGACGCCTGGTCGAGGTCGCCGGCACCCTGCTGATCGTCATCGTGATCAACCTGGCGGCGCGGCGTCTCGGCACGCTGGCCGGCGAGAGCCGACTCGCCGGCGGCTGGGCGCTGGCCGCAGTGCCGACCGCGTGGTTCGGCGCCTGGGGTGCGCTCGCGCAGCCGGGTTGGCCGGAGGTCGCCGCGGCCGGGATGGGGCTGGCCGCGGCGATCGCCGTGCCGGCGTGGGGCCTGCGGGCGCTCGGCTCGCGGGGGCGCGGCGACCGCGAATCGACCGCCCGCAGCCGGCGCGCCGTCGACTGGACCCGCCCGCTGGGATGGTGGCTCGCGCCCTGGCTGCGCGGTCGCGACGGGCGGGCGCTCGGGCTGCTGGCGCGCGCGCACCTGCGCGAGGACTGGCGGTTGACGGGCGGGGTCCTGTTCCTGCCAGTCTTGCTCCTGGCGTACCTGGCGGTCAGCGGCGACCGGCTGGCCGGAGCGACCGCCGGGACGGAAGCGATCGCCGGCCGGCTGGCGCTGTGGATGGCGCTGCTGGGCGCAAGCCTGGGCGGCGCGTTCACCTGTAGCAGCGAGGCGGCCGCGGCCTGGCTGCCCGCCGGCGGCGTGGGCGATCCGCGGCGGTTGCTGTCGCTCGAACGGCGCCTCGCCCGCGCCCTCCTGCCGGCGCCGGCGCTCCTCGCGATCGGCATCGCCCTGTGGGCGGCGGACCTCGTCCGACCGGCGGACCTGCCGGCCGTGCTCGGCATCCCGTGGCTGGCCTTCGAGCTCACCCTCACGCTCACCCAGCTGGTCGGACCCGCGGCGCCGTTCAGCCGCGCGTGGCGGCGCGACGGCGGCGGCGCGAACCGAGCCGTCTTCTGGCTCCTCCTGCTGGTCGCGCCGGCGTGCCTGGTCTGGAACGCGCTCGTGATCGCGCGAACGCGGTGGGGGCTGGCGCTGACGGCGGCGCTGCTCGCCGGTTCGCTCGCGGGCGTGCGCTGGTCGCTCGCGAGGCGGATCGGTCGCCACGGGCTGCCCGGCCTCTCGCCGCGGCGCGCCTGACGCGCGGAGCCCCCGCCCTCGGGGGCGGGGGCTCCGGTCGCGCCGGCGCCGGCGCCGTCACTCGGGCAGCAAGTCCTTCGGAGTCTTGAAGAGGTTGTTCACGGCGTACTCGCCCACGACCCAGATCGTCGGGTCGCCCTCGACCTGCGCGTAGCAGCCGCCCGGGGCCGTTCCCTCAGCCTCGCGGGTGGCGCCGAAGGCGAGAGTCGCCCGCTGGCCGCCGGCGAGCACGAGGGTGACCTGCCGCTCGGGCGCGTCCAGACCATAGGCGGCCGGACCCGCGCCGGGATCGGCCACGTCCTGAGCCCGCAGGTTCACGGCCGCGCCGAGGACGCCGTCCGCCTTGGTCTTGACCGCCTGGCCCAGGGTCTTGCCGCCGGGTCGCTCGAGTCGCCACTCCCACTGGCTGCGGTCCGAGTATGGTCCGGTATGGACGGAATCGTCCGGCGCCGGCTCGACCATCGCGAATTCCTTCACGAGGTCCACCGCTTCCTCGCCGCGCAGCTGGATCGCGTCGACCTCCTGGCGGTCCACCTTGTAGGCCTGCAGCTCGAGGAAGTGCCGGCTCGCGGGCCGGCCGCTGGCGCCCCACAGGCCCAGGTTGCCCCGCACGTTCTGGGTCGTCAGGTAGACGTCGCTCGCACCAGGCTTCTTGACGAAGTTGCCCTGGCTGCCCGACGGCGCGCCGCCGAGCTCGATGGCGAAGGCCTCGCCGCCGTCCGGGTGGAAGCCGGAGATCGTGATCGTGGTCGTATCGGTGAAGCCGTAATCGGCCAGGACCTCCTCGCTGCTGCTGCGGAACTCGCCGCGCAGGTCGCTCAGGCTCTGCAGGAGCGTGTCGAGGCGCTGATCGGCGGCGCGCGCGTTCCAGGCCGTCGCGACTCGCCAGCCCTCGGGGGTCTGTTCGAGCACGACCGCGTCGGACTCGGCGCCGTACCCGATCACGAGCCGGCCGAGATCCGCGCGCGCGAACTCGCCGGGCAGCAGCACCTCGCTGCTCGGGCGGCTCGTCGCCTCGCGATGGCACCGTGTCTGGGCCACCGAGATCACGATCAGCACGATGAGGATCCCGCCCAGGACCATCAGGATGTTGCGGTTGAGCATCGTGACCTCCTTCCTAGGCGTCGCCACGCAGTTCGCGACGGTAGCGGGCGGCGCCGCCTCGTCGCTGCGCCGAACGGACGATCCCGACGATGATGAACACGGCCGGCATGAGCGCGAGCACGAAGACCTGCCAGGCGACCTTCTCGCCGGCCGCGACCGGGCGGATCGTGCGCTCGGTGAGCTGCTTGCTGCGGATCGTCAGGAGATCCTCGCTGCCGGCGAGGTAGTCGACGGCGTTGAGCATCAGCAATGCGTTCTGCGCGCCCTGCAGCACCATGTCGTCGAACATCTTGGCGCAGCCCACCACGAGCAGGCGCGACGGCGCCGGGTGCAGCGGCGCGGGCGTCGCCGCCGGGGCCGCACCGGCCTCGGCTTCCGCCTCGCCGGAGCTGATCCACGCCGGCGGCTCCTTGCCGCCGAACGTGTCCGGGAACTCGCCGCTGACGAGCACCGCCAGGGGCTGGGGACCCGCCATCGCCTTCCCGGCGGGATCGGTCTGCTCGGCGGTCAGCATGCCGCTGCCGAAGGCCGTGCGCCAGCTGCGGCCGCTCGAGGAGATCAACGTCTCCGCGCTCAGGCCGTGCTCGGACAACTTCGCCTTGTCGAGGTCCAGGGGCGTGCCCCAGAGGTAGAGGAGCTGCCCGATGTGGTTGGTCACCGGCTGATCCTGGTTGACCTGGTCCTGGGTGATCCGGATCTGGACGGGCGCGTCCACGGGCTCCCGCACCTGCATCCGCAGGCCGCCCAGGTTCACCTCGCGCGGCAGCTCGAGCATCTGGCTGTTCTCGTCCAGGAAGTGGTCTCCCACCACCGTCAGGCCGATCCCGCCGAGCAGGTCCTCGAGTCCGCTCGCCGCCGCCGTCCCGTTGATCATCCAGTTGCCGCGGCCGCCCGGCTGGTAGTTGTACTCGTGAGCCTGGACCGCGACCATGACCGGCATGCCGTTGCTCAGCGCGCGGTTGATCTCCCACGCCTGGCGCGGCTCGAGATCCTGCGGGCCGAGCACGACGAGCACGTCGGCGTCGTCGGGGATCGCGCTGGCGGCGGTCAGCTCGACGGGGACGACCTGATAGTGCTCCTGCTGGAGCAGCTGGCTGACCATCGAGAACTGGTCCTGCGGTTCGGGCGGCTGCATGCCTTGCTGCAGGTACATCATCGCGAGCTGCTGGTTGACCTCCTTCTTGGGGGCGTAGAGCGCCACCTTGGGGTCACGCTCGCGGGTCAGGCGATGGACCGGCCCGATGACCATGGTCTCGAGGTTCGTCAGCGACTGGGGCAAGATGCGCGGGACGACCTCCTCGGGCTTGTCCTTGTAGGCGATCGTCAGACCGCTCCAGATGAGCTTGACGCCGATCTCATCCTTGTCGACGGACTGCACCTGGAACGGCTGGATGCCCTTCTGGGTGAGCTCCTGCTGCATCGCCTCGTCGTCCTGCGGATTGTGGACCGAGAACTGGAGCTTCCCGTTCGAGATCCGCTCGTAGTTGCGGAGCTGCTCGGAGATGTCCCGCTCGAGGTTCTTGAACTCCGTCGGCATCTTGCTCTCGGGGGTGATGTAGAGCTTCACGAGCACCGGCACCTTGAGCCCCTCGAGGATGCGGACCGCGGCGGGCGACATGGTGAACAGCCGGTCGGCCGTGAGGTCGAGGCGGGCGCCCTGGATGTTGCCGAGCACCGCCACGAGGAAGACCGCCACGGCGGCGAGCAGCACGGTCGCCACCGCGAAGGTCAGACGGAAATTGCGTCGCTTGTAGCTCATCAATACTTCCTCCCTTCCAGCCAGAGCGCGTTGAGCGCGAGGAAGAGAGACGTCAGGGCCAGGAAATAGACCAGATCACCGAGGGCGACCACGCCGCGCAACATCGGTTCGAAATGGCTGGTCATGCCGAGGTACTGCTGGAGCAGCCGGCCGAAGCCGTCGATCCAGCCGTCGAACACCGCGGCGACGAAGGTCTGGCCCAGCAGCCACATGATGAGGCAGGCCATCACCCCCAGGATGAAGGCCGAGATCTGGTCGCGCATGAGGCCACTCGTGAAGATGCCGACGCTGAGGTAGAGCGCCCCCATCAGGAGCGTGCCGAGATAGCCGGTCACGAGCGTGCCGTTGTCCGGGTTGCCGAGCGCATTGAGCATGATCGGGATGGGGAGGGTCCCTACCAGGGTCACCCCGAAGAAGGCGAGCGCGGCCAGGTACTTGCCGGCCATCACCTCGTGGGGGCGCATGGGCAGGGTCATCAAGAGCTCGAAGGTCCCTTGCCGGCGGTCCTCGGCCCACAGGCGCATGCTGATCGCGGGAATGAAGAACGTGAGCAGGAGGGGCAGGGCGCCGAAGAAGCCCCGCATGTCCGCCTGGCCGACCAGGAAGAAGTTCAGCATGAACAGCAGGCCCGTCAGCAGCAGGAAGACGATGATGAAGATGTAGGCGATCGGGCTGTTGAAGTAGCTGGCGAACTCGCGCCGGAAGATCACCAAGGCGTTGCGCATGTCAGGCCACCTCCCGCTGCGACCCGGCGGCGCGGGTCAGGGCGATGAAGGTGTCCTCGAGCGAGTACCGCGACTCCTGCAGCTCGGTCAGCGGCCAGCCGCGCTCGCTGGCCAGGCCGGCGATCGCGCCGAGGAGGTCGTGGCGGAAGGGCGCGCGCAGCTCGAAGCGGCAAGCGCCGTTCGGCGCCTCGCCCAGGGCCCGCAGGCTCGAGAGCGCCGGCAGGCCGCGCAGCGCCGGCTCCACCTCGGTCGCCGGGCGCCGCAGCGTGAGGAACACGCGGTTCTCGCCCATGGCCCGTTCCGTGAGCTCGCCGATCCGCCCGTCCGCCACGATGCGGCCCTCGTTGACGATCGCCACGCGGTCGGTGACCGGGCCGACCTCCTGCAGGATATGCGTGGAGAAGATCACCGTCTTGTGGCCGGCCAGGCTCGCGATCAGCTGGCGGATCCCGATGATCTGCAACGGGTCGAGGCCGCTGGTGGGCTCGTCCAGGATCAAGATGTCCGGGTCGTGGATCAACGCCTGCGCCAGGCCCGTGCGCTGCCGGAATCCCTTGGACAGCTCCTGGATACGCTTCTTGTACTCGGTGCGCAGCCCGCAGGCCTCGACGCACCAGGCGAGGCGCTCGCGCAGGCGGGGGTTGGCCAGACCGCGCGCGCGACCCACGAAGACCAGGTACTCTTCCACGCTCATGTCATGGTAGAGGGGGACGTTCTCGGGCAGGTAACCGATCCTGCGCCGTACGGACAGGGGCTGCTCCAGGACGTCGATCCCATCGACCGTGACCTGGCCGCCGTCAGGCGCCAGGAAGGTCGTGATGATCTTCATGGTCGTGCTCTTGCCGGCGCCGTTGGGGCCGAGGAAGCCGAGGATCTTCCCCTTCTCGACCGCGAACGACACCCGATCCAGCGCGACCGTGCTCCCGAAGCGCTTCGTGACGTCGCGTACTTCGATCATCTCCGAAGCTCTCCTTGCAGGGCTGGGGGTCCGGTCAACCGTCGAAGCGGCCCCTTGGCAGGTCGGGGCCGGCCGCATAGAGTATGCGAAACTGGCAATATACTGCAAGCGGGCGCGTCAGTTCCAGGTTTTTGGAGGGTCCATGCCAGCGTCCCCCGAGTCCGCGGCCCGTCTCTTCCGGTACACGCTGCCGGGCGGCTGGGTGGTGCTCGCCGGCCGCACCGATCGCGACAACGACCTCTTGAGCCTCAAGCTGGCCCGCCCCAACGACTGGTGGTTCCACGTCAAGGGTCTGCCGGGCAGCCACGTCGTCCTGCAGGTCCCGTCCGGCGAGGAGCCGGACCGCGACACGGTGCGGGCGGCGGCGGCCGTCGCCGCCTGGCACTCCAGGAAGCGGGCGGCGCGATCGGTGGCCGTGACCGCGACCCGGGCCCGCTACGTGACCAAGCCGCGCGGGGCGCCGCCGGGCACGGTGTCGATCCGGCGGGAGACGGTTCTCCAGGTCAAGCCCGGGCTGCCGGAGGCGGCCGGAATCCGGGGCGCCTCCGCCGACGATCCAGGTTGACGAATCGCCGCCCGGTGCCACAATCGCGCCGGTGGGAGCGGGGAACCTCGCGGAGGTCTTCGCGTTATCAATCGATCGCGCCCGGCTGCAATCTCGCCTGGGCGCCGGCGCAAGGAAGGAGTCGTCCATGACCACCCGTGTGTACGTCGCCAGCCTGGCCCTGCTGGCCGTGGTCCTCGTCGGCTGCGGCGGCAAGACCGTCACCCGCGTCGATCCCGGCGAGCAGATCGACCTCAGCGGGAACTGGAACGACATCGACAGCCAGAACGTGGCGCAGGATCTGGTCAGCCAGATCACCTCCGCCGACTGGGTCGAGCGGCACCTCGAGGAGAAGGGCGAGCGGCCGACCCTCATCGTCGGGGTGATCCGCAACAAGACGGTCGAGCACATCCCGATGAAGACCCTGACCGCGGATCTCGAGCGCACCTTCATCGGCAGTGGTCGGGTCGAGGTCGTCGCCAGCCCCGAGGAGCGCGACCAGATCCGCGAGGAACGGGCCGATCAGCAGGACTACGCCTCGGCCGAGTCCATGGCCCAGTGGGGTCGCGAGCACGGCGCCGACTACATGCTCCTGGGCGAGCTGAACACGATCGTCGACCAGGAGGGCAAGGACCAGGTGAAGTACTACCAGACCGACACCTACCTGGTGAACCTCGAGAACAACGTGAAGGTGTGGGCCGGCCAGACGAAGACCAAGAAGGTCGTCAGCAACAAGAAGTACCGCGGGTAGGGGCGCCGATGATCCGCCCGCGCGCCCTGGCCGGCGCAGCCGGGGTCCTCGTGATCCTGGCCGCCGGCTGCGCGACCTACACCGCCAGGCTCGCCGATCTGCGGCCGCAACTCGCCGCGGGGGCCTACGATGACGCCCTCGCCACGGTCGAGAAGCACGCCGGCGGCAAGGATGTGCTGCTGGCGTTCCTCGAGCGCGGCCTGATCCTGCACTACGCGGGGCGCTGGACCGAGAGCAACGACGCGTTCGCTGCCGCCGAGCGCACCGCCGACGAGCTCTACGCCAAGAGCCTCAGCGAGGGCGCGTTCTCGCTCCTGACCAACGACCTGTCGATCAGTTACCGCGCCCGACCCTTCGAGCTGGCGATGGTGCCCTACTACCGCGCCCTGAACTACGTGGCGCTCGGCCTGCGCGACGACGCCCTGGTGGAGGCGCGCAAGTCCAGCCTGCTTCTTGCGGCCTACGTCGACGCCTCGATCAAGGGCGTCGAGCGGGGCGAGACCGGCGATCTCGCCCGCACGAAGAACGATCCCTTCATGCTCTACTTCGCCGGCATGCTCTACGACTGGGACGGCGAGCTGAATGACGCGTTCATCGCCTACCGCAACGCCGCGACGGCCTACCAGGACGTGCACGACCTGCTCGGCCTCGAGATCCCGCCGTGGCTCGGCCGGGATCTCGCGCGCTGCGCCGCGCGCCTCGGCTTCCCGGAGGAGCTGGCGCAGCTGCGCGACGCGTGTCCCGACGTCTTCGCGGCCGCGGGCGAGGCGCCGGCGGGACGCGAGGACTGGGCCTGGGTGGCGGGTCGGGGCGAGGTCGTCCTGCTGGTCGAGACCGGCTTCGTCCCGGCCAAGAGCGAGGCGCGGCTCGACCTGCCGATCCTCGAGTCCGACGACTACGACGACGAGGAAGACTGGGCCTACCGGATCGCGGAACGCTCCGCCTACTCCCGCGCGAACCTCGGCGGCGCCGAGATCGCGTACTGGCTGGCGATCGCGGTGCCGAGCCTGAAGGCCTCGCCGGGCCCGGTCCAGAACGTGCGCGTGGACGTTGCCGGCGGCGGTTCCGTCGCCGGCGTCCGCGCGCACCATCCGGCCGCCGCCGCCGGGATCACCTTCGACGCCGAGTACGGGACCATCCTCGTCAAGACGATCGTGCGCGGTCTGGCCAAGTACCTGGCGGTCGACGCGGTCGCCGGCGAGAACGAGACGTTCGGGTTCCTCGCCAACCTGTTCACCGCGGCGACCGAGTCGGCCGACACCCGGGGCTGGCTGACGTTGCCGGAGCAGGTCCAGCTGATCAGGCTCAGCCTGCCCGCGGGGGTCCACAACCTCTCGCTGGAACTGCTGGACGCGACCGGTCAGGCGATCGGTTCCGAGACGCTGGCGCCGGTGACCGTGCGCGCCGGGGACTGGACCTTCGTCAGCCGCCGGGTCTTCGCCCCCTAGCCCCGCCGATCGGCGGCCTCAGTCATGCAGGCGCATGGCGCGGCAATCGAGCGTGTCGAAAGGCGCCCGGCCAAGCTCGAGGCGCCGCTCGAGGAGCACCTCGACCAGCCGCTGCTGCTGGCGCGGGCTCAGGTCCACCGACCAGGCCGCCCGCTCGCCGGCCGTCGAGGTCCGGTGCAGGATCTCCCGATACAGCCGCTGCAGGAACCCGTCCCACTCGTCCGGCGGCAACGCCGGATCGGGCTCGGTGAAGGCGCCGATCCGCGCCGGCCACGGATCCGGCAGCTGGGTCCAGTGCGTGTTGCCCGGCAGCGGCGGTTCGCCGGCCGGCGAGCCGAATTTCCGGTGGTACTCCTCGCTGATGAAGAAGCTCCATGCCAGGACGCCTCGCCGGCAGGCGGTGAGCGAGAGCCACCAGCGGTCGAGCTCCGCCGGCGCGGGCGACCGCCCGGCGATGCCGGGATAGAGGTCGGCCAGGAACGCTTGGGTGCGCGGCTTGCCGGCGGGCAGATGGATCGTGCGCTCGGCCGCGCCGGCGGCCAGCGCCGGCACCGCGCGCAGCCGCACGCATCCCGGACCCACGCGCATGTGCTCGGTCCACCGGTCCGGCAGATTCTGCGTCACCAGGGTCGCCAGCACTCCCATCGAGAGCGCGAGCGGCACGAGACCGCGCCCCCGGTCGTACTCCCGGGCCCAGACGGACATGCCGATCGCGCAGAGCGCCATGACCACGGGATTGGGCCAGTGCGCGAGAGCGAAGAGGCACGCGGCCGCAGCGGTCGCCGCGCGCCGCCGCCCGGCCGACAGCGCGCGCAACCAGGGCCAGGGGATGGCGAGCAGCAAGTAGAGCTGGACCAGCGCGTAGAGAGGATAGAGCGCGAGGGACAGCAGGAAGGACCCCGGCGCGGCGAGACTGCCGGTCCAGAGGCCGGCCGCCGCGATGCCCGCGAGCGCTGCGGCATGGCAGCCGATCCAGATCTTGCCCTCGAGCCAGCCCCGCCGGCCGCGGCCGAGCGCCGCCCTTGCCTGCGCGCCGCGGGCGAGCGCCCAGCCGGCGCCGGCGCTGGCGGCGAGCGCGACCGCCGCGCCGGCGTTCGGCAGACCGCTGGCCGGCAGGACCGACCACGCGAGGGCGAGCGGTCCAGCCGGCCAGAGCGCCAGGGCGACGAGCGCTCGCCGCTCATCCGCCTCCGGCCGGCGCCACCAGGCGACGGCCAGGGCGGCGCCTGCCGCGGCCCAGGCGATCGCGACCAGCGCCGGGGCGGACGACGGCCACGGACCGGGCCACGGCCAGGCGTAGGTCCGCTCGGCCGGGCACAGCCGCCAGACCACCGCGGCCAGCATGCACGCCGCGGTCCAGCCGACGATGGCGAGGAGGGGCCAGGACGGGGTGTTTCGGGTCTCGGCATTCGCCATGGCGAAAGGCTAACGGCGGGCGGGCCGGTCACCAAGTCCATTCATGGCGGTTGGCGGGTCGCCCGCGCTGTGGCATGATCGCCGCACCGTCACCGATCCCGGCCCAACCTCACGGGAGTCGTGCCATGCCCAAGGACCTCGCTTCACTCGTCGCCGCGACACCCGAGCTGGCGGCGATGCCGGCGACCAGCGCCCAGCTCCTGAAGCTCCTAGAGGAGCCCGACACCCCGGGCGCCGACATCGTTGCGGTCATCGAGAAGGACCCTGGCCTGACCGCCAACCTGCTGAAGCTCGCCAACTCGGCTTACTACGGCCTGCGCCGCGAGGTCGCGAGCGCCCGGGATGCGCTCGTCATGCTCGGCAGCCGCACGGTCCTCACCATGGCGTTCGCGGCGAGCATGGGTCGCTTGCTGCAGATGCCGGTGACGGCGTATCGCCTGCCGCGCGGACAGCTCTGGCGCCACTGCCTGGCGGTCGGGCTCCTCGCGACCCGGCTCGTGCCCGGCGGGGGAGGCGCGGGCGGCCGCAACCGGGTGTTCACGGCCGGCGTGGTCCACGACCTCGGCAAGCTGCTCCTGGACCGGCCGCTGCGCGAGCGCCTGGAGGTGCTGCCGCAGGACCTCGACGCGGACGGGCTCGTCCGGGCCGAGCGGCAGCTGCTCGGCTTCGATCACGCCGAGGCGGGGGCCAAGCTGGCCGCGGCCTGGAATTTTCCCACGGACCTGGTCGACGTGATCGCCGGACATCACGCGCCGGCGCCGGCCGGCGGCATGACCGCGGTCGTCCGGGCCGCCGACCTGATCGCGTCGCGGAACGGACACGACGGCGGCGCGCCGCGCGTGTCCGACGGCCAGCTCGCGCAGGCGATCGAGGCTGCCGGCCTCGACCCCGCGCGCACCGGCGAGCTGGTGGACCAGTCGCTGCGGGATCTCGACGGATTGCTCGTCCTGCTGGGGGCGGACGCGTGAAGGTCCTGTTCGTGTGCACCGCCAACTCGTGCCGCAGCCAGATGGCGGAGGCCTGGGCCCGCCGCCTGTTTCCCGCCGGCTGGGAGGCGGCGAGCGCCGGACTGGTCGTCCATCCGATCGGCCGGCGTACCCGCGCGATCATGGCGGAGGTCGGTCTGGACCTCTCCGAGCAGCATCCCAAACCCATCGACACCTTCGACCTCGACGCCTTCGACCTCGTCGTCACCCTCAGCGACGAGGCCGGCCGCTACCTCCCGACCCTGCGGGATCCCGGCCGCCACTGGCGCCGGCCGATCGACGACCCGATGGAGGCGACGGGTTCGCCGGGGGAGGTGCGCGAGGCTTTTCGCGCCGGCCGGCGGCGCGCCGGGGCCATCGTCGTCGAGGTCCTGGCCGCGTACGGTTGCGACCCCGGAACCGGCGTCGTTTCGTGAGCCCGCGGCCAGTCGCTGATCTCATTGATAATGATTCAGTTACAGGTGATGTCCCGCATGGGGTGCGGATCGCTCCCGACTGCCGGAAGGGTTGCGCGGGGGCGACCCGGGCGGTGGCCACCGATTTTTTTCGTGACTCCCAAACGATCGGCAAGCGCAGGTTAGCACGGCGTTAACGCGGCGTTGGGAAATGGATGTCCGTGGTCGCCGGGGATGCCGCGGAAAATCCCCTTGGACGTCCCGGAATCCGCGCGAGATATTGTGGCTCCCCAAGGGAATGTGTCGGGTAGCGAAATCCGGCCCAACATCTTGGGCAGCCCGTGAACATCGATCATTTTCGAGGATCTGGAGCCATAGAGCGCAAGTTACGGTCTGCAACAGGACAGCGGGGGATGGTTGGTGACCCGGGGCGCGATGGATCGCGTCCTCATCCCCCGGCAGGCAGAAGGAGCCCAGCGACCATGAAGGAACAATTCGAGAACAAGCAGCTGCGAGCCGTGTCCGAGAGCGTCCTCTTCGGCGGCGACCCGGCCGGGCCCCGCGAGGAGCCTCTCCTCGCGAGTCCCGCCGACACCGTGGCGGGGCTGCCCATGCCGCGGCGCTACACCACCGCCGGTCACGATCCCTTCGACCGGGTCAAGTGGGAGCTCCGCTCCGCGTCCATCGTGAGCAACCGCGGCGAGGTCATCTTCCAGCAAGACGACGTGGAGATCCCCGCCGGCTGGAGTCAGATGGCCACGAACGTGGTCGTCAGCAAGTATTTTCGGGGCGGACTCGGCACTCCCGATCGCGAGCGCTCGGTCCGCCAGCTCATCGGCCGCGTGACCGACACCATCACCGGCTGGGGCCTCGCGGACGGTTATTTCGCGTCGGTCGAGGACTGCGACGCGTTCCGCGACGAACTCAAGCACCTCCTGCTCCACCAGTATGCCGCGTTCAACAGTCCGGTGTGGTTCAACGTCGGCGTCGAGAAACGGCCCCAGTGCTCGGCCTGCTTCATCAACGCGGTCGACGACAGCATGGCCAGCATCCTGGACCTGGCCAAGACCGAGGGCCTGCTCTTCAAGTACGGCAGCGGGACGGGCACGAACCTGTCGACCCTGCGCTCGAGTCGCGAGCAGCTCTCGGCCGGCGGCCAGGCCTCGGGCCCCGTGAGCTTCATGCGGGGTTTCGACGCATTCGCCGGCGTGATCAAGTCCGGCGGCAAGACCCGTCGCGCGGCCAAGATGGTGATCCTCAACGCCGACCATCCCGACATCGAGGATTTCATCAACTGCAAGGTCAACGAGGAGCGGAAGGCCTGGGCCCTGATCGATCACGGTTACGACGGCTCGTTCAACGGCGAGGCCTACAGCTCGGTCTTCTTCCAGAACAGCAACAATTCGGTACGGGTGACCAACGAGTTCATGCGCGCCGTCGTCGACGACCGCGGCTGGACCACGCACGCCGTCACCGACGGCCGCCCGATGGGCACCTACCGCGCTCGCGACCTCATGCGCAAGATTGCCGAGGGGACCCACGTCTGCGGCGATCCCGGCATGCAGTTCGACACGACCATCAACGACTGGCACACGTGCAAGAACACCGACCGGATCCATGCGTCGAATCCCTGCAGCGAGTACATGTTCCTCGACAACTCGGCGTGCAATCTCGCCTCGCTCAACCTCATGAAGTTCCGGCGCGCCGACGGCGAATTCGACATCGCCGGCTTCCGCCACGCCGTCCGCATCATGCTCTGCGCGATGGAGATCATCGTCGACAACAGCAGCTACCCCCGCGAGGAGATCACGCAGAACAGCAAGCGCTTCCGGCCGCTCGGTCTGGGCTACGCGAACCTGGGCGCGCTGCTGATGCACCGCGGCCTCCCGTACGACAGCGACGAGGGGCGCGACTATGCCGCGGTGATCACCGCCCTCATGTGCGGCGAGGCCTACCTGACCTCCGCGGAGATCGCCAAGGAGCTCGGCCCGTTCGCCGGCTACGAGGAGAATCGCGAGCCGATGCTCGCGGTCGTCCGCAAGCACCGCGCCGCGCTCGGCGGCATCAACCGCAACCGGACGCCGCTGGAACTGATCGAAGCGGCCGACGAGGTCTGGCGCCGCGCGTTCGTCGTCGGCCACGACTACGGCTACCGCAACGCGCAGGTCACCGTCCTCGCGCCGACGGGGACCATCGGCTTCATGATGGATTGCGACACCATGGGCGTCGAACCCGACATCGCGCTCGTCAAGTACAAGAAGCTGGTGGACGGCGGCGTCATGAAGATCGTCAACAACACCGTGCCGGAGGCCCTGGAGCGACTCGGCTACGAGAACGGCCAGATCCGCGACATCCTCGAGTACATCGACGGACGCGAGACGATCGAGGGCGCCCCGCACCTCGCCGACGACCATCTGCCGGTCTTCGACTGCGCGTTCCGGCCGGCCAACGGCCGCCGCTCGATCCACTACATGGGGCACATCCGCATGATGGCGGCCGTGCAGCCGTTCCTCTCGGGCGCGATCTCCAAGACGGTCAACATGCCGAACGACGTGACCGTCGAGGAGATCATGCAGACCTACCTGGAGGGCTGGAAGCTCGGCCTCAAGGCGATCGCGATCTATCGCGACGGCTCCAAGCGATTGCAGCCGCTGAACACGACCAAGGATGCCGCGCCGGCCCCGGCGCCGTTGCTGTCGCCGCCGGAACCGCACCGGGTGCGCTTGCCGGACGAACGCCAGGCGATCACCCACAAGTTCTCCATCGCAGGCCACGAGGGATACATCACGGTCGGCCTGTATCCCAACGGCAAGCCCGGCGAGATGTTCATCAGCATGGCCAAGGAGGGCTCGGTCGTTTCCGGGCTGATGGACAGTTTCGCCACCGCGGTGTCCATCATGCTGCAGTACGGCGTGCCGCTGCACGTGCTCGTGAACAAGTTCAGCCACATGCGATTCGAACCCAGCGGCATGACGAGCAACCCTGAGATTCCGCTGGCGAAGTCCGTCATGGATTATATCTTCCGCTGGTTGGATCGGAAGTTCGGCGACCACGCCGCCGCGGCCGAAGCGGAGGCGGCCGCTGCACCCGACGCCGCTGCGGCGCCGGCTCGCAGGGCCATGGTCGCGGCGTCCGGCAGCCTCGTCGCCCAGGAGCACCGGATCTTCGAGACCCAGGCCGACAGCCCGCCGTGTCCCGAGTGCGGGTCGGTGACGGTGCGCAACGGTTCGTGCTACAAGTGCAACAACTGCGGCGCCACCACCGGCTGTAGCTGACGGGGTCGCGAACGGACTCGCAGGACACCCCGGCCGGGCCGACCAGGAAGGTCGGCCCGGTTTTTTTGCGCAAGCCGCGCTGGAATCGGCGCGCCGGATGTGCCAGGATGACGCCGCCAAACCGGTCGATCACCACAGGAGCGCGAAGACATGGCTGGTCTGCGGACACTCGGCTGGCTCGCCCTGGCGGCGACCCTGGCGATCCTGGCATCGGCCCGCTCGGCCGCGGCGGAGTCGGACTGGAATCGCGTCGACGACCCGATGCAGGGCGCCGTCGGCGTGCACGCCGGGAAGATCGGCGGCTCGGGGCTCGCGTTCAAGGGGCCCCTGCAGTGGTTCCTGCAGCTGCAGGTCGCCGGCGGCATCTGGAACACGTCGTCCGACAAGCGGCACAATCTCGGCGTCGAACTCCAGTACCTCCTTCGCCAGGATCCCCGCCTGCGCCTCTACCTCGTGACGGGCGTGGGAAGGACCTACCACAAGGAACGCCACCAGCGCGACGGCGGCGTCGAGACCTGGAGCACGAGCACCTCCTGGAACACCGGCTTCGGCGTGGGCGTCGAGTACCTCCTGCACGAGCGCTGGGCCTGCCAGGTGGACGCTGACTTCACCTACCAGGGCGACGACGAGACCATCACCCTCTGGCCGCAGGCCGGCATCCTCTTCTACTGGTAGCCATGGCCGACCCGCGCGCGGTCCGCGCCTGGTGCCTCTACGACTGGGCCAACAGCGCGTTCGCCTGCACGGTGATGGCGGCTCTCTTCCCGCCGTTCTTCCGTGCGATCGCCGAGGCCGATGGGCTCGCGCCCGCCGCCGTGACGGCTCGCTGGGGCCTGGTGACGGGACTGGCGCTCCTGGTGGTCGCCCTCGGCGGGCCGGTCCTCGGCGCTCTCGGCGACGCGCTCGGCGCCCGGAAGCGACTGTTGGCGGCGTTCATGGCCTCCGGCGTCCTCGCCACGGCGGGCTTCGCACTTCTGCCGCCCACCAACTGGCGGCTTGCGGGCGGCGCCTTCGCCCTCGCGAACCTGGGTTTCGCCGGTTCGCTCGTGTTCTACGAATCGCTGCTCCTGCACGTCGCGCCCCGGGGCCAGCTCGACACGATCAGCGCTCGCGGCTACGCCTGGGGCTACCTCGGCGGCGGCCTCCTCTTGATCGTCAACATGCTCTGGGTGACGATGCCCGGCGCGTTCGGCTTCGCCGGCGCGGGTGCCGCCGTCAAGGCGAGCTTCCTCAGCGTGGCCGGCTGGTGGGCCATCTTCTCGGTGCCGCTGTTCCGGTACGTCGCCGAGCCGGCGCCGGTTCGCCGCGGGCCGGCCAGTCGCGTGTGGCGCGACGGTTTCGGGCAGCTCGGCCGCACCTGGCGCGACCTGCGGGGCTACCGGCCGCTCCTGCTGCTTTTGCTCGCCTACTGGCTCTACAACGACGGCATCGGCACGATCATCAAGATGGCGACCGCCTACGGCGGCGAGATCGGGATCGGGACGGCGTCCATGATCCAGGCCCTCGTCGTGACGCAGCTCATCGGCGTGCCGAGCACGCTCCTGTGCGGCCGCCTCGCCGCGCGGGCCGGCGCGCGGCCGGTTCTCGCCGGCGGCCTGGCGGTCTACGCCGTGGTCTGCGTCCTGGGGTTCTTCATGAGCGCGGCCTGGCATTTCTTCCTGCTCGCCGCGCTCGTGGGGACGGTTCAGGGCGCCTGCCAGGCCCTCAGCCGCTCGCTGTTCGGCACGATGGTCCCCCGGCACAAGAGCGCCGAATTCTTCGGCTTCTACTCCACCAGCGGCAAGCTCGCGGGGATCTTCGGCCCGCTGGCGTTCGCGGCCGTCAGCCACCTGACGGGCCAGAGCCGCCTGAGCATCCTCCTCTTGATCGGGCTGTTCGCGTCCGGGGCGTGGCTCCTCTTGCGGGTCGACCTGGAGGCCGGGCGCCGGCAGGCGCGGATCGTGGAGGAACGCGACGGTCAAGTCGAGCGTCCGGCTGCCGATCATCCAGGCGTCGAGTGAGGTCTGATGTCCCAAGGAGACCGCGATGAAGGCCGAACGTCCCCGGATCGCCAAGGACCCCCTCTACCAGTTGCTGCGGACCGACGACATTCAGGGTTTCAACAAGCGGCGGGCCCAGGGTGGTGCGTGCGATCTGCGCGGGGTGGACTTCCGCAGTCTCGACCTGCGCGGACTCGACGCCGACGGCCTCGACTTCACCGGCAGCTACTTCCGCGACGCGGACCTGCGCGGCGTCGATCTGCGCCAGGCGGTCGTCGAGGGCTGCAGCTTCTACGGAGCCAAGATCAGCGGGACCTACTTCCCCGCGGAGCTGGCGGCCGAGGAGATCCGGCTCTCGGTCGAGCTCGGCACGCGGGTCCGCTACCGCCGCTGACCGCGGCCTGACCAGGTATGATCCGCAGCTCGCGCGCGATCGGCCCGGGGCGGGGCGCGTCCGGCATCCCTGGCCCGCCGCAACGAACTGCAAGGAGGACCGCCGTGGCGCCTCACGCCTGGATCGACGAGTTTCCCGGCGCGGTCACTGTCTGCGACCCCGCCGGCGTGATCCTCGAGATGAACGCCCGCGCGATCGAGACGTTCGCCGGCGACGGCGGCGCCGACCTGATCGGCCGCAACGTGCTCGACTGCCATCGGGAGCCCGCGCGTTCGCGGCTCGCGGCGATGATGGCGGCGGGCACCCGCAACGTCTACACCATCGAGAAGAACGGCGTGCGCAAGCTGATCTACCAGTCGCCCTGGTTCGTGGAGGGGCGCTACCGCGGCTTCGTCGAGCTCTCCCTCGTGATGCCCGAGACCGTGCCGCACTTCGTCCGTGGCTGACCGCGCCGGCGTCGATCGCGCGCCGGCGAACGGCCGGGAAAACAGAGGAGCCGGGGCGTGTCCCCGGCTCCTCGCGGCGGTCGCCCGGCGGCCGGCCGCCGGGATCGCGGCGCCGACTAGCGGAACAACGCCTTGACGTCGCTCAGGGTCGCGGCCTGGGTGGCCACGGAGCCCATCTCGCCGCAGTAGAAGTTGTCGAAGGTCACCCACACGCTCGCCGTCGAGTCGGTCGAGATCGTCAGGGAGGCGATGGGCACGCCGCTCGTGAACCCGGCGAAGACCGTCGGGTAGGGCAGCGAGACGACCGTGCCGTCGGACAGGGTGACGATCGTGTTGGCCGGCACCGGGACGCCGTCGAAGTCGGTGCCGTAGAAGTCGCCCGCGAGCGCCGTGATCGGGGCGCCGGTGAAGGTGATGACGATGGGATCGAGGGCGGAGTTCGTGGAGATGGCGCCCGGGATGCCGAAGATGCCGTTCGTGGCCGTGGCCGTGTAGCCGTAGCCGTTCACGGGCCCGAAATCGTAGGACGGGGCATTGGGCACGCCCCAGTTCGCCCAGGAGAAGTCGTCGAAGTAGTAGATCGGGCTGATGTCATCGAGGAAGTCCGCGAGGTTGGTGTAGACCGTCGCGAACCGGCCGATCTCGATGATCGGGTCGTCGCCCTGCAGCCCGACGCTCCAGTCGACTGGTTGCTGGTAGGCGTTCGGGTTGTCGGGCATGGTCGCGCGATCGGCGGCCGAGACTCCGCCGGCGAGCGCGAGGAGCAGGATGGCGATGACAACGGAGCGCATGGGATCCCCCTTCGCTAGAGTAGCTCCGGAACGCGAGCCTTCCGGACTGGACGAGCTGCATTGCCGGACCATCGGCACGATCTGATCCGTTGCCCGCGAGATCTTCGGTGTCGATGTTGTACGTTCCTTTGCGGAGCCGTACAACCGCGAGCATACAAGATCAAATTCCCTCAAGTCAACCGGCCAGGACGAACGTCCGCGATCGATACGTATAACCTTTTGTCGCAATTTCGATTACGTGCCGAATCCGCGCACGGTCGCCGCCTGAGCCAACCTGCGGCGCCCGGCGCCCGCCTACCAGGTCGTGAACGGCCTCGCCGCGAGGTTGCTGTTGAAATAACGAGGGTCCCCCGTCACCTCCTCGCCGACCCAGGTGGGTTTCGTCACCCGCTGGTCCTCGGTGGCGAGCTCGCACTCGGCCACGGTCAGGCCCTCGTTCGCGCCGTGGAACTCGTCGACCTCCCAGACGAGGCCGTCGGGCGCGGCGACGCGGTAGCGGGTCTTCTCGATCAGGCGTCGCCCGCACAGGTCCAGCAGCCGCAGGCCATCCTCGAGCGGGATCTCGTATTCGAACTCGATCCGCGTCGCGCCGGCGGCGACACCCTTGACCGTCAGGAACGCCCGGCGGCCCATCGCCCGCACGCGCACCACGCGCTCGGGGTCGGAGCTGAGGTAGCCTTGCCTGATGAGCGTGCCCTCGCCGAGATCCCGGTAGCGGCCGTCTCGCACCAGGTACTTGCGCTCGATCTCCGTGCCCATGGGCTGCCTCCTTGGCCGGTCGGCGACGGCCGGCCTCGACGTCGGCTCGCGCCGAGAGAGAACGCCATCCTATCACAACCCGAGCGCGCGGTCTCCGATCCTGCGCCCGCGCCGTCGGCGGGGTCGATCGACGGCGGTTGTTGCGGGATGTTCCGACGTCGGTTATTCAATAACATCCGGATCGGGATCCGGTCGGAGCGCATAGACCTCGGTGACTTCGAAGGAGTGAACCATGAGAAGAACCTTACCCTGCGTCGTCGTGCTGCTGCTGGCGACGCCCGTCTGGCTCGCGGCCGACGGCGGCGGCACGAGCGATCCCGTTGCGCGCAACGAGGCGCTCGCACTCAAGACCGCCGTGAAATCCGTCGTCGAGGCGCTGGGGACGCCGCCGGCCGGCTACGACAAGACCAGCGAGGACTACCGCCTGCCGACCGAGATGGGGATGGACGGCGACAGCAAGCAGTTCTGGCTGGCGTCGACCGAGGCCGAGTTCGAGTACCTGAAGGGCAAGAGCGGCGAGCAGCTCGGCCAGGAGTACCAGCAGAAGATCATGGACGCGCAGGCTCGGGGCGACTATACCGAGATGCAGCGCCTCTCGACGGAGTTCCAGCAGACCATGATGGCGGCGGCGAGCGCCGAGATGGCGAAGATCACCGTCAGGGTCTGGCTGAACCACGATCCGTACCAGACGATCGACCCCGAGGGCGTCATCTGGGAGACCCCGGGCGCGATCGCGCTGCGCAAGGGCGGCGCCGATCCCCAGACCGAGGTCCTGCTCGTGTTCGATCCGAAGACCCTCGCGGATACGCAGAAAGTCTCGCGCATCAGCCTGCACGAGACGATCCGCGGCCCCGCCGGCCAGAAGACCGCGGTCCGGGCGATCGTCGTCGAGCTGGTCGGCCCCGAGGCGGCCGTGACCGAGTGGGCGAACAACGTCGACAAGGGGAAGGTGCTCGCCCTGATCCACGAGTAGTCGAGCGCCGCGATTCCCGATAGCCTCGAGGCCGCCCGCGGGTCTATGATCCGCCCATGGCCTGGGTCCTCGGGATCATCGTCCTGCTCTTCTACGCCGTCGGCCTGCCCGCGGCCTTGATTCTCATCTGGAACCTGCGGCGCCGAGTGCGCGCGCTCGAGGGCCGGCCGCCGGTCGGCGAGGCCGGGCCGGGCGCGACCATCGGCGCGGCGGCGACGCCGATGCCGGCGCCGGCGCACCTGGCCCCAGGCCCGGCGCCGCGGCCTCGCGCGGCGATGCCGGGGCTCGAGGTCCTGATCGGCGGCCGCTGGCTCACCTGGGTCGGCATCCTCGCCATCTTCTTCGGCACCGCGTTCTTCGTGGCGATGGACCTGCGCGGCAGTGCGCTGTCCGGCGTCTTCCAGGTGCTGGTCGGGCTGGCGGTCGCCCTCCTCTTCGTGGTCGCCGGGCGCTGGCTGATGCCGCGGCGCGAACGCATGCTCGGCCTCGGCCTGCTCGGCGGCGGCATCGCGCTGCTCTACCTGGTGGCGTACGGCGCCTACGGATTCCACCGGCTCGTGGCGGGCGCCACGGTCTACCTGTTTCTCGTCGTGGTCGCGGTGATCGGTTCCCTGCTCGCGCTGCGGCGGACGTCCGCGACCATCGCGGGCCTCACGCTCGCCGGCGCGCTGCTCGCGCCCCTGCTGCTCTCGCCGCCGGGCGACCCGGCCGCTGCGCTCTTCCCCTACCTCGTCGCGGTCAACTTCGGCGCGGTGCTCGTCGGCCGGCGCGCGGGCTGGGCCGGCCTGCCGCTCGCGGCGTTCGCGGGCAGCGCGATCCTGCTCGCGGTCTGGGCGGAGAAGTTCTATGGGCTCGACCGCCGCCTGGCGACCCTCGCGGTCACGACGATCCTCTGGCTGTTGCACGCCGTGAGACCGCTGCTCGGCGCGGCCTCCTGGGGATTCTGGAGCGCCGCGCGCGGCGCCGTCGTGCTCGTGAATGGCCTGCTGTTCACCCTCGTCGTCTGGTGGCTCCTCGCTCCCGACCTCACCCACCTGCGCGGACTCGCGCTCGCCGTCCTCGCGCTCGCGTACGTCGGCGGCGCGCGGCTCGGCGAGCGCCGGCTGGCGCCGGGTCCCGGCCTCACGTTCACGCGCGTGGCGGGGATCGCCATCGCCGCGCTCGCCATCCCCGCGCAGCTCGACCACGCCTGGGTGACCTTCGGCTGGACCGCGCTCGCTGCGGCGCTGCTGTGGACCGACCTGCGAGGTGGCGGCCTCCCGTACCGGCTCATGGGCGCCGGCGTGCTCGCGATCGCCGTGATCAAGTCGGCGCTCGTCGATCCCGCGGATGCCGCGACGGAGCTCGACCGGTGGGACCTCGCGACCAGCGGCGCCTTCGTCGCGGGAATCGCGCTGACCGCGCTGATTGGCTGCCTCAGCGCGCTGTACCGGCGCCGCGGATCGCGCGCGTTCGGGACCGCGCTGCTCGTCGCCGCAGTTCTGCTGCTCCTCGAGAAGATCACGGTGGAGATCGTGCTCGCCTACGCCGCGCGGACGGCCGCGCTGCGGGTCGACCTCGAGCCCGCCGCGCTGCTGACCGTGACTTTGGCCTGGGCGATCTACATCCTGGCCGTGATGGCGGGGGGGTTCGCGCTGCGACTGCGCGTGCTGCGGATCCTCGCGATCGTGCTCGTCGTCCTGCTCGTGGCGAAGGTCTTCGTGCTCGACTGGCGGGCCCTGTCGGGCGGCTATCGCGTCGCGGCCTTCGGCGGCGCCGGCGTCGTGCTGCTCGCGATCTCGGTGCTCTACCAGAGGAGGCGGCCGGAGTGACGATGAAGCTGGTGACGCTCCTCGCCATCCTGGCGAGCCTCGTCGCGGACGCGCGGTCCGCCGTGCCGGACGCCGTGCGGCAGCTGCCGTGGCGACGCGAGGTCATCCTGCCCGCGGCCGCGGCCGCCGAGGCGTGGTGCCTGGTCGAGCTGGACTCGCTGCTCTCGGCCGTGACCGCGGGCGACCTGGCCCGGCTGCGGCTCGTGGACGATGCCGGCGAGCCGATCCCGGCGGTCGTGCTCGCCGCGCGCTGGCCCGAGCTGCACGCCGTGGCGTTGCCGCTCGACACGCTCGCCTGGCGACAGGTCGCCGACGAACCGCGGACCTTCACCGCGACGGTCGCGCTGCCGCCCGGCCGCTACCTGCGCGCGTCGTGGCGCGGCGATGGCGTGGCCGACGTTTCCGCGAACGCCGAGGTCGCCCCCACCTGGCAGTGGGGCGAGATCGACCGCGCGACGCCGAGCGTGACCTGGGTCGCGCCCGGCGACAGTCTCCGCCTGACCGTCACGACCTCGCGCAGCGCGCCGCCTGCGCTGAGCCTGGACCGCCTCACGTTGCGACAGGACCGGCTTCGCCGCGTCCCGTTCGTCGCGCGCGACGGCGTCTTCCGAGGGACCGACTTCGAGCAGGTCGTCGATCTGCCGGCGGGGCCGCACCCGGTGGTCGCGGTGACCCTGGCGTATCGGGCCGAGGCGCAGGAGGTCCCGGCGCACGTCGACGTGCGGACCCCGGACGGCCGCTGGGAGCGCCTCGACGCGACCGCTCGCGAGGGCGTCCTCGAGGCAACCGGCGACCTCTTGCCGGCGCAGAAGTTGCGTCTCGGCGCCGCGGCGGCCGATCCGCCGAATCCGCCGTTCACGGTGACCGGGGTCGAGGTCCTGCCGCCGGCGTTCGCCTTCGCCGCGGACGTGCGCCGTCCCGTCTGGCTGGTCTACGGAGAGCACCCGGTGCCCGCGCCGCCGGGACTGCCTCGCGACCGCCTCGAGCGCGTCGCCGAGCTGAGCCCGGTTGGCCTGGGCGCTCCCGAGCCGAACCCCTGGTTCACGGAGCGCTTCCTCGGCTCGACGTGGCTGCGGCGCCGGCCGCTGGCCGTGACCGCGGCGATGGTCGTGGTGCTCGGCGCCGTCGCCTGGCTGGTGCTGCCCGACCGGCGGTCCGGCGTAGCGTGAGGGACCATGCACGCAGTCGCTGATCGACCGGTCAACCGCGGCATCCTCCTGGCCGTCATCCTGATCTCGTCCTTCTTCAATCCCTTCATGGGATCGGCGGTCAACATCGCCTTGCCCTCGATCGGCAAGGACCTGGCGATGACCGCGGTGGCCATGAGCTGGATCCCCATGGGCTTCCTGCTGCTCGCGGCCGTCATGCTGGTGCCGTTCGGCAAGCTCGCGGACATCGTGGGGCGCCGCAAGATGCTCCTCTGGGGCAACGTCGGCTTCGCCGGCGCCACGCTCCTCTGCGGCTTCGCGACGTCGTCCGCACTGCTCATCGGCGCACGCTGTCTCCAGGGCGCCGGTAGCGCCATGATCCTGAGCTCGGGCATGGCCATCGTCATCTCCGCGTTTCCGGCGGAGAAGCGCGGCGCCATCATCGGCTTGAACACCACCGCGGTCTACGTGGGCCTGTCGGCCGCGCCGCTTCTGGGCGGTCTGCTCACCCAGAGCCTGGGCTGGCAAAGCCTCTTCTTCATCAACGCCGCCGTGGGCCTGCTGGTCGTCGCGGGAATCGCGTGGGGCGTCCGGGCCGAGTGGGCCGAGGCCAGGGACGACCGGTTCGACGTCACGGGTTCGCTGGTCTACATCGCGAGCATGTCGATGCTGATGTACGGCTTCTCGCAGCTGCCCGGCCGACTCGCCGTGGTTCTGACCCTGGCCGGGAGCGCCGGCCTCGTCTATTTCGTCGCGCTGGAGCTTCGCTCGGCGGTGCCGGTGCTCGACATGAAGCTCTTCCGTGACAACCGGATCTTCGCGTATTCCAACCTGGCCGCGCTCATCAATTACGCCGCCACCTTCGGGATCACCTTTCTCCTCAGCCTCTACCTGCAGAGCGTCAAGGGGCTGAGCCCGCGCGACGCCGGGATGATCATGCTCACCCAGCCGGCGACGATGGCCGTCGTCGCCGCGATCTCGGGACGGCTGTCGGACCGCATCGAACCGCGGATCCTCTCGTCGCTGGGCATGGCGGTCATCGTCGCCGGCCTCGTGCTGCTCGCGTTCCTGTCCACGACCACGCGCGAGCCGTACGTGGTCGTGACGTTGCTGATCCTCGGCTTCGGATTCGGGTTGTTCTCATCGCCCAACACCAACGCGGTGATGAGTTCCGTCGAGCAACGCTTCCTGGGAACCGCCTCGGCGACCCTGGGCACCATGCGACTCACGGGTCAGATGTTCAGCATGGCGATCGCCGCCATGGTCATCCACATCTTCATCGGCGACGCCGCGATCGCCGCGGCGAACATCGCGAGCTTCATGCACAGCGTGCGGGTCACCTTCACCGTGTTCGCCGCGCTCTGCCTCCTGGGAGTCTTCGCCTCGCTCGCGAGGGGAGGGCGGTCGGCGGCGTGACTCCCGGCGCCGCTCGCCGCGCGGCTCGCTCGCGGCGGGTGCGGTGGGTTGACAGTGCCGTCCGCGCCAGCGACAATCGAAGCCCGAGTGGGGGGATCGCGCGGGGAGAGGAGGCGTTCCTGGTGAAGCCGGTCATCTCGTCGCAGGAATACCTGAGCCTCTCCGCTCTCGTCAACTACCAGCTCTCGGCCGATCCGGTCAGCTGGCGGGCCGTGCTCGCGCTGATCGCTCCGACCTTGCGGCGGCGCCAGGAAGAGGACCTGCTCCTCGACGCGCTCGACTACCTCGGCAAGGCGTACGGCCAGACGAAACGTCGCCTGGGACCGGTGGCCGTCCTGCACCCGATTCGCGCTGCGGCGCTCGTCGAACTCGCGTGCGGTCGCGCCCCGCTCCTCGATCTGCTGACCACCTTGATGCACGACAAGAACGAGGACCTCGTCGAGGCGAAGTTCCGCGGGGACGTGTGGAAGGACCTGGAGCGGCATTACGCGCGGTTGCTCGCGGCCCTCGACGAGAGCGACCGCTGGTACCTGAACGAACGCATCGAGGTCCTCACCCGGCGCGCCGACGAGACCTACCATCATTACCTCGGGCGCGTGCTCGACCGCGCGGCGGTGACGCCCGAGATCGTGCGCGTGAAGCTCGCCGATCGCCTGGACAACACGCTCGACATGCGGGTCGACATCGCGAACGAGACCGCGCAGATCAACTGCTTCCAGATGATCTTCAACATCCTCTACTCCGGCACCTGCGCAAGCCTCGCGCAAGCGGTGCCCCACCGGACTCCGGGCCAGATGAATGGCGCCAAACGCCTCTTCCAGCTCTTCAAGAACGCTGTCTTCCTGTCCCTGCTGCGCCAGCGGCACCTGGACGCGATGGACGAGGCGACGGATCGGCTGTTCCACTCCGTGGCCGAGGCGAGCCTCAACGAGTCGCAGCGCACTCTGGTCCACCTGTTCATGTACCACGTGCGCGATGTCAAGGAGCAGCGCGAGCTGCTGCTCGACGTCATGCGCTACAGCGAGTCCGGAGCCATCCATCGCCTGACCTCACCCGGCGGGATGCACCGCCTCGACGGGCTGTTCACCGCGCGCTTCGATCTCAAGAGCAAGGCCGAGCTCGACGCGGCGCTCGCGGCCCTCTATGCCGACAAGGCGCTGATGGTCGAGGTGGCGACCGCGTTCGCGGCGGTCTTCTCGAGCTTCCTTGCCGATCCCGCGTTCCTGATCCGCGGCATCGACGCGGATGGATTGCGGCCGCAGGTTTGACGCGTCGCGGAAGTGGTCTATGGTGGGAACCGGCCCTGTGGTATCATGTCGCCGTCTCACTGGCGACGTCATTCGTGGTCTCGAATAGCCAGGAGGGCCGCCATGGTCCGGCGATCGACACGGCTGATCGGGCTGATCCTCGTGGTCGTGTCCATCGTGGGCGCGGGCTGCGGCGACAACCTCGGGCTGACCCCGCCCGCCGGAAACGTCGGGACCGTCGTGCTCGATCCGTCTCCCGACTCCATCCAGGCGCCGTGGCTGCTTGTCGGCCCGGATCTCTTCAGCGAGAGCGGCGCCGGCGATCACACGCTGGACGGCCTCTCGCCGGGCGAATACACGGTCACCTGGGGCGCCGTCGACGGCTATGCCACGCCGGCCAGCCAGTCCCAGGCCCTGATCGCGGGCTCGGCGCTGACGTTCACCGCGCAGTACGACGTCGAGCCGCATACGATCACGATCGATCCGGAACCGGACTCCATCGACGCGCCGTGGCAACTCGCCGGCCCGGCCGGATTCGATCTGGCTGGTCGCGGCAACGCGACGCTGCCCGACCGGGACGCCGGCGACTACACGCTGACTTGGGGGGACGTGCCCGGCTGGGCCACGCCGGATCCGGGCACCGTGACGCAGACCCTGGCGGAGGACGGCACCCTGACGTTCCACGGAGTCTACATCGCGCGGCTCGAGTTCGTGTACGTGCCCCCCGGGTCGTTCGTGATGGGCAGCCCTCCGGGCGAGCCCGAGCGCGGCGACGACGAGGTCGCCCACGACGTGACGCTGACCCGCGGCTTTTGGATCTCGATGTACGAGGTGTCGGAGGAGCTCTGGTCCTCGATGATGGGTGGCGGTTCGACGCAATCCCGGTTGCCGGCGACGAACGTGACCTGGGAGCAGGCGCTCGAATTCTGCAACCTGCTCTCGGTCCAGCAGGGTCTGGTCCCGGCGTATCGGATGGTGGACGAGACGTGGACGTGGGACCAGGCCGCCAACGGCTTCCGGCTGCCGACCGAGGCGGAATGGGAATTCGCGTGCCGCGCCGGCAGTGACGCGGCGCTCGCGAACGGGCAGCTCACGAGCGCGGATTGCGAGCCGGTGGATGCGAATCTCGACGCGATGGGCTGGTACTGCGGCAACTCCGAGGTCGGCGCCGCGTACGTTCGGCACACCGTGGGCCAGAAGCAGGCGAACGCGTGGGGCCTGTACGACATGCATGGCAACGTCTGTGAATGGTGCTGGGACTGGTACGGCGGCTATTCGCCCGGCGCCGTGACGGATCCGGTCGGACCAGAGACCGGGTACTACCGGGTGATTCGCGGGGGGGACTTCTCGAGCCCGGCCCGCGACTGCCGCTCGGCCCACCGGTTCCCGTATTACGTCGCCTGGCCGATCCGCAGCATCGGGCTGCGCCTCGTGAGGTCGGTCGGCTGAGGGACCCGGCGCGGGCCGCGCGCCGGCCGGCCGGCTTACTCCAGCAACAACCCCCGGATGCTCTGGAGCCGGTTCCCCGCCCGGACCTGCATCAGGTAGGCGCCGCTGGGCGCCGACGCGCCGGCATCGTCGCGTCCATCCCAGGCCAGGGACGTCCAGCCGACGCTCTCCGCCCGGTCGCGGAGGCGGCGCACGAGCCTGCCCGCCACGTCGTAGACGTCCACCGCGATCGGCCCGGGCACGGCGACGTAGAAGCGCGCAGTCGTCCGGGGATTGAAGGGATTGGGGTAGAGGCTCAGCCCGAGGTCCTGCGGCGGCGTGAAGCCGTCGCCGGCGGCGAGGATGTCGGTGGGCGTGACGTCGAGCGTGAAGTCGTAGCGCTGCACGTCATGCGTGCCGGCCGCACGGTAGACGAGCAGCCAGTAGTCGCCCGCTGCGGGCAAGGGGAAGTCGACGACCGTCTCGTTCAGGCCGAGCCCGGTGTCGTTGACGTCGATCAGGATGTCGGCGCCGTTCAAGCCGCCGAGCACGCGGAACGCGAGGTCGATGACCTCGTCCGTCTGGACCATGACTCCGTCGAGGAGGTAGCGGCCGCCCACCGGATCGATCGTCACGTCGAGCTCGGCGGGGCCGCTGGTCGAGAACCGGAAGTAGTCGAAATCGACGGACGTCGTCAACGATACGGGCCACTCGGGGCTGTAGCTGCCGCTCAACGTGCCCAGGTCCGTGGCGGCGGCGGCGTTGTTGTTCAGCTCGAAGGCGTCTCCGTAGAACCGCATGCCGCCGCGGATGTCGTCGTCCTGGGGGCCGTCGAAGCCGGTGCAGATGTAGGCTTCCATGAGCTTCTGGCAGTTCTCCGGAACGACATGGTTCAGCCCGATCCCGTGCCCGTGCTCGTGCCGGCAGATGTTCCGCATGAAGACGAAGTTCCCGGTCGCGGCGCTCCAGTACTCGGAGGTGTCCAGGACCATGTCGCCGACGTTGGGGAAGAAATTGTAGGCCAGCGTCCCGTTCGTACCGTCGATGTTGTGCGCGCCGATGCGGACGTCGCCGCGCGAGCCGAGGACGCCCCCGGCGCTGGGGAAGTCCGCGCCGTCGTCCGCGACCTCCTGGTAACTGACTCCGATATGCTTACCCCAGTCGTTGAACATCCCGGCGAACATCGCCTTCCAGACGGCCTCGCTGCCGAAGTGACCGTTCAGCTCGGCGTAGAGCCGGCTCGTCGAACCGGCTTCGCCGGCGCCGCCGGGAATGTACACGCCGTCGTCGAGGAAGCTGTAGGTGAGGGTGATCGGACTGTTGCCGCCCGTCGTGCCGTTCACGGCCGTGTTGGTCCAGCGCGCATTCAGCGAGTACTTGTCGCCGCTCCAGGTGGGCAGTCTGCGGAGGATCTCCTCGACCTGCTCAGGCGGCGTATCGGGATGGATGCACAGGGCGAGTGCGTCGGTGACGACGCAGTATTGAGCCGAGTCCTCCCCGAAGATCCTCGCAGCGTCGCGGGCGACGGCCTGCCCGACGACGCTCGCCATCGCCATGGTGGCGGGATCGCTGGCGGGCTGATCCGATCCACCGGTCGCAAGGGGGGACGCGACCAGCAGGCAGAGGAACGCCAGGCTGGCGGGACGCGCAGCGCGTTTCGGACTCGTTCGCATGATGGGTCTCCGGGTTTGCAGACGACGCCGAGGGCGGAATGTAACCTCGATTATCTCACAGATCCTCGCCGGGAAGAAGCGTTGTTCTGAGATATGCCAGAAATCTCCCGGGGCGGCCGCGCCGGAACTGATCGCCCGCAATCAGCGTGGCGAGGCGCCGAGTCGCCGGGGGCGCTCTCGCCTGCCCACGCCTAAATTACGCGGCAGGCTCGATTCACCCGACTTGGGCGAAAGGACCGGCCATGGCCACCAATCCCGTTCCCCAGAACTACGAGGGAGTGACTCCCTACCTCATCCTAGAGAATGCCGCAGCGGCTATCGATTTCTACAAGAACGCCTTCGGCGCCAGGGAGGTGATGCGGATCGCAGGACCGGGCGGGACCGTCGGCCATGCCGAATTGAAGATCGGCGGCGGCATCGTCATGCTGGCCGAGGCTTGCGCCCAGGACGGCTGGAAGGGACCGCAGTCGCTCGGCGGCAGCCCGGTATCCCTGCTGATCTACGTCGCTGACGTCGACGCCACGTGCCAGCGCGCGGTCGACCATGGCGCCCGGATCGTCCGGCCCGTGCAGGACCAGTTCTACGGCGACCGCTCCGGCACGCTGACCGATCCGTTCGGCCACGTCTGGACCGTGGCGACCCACATCGAGGACGTCAGCCCCGAGGAGATCAAGGCGCGCATGGACAAGTTCATGGAGGGGCACGCGGGGTGATCGTCGAGCACCGGGCCGGCGAGCATCCCGCCGGCCCGGTGCTCGACGGAAGGCAGAATCGTCAGACGCTTGGCCACAGCCAGCCGAAGACGCCGGCGGTCAAGAGCGCGTAGATGAGGCCGTCGAGCGTGGCGGTGAGCGAGAGCTTGCAGGACCGGTTGAACCAGATGGACATCTGCCAGAGCGCGACGGCGTAGCCCAGGAAGGACGTCGCGCCGGCGAACTGGAACACGCGCAGGTAGTCCGCGCCGGGCGCCAGCGCGCGGCTCGCGATGTAGGCGGCGAAGATCCCGACCACGAGGACGTACACGAACCACAGGGTCAGGCTCTTGCCCATGGTGATCCGTCCGTTGGGCAGCACGCTGAGCAGCATCACCGGTCCCGCGTTCAGCTTCTCCACGAACTCGGGCGAGCTCATCTCCTTCATGGTCGCGGCCCGCGGGACCATGTACTCGCCCGGGGGGATCGCGAACGGGCGCACGGCGGCCATCAGTCGGTCCTGGTCGGGCACAGACGGATAGTCGTTCTTGTGCCAGAGCTTCGACATGTGGATGATCGCGCTGGCGAGGAAGACGAGCACGGCGGAGACCAGGATCGGCAGCCACAGGGCGAAGAGAGAAGTCATGACGATCTCCTTTGCGCGGTGTTCACACGGGTACGACCTGGTGTGGTCCAGGTCACAGTAGGACGCTCCGCCCGGTCCGGCAACGGGATCGTGCTCTCGGCCGCGCTCGCGACCGCGGGCGCCTGGCCCGCCGCGCCGGCCGGGATGGCGAGCGCGGTCGGGCCTCGCGCCGCCGTCGTCGTCGCAACCAGGAAGGAGATGCCGATGCGTTCCGCCCGATGCCTGCTGGCGATCGCGATCCTGTTTCCGGCGGTGACCGCCGCCGCGACCGTCTCGCCGGTCCGCGCCGTCACGACGTATTCCATCGTGGCCCGCGATCCGGCGACTGGCGATCTCGGCGTGGCGGTGCAATCACACTGGTTCTCGGTCGGCGCACTGGTGCCGTGGGCGCGCGCCGGCGTGGGAGCGGTCGCGACCCAGTCGATGGTCGATCCGAGTTATGGTCCGTTGGGATTGGAACTGATGGCTGCCGGCAAGGACGCGCCGACCGCTCTTGGGGGCCTGCTCGCCGCCGATCCGCACCTGGACATCCGCCAGGTCGGGATGGTCGACGCCGCCGGCCGGGTCGCCGCGCACACCGGCGTCCGGTGCATCCCGGAGGCGGGCCACCGCACGGGCGACGGTTACGCCGTGCAGGCCAACCTCATGGGCCCGCCGACCGTGCCCGACGCGATGGCGAGCGCCTTCGCCGGAACGACCGGACCGCTCGCGGAGCGGCTGCTCGCCGCTCTTGCGGCGGCCGAAGCGGCGGGCGGCGACATCCGCGGCCGGCAATCGGCGGCGATCCTCGTCGTGCGCGGCGAGGCCACCGGCCGGGTCTGGGATGACGTCCTGGTCGACCTGCGCGTCGAGGACCATCCCGACCCCGTGGCCGAGCTCGCGCGCCTCGTCCGCGTGCATCGGGGCTACGAGCAGATGAACGCCGGCGATCTCGCGGTGGAGCGGGGCGACCTCGCGGCGGCCCAGGCGGCCTATGCCGAGGCCGAACGCATCCTCGGCGACAACCTGGAAGCGCGATTCTGGCACGCCGTCGCCCTGGCGAACGCCGGGCGGCTGGAGGAGGCGTTGCCCATCTTCGCCGACGTCTTCGCGCGCGGCGACAACTGGCGCGAGCTCGTGCCGCGACTCGTCGCGGCGGAGTTCCTGCAGGCGGACGCAACGGCGCTGCAGCGCATCGCGGGCGCCGGCCGGTGACCGGACCAGGGATTGGCTGGTCCACCGGGGTCCGCCGGCTCCGCCGCGGCGGATCTACCGGTGGGTCGGCTCGTCGGGCGTATTGAGGTCGCCCATGGGGAGGATCCGGACCTCGTCGCGGCGGACGGCGACCAGGCGGGGCATCTCGTAGGTGCAGTTGCTCACGGCCTGGCAGGCGCCGAGCCGGAACGTCACGCCGGTCCACAGCTTGAGGAACACCGCGATCTCGCGAAGGGCGCCGCAGTTCGACTCATCGGTCTCGCGCTTGTCCGTCTCGGCCTCGACCTTGAGCGCCTGTTCGACCTGCGCGATCTTGGCCTTCAGGTGCCTGACCGAGGCCGACTGCTCCGCATTCAGGACACCCTGGCCCAGCGCGTTGGCGACGGACTTGGCGAGCAGCTCGTGCGCCTCGTGCAGCTTCTGCAGGCGGGCGCGTCGTTCGAGCTGGGTCTGCTCGAACCGCCAGTCGGCCCCGGCGACGAGCAGGGTGCCCGTGGCGCTCGCCGACCCGGCGTGGCCGACCTGGATGCCGCGGTACGCCTTCGTCGTCCCGCCCGCGATGCGGCCCCGGGGGATCACGACCCTGCCGCGGGTCGCCAGATCGCAGTGGTCGATCTGGCTGACGATCGTGACGTCGCCGCCGCAGCGCAGCGTCACCTCGTTGAGGTACCGCGCCTGGACCTCGCCGGCGACCTCGATCCGGTGGTCCTTGGCGCCGACGATGCCGCCGCCCACGGTCAGATTGGCGCCGCAGACGATGGTCGACGGCTCGACCATGCCCTTGATCAGGATGTCGCCGTCGCACGTGATCTCGGCGCCCCCCTCGACGTCGCCCTGCACGACCAGGGCGCCCGTGTGGTGGATGTTGCCGGTCGCCAGGCCGACGTTCCCGCGGATCAGGTAGACCTCGTCCACGGCGACCTGGCCGTCCTTGACGTTCAGACGACCCGGGATCGCCGCGAAGAAATTCACGCGGTCGTCCAGCTTCTCGGTGCGCACGCCCTTGCCGGCGCGCAGCTTGGCCGGCCGCGGTTTCGGGACCGGCACCGCGTCGCCCTGCAGCGTGCGGCCGGGCTTGCCCTCGCGCGGCAACAGGAGCACGGCGACGAGCTGGTCCTGGACCACGGCCCGCCTCTCGGCGCGTTCCCAGTAGTCGACCCGGTCCCGGTCCTCGTCGCAGACGAAACCCGTGGCGAAGTAGTCGCCCTGCCACTGGACCTCGCCGTCGCGCTGGGGCACGGGCAGGTCGCCGGTCAACAGCGGATGGTCGACGAGGTGCTCGCCTGGCCGGCAAGCCGCCGCGAGCAGGTCGCCGAGCACGTCCTCGCCGACCTCGACTGCGAGACCGAGCGGCGCCAGCTCCCGCGCGACGCGGGCGGCGGCGCCCGCGAGATCGGCGTGCGGATCGGCGACGCTGACGTGCAGCGTCAGCTTGTCGTCGCTCAGCCTCACGCCGAAGGCCGGGGGAGCGTCAACATTCGTCGCCAGGTCGCAATCCATGGGCGCAGTCCTCGATGCTGCCGGGACGGAACCCCGGATTCAGCCTTTCCGCCCTCCTCGCTCGTCATTATCGTTCCAGACGGCCGTAACCTTGAGTGAAACAATCGGATCCCGACGGACCTGGACATGGCTCTCCTGGAACTGCGCAACGTGCGCCTGGCGTTCGGCGCGCCGACCCTGCTCGACGGCGTCGACCTGCGCCTTGAGCCGGCCGAACGGGTGTGCCTGATCGGGCGCAACGGCACCGGCAAGACCTGCCTGCTCGAGATACTCGCCGGCGTGCGCGCCCCCGACTCGGGCGAGCGGGTCCTGCCGCGCGGTGCCCGCGTCGCCCTGCTGCCCCAGGACGTGCCGGCCGACCTCGCCGGTCCGGTGCGCCTGGTGGTCGCCGCGGGCGCCGGCCTGGACGAGCCGTGGCGGACGGATCTCGAGGTCGAGCGCGTCCTGGCCGAGGTGGAGCTGGACGGCGACCTCGCCGTCGAGACGCTCTCGGTCGGCCAGAAACGGCGCGCTCTTCTGGCGCGGGCACTCGCCCGGCGGCCGGACCTGCTGCTGCTGGACGAACCGACCAACCACCTCGATCTGCCGACCATCGCCTGGCTCGAGTCGTACCTGGCGCGATGGTCGGGCACCCTCTTCTTCGTGACGCATGACCGCTCGTTCCTGCGCCGCTTCGCTCGCCGGATCGTCGAGCTGGATCGCGGCCGTCTGGTCGACTGGACCTGCGACTACGACACCTGGGTGCGCCGCAAGGAGGCATTGCTCGCGGAGGAGGAGTCCCGCGAACGCGAGTTCGACCGGCGTCTGGCCGTCGAGGAGGCGTGGCTCCGCAAGGGGATCCGGGCGCGCCGCACGCGGAACGAGGGACGGGTCCGGCGCCTCGAGGCGCTGCGCCGCGAGCGAGACGAGAGGCGCGGCCGCGAGGGTGAGGTCCGCCTGCAGGCCAACGACGCCGAACGCTCGGGCAGGCTGGTGGCGGCAGCCCGCGGTCTCCAGCTCGTGCGCGGTGGCCGCGAGCTGTTCGCCGATCTCGACCTGACCGTCCTGCGGGGCGACCGGATCGGGATCATCGGCCCCAACGGAGCCGGCAAGACCTCGCTCCTGAAGGTGCTGCTCGGCGAGCTGGCGCCGACCCGGGGCGAGCTTCGCCGGGGCGCGAACGTCCAGCCGGCCTACTTCGACCAGCTGCGCGAGGTCCTCGATCCCGATCGTTCCGTGCGCTGGAACGTGAGCGAAGGACTCGATACGCTCACCGTCGCCGGCCGGCCGCGCCACGTGATCGGCTACCTCGAGGATTTCCTGTTCACGCCCGAGCGGGCGGCGCAACCCGTGCGGTCGCTGTCCGGCGGCGAGCGCAATCGCCTCTTGCTGGCGCGCCTGTTCACCCGGCCCGCGAACGTGCTCGTGCTCGACGAGCCCACGAACGACCTCGACCTCGAGACCCTCGAACTGCTGGAGAACCTGCTCGCCGAGTACACGGGCACGGTCCTCGTCGTGAGCCACGACCGGCAATTCCTCGACGAGGTCGTCACGAGCACGCTGGCGTTCGACGGCCGCGGCCGCGTGCGGGAGTACGTGGGAGGATATGCCGACTGGGAGCGCCAGTCGGGCGGCTGGCCGGCCGCCCAGGCGGTGAAGGCGCGGCCCGGCCGCCCGGAGCCGGGCGGCGGCGCCGTTCCGGTTGCGCCCGCGACGCGCCGCCGGAAGCTGAAGTGGAAGGAAGAGCGCGAGCTGGAGGGGCTGCCGGGGCGCATCGAGACGCTCGAGCGCGAGCAGCGCGCGCTCCACGCCAGGCTTGCCGATCCCGGCCTGTACCGCAACGGCGGCGAGGGGATCGCCGCCGTGCAGTCGCGCCTGCAGGTCCTCGCCTCGGAGCTCGCGAGTCTCTACACGCGCTGGGAAGACCTCGAGACCATCGCCGGTTCCGACTGAGGAACCGCTCGCCAGGGTTCGAGGAGGTCGGGGGCGGGCGCCGGGTCCGCCGCCGGCCCCCTGCGCGCCGGCGGCGACGCCACGTCCGCAGGCGCCTCGAGCTTGCCGAGGACCTGGCCGAGCTGTTCGATCCGGGACACTGCGTCCGCCAGCCGCCCGGCCGCGTCGGGTTCACCCGCGGGCAAGCGGCCGGCGCGGCGCGAGGTCCGCTCACGGCGCGCGAGCTCGGCGATCTGGTCGGCCGCCTCGGTCGCCTGGGCGACGATCTGGTCGAGCATCGCGGCGTTCGCCTGGAGTGCCTGCTGGGACTCGTCTCCCGCGGCGAGGCTGCGGTTCAGCTTCTTGCACGCGTCGTCCGCGCACTGGTTGCTCTTGCGGGAGGCCTCGAGCGTTCCGGCCGAATTCGCGACCGCCTCGGTCGACCGCTGCGCGAGCTTGCGGACCTCCTCCGCGACGACGGCGAAGCCGGCGCCGGCCTGGCCTGCCCGAGCGGCCTCGACGCTCGCGTTGAGCGCGAGCAGGTTCGTCTGGGTCGCGATCGCGCGGATCTCCTGCAGGAGCCGGTCAGTCTGCCTGGTCGCGTCCTGGACGCCGACCATGGCCGCGCCCAGGTTCTCGAGCCAGCGGCGGCAGTCGGCGCGGCCTCGCTCGAGACCCAGCGTGGCAGTCGCCACCGCGTCGGCGGCGGCTCGGCCGCCGGCCGCGGCCCGGCGCCATTGCCCGGCGTGCCGTCGCGCCTGTTCCCAGGACCCGCCGTCGTCGCGGCGCGCGCCGTCGAGCGCCGCCAGCCGGTCCAGTACCGTCTGGGCCCCCCCGCGCAGATCGGCCACGGCGTTCGCCATGTCGCGTTGCAGGACGGCGAGCGGACGGCCGACCTTCCGGTCGCTCCACGACACGAGCGCCAGCGAGCCGGCCGCCGCCACGACCACGAGCAGGACCGTCCAGCGGATCCCGCCGAGAGCCGCCGCGCGAGCGCTCCGGGTACGCGATGCGGCCTCGTGGCGGCTGGCGAGGGCGAGCCCTTCGGCCGTCCGGCGCAGCGTGCGGGCGGCCGCCAGACCGTCCGCCTCGAGATCGAGCAGCTGCGTCCACGCCAGCTCGATCTGCGCCATCGCCGCGGCGTGGCCGTCCACGTCCGCGAGAGCGCTCGCGAGTCGTTGCGACTCGGGGTCGCCCTTCTCGGCCCAGGGCTGCAGGAGGTCCCGGATGTAGGCATGGTGGCTGCGGACGCCGCGGAGCGCGTCCAGGCTCCGCGCGACGGCGAGGTCGCGCCGGGCGAGCTCGAGCTCGAGCGTCCAGCGATCGGCCTGGGTGGCGACGTAGATGCGCTCGGCCGTCGTGGTGCGCGTGAAGAAGTCGAGGCCGTCGCGGCTGTTCATGGTCTTCTGGTGCTGCGCCTGCGCCGCCAGCAGCGCCCGGAGCTTGGCGCGGCACGCGGCGGCGGCGCACTCGGCCGCGCGTTCGGCGCCGACGAGGTCCCGGGCCGCATCCTGGGCGCCGGCGAGGACCGCGCCGTACCGCAGCGCCGACTGGTGCAGGCTGTCCGCCTCGACGGCGATGCCCTCGCGGTCGAGCCCCTCGAGCGCCCGGGTCACGTCCTTCAGGCCGGCTCCCGCGATCTCGAGCTGGGCGAGGTCCATCGTGCGGAAGTATGCGTCCCCGGCGTCGGTCGTGCGCCGGACCGCGCGCTCCAGCTCCGCCCGGTGCTCGAGCCCGGCGATGCCGCGTCCGGCGTCGGCGAGCGGTCCCGCGGTCCAGCGTGCCTGCAGGAACAGGCAGACCGCGCCGATGACCATGGCGAGTCCTGCCAGTCCGGCGCTGCCGACGACGATGGCGGGCCTGATCCTCATCGCGGTGGGGACACCTCGTTCACGGACCACCGGGCGCTCCGCTCGGCGGTCGGCTGCAGATGGCGTGCCAGGGTCCGCCGCCTGGCGCCACCAGCGTCGTCGTCGTCATCATCACGTCCAATCCGTTGCGTGATTTCACGATATGGCCGCCACCGCCGCCCTGACGCGAGCGGCGGCCCGACGGCCCGCGCGGCCGACGCGGCAATTCTTTCCGCTTCGACCCGCGGCCGCCGTGGATTACCATCGCCGCCGGACACGAGCTGTGGGGAGCGTCCATGCGGGCGTTGATCGACCTCCTGCGCGAGAGCCGCCACACGGTGGTCTTCACGGGCGCCGGCGTCTCCACGCTGTCGGGGATCCCGGACTTCCGCGGCGAGCAGGGGATCTACCGCCGGGTCGACGGCGACCTCGTCTTCGACCTGGGCGTGTTCCTGCGCGATCCGGGCATCTTCTACACCCACGGCCGCGACCTGGTCTACGGCGCGGCGGACCACGCGCCGAGCATCGTCCACACGGAGTGCGCGCGCCTGGAGGCGGCGGGCAAGGTCGCGGGAGTCATCACCCAGAACATCGACATGCTGCACCAGCGGGCCGGCTCGCGCACGGTCGTCGAGTTGCACGGGTCGCCCGCCCGGCACTCCTGCCTCGGCTGCGACCGGCGCTACGACTTCGCGTGGGCGCGCGAGCGGGTCGCCCGCGGCGAGATCCCCCGCTGCGCCGGCTGCGGCGGGGTCGTCAAGCCCGACATCACCTTCTTCGGGGAGCTGCTGCCCGACGGCGCGCTCGAACGGGCCGGCGACCTCGCCGCCGCCGCCGACCTGTTGCTGGTCCTCGGCTCGTCGCTCGTCGTGCAGCCGGCAGCCTCGATTCCCCTGATCACCTGCCGCTGCGGCGGCCGGCTGGTCATCGTCAACCACGGCGCGACGCCGCTGGACCGGTACGCCGACCTGCGCTACGACGACCTGGCGTCCGTGTTCGCGCGCGTGGCGGCCGAGGTGTGAACCGGGCGGCGCTTGCCTCGCCGGCCGCGCCGATGGTAGATTCTGCACTCGCGTGCGCCCGTCCCGTCCGAACCCGCAAAGGAAGGTTCCCGTGAGCAGAACCGGTCACCCCAAGGGGCTCTTCCCGCTCTTCTTCACGGAGATGTGGGAACGGTTGGCCTTCTACCTGATGCTCGGCATCCTCGTGCTCTATGCCTCCGACACCGAGCGCGGCGGGCTCGGGCTGCCCCTCTCGCGGGCCGTGGAGATCTACGGCACCTACATGGCCTTCGTCTACTTCACGCCCTTCCTCGGCGGGATGATCGCCGATCGCTTCCTCGGCTTCCGGCGGTCGATCTTCATCGGCGGCCTGTTCATGGCCACGGGCCTGTTCCTGCTGGGCGTCCGCAGCCTGCCGACCCTGTATGCCGGTCTGACCCTGCTCTGCCTGGGCAACGGCCTCTTCAAGCCGAACATCTCGGCGATGGTCGGCAACCTGTACGAGGCGGGCGATCCCAAGCGCGACGCGGGCTTCAACATCTTCTACATGGGCATCAACATCGGCGCCGCCGCTTCGGCGCTGCTCTCGGCGCCGCTGCGCAACCTGTTCAGCTTCAACCTGGCGTTCGTCGCGGCCGGCGTGGGACTCTTGATCGGCGTCACGATCCTGTCGTTCAACTGGAAGAAGCTCGAGCGGGCGGACCGGCGCTCGGCGCCCGATCCCGAGGACGTGACGTTCAAACAGGTCATCGTGCGGATCCTGGTCCCGGCGGCGGTGTGCGGCGCCGCGGGCTACTACATCGGCACGCGCTGGGCGTTCATCCAGGGCAATATCGGCCCGGTGACCTTCGGTTTCCTGATCGGCATGCTGCCGATCATGGGTTACTTCCTCAGCCTCTGGCTGCGCGCCAAGCCCGCGGAGAAGCCGGGCTTCGGCGCCCTGATCCCGGTCTTCGTGGCCGGCGGCACCTTCTTCATGATCCTGCACCTGTCGGGCGGCCTGATGACCATCTACGCCGAGCACGAGACCAATCGCGAAGTGCCGGCCCTGGCGATCGGCCCCTACAGCCAGCAGGCCATGCCGGGCTACTTCGACAATGCTGCGAGAGACGTGCCGCGGCCGGACGAACGGACGCTGGTGCGGACGACCGCGGACCAGGAGGCCATGTTCGGCGCCCGGCGGGTCAACGAGTCGGCGGTCGCGCAGCTCTCGGCTGGCGGCGGAGTGACGGCGGCCGCGCCGGATTCCCCCGACGTCGAGTCAGGCTGGCGCTTCCTCGCCTGCAAGGTCTATCCGGACGTCAACGTCAAGGTCGAGACCAAGAAGGATGCGCACGGCGTCCCGGTGACCTCGGTCGGGCTCGATCCGGAGACGGCGAGCGCGACCGGCGAGGTCGTCTTCCTGAAGGCGGTCGACGACCGCCAGGTGCCCGCCCTGCTCGTCAGCGAAGCGACCTACGCCGACGTCTACCGTCTGGCGGGCCCGGCGCGGCTGGAGCCCGGCAAATTCCTCGGTCTCGTGAACGCGGAGATGATCACGGCGCTGTTCAACCCGGTCTTCGTGGTCCTGTTGACGCCGGTCGTGGTCTTCATCTTCGGCCGCCTCGCCACCCGCGGCCGCGCGGTCTCCACGGCGCGCAAGATCTTCATCGGCATGGTCCTGACCACCGTCTCGCTGCTGATCATGTCGTGGTCGGCCAAGGTCGGCGGCAACGGCGCGATCAAGGTCTCGGTGATGTGGCTGCTCGTCTACTACCTGGTGATCACGTTCGGCGAGCTGTGCCTGTCGCCGATGGGCCTGAGCCTGGTGACCAAGCTCGCGCCCAAGCGGTACGTCGGCCTGATGATGGGCGGCTGGTTCCTGTCGACCTCGGTCGGCAACAAGCTGTCCGGGTTCATCAGCGGACTCGCGCCCACGGCCTTGATGTTCTTCGTCCTCGCGATGGCGACCCTGCTGGTGGCGCTGCTCATCCTGGTCCTGCTGCCGAAGCTCGATCGCGCCATCAAGCAGTACGGAGGCTGAGGCGGGTCGGCCCGTCCGGCGGAATCCCCGACGCTGCAGGCGCGGGGCTTCCGCCGGAGGGCGACTTGCCTCGCGAGCGATCCCTAGGACTCGGGAGGGGAGATTTGCGGCGTAGCAGCGTGCTCTGGCTCATCGCGATCGTCGTGACGCTCGGCAGCGCGGTCTGGCAGCGCGCCACGGGCCCGACCTATCCGCGGCGCGTGCGCGCGGAGGTCGGGGGGCTGGCGGTGTCGGGCAAGCTGCCGCGGTCCGGGATCGTGCACGAGCCGGTCGCGATCTCGCTCGAGGCGGCGCCGCAGCTCGGGGGAGAGATCCGCTGGCGGAGGTTCCCGACGGACGACCCGTGGCAGACGGCGCCGCTGCGGCGGGCGGGCGACCGGCTCGTGGGCGAGCTGCCGGCACAGACGGCGCCCGCGGCCAAGGTCGAGTACGCGGTCTGGATCTTCGACACCGCCGGCGACAGCGCTCTGTTCCCGGTGACGGCCCGGTTCAAAGGAGCGGTCCCGCTGCCCGTGGTCGTCGTGCACGTGGCCGCCATGTTCCTCGGCATGCTCTTCAGCCTGCGGGCGGGTCTCGAGGCGCTCGCGCACGGGCCCGGCCTGCGCCGGCAGGTCGCGGCGACCCTGGTCTGCCTGGGCGCCGGCGGGCTGCTGCTCGGGCCGGTGGTCCAGAAGTACGCTTTCGACGCCTACTGGACCGGCTGGCCCGTGGGCGAGGACCTCACCGACAACAAGCTCGCCCTGGCCGTCCTGTTCTGGGCCGTCGCGGCGTGGCGCCTGCGCCGGGACCACACGGCCTGGACCGTCGTGGCGAGCGCGGTGACCTTCGTCGTCTTCATGATCCCCCACAGCCTGCACGGGTCCACCCACGACTGGGAGACCGGCGGTCAGATCCAGACCCGGCTCGAGCTCCGCCAGGACCCGCTGGCGTCGCCGCCGCTCGCGGCGTCGATCGCCGGCGAGGTCACAGGTCGAGCAGGAACTTGAGGGCGAGTCCGGCCAGGCAGGCGATGAGCAGGCTGGTGAGGGTGCCGATGAGGTAGTACTCGGCATAGTGGCGCCTGTCGAGTGCCTTGAAGCGCGCGAGGCTCTTGGCGGCGACCACGAGGCCGACCGCCCCCCACTGGTCGAACGCCACCATCAAGAGGACGAGGGTCCGCTCGAGGATGCCGATCGTGCGGCCCATGCGCGCCTCGGCGCCGCTCGCCGGCAGGTTCGGGAATCCACGCAGGACGAGCGCCGTGAGCGTGGCCCCGCCCGACCAGGTGAATCCGCAGACCGCGAGCACGCCGGCCGCGGTCGTCCAGGGCCCGAGCGCGAGCCAGTGTCCCCGGGGCAGCCACACGGTCCGGGGAGCGCCGACGGCGATGGCCCACGCCGCGACGAGCACGGCGAGCTGCACGCCGTAGTCGATCGCCACCCTGCGGACGTTCGCCTCCGCGCCGCGGTTCAACAGCCAGCTCGCCGCGCGCTGGCCGGCGAAGGCGGCCACGGCCAGGGCCAGGGTCGCCGGCCCGAGCAGGGGCACGAGGACCAGGACCTGGATCGCGCAGGCGACCACGCCGCGCGCCAGGAACGCGCGGAGGGGCCGCGGGCGGGCGGGCAAGAGCACCGTCGCGGCGAGCAGCTGGCCGGCTGCGAGCAGCAGCGCGAAGCGCCACTGGACGTCCGCGGTCCAGGTCACGAGCATGGCGACCTCGTCACGGCTGCCTGCAGCAGGCCGGCCAGGACGGCCTCGGCCCGCAGGACCGCCGGGTAGTGGGCTGCCTTGAGGGCGCGGCTGATGGCCGATGGGCTGACGCCCGCGCTCTCTGCGGCGGCCTTGCTGGTGCTGTGCAATCTCCTCGCGGCGACGGCCCGCGACTGGGCGACCGACCAGGCGAAGCGGACCGCCCCCAGGAGCGCCGCCACGCCGTCGACCGCCTCCGCGTCGGCGGGCGCGACGCCGCGAATCGCGAGCCAGGCGTCATCCGTCCTCGCCGACTCGAGCGCGGCGCTCGCCAGGTGGAACGCCGGTCCGTCCATGCTGGCGGTCGACGCCCGCAGCGGCGTGGTGAGCGGACCCCACCCCAGGCCGACCCGGAACCTGGCGGGCTGGAGATCCTGCTCCAGGGCCACGAGCAGCGCGATCGTGACGGCCGGCTCGGCGATCAGCGCCTGGAATGCGTCCCCCTGGACCACGCCCAGCGGGACGGCGAGACTGCCGGTGAAGCGCCGGTTGGCCTGGTGCAGGGCCGTCTCGAGGCGTTCCTGCACCGCGGCGCGGTCGCGCAGGTGCCTCGACTTGCGCAGATCGCCGCTGAGGGCCAGGTAACAGCGGGATGCCCGACCGGTCTCCATGGGGGGCAGGGTCCACGAGCCGGCAGGCGGCGTCAAGCGAAGATTGCCATATTCACGCAATATCTCGTTGATTGCTGGAATCGCGCAATATTATGGAAATTGACCGGATCGAGCAATTCCACACGTCGCCGGCGGGCAGGCGCTCAGCGGAAGCCGACCGCGCGTCCGGCGTTCTGTTCCTGCAGCCAGGCTTGCAGCGGCTCGAAATAGTCGAGCAGCGCCGAGGCGCTCAACGGCTCGCCGGTCGCCTCGAACAGCAGGCGGTTCCAGTCGCGGGTGGCGCCGGCCGAGAGGATCGACTCGAGGTAGATGCCGACCTGCGCGCTCCCGTAGTAGTTGACCCCGTGCACGTCCTGGTGGAGCAGCTCCTGGCAGATGTACCGGTGCAGCTGGTGGAGGATCACGTAGCTCAACGCGTAGTCGTAGTACTGAGCGGGATCGTCGCTGATGTGGGTCTTGGTGGCCGCGTCGCACCACTCCTCGCCTCGTTCGGCGGGCGGCGCGATGCCCTGGTAATGCGCCGCGTAGCGCCACCAGCGCTCGTTGTAGAGGTGGCGCGGCAGGTCGTTCTCGTAGAAATCGTGCTCCCAGTGGGTCATCGTGCCGCAGGCGAAGGGCAGGAACACGACCGGACCGGTGAGCGCCTGGTTGAGCAGCCAGCGGACCTGGTCCGGCGCCTCACCCGGTTTCAACAGGGCGATCTCCTCGAGGTAGGGGACCTGGTTGCTCGCGAGCTCCACCAGGGTGCCCACGGCCTCGTGGAATCCGCGGTTGGCGCCGCGACGCAGGATGGGCGGGACCTCGGGGCGCGCGTAGCTCAGGTAGTAGTACACGTGCCCCAGCTCGTGGTGGACCGTGCTGAACCACTGGAAGTCGTTGCGGACGTTCATGAGCGACCGCACGTCCTGGTCGAGGTCGATGTGCCACGCTGAAGCGTGGGTGTTCTTGCTTCGGTTAGCGTCCGCGGGCAACTCGTAGAGGTCGCTGCGTCCCCAGAAGGTCAACGGGAGGTTCGGGAAGCCGAGGCTCGTGTAGAAACGCTCGCCCTGTTCGATGAGCCACTGCGGGGAGACGTCCCGGAACATGCCGTCGAGGTCGACGCCCGCGACGATGCCCGGCCATTCCTGGCCCCAGCGGTTCGCGAGCCAGTGCGCGGGGATCAGGCGCGGCGGCACCGGCTCGCCGTAGCGGGCCGCGAGCTCGTGGCGGACCCAGCAATGGAGCTGTTCGTAGAGCGGCTGGATCCCCGCCAGCAGGTCATCCATCAGCATCATCATCTCGGCGCTCGTCAGGCCGTAGTCCGCGCATTCGAGCGCGAAGAACGAGCTGTAGTCCATCTTCTCGGCGACGGCGTTGCGCAGGGTCTGCAGCTCGGCGAGGCCGTCCTTGAGCGGGGGGCCCACCAGCTTGCTGCATTCCCAGACCGCGCGCCGCTCGGCCAGGTCGCGGCTCTCGAGCAGCAGGCGGTCGATCTCGTTGGTCGTGACCTCGCGGGGCTCGCGGCCGGGCACCGCCAGCGAGTAGCGGAACGAGTGGAGGCGGGCGCTCTGCGCGGCCTCGGCCTGGAGCAGCTTGGACACGGTCGCCGGCGCGGTGCCGGGGTAATGGGCGGCCAGCTCCCAGGCCTTGTCGATCTGGCGCCGGAGCAGCTCGCTCAGGTCCGGAATCCGGCGCAGCCGGACCAGCCGATCGATGACCTGCCGGCTGCCGACGTAGTCGGCGAGGGCCTGGGCCGCCTGGACCTCCGCCGCGCTGTTCGCCTCGGTGATGTCGACGTTGGCCTGCCATTTGGCGCCCTCGGCCGCCGTCCAGAGGTGCCGGTACCTGGCGTTGTACTCGTCGAGGAACGCGGCGGCTTCCTCGACCGTCGGCAGCGGCAGCGAGGCGTCGATCCCCGGCTCCGGCGGCGGCGCTTCGCCCGCGTCCTGGCGGCCGATCACGAGGATCAACGCGGCGCCGACGGCCAGCAGGACCAGCCCCGCGATGGCGAGCGTGCGGATGCCCATGACACTCCCTTCGGTCCTCGGAGCCCACGATTCCGGGCGGGATCATACCCGCCGGCCCGCAGCGGTGTAAACGGCGAGGTCGTCTCCGCGGGGAGACGACCTCGGGAGGGACGGAACCACGCCGTCCTGCTATTTGATCATGACCAGCTTGGTGGTCCAGGCGGCGCCGTCGGCCTCGAGGCGCGCGAAGTAGACGCCGCTGCCGGCGCGGCGGCCGGCCGCGTCCTTGCCGTCCCAGGCGATCGCCTGCGGTCCGGCCGGCAGGGAGCCGTCGTTCAGCGTCCTGACGAGCTGCCCGCGCGCGTCGAACACCGCGAGGCGAGCTGCGCCGGCGCGCGCCAGCGTGAACCGGATCTCCGTCGCGGGGTTGAAGGGGTTCGGCGCGGCGCCGTGCAGCGCGGTCGCCGCGGCCGGGGACTCGGGCGTCGCGACCTGGCCGGCCAGCAGGCCGCGGATCTCGACGTCGTCGAGATTCCAGCCGCTATACAGCCAGCTCGAGTCCGTGGTGCCCATGACCCACCGGACGTAGACGGTCGGCTGGCCGTCCGCGATCGCGCTCAGATCATACTCGACGAGCTGCCAGCTGCTGTCGGCCACCTCGGAGCCATTCTGCCAGATCGTGGTCCAGCTGGAGCCGTCGGCGCTCGCGCGGATGTACGCATGGTCGTACGCCGGCTGCTCCACGTTGAGGTAGCGGCGGAACCTCAGCGAGACGGCCTGCAGGTCCGTGCAGTCGATCGCGCCGGTCGTGAGCGAGTACTCGGGCATGTTGTTGGCGTAGTCGCCGCTCAGGTTGTAGCCCAGGACGTTCGTGCCCGTGTACCCGGCGTTCGGGTCGGGGTTGCCGTGTTCGCCGCCGCCGCCGGTGGGATCGCCGAACGCCCACTGGCCCTGGCGGGTCCAGCCCGGATCGGTGTCCATGGTCCAGGAGTGGACCGTCGCGACGCTGCCCACCTGCAGCGTGACCGGCCGCACCGTGTCGCCATCGCCGTTGGTGAGGTTCGTGAAGCTCACGGTGCCGGCGTAGAGCCCCGCCGGCAGGCTCGCGGCGCCCGCGCCGATCGCGACCGTGACCACGGTCGTGCCGCCGGGAGCGAGATTGCCGCCGCCGCCGGCGATCGAGATCCAGGGCCGGTCGGCGCTGACCGAGAAGAGCAGGTTCGCCGCGCTGCGGTTCTCGAGCGTGTAGTCGAGGCTGGCCGGCGCGAACGGTCCGCCCGGCTGGCCCTGGGAGGCGAGGCCGACGTACGGGGTCACGCTCAATCCCGAGGCGTTCGGGTCGTAGAGATCGAGGCTCGCCGGAGCCTGGCCCAGGGGGTCGAGCCAGTCGCTGAGGCGGTTCGCGGCGCTGCCGCCGCCGGCCCAGCTCACCGAGACGCGGCCGTACCAGTCGCTCTGGTCGTTGCCGCAGGCCGCGTAGCCGCCGTGGAGCTGGCCGACGATGTGGTGGTCGGGGTCGAAGAGCGGCGAGCCGCTCGAGCCGGGCTCGGTCGTGCCCAGGTCCCAGTCGACGATCCGGATGTGCGTGCCGTTGCCCGGGACCGTGTTGCTCAGGTAGCTCGTCGTGAAGGTCGGGTCGTTCTCGAAGCTGATCGATTTCTCGTCGGTCGACGGGTGGTGGATCGCCACCGCGGACGGCGCGTCCGCGCTCGTGCGGTCCCATCCCGCGTACGTCACGTTCCAGCTCGGATCCGGCAGCTCCTCCAGCTCGACGAGGCAGAAATCGCTCGTGCTGTAGTTGGCGCGGAAGACGGCGCCGGTCTGGCTGTCGGCGAGCGAGCCACCGCCGTGCTGGCCGCAGGTCGGGCTCTGGAAGTTCCAGTAGACCACCATCGTGGCGTCGTTGGTGCCGTTGATGCCGCAGTGATAGGCGGTCAGGAAGTACGGCGTGGCGTTCTCCGCGGTGTTGTTCACCATGGCGCCGGTGCAGGTCCACGAGCCGTTGAGGGTGTAGACGGCGACGCTGTTGATCTCGCCGCGCCACGAGTCGCCCTCGGGGCAGACCACGTCGATGTTGCAGGCGCCGGACTTGTCGCCGAGGTCCTCGCCGAAGAACCGGTAGCCCTTGCCGACCTGGGCGAGGCGCAGCTCGTAATCGTGCCGGCTCTCGGCCGGGATGGTCAGCTCGATCACCATCGCCGGGCCCAGGACGACCGGCGTCCAGAGCTGGCGGTGCGGGCGGTTGTCGAGGCTGGTGAACTCGCGGGCGAGGTCGGTGCCGCCCGCCGGGTGGATCACGAGGCGCGCGCCCTTGGGCAGGCGGAACTCGTCGAAGCCGGCGTTCAGCGACAACGCGCCGGGCGCCTCGACGACCAGGCGCCAGAGGAGGAACCGCGGGTCGGGCAGGTCTTCCCAGGTTCCGTGAGTCTCCGGGGTCACCTCGAGACGCTCGGGAACCGCGAACCGCGCGGGCTCGCCCGCGAGCTCGCGGGCCGCGTCTTCCTCGGCGACCGCGGCGAGGTCGATCGGCGCGAGGACGAGGCGGGAGACGGCGGAAAGCGGACGGACGGTCTGGAGGGATGAGGTCGGCTGAACGGCAGCCAGGCCTGGCAGCGCAACCAGCAGCGCGCAGCAGGCCGCGAGGATCGTGACGGTCAGGCGATTCATGGGGCCCCCTGGGGGAAGGGAGGGATCTGCAGGATAAGGCGACACATCTGATTATAAATCAGATTTTTTCAACCAACACCAGGAAAGTCTGGACTGGACGCCGTTACCGGCGCAGGCGCCACATCGCGTAGGCGCCCAGGAGGACCACGGCCGCAATCACCGTCGCCCAGGGGAAGGTCCGGCGCCGGCCAGGCTGCGGACCGTCCAGACGCTCGGGGGCGGGGCCGGCCACGGTCGCCGGGTCCCGGACCGCGCCGGCTCGCTCCGGACCGCTGACCGTCACGTCCACGCGCTCGCCCGCGCCGAGCGGCCGGCCGAGCCAGCGGCTGAATTCCGGATAGGTGTTGTCGCGGTCCAGGGTCAGAGCGACGCTGCGCACGTCGAGGTCGGCGGGCCAGGCGAGGAGGCTCCACTGGTCGACGGCGAGATTGGTCGCCACGGCGAATTCCGTCCGGCTGCCCGGGGGCAGCAACCCGCGGATCGTGATTCTCGCCTCGCCCGGAGTCAGGCTGGCCGCCACGCCCATCAGGCCGTCCTCGGTCGGCCGGAGCTCGGCCGTGAGCGGGTCCGGTCCGTTGTCGACCTCGACCTCGATCTCGCCGATCGACGCCGGCAGCGCGACGCGCACCGGCAGAGCCGAGCCTCGCAGGGTGCGCTGCGGGCGGGACTGGTTGTCCACGGTCACGACGTACTCGAGCTCGTAGCCGCGCTCGCGCGACCGCACCACCACGTTCATGCCGGTCGCGACGAGGCCCTCGAGCAGGTCGGTCTGTTCGAAGACGCGGACGACGGCCGGCTCTCCGTCGAGGAAGGTCTGGCCGGTGCGCTGGATATGGTACCCGACCCCGTCCACCCAGGCCGACACGATGTACGGCTTGAAATTGAAGACGCCCTGGTTCTCGAACCGGACCTCGCCCTCGACATCGGTCGACTCCGCGACCGCGGGCATGAGCGCTCCCACCTCGCGCACGAGGACGCGCTCGGCGCGGACGGATTCCCCGCTCGTGGCGTCGACGACCCGTACGACGATGACGGCGGCCTGCTTCTCGAGGATGGCGTCCTGGGCGAGCGACCCGGCCGGGATCGCCAGGCCTGCCGGAGCCATCAGGCATGCCAGGGAGGCCAGGACCTTGGGGAACCGCCGCATGCCGCACGACCTCCACGATGGGTGAGCCGCTTGCCGGCCCGCCGGGCGATGCTGTATGGTGACCGGGCCACGTTCGCGGGCCCTGGCTCAGGAGTATCGATACCGTGCGCGTCCGTGTCCACTGCTCTCTGGCGGTGGTCTGCCTGGCAGCCGCGGCCGCGGCGGTCCAGCCGCCGCCGGGCTACGTCGTGTGGGGCACCGAGACCTACACCCTGCAGCCCGGCGAAGCGCTGCAGCTCCGCGTCGATTTCGAGCAGATCCCGGTGCGCCGGTGGTTGCTTCTGGTCGAGGGCGACGTGCGCCTGAGCCATCTCAACCTTCGCCGCGTCGCGGACGGCCGGCTCGTCTACGACCAGCGCGACGAGTCCCGCCACCAGGTCGAGATCCCGTGGGGTGTCGGCGAGTCGCTCTCCGCGGTGCTGACCGCCGGCTCGGGCGGCGCCTTCGCGATCTCCCTCTGGGGCCCGCCGCGCGACCATTACCTGCGCGCGTATGGCTACGAGGTGAATCGCGCGCTCGAGGCGCTGGCGGCCGGCCAGCGCGGTCTCGCCCAGGTCCACCTGGCGGCGGCGCAACTCGCCGACTCCACCGACGCCGTCGCCCGGGCCCTGCTGCAGAGCATCGCGGCCGGCGGCGCTCTCTCGAGCGACGCGCCGCCGGCGGTCGCGTTCGCTCCGGATCCGGCAGACAGCGCCCGGGTCGGGTCGGCGCGGCGGCACGCGGCCGCGCTGCGCCGCGAGGGTCGGCTCTATGCCGCGATCGATACCCTGCACGCCTGCGTCGAGCGCCAACCCGGTCGCGAGATCCTCGCCAGCGTCTACGGCGACCTGGCCGCCCTCTACCTGGATCTCGGCAATCGCGCGCAGGCCGCGGCCGCGTTCGAGGCCGCCGCGGCGCTCGGGTTGCCCGACACCGCGCTGATCGAGCTGCGGCGCCTGCTGGAGCCCTGAGGGGTTCAGAAGCCGGTCGCGGCGGCGGGTCGCGGGCGCTCGGCGACCGTCGCCGCCGCGTCGCGGTCGTACGCGCCTCGATCCCCGCACAGGAAGAACATGCCGTAGGCGGTGAAATACCGCTGGCTCGCCTCGGCCGCGCCCAGCCGCGAGGGGCCCCGGGAGCCGGCGATCGGGAAGAACGCCAGGAACGGGCGGTACATCGCGGACCACTCGAAGCAGTGTCGCGCCGATTCGTGGTCGCCGGCCCGGGCGTAGACGCGGCCCTGATCCTGCCAGTAACGCGCCGCGAGGCGGGGCGGGAACTCGAGATCCGTGGGAGGGGAGCCCAGGAGCCAGAGCGTGTGGCGACTGTCGCCGGACGGCGCGCCGGCCAGGGCCTTGATCCAGCGGCGGCCGAAGTCGGAGACCTGGCGCGGCCAGTTCGCGCGGTCGTAGCCGAGCGCCAGCAGGTTGGGGGCGCCGAGGAACCAGCGCAGGCTCTCGCGCGCGCCGCCGCGCGGAGTCCGGCTCAGGACCTCGGTGCGCGGCAGGTCGCGGGCCACCCCGATCGCGGCGAGCCAGTCGCCCCGATCGGCGAGGGCGAGGCCGCGAAGGAGCCGCGCCTCGAACCGGCGAAGGTCGCGTTCGGGCGACGGCGTCGCGAGCCAGGGCTCCACGTGGTCGAGATAGGCGAGCGTCAATTGAGGCTGGCCGAGGTCGCGGGCCAGCCAGGCGAGGTCCAGGACGATGTCGCGGCGCAGCCGGCCGAGGTCGCCCTCGGCGGGGTGATCCGAATCGACGCGGTCCAGGGCGGCGAGCGCAGCGTCGAGGGCGCGCTGCTGGCGCCGGCGATCGCCGACGACGCCGGAGAAGTAGGCCAGATCGCGCCAGGCTGCCGGGTGGGACGGGTCGAGGCCGGCGGCGGTCGTGAGGTGGCGGATCGCGGTCGTGACCGCCGTCTCGGCGCCCGGCGGGATCGGGGCGTTGTCGACCAGGTTGAGGTTGGGCAGGAAGCCGCGCGACGCGGCTTCCCGATAGTGGCCGAGCGTGCCGAGCGCGACGCGCCGGGCCTCCGCCAGGTGCTTGCGCGCGAGCCGGCGCCGGTCGGCCTGCTCGTCCTCGTTCAGCGCGAGGAAGGGGATCAGGCCGAGGGAGTCCCACTCTGCCGCGTAGGTGATCGCGACCCGGTACTCGGCGACGGGGTCGCGCCGCCCCAGGTTCTGCGCGACCGTGAAGTCGCGCACGTTGACGAGGATGGAGCGATCGACCAGCCAGTCGGCCCGGTCCCAATCCACGTAGAGGCCGGCAGGGGAGGGCTCGTCGGCCGCGAATTCGCTCGCCGGCGGTCCCCCGCAACCGGCGACGACGACCAGGGTCAACCCGATCGGTGCGAACGTGGCGCAGGTACCGGGTCGCATGGACTCCCTCCGCGATGTCCCCTCCCGCTGACGATACGGGATCCAACCAGCCGAGTCACTGGGCCTTTTGCGCTTGGCGACGGCTGCGGCATGCCCTACCCTGGCGGGACCCAAGCGGAGGCCGCGATGCGTCTCGCCTTGTTCGGCCCGGCTCCGCCGCTGCGCGGGGGGATCGTGGCCGCCCAGGCCAACCTCTACCGGACCCTGCAGGCCAGGGGCCACGCGCTCCACTGGACCAGCTTCCGCCGGCAGTACCCGGATATCCTGTTTCCCGGTTCAGCGCAGGAGGGTCCGACCGCGACCTGGCTGCAGTGTCCGAGCCACCGCGTGTTCGTCCCGTGGGATCCGCTCTCCTGGCGCGCCGCGGCCCGCGATCTGCTCGCCTTCGCGCCGGATGGGGTCATCGCCCGCTGGTGGATTCCGTTCTTCGCCCCGGGCTTTCGCGACGTGCTGCGGCGGGTCCGCCGCCGGACGCGCGTCGTGTGGGTGCTGGACAACGTCGTGCCTCACGAGCGGTATCCGCTGGGCCCCTGGCTCACCCGCCGGGCCCTGCGCCAGGGCCACGGCTTCATCGCCCAGAGCGAGCAGGTCCGCCGCGACCTCGTCGCGCTCGTCCCCGAGATCGAAGCCGCCGCGATCCGGGTGGTCCCCCATCCGCTCTACGACTACGGAGCTCCCGAGCGGCCGCGGCCGACGGTGGGCGAGGCGCGGCGAACGCTCGACGTGCCGGCAGCCGCCCGCGTGATCCTCTTCTTCGGCTTCATCAAGCCGTACAAGGGGCTCGTGCATCTCATCGACGCGGCGCCGCGACTGCGGGATCGCTTCGGCCCCGACGGCGTGCGCATCCTGATCGTCGGCGACGTCTACGGCGACCGCCAGCCGTACATCGACCGCATCGCGCGCTCGGGCGCCGCCGACGTGATCCGCTTCCACGCCGACTACGTGCCGGACGAGGACGTCGAGCGCTGGTTCGTCGCGGCCGATCTGGTCGTGCTGCCCTACGTGTCGGCGACCCAGAGCGGCATCGTGCAGATCGCGTGGAACTACGACAGGCCGGTGGTGACCACCCGGGTGGGCGGCTTGCCCGAGGTCGTGCGGGACGGACAGACCGGCTTCCTCGTGCCGCCGGGCGACCCGGCGGCGCTCGCCGAGGCGTGCATCCGGTTCTTCGACGAGGGCCACGCCGCCGCGATGGCCGGCGCGATCGGTGCCGAGAAGGTCGAGTACTCGTGGGAGAATCAGGCGAAAGCCATCGAGGACCTCGTCGCCGGGGCCTAGATCAACCGGGCCTCGGTCTCGCGTAGCGCCGGCCCCTGCCGTACACTGCCGCGAACCAGGGAGGTGCGCATGGACCCGGTCGCAACCGGTCTGGATCGACTCGTGGCGGAGGACGCGCGGCGCCTGCGCGGACGGCGGGTCGGACTGCTCGCCCATCCCGCGAGCGTGGACCGCCGGCTGCGCCACGCGGTGCCGCTGCTGGCCGCCGCGCTCGGCCGCGATCTGCGCGTCCTGTTCGGGCCGCAGCACGGCCTGCGCGGCGAGACCCAGGACAACATGGTCGAGTGGCGGAGCTACCGGGACCCCGCGACCCGCCTGCCCGTCCATTCGCTGTACGGCGAGCACCGCCAGCCGACGCCGGAGATGCTCGCGGATCTCGACGTCCTCGTGGTCGATCTGCAGGACGTGGGCGCCCGCTACTACACCTTCGCCTGGACCCTGCTGCTGTGCCTCGAGGCCTGCGCCAAGGCCGGCAAGCAGGTGCTCGTGCTGGATCGACCCAACCCGCTCGGCCGCGCCGTCGAGGGCAACGTGCTCGACCCCGCGTGGCGCAGCTTCGTCGGTCTCGCGCCGGTGCCGATGCGGCACGGGTTGACGCTCGGCGAGCTGGCGCGCTGGCTGCGCGCCCACGGCGGACTGGACGTCGACCTCGACGTCGTCCCGCTCGGAAACTGGCGCGGCGACCGGTACTTCGAGGCGACCGGCCTGCCGTGGGTCCTGCCGTCGCCCAACCTGCCGACGGTGGACAGCGCGGTGGTCTACCCCGGCGCGTGCCTCTTCGAGGGCACGAGCCTGAGCGAGGGGCGAGGCACGACCCGGCCGTTCGAGATCGTCGGCGCGCCGTTCGTCGACCCCGAGCGCCTGGTCGAGTCGATGGCCCGCCACGACCTGCCGGGAGCGGTCCTGCGCCCGCTGCACTTCCTGCCCACGTTCCAGAAGCATGCCGGGCGGCTCTGCGGCGGCGTCCAGGTCCACGTCACCGAGCGAAACCGGTTCCGGCCGGTGCTCGCGTACCTGGCGCTGCTCGTGGAGATCCGCCGCCTCTGGCCCGCCGATTTCGCCTGGAAGGAGCCGCCGTACGAGTACGAGCGCGAGAAGCTGCCGATCGACATCCTCGCGGGGGGACCCGCGCTGCGCGAAGCGGTCGAGCGCGGAGACGACCCGCGCGCGGTCGCCGATTCGTGGCAGGCGGAGGCCGGCGCGTTCGCGGCGGCCGCGGCGGCGGCGAGACTCTATGCCTGAGGTGCGCGGATTCGTGCTCGCGGCGGGCCTGGGCACGCGCCTCGCGCCGCTCACGGATTACGTGCCCAAGCCGCTCCTGCCGATCGCCGGCGTGACCCTGCTCGACCGCGCCGTCGCCGCCCTCACCGCGGCCGGGATCGAGCGGATCGCGATCAACGCGCACCACCGCGCCGATCGCATCGCCGCGCGCCTCGCCTGCCGGCCCGACCAGGCGCGCTTCCACCTCAGCGTGGAGCCGGCGATCCTGGGCACCGGCGGCGCCTTCGCCGGCGCGCGGGAGTTCCTCGCCGCGGCCGACACGATCGTGGTCCACAACGGCGACGTGCTGTGCGACCTGGACGTCGGCGAGCTGCTCGCCGTCCACCGCCGCGGCGGCGCGCTCGCGACCCTGGCGCTCGTGGACCGGCCCGCGGTCAACTCGGTCGTCCTGGGCCATGACGGCGGGATCCGCGATCTGGCCGATCGCCGCCGGATCGCCCCCGCCGCCGGCGACCGCCGCCTCACCTTCACCGGCCTCGCCTGCTACGACCGGGCGTTCCTCGAGCGCGTGCCGGAGGGGCGCAGCGACCTCGTGACGCTCCTCGTGGCCGCGCTCGACGCCGACGCCGGCGCGGTCCGCGGCCACGTGCACGCGGGCGCGTGGGAGGACATCGGCACCCTCGCGCGCTACCTCGATGCGCACCGGTCCCGGCTCGGGCCCGGCTTCGTGAGCGTGCCGCCGTCGACCTCGCTGCCGCTCGACGCGGACCTCGCCGAGTGCGTGGTGCTGCCCGGGGCAACCGTGCCGCCCGCGACGCGCCTGCGCCGCGCGGTGATCGGCCCGGGCTGGGCCGTGGTCGAGCCGTCGGACGAGGGCGGCGACCTGCGGCTCGCCGCGACCGCGGGCTTCGACGACGTGACGCAGCTGGAGTGGATCGAAGGCCACGGCAGCGACCGCCGGTTCGTGCGCCTTTGCCGCGGCGAGCGTCGCGCCGTGCTCATGCGGACCACGCCGGCCGATCCCGACTACGACCGTTACCTCGCGATCGCGACCTTCCTCTACGAGCGCGGTCTCGGCGCGCCGGTCGTCCTGGCGCACGACCCCGCCTCGCGCTCGATCCTGCTCGAGGATCTCGGGGACGCGACCCTGGAGCGGCTGGTCGCGCGCGAACCTCACCGCGCGGCCGACCTCTACGACCGGGTCCTCGATCGCCTCGCCGACCTGCAGACCTTCGGCGCGGACGCTCGCGCGCTCTGCCCGGCGGCGTGGGAGCGCACCTTCGACCGCGACCACCTGCGCTGGGAGACCGCCTACTTCCGCGAGCGCTTCCTGGTGGGACACTGCGGCCTCGCGCCCGCTGCGCTCGCTGGGCTCGACCGCGAGTTCGCGGCGCTCGCGGAGGTCTGCCTGCGCCAGCCTCGCACGCTCGTGCACCGCGACTTCCAGTCGCAGAACATCCTCGTCAAGGACGGCGTCGTGCGCCTGGTCGACGTGCAGGGCATGCGCTGGGGTCCGCAGGCCTACGACGTCGTGTCGCTGGTGCACGACCCGTACGTCGACCTCGCCTGGCCGCTGCGCGAGGACCTGCTGGCAGGCTTCCCGCAGCGCCTCGCCGCGCGCGGCGGCCCGCGGATCGCGCCGGCCGACTGGCACGCGATGGCCAGCGCGGCGGCCCTGCAGCGGCTGATGCAGTCTCTCGGCGCCTACGGGTTCCTCGGTCACGTGAAGGGCCGCACGGCGTTCCTGGCGCACATCGGCGCCGCGGTGTCCGGCTTGCGAGCCGTCCTGGACCGCGCGCCGGCGCCGGCCGATTCGGCCTACGCGCCGCCCGACCTGCCGGCCCTGCGGGACATTCTCGCGTCGGTCCGCTGATCCGGGGTTGCCAACCGCTGCCGCGCCTGATTATCTGGCAGCGGTCGCGTTCGCGGCGCCCGCCGGCCGGGATGACCTCGACGGAAGTGGGACGATGAACCGGAACTCTCAGCTGTTTCCCCGCGCGAGCGGCGTCCTCTTGCACCCGACGTGCCTGCCTGGACCGCACGGGATCGGCGATCTCGGCGCGGCTGCCTACCGGTTGGTCGACTGGCTCGTCGCGGCCGGCCAGAGCCTCTGGCAGGTGCTGCCTCTGGGCCCGACGAGCTACGGCAACTCGCCGTACCAGACGCTCAGCGCCCTGGCCGGCAACCCGCTGCTGATCAGCCTGGACGAGCTGGCCGGCGCCGGCTGGCTCGAGCCCGGCGACCTCGCGTCGCCGCCGGCCTCGTCGAGCGAGCGGGTCGACTTCGGCGCGGTCATCCCCTGGAAGATGGGGCTGCTCGATCGCGCGTGGCGGCGGTTCCAGGCGCAGGCCGCCGCGGCGGACCGGGCGGCGTTCGCGGCGTTTCGCCGGCAGGAGGAGGACTGGCTGCGCGAGTTCGCGCTCTTCGCGGCGCTCAAGGAAGAGCACGGCGGCCGGCCGTGGACCGCGTGGCCGCCGGCGCTTCGCGACCGCGCGCCGGAGGCGATCGCGATGGCGGCGGCGCGTCTGGACGACCGGATCGCCGCCCACGCCTTCCGGCAGTGGCTCTTCGCGCGGCAGTGGTCGGCGCTGCGCGAGTACGCGGCCTCCCGCGAGGTCCGGGTGCTCGGCGACCTGCCCATCTTCGTCGCCCACGACAGCTGCGACGTCTGGGCCCGTCCGCGGCTCTTCCACCTCGACGCCGAAGGAGCGCCGACCGTGGTGGCCGGAGTGCCGCCGGACTACTTCTCGACGACGGGACAGCTCTGGGGCAATCCGCTCTACGACTGGAACGCGATGGCCCGCGAGGACTACGCCTGGTGGGTCCGCCGGCTGCGCCTCGCGTTGCGCCAGACGGACCTCGTGCGCATCGACCATTTCCGGGGCTTCGAGGCCTACTGGGAGGTGCCGGCGAGCGCGGAGACGGCGGTCGACGGCCGCTGGGTCAAGGGTCCTGGTCTCGGCTTCTTCGAATCCCTGCGGCGCCACCTCGGGGTGCTGCCGATCGTCGCGGAGGACCTCGGCGTGATCACCGAGGCGGTCGAGGAGCTCCGCGACGCGTTCGCCATGCCCGGCATGAAGGTCCTGCAGTTCGCCTGGGACGAGCCGCGCAATCCTTTCCAGCCGCACAACCACGCGTTCAACTGCGTGGTCTACTCGGGGACCCACGACAACGACCCCACGAACGGCTGGTGGGCGCACGAGTGCGACGAGCCGACGCGGGACCGCGTCCGCGACTACGTGGGCCATCCCGTCGACGAGCCGAACTGGGCCCTGATCCGGCTGGGCATGCTGTCGGTGGCCCACACGTTCGTGATGCCGATGCAGGATGTCTTCGGCCTGGGGCGGGAAGCGCGGATGAACCGCCCCGGGTCCGAGTCCGGGAACTGGGACTGGCGCCTGCCGGGGTGGGGGCTCGACCCCGCGCACCCGGCCCGCGAGCGCCTCGCGCACCTGACCTGGCTCGGCCGGCGGCGGCCGGACCAGCGCAAGTCGCTCTACGAGGACGCGCGCGAGCGCGACGAGCGCGCGCGGCGAGCCGCGGACGAGGCCGCTCCGCGGACCGGCGACTAGGCGGCGCCGCCTCCGGGGCCGTCACGCAACCCGCCGGAGGGCGGACGCCCAGTCAGGCGAGGATGTCGCGGGCGACGTCGATCGAGTCGCAGATGGCCGCGAAGTGATGGAGGTGCATGAACTCGAGCACCTGCAGGCAGCGATCGGACAGACCCACCAGCGCGAGCCCGCCGTTCTGACGGCGCGCCGAGATCAGGAGGGCAGCCAGGATTCCGGCCCCGGTGCTGTTGATCAGCTCGACCTGGCTCAGGTCCAGGATGACCCGGATGAGGCCGTCCTGGATCCGCTCGCGCGTCTCGTCGAGGAACGCGTAGCACTCGGGGGTCCCGATCAGCTTGCCTTTCAGCGTGACGACCTGCTCGGCGCGGTCGGGGTCCGTCGCGAGGATGGTGATCAGGCTGGGTTTGTGGAGCATCGGTCGGTCCTTGGCTCGGGTCGGCGGGGGCGAGCGGCGTGACGCGGGCAGGTTAGCCTACCCGGGATCGCGATGCAAGGTCGTGGCGGCGGGCGCGCGGCGGCGCCCGGTGAGCGGAAGGACGGGTGCGCATGGCCGCAGAGCGGCAGGATGACGCGCGCTGGCGGCATCGCGGCGTGCTGATCGGCGTCTTGATCGCGGCGGCCGGCACGGTCGTCAACAAGGCGCTCGGCCTGGAGCCGGCCGGCCGCGCGATCGTCCTGGTCGGCGGCACCCTCGCGCTGATCGCCCTGTGGCGGCCCGCCTGGCTCGCCGGTCGCGGCCGCGGCCGGCGTCGCTGAGCTTGCGGTCCGCGGGCGACGCGACGACATTGCGGCGAGTTTTCCGAGGAGGCCGCCCCGTGTCCGCGCAGCAACGCCTCGACATCCGCCGCATGCTCCTGGCGAGCGTGGCCTTCGGCGCCACCGCCGGCATCTTCAATACCGCGCTCGGCAACTACCTTCACGATGTGCACGCGTTCGGCGCCAGCGCCCGCGGCTGGCTCGAGTTCCCGCGCGAGCTGCCCGGTTTCCTCGTCGTCTTCACGGCGGGATTCCTCGCCGTTCGCTACCGCGAGAGCCGCACGATGGCCGTCGCGATGCTGGTGACGATGACCGGTGCGGTCGGCCTCGCGCTCTTCGCCCCGACGGCCTGGCTCGCCGTGGTCTGGATCTTCGTCTGGAGCGCCGGCGACCACATGAACTTCGCCCTCGAGGGCCCGCTCGGCCTCAAGCTGGCGAAGCAGGGAGGCGAGGGTCGCCGGCTCGGCCAGTTCGGCGGCGCCAAGAACCTCGGCGGCCTGCTGGGAGCGGGCGCGGTCTACCTGATCGCGAGAGCGCTGGGCGACGACTACCGCGTGTTCTTCCTCGTCGCGGCGGCGTTCGTGGTCGTGGCGGCGTGGAATTTCTTCCGCATGGAGACCGGCCGGCGCGACCAGGCGCCGCGACACTTCGTCTGGCGTCGCGAATACGGCGTCTTCTACGCGATCTCGGCGCTCTTCGGCATTCGCAAGCAGATCTTCTACGTGTTCGGGACCTGGGTCCTGGTGGACATCCACCACGTGCGGGTCTCGACGATCGCAACCCTGATGTTCCTCGGCGCGGGCCTCGGCGTCGTGGCGCGGCCACTCTTGGGCGATGTGATCGACTGGATCGGCGAGCGGCTCGTGCTCTCGCTCGACGAGGCGATCCTCGCCTTGATCTGCCTCGTGTACGCGTTCGCCGACCGCGTGTTCGCGCCGGGAGCGGCCCTCTGGGCGCTCTACACGGCGTACGTCCTCGACCAGACCCTCTTCGCGCTGCGCATTGCGCGCACCACGTATCTCAAGAAGATCGCGGTCGATCCGGCCGACATCACGCCGACCATGTCGCTCGGCGTCACGATCGACCACGCCGTCGCGATGAGCCTGCCGATCTTCTCGGGCTGGCTCTGGGTGCACGTCGGCTATGCCTGGGTGTTCGTGACGGCCGCCGCGATCGCGCTCGCCGGCCTCGGCGTGTGTCTGCGGATCAGGATTCCATCGCCCGCGCCGGCAGCAGCCGGCGCACCGCGGCCAGCAACGCCTTCGGCGTGAACGGCTTGGTGAGCCAGGGCATGTCGCTGCCGATGCCGCCGAGCGCCGCGAATTCCTCGCGCCGGCGACCGCTGATGACCAGGACGGGCAGGTTCGGCCGGCGGCGCGAGATCTGCTCGTGGACGCGGCGCCCCTCGAGGCCCGGCAACGCCCAGTCGAGAAGCAGCAGATCCACCGGATCGGGGCCGGCCAGGTACGCCAGCGCCTCGACGCCGTCCTCGCAGGCCACCACGCGTAGTCCGGCCGATTCCAGGATCTTGGCGCAGTAGAGACGGATCTCGAGGTCGTCGTCCACGAGCAGGACCGTGCCCGCGCCCCCCTCCGCGTCCCGGCCGGCAGCCGCGACGTCGCCGGCGTAGCGCGACGGCAACACGACGCGGAACGTGCTGCCGCGCCCGAGGTCGCTTTCCACTTCGAGCCGACCGCCGTGCTGGTCGACGATGCCGTGCGCGAGCGCGAGTCCGAGCCCGGCGCCGGTGCCGTCCGTCTTGGTCGTGAAGAACGGCTCCAGGATCCGCTCGCGCGTGGCGGCGTCGAGGCCCATGCCGGTGTCGCGCACGTCGATCGTGATCCACGGCGGGGGCGCGACCGCCGGCGCCCTGCCGACCGCCGGCGCGGCCTCGCGCAACCCGGTCGCGAGGGTGATGACGCCGCCCTCCGGCATCGCGTCGCGGGAGTTCGCGACGAGGTTGCGCAGCACCTCGCCGATCTGATCGGGATCGACCCAGATCGTCGAGCCGGCGGCGCCCGGCCGATGCAGGAGCGCGAGGTTGTCCGGCAGGATCGGCCGCAACGCGTCGGCCACGCCGGCCACGAAAACGTCGACGTCGACATCGCGCCGGTGCAGGTCCTGCCGGCCGGCGAGGGTCCGCAGCTGCGCGATGCGCCGGGCGGCCTGCTCGCACAGCGGCGCGAGGTCCGCGTGCTCCGCGGCCTCGGGACAGTTGCGCAGAGCGTCCAGCAGCGCCTGCAGGTCATCGACGACGCCGCCGGCCAGCTGCGCGACCGCGGCCATCTTCTGGAACTCGAGGCGCTGCGCCTCCCGCTCGCGGCGCTCGCGATCGGCGGCCGCGCGGGCCGTGATGTCGCGGGCGACGGCGATCGCGGCGACCGGCTCGCCCTCGCGGTCCAGCACCAGGTGGCTGTGCACCTCGATCGGCACGAGCCTGCCGTCCGCGTGGCGGACGTTCAGTTCGAAGAGCTGGCCGACCGTACGATCGGTCTGCGCCTGGGCGTGGGACAGGATCTCCCGGGCCCGCGCGAAATCCGCCGGCGGACAATGGTCCGCGAGGGGCGTGCCGACGAGGGCCTGCGGCGGGATGCCGAACATGGACTCGGAGGCCGGGCTCGCGTACGTGATCCGCAAGTCCAGGTCGAGCCGGCAGATGCAGTCGAGGATCTGGTCGCTGGCAACCGCATCGTCCACCGTGGATCCCCGGAGGGCGGTGACGGGATTGACTCGCGCACAATATAGACGCCGGTCGCGGCGCCGGCACCCGCCGGCGCCTGCGCGGGCCGTCAGGTCGACCGATCTGCGGGAGGCGGGGATCCCGGCCGTCACGGCTCGCGAGGTGCGACTCCGGCCGTGGCGCGATAGCGGCCGAGCCAGGCCAGGACGTCCGCCGCGGGCGTGACGGCGGCGACGCACCAGGCTCCGGTCGCGGCGGTCGCGAGGACGGGCGCCTCGAGGATCTCCCAGCACTCGAGCTTGACGGCGCCGCAGCCCGCGGGCTCGATCGTGTTGGTCGCCGCCGCCCCGTCGAGTCCCAGGAAGGCGCCGCCGTCCTGCACCGTGAAGGCGACCGGCTGGTCGCGCTCGCCCGACTTCACGAGGCGCGCCGTGTCGAAGATCGCGCCGCGCCGCTGCCAGACCCGGAGCAGCCGGTGACCGCGCTCGTCCGGGTCGCGCAGCGCGACACGCCGGCGCACGAAGAAATCGGCCTCGGCGAGCGTCCAGACGGCATCAGCCTCGAGGTCGAGCTCGTCGTCGCGCAGGCGGACCGACAGCGTGTCGCCGCTCGTCGCGTGGCCGACGTACCGGAATCCGCGCTGGTCGACCAGCACCGTGTCCCCGTCCCCGCGTCCCGCCTCCGGCGGGCGCCCGGAATTCCACCGGAGTTCCCAGGCGAAACCGCCGTCCAGCTCGATGCCGGCCTGCGCGGCGCCGTACCCGGCGAGCCACGCGGGCTCGGCTCGAACGACCTCGCGTCTGAGCCGACCGTCGCCGCCGAAGGTGATCGTGCAGGCGAGCTGAGGGTTGACGAGGGCGAGAGTCGGGTTGCCATCGGGGTCGACTCCGGCGACGACGCGGGGCGCCCGATCGGTCGGGGCGCCCATCGCGCGCGCCGGCTCGAACGCGATCAAGAGCAGGAGCAGGATCACCAGCGGCACGATCACGGCCATGATGCCGATGTCCGGCCTGGGCAGGCGGCTCATCGAGTCTCCTTGGCGGCGGATGTCCTCCGCCGCGACGACGGCGGGCGCGAGCCCGGGACCGATCGCAGGCCGGCGCCCGGCCGGCGCGACGGTTGACCGCATTATGGTCTCCACCCTGCGCGGCGGCAAGCGCGGGTCTCGTCGGTCGCCGCTGCGCCTGCCGTTCGCCTTGGCATCGTTCAGCACTGGCGCCCTCCGCCCGCGATCGCGATACTTGAGGCGCGAACAGGATCGAATCGGAATGGCGGGTCTTGAGGGGTGTCCGCAGTGCTGTGGTGCCGGTTGCTTCCGCGTGTCGTCGTCGTGGTTCTCGCGCCGGCCCTTGCCGCCCTGGTCGCGCTCGGTGGCTGCGGCGGGTCGGAGACCACGCCGCTCGAGCCCGATGACGGCAATCCGTTCACGCCCTTCGCCGTGGGCGCCGACACGACCTTCGAGGTCGTGACCTGGAACCTGCGCAACTTCGCGGAGGACGCCGGCTCGACCGAGGTCGCCCTGGTGGCCGCGGCGATCGAGGGGCTCGGCGCCGACCTGGTCGCCGTCCAGGAGATCGCCCAGGCCGACCGCTTCAGCGCGCTGCTCGCGCGGCTGCCCGGCCGTTCCGGGTACCAGGCGGTCTCCGACGCGTTCCAGAATCTCGGCTACGTCTGGCTCGACAGCACGGTCGCGGTGCAGGGCGTCGACGAGATCCTCACGGACGAGTGGCGAGCGCTCCCGCGCAGCCCGCTCGTGATCGAGCTCACCTGGCGCGGCCACCCGCTGGTGGTGATCGACAACCACCTGAAGTGCTGCGGCGACGGTGAGCTGGACCTCGACGATCCCGACGACGAGGAGAATCGCCGCCTCGTCGCCTGCCAGCTGCTGGAGGCCTGGATCGCCTCCGAGCACCCGGACGACGCGGTCATCCTGCTCGGCGACCTCAACGACCTCCTGGACGACCCGCCCGCCGACAACGTCTTCACGCCGTTCTCCGACCTGCCGGACAGCTACGCGTTCGCCGACCTGGCGATCGCGACGGGTCCGGCGTTCGGCTGGTCGTGGGGGCCCGGCCGGAGCCACCTCGACCACATCCTGGTGACCGACGAGCTGTTCGGCGCGCTGGCGGCGTCCGGCGGCGGCTGCCGCACGCTGCGGATCGACCTGGCGCTGGACGGGCAGTACGCGACGCGCGTGAGCGACCACGTGCCGGTCGCGTTGATCCTGCCGGAGAGCGCGCTGCCGTAGCGGCCGCCGCTCAATCCGCCTCCGCGACCGCCTCCTGGACCTGCCACGGCAACCGGATGCCGAGCTCGGCGGCGCTGGCCTCGCATTCGCTCCGCTCGCGGCTGCGCACGAGCGCGCCCGTCCTGCTCGAGACCTTCAGCCAGCCGGCTTCGGCCGCGACCCGTCGTGCCTCGTCGGGGTCGCCGCGGCCGACCGCCGCGAAGATCCGGCGCTCGAGCCGCGACAGGCTCAGCGCGCCGGACCGGAAGTCCTGGAACGCCTCCCAGGTCGCCGGCACCCACCGCGCGACGATCTGCTCGCCGATCAACGTCGCGTAGGCGCGGATCTCCTCCTGGGCGTGGCTGTCCATGCGCAGCGACAGGAAGTGCAGCAGGTTGTGCAGGTCCATCTTCCAGTAGGCCTCGGTGTACGTGCTGAGCGGGAGGTCCTTGCGAGCCTGCTCGCGCGCGACGCCCTGGTCCAGGCGGTCGCGGTATACCGCGCGGGCGTGCTCGTGCAGTTCGGCCTCCCGGCGCGACAGCTCGGCGCCCTTCGCCGGCTGCAACAGACCGTCGCTGCCCTGCCGGTTCGATTTGGCCTGCCGGCGCCACCGAGCGGCCGGGGTCCGCTGGGCGGAGTCGATGGCGATCGAGTACCGCGTGCTCGTCTCGTTCACCGACGCCATGCGGTGGCGGATCCACTGGCGCCAGGCGTCCATCGGCACCCGCACGTGGAGCTTCAGCTCGCACATCTCGAACGGCGTGCTGTGCCGGCGCTGCAGCAGGTACCGGATCAGGCTGCGATCGTCCGAGACGTGCTTCGTGCCCTCGCCGTAGCTCACCCGCGCCGCCTGCACGATCGCCGCGTCGTCGCCCATGTAGTCCACGACCCGCACGAACCCGTCGTCGAGGACCGGCATGACCTCGCCGAGGATCGCGTCGAGGGCGTCGACCCGGGGACGCTGGAGGCGTTCAGCCTGGGGTTGCGACATCGGGGGGACCTCGAAGAGGATAGAGTAGTCGGTACGCTCGAACCGCGCTCGCCCGCGGGACGATAGCACAGTCCGGGATCGCTGGCCACTGGGCGAGATCGCCGGCCGCGAGCCGCCGGCGGCCCGCCGTCCGGCCTAGGCGAACGCGGAATCGATCGCGCCGTCGACCAGGGCGGGGTCCGCGGTCTCCGGCAGCGTGACCGCGAGCAGCGGGTCGCGCGCCATGGCTCGCCGGATCGCGAAGGCGGCCGGCGCATTGCGCGCCCAGGCCCGCCGGGCGATGCCGTTGTTCACGTCCCAGTTCAGCATCAGGTGGAGCCGCCGCTCGGCATCGGCCGTGCCGTCGAGCAGCATCCCGAATCCGCCGTTGATCGCCTCGCCCCAGCCCACGCCGCCGCCGTTGTGCAGCGAGACCCAGGTGGCGCCGCGGAAGCTGTCGCCGATGCAGTTCTGGACCGCCATGTCGGCGGTGAACATGCTGCCGTCGCGGACGTTCGCGGTCTCGCGGTAGGGGCTGTCGGTGCCCGAGACGTCGTGGTGGTCGCGGCCCAGGACGATCGGCGCCGAGATCTCGCCCGCCCCGATCGCGCGGTTGAACGCCTCGGCGATCCGGCGGCGGCCTTCCTCGTCGCTGTAGAGGATGCGCGCCTGCGAGCCGACGACCAGGCGGTTGGCTCCTGCCTGGCGGATCCAGCGGAGGTTGTCGAGGTACTGCTGGCGCGTCTCCGGCGGAGCGGCGGCGGCCAGCTCCGCGATGACGTCGCCGGCGAGCCGGTCGCTCACCGCGAGGTCCTCCGCGCGCCCGCTCGTGCAGACCCAGCGGAAGGGGCCGAAGCCGTAGTCGAAGCAGAGCGGACCCATGATGTGCTCGACGTAGCTCGGATAGACGAATCCGCCGCCGGGCCGCGCGATGTCGAGGCCGGCGCGGGAGCATTCGAGCAGGAATGCGTTGCCGTAGTCCCAGAAATTCAGGCGGCGGGTCCTGGCGAGGCGGTCGATCGCGCTGAACTGGCGGCGCAGCGAGGCCTGGACCCGATCCTTGAATCCCGCCGGATCGCGGGTCATCATCGCGTTGGCCTCAGCGAGCGCCATGCCGACGGGATAGTAGCCGCCGGTGAACGGGATGTGCAGCGACGTCTGGTCGCTGCCCAGCTCGACCTCGATGTCGCTGCGCAGCAACGCCTCCCAGAGATCGACCACGTTGCCGAGATAGGCCAGCGCGGTCGCCTCGCGGCCCTTCTTGGCGCGCTCGATGCGCGCGAGCAGGGCGTCGAGGTCGGCGTGGATCTCGTCGACCCAGCCCTGCCGGTGACGCTTCTGCGCGGCGGCCGGGTTGATCTCGGCGATCACGCCGACGCAGCCGGCGATGACCGCGGCCTTGCCCTGGGCGCCGCTCATGCCGCCCAGGCCGCTCGTCACGTAGAGCTTGCCGGCGAGCGGATTCTCGCCCGCGCCGGCGAGGTAGAGGCGGCCGGCGCCGAGAATCGTGATCGTCGTGCCGTGGACGATGCCCTGCGGGCCGATGTACATGTAGCTGCCGGCGGTCATCTGGCCGTAGCTCGTGACGCCGAGGGCGGCCAGCCGCGTGTAGTCGTCGCCCGAACTGTGGTTCGGCACGACCATGCCGTTCGTGACGACCACGCGCGGCGCGTCGGGATGAGAGGGGAACAGGCCGAGCGGATGCCCCGAGTAGATCACGAGCGTCTGCCTGTCGGTGACCTCGCTCAGGTACCGCATGGCGAGCAGGTACTGCGCCCAGTTCTGGAAGACCGTGCCGTTGCCGCCGTACGTGATCAGCTCGTAGGGGTGCTGCGCAATGGCCGGGTCGAGGTTGTTCTGGATCATGAGCATGATCGCCGCGGCCTGGGGCGTGCGCGCGGGATAGGCATCGATCGGCCGGGCGTGCATCGCGTAGGGCGGCCGGAAGCGGTGCATGTAGATGCGACCGTGCGCGGCCAGCTCCGCCGCGAACTCGGGCGCGAGCGCCGCGTGGAGCTGCCGCGGGAAGTAGCGCAGGGCGTTGTGCAGGGCGAGACGCTTCTCCGCGGCGGTCAAGAGGAGCGGACGCGCCGGCGCCCGGCTCACCGCCGGGTCGGCCGGCGGAGCGGCCGGCAGGGTCGCCGGGATCCCGCGGCGGATGTGCGCCTGGAATTCGGATCGGCTGAGATCGGTCACCGCGAGGCCTCCCGAATGATGGTCTTCACGAGTCAAATTAGCATGCGGCGAGCCGCCTCGAAAGGGAATCGGCGGGGCGCCTTGTGGTGAGGCCGTGGTCGTTCGTACCTTGACGATGCCCGATCGCCGCCCCTGATCGCGACCCGGGACCACGATCATGACCAGGATTCGCCCCTGTTCGCTCGCGACCGGCGCCCTGTGTCTCTTCCTCGGAGTCTGCTCCCCGACGCTGGCCGGCGCCAAGATCATCGTACCCCGCTCGATCGACACCGCGACGGTCGTCCTCGTCGGCGGCTGGGAGTTCCCCGGCGTGGCCGTCCGCTGGTCCGACGCCGACGCCGGCCTGTGGGTCACGCGCGCCGACGGCGCGCGGCGGCTCTACCAGCCGGAGGAGATCGTACGCCTTCGCGACGCGTCGGGCCGGGACGTCACCGCCGAGGTGCTGCCCCCGTGGGCGCTGCAGCGGCTGGCGATCGAGGCGCCGCCGGCGGCGCCTCGCGGCGAAACCGCGTTCGCGCCGCCCGCAGCTGGTCCGCAACCGGCGGGATCTGCGAGCGACGATCGCGGAGGTCCGCCCGGACCGCCGTCCGGCGACTGGCGCGCCGTCTGGGGAGTCGAGGCGGGGTATTCCCGGCCGCACGACCTGGACCTGCTCGACAGCGATGGTGGACTCGGTCTCGATGCGCAGGCCCGCGTGCGGCTCGCCGGACCGATCTACCTGGCGGGCGGTTATTCGTGGCACGCGATCGACCGCGTGTCGACCGGCCTGGCGCCATCGATTCCGGACCCGGGAGAGGAGCCGGGATCCGCCGGGCTGCCGCCGGCGGCGGACGCCCGGATCGCCGGCGTCTGGGCGGGGCTGTCGCTCATCGCGCGCGGCGAGGACGACGAGGCGGCGCGCTTCTACCTCGAGGGGGGCATCGGTCGCTACACGACGGATGGCCTGGACGTCCGGCGCCCGGCCGACGCGTACCTGGGGTACCACGGCGGGCTCGGCTTCCTGGTGCCGCTCGGCGCGGCCGTCGCCCTCGACCTCGGCGCCCGGGCCACGCAGGTGGTGAACCTCGATCTGGGATATGGCGACGACGTCCACACGCTGTTCGGCGTGCGGCTCGGCCTCGCGTTCCTGGCCCGGTGAATGCGCGACCGGCGGCTCGGTCGCGCCGGCGCGCTTGCTCTAGTCGCGCCACTGTGCGACGAAGACGTTCGTCTCGCCCGGCTTGCCGTTGTGCCGGTTGGAGCCGAAGGCGAGCCGCTTGCCGTCGGGGCTGAACATCGGGAAGCCGTCGAAACCCTCGCTGAAGGTCACGCGCTCGAGCCCGCTGCCGTCGAGGCCGACGAGCCAGAGGTCGAACTCGCGGCCGCGCGGATCGGGATGGTTGCTCGAGAAGATGATCGACCGGCCGGAGGGGTGGAAGAACGGCGCGAACGACGCGCAGCCGAGCGCCGTCACCGGCCGCTGCCCGGTGCCGTTGGCGTTCATGATCCAGATCTCGAGCCGTCCCGGGCGGACGAGGTGGTTCGCGAGCAGCCGCTGGTAGTCGGCGAGGTCCTCGTCCTCGGGGTGGTGCGCGCGGTAGCAGATGCGCGTGCCGTCGGGGCTGAAGAACGGTCCGCCGTCGTAGCCCGGGGTGTCGGTGAGCCGGCGCACGTCGCCGCCGTCGAGGTTCATCGTGTAGATGTCCAGGTCGCCGTCGCGCGCCGACGTGAAGACGATCGTGCGGCCATCCGGCGCCACGGTGGCCTCGGCGTCGTAGCCGGGCGTCTCGGTCAGCTGGACGAGCTCGCCGGTCTGCGTGTCGAGGCGCACGATGTCGTACTCCGCGTGGATCGCCCAGACGTAGCCCTGGCTCAGGTCGGCCGGCGGCGGGCAGGCCGGGTCCGCCAGGTGGGTCGTGGCGTAGATGATGTAGCGGTCGCCGTCGCCCGCGAAGTAGGCGCAGGTGGTGCGGCCCAGCCCCGTGGAGACCAGCTCGGCCGGCCCGCCGGCGGCCGGCTGCACGTAGATCTGGTCGCAGGCGAAGGGCGGCCGGTTGCTCTGCAGGACCAGCCGGGTGCCGTCGCCGCTCCAGTACGCCTCGGCGTTCTCGGCGCCGTTGGTGAGCATGGTGAGCCGGCCGAGGTGGACCTCGCGCGGGTCGGGGTCGTACGCGCGGGGGAGGTCGCCATCGGCCGCGCAGGACGCCGAGCAGGCGAGCGACGACACGAGCAGGATGGTCACGAGGCGGGTCACGGTCACTCCTTGGTCGGGCCGGGATTCGGCCGGGTGGGGTCGCTGTCCCAGCACTCGACGCGGACGCCGCGCCGCGCCAGCTCCGCGAGCAGGCGCTCGGCCGGGACGATCGTCTCCTGGGGCACGGCGCCGGGGGCTTCGATCTCGCCCCGGGCCAGCATCCGCGCGATGATCGCCGCCGGGAAACCGGTCATCCGCATCATCGCCGACAGGCCGGTCGAACGGTCGTTGCGGTCGATGATGCGGATGCTCCGGCGGAGCGGCGAGGGCGGGCGGCCAGCCGTCTCGGCCGCGAACCCTTCCGCCTCGGCGAGCAGGAGCACGACGTCGTCGCCGTCGCGCGGCACGACCGCTTCGAGCCGACCGGCGAGCAGGCTGCGCGGCGCCACCCAGGCGCCGTCGACCTCGACGGGCTCGCTGCTCGTCAGGCCGAGGTCGCGCAGCAGCCGGATCTGTTCGCAGTGTCCACGGTACCGGATGGTCTTGTAGTCGAGGCTGCGGACGCGCCCGAGCAGCGACTGCGGCAAGGTGGAGGTGCCGCCGCTGGTCTGGAACGCTTCGAGCTCCCCGAACGGCTCGGGAAAGATCAGCGTCTCGAGCTCCGAGAGCCCGGGCACCGTGCGGATCTCGCCGTCGCGGATCACGAGGCACCCCTCGATGTACTCGTTGATCAAGCCCTGGACCGAGAAGACCAGCTGGTAGTTCAGGGGCGGGCGCGGCTCGAGGGGCAGGCCGCCCACGCGCAGGCGGACCGCGTCGCAGGGGTCGAGACCGGCGGCGAGATGCCAGCCGAGGATGCCGGCGAGTCCAGGGGCGAGGCCGGTATCGGGCACGACCGTGACGCCGGCCTGGCGGGCCTGCGAGTCGCGGGCCAGCTGCCTGGCGACGATGGCGTTGTTCCCGCCGAGGTCCAGGAAGTGGGCGCGGTGGGCGATCGCCAGGGCCGTCAGGTCGTCGTTGAACCAGTAGTTGACCGCGCTGATCACGACGTCGGCGGCGTCGAGGCGCGGGCCCAGCCGCGTCAGATCCTCGACGTCGTCCTCATGGAGGCTGAGCCGGGGGTCGTCGCCGAATCGCGCGCGCAGGCGCGCCAGCGCGCCCGGGTCGCGATCGACGACCGCGAGCGAGGCCGTGTCGTCGACCTGGCGCAGGAGGTCCCAGGCGATCGCCGTGCCCTGGAGCCCGGCGCCGAGCAGCAGGTACCTCACGCGGTCTCCTTTCCGCCGGTCGCCGCGAGCGACCGACCGCGGCAGCCTAACAGCGCCCGGCCCTGGTGGCAAGGCGCGCCGCCGATATCGGATTTGACCGCGGACCAGCGGGCGTCTACCATCGCCGACGACAGCGGCGCCGTGCCCACGCCGGCGCGGTCCTCGCGGCACTTCGCCAAGGAGCGACCATGCAAGCGAAGGTCATGCAGAGCCGGCTGCTGGAACTGATCCGGCGCACCTCCTCGCGGCTGCCGGACGATGTCGTGCGGGTCATCGAGCGCGGCCGGCGCCGGGAACAGCCCGGCTCGACGGCGGAGTACGCCCTGCAGGTGATCCTGGACAACATCGCCATGGCCCGGGACAAGTCCCTGCCGCTGTGCCAGGACACCGGCACGATCATCTGCTACGCGGATCTGCCGGCGTGGCTCGACGAGTCGGCGTTCGCGACCTCGTTCTCCCGCGCGGTCGCCCAGGCCACGAAGCTGGGTTACCTGCGCCAGAACTCCGTGGATTCGCTGACCGGCAAGAACTCGGGCACCAACCTGGGGCCCGGCAGTCCCAGCTACCATCTGCACCAGACGCGGGGCCGCTCCCTCCTGGTCCGCCTGATCCTCAAGGGCGGCGGCTGCGAGAACGTCGGCGCGCAGTACAGCCTGCCCGACACGAAGCTGGGCGCCGGTCGCGACCTCGCGGGCGTCCGCCGGTGCATCCTCGATGCGGTCCACCAGGCGCAGGGGAAGGGCTGCGGGCCCGGCATCCTCGGCGTCTGCATCGGCGGCGATCGCGGCAGCGGCTACGTGGCGAGCAAGGAGGCGCTGCTGCGGACTCTCGACGATCAGAATCCCGAGCCTTCGCTCGCGAAGCTGGAGAAGCAGATCGTCCAGGAGGCCAACACCCTCGGCATCGGTCCGATGGGCTTCGGCGGCGCGACCACCCTGCTCGGCTGCAAGATCGCCCATCGCAACCGGCTGCCGGCGTCGTTCTTCGTGTCCATTTCCTACATGTGCTGGGCGTATCGCCGCGACGGGTTCGCCCTGTCCGAGTCAGGCAAGATCACCCGCTGGCTCTACGCCTAGGAGGTCCGGCCATGCTGCTCGAAGCCCCGTTCACCGAGGCCAAGATCCGCGCCCTCGCGGTCGGCGAGATGGTCGAGATCAGCGGCCTGGTCTTCACCGGCCGCGATGCGGTCCACAAGTACCTGCACGACGGCGGCAAGCCGCCGGTGGACCTGACCGACAGCATCATCTACCACTGCGGCCCGGTCGTCGTGCAGGAGAAGGGCCGCTGGGTCGTCAAGGCGGCCGGCCCCACCACGAGCATCCGTGAGGAGCCCTTTCAGGGTCCGCTGATGGAGCGGTACAAGATCCGCGGCGTCATCGGGAAGGGCGGTATGGGCCCCAAGACCCTGGAGTACTGCCAGAAGGTGGGGGGAGTCTACCTCCACGCGATCGGCGGCGCGGCCCAGGTGCTCGCCGAGCGAGTCGTCGCGGTGGAGGGCGTCCACCTGATGGAGGAGTTCGGATCGCCGGAAGCGATCTGGGAATTCCGGGTCGAGCGGTTCCCCGTGGTCGTGACCATGGATTCGCACGGCCGCTCGCTCCACCGGGACGTGCTGGCGGCGTCGCAGGAGGCGCTCGCGCGCTTGCTCTAGACGACGATCGCGGCCGGGCCCGGCGCGCAAGGAGGCACCGTTGAATCAGGAACGATCGGCGCCCGCCCAGGAGCTCAACCTGGCCGGGATCCTCAACATCCTCTGGCGCCGGCGGCTGATCGTGATCGGATTGCCGGCGCTCGGCCTGCTCGTGGGCCTGGGCTACGGGATCTTCGGCACCCGCCGCTGGGAGGCGACGGTCACGATCCGCCCGGGCATCACGGCGTTCGGCCCCGACGGCGGCCCGGTCCGGGAGTGGCGTCTCAAGGACATCACGCGCTGGTACGACCAGAAGCTCTATCGCAAGGAGCTCGTCCGACGCCTGGGCCTGCCGGCGAAAGCGAGGCCGGTCATCCGCGCCGAGTTCATCGCTCAGGGGTTGCAGAACCTGGCTGGCGGCGACCTCATCACGCTCTGGACGACGGCCACCAGCCCGGACCTCGCGGCGGCGATCCTCGACACGTCGGTCGCGATCTTCTCCCAGTACGCCGAAGTCGACACGATCTCCAGCAACCTCAAGCTGACCCGGGACGGACTGCTGATCCAGATCCGCAATCTCGAGATCCAGCTGGACGCTGTCGAGAAGGACCTCGCCGCGCTCGACCTGCGGCTCCAGTCGGCCCTCGCCGAATCGCTTCACGTGGTCGCCGAGAACAAGCAGCTCGGGCTGGACCTCGACAAGCTGGTCCGCCAGGAAGCCTACTACGAGCGCCGGCTGCAAGACCTGAAGGACCTGAAGCCGACCCTCGCCGAGGACCTCGCCCAGCTCGACGTCGCCGTCCGCCGGCTCGCGGCCGGCGAGGTGGAGTCGGTCGATCCCCAGGAGATTCCGAGCTGGGTGCGCCGGGACGCGGTGCTCGACGGCGGCAACGTGCTCGAGGCGCTCAGCGGCGCCAAGCTGCAGGTCCAGAACGCGCTCGCCGCGAATCAGGCGCTGCAGGACAGCCTGGCGCTCGCGGCCGAGGTCTCCCGGCTCGAACGCGCCCGGCTGGAGATCGAGCGCGAAGCCGCGATCCGCTCGAAGGTCCAGGACGTGCGACGCAAGATCGGGGACCTGCACCTCGAGCGCGACTACGACCTGCCGGCCAAGCGCCTGGCCCTGCAGAACAGCATCGAAGAACGGCGAGTGAAGCTGGGGACCATCGCCCCGCTGCAGCGCGTCGGCGCGACGGTGACCTCGGACGACCCGGTCCGGCCGCGCACGCTGCGGGCGATCGTGATCCTGGTGTTCCTGGGCGCCGCCGGCGGGCTGGCCCTGGGAGTGACCTGGGACTACCTGGCAGCGCACCGCCGGGAGATCTTCCGCACTTGAGCCCCGCGCCCGGCAACGGCGCCCCCGGCGCGCGCGCGATCGGGAGCCAGCGGACGGTTCTGCGCAACATCGGCATCCTCGGCATCGCGCAGGTCGCGACCATGCTGCTGAACGTGGTCGCCCTCGTGCACATCGCGCGCACCGTGGGCGAGACCTGGTTCGGCGTCCTGCAGTGGGGGGTGGCCTTCAGCAGCTACGCGCTGATCGTCGGCGAGTGGGGTCTCGCCACGCTGGCGGTCCGCGAGATCTCGCGCCTGGACGCGCCGGACGCGGTCCGGCGCTATGCGGGTACCCACCTCGGCCTCATGCTCGCCCTGGGCGCCGCGGTCCTGGTGGCCGGCGCGCTCGCCCTGCCGCTCTTCGCGATGTACCGCACCGACCCGGTCATCGCGCTCGGGTACCTCGCGACGGTCGTGCCGTTCGCGCTGTCGCTCGACTGGGTCGGCATCGGGCTCGAACGCCTCGGCACCGTGAGCGTGGTCAAGACGCTGCGGAGCCTGCTCTACGCCGCGGCCGTCCTCGCGCTGCTGCGCGGGATCGACGGCCTGGCCGGCTGGCCGGCGCCTCGCTGGGTGCCGGTCTTCTTCTGGGTCGCCTGGCTGGTGTCGGCGATGGTGATGGCCTGGCGCGCGCGGCGCTGGCTCGGCCGGTCGATCGTGCCGCGCGCCGGGCCGTTCGGCGAATGGCGCCGGCGCCTGGTCGCCGCCGGACCCATCGGGGCAGGCGCGCTCACCCTCCGCGTGCTGTTGAACGTCGACGTGATCCTGCTCGGCGTGCTGGCGACGCCGGCCGCGGTCGGCAACTACGCGGCCGCGGCCAAGGTCGTCTTCGTGCTCACGATCGCGGTGGAGGTCGTGTGGAAGGCGCTGCTGCCCCGGCTCTCCCGCGCCTGGCGCGAGTCGCCGGACCTCTGCCGCCGCCGGTTCTGCCTGTACCTCGGCCTCGTGATGCTGGGATTCCTGCCGCTCGCCGTGGGCGGGGCGCTACTCGGCAACGACGTCATGGCGATGCTCTACGGCGACCGCTTCCCCGAGGCGGGGCTGGTCTGCCGGATCCTGAGCGTCTCCTACGTCGCGCTCGCGATCGGACAGTTCTTCGGCAACGGCCTGATCGCGACCGATCGTCAGCGACAGTCCTTCCTGCCGGTCGCGGCGGGCGCCGCGGCCGCGGTCGTCGGCGTCGTCGGGCTCGCGCCGCGCGGCGGCGGCGGCGCGGCGCTCGGGATGCTGGCCGCCCACCTGATCCTGATGGTCGCGACCACCTGGGTCGGCCGCGATCTGCTGGTCCACAACCTGGTGCGCCCGGTCCTGGTTGCGGCGCTCGGCAGCATCGCCCTCGGCGCCGTGCTCGCGATCCTTCCCGCCTGGCCGCTGCTCGCGCGCGTGGCGCTCGGGTCCGTCCTGTACGCAGGCATCGTCGTGCCGCTGGGTCTGCCGTGGCTCAGGCGCGAGGCGCGAAGGACGGGTCTCTAGCGCCGTTCAGCCGCGGAGCGCGGATCCAGGGTCGCGGGGCGGGCGCGCGACCGCCACGACCAGGAACCAGGCCGCGAGGATCACGAAGGTGGGATTGTTCAGGTGTTCCTCGAACATGAAGACTCCGGCGGTATGGAACGCCAGCAGCCCGGGCAGGAACAGAGGACCGCTGCCGGCGGAGAGGCTCCGGATCGTGACGGTGATCGAGGAGACCAGGATCAGCAGGCCGAGAGGCAGCCCCAGGTAGACCGCTGCCTGGAGGAAGGCATTGTGAGTGGCGCGGATGCCCGACCGGTCGTAGAGCGCCTCCTTGCCGCGCGTGACGCCGAGGCCCAGCGGGTGGTCCAGGCTGAGCGCGGCGGCATTGACCGTACTAGCGAGCCGCTCGTCGGCGTTGACGTTGATCGCCTGGGCGTCTCGCCAGCGGCTCCAGCCGCCCGGCGGCCCGTAGGCCACGACCAGCGGCACCGCCACGGCCAGCAGCACCGTCGCGATCACGAACCCGCGGCCGAACGCGCGGGCGGCGACGAACGCGTAGCCGACGGTCAGGATCGCGACCACCAGCGGACTGCGCGTGCTCGTCAGGTGCAGCACGACGAGGAAGCCGGCCAGAGCGCCGAGCGGCACCGCGAGCGGGCACCGGTGCCGGAAGTAGAGATACAGCGTGGCGGGGACGACCAGGCTGACGACCGTGCTGCTCGCGTTGTGCTGGCCGTGCAGGCCGGGAATGCGCACCATCTGGCCGACGTAGTGGTAGTAGGCCGAGTCGCTCGTGGACAGGCCGACGATCTGCAGCGCGCCCTCGAAGCCCATGGCCTGCAGGAGAACCACCGCCACGTTCACCGCGCCGCCCCAGACCAGACCCCACGCGAAGCTGCGCCGGCAGTCCTGGTCGGTCAGCAGCGCGGACAGGGCGGCGGCCCACGGCACGGCCACCAGCCACCTCGCGGCCTGCGAGGTCGTGGCGGCATCGCCGTCGAACAGGCTCATCACCAGCCAGCCGAGCGGCCAGAGTGCGGCGAAGGCGAGCAGAGCCAGCGGCCCGACCGCTTGCCGGCCGCGGACCACGCGCCAGAGGACCCAGCCCGCCAGCGCGATCCCGCCGACGTCCGTGGCGCGCGGGGACGCGGGGACGGTCGGCAGGAGGTAGAGGTTGGCCATCAGGATGAGTCCGGCGACCCAGGCGACGCGGCGGTGCGGGGCACGATTCATGGAACATCCCGGGAGCGGGGTGGGTTCGCTGCGGGACCGCCGGCAAGGGCCCGCCGGCCCCGAGTATTCGCTGGACGGGGCGAGAACGTCAAGGCGCGGCGCGCTCCGGTCTTGACAAGGCGCGGGGACGTCGGTGCAGACTACGCCGATTCGGACGATCGTCCCTCTGCCCGGAAAGGTGAATCGAGATGCGAACGGTGTTGCCCATTCTCCTGCCGATTCTCCTGGCAGTCGCAATCGGCGGCTGCGGCGATCCGGTCCAGCGCGCGCTCGAGCGCGACCAGCTCTACGTCGAGGATCTGCAGGTCGGAACCGGCGCCGAGGCGGTGGCCGGCGACTTCGTCAGGGTCGGCGTGCGCGGCGCGGTCTACGCGGACGGCGAGCTGGGGCTCGAGGTCGAGAACACCGGCGACGACCCGCGCAGATTCGTGCTCGGCGCCGCGGAGGTCATGCCCGGGTGGGACGAGGGGATCGCGGGCATGCGCGTCGGCGGGCGCCGCGTGCTGATCGTCGGCCCGCAGAAGATCACCGGGCCGTTCCGGCCGCGCGCGGTCGCGGCGGACGAGTACCTGCGCTACGAGATCGAGCTGCTCGAGACCGCGCGGATCGGCGTGCGCGATCTGGCGCCGGGCGACGGGCCGCCGATCGGCGTCGGCGATTACGTGTTCCTCGAATATACCGGCTGGCAGGCGGCCGGCGACCAGCGGGGCGAGCAGTTCGTCAGCAGCGGCAGCACGGGCGGGCCGGCGGGCGTGATGGTCGGGGCGGGCATGTTGAACCGGGGCCTCGAGCTGGGAGTCGCGGGCATGCGGGTCGGCGGCCGGCGCGAGATCACGGTCCCGCCCCAGCTGGCCTACGGCGATCAGGGTCGCGCACAGGTCCCGCCCGACGCCACCCTGATCTACGAGGTGGCGGTGGTCTCGCGGCCGACCGTCGGCGTGAAGACCCTGCGCGAGGGCACGGGCGAGCCCGCGGGCACCGGCGAGCGCTTGCTGATCCACCTGTCCGGGTGGATCCGGCAACCCGACGGCAGCCGGGGCGAGCCGTTCCAGGACAGCCGCAAGTTCGGCCAGCCGCTCGCGATCTTCCTGGGCAGCTTCAAGATCCAGCCGGGGCTGGAGCTCGGGATCCGGGGCATGCGGCCCGGCGAACTCCGCGAGCTCGACGTGCCGGCGCCTCTCGCGTTCGGCAAGAGCGGCTGGTACCGCGCCGACCGCGTGATCGTCCCGCCGGATACGGACGTGATCTACGAGGTCGAGCGCATCGACCCCTCGCAGCCGCCGCGCTGACCGGGACCCGCCGGGTCCCGGCTCGCTTTTTTTCGAGTTTCGGTCTGGCCGAAGCGCCGAATTCTGCTAATCCTTGTTCGCCGTGGCGTGAGGCCGTACGCGGCGCGGCAGCAGCGCGCGGGGCGTCGAGACCCCGACGCGGCGCAGCTGGCCGCGCGCTTACGGCCGCGTTCGTGGCGGCTTGCGGCGGCGCGGAACGGTTCCCGTCCGATCAAGGAGCTCCGACTCATGATCTATTTGATCCCCCTCGCGGGCGCTGTCGCCCTGCTCTTCGCCGGATTCAAGGCTGCCTGGGTCCGCCGCCAGGATCCGGGCCATGAGGCCATGACCACGATCGCGTCCCACATCCGGGAAGGCGCGATGGCCTTCCTGGCGCGGGAATACCGGGTGCTCGCGATCTTCGTGATCGCGGTCGCGATCCTGCTCGGTGTGAGCAGCTCCGGGCAGGCGGAATCCCACGCGCTGATCGGACTGAGCTTCGTGATCGGCGCGCTCTGCTCCGCGCTCGCGGGCTATTTCGGCATGCGCATCGCGACCGTGGCGAACGTGCGGACGACGAACGCGGCCCGCGCCGGCCTGAATCGCGCGCTCGCCGTCGCCTTCAGCGGCGGCACGGTGATGGGCATGTGCGTGGTCGGCCTGGGCGTGCTCGGGCTCAGCCTGCTCTTCATGGTCTACGACAGGACCTACGGCGCCGCGTGGGGCCCGGATCGCGTCCTGCAGGTGCTCAGCGGCTTTTCGCTCGGCGCCAGTTCGATCGCCCTGTTCGCCCGCGTGGGCGGCGGGATCTACACCAAGGCCGCCGACGTGGGCGCCGACCTCGTGGGCAAGGTCGAGGCCGGCATCCCCGAGGACGATCCCCGCAACCCCGCCGTGATCGCCGACAACGTGGGCGACAACGTGGGCGACGTCGCGGGCATGGGCGCGGACCTGTTCGAGAGCTACGTGGGAGCGATCATCGGCACGATGATCCTGGCGACCGCGTTCCTGCCCGGCGACGTCAACGCGGTGATCCTGCCGCTCGCGATCGCCGGCGCCGGCATCGTCGTCTCGATCGCGGGGACGTTCCTGGTGCGCGTCAAGGAAGGCGGGAATCCCCAGACCGCCCTGAACACGGGATCGTTCGGCGCGGGCATCATCATGCTGTTCGTCACGTTCCTGCTGGTGCGCGCCATGCTGCCGGCGAGCCACGCCATGGGCGTGTTCTACGCGACGATCGCCGGCCTGGTCGGCGGCATCGCGATCGGCGGGATCACCGAGTACTTCACGGCGGAGAACCGCGGACCCGCCCACGCCATCGCGCGGGCGAGCGAGACCGGCGCCGCGACCAACATCATCGCGGGACTGGCGAACGGCATGCTCTCGACCGCGCCGTCGATCGTCGTGCTCGGGGCGGTGGTCCTCGTGGCGCACGCGACCGCCGGACTCTACGGCATCGGGATTGCGGCGCTCGGCATGCTGTCGACCACGGGCATCCAGCTCGCGGTCGACGCCTACGGGCCGATCGCCGACAACGCCGGCGGCATCAGCGAGATGGCGGGGCTCGGCCCCGAGGTGCGGGCGCGCACCGACCGCCTCGACGCGGTGGGCAACACCACCGCCGCGATCGGCAAGGGCTTCGCGATCGGCTCCGCGGCGCTCACGGCCCTCGCCATGTTCTCGGCCTACCAGCACGCCGTGAAGCTCGAGGCGATCGACCTGCTCGATCCCTCCGTCCTGGTCGGCGTCTTCCTGGGCAGCATGCTACCGTTCCTGTTCACGGCGCTGGCGATGAACGCGGTCGGCCGCGCGGCGTTCTCGATGATCGAGGAAGTGCGCCGCCAGTTCCGCGAGATCCCGGGCCTCCTCGCGGGCGAGGCGAAGGCGGATTACCGCCGCTGCGTCTCGATCTCGACGGCCGCAGCGATCCGGGAGATGATCCTGCCGGGGCTGATCGCGGTCGTGACGCCGGTCGTCGTCGGGTTCCTCGGCGGGACCCACATGCTCGGAGGCCTGCTCGCGGGCGTGACGGTGAGCGGCGTGCTGCTCGCGCTGTTCCAGAGCAACGCCGGCGGCGCCTGGGACAACGCCAAGAAGCACATCGAGGGCGGCCGTCTGGGAGGCAAGGGGAGCGCGGCCCACAAGGCGGCCGTGGTCGGCGACACCGTCGGCGATCCGTTCAAGGACACGAGCGGCCCCAGCCTCAACATCCTGATCAAGCTGATGTCGGTGATCTCGGTAGTGATCGCGCCGATGCTGTAGAGCGAGGCGAGCGCGTCGCGTACCGACCCGTCCGGCCTCGCGCGGGGCGAGGCCGGCGACGGCTCCACTGAAATCGGAACTGCGAACCGGAACGGGGACGGCGGATCCGGACGATGATTCCCCTCGCGACCAGCCGCCGGCAGCCGGGTTCGGGAGCGCGTTCGAATGGTGTATTTGATTAATTTACATACTAGTTAACAAAATGAACCAGACCGATCCGCTCAAGGCCCGAGCCCTTCAGGACATTAAAAAGATTTCTGTATAATTTCGGCCTAGAAGCGTGCTTTGATTTGTGCTATCGTGACTATGGTTACGAGGGGAACCGGGATCATAGCAGACCCGCCCTGCTCCCGGTCAGATGCGACACAGAGATGCGCTGCACCGTCCCCACCTCACCGCGCCTGGGCCACGGTGGCCCGGAAATCCCAAGGCCGTCCTCCCGCGAGGAGGACCAGAGGAAGGGAACCTCACCATGCGGAAACTGCTAGTGTTCGCCCTGATGCTGACCCTGGTCGGCACGGCGATGGCCATCGATCTCGGCACCGAGAAGCCGGCCAAGCCTGCGATCAATTATCCCGAGAACGTTCCGAATCCGCTGCTCCAGGGCGGCGACACCATCCTCAGCGCCGTGCCGGCCGTGATCGGCAACGCCATCAACGGCACGACCTCCGGCTACGTCAACGACTACGATGAGGTCTGCCCCTACACCGGCTCGACCGCTCCGGACGTCGTGTACGTGATCACCCCGGCTTACAACATGGACGTCGTGGTCGACCTCGGCGGCTCGTCCTATGACACCAAGACCTACATCTACGATCAGGACCTGAACCTGGTCGGCTGCAACGACGACTTCTACAGCGACTGGACCTCGCGCCTCATGGTTCCCGTGGTGGCTGGTGTCCAGTACTACGTCATCATCGACGGGTACGGCTCTTCGAGTGGCGTCTACACCGGGTATATCCAGGAGTACTTCCCCTGCGATCTCATCTGCCCGGCCGGCGCTCAGATCGAGGGCGAGCCCGCGCTCGTCGACGGCTACGTCGACAACTACAACGGCGGCTGCAACACGTCGCCTGCTTTCCCGTTCCAGACCATCGACAACCCGCAGTTCTGCGGCAAGACCGGCTACTACATGAGCGCCAGCGGTGCCTCCTCGCGTGACACCGACTGGTTCTACATCGAGATCCCCGATGGCGGCGTGCTCGAGGTGACCGGCGACGCCGAAGAGAATCTGTACATGTTCGAGCTCGGTCCCCAGAATTGCGGCTCGGTCGCCGTGATCCAGAGCCTCATCGTCGGCCCGTGCGCTCCTGGGACGCTGACGATCCTGGGCACCGCTGGCTCGATCGCCTGGTACTGGGCTGGCCCGACCCACTTCTGGGAAGGCGACACGTACGAGTACGAGTACATCCTCGTGTCGAACATCGGCCCGATCGCAGTCGAGAACCACAGCTGGACCGGCGTCAAGAGCCTGTTCAACTAGTCCTCGCTTGACCTTGGCGGGTTAGGGTCCCAAGAGGCCGGGGAGCGATCCCCGGCCTCTTCGCGTTCGGTGAGCATGCGGGTGGGCCGATCAGGCCTCCGGCGGCCGCGCGACCCCGCGCACCGTGTCGGCCACGAAGTCGATCTGGTCCGCGGTCAGGTCGCCGTGCATGGGCAGGCTCAGGATCTCGTCCTGGAACCTGAAGGCGTGCGGGAAATCCGCGGGTGCATGCCCAAGGCGCTCGAACGCGGCCAGGTACGGCAGCGCCTTCTGGTAGTGGATGCCCGTGGGCACGCCGGCGGCCTGCAGGTGCTTGCGCACCGCGTCGCGGTTCGCGACGCGGATGACGTACAGGTGGAAGACGTGACGCGCCTCCGGGTGCACTGCGGGGGGCACACAGACTCCGGCGAGCGCCTCCGTGTAGCGGGCCGCCGCCGCGATGCGCGCCGCGGTCCAGGCTTCGAGGTGGCGGAGCTTGACCGAGAGCACGGCGGCCTGGAAGCCGTCGAGCCGGCTGTTCACGCCTTCGCGGCTGTGCACCAGCGTGTCGTGGCGGCCGTGGTTGGCGAAGCTACGGATGAACTCGGCGAGCGCCGAGTCGTCGGTCACGACGCCGCCGGCGTCGCCGTAGGCCCCCAGGTTCTTGCCGGGATAGAAGCTGAAGCACGCGCAGCGGCCGAAGGTCCCCGCGCGCTTGCCGCGCCACAGGGCGCCGTGGGCCTGGGCCGCGTCCTCGATCACGATGAGGTCGTGCGCGGCCGCGATCTCCAGGATTCGGTCCATGGCGCAGGGCTGGCCGTACAGGTGCACCGGCACGATCGCCCGGGTCCGCGGGGTGATCGCGGCCTCGATCCCGGCGGGATCGAGGTTGTAGTAGAGCGGGTCGTTGTCGACGAACACGACCTCGGCGCCCGTCGCCGTGATGCCCTCGGCCGTGGCGATGAACGTGTTCGCCGCCGTGATGACCTCGTCGCCCGGGCCGAGGCCGAGACCCTTCATGGCGGTGTAGAGGGCGTCCGTCCCGTTGGCGACGCCGACGCAGTGCTCGCGGCCCAGGTAGGCGGCGAACTCCTGCTCGAATCGCGCGGCGTACTTGCCGCCGATGAAGGCGCAATCGGCGATGACCTCGGCCAGGGCCTGGTCGATCTCCGGTTTGATACTCGCGTACTGGGCTTTGAGGTCGACGAAGGCGACGCGCATGGACGGTACCTCGCAAGCGGGTTGATCCGGCAGCGGAACAGCAAAAGATCGCATCAGGTATCGACCGCGTCCAGGCGCAGTTGAGGCTGGCGATCGTTCGAATGGTTCGTGGTATAATGATAACGGCTGTTCGGGCGCCGTGGTCCGCTTGCCGCCGCCGCGCGAACGCGCGCGGGCGCCTGACCTGGCGACCGCTTCGACGTGATGGCGGCGCCGGCGGCGATCGCCGTCGAGGATCGCCGTCGGCGCGCTGTGAATTCCTGTTCGCTCGAGCCCCCGAGGAGGTCTGATCATGCGTCTTGCTCTCGCGATCGCGCTCTGCGCCGGACTGATCCTGCCCGCGTCCGCCCTTGATCCCGGCAACCAGGCGCCGTCCAAGCCGACCGTTCCGTTCGCGCCGCCGCCCGCGGGCGACGTGCCGCGGCAAGGCGGCGACACCATCGCCACTGCGGTCGCGATCACCGTGCCTGCCTCCCTGACCGGTACGACCGCTCCGTACATCGACGATTACGACGAGGTGTGCCCGTACATCGGCTCCGACGCCCATGACGTGGTCTACAGCGTGACCCCGCCGGCCGACGTCGCCATCGACCTCGACCTCTACGGCTCCGCCTACGACACCAAGATCTACGTCTACGACGCCGGCCTGAACCTGCTCGGCTGCAATGACGATTACTACGAGGACTTCACGTCGCGCCTCGAGAACGTCGCGCTCGCCGCGGGTGAGATCCACTACGTCGTGGTCGACGGCTACGCCGGCCAATGGGGCGACTACGTCCTCAACGTCACCGAGTTCGTGCCCTGCGAGCTGGACTGTCCCGCCGGCGCCGTGCTCGAGGGCGAACCGCCGCTCTTCGACGGGTACGAGGACCTGTACAATTCCGGCTGCGGCGGCGCGAGCGGCACGCCGATGCAGGCGATCACCCAGCCGCTGTTCTGCGGCCGCGCCGGCTGGTACCTCGGGTCCGGCGGCGTGCCGTATCGGGACACCGACTGGTTCGTGCTCGTCCTGCCCCCCTCCGGCGTGCTCGAGATCACCGGCGACGCCGAGTGGGCGAGCCAGATGATGGAGCTGGGGCCGCAGGACTGCGCCTCCGTCGATATCCTGCAATACCTGGCCATCGGACCGTGCGCCGAGGCGACCATGACGCTCACCGGCACGGCCGGCGCCACCGTGTGGTTCTGGGTCGGCTCGGCGACCTTCGAGGCGCCGCCGGGCTTCGTCGGCCACGAGTACGACTACGTCCTGCAGCTCACGTTCGATCCGGTGGCGGTCGAGCATCGCAGCTGGACGGAGGTGAAGGGGCTGTTCGACTGAGCGGCCGGTCCGGTGCGATGCCCGTCAGCCCGCGGCCCGGCTCGCCGCTCAACCCGGTGCCCGCTGCGGCCCTCGTCGTTCACCACCGCACCGTGACCTCGTCCGCCGTGATCTCGAGCACCTGCACCGGGCCGCCGTAGTGCGCGGCGGCCCCGGTGTCCAGGCACCACACGCGCGCGTCGCAGGCCGGCGTGATGCCGGCGGCCTGGATCGTGTGGCCGACGAACAGGCGGTCGCAGTCGAGGGCGGCGAGCACCGTCGCGAGCGCGGCGCAGTCGCTCGAGTCGGGTGCGTCGGAGTACTGCCTGGCCCAGACCGGATTGTCCTTCAGGGAGAGAATGGCCGGAGCGGGGCCGTCGCCGCGCAGCCAGGCGCGGGTCTCGCGGTTCAGTCGCTCGAGACCGTAGGCGACGTGCTCGGGCAGGATACCGCCGTGGACGAAGAGGTCGCGGCCGATGATGACGGCCACATTGCGGCCCGCCAGGCGCCTGGCGTAGTGCCCACCCGGACGGAACGCGGCCGCGCGCGCGCGTTGCTCGGCCGGCAGGCGAGCCAGCGCCGTATCGGAGGGGTCGACCACGATCCCGGCGTCCGCGAAATCGGACCAACCCGACGCGCTCACGTATCGGAAGTCGCCGACCACGTTCAGGAGCTCGTGGTTGCCGAGCAGCGCGTGCACGGCGCCCCCCTGCGCGGCGGCCTCGACCGCGAGCCGGTCGAGCAGGTCGAGGATGGCCTGCTCGTGGTCGCCGCGGTCCAGCACGTCGCCGGTCTGGACGACGACCAGATCGCCGCCGATCCAGCAGTCCCGATCGTCGACGGCCCCGGCCAGGCGCAGCGCCCGGCGAGCCGCCGCGAGATCGCCGTGCCAGTCGCCCATCGCCACCACGCGGGGCGTAGCCGGCAGGCGGGTCGGCGGCTCGCCGTCGGCGCCGCACGAAGTCGCGACAGACAACAGGATCACGAGTGCGGCGGACAGGCGAAGCAAGGAGTGACCTCCGGTCGGCGTCGCGGCTATGATCGGCGCCCGGACCGGCGGGGGCCAGCGCCACGATCGCGGGTCGGCCGATGGCTGCGGCCGTTCCCGCGCTTGCGGTCTAGGCGCGACGATCCACTCCATCTTACCGAGGGCGACAGCGATGTTCCACGGCGAATACGTCACGCGTCACACGCGCGGCTTCAGCGATGTCCACGACCTCACCAACGACATCCAGGCAATCGTCGAGCGCGCCGGGGTGGGCGAGGGCTCGGTCACCGTCTTCGCGGTCGGCTCGACCGCGTCGATCACGACCCTCGAATTCGAGCCAGCCCTGGTGCGGGACCTGGCCGAGGCGCTCGAGCAGCTCTGGCCGCGGACGATGCGATCGCACCACAGCCAGACCTGGGGCGACGACAACGGGTTCAGCCACCTGCGGGCGTCGATCCTGGGGCCGAGCGTCGTCGTCCCGGTGCACGGCGGCGAGATCGTCCTGGGCACCTGGCAGCAGATCGTGCTGGTCGACCACGACAACCGGCCGCGCGAGCGGCGGATCTTCGTGCAGGTCGCCGGGGACGCGCAGACCCCGGGCGCGGTCTAGCGAGCCCCGCGACCTGCCCGCTGCAGGTGTCGCTTGGCGGCGAGGGCGTCCCGCCCCAGCGCATCGAGCACGGCCTTCATCCGCTCGCGCGACGAGGACGGCGGCTGCGGCCTCCCGTCAGAGCAGGCGCACGGCGCGATCGCGGCGCCGAGGAGGCGCCCGATCGCGGCGAGCTCCTTCTCGGCTGCCAGGATCAGCGGGCGCACCACGACGACCTTCCCGTCGAAGTAGGAGCGAACCGGCGCGAGGCCCTCGACCCGGCCCCGGTACAGCAGGTTCATGAGCACCGTGGCGGCGTCGTCGTCCAGGTGGTGGCCGAGGGCGACCTTCGTCCAGCCTCCGGCGACGGCGAGACGCAGGAGCGCCTCGCGCCGCAGGCGGCTGCAGCGGAAGCAGGGGTGGGTGACCCGGCCGTCCGGACCCGGCCCGGCCGCGTCCGGCGCGAACGAGGTGAAGTGGATGGGCACGTTCGCCGCGGCGGCCATCGCCGCGAGCGCCTCGCGCCGGCAGGGTCTGCCCTCGATCTCGACGTGGACGGCGCCGATCTCGATCGGCGTCCCCGTCGCGCGCGCCCAGGCCGGCAGCGCGTGGAGGAGGGCCAGGCTGTCCTTGCCGCCGGAGAAGGCGACGAGCACCCGGTCGCCGGCCGTGAACAGCCCGAACTCCCGTTGCGCCCGGGCGATTCTCCGGGCCACCCAGTGGATCTTGACCTCGAGTGCGGAGGCGCGCATGCCGTTGAATCTGTCGCATCGACGGCACCGCCGCAAGGTGCCGGTCGATCGGCCCCGCGTCGCGATCTCCCCGCTTCCCCGCGGCGTGCGCGAGGCGCAGCCGACCCACCTCCGGCTTGCCAGGGCGCCGTCCGATGACCAGTTTACATCCCGACCCAGCCCCGGCAGATCGACGACCAAAGGAGCCCTGGATGGATCCCCAGCTGTCGGCCCACTTCGCCTCCCGCAAGCCCAGCGTGATTCGCGCCGCGCAGTTCGAATTCGCCAAGCGCAAGGATCCGATCGAGGCGATCAACGTGGCGATCGGCGACGTCTCCCTGCCGATGCATCCGGCGATGATCGAACGCCTGCGCAAGGTGGGGCATCCGGGTAGCCCGTTCGCCGACGGCGTCGTGCGGTACACCACCACGCTCGGCCTCAAGGAGACGATCCAGGCGTTCCTCAACATCATCGCCGCCAGCGGATTCGACACGTCGTTCCTGCACGCCCAGATCACCGATGGGGGCAGCCAGGCCATGGAGCTGGTGGTCGTGGGCTGCTGCGGCGCGGCGGGCTCCGGCGAGAGGCCGCTGTTGATGATCGACGCGGCCTACCCCAACTACAAGAGCTTCGCCGAGCGCCTCGGCCGTCGTACGGTCTCGATCACGCGCCGGCTCGGCGACGACGGCCAGTTCACGCTGCCCGACCTCGCGGAGATCGAGCAGGTCATCGCCGCGAACCGGCCCGGCGCCATGGTCGTCATCCCGTACGACAACCCGACGGGACAGCTCTACAGCCAGGCGCAGCTCGCGGACCTGGCGCGGCTCTGCGTGAAATACGGCCTGTGGCTGATCAGTGACGAGGCCTACCGCGAGCTCTACTACAAGGGCGACCGCGCCGTCAGCGTTTGGGGGATCTCCGAGGCCGACGTGCCCGGGATCACCGGCCGGCGCATCAGCATCGAGACCACGAGCAAGGTCTGGAACGGCTGCGGCCTGCGGGTCGGCGCGCTGATCACCGACAACGCCGAGTTCCACTCGCGCGCCACGTACGAGAACACCGCGTCCCTGTGCACGAACCACATCGGCCAGTGGATCTTCGGCTCCATCGCGCAGGAGAGCCACGACGCCCTGCGGACCTGGTTCGCCCGGCAGCGCGACTACTATCGCGCCATGCTGAACGACTTCACCGAGAGTACGCGCCGGCGGCTGCCGGGCGTCGTCGTCTCGAGCCCCGACGCGAGCATCTACTCGGTGGTCGACGTGCGCGATATCACCGGCCCCGAGTTCGACGCGCTGCAGTTCGTGTACTACTGCGCGCGCGAGGGGCGCTGCGAGGTGGGCGGCCGCAGCCTCACCCTGCTGACCGCGCCCATGGGCGGTTTCTACAGCCTGCCCGCGGGCGTGCCCAACCCGGGGCGCACCCAGATGCGCGTGGCCTACGTCGAGTCGCCGCAGAACATGCGGCTCGTGCCGCCGCTGCTCGCCGCGCTACTCGCCCAGTACGCGGGGCGCAGCTAGCGGCGACGTCGCGGTCCCGGGCATCGCCGCCGCGGGCGGCGGCGCCTCCGCGCCCGTCGTCTCGCCGGCCGCCGCCGCGAAATCGCGGCCCAGCTCGACCGCCGTGAACCGGGCGAGCAGCGAGTAGACGACCGGCACGAGCAGCAGCGTCAGGAACGTCGAGAACAGCACGCCGCCCACGATGGCCACGCCGAGCGGCTGGCGCGACTCCGCGCCGGCGCCGACGCCGATGGCGATCGGCAGGATGCCGAACACGGTCGACAGCGAGGTCATCAGGATCGGTCGCAACCGGATGCGGGACGCCTCGCGCACCGCCTCCCGGATCGAATGCCCTCGCGCGCGCAGCTGATTGCTGAACTCCACGATGAGGATCGCGTTCTTGGTCACGAGGCCGATCAGCATCACCAGCCCGATCTGCGAGTAGATGTTCATGCTCTGCTTCAGCAGGAACAGCGAGGCGAGCGCGCCCACCACCGCGAGCGGGACCGAGAGCAGGATCACGAAGGGGTGCACGAAGCTCTCGAACTGGGCCGCCAGGACCAGGTAGATGAACGCGACGGCCAGCAGGAACATGAAGGTGAGCGTCCCGCTCGTCTCGCGGTACTCCCGCGACTGGCCGGCCAGCTCGCGGTGGATCCCGGCGGGCAGGTCGTCGCGGACGATCCGGTCGAGGGCGTCGAGAGCCCTGCCCAGGTCCACGCCCGGCGCGAGGTTGGCCGAGATCGTCGCCGAACGCACGCGGTTGTAGTGGTTCAGCTCCTTGGGGGCGACCGATTCCCGGACGTTGACCAGGTTCGCGAGCTGGACGAGCTCGCCGCCGCCCGACCGCAGGTAGATCTCGCGGATCACGTCCGGAGTCGCGCGGTTGGCGGGTCGCAGCTGGGCGATGATGTCGTACTTCTTGGAGCCCCGCTTGAACTCGCCCACCACGCGGCCGCCCAGGAAGGTCTCCAGCGTCGTGCCGATGTCGGTGACGGAGACGCCGAGGGCCGACGCGCGGTCGCGGTCGATCGCGACGTCGAGCTGCGGCTTGTTCAGCTTCAGGTCGCTGTCGAGGTTCACGAGGTAGCCGAGCGCGCCGGCCTTGTTCAGGAATATCTGCACGGCCTCGTTGAGCGAGTCGTAGTTCTCGCCCTGCAGGACGTACTCGATCGGCGTGCTGCTGAACCGGCCGCCGAGGCTCGGCGGGTTGACGACGAAGGCCAGGACCCCCGGGATCGCGAAGAGCTGCGGGAACAACGAGTCGACGATCTCCTGCTGGGTCCGCTCGCGCTCCTCGCGGGGCTTGAGATTCAGGAACATGAAGCCGTTCGTGACCCGCCCCGGCCCGCCGAAGCCGAGGCCGATCGCGCTGAACAGACCGCGCCGCTCGGGCAGGTTCAGGAGGATCTCCTCGATCTGCCGCTGATAGCGGTCGGTGTACTCGAGGGTCGCGCCCTCGGGGGCGATCACGATCCCGAAGCCGATGCCGCGGTCCTCGGTGGGGACCAGCTCGCGCGGCAGCCTCGTGTAGAACCAGCCGGACGCGACCAGGAGCGCCGCCGTCACCGCCAGCACGAACAGGCGCCGCCGCAGCACGAAGTCCAGCGTCGCGCAGTAGGCGCGGTCGAGCCCGGTGAAGAACGCGGCGAACGAGCGATCGGCGAGCGAGCGCGAGTGGCCGGCGGCGCGCCGCAGCATCAGCGAGCAGAGCGCGGGCGTCAGGGTCAACGCGACGAACGCCGAGATCAGCACCGCCACGGCCAGCGTGATGCCGAACTCGCGGAACAGCCGGCCGACCGATCCCGTCAGGAACGCGACCGGCACGAACACGGCGACCAGCGCCACGGTGGTCGCGATCACCGCGAACGCGATCTCGTTCACGCCGTCGCGCGCGGCGAGCAGGCGGTGCTTGCCCATCTCCAGGTGCCGGAAGCAGTTCTCCAGCACGACGATCGCGTCGTCCACCACCAGGCCGATCGCCAGGACCAGCGCCAGCAGCGTGATGATGTTCACCGTGAAACCCAGGGCGAAGGCGACGGTGAAGGCGCCGATGATCGCGATCGGGATCGCCACGATGGGGATGACCGTGGCCCGGAAGCTCTTGAGGAAGAGCAGGACCACGAGCACCACGAGTCCCGTCGCGAGCAGCAGGGTCGACGCGACCTCGTCGAGGGACTCCTCGATGAACGTCGCCGAATCGTACGCCGTGTCGAGGATCATGCCGGCCGGCACGGACGCCTGCAGCTGTGGCAAGGCTTCGCGCACGGCCTCGGCGACGTCCACGGTGCTCGCCTGCTTCTGCTTGACGATGCCCAGGCCGATCGCGGGCCGGCCGTTGTAGCGAGTCACCGTGCGCTCGTCCTCCGGCCCGACCTCGACGGTCGCGACGTCGCCGAGCCGCACGACGTCGTTGCCGCGCTGCGCGACGACGATCGCGGCGAACTCGTCGGCCGTCTGCAGTTCGCCGCGCGTGCGCACGGCGAACTCGCGCTCGGCGCCCTCGACCCGGCCGCCCGGGATCTCGGCGTTCTCGGCGCGGATCGCCTGCTCGACGTCCTGGGTCGTGAGGCCGCGACCGGCGAGCCGCTGGGGATCCAGCCACACGCGCATCGAATAGCGGCGCTCGCCGCCGATGAACACCGAGCCGACGCCCTCGAGCCGCTGCAGATGCTCCTTGAGGATGCGGTCGGCCACGTCGGAGAGCTCGAGGGTCGTGTAGCGGTCGCTGCTGAACGCGATCCAGATGATCGGTTGCGCATTGACGTCGACCTTCGCGATGATCGGGTCGTCGGCCTCGCGCGGCAGCTCGCCGCGCACGCGCGCGACGCGGTCGCGCACGTCGTTGGCGGCGACGTCGACGTCGCGGGCGAGCTCGAACTCGATGGTGATGACCGATCCCTGTTCCTGACTCGAGCTGCTGATCGACTTGACGCCTTCGATGGTCGAGAACTGCTCCTCGAGGACGTCCGTGATCTCCGTCTCGACGACGCTGGGGCTCGCCCCGCGATACAGCGTGGAGACCGACACGATCGGCGGTTCGACGTCGGGATACTCGCGGACCGGCAGGCGCGTGAAGCTGATCACGCCGAGCAGGATGACCGCGAGGCTCATCACGGTCGAGAAGACCGGGCGTCGGATGCTCAGTTCGCTGAGCTTCATCGGCCGTCCTCCTGCGCGGCCGCGGGCGGCGCGCCCGCCGGGCCGGCCGCCGCGCCGCCGGGACCCGGATCGCCGCCGACCGGCAGGACCCGCGCGCCGGGGAAGAGCTTCTGGTGGCCGGCGCGGACCACCTTGGCGCCGGGGGCGAGTCCGGCTGCGACCTCGACCACGTCCGTCTGGCGCAGGCCGAGGGTGACCGGTTGCGGCGCGACCGTGCTGTCGGCCTGGACCACGTACACCAGGGTCTGCCCGCTCTGGACGAAGACGGCCTCGCTGGGGACGGTGACGGCGTTCTCGCGCGACGCCAGCACGACCCCGACGTCGGCCGACATCCCCGGTCGCAGCAGGTCGTCGCGGTTGTTCACCTCGGCGACGATGCGGGCGGTGCGAGTGGCGGGATCCAGGACCGGTGAGATGACGTCGATCGCGCCGACGAGTTCGAGGTCGGGATAGGCGCTCGTGTGCACCCTCACCTCGGAGCCGACCGCGAGCTGCGGCAGCACGCGTTCGGGAGCCGTGAAGTGGACGCGCAGGAGGTCGATGCGCGTCAGGTCGGTGATGGCGCCGCCGGCGCGCACGAACGCTCCCTGGCTCACCTGGCGGACGCCGGTGATGCCGGCGAAGGGCGCGGCGATGCGGGTCTTCGCCAGGCGCGCGCGCGCGAGCGCCAGCTCGGCGTCCGCGACCTTCAGGGCGGCGGCCGCGTCGTCGAGATCCTGGGGAGCCCCGGCGCCCTGCTCGACGACGTCGCTGACGCGCTCGTAGGTGACGCGCCGCTGGTCGCGGACGGCCTCGGCGCGGTCGACCTGCGCCGCCAGCTCCGACCGGTCGAGCTGCGCGATGAGCCCGCCGGCCGCGATCGCCTGGCCTTCGGCGAACGGCACGTCGATCACCGTCCCGTCGATCTCCGACACCACGGTGATCGCCTCGCTGGCCTCCAGCGAGCCCACGGCCGTGAACCGGTCGACGACAGTGCCGGCCGTGGCCTCGGCGACCTCGATGGCCATCGGCGGCATCGTGAAGCCTCCTTCCGGCCCAGAATCGCCGCAGCCGGCAAGGCCGAGCGCGAGCGAGGCCGCGGCCAGGACAGGCAAGCGGAGCGAGCAGACGCGAGCACGCGTGGTCACGGTCGGGACTCCTTCGAGGGTGGCGGCGCGAGGTCGAGCCCGGGATACGCGCCGGCCGTGAGGCGCCGCAGATCTGCGGTGGCGCGGGCGGTGCGCACCAGGGCGCCGGAGTATCGTCGCTGGGCGTCGGCGAAGTCGGCGCCCAGGCGCACGAGTTCGAACGCGGTCGTGCGGCCGCTGCGGAACTGCAGGGTCCCGATGCGGACCTGCTCATAAGAGGCATCGACGCCGCGCGCGGCGAACTCGAGGCGGTTCCGGCTGCGAGCGAGCTCCCGGTGCCGGGCGCGGACGTCCTCGACGAGGGCGCGCCGCAGCGCCTCGAGCTCTTGCTCGGCGAACACGACCTCGGCGGCGAGCCGGTCCCGCTCGCCGGCGTCGCCGCCGCCGCCGATCGGCACGCTGAACCGCAGACCGACGGCCCAGGTCGGGAAATCTCGCTTGAAAACCTGCTTGAAACCGTCGCTATAACCCGTATTCAGATCTGTCCTTAGCGTGTCCGGTCCGCCGCCGAAATCCAGGATGACGTCCTGGCCGGTGCCCGCCAGGCCCCGCCCGCCGAGGTTGCCGACCAGGTCGAGCTGGGGACGCGCGTTCCAGGTCGCGCCGGCCAGCCGGGCGCGGGCGGCGGCGAGCCGGCGCTCGGCGGCGGCGATCCGCGGGCTCCGTTCCAGGGTCAAGGCGAGCAACCGGTCGAGGTCGATCGCGGGCTGATCGGCCGGCGGCGAGTCCGCGGGCCGGAACCGGGGCGCTCCGCCGGCGGGACGGCGCCCGATCAGCGTGACCAGCCGGTCGGACAGGCTGTCGAGGACCTCCTCGCCGTCGAGGACCTGCTGCTCCTGGTCAGCCAGGAAGACGCGGGCGTTGGCTTCCTCGGCGGGCCCGACGAGGCCGGCTCGCGCCCTCAGGCGGACCTCCTCGAGGAAGCGGATCGCCTGGTCGCGGATCAGGCGCTGCACGGCGTAATCGCGCTCGGCCGCGTGGAGCGCCCAGTAGATGAGCTCGACGTCGGCCCGGGTCGCCAGCCGCGCTTCCTCGTAGCCGGCCTCGGCGCCCTCGCGCTCGAGCGCGGCGGCATCGCGTTCGCCGCGCGCGCCGGGGCCGAAGCCCTTCAGGAGCGGCTGGACCAGCTCGAGCTCGCCGTAGCTGTCGATCTGCGGCGACAGCGTGGCGAACGCGGAATTGCTCTCGAGCCGGACCGCGTTCAGCGAGGCCGACAGCTCCGTGCCCAGCGGCAAGCGCACGCGAGCGCCGGCGCCGAGGCGCGTGGACTCGGTCTCGAGCACGTCGGCGCCGGAGAAGAAGGACGCGGTCGGCTGGCTGTCGCCAGCCCGCTCGGCTTCGCCGAAGAGCTCGGGCGCGAACGCGCCGCGCTCCCGCCGCTCGACCCCGCTCGCGGCCAGGAGCCCGGCCCGCGCGATCTCGAGCGCGGTGTCGTTGGCCACGGCCTGGGCGAGGGCGGTCTCGAGCGAGATCGGCTCGCCCGGCAGGGCCGCGAGCGCGACGGCGAGAGCGCTGTCCGGATTCGCCGGGACGTCGCCGGGGTCGGCCAGCGGTTGGGCCGCGACCGCCGAGGCGGCCAGCCAGGTCGCCCAGACCAGCGCCGATGCCGATCCGCGCGGCGCCCGCAGCTCGCAGGTTCGTTTCATCGATTGCATCCGTTCCAGAGATCCCGGTGTCGCGGGGCGGCGGCGCGAAGCACGCGCAACCACGTCGCCCCTGTCGGGTGGAACAACCTATACAAGAATGAAACCGTGCGCATTCAAGGAGACTCGGCGGCCGCGCCTCGTTCAGAACAGCGGCAGCTGCCCGGACCGTTCGTCGCGCAGCGGAGCGATGAGATCCGGCCCTTCGGCGGACGAGCGGCCGACCCGGGGCGAGACAGGCCAGGCGCGCAGCAGGTCCTCGCCGGCCGGCGCGAGCAGTGCGGCCAGTCCGGCCGCCCGCTCCGGGGTCGCGGCGAGCCACTCGCCGTGAGACTCCGGCGCCAGGATCACCGGCATCCGGTCGTGCACGCGGCCGACGAGGCGGTTGGCGCCGGTCGTCAAGACGCTGCACGTCTCGAGGACGCGGCCGCTCGGGTCCGTCCACCGCTCCCAGACGCCGGCCAGGGCGAGCAGCCGCTGGCTGGCCGCCGAGAAGTAGAAGGGCTGCCGCGACCGGCCTTCGCGAAGCCACTCGTAGAATCCGTCGACCGGGACCAGGCAGCGCCGCCGCGCGAACGCGTCGCGGAACGCCGGCGTGGTCGCAACCGTCTCGCTGCGGGCGTTGAACAGCCTGCCGCCGATCCGCGCGTCGCTGGACCACGGAGGGACGACGCCCCAGCCGAGGAAGTCCGCGACCCGCCGGCCGCCCGTGTCGGCGCGGACCGCGAGCACCGGCTGGGTGGGAGCGATGTTGTACCGCGGGACGAGCTCGGGCACCTGCTCGAGCTCGAGTTCCGCGGCGACCTGGCTGGCCGGCGCCTTCAGCACGATGCGTCCGCACACGTCGGGGTCCTCCTGGCCGTTCCAGGGTAGGACCGCGCCGGTCGCGGCGCCAGGGTCGGTTCGGACTTGGCCCGACCGTCGCGGCAGGTTATCGTCCTTTACCACCTGTACCTGCGCCGCCAGGAGGTCGCGATGCCCATCTTCCGCACCACCCGGGAGATCGAACGCCAGATCGACGAGTTCCTCGATGCGCTCAGCAAGGGCGCCCTCGTCTTCCGGGACGCCGTCGCCGCTTACCTCGCGGGCAACGGCACCGACTTCGCCCAGAAGCTCAGGATCCTCGAGGAGCTCGAGACGCGCGCCGACCGTCTGAGCCGCGACGTGGAGTCCTCGCTCTACAGCCAGTCCCTGATCCCGGAGCACCGCGGCGACGTGCTCGCGCTGCTCGAGCATTCCGACGACATCATCGACCGCGCCAAGAACTGCCTGCAGCGCTTCGACGTCGAAAGGCCGGTCATCCCGCAGCAATGGCACGACCACTACCGCCGTCTCGCGGAGGCCGTCTTCCGCTGCGTGGAAGCCGTGGTGATGGCGTCGCGGCGGTTCTTCCGCGAGGCCGAGTCCGTCTCCGATTTCCTCTACCAGGTGCACCACTACGAGGGCGAAGCCGACCAGATCGGCCTCGAGCTGCGTCGCCAGATCTTCGCCGATCCCGATCTCGAGCTCGGCCACCGCCAGCACCTGCGCTACTTCGCCGACGGGATCGATCGCGTCGCGGACATGGCCGAGGACGTCGCGGACCGCCTGGCGATCTACTCCCTCAAGCGGCGGCTGTGATGGGCCTGGGGATCCTGTTCTTCCTGTCGAGCGGCCTGTTCCTGGGCTGGAGCCTGGGCGCCAACGACGCGGCCAACGTGTTCGGCACGGCCGTGGGCAGCCGCATGGTCAGGTTCCGCACCGCGGCCACGGTGTGCTCCGTCTTCGTGATCCTCGGCGCGGTCCTGGGGGGCGCCGGCGCGGCGAACACCCTGGATCGCCTCGGCTCGGTGAACACGCTCGCTGGCGCGTTCACGGTGGCGCTCGCCGCCGCGCTGGCGACCTTCGCCATGACCCGGCTCGGGATGCCGATCTCGACCAGCCAGGCGATCGTCGGCGCGATCATCGGCTGGAACCTCTACGCGGGCATGGTCACGGGAACGCGAACGCTCTCGACGATCGTCGCCTCCTGGATCCTCTGCCCGTTGCTCGCCGCGGTCGTGGCCGTGGCCCTCTACATCGTGATGCGTCAGATCCTGCGGCGCGGCCACCTCCATCTGCTTCGCCAGGATGCGCTCGTGCGGTGGGGGCTGCTGCTCGTGGGGGCCTTCGCCTCCTACAGCCTGGGCGCGAACAACATCGCCAACGTCATGGGCGTGTTCCTGCCTGACAATCCGTTCCGCGACGTGACGGTCCTCGGCGTGACCTTCAGCGGGACCCAGCAGCTGTTCCTGCTCGGCGGGACGGCGATCGCGATCGGCGTCATGACCTACTCGGAGCGGACGGTCCGCATGATCGGCAGCGGGCTCATGCGGCTCTCGCCGGAGGCGGCGCTGGTCATCGTCGGCGCCCAGGCCCTGGTGCTGTTCCTCTTCGCCAGCGAGCGGCTGGAGTTCTGGCTCGCGTCCCATGGGTTGCCGACGTTCCCTCTGGTCCCCGTCAGCAGCACGCAGGTGGTGATCGGCGCCATCGTCGGGCTGGGTCTGATGCGCGGCGGACGCGGCATCCAGTTGCGGCCCCTGGGCAGCGTCGGCCTCGGCTGGGTGGCGACGCCCGTGGTGGCCGGGCTGGTGGCGTTCTTCCTGCTGTTCTTCGTCGACAACGTCTTCGACCAGCAGGTCGCCCGCGTCGTGCACTACCGGATCGACGACACGGTCCTCGCCAGGTACGAGCTGGAAGGGCGACCGGCCGCCCGAGTCGCCGCCTGGAGCGGCCGCGAGGGCGCCAACGCGCTGAGGCTGCAGAACGAGCTCGAGAGGGAGGCGGCGCTCACGCGGGACGAGGCGCAGCGGTTGCTCGAACTCGCGGAGCTCGCGCCGATCGTCGTGGATCTCGGCCGCGCCGGTCTGGACCTGGACCGCGACTACCTCGGCGTCGTCGAGACCCGGGCGCTGGCCACGCTCGCCGGCCAGCGGTACGAGCATCGCTGGCAGTTCGCGGACGCCCTGGCCGCCGCCTCGCCCCTCTGGCGCCTGCGCAAGGAGACGCCGCTCAACCGGTCCTGGAACGCGAGCGTTCGCGACAAGCTCGCCTACGTCGAACGCGTTTTCCGGGAGCAGCCGGCGCCGTGACCGCGCGCGCGATCCTGCACGTGGACATGGACGCGTTCTACGCGGCCGTCGAGGTCCTCGACGAGCCGCGCCTGGCGGGCCAGCCGGTCATCGTGGGCGGCACGCCGGAGGGGCGCGGCGTGGTGGCGGCGGCGAGCTACGAAGCTCGCCGTTACGGCATCCGCAGCGCCATGCCCGCGGCCCAGGCGATCCAGCGCTGCCCGCACGGGGTCTTCCTGCGACCTCGCATGGCGCGGTACGTCGAGGTCAGCGAACGGATCTTCGCCATCATGCGCGAGTACACGCCGCTCGTGGAGCCGCTCAGCATCGACGAGGCGTTCCTCGACGTGACCGGCTCGGAACGCCTGTTCGGCAGCGCGGAGACCATCGGTCGGGCGCTCAAGCAGCGCATCCGCGACGAGGTCGGCCTGACCGCTTCGGTCGGCGTGGCCGCCAACAAGTTCCTCGCGAAGCTCGCCTCGGAGCTGGAGAAGCCGGACGGCTTCGTGGTCATCCGCGCCGACGAGGCTCGCGAACGGCTCGCTGGCCTGCCGGTGGGCAAGCTGTGGGGCGTGGGCAAGGTCACCGAGCGCGAGCTGCACGGTCTCGGGGTCCACTCGATCGGCGACCTCGTCCGGGCTCCCCGCGCGGTGCTCGACCGTTGCTTCGGCGACCACGCGGCGCACCTGCTCGAGCTCGCCGCGGGCCGCGACGAGCGGCCGGTCGTGCCGGTGCACGAGGCGAAATCGCTGGGCAACGAGATCACCTTCGCCGAGGACATCGCGGACGCCAGCGAGCTTTGCGGGATCCTCGACCTGCTCGCCGAGAAGGTCGCCTGGCGGCTGCGCCGTCATGGGCTGCGCGGCCGCACGGTCACCCTCAAGGCGCGCTACCCGGATTTCTCGACGCACACCCGGAGCCGGACGCTGCCGCAGTCGACCCAGTCGACCACGGCGATCCGGGCCGCCGCCCGCGAGCTGCTCGAGCGGCAGCTCGGCCGCCGCGGGCGGCCGTTGCGGCTGATCGGCGTCACGGTGAGCCAGTTCGACGAGACGGCGGCCGTCCAGGGCCAGCTCTTCGGCGACCCGACCCGCGCCCGCGAGGAGGCGCTCGACCGGATCGTGGACCGCATCAACGAGCGGTTCGGCAAGGTCTTGCGCCGGGGAGGCCCGCCCCGGCCGGACTCGCCCGAATGACCCTGCTCGGCGGTCGATGCTCAAGTCCGTTTTCAGACGGTCGATTCCAGGTCCAGGTCGATCCAGCGGCCGCCGGCGCCACGACCACCAGCCCGGCGGCCCGGAACGCTCCCACCGGAGGCCGTCCGTGCCCGACCTCAAGGACAAGGTCATGCAGGCCATGCGCAGCCTGCCGCCGTTGCCGGTCGCGGTCGAGAAGCTCCTGGCCGTGATGAACGACGAGACGAGCTCGGCCGACGACGTGACCCAGGTCCTCTCGAGCGATCAGGCTCTGGCGGGCAAGGTCCTCAAGCTCGTCAACAGCGGCTACTACGGCCTGAGCGGCGAGGTCTCCACGATCACCCGGGCCGTGGTGGTCCTGGGCTTCAGCGGCGTTCGCAACGTCGCGATGGGTTTCGGCATGGTCTCGGCGATGGCGAGGCTGGGCGGCGCGTCGATGGCGGCGTTCTGGGACCACGCGCTCGCCGCCGGCGCCGGCGCCCAGGCGATGGCGGAGCAGCTCGGCGGCCACAAGGACCCGGAGGAAGCGTTCATCGCCGGCTTGATGCACGACATCGGGCACGTGGTCCTGGCGAGCGCCGCCCCGGAAGCCTGGCGCTCCACCCAGACGGCGTGGCTCGCGGGCGCCGAGCTCATCGCGCTCGAGAAAGAGACGCTCGGCATGAGCCACGCGGCCGTCGGGCAGCGTCTCCTCGAATACTGGCGGCTGCCGACGCCGCTGCAGGAGGCGGTGCGCCACCACCACGACCTCAAGACCGCGGCGGGGCGCGACCAGCCGCTGACGACGCTGGTCGCCTTCGGCGACATCCTGGCCTGCATCCACGGCGGCGGCTTCGAGCGGCCTGTCGCGGAGGACGACCTGGGCAGGTTGCTCCGCCTGCACTGCCTCGAGACCAAGCAGGTGCGCGCGGCACTCGCGCAGATGGACCGGAAGATCGAGGAGATGAAGGTCTTCCTGAGGATCGCCGACGAATGCGGCGACCTGCAGTCGCCCGTCGCCGGCGGCGGCGAGCCCGCGGGCGTCGCCGTGGTGCTGAGCACCGATCAGGACCGCGTCGCGTGGGTGAGCGGCCTGCTCGAGCACTTCGGCTGCCGGACGTTCCCGTTGAAGGCGTACTTCGATCGCGAGCCGGGCAGCGCCGAGGTCCAGCTCGTGATCCTGGATCCGAACTGCATGACCTCGCAGCAGCTGGCCAGGATCCTGCCGTTCCTCGACCAGCAGCCGGCGGTCACCTGCGTGCTCAAGGACAGCGGCGAGAGTCCGCTCGCGGACCGGCTCGCCGAGACCCACCCCGTGTTGCCGTACGTCTTCTCGCGGCAGGACCTCCTCGCCGCGGCGTCGCCGCGGGCATCCGCCTGACCGGCCGGCGGCTTGCGCCGCGCGCCGGCATATGGCATCCTCCCGGGCGGTCGCCCACCGGGGGCGACCGTCCTTTCGGACCCGGCGAGGAGCACGATGCGACGCACGGTCATCGGAGTCATGGGCGGCAGCGCGGCCGACTCGCGCACCGCCGGGAACGCCTACGAGCTCGGACGGCTGATCGCCGAACGCGGCTGGGTCCTGCTCAACGGCGGGCGCCCGTCCGGCGTCATGGACGCGTCGGCGCGCGGCTGCCGCGAGGCTGGCGGCCTGAGCGTCGGCATCCTCTTCGATGCCGAGCGCGAGGCTGCCTGCGCCCACCTCGACATCGTCATCCCGACGGGGCTGGGCGCCGCGCGCAACATCGTCAACGTGCTGGCGAGCGACGTCGTCGTCGCCTGCCGCGGCGCAGGCGGGACGCTGAGCGAGGTCGCGCTCGCGCTCAGGTTCGGGCGGCCGGTCGTGCTCCTGGATTTCGATCCGGGCGAGGCCTTCCTCGGCGCCTGCGGCGCCGGCCGGTGGTTCCTGGCCGGCACGCCGGCCGACGCCGTCGCGCGGGTCGCGTCGCTGCTCGAGGAGATGGGCCGCCCATGACCGACCCCGCACCGGGTTTCAATTTCGATCGCGACATCGACCGCCGCGGCACGGCCAGCGTCAAGTGGGACCGGTACGGCGACCCGGACATCCTGCCGCTCTGGGTGGCGGACACGGATTTCGCCAGTCCGCCGGCGGTCCTCGCGGCGCTGCGCGAGCGCGTCGACCACGGGGTCTTCGGCTACACGCTGCCGCCGCGCGAGCTCGAGGCGGAGGTCGTCCGGTTCCTCGGGCGCAGCCTGGGCTGGCGGGTCGAGGGGCGCTGGCTGGTGTGGCTGCCCGGCCTCGTTTCGGGGCTCGCGGCGTGCTGCCGCGCGTTTGCCGCGCCGGGCGAGGCCGTCCTCACGTCGACACCCATCTACCCGCCGTTTCTGCGGTGTCCGGCCGCCATGGAGCGCGGCTTGCAGACGGCGCCCCTCGCGCTGCGCGACGGCCGCTGGCGATTCGACTGGGACGCGCTCGAGGCGGCGATCGACTCCCGCACGCGCCTGTTCCTCTTCTGCTCGCCGCACAATCCGTGCGGCCGGATCTGGGAGCGGGCGGAACTCGAACGCCTGGCGAATCTCTGCGGGCGCCACGACCTGGTGATCTGCAGCGACGAGATCCACAACCAGCTGCTGCTCGACCAGGGTCCGCACGTGCCGACAGCGTGCCTCGGACCCGACGTTGCCGCGCGCACGGTCACGCTGATGGCGCCGAGCAAGACCTACAACATCCCCGGCCTCGGCTGCAGCTTCGCAATCATCCCGGACGACCACCTGCGCCGGCGCTTCGAGCGCGCGGCGGCGATGATCGTGCCGCACGTCGGCGCGCTGGCCTACACGGCGGCCCTGGCGGCCTATCGCCACGGCGACGCCTGGCTCGCTGCCCAGCTCGCCTACCTTCGCCGCGGCCGCGACCTCGTCGAGGCCGCCGTCGCCGAGATTCCCGGCGTGGCCATGGCCCACGTGGAGGCGACGTACCTGGCGTGGATCGACTGCCGGGACCTGCAGGTCGCCGACCTGGCGGGTCATTTCGAGAAGGGCGGCCTCGGGGTGCAGGGCGGCGACGAATTCGGCCTGCCGGGATTCGTGCGGCTCAACTTCGGCACCACCCACGCGCGCGTGGTGCTGGCCCTGGAGCGGTTCCGGCAGGCCTGCTCGGCGCGCGGGTGATCCCGCCGATCCGTCCGTCCTTGAACCCGGTCAGGCGCCGCGGCCCAGCCACTGCGCCGAGCCGCGGCGCCTGATCGAAGGTCGAGGATGACGCGGACTTCGTTCGCGAGCGCCGCTATTCGTTGATGGCGAGCAGCTCGACTTCGAAGATGAGCGTCGCGTTGGGGCCGATGTCCGCCCCGGCGCCCCGCTCGCCGTAGGCGAGGCTCCCGGGGATGAAGAACTTGTACTTGCTGCCGACGGACATCAGCTGCAGGCCCTCGGTCCAGCCGGGGATGACCCGATTCAGCGGGAAGCTGATGGGCTCGCCGCGGTCGTAGCTGCTGTCGAACTGGGTCCCATCGATCAACGTGCCGCGGTAGTTGACCTTGACGGTATCGGTCGCCACGGGCCTGGCGCCGGCGCCTTCCTGGAGCACCTCGTACTGCAGCCCGCTGGCCGTGACGGCGACGCCGGGGCGCTGCGCGTTCTCGGCGAGGAACTTCTCGCCGGCGGCCTGGTTCTCGGTCGCCTTCTTCGCCTGCTGTTCCTTCTGGAAATCGCCGACGATGGTGCGGACCTGGTCGTCGGCGAGCAGCGTCGTGCCGCCGGCGAGCTTGTCCTGGAGGCCCTGGACGAGCGCCCGCTGATCCAGGCCGGGGAACTGCTTCTCGCAGAACGAGCCGACACTGACGCCGACCGCGTAGCTGCGTTCCTCGGCCATCGTGGCGAAGCCCGCGTCGGCCGCCGTCGAATCGGCGCCTCCCTGGAAGTGGGATTGCATGATCTCGCGAGCCCGGTCGTCGGCGAACCTGGCGGCGCCGCGGAGGCGTTCGCGCAGGCCGGTGACGAGCTGTTCGGAATCGTCGGCGCCGGGCATGCCGCCGATCTGCCGCGCCATGTCCATACCGAGGGCGTAACTGACCTCCTGCATGCCGGGCTCGAGCGAGGTCAGCGGCTTCTCCTTGCCTTGCCCGCAGCCGGCGACGACGGCCAGGGCGAGGCAGCCGGCGAGCATCAGGGCCAGCGTGGTGACGTGCTTCATGGACGGTCCTTTCGGGTCGTGACCGGGATCGCGACGGGCCCACCGCAGGCCCGCTCCGGCGATTCTGGCGCGCCACGAACCTAAGCGGCGGCCTGGGCGGAAGCAATGACTTCCTGGCGCGCGGAGGCGATTCGCGCGCGGCCCGCCGGCGGGCGGGCGCCGCCGGCGGGACGGGGCCGCGATCCCGCCGCTCAGCCGGCGGCGGGTCGCGCCGGCGCCGTGACGCCTCGGGCGTCGCGATGTCTATGTCATTGACAATCATGATCTTGCCCTGATCGCTCGGCGCGGGTTCCCGGCCAGGCGCCGTCGACTCCGTCGAGCCGGGAGCGAGCTCGCGATGGTGCCGCGGGAAAGGCCGCGATAGTCTCCACGAGCCGGGTCGCGGCCGCGCCGGGAGTCTGGCCGGGGGTGCGGGGATCCGGGATGATGCCATTTTGTAGGGACTGCTCGCGTCAAGACGATCGGGATCTGGGCCGATAACGAACCGGGACGACCGAGTGTCGGGGTGCGCTCGTCCGAAGGCCGGCGAACGGGGAACACGAAGACATGTGCGGAATCTGCGGCGCCATCGCGCTCGAGGGACCCCTCCAGCTGCCCGATCGTCTGCCCGAGCGCATGATCGGCAGCCTGCGCCACCGAGGGCCGGACGAGTTCGCGGCGTGGCGCGACGAGTCGTGCTTCCTCGGGCACTCCCGGCTGAGCATCGTCGACCTCGTGACCGGCCAGCAACCCCTGACCGGCGAGGACGGCCGGCACTGGATCGTCTTCAACGGCGAGATCTTCAACTACCCGGAGCTGACGGCCGAGCTGGAAGCGCGCGGACACGCCTTCCGCACGCGCAGCGACACCGAGGTGATCGTCCACGCTTACGAGGAGTGGGGCGAGACCTGCGTCGAGCGGTTCAACGGCCAGTTCGCCTTCGCGATCTGGGACCGCGCCGCGCGCTCGCTCTTCCTGGCGCGCGATCGCTTCGGCATCCTGCCGCTCTACGTGGCGCGGGCCGGCCGGGTCCTGCTCTTCGCCTCGGAAGCCAAGGCTCTCTTCGCCTGGCCCGGCCTCGACCGGAGGCTCGCACCGGATCGCCTCGCGGAGGTCTTCACGTACTGGGCGTGCATCGCGCCGGCGACGCCGTTCGCCGGCGTCGCCCAGCTGCCGCCAGGCACCTCCGCGGTCTGCGCGAGCGGCGAGGCGGTCGCATCGCCGCCGCCCGCGCCCCTGCCGGCGTGCCTGCGCGTTCGACGGTACTGGCGGCCGGAATTCCTGCCCGCGCGCGAGGACGCCCAGCATCCGGACCCGGTCGCGCGGCGGCGGATGGCGCGCGAGATCCGCGAGGGGCTCGAGGCCGCGGCGGTCATCCGCCTGCGCGCGGACGTGCCGGTCGGCGCCTACCTCTCGGGCGGACTCGACAGTTCGGCCACGACGGCCCTGATCCAGTCCTGCACGCGCAACCGGCTGCGGACCTTCTCCGTCGGCTTCCGGGACCGCGCGTACGACGAGAGCCAGTGGCAGCGGGCGATGGTCGCACACCTCGGCACCGAGCACAGCTCCCTCGAAGTCGGGCCGGCCGACATCGCCGGCCGATTCGCGGAGGTCGTCTGGCATACCGAGAGCCCGGTGCTGCGCACCGCCCCGGCGCCGCTCTTCGCGCTCTCCGGACTGGTGAGGCGCCACGGCTGGAAGGTCGTGCTGACCGGCGAGGGCGCTGACGAGGTCTTCTGCGGTTACAACATCTTCCGCGAGGCCAAGGTCCGCCGTTTCTGGGCGCGCCAGCCGCGGTCGCCGCGCCGTCCCCTGCTCTTGACCCGGCTCTACCCGTACCTCGAGCAATCCCCGCCGCAGTTCCTGGCGCGCTTCTACGGCCAGGGCCTCGACCAGCCTGAGGATCCGCTGTTCAGCCACCGCCCGCGCTGGCAGAATACCGGGATGATGACGACCTTCCTGGTCCCCGACGCGCTCGCTCCCCTCGCGGCCGGGCAGCCGGAGGCGCGGCTGCTGGCCGATCTGCCCCGCGAGTTCGCGGGCTGGGGACCGGTCGCGCGGGCCCAGTATCTCGAGATGACGACGTTCCTGGCCGGCTACCTGCTCAGCAGCCAGGGCGACCGCATGCTGATGGGCAACTCGGTGGAGGGGCGTTTTCCCTTCCTCGATCACGAGCTGGCCAGGATCGCGCTCGCGACGCCCGCAGCGGCGCGCCTGCCGGCGCTCAAGGAGAAGGACCTGTTGAAGGAGGCGGTGGGCGATCTGCTGCCGGCCGCCATCCTGCAGCGGCCGAAGCAGCCGTACCGGGCGCCCGACGCGGCGAGCTTCCAGGACCGGCCGGGCCGGGCGATCGCCGAGGCCGCCCTCGCTCCGGAGGCGGTCGCGGCCGCGGGATTCTGGCTGCCCGAACGCGTCGCGAGCCTGGCGCGGAAGTGGGAGACCGGGCGTCTGACGAGCGCCCGCGAGAACATGGCCTTCATCGGGGTGCTCAGCACCCAGCTGCTCGCGCAGGCGTTCGGGGCGACCTTCCCCGCGCGGCTCGAGCAGTCGACCCTGGCGCCGGGCGAGCTCGTCTGGCGCTCGTCGCACGTGGACCAACCGGAAAGGACCTGCTAGCGCCATGGACCTGCGCGCGAAGATCAAGGACTACATCGTCGAGAACTTCCTGTTCGGCGACACCGCGCCGCTCGCGAGCGACGGCATGTCGCTGCTCGATAACGGGATCATCGATTCGACCGGCGTCATGGAGCTGGTCGCGTTCCTCGAGGGCGACTTCGGCCTGAGCATCGCCGACGAGGACCTCGTACCCGAGAACCTCGACTCGGTCGACAACCTGGTCGCGTTCATCACCCGCAAGCAAGCCGCCGCCTGAATCCGGGAGTCGTCGCCATGGTCCCCTACCTGCCGGTCCACCGATTGCTGGAGGTCAGCGCCGACCGCGTACCCGACGCCGTGGTCCTCGAACACGGCGCGACGCGACTGCGGTACGCGGAGCTCGAAGCCGACGCCGATCGCCTCGCGAATCGCCTCCGCGAGCTGGGCGTCGAACGCGGCGACCGCGTCGCGCTGTATCTCGACAACGGCCGCGAGTACGTCGTGGGGTTCTTCGGCATCCTCAAGGCCGGCGCCTGCTGCGTCGCGCTCAACAGCGCGAACAAGACCCGCACGACCGCCCTGCTGCTGGCCGACAGCGGCGCCGTGGGCCTCGTCACGCGGGCGTCGCAGGTCCGGCACGACCTGCCCGAGCTCGTGGCTGGCGCGCCGGACCTGCGCTTCGTCGTCTGCGACCGTGCGGCGCCGCAATGGCAGCTGCCGCCGCAGGTCGCCGTGGTGACGGCCGGCGACGTGGCCGCATCGCCCGACGCGCGTCCGGCCGTCCCGGTCGGCCCCGACGATCTCTGCGCCATCCTCTACACCAGCGGCTCGACCGGCAAGCCCCGCGGCGCGACGCTCAGCCACCGCAACCTCGCGGCGAACACCCGCCAGATCCTCGCCTACCTCGAGCTGACCGGCGAGGACAGCGTGCTCAGCGTGCTGCCGTTCCACTACAGCTTCGGCAACAGCCTGCTCTTGACGCACGTCGCCGTCGGCGGGCGCGTGGTCGTCGACAACCGCTTCGCCTACCCGGCGACCGTGGTCGACAACCTCGAGCGGAGCCGCGTCACGGGGTTTTCGGGCGTGCCCTCGACCTACGCCATCCTGGTCGCCCGCACGAATTTCCTCGATCGTCCCTGGCCCGACCTGCGCTACCTGACCCAGGCCGGCGGCGCGATGACTCCCGCGCTGCAACGACAGCTGCGCGAGACGTTGCCGGCGCGGATCCGGCTCTTCGTCATGTACGGCCAGACCGAGGCCTCGGCGCGCCTGAGCTGGGTGCCTCCCGAGCGGCTGCCCGAGAAGTACGGCTCGATCGGCGTGGGTATCCCGGGCGTCTCGCTCACCGTCCGGCGCGCCGACGGGAGCGAGTGCGCGACGGGCGAGGTCGGCGAGGTCGTCGCGCAGGGCGACAATATCATGCAAGGCTACTGGAACGACCCGGCGGAGACCGCGCTGGTGCTCTTCCCGGACGGCCTGCACACCGGCGACCTGGGCCGGCGGGACGAGGACGGGTACATCTGGCTCGTCGACCGGATCAAGAACATGATCAAGACCGGCGCCAACCGGGTCAGCGCGAAGGAAGTCGAGGAGACGATCGCGGAGGTCGCGGGCGTGCAGGAGGTGTGCGTCGTGGGCGTGCCGGACGAGCTGCTCGGCGAAGCGATCGAGGCGTACGTGGTGCTGCGGCCGGGAAGCGCGCTCGCGGCGAACTCCGTCCAGCAGCATTGCCGCGAGAACCTGGCTCTCTACAAGGTGCCGCGCGCGGTGCACTTCCTGGCGGCGTTGCCCAAGAACTCGTCGGGCAAGGTGCTCCGGCAGGAGCTGATCGCGCTCGATCGGAGGTGAGGATGCGGATGCTCTGGATGATCGCGGTGGTGCTGGCGGCGACCCTGGCGGCGGCCGGGGTGCTCTGGGTCCGCCACGCGCTGGCTGGCGACGTACAACGCGCGTCGGGCGGCAACGCCGGCTCGCTCTTCGATCTGTCGACCCGGACGCTCGCCGGCGAGCCGGTCTCGCTGGGCATCTACCGCGGCAAGGTGGCGCTGGTCGTCAACACCGCGAGCAAGTGCGGTCTCACGCCGCAGTACGCGGGGCTGGAGGCGCTCTATCGCGAGCTGGCCGCGCGCGGCTTCGTGCTCCTCGGGTTCCCGTCCAACGACTTCCTTGGCCAGGAGCCCGGCTCGGCCGACGAGATCGCCGAGTTCTGCAGCGTGAACTACGACGTGACCTTCCCGCTCTTCGCGAAGGCCGTGGTCAAGGGCGACCGGAAGTGTGACGTCTACAGGCTGCTCTGCGCCGAGCTGGCGGAGCCCAGCTGGAACTTCACGAAATACCTGGTGGCCCGGGACGGCCGGGTCGTCGCGCGATTCGGGCCGAAGACTGCTCCCGACAGCGAGGAGTTGCGCGCCGCGATCGAGCAGGAACTGGCCGCGCCCTGAACCACCGCCGCCGCGGCAGAGGGACTGGATGACACCGACTCCCCCCGAGAAGCGCATGGGCTGGGAAGTCGCGCGCGACCTCGAGCGCGAGAAATCCTCGATCCTCGCCCGGATCATCCCCGAGCGCCGGCAGGTCCAGGCGGCGGCGGGCGCCGTGGTCGTCTTCTTCCTCGTGTTCCTCCTGGGCTCCTGGCTCGCCGGAGAGACGACGCGGCTGGACGGACGGGCGATGGTCGCTCGCGGCTGGGAGGGCTCCACCGAGTGGGGCATTCTCTGGACGGTCGTCGTGCTCGCGATGGTCTTCGAGTTCATGGACGCCGCGGCGGGCATGGGGTTCGGGACCGCGTTGACGCCGCTGCTGCTCCTGCTCGGCTTCGAGCCGCTGCAGATCGTGCCGGCGGTGATGATCCAGCAGGCGGCCGCGGGGCTCGTCGGCGGCTTCCTGCACCGCGAGTTCCAGAACGTGGAATGGCGATTGCGCCCGTTGAGCGAGACCGTCCGGCTCTGGCTGATCGTGGCCGGCGCGGGCGGCTTCGCCGCGACGATCTCGATCAGCGCCGTCTACGGCGTCCTCCAGGTCGCCAGGTTCTGGATCAAGCTCTACGTCGCCCTCCTGTTACTCGGCATGGGGGTGGCCTCCCTCGTGCAGGCGCACCGCGAGCGCGATTATCACCCGCGCCGCATGCTCGGCTTCGGCCTGCTCGCGGGCTTCAACAAGGGGGTCGGCGGGGGCGGCTTCGGCCCGGTGGTGACCGTGGGCGGCCTGATCTCGGGGGTGCCGGTCAAGAGCATGCTCGCCGTGACCGCCCTCGCCGAGGGCACCGTCAGCATGCTGGGCGCCGTGGTCTGGACGCTGTGGACGGCGAAGGGCGTCCAGGTCGACTTCGTGCTGGTGCCGAGCCTGATGCTGGCGACGATGGTGTCGGCCATCGCCGCGCCGTACCTGACCCGGGTGTTTCCGGAGCGCTTCTGGCGAGGCGTGGTCCCCGCGTATTGCCTGGTCGTCGCCGGGATCTGCGTCTGGAAGATCCTGCCGGACCTGCGCGCGGTGATCGGCGGATGATCAGCGGCGCGCAGCTGCAGGCGGCCATCGCGGCGATCGCCGTTCGCGATCCCTCGGCGGCCGGGACGCTCCGCGACCTGGTCGCGGCCGGACGGCTCGGGCCGGCCCCCGGCGGCGCGATCCCGTCGTTCACGCTCGATGGCGAGACGGTCGACGTTCGGCGCCACCAGTGGATCCACCAGGGCGTGCCCGCGCTCGTGGAGCGGCTCGTGCTGGCCTACGGCGAGTGGCGCGAGCGGCAGGCGCAGGCGGAGCTGCCCGCCGGCTTCCGGCGCGACCGCAGCCGCCGGCTCGCGCGGCGGGCCGGCGAGGAGTACCTGCTCGACTACCGCCTGGCCGAGGCCGAAGCCGATTGCCGGGCGCTGGTCGAGGCGGATCCGGCGGACGGCGAGCTGGCGGCGCGGTTGACCCTGCTCGAGGACCTGCGCAGCGAGTTTCCCGGCTCCGCGCTGCCGTGGAATCCGGCGCATCCCGAGGCGTTTTTCGAGGGCGTGGTGGACGTGGACACGGCGGCCCTGTTCTGCCGCTTCCCCTTCACGCGCGACAGTCTCCTGCAGCTGATCGACCGCAATCTGGAGTTCTTCAACCTGCACTTCGTGCTCGGCTACCTCCGGCGCGGCGAGCACCGCAACCTGTTCTGCTGCGTCGTGCACGGCCGACTCGCCGGCATGATGACCGTGCGCGCGGTCAACGAACACGGCCGGCGCGAACTGGAAGTGGAGTGGCTCGCGACCGCCCGCGGCGGACCGACCGGCGCGCCTGCCCGCGGCGAGTGGGTCCACCGGGGAGCGGGGGCGATGCTGCTCGCGGGAGCCTGGCTGCTCTGGAAACTCTACGAGCCGCGCCTGGCCGGACTCGTCGTGCAGTCCGAGCCGGCGGCGGTGGACTTCTATGAATCGCTGGGCTTCGTCCACGCCAAGCCCCACGTGTTCCACCTCGACGACCCGCGGGGTTCCATCCTGCGCAACATCGTGGCGATGGCCAACCGCATCGACGACCTGCCCGGCGAGGTCCAGCGCGAGATCAGCCACCTCGTGCGCCGCCAGGCCCGCGCGCTCATCGCCGCCGAGCTCTCGAATCCGCTCCCGCTGCCGGATACCGAGTCGCGGCGCCTCGCCGGCGCCTTCTTCTTCGAGGAGTGCTTCCGGGCGAGGCGCACGCGGCCGTGGGCGGGCGAGGCGGCGGCGGTCCTCGTGGAGCGCGGCCAGGACCTGTCCTGGGGACAGGAGCTGCTGCGCTGCGCCCACGAGTACGGTCTCGTGCAGCCGCTGGGCGCTCCGGTGCCGCGCAAGCCGCTGCTGCTCGTGATCGACGATCGCTTCGGCGGCCACCTCGAGCAGATCACGAGCTTCGAGAGCGGCAAGCGGCTGCGGGCCCTGCTGACCGTCCTCGAGGATCCCGAGCTGGCCGACCGCTGGCGCAAACTGCCGCCCCGGCCGGCGACCGTCGCGGAGCTGATGCTCGTCCACACGCACGAGCACGTCGTGCGGACGATCGGCGCGATGGGTCCGACGCTCCAACCCGACGGCCACGCCGTCGCCGAGACCGTCAAGGTGCAGGACACGGCGAGGTACGCCGTCGGGGGCGTGCTCGAGCTGCTCGACGCGATCGTCGCGGACCGGGCCGACCACGGCTTCGCGCTCGTGCGCCCGCCGGGCCACCACGCTGAGCCCGACCAGGCCATGGGTTTCTGCTTCTTCAACAACGCGGCGATCGGGGCGCGGCACCTGCAGCGTACGTGCGGTTTCGAGCGCATCCTGCTGCTGGACATCGACGCGCACCACGGCAACGGCACGCAGAAGGTGTTCTGGGAGGACCCGGGCGTCCTCTACTTCTCGATCCACCGGGATGGCTCCTATCCGTTCACGGGCGCGGCCGACGAGGTGGGCGCCGGCGCCGGCGCCGGCTTCACCGTCAACGTTCCGATCGACCGCCGCGTCGGCGACCGCGATTACGCGCGCATCCTCGCCAGTCTGCTCGATCCGATCGCGCGCCAGTTCCGCCCGCAGATCCTCCTGGTGAGCTGCGGATTCGACCTCCACCACCAGGATCCTCTCGGACAGCTCGCGCTCACCGCCGAGGGCTACCGCCTCATCACCGATCTCGTGCTGCGACTGGCGGACGACGTCTGCGCCGGCAAGACGGCGTTCGTGCTGGAGGGCGGCTACGGCGTCGAGGGCATCAAGGACGCCGGCCGGCGCGTGATCCGGCGACTGGCCGGCCTCGATGCGCTGGATCCGGAGACGGTCGATCGCCTCCGCGAAGCGGGGCTCGACGGGGTGCCCGGGCTCAAGAAGGTGCTGAGGATCCAGCGCGAGTTCTGGGCGCTCGGTTGACCGGGTCGCAGACCGATCAATTGGAATCGATATTCAGCGACGGCGCGTCGCGCCGCTCATTCCACGGAAAATCTATCGATCCACCATTGAATATTCAGACCGATGCGGCTCGACTCGGCCTGCTGCTTGCTATTGGCCGCCAGCGGGAATGCCGAGGGGGCTTCCAGCGAGACCAAGGAATCGGAGGTTGGCAATGCAGAACGGATTCTGGAGCGGCGTCGCGACGGCCGGCGCCGGCGCCGTCCTGGCGCTCACGGTCATCGCGATGGCCGGCGCGGGCGAGGCGGCCGAGATCTCGAGCGGCACGGATCTGAAGTTCTGGGGACGCGCCGTGTTCAACGTGCACTACGATACGGCGATCCAGGCCCAGGACTTCATGTCGTACCTCACCGACGACCAGACCGAGGAGCTCAATTTCAATCCGCGCGATACCCGGTTCGGCTTCGCCGCCACGCAGACCGAGGGCGACTGGACCTATGGCGCGACCCTCGAGATCGACTTCTACGGCGACAACGCCAGCAACAACCTGCTGCCGCGCCTCCGTCTGGGCTACGCCGAGGCGAAGAATGCGAAGGGCCTGACGATCCGCGGCGGTCAGGACTGGATCCCCGTCGCGCAGCAGAATCCGGGCACGATCGATTTCGGCATCCAGTCCTGGTCCGGCGACCTCTGGTGGCGCGTGCCCCAGTTCACCGTGCGCTACCAGAGCGGCGACGCCGAGTACCTGGTGAGCGCGATGAAGCACCGCATCTCCACGGATCAGGAGATGCAGGAGACGATGCCCTGGCTGCTGGGTCGGATCGGCCTCTGCGACGCGATCGGCGAGGGCAGCCTCATCGCCATTGGCGGCGGCGTCCGTTCCGCGAACGAGGTCGTCTTCAGCCGGATCGTCGAAGAGGAGACGCAGATCTCCACCGCCGACTACTCGTCGTACCTGGCCGCCCTCGAGCTGAAGGTGCCGTTCGGCGAAACCGGCGTCGTGCTCACCGGCGAAGCCTACATCGGCACGGGCATCGGCCGCGAGTTCGTGCACTACGGCTTCGACTACAACCCGTGGCATCCCGACGGCGCCAAGGAGATCGAGAGCAAGGGCGGCTTCCTGAGCCTGATGATCCCCGCCTCGCCCAGGATCGAGATCAACGCCGGTTACGGCCTGGACGATCCGACGGACGAGGATCTCGCGGGCATCGCCGCGCCGTATCTCGAGAACTCGAGCATCTTCGGCAACCTCAAGTACAAGGTCACCAAGAACTTCGGCTGGGGCGTCGAGGTCATGCACCTGATCACCGACACCGGCGGGGCCGACGAGCTGGCCGGCCAGCGCTTCACCGGCTCCTGGTGGTACGTGTTCTGACCAACCGGGCCGCAACGGACGCGAGGAGGGGCCCGGTCGGTCGACCGGGCCCCTCCTGTCGGTCACCCGCGAGTCCGTCGCCGCCTAGCGGAGCAATCCGCCGCGCTGGTAGATCTCGAGCTGGACCGGGTTGAACGGCTCGCCCTGCAGCGAGCCGCCGGCCCACGTGATCCGGCCCGTGGTGAAGTCGACGGTCACGTCCTGACCATCCGCGAGCCCCGCATCGAGCAGGTCGGCGGTCATCATCGGCATGCCCGCGTTGATCGCGTTGCGCTCGTAGATGGCGCCGTAGCTGCGCGCGATCAGCAGGGCGATCCCGAGGGCCTGGAAGCAGTCGACGGCCTGCTGGCGCGATGAGCCGCAGCCGAAGTTGGCGCCGACGACGACGATGTCGCCGGGCCGCGCGTTGCGGGGGAAGTCCTCCCAGCCGGGCAGATTGCCGAACGTGTGCGGTCCCATCTCGGCGAGGTCGGTGATCGCCAGGTGGCGGTTGTGGAAGATCATGTCGGTGTCGATGTTGTCGTGGCGGACGAGCCAGACCCGGCCGGTCACCACCGTCGGCTTCGCGGCCGGTCGGACGGCGGCGGCCGCCCGCGCCGGGGCCGCGGCGCTCGGCGCTGCGCGACGCGGAGCCGCAGCAGCGACCGGGATCGCGTCCGCGCTCGCGATCACCCCGGCGACGGCGCTGGCGGCGCAGGTCTCGGGACTCGCGAGGTAGACCTCGCCCTTGCCCTGCTTGCCGGCGAAGTTGCGGTTGCCGCTCGAGATCGTGACCTCGCCCGGGCCGTTCTGGCCGATCTGTCCCGCCGCGCAGCCGCCGCAGCCGGCGTTGCCGATCAGGGCGCCCGCCCGCATCAATTCCTCGATCAGGCCCTCGGCCAGCGCCTCGGCCCAGACGCGCCGGGTGGCCGGCACGATCTTCAGGACGACGCCGGGAGCGATGCGGCGACCCCGCAGCACGCCCGCGGCGGCGCGCAGATCTTCGATCCGGCCGTTGGTGCAGCTGCCGATGAACACCGAGTCCACGCGCTTGCCGGCGACGTCGGCAACCGGCACCACGTCCTCGGGGTGGCCGGGCCGGGCGATCTGCGGCCCGAGCCCCTCGACGTCGACCGTGACCGTGTCGAGGTAGACGGCGTCCGGATCGGCGAGGACCGGCTGCCAGGGCCGGCCGCTCGCCTCGCAGCAGAAGTCGAGCACGGCGCGGTTCGGCGGAAAGAGGATCGTGATGCCGCCCATCTCCGTGGCCATCGAGGCGATGGTCACGCGGTCCGCGACCGACAGCCGATCGACCGCGTCGCCGTACATCTCGGCGGCACAACCCAGGAGGCCCGCCGCGCCCAGGTCCCGGGCCATCTTCAGCGCGATGTCCTTGGCCGTGGCGGCCGGGCCGGGGCGGCCCGCGAGGATGATCTTCCGGGTCGGCGGCACCTTGAACCAGATCTTGCCGTGAGCCCACGCGGCTGCGATGTCCTGGTCGCCCATGCCCTGCCCGAACGCGCCGACCGCGCCCATGATGTTGGCGTGGCTGTCGGTGGACACGAAGGTCGAGCCCGGGCCGACCAGGCCATCCTCGATCGCGAGGTGCGTGCCGATCCCCTGGTCGATGTCGCGCACCGCGACGCCCGCCTCGCGGGCGAACACCCGGCAGCGCTGCTGGTTCGCCGCGTAGCCCTGGTCGCTGCCGCCGGGGTTGCAGTCGAACGTGAAGAGAGTGCGGTCGGGGTCGCGCACGGCGAGGCCGGCGGACTGGAGGTTCTTGACCACGTTGGCGCCGCCGAAGTCGCGCGCCGCGCGGACGTCGATCTCCACGTCCACGATCTGCCCGGGCGAGACCGGCCCCCGGGCATGGTCGGCGATGATCTTCTCGATGAGGGTCTGGCCCACGTCCTGCCTCCCGGCGAAGGTCCTACTCGTCGTCCTCCGGCGCCAGCGGGGCGCGGAAGACCGGTTTGCGGTTCTGCACCCAGGCGTCGAGACACTCGGCGGTCTCGACGCTGTCCCAGCACTGCTGCTGGGCCTCGAACTCGAAGCTGAGCATGCTCGTCAGGTCGAACTGCCCGGATTGCTGGGCCGCGAGCTTCGTCAGGCGGATCAGCGGCTGGGGCAGGCGCGTCAGGCGCTCGAGGATCGTCTCGAGCTCGTCGTCCCAGTGGGCGTCGGCGATGACGCGGTCGACCAGTCCGGCGGCGTACGCCTCGCCCGCCGACAGCGTCCGGCCCGACCAGAGGAACTCGAGCGCGCGGCTCGGGCCGAGCACGCGCGGCAGCGTGAAGGTGAGGCCCCATTCGGGCATCAGGCCGACGGCGAGGTCCGGCGCCGTGAAGCTGGCCGTCGCCCCGGCGAGGCGCACGTCGCCGGCCATGTAGAAGCCCAGTCCGGTGGCGCGGATGTCGCCGCGCGTGGCGGTGACCACGGGCCTGCTGCATTCCTGGATCACGTTGACCATGCGCTCCGCGATCTCGAGCCCGGCCGCGATCGGCGCGAAGCTGCCGTCCGTGCCGATCTTCCGGCTCGCTGCGTCCAGGTCGGGCTGCAGGTCGAAGGCGTGGTCGCCGTCGGTCACCAGGATCGCGCGGACGGCCTGGTCCTCCTGCAGGCGCAACATCAGGTCGACGAACTCGTCGCAGACCTCGCTCAGGAGCGGATTGCCGGGACCCAGCAGGGTCACCCGGGCGGCGCCGTCGCGGATGTCGCAATCGAAGTGCTCGTACTGCATGGGGGTCCTTTCCTTCGGGAGTCTCGTGGGAATAATAAGTCCCGTCCGCCGCCTGGCCAACTCCCCGGTTCGAGCGTGGACAACGCCCGGCGCCGCGGTTACAGTGGCGGGATTCGAGGAGGCTCCATGCAGGTCCTGGTGACCGGGGGCTCCGGCCTGGTGGGTCGGGCTCTCATCCGCGAGCTCACCGCGCGCGGCGACACGGCGGTCGTGGTGACCCGCGACGCGGTCAAGTCCGCCGGCGCCTTCCCGTCCGGCGTCGACCTGGTCGAGGCGGACCCCACCCAGGCCGGCCCGTGGCTGGACCGGGCCGTCGAGGCCGACGCGGTCGTGAACCTGGCCGGCGAGAGCCTCGCCGACGGGATCTGGACGACCCGCAAGAAGCGGCGGCTCCGCCGCAGCCGGCTGCGCCCGACGAGCCACCTCGCCGACGTCCTGCGCCGGCGCGATCGGCCCGCAGTCCTGCTGAGCGCATCGGCCACCGGCTATTACGGCGACGGCGGCGACCGCGCGCTCGGCGAGGACGCCGAACCGGGCGACGGCTATCTCGCCATGCTCTGCTACGAATGGGAGCGGCAGGCCGTCCGCGCCGACAACGAGCGCTGCCGGGTCGTCTGCCTGCGCTTCGGCGTGATCCTGGCGGCCGAAGGCGGCGCGCTCCCGAAGCTCGTTGCCCTGTATCGGCGCGGCCTCGGCGGGCCGCTCGGCTCGGGGCGCCAGTACTTCCCGTGGATCCACCTGCGCGACGCGATCCGCGCGATCGTGTTCGCGCTGGATACGCCGGCGATCCGGGGACCTCTCAACGTGACCACGCCCAATCCGTTGCCGCAAGTGGAGTTCGCCCGGACGCTCGCCAGCGCGCTCGGCACGTGGGCCCGGATGCCGGCGCCGGACTGGGCGCTGCGCCTCGCCCTCGGCCCCAAGGCCCAGGTCCTGCTGCTCAGCCAGCGAGCGGTTCCCAACCGGCTGAAGGCGCTGGGATTCCGCTGGGAGTTCCCGGAGCTGGACCGCGCCCTGGCCGACCTCGTTCCCCGCGCCTGAAGGCCGCGTTTCCTTTCCTGCGGCCCGTTGTTTATATTCCGACAACCCATCGCCGGCGCCGATCGCCGGCGTCGCGAGTCGCGTGCCGCCAGATGCGAGGTTGCCCATGGTGCCCGAGAAGTTCGCGCAGGTGCGTCAGGAAGCCGCCGCCAAGGGAATCGAGTTCGTCGACCTGAAATCCGTCGATCTCGGCGGCCGCCTGCACCATCTGTCCCTGCCCTTCGACCGCTTCACCCAGGACATCTGCAGCGAGGGGATCGGCTTCGACGGCTCGAGCTACGGATTCCTCAAGGTCGAGAACAGCGACATGGTCCTGTTGCCCGACCTCGCGACCGCGGTCCCGGACCCGTTCCGGGAGCGGCCGACGCTGCACATGTTCGCGTCGGCTCACCTGACCGATCCTCAGCGCACGCCGTTCGCCCAGGACGGACGCCACATCGCGCGGAAGGCGGAACGAGCGCTGGCGCAGGCCGGCGTCGCCGACTGCTCGCAGTGGGGTCCGGAGTACGAATTCTACATCTTCGAGGAGGCTGACTACGCCTCCAACAAGGCCGACAGCTTCTTCTCCGTGGAGAGCAACGAGCGCTTCCATCAGAACGCCTACCACGCCTGCAACCCGTTCGACCTCTACGACGACTTCCGCGACGAGGTCTGCCGCCTGATGAAGGCGTTCGGGATCCCGGTGCGCTACCACCACCATGAGGTCGGCAAGCACGGCCAGCAGGAGATCGAGGGCTGGTTCGCCGACATCCTGACGACCGGCGACAACGCGGTCCTCACGAAGTACATCCTGCACAACGCCGCGCGCCGCGCCGGGCTGCGGGTCACGTTCATGCCCAAGCCGCTCTACGAGAACGCGGGCAACGGCTTCCACCTGCACCAGTTCCTGACCAAGAACGGCCGCAATGTCTTCGATGATCCCAAGGGCTACGCGAGCCTCTCGCAGACCGCCCTCTACTACATCGGCGGCATCCTGGCGCACACCGACGCGCTCTGCGCGATCACGAATCCGAGCACCAACAGCTACAAGCGCCTGGTCCCCGGCTTCGAGGCGCCCACGGTCCGCACCTTCGGCCGCAGCAATCGCGGCGCGGCGATCCGCATCCCGAGCTACGTGAGCGATCCCGACCTGCGCCGCGTCGAGTACCGCCCGCCCGACTTCACCTGCAACCCGTACCTCTGCACGGCCGCGATCCTGATGGCCGGCCTCGACGGCATCGTGCACCAGATCGACCCGGTGGCCCACGGCTGGCAGCCGGCCGACGCGCCCAGCCAGGAGTCGCGCAAGGACGTCGAGTTCCTGCCCCGCAGCCTCGACGACGCGCTCGACGCTCTGGCGGGGGACCACCAGTTCCTGCTCTACGGCGACGTGTTCCCCGAGGCGCTGATCCGGCGGTGGCTGGAGGTCAAGCGCGACGAGATCGGCAAGATCAACCAGCGGCCGCACCCCTACGAGTTCACGATGTACTTCGACCTGTAGGCGGCGCGCGGCGGCATCGCGCGCACGCCGCCGGAGGGAGGACGCGGTGCACGAGTTCGCCGTCGCCAGCGATGCGCACGCGCAGCTGATCCCCATCACGCCCGAGGTGCAGGCCGCGGTCGCGGCGCTCGGCGTCACGGACGGCGCGGTCCTCGTCCACGTGCCCCACACCACCGCCGCCGTGACCGTGAACGAGGGCGCCGATCCCGACGTCGCCGCCGATCTCCTGCGGCGCTTCGACGCGCTCGTGCCCTGGCGCGATCCCGCCGACAGCCACGACGAGGGCAACAGCGCGGCGCACTTCAAGAGCTCGCTGGTGGGTTGCTCCTCCGTGTTGCCGGTCGTCGGCGGCAAGCTCGCGCTCGGCACCTGGCAGGCCGTGTTCTTCTGCGAGTTCGACGGGCCGCGGCGGCGGCGGGTGCAGGTGTTCGCGGTCCGGGACAAAGCGGGCTAGGAACCCCCCGGACCCCGACGTCGTGCCGGCAGGCGGCGGACCCGCGTCTTCCGCGCCGGAGGGCTCGCCGCGGTTCCCGCTTGCTCCGGTTGCCGATCGTCGTTTTCATGGGTCCAGCGAGTCGCCGCTCGGCCGAACGAAACGGAGGCCTCATGCCCGATCGCCTGTACACCCACGGACTCCGATCCGGCCTGGTCCTGCTGGCCTTGATCCTGGCCGGTGGCGCGACCGAGCAGGTCGCCGCCGACCCGCCCCCCACCGGCTCCTTCGCCTTCTCCTTCGCCGCCGACCTGCCGGGTTCGCCGGACGCCATGTACGACGCCCTGACCGGCGACATCTCCGGCTGGTGGGACCACACGATGAGCGGCGCTCCGCTCGCGCTGGTGATCGAGCCCAGGCCGGGCGGCCGCTTCCTCGAGACGTTCGACGACTCCGGCGACGGTGTGGTCCACGCCACCGTCACCTATGCCAGGCGCGGCGAGAAGCTGCAGATGGTCGGCCCGCTCGGGCTCGCCGGCCACGCCATCCACATGGTGACCACGTGGGAGCTCGCGCCGCTCGACGGCGGGCGCTCGCGCCTCACGGTGACCGTGCACGCGTCCGGCGAGATCCATCCCGGCTGGGATCAGGTCGTCGAGGCGACCTGGCACCATTTCATCGACGAGCGGTTCGTGCCCTGGGTGACGGCCGGCGAGCCGGGGACGAAGCGATGACCCGGGGCGGCGAACTCGCGGCGGGCGGTCCGACGACCTTCGGTCTGCGGCTGCTGCTGTTCTCGCTCGGCGTGCTCTTCCTCGCCGGGCTCCTCGGCTACGTGATCACCCGCCAGCGACTCGGCGCGGACCTCGCGGTCGAGATCCCGCGCCTGATGTACCTGAGCATAGCGGCCCTGCTCGCGACGAGCCTCTGCGTCGAGCTCGCCTGGCGGCGCCTGCGGCGTGCGGCGTCGGGCCCGGCGCGCCGCTGGCTGCGCCTGGGCGCGCTCGCGGTCGTCGCCTTCCTCGCCGTGCAGACGCCCGCCCTCCTGCAGCTGCTCGCCGGCCATCGCGCCGCCGTGTCGGCGGGGAACCCCCTGCTCGGCTTCGTCTTCTTCCTCGTCCTGTTGCACGCGCTGCACGTGCTCGGCGGATTGGCGGCGCTCGTCGTGGTCGCCGGCCGCTCGTGGCGGCGACCGCTCAATCCGGACCGCGACGGCGCGACCGTGCGTTTGAGCGCGCGCTACTGGCACTTCCTGGACGTCGTCTGGTTGGTGATGTTCGGGGTCTTCCTGCTGAGCTGAACCGGGCGGTCGCTCAGTCGTCGTCGAGACGCCGGCGCCGGCGCTTGACCGCCGCCTGCCGGCGCTTGCGCTCGAGTCGCGCCTCGCGCGCGGCGCGCGGGACCTGCGTGGGGCGGCGCGGTCGCGGCGTGTGGAGCGACGCGCGCACGAGGGCGGCCAGCCTCTCGCGCGCCTCGTCGCGGTTGCGGCGCTGGCTGCGGTGGGTGTCGCAAGCGACCGTCAGCACCCCCTCGGCGGACAGGCGCGCCGCGAGTCGCCGCGCGAGCCGCTCCTTCTGCTCTTCGGCGAGGACCTGACTCTCCAGCACGTTCCAGCGCAGCTGCACGCGCGTCTCGGTGGTGTTGACGTGCTGCCCGCCCGGGCCCGACGACCGGCTCGCCACGACCTGCAATTCCGCGGCGGGGATCGTGAGGCCCGGCTCGACCGCGAGGTCGCCCTGCGGCGCCACGTCAGCGCTCGCCGGCCGCGGGGAAGAGGGCGGCGACGTCCTGCGGCGTGGTCTTGGCGGTGAGGGCGAAGCGGCCGAGATGCCAGGTCGGCGTCGCGTCCATGACCACGACCGGCCGCAGGCTGAGCGTGCCCGCGAACCCGGCGCGGGCCGCCGTGCGGTCGAGGGCGCCGCTGCCGAACCCGTAAGGCCAGGCGAGCCAGCGGCAGGGGTGGCCGGTGTGGCGCTCGACGAGGCGCCGGCTCAGCAAGAGATCGGCCGCGACGGGATCGTCCAGGGCCGCCAGGTCGGCGCCGGCCGAGCCGTCCCCCGCCGCGTCCACGGCGTCCGGCGCGAGCTCCCGCAGGGTGCGGCGCAAGCCGCCGTGCGCGGCCGCGTCGATGCGGTCGGGGTTCCAGAACACGGGCTGCCGGCCGAGGTCGGTCCCCACCTTGTAGTGGAGGTCGTGGGTGTGCGAGCCGACGAGGATCGTCCCCGAATCCGCCATCTCCCTCAGCTCCGTCCAGTCGCAGACGTGGATGCCGCTCCAGCGGCCGCCCACCCGGCTGGTGGGCACGAAGAGGTGCGCCCGCACACCGTACTGCTGCAGGAGCGGCCAGGCCAGCTCGTACACGCTGCGGTCGGCGTCGTCGATGGTGATCACGACGGCGGGGTCGGGCAGCGGCTCGCCGCGCGCCTGGCGCTCCGCGATCTCGTCGAGCGAGAGCACGGCGACGCCCGCGTCGCGGAAGTAGCGCAGGTGCCGCTCGAACTGGCCGATGGGCGTGGTCCAGAATTCCTGCGGGCCGAGGGTGGGCATGCCCAGGATGACTGCGCCCGCGACCCGCAGCAGGTAGCCGGGGTCGAACCCGGGACGGAAGTAATGGTAGCAGAGGATGCGCACGCCGGGACCCGCCTCGCCCACCTCGAGCGCCGCGAGCTCGGTGGGGTCGAGGTGGTAGCCGGGGCTGTGCTCGGCCGGGCGGTCCAGGGCGCGACCGCGCAGGGCGAGTAGAGTCGCCGCGATCGCGGCGAGTCCGAGGACGGCGAGCAGAGCGATCGTGCCGCGGCGCCGCGGCTGCCGGGCCGTGGCCACGTCAGAGGAGCACCCGCACGCGGATGCTCGCGGCGGTGCGGTTGTAGCCGCTGTCGCTCGTGAAGCGGCTGCGGGAATGGGAGAGGTCGGCCCCCACGAGCCAGGCCGGCGCGAACCGCCAGCCGAGGTGGCCGTGCACGCCGCCCACGCCGATCGCGTCCGAGCCCAGCTCCTTCTCCAGGCCGTAGCTGCCGTCGATCGCCAGCGCGAGGCGCGGCCAGCGGCGTCCGATCCGCGCCGCGAGGCTGCCGTTGCGCACCCAGTCGGGCGCCCAGTAGCCGCCGGGGTAGGGTTCCTCGTAGTCCATGGCGTAGGCCGTCGGCCCCAGGGCGATCTCCCAGGTCCCGGGCCGCCGCCACCAGAGCTGCGCGGACCCGCGCCGGCGCAGGTTGCCGTCGCTGTAGCTCGCGGACTGGGCGGCGCCGGAGAGCGTCCAGCGCGGGGCGAAGCGCCAGTCCGCCGAGAGCGTCACGGGCTCGTAGTGCAGGTGGTCGGCGAAGGCGTCGTAGGTCTCGACGACCTGGCTCGCCGCGCCCAGGTCGACGCGCAGGCGCGGGGACGCGAGCCAGGTGAGCCAGGCGTCGCCGCCGAGGCGGGTCCAGTCGAGGTCGCCGTCGCCCGCCGCGAGCGGTCCGTCGCTCGTGAAGCGGTCGACCCAGCCGTAGGCGTGCACCGCCCAGTCGTGGGCGAGCGGCGCGACCACGCCCAGCGACAGGCGCGGCGCCGTGAGCGAGGGGCGGCCGGGCTGGCTGTAGAACGCGACGCCGGCGCCGACCTCGGGCAGGACGCTGCCGAGGTTCGTGCGGCCGCGCGCCGTGAGGCGGTGGATCGTGAGCTCGTCGCTGTCCCAGATGCCGTCCCAGCGGACGTCGAGGTGGGGCTCGTACTCGTCGAGGACCACCAGCAGGAAATCGCGGGCGTCCCGGCCGGGGCCCGTGCCGGGATGCCCGACCTCGAGGTCGCGCAGCACTCCGTGGCCCTCGCGCAGGCGGTTGTCCCAGATCAGCGACCGGCCGAGGCCGAAGCGGGCGTCGAGATCGGTCGAGTCCTCGCGCACCAGGCCGCGGTAGAGCTGGATGGCCTGCCCCTGGCGGCCGCTCCAGCTGCAGGCGAGGGCGAGGCCCCTGCGCGCGTCGCGGTTCGCCTCGCCGGGACGGCGGGCCAGGTAGCGGCGGAAGTAGAAGATGGCCCGGTCATGCTCGTCGTTCCAGAGCTTCTGGAAGGCGAGCTCGTCGCAGATCTCTCCCACGAGGCGGGCGTCGTGGTTCAGGGCCGCGATGAACGCGCGCGCCGACTCGCGATGGCGTTCCGCGGCGGCGAGTGCGCGCGCCGTGTCGGCGTCCGCCCAGGCGGCCGCGGTGTCGATGGCCCGCCGGGGCGGGGCGGGTTCGTCCGCGGAGGGGGCCGCGAGCGCGGTCGCGGCGCTGAGCATGGCGACGACGAGAACCTGGCGCACGGTCACTCCCTCACCGGTTTCCAGAGCGTGTAGCGCAACCTCTGGCGATTCACGCCCGCGCCGCGCGGATGGGTCACGACGGTGATCACGGCCATGAGGATCCAGTAGATCAGCGGGTAGAACACCGCGTGGACGAAGTAGCGGGGCAAGGTCCGGTCGTAGCTGCGGTCGAGCAGGACTCCCGTGACGAGCTGCAGCACGCAGACCGTGGCGATGAACATGCCCCAGAAGTTCGGGATCGGGCTCGCGCCCACCGGCGGATAGCCGAGGGCGTAGCTCACGAGCCAGACCACGCTGAGGAACACGTACGTGTACGCCCAGAACACCGAGAGATTCGCCTCGATGAGGACGGGCCAGAAGCGGCGGTGCTCCCAGCGCAGGACCGTGCGCCAGTGGCGGTGCAGGACCTGGCTGAGCCCGAGCGCCCACCGCCGGCGCTGTCGCCACAACCCCTGCAGCGACTGCGGCACGTGCATCCACATCAAGGCGCGCGACTCGTAGCGGATGTCCCAGTGGCGGATCTGGAGCCGCCAGGTCAGGTCGATGTCCTCGGTCGCCATCTCGGGGCTGTAGTACCCCACGTCCTGCAGCGCCTCGCGCCTGAAGATGCCGACCACGCCCGACATGGTCATGATCCGGCCCCAGACCCGCTGGGCGCGGCGCATGAGGGAGATGATGCTGGCGAATTCGATGGCCTGCAGCTTGGCGAGGAAGCTCGTGCGGTTGGCGACGCGCGGGTTGCCGGTCACCCCGCCGACTCGCGGCGACTGGAAGTGGGGGACCATGGCCTTCAGGATGTCCGGATCCGGGACGGCGTCGGCGTCCATCACGAACAGCAGCTCGCCGTTGCACACCGGCAGCGCGTCGTTGAGCGCCATCGCCTTGCCCTCGTTCACCCGCTTGCGGACGAGCCGGATCTCGCCGCGGGCGGCGAAGGGCTCGAGCAGCGCGAGCGTCGCGTCGGTCGAGCAGTCGTCGATCACGACGACCTCGTAATCCGGGTAGTCGACCGCGAGGACGCCGCGAACCGTGGCCTCGATGTTCGCCTCCTCGTTGTAGGCGGGAATCACGAAGCTCACGGGGGGCAGCCGATCGAGGTGGTAGAACGCCTCGCGCTCCTCCGCCGGTTCCTGCTCGCGGCGGCGGTAGTAGATGATCGCCGTGTAGATCCACATCGCGCTGGTGCCGATCGGATACCAGGCGAAGTACACCAGCAAGGCGAGGTACACCCAGGTGCTCTCGAATTCGACGATCAGATCGTAGAGGTTCATGGCCGGCGCACCGCCTCGGCCACCCGGTAGCGCTTGGCGCCGGCGTCGGCCTCGATGTCGATCACGCCCGCGGCGCGCAGCTCGCCGAGAGCGGGGTGCGTGATGGGACGGCCGATCGTATCGCGCTCGAGCTTCGGCGCGTCGGTCCCGGCGGCGCCGCACCGCCGGCCGGCGAACTTGCGCGCGAGCCGGAGGTTGTGGGCGACCCAGACGACCGTGACCACGAGGCCCGCGACGACCAGGATCAGGAGCGTCTGCACCGCGCGCATGGTGCCCGGTCCGATCTCGCGGCCGAGCACGACGTACCAGTAGTAGCCGAAGAGGCACCACATGGCGGCGGACAGGATCAGGTGCAGGAGCGGGCGCATCGTCACCCCTCGCGAGCGCGACCACGGCGAGCCCGGCCGGCGCGGCCGGGATCCCCACGTTTCTCCCGGGATCGGCAGCGCAAAGCTCGCCTTTAGCGCGCTCCGGCACAAGCCCGTCTTGGCCGGATGGAACGCTACCACGTTCTCACGATCGCGGAACCCCCAGACGCCGCCGCGGGTTGACCCCCGCCCGCCGCGTCGTTAGACTTCCGCTTCCCTGTGGGCCCGCCGCCTCCCGGCGCGCGGCCGCCGATTCGAGACTGAGAATCGAGGTAGCGACCCGTGAAGATCAGCGAGATCCGCGCGCGCTTCCTGGCGTTCTTCGCCGCTCATGACCACACGATCGTCGCCTCGAGCACCCTGGTGCCCCAGGACGACCCGACCCTGCTGTTCACCAACGCGGGCATGAACCAGTTCAAGGCGGTGTTCACCGGGATCGAGACCCGCGGGTACAAGCGCGCCGCGAGCTGCCAGAAGTGCATGCGCGTCTCGGGCAAGCACAACGACCTCGAGGAGGTGGGCAAGGACGCCCGCCACCACACGTTCTTCGAGATGCTCGGCAACTGGAGCTTCGGCGACTACGGCAAGGCCGAATCGCTGCGCTGGGGCCACGAGTTCCTGGTGAGGGACCTGGGCCTCGATCCCGATCGGCTCTGGTTCGCGGTCTACAAGGACGACGACGAGGCCTTCGCGGTGATCCACGAGCAGCTCGGCGTCCCGGCGGCGCGCATCCGGCGCCTCGGCGACCTCGCGCAGGGCGACGAGGAGAATTTCTGGTCGATGGGCGACACCGGTCCGTGCGGTCCCTGTGCCGAGATGTACTACGACCAGGGCGAGTCGATGCGCTGCGCCAATCCGGCCGGCTGCGCGGTCGGTGTCTGCGACTGCGACCGCTGGCTCGAGCTGTGGAACCACGTCTTCATGCAGTTCGACCGCGACGCGCAGGGCGCGCTCACGCCCCTGCCGATGCAGAGCGTCGATACCGGCCTCGGCCTCGAGCGCCTCGCGGCTGTGCTGCAGGGCGTCCAGAGCAACTACCAGACGGACCTCTTCCAGGCCATCATCCGCCGGATGGCGGCGATCTGCGGCCGCGAGCCGCGCGGCGAGGACCTGATCAGCATGCAGGTCATCGCGGACCACGCCCGGGCCGTGGTCTTCACGATCACCGACGGCGCCGTGCCGAGCAACGAGGGCCGGGGCTACGTCGTGCGCCGCATCCTGCGACGCGCCGCCCGCCACGGCCACCGGCTCGGCGTCGAGCGACCGTTCCTCCACAGCGTGGCGGAGACGGTCATCGACGAGATGGGCGACGCCTACCCGGAGCTGCGCGATCGCCGCGACCGCGTCCTGCCGGTGATCCGCCAGGAGGAGGAGCGGTTCCTGCGCACGCTCTCGGCCGGCCTGAAGATCTACGGCGAGATCCGCGACCGGATGCGCGCCGAGAAGCGCGCCGTCGTCTCGGGCGAGGAGGCGTTCAAGCTCCACGACACCTACGGTTTTCCGGTCGACCTCACGGCGGTGATGGCTGCCGAGGACGGATTCGGCGTCGACACCGAGGGGTTCGCCGCCTGCATGGAGCTGCAACGCGCCCAGAGCGGCAAGGAGCGGACCTTCATGCAGGGGATCGGCGCCTGGCAGCCGCTGCGCGCGGGCTCGGCGCTCCGCGGCCGCTTCACGGGCTACGACGAGCTGTGCGAGACGAGCGAGGTCCTGGCGATCCGGGCCGGCGGCGACGACGGCTGCGGACCGCTCGCGCACCTGCTCTGCGAGGTCACGCCGTTCTATCCCGAGGGCGGCGGCCAGGTCGGCGACACCGGCGCGGTCCGTCTCGCGGACGGCAGCGAGCTCGCGGTGATCCAGACGGTGAAGTCGGAGGAGGGACCGGCGCTGGTCGTGCGCGGCGAGCTGGACGAGCTGCGAGCCCGGCTGGGCGCCGGCGGTCCCGTCACCCTCGCGGTCGACGCGGCGCGGCGCTTGCCCACCATGCGGCATCACACGGCGACCCACCTCCTGCACGCCGCGCTGCGCCGCGTGCTGGGGCCCCACGTCGAGCAGGCCGGCAGCGAGGTCACGCCCGAGCGGCTGCGCTTCGACTTCCGGCACGACCGGCCGCTGACGCGCGACCAGATCGCGCGGGTCGAGGACCTCGTGAACCGAGCCGTCCTCGACAACCAGCCCGTGCTGCGTCGCGACGACGTGCCCCTCGCGCAGGCCAGGGCGGCGGGCGCGATGGCGCTCTTCGGCGAGAAGTACGGGGACCGGGTCCGCATGATCGAGATCCCGGGCGGCTTCGCGCTCGCGCGGGAGCTCGGGTTGCCGGACGGGGACACCTTCAGCCTCGAGCTCTGCGGCGGCACCCACTGCGACGCCACCGGCGACGTCGGACCGTTCCGCATCACGAGCGAGGGCTCGGTCGCGGCGGGCGTGCGGCGAATCGAGGCCGTGGCTGGCGAGGCGGCGATCGCGTTGACCGGCGCCGATCGCGCTCAGCTCGCCGCGCTCGGCGACGTGCTCCGCCGCGAGGGCGGCGCCTACGCGACGCAGGTCCAGGCCCTGCAGGCCGAGCGCGACCAGCTCCGCCGCGAGCTCCAGCGGGCGCGGCACGCGTCGGCCCAGGACGGGCTGGCGGACGCCCTCGCTCGGCCGCAACAGGTGGGCGATGTGCGCCTCGTCGCGGTCGCGGTGCCGGCCGAGAACCGCGACGCTCTCCTGCAGCTGGGGGACCACGTCCGCGACCGACTGGGAGCGCGGGGGGTCGTCGTGCTGGGCGCGACCTGGGACGGAAAGGGGTCGCTGCTCGTGACGCTCACGCCGGACCTGGTCGAGCGCGGCGACCTGCACGCGGGCGATCTCGTGAAGGAGCTGGCGTCGCGCGCCGGCGGCCGCGGCGGCGGCAAGCCCAACACCGCCCAGGCCGGGCTGCCCGACGCGGCGTCGGTCGCCGTGGCCCTGGCCGCGGCCGGCGAGGTCCTCGCCGCGCGGACGCGGTAGCTGGCTCTTCCGTGCCGGCTCCCGCTACCCGACGGGCAGGCGGAGCGCCAGCAGGATCTGCTCGTCGCCGTGCAGTTCCAGGTCGCCGTAGCGCAGCGCCTCGACCGGCTCGGGCAACGCGCCCAGCTCGGCGGCGAGCGCTGTCCGCAAGCGCGGCCACTCCGACGCCGCGACGTACAGGGTCGCGCCTTTCTCCAGGGCCCGGCGCGCGTCCGCCACGGCGGCCAGGAAGACCGAGTGCTCGGGATCGTCGCGGTCGGACCGCTCGCCGGGGATTCCATGGACCAGGCGCGCATTCTGGAAGTAGACCGCGCACTGCCACACCCGGTCTTCCCGCAGGACCACGGCGTCGGCGGGCCCGGTCCGCCGCGCGAGGAACACGAGCAACGGCTGGCGATCGTCGTGCTCGTGGTGCCGGGGCAGGATGCCGCCGGCGAGGTTGAAGGCGGCGATGGTCGCGATGAGCAGGGCCATCCCGGCGCCGGCCACGCGCGGCCGGCGCTCGGCGATCGCGCCCCAGCCGACGGACGCGAGCGCCAGCAGGCCGGGCAGCACCGGCGCCCAGAACTTCCGGTTGGACGGCTCCCACCACCCGGCGAAGAGCGAGGCGACCAGCACGAGCAGGGCCACGTTCACGAGCGCCCGGCGCTGGGGCGCCTCGCGCGCCCGCCACGCGCCGGGCGTCCGCACGATCGCGAGCAGGAAGATCAGCCCCGCCAGGGCGTATGGCGCGAGCCGGACGGCGAGGGCGAGATCGCGCGGCCGCTCGCCGAACAGGTACGGCTTGAGCGGCGTCCCCGTCAGCAGCGCCGACGCCAGGCCCCGCGGCACGTCCGCAGAGACGAGCAGTCGCAACGATCCGCACCGTCCCGCGAACTCCTCGGCGTAACTGGTGAACCAGTGGCCGAGGGCGCCCGGCGAAAGGTCGGCGGCAGCCCAGGCGCCGGCCACCAGGTAGCAGCCGAGGACCCCGCCCGCCGCGAGCCCCAGGGTGAGCGCGCCGAGTCGCAGGCGCCGTCCAGGTCGAGCCTCGCGGGCGAGCATCCAGGCCAGAAGCGGCGCCCAGAGGACCAGCGACTGGTGCACCGCCACGCCGCCGACGATCGTCGCGGCCAGGGCGACAGCCGTGCGCGCCGCCGGCGGGTTGGTCCGGCCGCGTCCGGGCAGCGCGGCGGCCCACAGCAGGCTGGCGGATCCGAAGAACGCATACAGCGGCACGCCCTCGGCCTGGGTCGCGTAGAACCAGGGCAGGAAGCTGACGGCGAGCACGGACCACCAGAGCAGCGCCTGCAGCCGATCGCGGGCCAGCGTCTCGAAGAGACGCAGCGCGACGCCGAGCGCGCCCAGGCTGACGACGAGGTTGAGCGCCTGGAAGGGGATAACCGCGCGCCCGGGCCAGCCGAACCACTCCCAGGTCCGCCACCAGCCGCGCCAGAGCAGTTCGAGCGCGACGTGATGCGGGTGCAGGAGGCTGCGCCAGTGCGCGAATTCGGCGCCCCAGAGGTAGTAGAGGCTGTCGATCGTGAACATGTGCTGGTGAGGCAGCAGGTATAACAGCCCCACTCCCGTCAGGACGAGCAAGCGCCAGCTCACCGGCACGTTTGACGGTCTTGCACGCATCGCCGCCAAGGATCTCCCATCGACCGGGCGAGAGAAGACAACAGCGTGCAAACTAGCACGGATGGCGCCGATCGTTGAAGTGTTTTCTCGAGCGACGGCTCTCAGTCGGCCGCCAGCAGCGGGCCGGCGACGCGCGCCCGGACGCTCGCGCCCGCGAGCTGTTCGACCAGGGCGAGGGCGAACTCGAGCGCGGTCCCCGGCCCGCGGCTCGTGACCAGCGACCCGTCCACCACGACGGGATCGCGGCGCAGCTGCCCTGCCGGCAGGCGGTCCGCCAGGGCCGGGAAGCACGTCGCCGCGCGCCCGTCGAGCAGGCCGTGGTGCAGCAGCACCACGACCGGCGCGGCGCAGATCGCGCCGATGAGGGCGCCACGCGCGTGCTGGCCGCGCAGGAGCGCCGTCAGCGCCGGCGAGTCGCGCAGGTGGGCGGCGCCGGGCAGGCCGCCCGGCAACGCGATCAGGTCGAAGGTCTGGCCGGCGAGATCGTCGAGCAGCCGGTCGGCGACCAGGCGCACGCCGCGCGAGCAGGTGACCGCGAGGTCGGCGCCGACCGCGGCGACCGTGACCGTGATGCCGGCACGGCGCAGCGTGTCGACGACCGTGACGGCCTCGATCTCCTCCGTGCCGTCGGCGACGGGCACGAGCGCGGTGAGAGTCGACATGGCAGGCCTCCGCTCGCGGGTTCCGCGGACAACCTAGCGCGAGCCGACCGTTCCGCCCAGCGGGCTCGCCGGGATCACGGCGCCCGGCCGGTGAACTCCGCCTGCAGATAGACGTGCATCGCCGAGTCGGGCTGCGCCGGGCGCACGGGCTCGAGGTACTGGAACGGCGAGGGGCTCTCGAACGCCAGCAGCGAGTGGCAGAGCGTGCAGTCGGAGCTGATCGCTCGACCCGAATCGTCGACCAGGTCCTGGTTGTGGCAGCGGAAGCACCCCGCCCGGCCCTGGCGGTGGCCCAGGTGGCTGGGGTAGGTGCCCCAGTCGACGTTCATCTGCGGATGCACGTTCCGCGCGTGCGCAGCCGCGAGCGCGCGCGCCATCTCGTCCAGACCGGCCGGATGCCGCGCGAGCGCGCGGGGATCCTGGCGCCGGTAGAAGGCGCGCAGGGCCCCGGCGATGGCGGCCTCGCGATCCGCGTCGCGGGGGACCGTCGTCGCGATCGCCGCGAGCGCCGCCGCCTTGGCCCAGGGCAACGTGCGGTCGAGCGTACCGTCGGCCAGGAGCTCGTCGACCACGTCCTCGGCCTGCCGGTAGACGTGCGTCGCCCGATTGTGGCAATCGATGCAGTCCAGGGTGCGCGCGGCCGGCGGTGCCGCGTCCCGGGGGATCGCCCGCCGGTTCGTGAAGCGGTGGTAGCGATCGCCACGCTTGACCTCGACCCAGTCGATCACGAGCCGGCTCTCGTCGAGCGCCTGGTAGCGGACCTCGTTGTCGGCGGCCACGTGCCAGTGGATCTTCCCGGCCTGCCCGCCGGCGCCCACCTTCAAGGCGAGGGTCGTGAATCGCGGGGTCGACTGCTCGTCCGCGGCGAACCGGGCGATGGTCTTGATGCGGTCGCCGTAGAACTTGTCCGGCCAGTGACACTTCTCGCAGGTCTCGCGCGCGGGCCGCAACGTGGTGACGGGGGTCGGGATGGGCCGGCGGTAGCCGCCGACGGTCACGAGCCACATCTGGCGCAGCCCGTTGAGCTTCGCGTCGATCAACGCGTCGGCGCCCTCGCCGACGTGGCACTCCACGCATGGCACGTGGGCGTGCGGGCTCGACTGGTAGGTGACCCATTCCGGGTTCATGACCGCGTGGCAGGTCGTGCCGCAGAACTCGGGCGTGTCCATGTGATGCAGGATCGCCGCGCCGCCGAACCCGAGGAACAGCAGGTTGACCACGGTCAGCCCGGCGATCGTCAGGGCCAGGCTCGAGCCGAATGGGCTGGCCTGGACCAGGCCCGGCGGGAACTGCGTCCGCAGCAACTCGGCGGTCGACAGTCCGGTGCGCCGCTGGAGACGCCGCCAGCCCACGGGGATCAGGAGCAACCCGGCCACGAAGACGCCAGGCAGCGCGAGGAAGGTGAGCAGCCCGGCGTAGCTGTTGCCGAGCACCCCGGCCGCCTGCAAGAGCAGCAGGAAGACGAGCAGCAGGAACGAGCTGGTCGTCAACGCCACGCCGAGGGTTCCCGTCCGGGTCGTGGACAGACCTTTCAGGAACGCGCGCATCCGCCACAGCATGGTCGGTTCCTCTCGTGCGGCTACTGGCCGAGCGGTCCCTCGAACATGTCGGCGTAGAGCTTCGCCATGGCCCCGGACTTGATGTCGGCCTTGATGTCGGCGGTCGGCCGGTTCAGCCAGACGTGGAACTCGTCGGCCAGGACCTCCGCGATGGCCTGGTCGAGCTCCGCGTCGTGGAACTCGCGCAGCTCGGGGATGAACTCGAAATAGAAGTGCTTGCCGACCTCGTAGATGCCGTGCCACCAGGTGTAGTCCGGGCCCATCATCGCCGCGCCGTGGCGGGCGCGGCGGCCCTCGTGATGCCAGATCTCCCAGTACGTCCACTCGTACTCGTTGCTGAACTCGGCCTTGCCGCCGCCGAGGCCCTTGCGCTTGGCGATGTCGTACAGGCGGCCTGCCGGCTTGGCGAATTTCTCGTTGTAGAGGTTGACCAGGCCGTCGTACTGCGCGTAGTGGCCGTCGATGAAACCCTGGCCGTGGCAGGCGCGGCAGACGTCCTGCATGTTCTGGCGCCGGACCTGCCAGTTCGGCAGCGTCTTGGACACGGGCGGCCGCAGGGTCCAGCTGATCCGCTCGCCGACCTCGTGCGTCACCGGCTGCGTGCGCGTCGCGGACATGTGGCAGGTCGCGCAGGTGGGGGCCTCGAAATAGTCGACGCCGACGACCCAGCGGTCGCTCTCGATGTTCATCTCGTCGAGGTGGGTGTAGTAGGCGTTGCCGTGCTTGCTCTCCTCGTAGATCTCCTTCTGCGGGTGATCCGGGCCGAGGTGGCACTTGGCGCACGCCTCGGGCTTGCGGGCCTGCGCGACGTCGAAGGAGTGCCGCGCGTGGCAGGCGGTGCAGGATCCCTTGCTCCCGTCGGGGTTGAGGCGGCCGATGCCCGAGTTCGGCCAGCTCAGGCGGCTCAGCTTGTTGGGCGAGGCGGGGTCGATCTTGACCTTGCCGCCGTGACAGCTCTCGCAGCCGGCGACGGCCGCGGGCTGGCCGCCGGTCGCATGGGCGAGGTAGGCGTCGTTGGAGTCGAGGATCTCGCCGGCGGTCGCGTGATGGCTCTTCTGGACCTGCTCGGCCTCCTTCGCGTGGCACTGGCCGCAGTCGCGCGGGGTCACGAGGGTCGCGATGTGGGCGCCCTCGTGCGGGAACGCGTCGCTCTCGCCGGCGGCGGCGCCGTGGCAGTCGAGGCAGGTGACCCCGGCCGAGCCGTGGTTGCTGGCGAACCACTGCTTGTAGAGCCCCGGTGTCTTCTCCTTGTGGCAGGTCATGCACTTGCCGGCGGGGCTGTCCGCTTCGGCGGCGATGGCGCCAGCCACCACCGAGCAGAGGCCGATCAGTAGGATGACTCGCTTCATGGCTTCGGACTCCCGGTCAAGGACGTGGGGTGACGGTCGTTCGCGGATGAAACGGCCGACGGACCGTCCGGCTCAAGGCCGGATCACGGCGGACTTGATCTGGGTCAAGGTTGTTGGTCCTTGGAATCACTGGTATCTTCCCGCTGCTTCACCCCCAACCCGAGCCAGACGAGGAGGCGCCGGATGGAGTTCCAGCACGTCCAGGTCCCCGCGGGCGATCTGATCCGCACCGAGGGAGGCCGGCTGGTGATCGGCGAGCGCCCGGTGATCGGTCTCTTGCGCGGCGACGGCGTCGGCATCGACATCACGCCGGCGATGCAGTTCGTGGTCGACGCGGCCGTCGCGCAAGCGTACGGAGGCCGGCGGCGGATCGCCTGGTGTCCACTGTACGCCGGACTCGAGGGTCTGCACAAGTACGGGTCCGAGTTCCCGCCGGAAACGGTCGCGGCGATCCGGCACCTGAAGGTCGCGATCAAGGGACCGTTCACCACTCCGGTCGGCGAGGAGACCCATGTCTGCCTCGCGACGGGTCGCCAGGGCACGCGCGAGGAGCTGATCGGCAAGCACGGCTGCCGGCCCGAGGACGTGACCGCGCGCTTCCGCTCGATCAACGTCCGCTTCCGCCAGCACCTGGACCTCTACGCCTGCGTGCGTCCGGTCCGTTACTTCCCGGGCGTGCCGAGTCCGAACAAGTACGCCGACCAGGTCGACTTCGTGATCTTTCGCGAGAACACCGAGGACGTCTACGCCGGCCATGACTTCGAGCGCGGCAGCGAGGTCGCGCTCGCGATCATCGACCTGATCCAGGCGAAGACCGGACGCGAGATCCGTCGCGACTCGGGCATCGGCGTCAAGGCCATGAGCGAGTTCGGCACCGCGCGGCTCGTGCGCAAGGCCTTCGACTGGGCGATCCTGAACGGCCTCGAGTCGGTGACCCTCGTCCACAAGGGCAACATCATGAAGTTCACCGAGGGCAGCTTCTGCAAATGGGGCTACGAGCTGGCGGCCCGCGAGTATGCCGGCACCTTCGTCACCGAGAAGGCTCTCCTCGAGGAATACGGCGGCGAGCTGCCGCAGGGGCGGATCCTGCTCAAGGACCGGATCGCCGACAACATCTTCCAGCAGATCCAGACCCGCCCCGGCGAGTACCGCGTGCTGGCGCTGCCCAACCTCAACGGCGACTACCTCTCCGACGCGGCGATCGCGCTCGTGGGCGGCCTCGGACTCGGCCCGGGCGCCAATCTGGGCGACGAGGTCGCGCTCTTCGAGGCGACCCACGGGACCGCGCCGAAGTACACCGGCCTGGACAAGGTCAACCCGGGCTCGCTCATCCTCTCGGCGGAGATGATGCTGCGGCACCTGGGCTGGCCGGAGGCGGCCGATCGCGTGCTGCGCGGCATGGAGGCGGCGATCCGGGACGGTCGCGTGACCTACGACCTCGCGCGCCTGATGCGCGCCGAAGGCCGGCCGGACGTGGTGGAGGTGAGCTGCTCGGGATTCGGGAAGGCGATCGTCGAGCGGATGGGCTGACCGCCGCCAGGGTCGATCTGGCGCCGCCGGCCCGGTCGGGCCGGCGGCGCCTTTCGTTGCCTGGCGCCGTCGTGATCGCCGGACGTCGCCGCGATCAGCGGACGAGCACCATGCGCTTCGTCTCGGTCCGCGTCGAGCCGTCCTCGCCGCGGAACTCGAGCCGGTACAGGTAGACGCCGGACGCGACGGGGCGGCCGCCGTCGTCCGTACCGCTCCAGATCCGCGCGTGGCGGCCGGCGGGGAGCGACTCGTCGACCAGGGTCTGCACGAGCCGTCCGCGGACGTCCATCACGCGCAGGGTCGCGTGGCCCGCGGCGGGCAGGCCGAACGAGATCGTCGTGCGCGGGTTGAACGGGTTGGGTCGGTTGCCGGCCAGCTCGAACACCGCCGGGACGTCGTCGACGCCGATCACGCCGGTGATGTTGATCGCGATCTGATCGGTCGACGAGTGGCCGTTGGCGTCGGTGACGCGCAACTCGATCGTGATCGGCCCCGGCACGCCCGCCTCGCGGAACGACGGCAGGAGTTGGTCGGTGGTGAAGTTCTGGTCGGTCGAGAGCAGGCCGTGGATGTCGGAGTACCACGCGAAATCGTACGGCGGCGTTCCGTTGACCACGCCGCTGCGGAACGAGACCGGGTCGCCGTAGGCGAACATGTCGCCGTCGCCCGGCGCGAGGATCTCGCCGTGCACGGGCAGCGTGTCGGACGCGAGGAATAGCCGCCCGGGGACGCTCAGGCGCTCGCCCTCGCGGCCCGGGTCGGCGCCGATGAGGTCGACGTCCAAGTAGTACACCGGCCCCATGCGCGTCTGCTGGTCGCTGATGCCCTGCTCGAAGTAGCCGATGTTCGCGTCGCGCACCACGACCTCCTCGGCCGGGAATTCGGGCGCGCCCTGCAACGCGGCGTAGCCGAACGCAGCGAGCTGGTCCAGCGCCGCCTGCACGGAGATCACCTCGACCAGCGACCGGGCCTGGACGCGACGGCTGACCTGGTTGAAGGCCTGGATCGAGCCGTCGACGCCGACCGCCACGTGCGTGCGGCCGCCGTTGCCGACCACCGGGAACGACTCGCCGCCCGGACCCTGGCTGTGCCCGATGACGGCGTCGTAGGCGAACGGGTACGACTGCAGGACGGTGCCGTCCTCGGCGAGCTCGGCTGCTTCGTAGACGTTGACGCCGGCCAGGAAGTGGGTGTTGTCGACCAGGCCGAGTTGCTGCAGGAAGCCCAGCGCGCGTTCCCCCGCCTCGTCGGGCGTCAGGGCGATCTCGGGCGGGACCTCCGGCACGAGCTGGATTTCCTGGTTGGTGAACTGCCAGCCGCCCGACGCGACGTAGCCCGAGAGGGTCGCGAGACCGGCGGCGGCCGCGTACCCGTCCTCGTCCTCGCGACCGACGGCAGCGTCGGCGCACGCGAGGCCCAGCGCTCCGCACAGGCGGTCGAACATCTCGGCCGTCATGCCGTCGTCCAGGTTCGACGGGAGCACGTCGTGCACCCACGCGGCGACGGGCAGGCTCTTGGCGAGCACCTCGGGGTGCACGCGCACGACGAGGGCGGGCGCGCCCGGTTCGCCGAGGTCGGGCGGCGCTTGCCACAGGATCGGCTCGCTCGCGCGCCGGACGGCCGCGGGATCGAAGACGGCGAGACCGCCCGCGGCCTTGCTCACGGTGTGCGAGACAGTCCAGTGCGTGGCGTCCGGACTGTCCGGCTGGACCGTGCCCTGGCCCCAGATGTACTCGTTGTAGTGGGCCTGGTCCTCCGCCAGCAGGCGAAACTTGTTGCCGGCCGGCTGGTTGCTGTCGTTGGCGTGCCACCAGGACTGGTAGATCGTCTCGGGCGAGTCGAAGATGCCGGTGTCGATCAGCCTCTTCGCGATCGTCTTGCCCCAGTTGCTCGAGCCGTTGATGACGCTGATGGCGCCGGCGATCGTGTGCGCGCCGGCGAGCGCCGAATGCCAGTTGGTGCCGCTGAGGTTCAGGCAGCAGTGGAACCAGGACCACTCCATGTCGGGGTTGCCCCAGGCCGCGTTGATGTCGGACGCGGAGACCGTGCCGTCGTCGTGGGAGGAGTTGGCCAGGGAGAGCACGTTGGTCGAGCCGTGGCCGCAGTAGAGGAACGCGTCGACGGCGTCGACCCAGCTGTTGTTGTCGCCGCCGAGATCCACGCGCTTGTAATCGGTCTCCCAGACGTTGCTGTTGCCGTAGTCGAAGGCCCAGGTCCAGCCGTGGCTGTCGAGATACGACGCGAATCGCTGGGCCGTCTCGTTCGGCGAGGTGAGGTCGTTGCCGGTGCCGGGATAGTCCTCGCACCACTCGTCGGCGACCTCGGCCGGGTCGCGCGTCAGCTCCTCCTCGAACCAGAAGGCGCCGAGTTCGGACACCTCCGGGGTGCCGCGGCCCGCCCTCGGTTCGATGACCAGGGAGAATCCCTGGTAGCGATCCGCCGGTACGGTGATCACGATCGTCGTCCATTCGGTCGCCGCCGGCAGGTCGGCACTGGCGGCGCCGCGTTGCCAGCGTTCATGGGGCAGGAGCAGGTCCACGGTCACCGTGCCTTCGCCCCGGTAGCGGACCTCGATCTCGTTGGTGAACTCGGCGGCGCCCGCGTACCGGACGCCGAGCTGCCGTTCGGCCACGAGCGTGGCGTCGTCGCCGTCGACGAGGGCCGCCGACCAGGTCGGGTCGGTCAACCTGGAGCCGAGGACGTGGTTGACGGAGCGGGCTTCCGCGTGGGTCGCGAGTTTGTCGAGCGGGATCGGCTCACCGCGGCTGCGGGCGGGTTCGGCGGCGGCGCCGTCGATCCGCGCGAGAAGGGCGAGCACGGCCAACGTGGCCACGGTCGCGACGGTGGCGCGTCGGAATGGTGTATGGGGGGTCATCGGACACCTCGTTTCGTCAGGGGGCGAGCCGGTGCGCGGGCGATCAGCGCGTGAATGCCTGCCGAAATCCGCCGCTGTCCCGCGAACGCCGCTGTCGAGACCTGGAGGGCTGGCCTGGCGCCGCCGGCGTGGGGTGGACGTGGGGAGCAGGGCTGCATCCCCAGGAAACAGGACTATACTACACTGGTATAGATGGTCAAGCCCGCTGATCGCCGGCTCTCCGCCGATCGATAAATCACAGTAAAATAGTGTTAAATTGGCTTCCTCCAAACAGTTATCATTTGTTGCCGCTCTCTCGACGTCCTATCTTTCATCTCGGTGACCGCCGTCGCGGCGGCCGTGGCGGCGGCGCGATCCCAGGCGGAAGACGAGGTGATCCCATGAGCCCGGACCGGCCGCCTCGAGGCGAGCGCTGGGAAGACCTGCTCTGGCAGAAGCACCACTACAACGACCGCACCGCCCTGAAGTCGGGATCCTACCTGCGCGCTTACTGTCCCCACTGCGACGCCAGCTTGATACGCGGCGGCATGATCCGGCTGGAGTCCACGACGCTGGGCGGCCAGGACGGGTGGGTCGAGCTGAGTCCGTACCTCAACGTCTTCGAGCGGCGCAGCGACATCCGGATCCCCGAGGGCGAGGAGCTCGCTGACCTGCGCTGCTGGCACTGCCACCGCTCGCTGCGGGTCGAAGGACTCGCCTGCGGCCTCGGCGACGATCGGGTCGCGAGCGTCCTGGTCGGCGTCTCGAGCGTCCGCGTTCCGTTCTACTTCTGCCTGGCGCGGGGTTGCGGCTGGCATCGCCTCGATCCGGAGGACGTGCAGCGGATCATCCTGGACGACAGTCAGGAATGGTGATGCGGTGGTGAGTCCCGACCGGAATCCGCGCAAGGTCCTGCCGCTGGCGTCGCTGGCCGCGCTGGCCCTCGCCGTCGGCGTCATCGGTTACCTGCGGGCCGGACCGGCGCCGCACGCCGGCCGGGTCTACCTGCGCAGCCGCAACGGACCCGTGCTCTTCGATCACGCGCGCCACGCCGCGGCGTCGGCCGGCTGCGCGGACTGCCACCACGAGACCGCGGCGGGTCGCCAGCCCGCGAACTGTCGCACCTGCCACCCGGACAGGGCGAACGAGGACGCCGGAGATCGGGCGGCGCGGGCCGTGGAGGACTGCTACCACGCCCACTGCAACGCCTGCCACCTGGCGCAGGCCTCGGCGCGATTCCGGGAGCCGGACGGCACCGCTGCCTGCTCGGCCTGTCACTTGAAGTAGCGTCCCGCGGAGGGTGGCCATGACCTGGTCGAGCCTCTGGAAAACTCCCGCCGCCCGGGTCCCACGCTGCCCCGAGGGCACGCCCGGCATCGTGGAGTTGCCGGATCCCGACGAGGTCGTGATCCCTCTCGAGTACCCCGGCCAGATCCTGTTCCGTCCGCTCGTGCAGGCCGGCGACCAGGTCGCCCGCTACCAGCCGATCGGCCGTTCCGAGCGCGGCAACGTCGTGCACGCCTCGATCGGCGGCCGCGTCCAGGAGATCCGCGCGGTCTGGACGGCGCGGAGCTTCCACGTGCCCGCGGTCGTGATCCGGCGCGGCGCGGTCGCGGACCTCACGCCGGCCGAGGTGCTCGTCCGCTGCGGCCTCGAGTCCGGGACCGCGAGCCGGATCGACGCCATGCGCGCCTGCGGGGTCATCTCGCCCTGGACCACGCCGGGCCGGAACCACTGCGAGTCCGACCCCGGCGAGTTCCCCGACGTTCGCCACCTGGTGATCGAGGGTTTCCACGAGGAGCCCACGATCTGCGGCTTCGAGCAGCTCCTGCTCGCGAACGCCGAGGCGCTGCGCGACGGCCTGCCGCGGTTGACCGACCTCGCGCCGCAGGCCCGGATCTGGCTGACCGTGAGGCGGCCGCTCAAGGCGTGGGCGCACAAGGTCTTCGGCGCGGCCGTGACCGTCGTCGGCGTCCCCGACGACTATCGCCGCCGCCTCGCGCGGCCGCGGATCTCGCGGCTGACGGGGATCCCCATCCCCCGCACGGCCGCGTACCGCCAGCACGGCGTGGCCGTGTTGCCCACGGAATTCGCCCTGGCGGCGCTGGACGCGATGCACGGCCGGTGCTTCGTCCGCAAGACGGTCACCCTGGCCGGCCGGCCGTTCGCGCGACCGCTCACGGTGCGGGCGCCGCTGGGGATCACGGTCCGGCAGATACTCGCGAGCCAGGGGGTCGACGCGGCACAGTTCGGTCGGGTCGTCATGGGCGGCCCGATGATGGGCCACGCGCTCTACACCGACGAGACTCCGCTGAGCAAGTTCCAGCACGGCGTGTTCCTGCTCGGCCGCGACGAGCTGCCGGCCGAGGTCAACCTGGCCTGCGTCAATTGCGGGCGATGCACCCGCGCCTGTCCGGCAAGGCTGCAGGTGCACCTGCTCGCCCGCTACGTCGAGTACGACCAGCTCGGCGACGCGTGCCGGTTCCATCCGGAAGCGTGCCTGGAGTGCGGACTCTGCGCGTTCGTGTGCCCCGCGCGCCGGCCGCTCGTCCAGCTCGTGAAGATGGCGAAGCGGTACGGGGGGGTGGCCGCATGAACGAGACGCCGGCCGGAGCGAGGCTGAACGTCGCCGAGGCGCCGCACTGGCGGGATGCGAGCTCGCTCGCCCAGATGCAGGTCCTCTGGCTGGTCGCGCTGTCGCCGGCCGCGATCGCGAGCGTGACCCTCTTCGGCCAGAGCGCCCTGCGCGTGATCGCGCTCGCGGTCGGCGCATCGGTCGCGCTGGATGTTGCGGCGAACCGCGTGCTCGGCGCGAAGGACTCCGCCACCAACTGGAGCAGCGTCACGCTCGGCCTGCTCCTCGCGCTGTTGCTGCCGGTCGGCGCGCCGTGGTGGCTGGTCGTCGTCGGCTGCTTCCTCACCGTGGTCGTGGGCAAGAAGCTCTACGGCGGCTGGGGCGGCTACCCGGTGCACCCGGTGGCGCTCGGCTACGCGATGCTGGCGGTGTCCTGGCCGGAGCGGCTGGACCGGACGGCGTCGCTGGTGGGCCAGGCGTGGGACACGACGATGATCGAGCCGGTCCGCCTGCTCAAGACGCAGGGCGCCGCCGCCGAGGCCGCCTACGCCAAGGTCGATCTGCTTCTGGGCATCCAGGTCGGCGGCATCGGCAACGCGCTCGTGCTCTGGCTGCTCTTGGGCGGGTTCTTCCTGCTGCTCGTGCGGCAGATCTCGTGGCAGATCCCGGCGGGCGCCCTCGCCGGCGTGGTGCTGGGCGCAGTGGTGGTGAGGCTCGCGGCGCCGGCGATGGGCGCGACCCCGCTCTTCCATCTGCTGGCCGGCAGCACCGTGCTCACCGGCTGCTTCCTGCTGACGGAGGTGACCACGTCGCCGGTCAATCCCTGGCCGATGGCGATCTACGGGATGCTCGGCGGCCTCCTGCTCGTCCTGATCCGCGTCTTCTCGACCAACCCCGAGGAGGCGATCTTCGCCGTCATGCTGGCGAACCTCGCCGCGCCGCTGCTCGACCGCCTCGCGCCGCGCGCCCGGGGCCTGGAGGTGGCGCGCGATGCGTGACATCGGGCGACTGGTGCTGGTGCTGAGCCTGATCGGGGTGATCAGCGCGGGGACGCTCGCCTACGTCCGCGCCGCCCTGGACGCGCGCATCGAGCACCAGGAGGATCTCCACGTGCGCGGTCCGGCGCTGTCGCGGCTCTTCGCGCGCCCGGCGCCGGACCTGCTGGCCAACAAGCTCGCGTTCCGCGCGGGCGGCCGCGAGTACCCCGTGTTCTACCTGGACGACGGCGGCCAGGTCGACCGGCTCGCGGTCGAGGCCGCGGGGCGGGGGGGCTACGGCGGCGACGTCGTGGTGATGATCGGACTCGACCTGGCGCGGCGGACGCTGATCGGGGTCGAGATCGTGTCCCACCACGAAACCCCGGGCGTGGGCGCGCGGATCGAGCGGGAGTCGTTCCGTGCCCAGTGGACCGGCCTGGCGCTGGACGAGCCGGTGGCGCTGCGGTCGGCCGGCGGCGACCTGGACGCGATCAGCGGCGCCACGTTCTCCTCCCGGGCGATGGTCGATGGCACGAACCAGGTGATCGAGCTGCTCCGCGATCATGCGGACGAGATCGTGGAGCTGGCCGCCGGCGGCGAGCGGCCGGCGCGCGCGAAAGGCGGATCATGACGGCGGTGCGGGCCCTGACCCACGGCTTCTGGCGCAACCTGCCGCCGTTCCGGCTGGTCCTCGGACTCTGCCCGGCGCTGGCGATCACCACCGCCGCGGAGTACGGGCTGGGCATGGGCCTCGCCGTGACGTTCGTGCTCGTCTTCAGCAACGCGCTCGTCTCGCTGTTGCGGCGCGTGATACCCGACGAGGTCCGGATCGCCAGCTTCATCGTGGTGATCGCGACGCTGGTCGTGCTCGTCGAGCTCGCCATGAAGGCGTACTTCTATCCGCTGTCGCGGACTCTCGGCATCTACGTGCCGCTGATCGTGGTGAACTGCATCATCCTCGGCCGCGCCGAGGCGTTCGCCTCCCGCAACCCGGTGCTGGTGTCGGCGGCCGACGGGCTGGGCGTCGGCCTCGGCTACACGATCTCGCTGATCGTGGTCGGCTCGTTGCGGGAGATCCTCGGCGCCGGCACCTGGTTCGGCCGGCCGGTGTTCGGCGACGGTTTCGAGCCGTTCGGCTTCATGGTCAAGGCGCCGGGCGCGTTCCTCTGCCTCGGTCTGCTGCTCGGCGTGATGAACGCGTGGAGCCGCCGGCGCGGCGAGATCTTCGTCCAGACGTAGGAGTCGATCGTGGACCTGCTCCTGCTGGTGATCGGCGCGATCTTCGTCAACAACGTCCTGCTGGCGCAGTATCTCGGGAACTGCCCGTTCTGCGGCGTCTCGAAGAAGCTGGACACGGCGGCCGGCATGGGCCTGGCGGTGATCTTCGTCGCCGTCCTCGCGTCGGTCCTGACCTGGGTCGCCCACTACTTCGTCCTCGTGCCTCTCGACCTCGAGTACCTGCAGACGCTGGTCTTCGTCCTGCTCATCGCCGCGCTCGTGCAGCTGGTCGAGATCTTCCTCAAGAAGAAGAGCCAGGCGCTGTACCGTTCGCTCGGCATCTACCTGCCGCTGATCACGACGAATTGCGCGGTGCTGGGCATCGCGCTCTTGAACATCAAGCACGAGCTCGATTTCGCGACCATGCTGATCTACGCGACCTCGAGCGCCGCCGGGTTCGCCCTGGCGATCGTCCTGTTCGCCGGCGTCCGGGAACGCCTGCTCCTGTCGCCGGTGCCGCCGGCGATGCGGGGCACGGCCATCGCGCTGGTCACGGCGGGCGTCATGTCGCTGGCGTTTCTGGGCTTCGCGGGCATGGTCGAATGAGGAGTCGCGCGTGGTGATCTGGACGCCAGCGATCGTCCTGGGCGGCATCGCAGCCTTGTCGGCCGCGGGTCTCGGCGTCGCCGCGCGGATCTTCCGCGTCGACGAGGATTCCCGTTTCCGGGGCGTCCTCGGCCTCCTGCCCGGCGCCAACTGCGGCGGCTGTGGATTCGCGGGGTGCGCGGCCTGCGCGGAGGCCATCGTGCGCCGCGAGGTCGAGCCGAACGCGTGCGTTCTCGGCCAGACCGAGACGGCGCGCGCCGTCGCCTCCTATCTCGGCATGGACCTCATCGAGAGCGAACCGCAGGTCGCCTGCCGCGAGTGCCGGGGCGGCGAGCGGGCCGCGCGCAAGTACGACTATCACGGCTTCGAGGATTGCCGCGCGGCGATGCTCTACTTCCACGGCCCGATCAGCTGCGACCACGGCTGCCTCGGCCTCGGCACGTGCGTCAAGGTCTGCCGGTTCGGGGCGATCCGGATGGGCGACCTCGGACTGCCGGTGTTCGACCCGGAACGCTGCGTCGGTTGCGGGACCTGCGCGCGGTCCTGCCCCAAGGGCATCATCTCGATCATCTCCGAGACCACGAAGATCCTGCACTGGAATCGCTATACGGAATGCTTGTCGCCGTGCCGGCAGGGGTGTCCGGCGCAGATCAACATCCCGAAGTACGTCGCGCACATCAAGCTCGGCGAGTACGCCGAGGCCCTGCTGACGATCAAGGAGAGCAATCCGCTGCCGTTGAGCACGGGGCGCGTGTGCCCCGAACCCTGCAATCTCGCCTGTCGCCGCCAGATCGAGGACGAGCCCGTGGCGATCAACTACCTGAAGCGCTTCGTGGCGGACTGGGAGATGGGTTCCGGCCGTCGCCTGCACGTGCCGGTGGCGCCGGACACGGGCAAGCGGATCGCGGTCGTGGGCGGCGGCCCGGCGGGCCTGTCGGCTGCGTATTTCCTGCGCCGCCTCGGCCACGCGGTGACGATCCACGAGCGGATGCCGGCGCTCGGCGGCATGCTCCGGTACGGCATCCCGGAGTATCGCTTGCCCAAGCGGATCCTGGACTGGGAGATCGAGGGCATCCTCGCCCTGGGCATCGCCGCGAGGACCGGCGTCGCCCTCGGCGGTGATTTCAGCTGCGACGACCTTCGCCGCCAGGGCTTCGACGCGATCTTGCTGACGGTGGGCGCGTGGCGCGATCGCCGGCTCGAGCTGCGCCCAGCCGGGCGGGACCCGGCGGGCGTCGTCAGTGCCACGAGGTACCTCGGGAGCTTCCGCGGCGGCGACGTCGCGGTGCGCGGCCACGTCGTCGTCGTCGGCGGCGGCAACCCGGCGATCGACGCCGCGCGGACCTCCCTCCGCGCCGGAGCCGACCGGGTCACGGTCGTCTATCGCCGCGGCCGCGATCAGATGCCCGCGAACCCGGCCGAGGTCCGGGCGGCGGAGCAGGAGGGAGTCGTCTTCCGCTTCCTCACCGCACCGACTCGCTACGTTGCCGAGTCCGGCAGGATCACCGGCCTCGCGGTCCAGCGCATGGAGCTGGACGCGGCGGATCCGGTCGGCCGCCGGCGCCCGGTGGCGGTTCCGGACACCGAAGAGCTGCTCGCCTGCGATCTGGTCGTCGAGGCGGTCGGCCAGCTGCCGGACCTCGATTTCCTGAACCTGCCCGGAATGCCGCCCCTGAGGGTGACGCGCTGGAACACGATCGAAGCGTGCGAGCAGACGCTGCAGACGGAGGTCCCCGACATCTTCACGGGCGGCGATTGCTTCACCGGGCCCGCCCTGGTGATCAGCGCCGTCGCCGCCGGCCGCTACGCCGCCCGTTCGATCCACTACTACGTCACGACCGGCGCCGTCCCGCCGATCGAGGAGCGGCAGACCGAGCTGATCTCGGAGTCCCTCTTCGATTCGATCGCCGGCGTCTCGGCCAAGCCGCGCGTGCACGAGCCGCTGGTGACCCTGGACGACCGCCTCGGCACGTTCAAGGAGGTCGAGGGCACGATCGACGAGGAAGACGCGCGCTACGAGGCGGGCCGGTGCCTCAACTGCGGAACGTACTGTTACGACCGAGACCAGGAACTCGAGGCGCCGGCCGCGGGCGCCGAGAGCCGCGCCTGACAGGAGACGACCATGCCGCGATCGCGCGGAACGCCTTGCGCCTCTCTCCGGCTCGTGCTGGGCCTGGTCGCGGCTCACTCGGCGGCGATCGGTCTCGGCCTTTGCCTGCAGCCGCCGGCGTTCTTCGCGCTGCTCGGCTTCGCGCCCGTGTCCGAGCCCTTCTTCCCGGCCCAGGGCGGGATGATGCACCTCATCCTGGCCGCCGGCTACGGTCTCGGCGCGCAGGATCCGGTCGGCCGGCGGGCCCTGGTCGTCTACGCCGTGTTCGTCAAGACCGCGGCGGCGCTCTTCCTCTTCGTCTACTGGCTGTTCGTCTCGCGCCAGTGGAGCGTGCTCGCGTCCGGCGTGGTCGACGGGCTCATGGCGCTCGTGATCGCGGCGGCTCACGCCCGTTGCCGGCAGGCGTCGGCCGCGGGGAGACGGTGATGGACACGAGCCTGCCCGGCATCGTCGTGACCGGAGCGTCGGGATTCGTGGGCCGGCACTTCGTGACCAGCGCCGCCGGACGCTACCGCCTGTTCTGCGTGGCCCGGCGCCTGCCTCGCGAGGTCGGGATCCCGGCCCACGAGAACATGCAGTGGTTCCAGGCGGACATCGCCCGCTGGGAGACGCTCCGCGAGGTGGTGACCTCGATCAAGAATCAGGGCGGCGCGAGCTTCGTGCTCCACCTCGCCGGCTACTACGACTTCCGCTACATGGAGCACCCGGAGTACGAGCGGACCAACGTGCTGGGCACCCGCAACGTGCTCAAGCTCGCGCGCCAGCTCGGCGTCGCGCGCTTCATCTTCGCCAGCTCCCTGGCGGGCTGCCGCTTCTCGAAGGGCGACGTGATCGTCGACGAGGACTCGCCGTGCGACGCCGATTACGCCTACGCCCGCAGCAAGCGCCGCGGCGAGGAATTGATCCGCGAACATGCCGAGTACATCCCGGCGGCGATCGTGCGCATGGCGGCGATCTACAGCGATTGGTGCGAGTACCCGCCCCTCTACGTGTTCCTGCGCACGTGGCTGTCGACCTCGTGGAATGCGCGGATCCTCGGCGGCAAGGGCGAGTCGGCGGTCACCTACCTGCATGTCGCCGACCTGGTCGCGCTCTATCACCGGATCATCGAGAAGAGCGACGAGCTGCCACGGGTCCTGGTCTGCAATGCGTCGCCGGAGCAGTGGGCGACGCACCGCGAGCTGTTCCAGGTCGCGACGCGCGACTTCTACGGCCGGGAGGTCCAGCCGATCTGCCTGCCGCGGCTCCTCGCGGCCATCGGCATCCACCTGCGCTGGCGGCTGGGGCGGCTGCGGGGGGCGGTCCCGTTCGAAGCGCCGTGGATGGCGGCCTACATCGACAAGCAGCTCCGGGTCAGCGCCTCCCGCACGTACGAGGCGCTCGACTGGCGTCCGACGCCGCGACTCGCCGTGCAGCGGCGCCTGCTGCTGATGATCGGGCACCTGAAATCCCAGGGCGAGGTCTGGGAGCAGCGCAACGAGGCGGCGCTGCACCGGGTCGCCGAGCGGCCGCACCTGCTCGTGGCCGAGGTGCTGGCGAAGCTGCGCGAGGATCTTGTCGAGGAGATCGTCGAGACGGCGACCGACCCCGCGAACGCCAACCGCTTCTGCAACTTCCATCTCATGCCGCCGGACGTCGCGGTGTGGTTCGTCCGCGTGCTCTACGAGGTGCTGCTCGCGTCGGTGCGCGCCCGCGACCGGCAGATTCTCCGCGATTTCGCCCAGATCGTCGCGATCCGGCGCCAGCGGGAAGGGATCGCGGCGAGCCGGATGCAGGATTTTCTCACCACCGTCAGCGGCCTGATCTGCGAGCGGCTCCGCCGGGAACCCGCCCTCGCCGGCAGGGAGCAGTCGATCCACGATCACGTGGACCTCAGCTTCCAGCTCGCCGCCGACGGAGTGGAGGACGCCTACGACGCGGCGGCCCATCACCTCTTGCCGTCGCCGGCGCGCTACCGAGGTCTGGAGTTGCCGACGACGATGGGCGACCTGGAGCACCTGCTGCGCCAGCTGGAGGAACTCGCCGGCGAATCTCCGCTCCGCACGCCGCCGCCCGGCGCCTGACGCGGCCGGCCTCGCTCAGACGCCGAAGAAGTTGACGCGATCGAATTCCCGCGAGTCCTCGCCGTAGGCCAGGATCTCCTCGCCCGTGTCCACGAACGTGGCGTGGGTGCCGTAGGTGCGGCTGAAGTAGAGCCGCCGCAGGTTGACGCCGGGAGCCGCGAGGTGCAGCTCGACGAATTCCTGGTTGCCGGGCGCGGTCAGATCCTCGGCGCAGACCGGACAGGAGAACGTCACCCGGGCGCCCGGGGTGATCGTCTCGGCCAGCGGCCGATCGCAGATGAACTTGAAGTTGCCCGGACGGGGACTCAGCAGGATCAGCCCCCTCCGTTGCCGGTAGCTGGCCACCAGGATGATCTTCACGTTCGGGTTGAGGTTCGTCCGGCAATGGGGGCACGCGTAGAGGTTCTTCATCGCTCGACCTCGGACCGATGGTTCGGAACGCGGACGCCGGATCAAGGTGAACCACGTCCGGCCGGATCTGTCCACCGAAAAACAGCCGGCGCCGCGGGGAATGGCGCGCGGGTCGGAATCAGGTCTGGGACGCCTGCGCGGAGGACTGCGCGGCTTGCAGACGGAATCGGAAGCACGCGCCGTGACCGGGTTGACTCTCGACCGTCAACTGGCTGCCGTGCTCCTCGACGATCTTCGCGCTGATCGCGAGGCCGAGCCCGCTGCTGTGGCCCTTGCGACTGCGGCTGCGGTCGCCGGAGAAGAAGCGCTCGAAGATGTGCGGCTGGTCGGCGACGGCGATGCCGGGACCGTCGTCACGCACGGCGACCTCGACGCGGCCATCGGCCTGCGCGCGCGCGATGACCAAGACCTCGCCTTCTTCGTGCCCGAATTTGATCCCGTTCTCGATCAGGTTCTGCAGCACCTGGGCGATCTGCAGCGGATCGGCGTTGACCATCGGCAGCCCGTCCGGACAGTCGCTGCCCACGCGGATGCGCTTGGCTTCCGCCGGCACCTGGCACCGCGCCAGCACGCTGTCGACGAGCTCGGGCAGCGGGAAGTCCTCGAACTGGAACCGCGCCTGGCCGGCATCGAGGCGCGACAGCTGCAGCAGATGGTCGACCAACCGGTCCAGGTGGGCGAGGTTGTCGCCGATGATCGTCAGGTACCGTTGCGATTCCGACGTCGTCATGCCGTCGCCGCGCAGGCTGAGGGTATCGACGTACCCGCGCACGCTCGCCAGCGGAGTGCGCAGGTCGTGCGAGATGTTCGCGATGAGCCGGCGCTGGAACAGCTCCTTGGTGCGCAGCTCGTCGACCAGCGACTCCAGCCTGGCGGCCATCGTGTTGAAATCGCGGCCGAGCCGGCCGATCTCGTCCGGGCTCGTGGCCCGGACGCGCCGCGTGAGCTCGCCAGCGGCAAGAGCCTCGGTCGCGGCGGAGAGCGAACGGAGGCGGCGGGTCAGCCACGCCATGACCAGCCAGCCGATCACGAAGCTGGCGGACACCCCGATCAAGGCCGTCTGCAGCCAGAGCCGGTGCGGGTCCAGCGCGACGTCCGCTTCCGAGAAGATCAGCGGCTGCCAGCTGCCGGCCAGATACGCCGTGACGTTCCCTTGCGGATCCCGGACGGCGGCGACGTGGAAGATGCGGTTCACGTAGGCGTCGATGTTGGTCGGGTCGGGATAGACCTCGTCGAAGTTCCAGTCCGGCTGGACCATGTCCGCGAGCAACGCCGGCTCGACCGCGCCGACCGCGGCGGGCAGGCTGTCCGGGCGGCTGCTGGCGAGGACCTGCCCGGCGGCGGCGTCGAAGAAGACGATTTCGGCGCGGAAGGATTCGATGCTGGCGCCGTACTCGCTCGCCAGCTCCTGCAGGCGCTCCGGCGGCGCGCCGCGCGCCAGCGCCGCGAGGCTATCGAGCTCGGCGTCGGCCAGCTCGGCGTACCAATGCTCTTCGATCGCGTCCTGCCGCGGCGGCGAGAACACCGTGCGCTCCATCCAGACGTAGTAGACCGCGCCGACCAGCACGAGCAAAATCAGGAACAGGGCCGAGACCCGGAAGTGGAGCGAGTTCGTGCCGCGTGGCCAGCTCATCGCATGGACCTACAGGTAGTCCTCGGTAAAGCGGTAGCCGATGCCCCAGACCGTGAGGATGAGGCGCGGCCGGTTCGGATTCTCCTCGATCTTGTTGCGCAGGCGGTTGATGTGGCTGTTGACCGTGTGCTCGTAGATGTCCGAATCCTGGTCCCAGACCAGGTCGAGAAGTTGACGGCGGCTGAAGGTGCGGCCCGGCCGCGCCGCCAGCGTGTGCAGCAGGTCGTACTCCTTGACGGTCAGCTGGATGGGCTCGCCCCGGACCTCCACCTTGCGTTTGCCGTGGTCGATCTTCAGCGGCCCGAGATCGAGGATCTGATCGCCGGCCGCGATGCGCGCCAGCTCCTCGGCGCGTTCGATGCGACGCCGCAGGACCTTGACGCGAGCTGCGAGCTCGCGGACCGAGAACGGCTTGGTCATGTAGTCGTCGCAGCCGAGCTCCAGCCCGAGGACCTTGTCGGCTTCCTCGGTGCGCGCGGTCAGCATGAGGACCGGCGTGCGGCTGTCCTGGGACCGGATCTCGCGCAGCACCTCGAGTCCGGACATCGACGGCAGCATCCAGTCCAGGATCACGATCGCGTAGGTCCCGTCCTGGAACGCATGGAGCCCCGCCTCGCCGTCCGCGGCGGCGACCACCTGGAATCCTTCGCTCTCCAGGTGCAGGGAGAGCAGGTCGATGAGCTCCTGATCGTCTTCGATGATCAGGAGTCGTTTGCTCGTCGGCACCGACTCGTTCATGGTAACCGCTCCGGGTGCGCCGGGCCGAGGACCGGCCGTGATACTTTGCGCTAAGCTCAATTTTATCACGGAACTAGAGTGAGAACCAAGGCCTCTATTATGGCGAAATCGGGACCGGATTATACGAAAAAAACAGTATTTTATGTTAAAAATCTAAATGTTCCTATAAATAGAATCTACTCGTGACGAAAATGTGACGGATGCTTGCGATCATACCTTCCGACTCGGGGCGCCAGCCGAACGGCATTAACCTGCGGCCGGCTTCCGCCGCGGATAACACCGCAGACCGATGGATCGTCACCAACTCTTCCTGAGGATCTCGCGGTAGCCCCCGGCACGAGGGCGTGTCGCAGGTTGAATCGACGCCCGGATTGCACTCGCGGCGATCCGGGCGTCTCGTTTATCATGCAGCGCGAGCGTTCCCCGACCGGTCGGCCCTGCGGCGTTCCCCGCCGACCCGGTCCGGCCCCGCTGTCTCGAGCGTTCCCGACGCCGTCGGAAGGATGGACCGCGAATCATGACCGCTGCGAAGCTGGACCTCCCCGAGGTGGGCGAGCCGTTCCTCGAGGTGCGCGAACTGCGCAAGCGCTACGGCGACAAGCTCGCCGTCGACGGCGTGAGCCTAAGCATCCCGCGGGGAGCCATCTACGGGTTCCTCGGGCCCAATGGAGCCGGCAAGACCACGACCATCCGCTGCCTGATGGACATCATCCTGCCGGACCACGGCGCGATGACGCTCGGGGGGCGGCCCCTCGTACGCTCGCTGCGCGACCGGATCGGCTACCTGCCCGAGGAGCGGGGACTCTACCGGAAGATGACGTGCCAGGAGCAGCTTGCCTACCTCGCGCAGCTCAAGGGCGTGCCGCGGCGGGAGGCGCTGGCGCGGGCCGCGCAATGGCTCGATCGCCTCGAGCTGGGAGATTACGCGAAGCGCAAGGTCGACAGCCTGTCGAAGGGCATGCAGCAGAAGGTGCAATTCGCGGCGACCTTCATCTTCGGTCCCGACCTGGTCATCCTGGACGAGGTGTTCAGCGGGCTCGATCCGCTCAACATCGAGCTGATGCGCGATCTGATCCTCGCCGAGCGGCAGCGCGGGACGACGATCCTGTTCTCCACGCACATGCTCGCCGAGGCGGAACGCCTCTGCGATGCCGTCTGCCTGATCGAGGGTGGCGTGAAGATCCTCGACGGATCCCTGGACTCCGTGCGGGCGGCGTACCCGTTCCAGATGGTGCGGGTGGCCTACCGCGACGGCGGCGAGCCGCCGGCCGGTCTGCCGGGCGTCTCGGAGCGCCGGATGGAGGACGGCGCCTGGCGCCTCGAGCTGGCGCCGGGTCTCGATCCGCAGGCGCTCCTCGCTCCCCTGGCGGCCGCGGGTTCGCTCTCGCTGTTCGCCGCCAACCGGCCCACCCTCAGCGAGATCTTCCTGGTCGCGGTCCGCCGGCAGCGGGCCACCCGCCGCGACGAGAGGAGCCAGGCATGAGCAAGGTCCTGACGGTGATCCGCAAGGAGTACATCGAACGCGTCCACAGCAAGGCGTTCCTGATCGGCACGCTGCTCGGGCCGCTCTTCATGGGCGCGCTCGTCATCGGCCCGAGCCTCCTCGCTGACGCCACGGGCGACCAGGCGCGGACCGTCGCCGTCGTCGATCGCACGGGCCGCGTGGTCGGGCCGCTCGAGACGGCGCTGGCGGAGCGCGAGGACAGCTACGTCACCCTGACCGAGCTCGACTGCGCCTCCGGCGAGGCGGCGTGCCTGGAAGACCTCAAGGCGATGGTCCTCGCCGAGGAAGCGGACGCCGGGCTCGTGATCCCCGCCGACTTCTTCGCCAACCCCGAGGCGACGTTCTACAACACCGCCGTCGGCGCGGTCGTCCTGCGCGACGACGCCCTCGGACCCGCGCTGAACCAGGTCCTGCAGGACGAACGGTTCCGCCGCGAGAACCTCGACCCGGCACTGCGGGCCAAGCTCTTCGCGCGCACCGGCTGGAATACGCTGAAGCTGACCGCCGACGCCGAGTCCGCCCAGAATGCGGAGGTCGGGATCATCGGCGGTTTCATGATGGTGATGATCATCTACATCATGGTCCTGGTCTACGGTCAGCAGAACCTCACGGTGGTCATCGAGGAGAAGACCAGCCGCATGGTCGAGGTCCTGCTCGCCAGCCTGCGTCCGGAACAGCTCATGCTCGGCAAGGTGCTCGGGATCGGGCTGGCGGCGCTCACCCAGGTCGCGGTGTGGACCGTGGCCGGGGCGGCGGTCTCGGCCCAGGGGCTGGTGGTCGCCGGCGCGGAGATCAGCCTGTCGCTCTTCGGCCCGTGGTTCTGGCTCAACTTCTTCGTGTTCTTCCTGCTCGGTTATTTCCTCTACGCCAGCCTCTACGCCGGGATCGGCGCCATGTGCAACTCGGTCCAGGACTCCCAGCAGTTCAGCGTCGTCTTGACGATGGGAATGGTCGTGCCCATCCTCCTGATGACGGTGGTCATCAAGGCGCCGGACCAGCCCCTGGCGACGATCCTCTCGCTGGTGCCGTTCTTCTCGCCCATCCTGATGTTCATGCGCATCAGCGTGAGCAATCCGCCGCTGTGGCAGGTGGTCACGTCCTGGGTGCTGTTGGCCGGCACGATCTGGCTCGCGAACAAGGTCGCCGGTCAGCTCTTCCGGGCGGGGATCCTCCTGTACGGCGCCACGCCGACCTGGGGGTCCCTGGCGAAGGCTCTGCGCGGGTAGGCGGCGCGACCGCGGCGCGGCTATTTCGCGGCTATTTCACCAGGGTCACGGTGCCCGTCGCCTCGACCCCGGGGCCGTGGAGGCGGACGACGTAGACGCCGCTGGCGACGGGGCGGCCCCCGGCGTCGAGGCCGCGCCAGGCGACGGTGTGGCGGCCGGGTCCGAACGTCCCCCTGGCCAGGTCGGCCACGCGGCGGCCGCGCAGGTCGTGAATGGCGAGCGTGAGTTCGCGGGGGCGGTCGACGCTGAACGCGAACGTCGTGCCGGGATTGCCAGGATTGGGATAGGCGTCCTCGAGACGGCAGGCCGCGCGCGGACCATCCTCGTCCACGGCGGCGGGCAACCAGGAATCGTCGCGCACCGTGATCAGACGGTTGCTCACCGTGATCACGTCGCGGTCGGCGGCCAGGCCGGTGGTGGGGGGAAAGGCCGGCTGGAACCAGGCCGTGTAGACGGGCTGCAGCCTTGCGGAGATGTCGATGACCTGCACCCTAGAGTAGCTGCGCGTGTAGAGGCGGTCGCCGTAGGTCACGAGCGAGCCGCTGGCGTCGAGACGGATCGACGCGAGCACGCGCGCGCTCGCGGGATCGCCGACGTCCAGCACGTAGAGCTTCGGCCCGGTCTCCTCGACGCTCACCACGTACGCGAGGTCGTCGACGATCACGGCATCGGTGCTCTGGCCGTCGAGCGGCAGGTCGCCGTAGTCGTGCGGCTTGTACGGGTCGGAGACATCGAAGATCCGGATCTGGCCGAAGTCGAAGAAGAGCAGGGTGGAACGGTCGACCGCGATCGGGAAGACCTGCCCCGGAATCCGGCTCAGGAGGGTCGGCCGATCGGGGTCGACCACGTCGTAGAGATCCGTCGCGTAGGCGTTGAGGCGCCCGAAGGCGGCGAGCTTGCGCGAGAGGGCCACGTGATTCGTGAGCCCTTCCACCGCGAACCGGGCCGTGCCGCGCAGCCGGGGCGCGGCGGGGTCGGCGACGTCGACGATCCGGAAATCCGTCGCGTCGACGAGGACGGCGAGGTCGTCTCGGACGAAGAGCCTGCCGTCCAGGCCGGCGTCGAACTCGCTGACCAGGCGCGGGCAGGTCGGATTCGTGAGGTCGAGGCAGAGGAGCAGCGACAGGTCCTTCTCGGCCTGGGCGATCTGCAGCGTCCCCTCGCCGGTCACGGTCTCCAGGGCCGGCAGGTACTGCCGGACGGCGGCCAGGGGAGGCGGCTCGCGGCCCGCGCGGGCGTGGATCCGCAGCTCGTCGCCGGACACCAGGAAGATATGGTCCCCGGTCACGGTGAGGTGGTCGGCCCAGACCGGCAGCGTCCAGACGGGTTCGGGCTCGAGCGGTTCCGCCAGGTCGAAGGCGTGGACCGTGCCGCCGCTTTCGGCGGCCAGCAGGAGATCGCCGTCGGCCACGAGGCGCAATCCCCTCGCGTCGAGGCCCGTCGCGAGCGGCCGGCGGGCGGTCTCGACGGGCTGGGTGGGCGCGTCGAGGCGCAGCGTGACGAGGTCGACGCGGTTGGCGGCGTCGCCGATCGCGGACGTGACGATTGCGTAGAGGGCGCCCCGGCCGGCGACCAGGGCGTCGACGTCGTCGCCCGCGACCACGAACGTGCCCAGGTCCGCCGGCGCGTCCGGCTCGCTCGCGTCGAGGCACCGGACCACGTTGGCGGCCTCGATGAAGTAGACATGGTCGCCGCTGGCGGCGAACCAGCGGGGTTCGCCGCGCGGGGTCGCCAGGAAGGCCGCGCGGAACTGGGGGTCGTCGGGGACCGTCATGTCGTAGACGATGATCAGGTTGGACAGGCTCAGGTACAGGTGCTGCCGGTGGAGCAAGCCCGACGTGTAGGTGTTGCCGGCGAAGCCGCCCAGGTCGCGCGGCGACGCCGGATCGCTGAAGTCGACGAAGTAGGCGCCCGCCGCCAGGTTCTCGAGCAAGGCCACGACCAGGCCGTCCTCGTAGAGGACCGTGTCCCAGAATCCGGTCCCGGTGGAGACGTCGTGCCAGGAGATCCAGACGGGGTGCTCGGGGTCGGTGTAGTCGCGGGCGCAGTTGAAGGAGCCGTCGGTCTCGAGGATGACCTCGCCGGCGAGCGCGAACGGCTTGCCCGTGAACCCGGCGCCCAGGAACGTCACGCCCTCGCCGACCTGTTCCGCGGCCACGGCGGCCGGGGCGAGCGCCAGCATGCTGGCTGCGAGGTTGAGGCGGACGGCGCGGCGGATCATCGCCATGCTCCCGGTTGGTCTTCTGCGGACCGGCCGGCAGGCGCCGGTTTCAGGCCCGTCCCTGCAATGGTACTGCCGGCGGGGACCCGGAGCAATCCTCGCCGGCTCAATCCGCCAGGATTTCCAGGCGATAGGCGTCGCCGCGCTGGATATCGTCGATCACTTCGATCCCCTCGCTGACCTGACCGAACGCGGTGTACCGGGCGTCGAGGTGCGGTTGCGGCGAATGGCAGACGAACCACTGGCTACCGCCGGTGTCCTTGCCCGAGGTGGCGAGGCCGACCGTGCCGCGGGTGAACGGCGTGCGCGACCACTCCTCGCGGATGGTCCAGCCCGGATCGCCCCAGCCATCGCCGCGCGGACAGCCGCCCTGGATCACGAAATCGGGCACGACGCGGTGGAAGGTCAGGGCGTCGTGAAATCCCCACTCGATCAGGCCCAGGAACGCGGCGCACGTGTTCGGCGCAGTCTCGGCGTCGAGTTCGATCACGAACGCGCCCCGATCCGTGACGCAGCGCACGCGAGGCGCCTTGAACGGCAGACGCCGCGCCGGTTGCGCGGGATCCCGCCGGACGGCGGGCGCGGTCTCCCGGAGGCTCGCCCGGCTGGGGATCAGGTCGTCGGTCAACAGGTCGGTGGCGAGGGCCGCCTCCCTGGCGGCCAGGCGGACCCGCAGCTCGGGATGGTCGAACGCCTCGGCGAGCGCGGCTGCGGCGGCGGTGCGGCTCACCTCTGGCGCGGGCGGGTCCGCGGCCGCCGGTTCGAGGCCGTCGGGGTGCTCTTCGCCCACGGCCTCGAAGTAGACGCATTCGACACACCGCGGCTCGAAATCGAGGCGGTCCTGCGGCTCGGCGTCGAAGAGCGCCCCCAGGGCTTCCAGGAGCGCCAGCTGGACGTCGACGTTGCCTCGGCGTCGCTCGCGCTCCCACGCGGTGACGAGGGCGTCGCGCGACCTCTCGCCGGGTAGCTGACCGAGCACGGCCGCCGCCTGGGCGCGTACGACGAAGTCGTCGTTCTCGAGGCCGCGCACCGCGCGCCACCACGCCAGGCTCGGCAGGCAGGCGGGGTCGTCGGTGCGCGGGAACCTGGTGATGGGCGTCCAGAGCGCGCCGGTCTCGCGGAGGCGCGCGATCAGACGCGGCATCGCGGCGAGGACGCCGGCCTCTCCGGTCCGGCCGTGACGCTCGGTCAATGTCCGGCACCACTGGCAGGCTTGACCGTGCCGGGGCTGGTTCGCGAGCAGCGCGGCGCAGGCCGCGGCGGCGACGGCCGGGTCGGCGTCCGCGAGCATCGGTTCCAGCGCGGAGACGGCGCCGTGGCCGAACAGCGCGCCGAATGCCGCGGCGGCAGCGGCCCGGACGGCGGGGGCCGGGTCCTGGAGACGCTCGCGGGCGGCGTCGACCAGCCGCGCCCGCCAGCGAGGCACCAGGCTCTCGCGCTCGGCGGCTTCCGGCGGCAGCGGCAGCTCGCCGACGGCAGCGGTCATGGCGTCCAGCGCCGACGTCGCGACGTACGGGTCCTCGCTCGCCGCGCCGCTCGTGATCGCGGCGACCGAGCGACCCGCCGGCGAGGTGTGTTCGCCTTCGGGGTCCGCCGCGAACACCGGCGCCGCCAGGGTCCCGAGAGCCCGCAGCTCGGCGATCTGGACGCGGTGCAGGTCGCGCTTTTTCAACCGGTCATGATCGAGGCAGCTTTCCAGCACGGCCTCGAGCGCCTCGGTGCCGGCGTGCTGGCCGAGGGCGCGGAGCGCGTGGACCCGGACCTGGACGTCCCGGTCGGTCGCGAAGGGCCGGATCAGCTCGACCAGAGTCGGATCGGGCGACCGCTCGGCGCAGCGCAGCGCTCGCCAGCGGATCGATGCGTCGGGGCGGGCGAGGCCGGCGCCGATGGCCGCGACCAGGCTGTCGTGGTCGGCCTCGCCGGCGACGTTGCGCAGGGCCGTCCACGCCGCCTCGGCCTCGCGGCGCTCGCCGTGCATGGCCAGCCGGAACAGCCCGGTTCCATCGTGGCGCTGCTGAGCGAGGCCCTCGCAGGCCGCCACGCGGACGGCCAGGTGGCTGTCCGCCAGCAGCTGCTGCAACGGCGGCACGGCGATGTCGCCGCCGAGCAGGCCGAGGCTGAACGCGGCCTGGCAACGGATGGCCTGGCTGCGGTCGCCGAGCGCGTCGATCATCGCCGGCAGCACGTCGGTGCGGCCGATCAGGCCGGCCGTCCGCAGCGCGGCGCGGCGGACGATCGCGTCGCGGCTGCCGAGCAGGGACAGCAGCGAGTCCGTCGGCGCGAGACGCTGGTCTTCCCAGCGGGAGAGCGCCTCGAGCTGGGGCTCGCGATCCTCCGGAGCGCAGGCGGCCAGCACGGTCAGGGCGAGGACGGACAGCGAGACGACGGCAACGCGGCGCATGGGCACTCCTCGGCTAGGGTCCTCGCGGAGCTTAGCACCCCCGCCGCCGGGCGTCCATGCACGGTCGCCGCGCCGACGGCGGCCTTTGACCGCCATCGGGCGCGCTGCTACCATACGAACGCCGGACCACGCCGAAAGGACAGCTGCCCATGCGATCCGCCATCCTCGGCGCCAGCGGCCTCGTCGGCCGGACGATGCTGGACCTGCTGGCGCGCCAGAGCTGGATCGAGATGCCGCCCCTTCTCTTGACCAGCGCACGCTCGGCCGGCCAGCCGCTGCGGTTTCGCGGGAGCGAGCTCATCTGCCGCGAGGTCGCGGCGGAGAGCTTCGCGAGCGTCAGGGTCGCCCTGTTCTCGGCGGGCGCGACCGCCAGTCGCCGCTGGGCTCCCGTCGCTGCCGCGAGCGGAGCCTGGGTCGTGGACAACAGCTCGGCCTGGCGCCGCGAGGCCTCCGTACCGCTGGTCGTGCCCGAGGTCAACGGTCGGCTCGTGCCCCGGCTCGAGGAGGGGGAGGCGGCGGGCGGGATCATCGCCAATCCGAACTGTTCGACCATCCAGATCGCCCTGCCGTGCGCGGCCCTGGATCGCGCGGCCGGCCTGCGCGAGGTCCACGTGACGACCATGCAGTCGGTCAGCGGCGCGGGCCAGAAAGGCCGAGACGAGCTGGCCGGCCAGTCCGCGGCGCTGGCCGCGGGGGAGCTCGCCGGCGCCGACCGGCCCGGTCCGGTCTTTCCCCGCCGGATCGCGGCCAACGTGATTCCCGAGATCGGCGGGCCGGGCGACGACGGCTTCTTCGAGGAAGAGCGGAAGGTCCACGACGAGCTGCGCAAGATCCTGGCCCGGCCCGACCTCGCGGTCACCTGCACCGCGACGCGCGTCCCGGTCTGGACGGGACATTCGGCGGCGGTCCGCGCGGTGCTGTCGCGTCCGCTCGAGCGGGACGAGGCGGTCGCGGTCCTCGGCGGATTCCCGGGCGTGACCTGCGGCGCGACGCCGGCCGACTACCGGACGCCGGCGGAGGTCAGCGGCGACGCGCGCGTCCACGTCGGCCGCCTCCGCCACGAGCCGGGACGTCGCGACGTGCTGCTCTTCTGGGTGGTGGCCGACAATCTGCTCAAGGGCGCCGCCTGGAACGCGGTGCAGATCGCCGCGCGGCTCGCCGGCGCCGAGGCGCGATGATCCCGGCCGCTGGACGCGCCTGGCGACCGGTCGCCTCGCTGCCGCTGCGACGGAGCCATCCCGCGGCCCGGCTCGCGGCCGGGCTTTTGGCCGTGCTCTCGGCTCTGTTCTGGCCGCCCCTGGCGCTCGTGCCGCTCGCCTGCCTGCTCGGCGCCTGCCTGTGGCGGTCCGGCTGGCGTCCGGCCGGCGCCGCCTCGCTGCTGCGGGCGTGGTTGCCGGTGGTCCTGGTCGTGCTCGTCGCGCACACCGTGAGCGCGGTCGACGCGGCGCCCCTCGGTCGACCGACGTGGCTCGGCCTGTCCCGCGGCGTGCTCGCACTCTGCCGGCTCGCCCTCGTGATCGCCGCGGGCGCGCTCTTGTTGCGCCTGCTGCCGCTGCCGGACCTGACCGTCGCCCTGACCTGGTGGCTGCGGCCGCTCGAGCCGCTGGGCGTCGACACCGGACATCTCGGCGTGACCCTCGCGGTGGCGCTGGGCACCGCGCCGCGGACCCACGCCGAGGCCGCGCGCATCCGCGCGTGCCTGCGCCTGCGGCGGGCCGACCCGCGGCGGCGACGTCGCGGCCTGCACCTTCGCGAGCTGCTGCTGGTCGTGCCGCCGGTCATGGAGGGGCTCGCGCGGCGCGCGGAGACGCTCCCGCTCGCTCTGGCCGGCCGCCTGCCGGCTGAGCCGACGCGGCCGCCGCGCCTGCCGTGGGCGCAGGGGCTGCTCTTGATCGCCTGGGCGGGCACGTTCGTCGGGCTCGTCCTGCTCGCCTGACGCAAAGGACCATGCTGGTGACCGCGATCGATTCGAACCCGCCGCCACGCGTCAAGATCGACCTCGCCTACGTGGGCACCGACTTCCACGGCTGGCAGATCCAGCCGGACCTGCGCACGGTCCAGGGCGAGCTGGCTGCCGCGCTCGCGCGCCTGCTGCAGCGGCCGTGCGTGCCGGTCGGCGCGGGGCGCACGGACGCGGGCGTCCACGCGCGCGGCCAGGTCGCGCACGCCGAGCTGCGCGACCGGCGCGAGGTGGCCCGGGTGGTCGGCGCGCTCTCGCACCTCGTGCCCGCCGACGTCCAGGTCCTCGCCGTGCGCGAGGTCTCGCCGGCGTTCAACGCGCGGCTGTCGGCCGTGTCGCGCCGGTATGCCTACCGGATCACGCAGCGCCGGAACCTTTTCGACCCCCACGCCTTCCACGTGCCGTGGCGGCTCGATCCGGCAGCCATGGCCGCGGCCTGCGCCCCGCTCGCCGGCCGGCACGATTTCACGAGTTTCTGCCGCGCGAGCTCGTTGAAGGACGACAACCACTGCACGGTCGACCTCTGCGAGCTTGAATGGAAAGAGCAGGGCGGTATATTCCAGATCCGGGCCGATCGCTTCCTGCACCACATGGTGCGCAACCTGGTCGGCCTGCTGGTGGAGATCGGCCGCGGCGCCCGACGGCCCGAGGATCTCGCCGGCATCCTGGCCGCGCGGGATCGGCGCGCGGCCGGCCCGATGGCTCCGGCCCACGGCCTCTTCCTCGAGGAGGTCGTCTATCCGGATGCGCTTTTGGACCCCGGCTTCCTGCCGGCGCACGACACCCCGCGGCGCGATGCGGCCGCCGAAGGAGACCGACGATGAAGTTCTTCATCGATACCGCCGATCTCGCCGCCATCGCCGAGATCAAGGCCCTGGGCATGTGCGACGGCGTGACCACGAATCCGTCGCTGATGGCGCAGGCCGGCCGCCGGGACACCGATGCGCTCCTGCGCGAGATCTGCGACCTGGTCCAGGGACCGGTGTCCGGCGAGGTCGTGGCGACCGACGCCGAGGGGATGATCCAGGAGGGCGTCCGGCTCGCGAAGCTGTCGGAGCACATCGTGGTCAAGATCCCGACGACCTACGCGGGCCTCCGGGCGATCGCCGCCCTCAGCGGCCGGGGCATCCCGGTGAACGCCACGCTCGTGTTCTCCGCGAGCCAGGCGCTGCTCGTGGCGAAGGCCGGCGCCGCCTACTGCTCGCCGTTCGTGGGCCGGCTCGACGACGTCAGCCACGACGGCATCGCCCTGGTCGAGCAGATCGTGACGATCTACGACAACTACGACCTCGAGACCGAGGTCATCGTGGCGAGCGTGCGGCACCCGAACCACGTGGTCGAGAGCGCCCTCCTGGGCGCGCACATCGCCACCATCCCGCCCAAGGTCATCAAGCAACTGGTCCAGCATCCGCTGACCGACAAGGGTCTCGCCTCGTTCCTGGCCGACTGGGACCGCCTGCAAGGGAAGTGACGCGTCATGCCGGACCGCCGCGTGTCGACCTGGAGCGCCGCCGTCATCGGCCTGCTCGCCGGAGCTCTCCTGGGCGCGCTCTTTCTGCTCGTGCGCGAGCGGTCCTGGCGGCATGACTGGGAATCCCAGCGGCAGGCGGCGATCGATCGCCTGCTCGCGGACGCGGCGCGCGACACGGTGCGCGTCGTGGAAGCCGGCGGCCAGTCCGAGCCGGCCGAGGGGACTGCCGCCGCGATCGACCGCCAGCGGGCCAACGCCATCGTTGCGGCGACCCGCCAGGTGGCGCCGACGGTGGTCACGGTCACGGTGTCGCAGCGCGTGGCGGTGCGCGACCCGCGGCTCACCTTCTTCGATTTCTTCTACCCCGAGCGCAGCCTGCCGCGCCTGCGGTACGGCGAGCGGCAGAGCTACGGCTCGGGGGTGATCGTCGGGGCGGACGGCTACATCGTCACGAATGCGCACGTCGTGGGCCAGAGCCCGACGCAAATCACGGTCACCCTGTCCGACGGCACGAACTACGGCGCCGAGCTGGTCGAGGTCGTCGACCGGTTCGACCTCGCCTTGCTGAAGGTCGACGGCAAGGACCTGCCCGTCGCCGACCTCGCCGACAGCGACGACCTGATGATCGGCGAATGGGCGATCGCGATCGGCTCGCCGTTCGGACAGCTGCTGGCGGACACGCAGCCCACGGTCACGGTCGGCGTGATCAGCGCCCTCAACCGCGACATCGTGCGCCAGACGCAGAGCGACCGCTACTACCTCGGGATGATCCAGACCGACGCCGCGATCAACCCCGGCAACAGCGGCGGCGCGCTCGTGAACGCGCGCGGCGAGGTCGTCGGCATCAACACGTTCATCTTCACCGAGAGCGGCGGCTCGATCGGGATCGGTTTCGCGGTGCCCGCCAACCGCGTGCGCTGGGTCCTCGAGGAGGTGCGCGAATTCGGCCATTACCGGCAGGCCAACTGGGGCGTGATGCTCTACCCGCTGACCAACGAGATCATGAGCGAGCTGAGCATCTCGAACCCCGTGGGCTTCATCGTGCGCGACGTCGTCGAGGACTCGCCCGCCTGGCGCGGCGGCCTGCGCGTCTACGACGTCATCCGGACCATCAACGGGGTGCCCCTGGACAGCCGCGACACCGTGACCCGCCTCGTGTACGAGGCGATGGTGGGTGACCGCATCCACTTCACCGCCGAACGCGACGGCAAGCCGTTCTCCGGCGACATCGTCCTCGAGGAGGCCCAGCGATGATCGTGGTGACCGGCGCGGCCGGCTTCATCGGTTCGGTCCTGATCTGGCTGCTGAACCAGCGGGGCGAGACGGGCATCCTGGCGGTGGACGTCCACCCCTCCGACGCGGGCGAGCCCAATCTGGAGCCCGTGCGGTACGACCACGGCTACGAGCACCACGAGCAGTTCCGCGACGACCTGCTGGCGGGCAAGTTCGACGGCCGGCTGCGCGCGATCCTGCACCTGGGCGCCTGCTCGTCGACCACGGAGACGGACTGGGACTACCTCGTGCGGAACAACGTCCGGTACAGCCAGGACCTCTGCCTCTCCGCCCGGCGCCTCGGCGCCCGGTTCGTGCACGCGTCGAGCGCGGCGACCTACGGCGACGGTTCCCAGGGCTACAGCGACGACCACGCGGCCCTCGACCGTCTGCGGCCCCTCAACCTGTACGGCAAGTCCAAGCACGAGTTCGACCTGTGGGCGCGGGCTGAGGGTCTGCTCGAAGAGATCTGCTGCCTCAAGTACTTCAACGTCTTCGGCCCCAACGAATGGCACAAGGGCGAGATGCGGTCGATGGTCTGCAAGGGGTACGAGCAGGTGCGCGACCACGGCGTGGTCCGGCTGTTCAAGAGCGACCGGCCCGAGTACCCGGACGGCGGCCAGCGCCGGGATTTCGTCTACGTGAAGGATGCCGCGGCGATGACGCTGTGGCTCATGGACCACGCGGCCGCGAACGGTGTCTTCAACATCGGCACCGGCCAGGCCACGGCGTGGAACACGCTCATCGGGGCGATCTTCGCGGCGCTCGAGCGCGACGCCGCGATCGAGTACATCGACCTGCCGGAGCAGCTGCGGGGCAAGTACCAGTACTTCACGAAGGCCGAGATGGCCAAGCTGCGGCGAGCCGGTTGCGACGTCCCGATCACGCCCGTGGGCGAAGCCGTGCGCGAATACGTGGTCGAGCACCTGGTTCCCGGCCGCCATCTCGGCTCCTGAGCGCAGCCGGCGGCGCGACGGCGACCCGGAATCCCGATCTCGCGACCGCCGCGCGCCGGGATTTCTCCTTGCGAACGCCCGCTCACGATCCGACCATGAGCGGAATCACCTTCACCCGAGCCCGCTGGACCATGAGTAGACCGACCGCGTCCTTCCTCCGCCGCAGTGCGCTCGCCGCGCTCGCCGTGCTCCTGGCGGCGGCGGCGCCGGCCCTGGCCTACATCGGCCCGGGCGCCGGCTTCGCCCTCGGGGGGTCCCTGCTCTTCGCGCTGGCCGGGATCCTGCTCGCGCTGGTCGGCATCCTCACCTGGCCGTTCCGGCTCGTCGTCAGGATGGTCCGCCACCGCCGGATCCGCGCGCGCGCGCGGGCGCGGCGCGTGGTGGTGCTCGGTCTCGACGGCCTCGACCCGGCGCTCGCCCGCGAATTCATGGCCGCCGGCGACCTGCCGAACTTCGCGTCGCTCGCCGCCACCGGCTGGTTCCGCGACCTGGGCACGACCCTGCCGGCCGTCTCGCCCGTCGCCTGGTCCACGTTCGCGACCGGGGTCGACCCCGGCGGCCACGGCATCTTCGACTTCCTGCGCCGGGATCCGCGCACCCACCTGCCCGAGCTGTCGAGCACGCGCCTGGTGCCGGGACGCGAGCGGCGGCTCGGACCGCTGCGGTTCGGCCGCGGCCCCGACCGCATGCAGCTCCGCCGCCGAAGCCGCAGCTTCTGGTCGATCCTCGGCGAACACGGCGTCGAGACCACGATCATCCGCGTGCCGCTCACGTTTCCGCCCGAGAAGTTCCGGGGCCGCCTGCTCTCGGCGATGTGCTTGCCGGACCTGCGCGGCACGCAGGGGACCTTCACGTACTTCAGCGAGCCGCAAGCGGCGTCCGGCGCGTTCACTGGCGGCGACCGGCGGACTCTCGAGCGCGATGGCCGGGGGGGCTGGGTCGGCCGCCTGCCCGGCCCGGAACGGCCCGACGGCCGCGGACCGATCGAGCTGCCGCTCCGCTGCGAGGTCGATCCGGGCGAACGCCGCGCGCGGATCCGCGTGGGCGAGGCGACCTTCACCCTCCGCGACGGCGAGACCTCGCCGTGGCTGCGCCTCGAGTTCCGCGCCGGGCGCGCGACGGTCCACGGGATCGCTCGCCTGCGCGTCGTCGGCTGGGACCCGTTCGCGCTCTACGTCACGCCCGTGAACATCGATCCGCAGGCGCCCGCGATGCCGATCAGCCAGCCCCCGCACTACGCGATGATGCTCGCGCGGCTGCACGGGCCGTACGCGACGCTCGGCCTCGCCGAGGATACCTGGGCCCTCAACGAGCGCGTGCTCGACGAGGAGGCGTTCCTCGCGCAGGTCTGGGACATCCACGCCGAGCGCGAGCGCCAGTTCTTCCACGCCCTCGACCGGCAACGCGAGGGCGTCGTGGTCTGCGTCTTCGACGCGACCGACCGCCTGCAGCACACCTTCCTGCGCTTCCGCGATCCGGGCCATCCCGCCAATCGCGGCGCGGACGTCGAGCGCCATCAGGACGTGATCCGCGACCTCTATCGCCGAGCCGACGAGCTGGTGGGCCGCACGGCGTCCTGCCTGGGCCCCGAGGACGTCCTGCTGGTGATGAGCGACCACGGCTTCAAGCCGTTCCGGCGCGCGGTGAACCTCAATGCGTGGTTCCGGCAACACGGCTATCTTGCCTTGCTGGACGATCCGGCGGACGGACCACCGGCCCCGCTCGCGGCGGGCGAGGCGGTGCCGCCGGGACGGATCGACTGGTCGCGTACCCGCGCGTACGCCAACGGGTTGGCGGGTTTTTATCTGAATCTCCGCGAACGCGAACAGCAGGGAATCGTCGACCCCGCCGCGGCGCCTGCGCTGCGGACGGAACTGATGGACCGGCTGCGTGGACTCGTCGATCCCCAGGGCGGCGTCGCCATCGCCGAGCTCTGGGCGAGCGCCGACGCGTACCGCGGACCGTACCGAGACGAGGCTCCGGACGTGATCGTGGGCTACAATCCGGGCTGGCGCGCCGACTGGGACATGGCCCTCGGCGCGGTCCTCGGCGACGTGTTCCGGGACAACGCCAAGCCGTGGTCGGCCGACCATTGCATGGATCCGCGCCAGGTCCCCGGCGTGCTGTTCAGCAACCGTCGACTGCGCGGCGACGCGCCCGGGCTCGCCGACCTGGCGCCGACGATCCTCGATCTCTGCGGCGTGCCGGTGCCCGCGCACATGCACGGCAGCAGCCTGGTGGACGGGACATGAAGCGAAGCCTGTCGTACTTCCTCGCGCTGATGGCGCTGTTCGCGACGCCGGCCGCGGCGGCCAGGGTCGTCGTGCTCGGCTTCGACGGCATGGACCCCCGGCTCGTGGCCGAGTACCGCGCGCGCGGTCTGATGCCGTCGTTCGATCGCGTGATCGCGGGCGGCGGCCAGCTCGTGCCGCTGAGCACCGCGATCCCGCCGCAGTCGCCGGTCGCGTGGTCGACCTTCATCACGGGCCGGGACCCCGGCGGCCACGGCATCTTCGACTTCATCCACCGCGACCCGGCCACGCTCGCGCCGTACCTGTCGACCAGCGAGGCGGTCGGGCCGTCGGCGTTCTGGGACCTGGGCTCCTGGCGCCTGCCGCGCGGCGGCGGCGCGGTGACGAACCTGCGCCACGGCACGGCCTTCTGGCAGCTGCTCGACCTCGCGGAGGTCGACGCGACAGTCTTCAAGGTGCCCGCCAACTTCCCGCCCGTTGCCACCGGCGCGCGCACGCTCAGCGGCATGGGCACGCCCGACATCCAGGGCACGTACGGTCAGTACACCTACGTCACCGACGACCCGCTCGCCGCGCGCGACCGCTCCGGCGGCGCGTTGCGCGCGGTCTACCTCGTCGACGGCCGCTGCGAGACGGTGGTCGAGGGCCCGGCGAACGTCTACCGCGAGGGCGAACCGGCGGTCACGGTGCCGCTCGCGATCACGGTCGACCCCGCGAGCCGCGCGGCGCTGGTCGAGCTGGGCGGCGAACGCCTGCTGCTCTGCGAGGGCGAGTGGAGCGACTGGGTGCGACTGGAGTTCACGCTCGTGCCGTGGCTGAAATCGGTCCGGGGGGTGGCGCGCGTCTTCCTGATGGAGATCGCGCCCAATCTGCGCCTCTACGTGACCCCGGTGCAGATCGACCCGGCCGCCCCCGAGATGCCGATCTCGACGCCCGCCGGCTACGCGCGGGAGCTCGCGGCGGCGCTCGGCCCGTTCTTCACCCAGGGCCTGCCGGCCGACACCAAGGCGCTCGAGGAGGGCGCGTTCACGGACGAGGACTACCTCTCGCAGTCGGACCTCGTGTTCGCCGAGCGCAAGCGGCAGCTCGCGCACGAACTCGCCCGCCTTGCCGGCCGCGACGAGGGATTCCTGTTCTTCTACTTCAACTACCCCGACCAGGACTGCCACATGTGGTGGCGCGGCATCGATCCGCGGTCGCCGCTCCACGCCGCCTGCGCCGCCGAGCACCACGGGCGGATCCCCGAGATCTACCAGGCGCTCGACGGCGTGCTCGGCGGTGTCCTCGACACGGTGGGGCCCGAGACGCTGGTGATGGTCATGAGCGACCACGGGTTCGCGCCGTACCATCGCAGCTTCCACGTGAACACGTGGCTCCTCGAGCAGGGCTACCTCGCGCTGCAGCCGGGCGTCGCGCGCGGGGACGTCGCCTACCTCGAGGGCATCGACTGGTCCCGCACGCGCGCCTACGCGATCGGGATCAACGGCCTGTACCTCAACCTGCGCGGGCGCGAGATGCGCGGGATCGTGGCGCCGGGCGCGGAGGCCGAGGCGCTGCTCGCCGAGCTGGCCTCCCGGCTCGAAGCCGCCATCGATCCCGCCCTCCAGGCGCCGGCGATCAAGTACGCCTACCGGGCGTCCGCGGTCTATCACGGCGAGTACGCGACGAGCGGGCCCGACATCGTGCTCGGCTACCATCGCGGCTGGCGGGGCAGCAACGAGTCGGCGCTCGGCGAGGTCCCGCCCGAGGTGTTCGTCGACAACGAGCAGAAGTGGAGCGGCGACCACTGCCAGGCCGCCGACGAGGTGCCGGGCATCCTGCTGTCCACGCGGCCGCTCGCCGTGGCGGATCCCGGCCTCGCCGACCTCGCGCCGACGATCCTGCGGCTCTTCGGGGTCGCTCCGGCGCCCGAGATGACGGGACGCGACCTCTTTGGACTCGAGACCGCGGGTCGCTGACCTGCCGGAAGGAGCTTTGATGTTCTCTGGCGGCAAGATCAAGCTCGACCGGGACCTGCTCGCGCGCGCCGAACGCGCGAGCAAGGCCGCGGGTTACGCCTCCGTCGAGGAGTTCGTCGCGCACGTGCTCGAGCGGGAACTCGACAAGTTCGACAAGGGCGCGGCCGACGAGGAGGAGATCCGCAAGCGGATGCAGGGTCTGGGGTACATCGCGTGACCCGGATCGGACAGGCGGCGAGCCGCCTCGGCGATCTTCTGGTCGCGCCCTTCGGCGATCATGCCGGCTGGGCGCTGGCCGGCGCCTCGGTCGGGTTCGGCCTCGCGGCGCTGCTGCTCTTCAAGGTCGCGACGCCGCAGCGGCGGCTCGCGCGGGAGCGCGGCCAGCTCGTCGGCCGGCTCTACGAGGCCGCGCTCTACCAGACGAGCCTGCCGGTGATCCTGCGGGTGCAGCGCGGAGTCCTCGTCGCCAATTTGCGCTATCTCGCGTGCGCGCTGCCGGCCGTCGCGGCGCTCGTCGTGCCGCTCGTTCTGGTCCTGCCCCAGCTCGAGGCCCGGCTGGGCCGGCGACCGCTCGCGGTGGGGGAAGCCGCGCTCGTGGCCGCCGCGTTGCCGGGCGAGGTGCGCGCGACGCTGACGGCCGATCGCGGCGTCGCCGTCGAAGCCGGCCCGGTCCGTGACGCGGCGCGCGGCGAGCTGGTGTGGCGCGTCCGGGCGACGGCGCCGGGAGCGCACCACCTGCGGCTGGATGCCGGCGGACCCGCGCTGGATCTCGCCGTGCCCGTGGCCGTCGCCGGCTTGCCCGCCTTGACCTCGGCCCGCCAGCGGACGGCGCTCGAGCAGCTGCTCAGGGACCCGGCCGGAACCGCGCTGCCCGCGACGAGCCGGGTCACGCGGTTCGCCGTCGCGCTGCCGCCGCGCGACCTGCGATTCGCCGGCGTCGCCGTTCCATGGCTCGTCGCGTTCACGGTCCTGTCGCTCGCCGCCGGGCTCCTGTTGCGCCGGTCGCTGCGGGTCGAGATCTGATCCACTCGCCGGCCCCGCCTCGTGGTATCATCGCCTCCGGTCCCGCAGAGCCGAGCTGTCCGTCCGTCGATCGGGGGTCGTCATGGTGCACGTCATTCCGCCTTTCCGCCGCGCCGCAGCCGGCGCGTTCGCCGCGTTCGTGATCCTGACCGGCGTCGCGCCGGCGCTGGCCGACTACGCAACCCCGGGCACCGGCGTCGCCTGGACCATGGACGATCTGGTCGCCAACTCGGCGGGCGCCGTCACCGGCGCCGCCGGCTCGTACCAGGTCCACCAGACGGTCGTCGTCTCGCTGGGCGACCGGCTCACGATCGCGCCCGGCTCGACCCTGGTTTTCCAGGGCACGGCTGGAGCGATCGGTCTGACCATCAACGGCGCCCTGCGGGCGGAAGGCACCGCCCCGCAGCCCATCGTCTTCACCGGCGTCGTCGCCACCCCGGGCGCGTGGCGCGGCCTCGACTACGCCGACACGGGCGCCGGCTCCGAATTCCATCTCCGCATGTGCGACATCGCCTACGCCGTCGAGGCGATCGACGTGGTCGGCGGCGACGTCGACATCCATGCCTGCGAGGTGCGCGCGAGCTCGAGCAAAGCCCTCGACATCTCGTCGGGCGACGGCACGATCACAAGCTGCAGCTTCCGCGACAATCGCCAGCGGACGATCACGATGACGTTGTCCTCGTCGCCGACGATCGAGGCCTGCCACCTCGAGAACAACAACCTCGACAACGCCTCGCCCTACCCCTACATCAACATCGGCCTGCAGGGCGTGAACTCGCCGACGATCCGCGGCAACACGATCATCGGCAGCGGCCACCATCTGAGCGGCGGAATCTCGGTCTGGGCCCTGAGCAACGCCGTCATCGAGTACAACACCATCCAGGGCTGCGGCTACGGCATCCTGTGCTACTCCGCCGGAGCGAATCCGGTCATCCGGGACAATCTCATCGTCGACAACAACATCCATCCGGACACCTTGAACTGGGGCTTCGGCATCGCCTGCAACGGCGACAACGCGCCCATCGTCGCGGGCAACCGGATCCACGGACACTGGTACGGGGTGGCCGCCATCAACGGCGGCCGGCCGAACCTGGGCGACCTGACCAACGGGCTCGACGGCGACGACGGCGGCAATCTCATCACTGGCAACGGACTGGGCGACCAGGTGTACGGGTTCTACAACAACACGCCGCTCTCGCAGATGGCCCAGGGCAACTGGTGGGGCGCGTACAACGAGACCGTCGTCGAGGACGCCATCTGGCACCAGGTCGACGATCCGGCGCTCGGCCTGGTCGACTACGACTATTTCCTCGAGATCGCCGGTGTCGGCGAAGAGGTTCCCACCGCCGGCGCCATCGCCGCGGTGACGGCGTTCCCCAATCCGTTCAACCCGCGCGTGGACATCCGGCTCGAGCTGACGCGACCCGGCCGGGTGAGCGTGACCGTGGTCGACCTCGCGGGTCGCCTGCTGCGCGAGCTGGGTGCGGGCGAGCTGGGTGCGGGCGAGCACGTGTTCGCCTGGGACGGAGCCGATCGCGAGGGGCGACCGCTCGCGAGCGGCCTGTACTTCTACCGCGTGACGGCCGGCGCGGAGTCGCGGACCGGGAAGCTGGCCCTCGTCCGCTAGTCGACGTAGCCCAGCGACTTGAGCTGCTTCTTGACCGCGGCGTCCAGCGAGGGATCGTCCGCGACCTCGGGCGGCGGCGCCGGGGCGAGGCTCGCGTAGGTGGCCAGCCGGTGCGCCTCGAGGTGCTGGACCCAGGCTGCTCCGGGCGGCGTCAGGCCATCGCGGAGGACCCGGCCAGGCATGTCCTGGCTGGCCGGCAGACCGAGCAGCGCGAGGACCGTGGGCGTGACGTTGAGGACGAAGCTGGGGGCGATCCGGGTGCCCGGCGCATAGAGCGGGCTGCGCACGATGAGCACGCCCTCGGGCCGGTGCTCGGCGACGCCCTTGTGCAGCGTACCCGTACGGTCGACGCGAGGGCCGTGGAAGCCGTGGTCGGAGACGACGACCAGGTTCCGGTCGGTTCCCACGAGCGGCAGCAGCTCGCCGATCCAGCGGTCCAGCAGCTCGACGTACCCCGGGACGACCTGGCCGTACAGGGCGCGGTCGGCGGCCGACCCGGCCGGCCCGTCGCCCGGATCGTAGTACTGCCAGTAGTGGTGGCACACGAGGTCGAGGCCGCGCAGGTACAGGGCGAAGACGTCGTGGTGCTGGCGCGCGGCCAGCAGCTTGGCGGTGGCGAGGTAGGTGAGGTCGCCGGCGAGCGCCAGCCGCAGGCTGAGCAGGCGCGGGTTCTCGACGTCGGCGAGCCCGGCGGGGTCGGCCTGGGGCAGGAGCGCCTGCAGCAGCTCGACGGGGACGTCCCGCCACGTGACCGTCAGCGCGGCCAGCTCGCCCGCCAGCGCCGCCGGGCGGACCAGCCCGTCGGGATTGCGGGACCCGGCCTCGGTGAACGTGACGTGGTCGGCGACCATGACGCCCTCGATCTCGCGGGCCGGAAAGGTGACCCACCAGCCGATGACGCAGCTCGACAGTCCCGCCGCGCCGGCGATGTCCCAGAACGCGGGCGCGCGCCAGTCGGCGGCCGAGCTGAGCACCTCGTAGCCGTCACCGCGGTCCTTCAGGAAACCGCCGACGCCGTGCTGGTCGGGCTCGAGGCCGGTCGCGATGGAGGCCCAGATCAGGGGCGACTTCTCGAGCGGCACGAAGCTCAGGTTGACCCCGGACGCGGATTCGTCGCGCAGCCGCGCGAACGCGGGCGCCCGCCCGGCGGCGATCACCTCGTCGAGCACCCGCCAGTCGAGGGCATCGATCCCGAGGATCACGGCGCCGCGCGAGGCAGGCGAGTGCGGCGCTTCGGGGCCGCCGCAGCCGGTGACCAGGACACAGCAGCACAGGGCGGCCAGACAGCGGATCATCGCGGACCTCGCAGGCTCGGGGAAGGCATGGCAGTGCCATGATAGGACGTTACGCGCCCGCCAACAACCTGCGCATCGCGGGAGTCTTGCGCCGACGCGCGGGATCGGGCATCATGCCGCTGGCGCTCGACGCCAGACGACCCACCGGGACCCGACCGCGGAGGCCGCGACCGATGATCGACCGCTACGCCACGCCCGAGATGACCGCCATCTGGTCCGACGAGGCCCGCTTCCGCCACTGGCAGGAGATCGAGGTCACGGTGTGCGAGGTCCGCGCCGACCGCGGCGAGATCCCTCCGGACGCGGCGCGCGAGATCCGCGCGCGGGCGACCTTCGAGACCGCGCGCGTCCTCGAGATCGAGCGCACCGTCCAGCACGACGTGATCGCGTTCCTCACGAATCTCGCCGAGCACGTCGGCCCCGCGAGCCGCTTCGTCCACCAGGGCATGACCAGCAGCGACCTTTTGGACACGGCCTTCGCGCTGCAGATCCGCACGGCGGGCGGCGTGCTGCGGGCGGCGCTGGTCGACCTCCTGGACGCGGTCGAGGCGAAGGCGATCGCCCATCGCGACACGGTGATGATGGGCCGCAGCCACGGCGTCCACGCCGAGCCCACGACGTTCGGCCTGAAGCTGCTCGTGTACTGGGAGGCGTTGCGGCGCGGCCTCGCGCGCCTCGACGCCGGGATCGCCGAGTGCAGCTATGGCAAGATCTCGGGCGCCGTCGGCACGCACGCGCACCTGGCTCCCGAGATCGAGGCGGCGACCTGCGCGCGGCTCGGGCTGGCGGCGGCGCCGGTCTCGACCCAGATCCTGCAGCGCGATCGGCACGCAGCGTTCCTGGCGGCGGTGGCCCTGGTGGGCGCCACGCTCGAGCAGATGGCCGTCGAGATCCGCAATCTCCAGCGGACCGACGTCCACGAGGTCGAGGAGCCGTTCGGCAAGGGCCAGAAGGGCTCGAGCGCCATGCCGCACAAGAAGAATCCCATCGTCTCGGAGAAGATCACCGGCCTGGCGCGCCTGCTGCGCGGCTACGCCCACACGGCCGCCGAGAACGTTGCGCTCTGGCACGAGCGGGACATCAGCCACAGCTCGGTCGAGCGGATCGTCTTCCCGGACGCCTGCCACACCCTGCACCACATGCTGCTCAAGATGCGCTGGCTCGTCGACGGCCTCGTCGTGTTCCCCGACCAGATGCTGGCGAACATGGCGAAAGTCCGGGGCATGCATTTCAGCCAGGTCGTGATGCTCGCCCTGACCGAGGCCGGAGTCTCGCGCGAGGACGCGTACGCGTGGGTCCAGAGCTGCGCCATGCGGGTCTGGGACGAGGACGTGCCGCTGCGCGAGGCGATCGACGCCGATCCCCGGATCACGTCGCGGCTCGACGGGGCGACGCTCGACCGCTGCTTCGACCTCGCTCACCAGCTCCGCCACGTCCCGCACCTCTTCGCCCGGACCCTGGCCGGCAAGGATTTCTAGGCCCGGGAGGGTCCGCGCATGCCCGACATGTCGCCCGAGACCAGGCGGGAACTCGTACGCGCCCAGCGCGCCGAGATCACCGAGCACCACGTCTACCGGCAGCTGGCCGGGCGGGCGTCGAACCGGCGCAACCGCGAGGTCTTCGCGCGCATCGCCGCCGACGAGAAGCGGCATTACGACCTCTGGCGGAGCTTCACGGGGCTGAACGTCCGGCCGGACTGGCTGCTCGCCGCGCTCTACGTGGCCTGCGCCCGCGTCTTCGGCCTGACGTTCGGGGTCAAGCTCATGGAGAAGGCCGAGCAGAAGGCTCAGGTCGACTACCGGCTCCTCGCCGGGCTGATCCCGCAGGCCGCGCAGGTCGCCGACGAGGAGAGCGCGCATGAGAACGAGCTTCTGGACCTGCTCGACGACCAGGTCCTCGGCAACGTGGGCTCGATCGTGCTCGGCCTGAACGACGCTCTCGTGGAGCTGACCGGGGCGCTGGCGGGCCTCACGTTCGCGTTCCAGGACACCCGGCTGGTGGCGCTGACCGGAATGATCACGGGGGTCGCCGCCTCCCTCTCGATGGCCGCGAGCGAGTTCCTCTCCCGCCGCGCCGAGGCGGCGCCGCACGCCGGCCGCTCGGCGCTCTTCACGGGGCTGGCCTATCTGGCGACGGTGGCCCTGCTGATCCTGCCGTACCTGCTGTTCGACGACTACCGCCTGTGCCTCGGACTCGCGCTCGCGACCGCCGTGATGATCATCCTGCTCTTCACGTTCTACGTCGCGGTGGCGAAGGACCTGCCGTTCCGGCGGCGTTTCCTCGAGATGGCGGGCATCAGCCTGGGCGTCGCCGCGCTGAGCTTCGCTCTCGGGATCCTGGTCAAGCGGTGGCTAGGCGTGGACGTCTGACGCCGCGCCGGCGGCGGCGCACGTCGGCTTTGACCCAACTCGTCCGGCGCATTATCATCGAGCGGCCATGACTCGACGCACCCGATCCTACCGCCTGCTGAGGCAGGGCCGCACGTGACGCCGGGCCGGAGGCTCCCGGTCCGGGGAGTCAGGCCCGCCGCCCGCCCGCTAGACCCGCCCGCGCCGACCGGCGCGCGGCGACGTTCCCGTTTCCACAGCCGTTTCCAACCACCTACGGAAGGAGTGAGGGAGTGAAGAACTTCTTCGCGACCCGCACGGGCATCGTCACGGCCGGCGTCGTGATCGGAAGCTTCGCCGCCGTGCTGCAGAAGGTCGGCAACCCGGCCAACATGGGTCTCTGCATGGCCTGTTTCGAGCGTGACACCGCGGGCGCTCTGGCCCTGCATCGCGCCGGCGCCCTGCAATACATCCGGCCGGAGATCATCGGCATCCTGCTGGGCGCTTGCGCCGTGTCGCTCAGACGCGGAGAGTTCAGAAGCCGCGGCGGCTCGTCCGCCGTCGTCCGGTTCTTCCTCGGCGCCTTCGCGATGATCGGCGCGCTCGTGTTCCTGGGCTGCCCCTGGCGCGCGTTCCTGCGCCTGGCGGGCGGCGACCTCAACGCGATCGCCGGCATCCTCGGCCTCGCGGCCGGGGTCTTCGTGGGTGCGCAGTTCCTCAAGCGCGGGTTCAGCCTCGGCCGCTCGCGACCGGCCGAGGGCGCGGCGCCGGGCTGGGTCCTGCCGGCCGCGATGGTCGGCCTGCTCGCGCTCGCGCTGGCCGATTTCGGCCCGCTCGCGCCGGACGTGACCGACAAGGTGGCGCCCCACGCGCCGCTGTGGATCAGCCTCGGCGCGGGCCTGGTGATCGGCGGCCTCGCGCAGCGGAGCCGCTTCTGCACCATGGGCGCCCTGCGCGACCTCTTCATCGTGCGGGACGTTCACCTGCTGCTCGGCGTCGCGGGGTTCGCGGTCGCGGCGTTCGCGCTCAATCTCGCCTTCGGCCAGTTCCACGCCGGGTTCGCCGGGCAGCCCGCGGCTCACACGCAGCAGCTCTGGAACTTCCTCGGCATGGTGCTCGCCGGCCTGTCGTTCGCGCTCGCGGGCGGCTGCCCGGGGCGGCAGCTGATCCTCGCCGGCGAGGGGGACTCCGACAGCGCGGTCTTCGTGCTCGGGATGTTCGCCGGGGCGGCCTTCGCCCACAACTTCGCGCTGGCGAGCAGCGGCAAGGGCGCCGGGCAATTCGGTCCGGCGGCGGTCGTGATCGGCCTGGTGTTCGCCCTCGTCGTGGCCGCGATCATGACGCGCCGGCGGCCGGCCTGAAAGGAGTGTTCGATGAGCAAGCAAGTCGACACCCGCGGTCTGAGCTGCCCTCAGCCGGTGGTCCTCGTGTTGCGCGCGATCCAGCAGGGCGATCAGATGTTCGAGGTGCTGCTCGACAGCGAGGTGGCGTGCGAGAACGTGCGCCGGCTGCTCGGCAGCAGGGGTTTCCGGATCGAGGAGACGCAGGCGGCTGATGGCACCGTCTTCCAGGTCAGCCGGTAGCGAGCGCGCTGGCGCGCGCCGGGAGGTGGTCTACCTGGACAATGCGGCCACGTCCTGGCCCAAACCGCCGGGAGTCGTGGCGGCCATGGTCCACTACCTCGAGGCGGTCGGGGCCAATCCCGGCCGCTCGGGCCATCATCGTTCCGCCGAGGCGGGGCGGATCGTCCTCGCCGCGCGGCGGGCGGTGGCAGCGCTCTGCGGCGTCCAGAGCCCGATGCGCGTGCTGCTGGGCCCCAACGCGACCTGGGCCCTCAACCAGGCGATCGCCGGCCTCCTGCAGGACGGCGACCACGTCGTGACGACCAGCTTCGAGCACAACTCGGTCCTGCGGCCGCTGACGGCACTCGCCGGGGCGGGAACGATCACGCTCACGGTCGTGCCCGGCTCGGCGGACGGGCGCGTCGATCCGGACGCGGTCGCGGCCGCGATCACCGCCAGGACCGCACTGGTCGTCGTGAATCACGCGTCGAACGTGTGTGGCGCCGTGCAGCCGGTCGCCGAGATCGGCCACCGCTGCCGCGAGCGCGCGGTGCCGCTGCTGGTGGACGCGGCACAGTCCGCGGGCGCGGTCCCACTCGATCTCACCCGCCAGGGGATCGCCCTCTGCGCCGTCGCTGGACACAAGGGCCTGCTCGGGCCCACCGGCACCGGCGCCCTGGTCCTGGCCGACGATTTCGAACCTGACCGGCTGCGACCGCTCCTGCTGGGCGGCACGGGCAGCCGCTCGGACAGCCTCGAACAGCCGGCCGTGCTGCCGGACCGCTTCGAGAGCGGGACCCTGAACGTGGCCGGGCTCGCCGGTCTCGCGGCGAGCGTCGAGTGGCTGCTCGGCGAGGGCGGCGGGCCGGAGGCGATCGGCCGCCGCGAGGCCGGGTTGCGCGCGGAATTCGTCGCCCTGGCCGAGGCGACCGTGCCGGGCTTCCAGCTCGTGGGCCCGCGCGGCGGCGACCTCACGGGCGTCGTCAGCTTCCGGGTGGCCGGTCAGTCGGTGAGCGATCTCGCGCAGCGGCTCGACGACGAGCACGGCGTGCTCGGCCGGTCGGGGCTGCACTGCGCGCCGGCGGCGCACCGGGCGCTGGGGACCTTCCCCGCAGGCACGCTTCGCTTCGCGTTCGGCGCCTTCAATACCGGGGAGCAGGTCGAGGCGGCGGTGGCCGCGCTCGCCGCGATCGGCGAACGGAGACCCTCGCCATGACCACCCTGCACGTACTCTTCTTCTCGACCCATCACGCGCTATGGGCGGAGGAGGTCCTGCGGACGGCGGGGATGACGGCCAGGGTCGTGGCCGTACCGCGGCGATACAGCAGCGACTGCGGCTACTGCGTGCGGGTGGTGGAGGCGCCCGAGCCGGCGATCGCGGCGGCGCTCGCCGCGGCCGGCGTCGAGTACGACAGGATCGTGCGCGACACGGACGGTGTCTCAAGCTAGTTCGTTTCCCGCTGTTGGTTTCCCGGACCAGGCGTTACATTGTTGCCTTCTCGGCACCCCGATCGTCCAAACCAGATCCAGTGTCGGCACGAGGCCGGGGGTCACGCGTGGAATCCCGAGATGAAAGCTATTCGCCGATTCCGGTCGGCGAGCTCAACGACGACTCGCTGCGAGCCTACCTGCGCGCCCGCGGCCTGACCCTGCGGGTCGGCGAGGCCCGCCGCGTCGCCGAGCTGCTCGGCCGTCCGCCGACGCTCGCCGAGATGACGCTCTTCGACACCATGTGGAGCGAGCACTGCTCCTACAAGAGCAGCCGGCCCTATCTCAAGAAGCACCTGCCCTGGGACGCCGCCAACGTGATCATCGGCCCGGTCGAGGACTCGGGGATCGTGGACTTCGGCGAGGTCGGCGGGCGCCGCTGGGGCGTCATCATGGCGCACGAGAGCCACAATCATCCGAGCCAGGTCATGCCCGTCGAGGGCGCGGCGACCGGGATCGGCGGCATCGTGCGCGACGTGTACTGCATGGGCGGCGAGGTCATCGCCGTCATGGACGCGCTGCGCTTCGGCTGGCCGGCGCCCGAGGGACCCGACGATCGCGGCGACCGCCACCGGCGCGACATCGCCGACCAGGTCGTCACGGGCATCTGGGAGTACGGCAACGCCCTCGGCGTGCCGAACCTCGGCGGCGACGTCGCCTTCCACCGCTCGTACGACGAGAACTGCCTCGTGAACGTCGTCGCGATCGGGCTGGTGGACCAGGCCCACATCACGCACAGCCGGGTGCCCGCCGAAGCGGCGCGCGAGCCCTACGACCTCGTCCTCGTGGGCAAGCCGACCGACTGGTCCGGCATGGGCGGCGCCGCGTTCGCGTCGGCGGATCTCGACGCTCAGGCGGCGACCGAGAACAAGGGCTCGGTGCAGACTCCCGACCCGTTCCTCAAGCGCGTGCTCACCGTGGCGAACCGCGCCGCGCTCGCCTTCTGCCGCGAGCAGGGCGCCGTGATCGGGTTCAAGGACCTCGGCGCGGGCGGCGTCGCCTGCGTCACGAGCGAGCTGTGCGACGCCGGCGGCTTCGGCTGCGACGTCGACCTCGCCCTGGTGCACCAGATCGCGGATCTGCCGGCGCGCGTCTGCGCCTGCAGCGAGACGCAGGAGCGCTACGGGCTCGCGATCCCCGCGCGGCTCACGGAGCGGGTCCTGCAGATCTACAACGAGGATTTCGCGCTGCCCGCGGTTTACGACGGCGCGTGCGCGCAGCGCATCGGCCGGGTCACGGCCGAACGCCGGTACGTCCTGCGTCGAGGCTCGCGGATCCTGGCCGACGCGCCGATCGACACGATCACCGAGGGGATCCGCTACGACCGCCCGCTCGCGGCGCCCGAGCGCGCCGCGGTGGCGGCCGACGCGCGGCTTCCCGAGCGGCCGGCCGCGGAGATCCCCGCGGAGTGGATCGCGCTGGCCGGCCACCCCAACGCGGCGAGCCGCGAGTTCCTGTACCGCCACTACGACCCCGAGGTCCAGGCCGCCACGATCCTGCGTCCGGGCGAGGCCGACGCCGGCGTCGTGGCGCCGATCCCCGGCAGCCGCCGCGCGATCGCCATGACCTGCGACGGCAATCCGCTCGTCGGCCTCGCGGACCCCTGGGCCGCCGGCGCGCGCGCGGTCGTCGAGGCGTGTCGCAACGTGGTCTGCGTCGGCGGCGAGCCCGCGGCGATCACCGACTGCCTGAACTTCGGCAGCCCGGAGGTGCCGCGGGCGATGTGGCAGTTCGCGGAGAGCGTACGCGGGATCGGCGAGGCTTGCCGCGCGCTCGGTCGGCTCTCGGCGCCTCGCGAGCCGTTGCCGGTGATCTCGGGAAACGTCAGCTTCTACAACCAGTCGGCGAGCGGCCGCGCCGTAGCGCCGTCGCCGATCGTGGCCTGTGTCGGCGTGGTCGACGACTACCGGCGCTGCCGCAGCCAGCGTTTCAAGGAGCCCGGCGACCGGCTCTACCTCGTCGGCCGCCCCTCGCGCGAGTTGGGCGCCAGCCTGTATCTGGACGCGGGATTCTCGGCGGGGCGGCCGGCGTTGCCCGATCTCGATTTCGCGGCCGTCCGCGCCGAACTCGCCGGGGTGCTGTCGCTCGTGCGCGCCGGAATCGTGAACGCGGTGCACGACATCTCCGACGGCGGTCTCGCCGTCGCGCTCCTGGAGATGGCGATCGGCCTCGAGGGCCAGCGCCGCCTCGGCGCCCGCCTGCAGGTGCCGGCCGACCTGGCCGAGCTGACGCTCCGCGAGGTCCTGTTCAGCGAGGCGGGCGGGTTCGTGGCGAGCTGTCCTGCGGCGAGCGCGGGCGAGGTCGAGAAGCTCCTCAGCTTCAGCGGCTGCCAGTGGTGGCCGCTGGGCGAGGTGACCGCGGACCCTCGATTCCGGATCGCCGGCGCGCGCGGCGCGGAGATCTCGGTCGAGGTCGCGGCGCTGGCCGACGAGTGGCAGCGCGCCGTGCCGCGGCTCTTCGGCGCCGAGGCGGCGGCGGCGGCGGTGCCCGCGCCGGCGCTGGCCGTGGACGGGCCGCTCCCCGTGCAGCCGGGCCCCGCGGTGCTCGGGCGCCGGCCGCGCCTCGCGGTCCTGCAGCTGCCGGGCGTCAACTGCGAGGACGAGTCGGCGCGCGCGATCGAGCACGCCGGCGGCTCGGCCGAGATCTTCCGCTGGACCCGGCCGGCCGCCGATCTCGCGCGGTTCGACGGCTACGTCGTGCCGGGCGGTTTCAGTTACCAGGACCGCGTCCGCGCGGGCGCGGTCGCCGCCAAGGACCCGCTCCTGGAGGTGCTCCGCGAGGCGGCGGCCGGCGGCAAGCCGATCCTCGGGATCTGCAACGGCTGCCAGGTCCTCGTCGAGGGCGGCATCGTGCCCGGCCAGGAGCCGGGGGCGGTCGAGGTCGCGCTGGCGGCGAACCGGTACCCGGGACGCCGCGGCTACCATTCGCAATGGGTGTTTCTCGCGCCGGCGGCCGATAGCCGGTGCGCGTTCGTCGAGGGGTTGCCGGCGTCGATCCCGTTGCCGATGGCGCACGCGGAGGGACGCTTCACCCACAAGGAACCCGACTACTACGCCCGCCTCGGCCGGGCCGGCCTGGTCGCCCTGCGTTTCCGGCCGCTCGCCGGTGGCGCGGGCGGCAACCCGAACGGCTCGCAGTTCGATACGGCCGGGCTCTCGAACCCCGGCGGCAATGTCCTGGCCCTGATGCCGCACCCCGAGCGCGCCCTGCTGCTCCGCGCGGTGCCCGAGGACCTGCCGCACGGCTGGGGCCGCCTGCGCCGCGACGCCGCGGCCGACCCCGAACGGCTCGAGGCGGCCGGGCCGGGCTTCTGGTTCTTCCGCCGGCTGGTGGAACTCTGTTGACCCGCGCGGGTTGGAGGAGGAGCCGATGACTCAGACCACCCTGCTGACGAGCCACAAGGGCGTGGACCTGCACGCGGCGACGGCCGTGCGGGTCATGCAGCACCGGCTCGCCGGCGGCGACGCCCTGCGGGCGCTCCACCGGTGCGAGCTTCACACCTGGTGGAACGGGGCCGGCGGACAGGCGGTCGCGGACCTGCTCGGGATCGGGCGCTACTACAATCCGAACAAGCACCATTACGGCCATTTCGAGCTGGACCGGGGCGCGGACTGGCGCCGGGACGCTGCGCCGGGCGGCGGCGCGCTGGACGTCGCCTGGCCCGGGCGGGCGATCGCGAGCGACCTCGAACCGCTCGGCGAGAATCTCTTGACGGCGCTGCTGGGCGGGCCCGTGCCGTCCGGCTGCGTCGCGGCGGACGTCGCCAGCTTCCCGCTCGGGGAACCGGGCGCCCTGCTGTCGGGCGTCGTGTGGCGGCTCTGGCTCGCCGACGACGGGCGCGATCCGGCGCGGCTGGCGGACCGGCTCGCCGTGACCCGCAGCGGCGCCCAGGGGTTGCTCGTCAATCCTCACCTGCACGGCTGGCGCGTCGCGATCCGGCGTCCGTGATGGACGCGTACGAGGTGGAGCCATGAGCGAACCCAGGCACTGGCGCGAGGAATGCGGCGTGGTCGGCATCGCCGGCGTGCAGGGCGCCGCGGAGCTGGCCAGCATGGCCCTGCACGCGCTCCAGCACCGCGGACAGGAGTCGGCGGGCATCACCGTCTCGGACGGCCATCTGATCACGACTCACAAGGCCATGGGCCTCGTGGCCGACGTCTTCGACGAGACCACGGTCAAGAGCTTGCCGGGGACGTTCGCCATCGGGCACGTGCGCTACTCGACCAGCGGCAGCAGCAACCTGATCAACGCCCAGCCCATCCAGGTCGCGAGCCATCGCGGCGCGATCAGCCTCGCCCACAACGGGAATCTCGTCAATGCGCCCCAGCTGCGGCGGACGATGGAGCAGGAGGGGTCGATCTTCTCGACCACCAGCGACAGCGAGGTCATCCTGCACCTGCTGGCGCGCGACCGGGCCGAGTCCATTCCCGACGCGCTGCAGAACGTGCTGCCCCGGCTCGACGGCGCCTACAGCCTCGTCCTGCTCAGCGGCGACACCCTGATCGCCGCGCGCGACCCGCTCGGCTTCCGGCCGCTCTGCCTCGGCCGGTTCCAGGACAGCTACGTCGTGGCGAGCGAGAGCTGCGCCTTCGACATCATCGGCGCCCGCTACCTGCGCGAGGTCGAGGCGGGCGAGATCGTCGTGATCGGGCGGGGCGAGCTGGCGAGCCGGCGGATCGCCCGGGCCGAGCGCGAGCGCCGCTGTGTGTTCGAACACGTCTACTTCTCGCGGCCGGACAGCACGATCTTCGGCACCAGCGTCGAGCGCACGCGTCGCCGCAGCGGCGAGATCCTCGGGCGGGAGGCGCCCGCGGACGCGGACCTCGTGACGGCGGTCCCCGACAGCAGCAACACGGCCGCCCTGGGCTACGCGCGCGCCACCGGCATCCCGTTCGAGATGGCGCTCATCCGCAACCACTACATCGGGCGGACCTTCATCTCGCCGGCCCAGCAGGTGCGCGACATGTCCGTGCGGATCAAGTTCAACCCGGTCGCCGAGGTCCTCACCGGCCGGCGCGTCGTCGTGGTCGACGACTCGATCGTGCGCGGCACCACGATGCGCAAGCTCGTGAAGCTGCTGCGCCAGGCGGGCGCCGAGCAGGTCCATCTGCGCATCGCGTCGCCGCCGATCACGAATCCCTGCTTCTACGGCATCGACACGCCGGTCCGCAAGGAGCTCATCGCGAGCAGCCACACGGTCGAGGAGATCGCGGCGTATCTGCGGGTCGACAGCTTGTGCTACCTCAGCCTCGCGGGACTGCTCGAGGCCACCGGCGAGGGCGAGCGGTACTGCAACGCCTGTTTCACCGGCGACTACCCGGTGCCGTTCGAATCCGAGCCGGACAAGGCGGTCTTCGACCGGCACGCGGCGGGCGCCGAGCTGATCCTCAAGCCGAAGCCCGGCGGCTCGCCCGGCGGCCCGGGCGCATGAGCGACCGGCGTGCGGCCACCTGGCGCCCCGACGCCCGCTTCGCCGATCCCGCGACCCTCGGGCGCGTGCTCGAGCAGCGCGTCCTGCCCCTGGTGAGCCGACCGGCGCGCTACATCGGCGGCGAGCGGGGCGCGGCGCCGGCCGGGCGGTGGCGCGAGCGCGGCTGCAACGTGCTGCTCTGCTTCCCCGACGTCTACGAGGTCGGGATGTCGCACACCGGCCTGCGCATCCTCTATGACGTGCTCAACCGCCGCGGCGACACGTTCTGCGACCTCGCGTTCGCGCCCTGGCCGGACCTCGAGGAGGTCCAGCGCCGCGAAGGGCTGCCGCTCTTCGGCCTCGAAACCCGCCGTCCGGCCGACCAGTTCGACGTGATCGGGTTCTCGCTTGGCTACGAGCTGGTCTACACCAACCTCCTGACCATGCTGGACCTCGCGGGGCTGCCGCTGCGCCACGTCGACCGCGCCGACCTCGACCCGCTGGTGATCGGCGGCGGCTCCTGTGCGATGAATCCCGCGGTGATCGGACCCTTCTGCGACGCCGTGGTGCTCGGCGACGGCGAGGACGTCGTGGGCGAGGTGGCGGGCGCGGTCGCCGCCGCCCGGGCGGCCGGCGAGGGGCGGGCGGCGACCCTCGCCCGGGTCCGGGCGGTGCGGGGCGTCTGGTGGGACGGAACGCCCGGACCGGTCGTGGCGCGCGTGGTGCCCGACCTCAACGCGGCGCCGCCGCCGGGCGAACTGGTGCCGGTCGTCGAGCCGGTCCACGACCGGCTGGCCGTCGAGGTCATGCGCGGCTGCGTCCGCGGGTGCCGGTTCTGTCAGGCCGGGATGATCCAGCGGCCGGTGCGCGAGCGCGACGTGGCCCCAGTCGTGGCGGCGGCGCGCGACGGTTCGCTCGGCGCGGGCTACGACGAGGTCAGCCTGCTCTCGCTGTCGACAGGCGACTACTCGGGCCTCGGGCCGGTCGTCTCCGGCATCCAGGCGGGCCTCGCCGGCACCCGCACGAATCTCGTGCTGCCCAGCCTGCGGATGGACTCCCTGGATCCCGAGCTCTACGAGCGAGTCAGCCGCGAGCGACCCGCCAGCGTCACCTTCGCGCCGGAGGCGGGGACGCAGCGGCTGCGTGACGTCATCAACAAGCAGATCAGCGAGGACGAGATCCTCCTGGCCGCCGACCGGGCGTTCCGCGCCGGGATCAAGCGCGTGAAGCTCTACTTCATGATCGGGTTGCCGACCGAGACGGGAGCGGATCTCGACGGGATCGTCGCGCTCGCCGGCAAGATCATCGGCCTGGCGCCCGCCGGGGGCTCCCAGGTGACCATCTCGATCTCGCCGTTCGCGCCCAAGGCGCACACGCCCTTCCAGTGGGCGGGTCAGGTCTCGCGCGCGGAGATCGACCGGCGCAACCAGTACCTCGCCCGGCGGCTGCAGCGATTCCGGGCGAAGGTGAGCCTGCGCGAGCCGGAGGTCAGCTTCCTCGAGGCGGTGCTCGGCCTCGGCGACGCCCGACTGGCCGACGTGGTGGAGGCGGCGTGGCGGGACGGCGCGCGGTTCGACGGCTGGGAGGAGTGCTTCGGCTGGGACCGCTGGGTGCGGGCGTTCACGCACTGCGGCGTGGACGGCGAGGCGATCGTGGCGGCGCGCGATCCGCAGGCGCCGCTGCCGTGGGACCGGATCCAGGGGCCGGTCGACCGCGAATTCCTGCGCCGCGAGTGGGAGCGGGCGCTGGCCGGCGTGACGACACCCGATTGCCGGCTCGCGGGGCCGTGCGACGCGTGCGCTGCCTGCGGGCACGGGATCGCGCACGTGGCCGCGGCGCTCGCGGCGGAGCCCGCGCTGCGGCCGGCGGATCAATCGGACGACCAGGCTGCGGGCGCGCAGATGCCGGACGCGGGAGCGCCGGCCGGCGAGGATCCGCGCTGGCGGTTCTGGCGCGAGCGGGCCTCGGCCAAGACCTGGTGCCGGGTGGAATTCGCCAAGCGCGGCCGCCTGGTGTTCCTCGGCCATCTCGACTTCCAGCGCCAGCTCCAGCTGGCCCTGCGTCGTTCCGGCTTGCCGGTTGCGTACAGCAAGGGCTATCATCCACACCCGCTGGTGAAGTTCGGACCGCCGCTGCCGGTGGGCGTGGCGGGGGACCGCGAGGTCATGGATCTCGCGTTCCAGTGGGTGGAGCCCGACTGGGAGCGGCGGCTCGACGCGGCGCTGCCGGCGGGCCTGGAGCTGGTGCGTGGCATCGTCGTGGGGTCGATCACCCCGCCGAGCATCGACGCGCGCGCCGATCGTCTCGATTACCGGGTGGTCCTGCCCGCGCCCGGCGAGGGCGGGCCGCCGTTTCCCGCGGCGAGGGCCGCGGTCGACGCGTTCCTGGCGGCCGACGCCTGGCCGTGGCTGCGCCGGCGCCAGGGCAAGCCCGACCTCGAACTCGATGCTCGCCGCCTCGTGCTCGGCGGCGGGCTGGCCTGGGAAGAGTCCCGGGACGGGTCGCTGCCTTTGGCCCTGCACCTGAGCCTGGTGCGGGACGCCGAGGGCGCCGGCCTGCCGGTGCACGATTTCCTGGCCGCCCTGTTCGGGGCGGACCTGCCCGAGCCGCGCTGGTGTGTCGTGACGCGCACGGGGATCCTCGGCCGCGACGAGGCCGGCCACTGGCTCTCCCCGTTCGACGAGATCAAGGTCGAGAAGGAGCGCACGTGGTTGCGGGCCCGCCTGAACGACTAGTGCCCCGACGGATACGGAGACATGCGTAAAGACATCATCATCAACTCGACGCCGCACGCGGTGCGCGTGGCCATCCTCGAAGATGGCGAGGTCGTCGAGTTGCTCATCGAGCGAGCGGAAGCCCGGCGGATCGTCGGCAATCTCTACAAGGGCAAGGTCACCTCGGTCAAACCGGGGCTGCAGGCGGCCTTCGTGGACATCGGCATGGAGAAGGCCGGCTTCCTGCACGCGAGCGACATCGTCCATGGCGGCGCCGGCGACGATGTCGACGAGGACGACGAGGAAGGCGAGGATCGCCGGCGCGGCCGGGGCGAGCCGGTGCCCGACATCGCCGACATGCTCAAGGTGGGCGACGACATCGTCGTGCAGGTCACCAAGGAGCCGATCAGCACCAAGGGGCCGCGCCTGACGGCGGACCTCTCGCTGCCGGGCCGGTACCTGGTGATGATGCCCAAGGGCCGGCACGTCGGCGTCTCCCGCAAGATCGCGGACCGCCGCGAGCGCGTGCGCCTCAAGCAGTTCCTGCAGCAGCACCGGCCGGACAAGGGCGCCTTCATCATCCGCACCGCCGCCGAAGGCGCCAACGAGGACTCGATCCGCAACGACGTCCGCTACCTCGACGACCTGATGCAGAAGATCCGCGAGAAGGCCGCGGCCGTGACGGCGCCGGCGCTCGTGCACGAGGACGTCGGGCTCGTGGTCGGCCTGATCCGGGACGTCTTCAAGGAGGACGTCGAGGAGCTGATCCTCGACGACCGGGAAGACCAGCGCAAGCTGGTGGAGTACGCGCGGATCTTCGCGCCGGAGCTGGAGAAGCGGATCCGCCTTTACCACGGCGACCTGCCGATCTTCGATCACTACGACATCGAGGCCGAGCTGAAGAAGAGCCTCGAGAAGCGCGTGTGGATGAAGAAGGGCGGCTATCTGATCGTCGAGCCGACCGAGGCGCTGGTCTCGATCGACGTCAACACTGGCCGCTTCACCGGCCGGCACAACCAGGAAGACACGATCCTGCAGACCAACCTGCTGGCGGCGCGCGAGGTCGCCCGGCAGCTCCGCCTGCGCGACATCGGCGGCATCATCGTCATCGATTTCATCGACATGGAGAACGAGGCCAACAAGCGCCGGGTGCTCCAGGAGCTCCGCAACCACCTCAAGCGCGACCGCGCGCGCAACAAGGTCTTCAGCATCTCGGGGCTCGGGCTCGTGGAGATGAGCCGCCAGCGCGTGCGGCCGTCGCTCCTCAGCCAGCTGAGCGATCCCTGCCCCTACTGCACGGGCACGGGCAAGGTCATGTCGCTCGAGACCCAGAGCAACAGCATCGAGCGCCTCGTGCACCGCATCGCGATCGTCACCAAGGAACGGCGCCTGCAGATCCAGGCCAATCCGATGCTCGCGCTCTTCCTGCTCGAGGAGCGCTCGGAGCATTTCCGCGAGCTGTGCCGGTCGTTCGATCTCGAGCTCAACGTGATGGACGACCCGGGCCTGCACGTCGAGGAATTCAAGATCGTCTCGCTCGAGACCGAGAAGGACCTGATCGCGGAGTTCGAGAAGAAGGCCAAGGGTCAGCGGCGGCACTGAGCGAAGCGCGCCCGCGCGCTGGGGGGCGCGGGGCCTTCACGCCGGCCGCGCTGGTGCGGCCGGGGGGACGGGGGCGAGCCGCGCCCGCAGCTGCAGGCGCGCCTCGAACGCGAAGCGCGCCGCCAGACGCCGGTGCCGGGGCGACCAGCAGCGGAGCCCGTGCCAGCCGGCCTGCAGGCTCTTCTCCCAGAACTGGGCCGCCCGCATGGCGACGATCGCGCGACGGCCGGCGTGCTTGGCCAGGAACAGCCGGTAGCTGTGCTGGAACTGGGTCGAGCTGAACCGCGAGACCAGCTCCGCCGCGCGGCCCTCCAGGTGGATCACCTCGATCCCGTTGCAGAGCACGACCGGTAGTCCGGCGCGCCACGCGCGGAAGCACCAGTCGGTCTCCTCGAAGTAGAGGAAGAACCGTTCGTCGAGCGGGCCCACGCGCGCGAGCGCCGGCCGCGGGATCAGCAGGCAGGCTCCCGCCACGTAGTCGACCTCGCGGTCCGGTTCGCCGCGTCGCGGCGTGTCGGCGAAGCGCAGCCAGCGCTGCCAGCGGCGGCCCAGCGGCAGACCGGCGAGCGGCCGCAGCAGGTGGAGCCGCGACGACGGGAACTGGCCGCAGCTGACGGTCGGGTCGCCGTCGCGATCGACCAGCAGGGGGCCGAAGCCGGCCGCGCCAGGGCGCCGATCGGCCGCGGCCACGAGCGCGGCGAGCGATCCCGGCGGGCAGACGGTGTCGGGATTCAGCAGCAGGATCGCGCGACCCCGCGTCACCGGCAGCGCGAGGTTGTTGGCGCGGGCGAACCCGAGGTTGCCGCCGGCCTCGATCAGGGCGACCGACGGGAATTCGGCGCGGACCATGGCGGCCGACCCGTCGCCGGAAGCATTGTCGACCACGATGACCTCGAGCGCGAGGCCGGCGGTGGCCGCGGGCAGGCTGGCCAGGCAGTCCCGCAGGAGGTCCCGGGTATTCCAGCTGACGATCACGATGCTGAGGTCGGGGAAGGTCATGAGGCCACCAGGATACGTCGCGGGCGCGGGCAGATCAACGGCCGACGGGCCGTGAGACCACGCCTGATCACGGCCGGCGGGCACGCGCCGCCAGGAAGAGGCCGGGAGCATCGGGCGGGGCGGCGGCCTCGGCCGCGGCGAGCGCCGACGCGAGGGAACTGGCGCGCAATCGTCCGAAGTTGAAGCCGCGCCGGATCCCTCTCGCGAAGAGCGATCGCGCGAGGTCGCTGCGGAACAGCGTCTTGAGGCGGATGTCGGCGAAACCCGTGGCCGCGAGCAGGTCGCGCAGCTCGCCTGGCGTGAAGTACTGCACCACGCCGTGGTCCTGGCGATGGCGGCGCCGCAGGTCCGGGTCCTCGATCGCGGCCAGCGTGTCGACCGAGAACACGATCTCGCCGCCAGGCTTGAGCAGCCGGGCGCACTCGGCCACGATGGCCCGGTGGTGGGGGATGTGTTCCAGGACGCAGATGCTGAAGATCCGGTCGAACGTCGCGGCGGGCCAGCCGACCGCGAGCAGGTCGCGGACCTCGAAATCCACCCGGCCGGCGCCGCGCACGTGGCCGGCGGACCAGCGCGCCTGCTCGATGAACGTGGGGTCGGTGTCCAGGCCCGTCGTGTGCCCGGCGCGCCTGCCGATGAGGAAGGTCTGCAACCCGGCGCCGCAACCGATGTCGAGCACGCGTTCGCGGCCCGTCCAGTCGAGCGTGTCCACGAGCTCGCGGAACTCGAGGATCTTGAAGGGGCTGTAGGTGAAATGCAGGTGCGGCCAGATCCGGGCGGCCATCAGCCCGCGCAGGCCGATCCGCTGCAGGACCGAGAGTTCCACCATCAGCCCTTCCGGCTCGCCCGCCGCAGGATCTCCTGCTCTTCCTCGGTCAGGCTGCGCAGGCCCTCGCGCGAGATCTTCTCGAGGATCTGATCGACGCGGGTGGGGTCCTCGCCGCCGAGGTTGCGGCCGTTGCCGGGCCGCCGGGCGGCGGGGCCGCCGCGGCGCTGCCCGTCGACCACCTTCATCCGCAGGCGGGTCCGCCACCGCTGGAAGAGCTGCCGGAGGGCGGAAACACCCGCCGCCGGTTGGCCGCCGCGCGCGGGCCGGCCACGATCGTAACCGGCGCCGAAGGCATCCCGAGGATCCCGGCGGGCGCCGAGAGTCCGATAGCCGCCGCGCGCTCCGCCGGCGCGCGGCAGGCGCGGAACCCGAGAGGGGTGGCCGCCGGTGAAGGTCCACAGGAAGATGAAGCCGGTGACCATGCCACCGAGGTGCGCCATGTGCGCCACGTTGGTCGCGCCGAACCCGAACAACGCCATCACCAGGAAGAGGACCACGGCGATGCGGGCCGGCATCGGGATGAAGAACACGAAGATGATCGCGTTGGGGAAGGCCAGGCCGAAGGCGAGCAGGATTCCGTAGATGGCGCCCGAAGCCCCGACCATCGCCGATGGCTCGTTGATCCCGGCGAGGATGAGCGCGCCGTAGAGGACGGCGCCGCCGATGCCGGAGACGAAGTAGTACCACGTGAACGTGCGGCTGCCCCAGAGCTCCTCGATCCGATTGCCGAAGAGCCACAGACCGAGCATGTTGAAGAGCAGGTGCGTGAAGCCTCCGTGCAGGAACATGTAGGTCACGAACCGCCACAGCTGCAGCTGGTCCATCGCGAGGTAGGGGATGAATGCGCCCCACTCCTGCAACGGGGACACCCGGATCCTGACGAGGCCGCCGCCGGGGCCGACGACGGGGACCTCTCGGCCGAAGAGGAGATCCCCCAGGAACACGGCCACATTGACCAGCAGCAACGCGGTGACGGCCGGTCCCAGCCCCATCTGCGCCCCGAGGTTGCCGATCCGCCGCCCGCCGACACCGCTCACGCTCGCTCTCCTTGCTCGCTTCCCGCCGTCGGTCGCTCCTGTCGATCCGACCACAGAGTAAGCGTTGGACGCGCCGGAAGGCAAGGCGGGGCAGTGGAACGCTGCCCCGCCTCGCGGCGAATCGGTCGCGGGCTACCGCGCGACGGACGCGGCGCCGGAGCCGATGATCGATTCCGGATAGGTCGGATCCCACGGGCGCCGCGCCACCGGTTCCACGGCGTCGTCCCCGGCGAGCTCGAGCTCGGTGTTGATCGCCTCGATGAACGCGTTCGCCACCAGGGAATAGCCGCCGTTGTTCGGATGGATGCCATCGAGCGAGTAGACCGTCGTGGCCGCGGCCTGCTCGACGGTGAGTCCCTGGCCCAGGAGAAGCACGAAATGGGTCCGCTCGGCCACGCTCAGGCCGCCCATCCTCTCGTTCAATCCGGCCACCGTGAACTCGTAGACGAGCGCCAGGTCGGCGATGGCGTCGTTGTAGGCAACCGCGGTCTCCTCGAGCACCGTGACCTCGGCCGTGGTCAGGGTCAGCGTCGCGGGCAGCGGGTCGGTGGAACCACCCTGCACCAGGCCGAGCGCCGGGAAGAGGACGATGGCGACGTCGTCCTCGTCCGTGGGGTAGGCGCCACCGACCACGGTATCGAACAGCGCCTTGGGCATGAAGTACGGCGCTGCGGTCAGCGACGGTATGTCACCGACCACCAGGTGAGGCCGGTAGCCGAATCTCGCCAGGACCCCGTCCTGGAGACCGGCGACCACGTCCTCGAGCAGCGCGGCGTACGCTACGGGCGGGGTCACGTTCACACCGACCTGCGGCTGTCCGCTCATGGCGCCGCCCAGCACGTCGCTGTAGCCGATCCAGATCGAGGCGAGGGTCGGGCCCTGGGCGATGGCCTGGCCCAGCATGGCGACGTCGCCGAAGGCCGGATTGCGCAGGATGAAATCGAAATAGCGGTTGCCCGGCACCTGGCTGGTCGTGCTGCCGAGCGCGTTGGCGACGTCGAACGTCGTCGCGCCCGGGACGCCGAGGTTGGCGTACGGAGTCGGATATCGCGCCGCCAGCAGCAGCTCGTCCTGCACGTCGAGGAGAGGCGTCGAGTCCACGACCGCGATCGTGGAGCCGGTCCAGTGCAGGACGCCCGCGGCGAAAGCCGGGTTGCTCAGCGCGCTGCTGCCCACGCCGGGCCAGGCGATGAGCGGTTGCGCGAACCACTCGTCGCTCCCGCTGTCATACGAATACCCCAGCTGGACCGCGATCTGCATCGGGTAGCTCGCGAGCTGGCCGTCGAGGATGAGCCCGCCGTCCATGAACCCGGCGGTGAGATTGTCGCCGATGGCCACGTAGCGAGCGAGCGCCGCGGCGCCCTCCGGCTGGGTGATGGCCAGGGACAGCTGCTCGGGATCGTCCGGGCTGCAGCCGGCCCCGACGAGGGCCAGCAGGACGGCGCCGGTGAGGGTGAGCTGGATCGTCTTCATCACGGCACCTCCTCTAGAAGTGATAGCCGACGCCGAAGGCCAGGATGTTGACCACGGTCTCGTAGGAGCCGGCTTGCATGGTCTTCAGCTCCACCGTCTCGAGGTCGTCCCGTTCCTCGGGGAACAAGGCCGGCTGGCCGTTCTCGAGATTGTCGCGGGAATCGTTGAGCACGACCATGTAGCTGGCCGTGAACCGCCAGGGACCCGTCGCGTACCGCGCGCCGAGCGACACGTCGTTGCGGGTGGCGTCGGGGAGCAGCGGGCTCATGCTGGCCTTGGGTTGTGGCGACTCGTCGTACGCGTAGCCGGCGAAGAGGTCGAGCCGGGGCGTGGCGGCGAAGTCCACGCCGACGCGGTACTGCCACCGGTCCTCGTACTTCTCGGGAATCACCGTCGAGAGGCCGCCGGTGGGATCGGGGTCGAACGCGAGCTCGAGCGAGTTGAAATTGGCCCAGCCGAAGTGCACCAGGTCGACCTCCACGAGCAGGCGCGGATGGAACCGATACGCCGCGCCCAGGCTCAGCAGGTGCGGCAAGCCGAGCTCGGTATCGACGGCGAAATCGCGCAGGCCCGGCGTGCCTGCGCTCTGGTCGAGGAACTGGTCGACCGCGTCGCGGAGTTCGTCCGGAGCCACGTTCACGAGCGTGGCGTCCTGGTCCTCGTACGTCATCGTCTTCTCGTGGTGGTACATCGCGCCGAGCGACAGGTCCGGCGTCGGCCGGTACATGACGCCGAAACACGGCGTGACGTCGATCTCGCTCTGGCCCTCGAGGGTCACGTCCACGACGTTGACCAGCTCGGACCCACCGCCGTAGCGCTGCGAGTAATAGCGGTTCAGCTCGATCGTCTGGTAGGCGACGTCCGCGCCGACCGCGATCGCGAGTTCGGCCGTCGCCTGGTAGCTCACGGCCGGCGTCACGTAGATCGTGGCGAGGTCGACGTCGTAGCTCGTGAAGCGGCCGACCCAGGTCTCCGGGTCCTCCCACTCCACGCCCAGGCCGAAGGGCGCCGTGACGCCGAGCCCGAAGGCGAACCTCCCACCAGGGTTGTGGGCCAGCCCGAGGCCCGGGATCAGGAAGCTCTGGTCGACCGTCTCGTTGAACTGCCCTGGCGTCGGCGGGTTGACCTGCTGGAACCGCGTGCTCGGCATGACCGGGATCAGGTTGAAGTCGACCAGGGTTCCCGGCATGAACCCGAGGCCGGCGATGTTGTAGAACATCGCCGAGCCGTCGTCGACCGAGGCGGTGACCGCGCAGCCCATCCCGGTCGCCCTGGCGCCGGCCTCGTAGATGCTGAAGCCGCCGGCCCGCGCGAGTCCGGCGGCGGCCAGCAGCGCGCCCGTCGCGAGCAAGATCCGCGTTGACGATCTGTCCATGGTTCCTCCTCGAGCGCCTCGGCGCCTGCGGGACCTTGGCAGCGTCCGGGTCCGGGTGCATGATGCGGTGACCGAACGCCCCCTGGCAAGGAGACCGGCCGTGCTGGTGTTGACCGACCTCGCCGACTGGAGTCTGGAGCCGCTAGCGTCGCTAGCGGGGGCCGCCCCCGTCAAGCACCGATTGGCGAGCCGGGACGAGGCGGCGGTCGCGTTCCTCCGCCAGGTCTTCCCGGGACGCGTGCCGCCGGCCGTCCTCGCCGGTGGCGCCTCGGCGGCGGGCCGCGGGTGGCGAGCGCTCGCGGTCGTGGACCGCGCCGACTCGTCCCAGTACGACCAGCTCACGGCCGCCGCTCGCCAGCCGGCCGGCGTGCCGGCCCCGGTCGCGGCGATCGCCCTCGCGGGCCGGGGATTTCACGGCAATCGGGGCCGGCCGTGGTCCGTCGAGCGCGGCAATCTGCACCTCAGCTGCGTCGTCCCGGCGGATCTGGACGCCGCGGCGAGCGCGCGGGTCCTGCCGGCCGTCCCAGCGCTCGCAGTATCCGACGCGATCGCGGCCTGCGCGCCGTCTCTGGCGCCGCGGCTGAAGTGGGTCAACGACGTCCTGCTCGGAGACGAGAAGGTCGCCGGCGCGCTGACCGCGTCGCAGAGCCGCGGCTCGAGGATCGTGTCCCTCGCCTTCGGGGTGGGCATCAACCTCGCGGTTGCGCCCGCCGTCGCCCCGACGGTCTTCGTGCCCCGGGTGACGTGCCTGCACGCGCATGCCGCGGCCCGGTCCGTGGGCCTGGGAGACCTGTGCCTCGCCGTCCTCGACGCGCTCGAGCGGCGGTTGCGCGAGCTGCAGCGCGCGGGCCCCGCCTCGCTGGTCGAGACCTACCGCGAACGCTGCGGCGACATCGGTCGCGAGGTGCTGGTCTGGGAGGAGGGCTTGCCGGACGCCGGTGACGTGGCCGCGCTCCCGCCGCCGATCGCGAGCGGGCGCGTCCTCGCGCTCGACGATGACCTCGCGCTCCGCGTCGAGGGGGCGAGCGGGCCGCTGTCCCGCGGCCGGCTGGCCTATCGACCCGTCGGCCCGGTCGACCCGGTCAGCCCGGACGACCGGGAGCCGGCTGTCTGATCGACGTCAGGATTTTCATGCCGGTATGGCGCCATCACCAGCGATCCCGAGGAGTCTGGCCGGCCAGTCTGCTCGGGACGTTGCTCCTCCTCTGGCTCGCGACCCTCGTGCCGGCCTCGTGGTGGGCCCTGCTGGTCCCGGACCAGCCGCTGCGGGCGACGGTCGCGGCCGGGCCCGAGGTCGACTTCATGATCGAGGACCTCGAGGTCGGGCCGGCGCCGCCCGCGATCGAGATCGCCGGCGCCGGCGAGGAGCCGGCGCCACCCGCCCGCCACCTGGATCCCGACTGGTGGACCCGGGCCTGGAACGCCCGGATCGTCTTCGATCGCCTGCCGGCGCCGGCGCCGGCGCCGGCGCTGCCGGACACCCTGGTGCCGCCGGTCCTGGTCGGGCTGCTCGGCCTGGAGGCCAGCCGTGAATTCATCCTCGCCGCGGCGGACAGCGTGGTCGAGGCCCGGCTCTGGCAGCTCGTGCAGGAGGAGCGGCTCAGGCTCACCGACCTCGACGGTCTCTTCACGGCCATCGCGCGGGCGCGCGCCTATGCCGACATGAAATCCCGCGAGGCGGCGATGTACGGCGAGTTCATGTTCGAGACCGTCCCGGTGCCCCGGTGAGGACGGGGACCAGGCGACCGGTTGCGGCCGCACGGGACGGCGTTAGATTTGGCAGGTAATACAAGACTAGATAAGTCATGTAACCTGTGGTCCCACGGACCGAGCCCGGAGGCGGAATCTTGGCCTATTCACCGCTGATGGTCCAGCCGATGCGCGACGAGGTGACCCGCCTCGGCCTCGCCGAGTTGCGCACCGGCGAGGCCGTCGACGACTTCCTTGCCGACCGCGCCGGCTGGGCGCTGGTCTTCGTCAACTCGGTCTGCGGCTGCGCGGCCGGCAACGCCCGGCCGGCCCTGTACCTGGCGACCCAGGATCCCGCGTGTCCGGCGCGGCGCGCGACGGTGTTCGCCGGCCAGGACGTCGAGGCGACGGCGCGCCTGCGGTCCCGTTTCCCGGAGTTGCCGCCGAGCAGCCCGTGCTTCCTCGTCCTGCAGGGCGGCGAGGTCCGCGCGCACGTGCCGCGTCACGGGATCGAAGGCCGCACGGCGGAACAGATCGCCCGCGTGCTGCGCGCCGCGTTCCCCGACGCGGCCGCGGTGGCCGATTGATCCCAACCCAGGAAGAGGTCTCGCGACGATGTCCGAACTTGCCCGCAAGAGTTGCCTCCCCTGCAGCGGCGGCGTCCCCCGGCTGGACGCTGCGGCCGCTGCGACGTTGCAGTCGCAAGTCCCCCAGTGGGAGCTCGTCCTGGGCCACCACCTGCGGCGGATCTTCGGCTTCAAGGATTTCCGGACCGCTCTCGCGTTCGTCAACCGCGTCGGCGAGGTCGCGGAGAGGGAGGGCCATCACCCGAACCTGAGCCTGGCCTGGGGCCGCGTCGAGGTCGAGATCTGGACCCACAAGGTCGACGGCCTGACCGAGGCGGACTTCGTGCTGGCCGCCAAGCTGGACGAGTTGCCGCGCGACTGAACGCGGCCTGGCGATTGACGCCGGTCCACCGACGCTGAACAATGATGCCCGGGATCGCGACCAGTGCGGTCCCGGGCAGCGAGCGTCAGGGAGGTGGCGGCATGGTGCAGATGTTCCGCGGTCGGCAGGAGAAGATCGGCGCGGCGCCGGGCACGATGGTCTACGTGGGCCAGGACAGGCCGCAGCCGGTCACGGTGACGGTGATCGACTACGGCCCCGAACGGTTCGAGGAACGCGAGCTGCCGACGCCGGAAGACGCCACGCCGTACCGCGAGTCCACCTCGATCTCGTGGCTCAACGTCGACGGCCTGCAGGACGTCGACTACCTGCGGCGCGTCTGCGAGGCGTTCCACCTGCACCCGCTGGTCCAGGAAGACATCGTCAACACCCACCAGCGGCCGAAGCTCGAGGACTACGAGGACTACCTCTACCTCGTCTGCCACATGCTCACCTTCAACGAGGCGACGCAGCGGGTCGAGAGCGAGCAGGTCAGCCTGGTCGTCGGCCCGCGCTGGGTGCTGTCGTTCCAGGAACAGGGGGGCGACGTCTTCGACGGGGTCCGCGAGCGCATCCGTCACGGCAAGGGACGCGTCCGGCACCTGAGCGCCGGCTACCTCGCCTACGCGCTGCTCGACGCCGTGGTGGACAACTACTTCGCGATCATCGAGCGGATCGGCGAGCTCGTCGAGGGGATCGAGGAGGGGCTGCTGGACGGTCCCCAGGACAGCCGCCTCTCCTCGATCCACGAGCTCAAGCGCGAGATGATCCTGATGCGCCGCGCGGTCTGGCCGCTGCGCGAGCTGGTCGGCGGACTCCAGCGCGGCGAGTCGTACCTCGTGCAGCCGGACCTGCAGGTGTACTTCCGCGACCTCCACGACCACACGATCCAGGTCGCCGACGCGGTCGAGTCCTACCGGGACATCCTGTCGGGCCTGCAGGACCTCTACCTCTCCACGCTGAGCAACCACATGAACGAGGTCATGAAGGTGCTCACCATCGTCGGCACGATCTTCATCCCGATGACGTTCCTGGCCGGCGTCTACGGCATGAACTTCCGCTACCTGCCGGAGCTGGGCTGGAAGTGGGGCTACCTCGGGTTCTGGCTGGTCATCCTGGCGATCGGCGGCGGGATGCTGGCGTTCTTCCGGCGCCGGGGCTGGTTGTAGCGGCGGCCGGCCGCCGGCTCGCGCGCAGGGCGTCCACCGAGAACAGGCCCAGCGCGCACCAGATCAGGGCGAAGCTCGCGAGCTGGGTCTCGCTGAACGGTTCGCCGTAGACCAGCACGGCGAGCAGGAACTGACCCGTGGGGGACGCGTACTGCAGAAATCCCAGGGTGGCGTACCGCAGCCGGCGGGCGCTGTTGGCGAACCAGACCAGAGGCAGGGCGGTGACGAGGCCGCTCGCCGCCAGGAGCAGGTCGGTCCGCCGGTCGAGGTGCCCGAACACGAGCGCGCCGCGACCGTGCCACAACCAGAATGCCGCGAGCGCCGCCGGCGCGAGCAGCGCCGTCTCGACGGCGAGCCCCACGACGCCGCCCACGGGCGTGACCTTCCGCAGCAGTCCGTAGAAGCCGAAGCTGAACGCGAGGAAGAGCGAGATCGCGGGCAGCCCGCCCAGCCGCAGGCTCATCACCGCGACGCCCGCCGCCGCGAGCGCCAGGCTCGCCCACTGCAGCCGGCGCAGCCGCTCGCGCAGGCAGACCAGGCCCAGCAGCACGTTCACGAGCGGATTGACGAAGTAGCCCAGGCTCGCCTCGAGGAGGCGGTCGTTCGCGATCGCGTAGATGAAGGCAAACCAGTTGCCGGCGACGAGCACCGTCGTTGCGGCCAGCACGGCGAGGGTGCGCCGGTCGCGGACCGTGCGCCAGGCCGTCGCGAGGTCGCCGCGGCGGCCCAGGAGGAGCACGAGCAGCACCAGCGACCAGACGATGCGGTGCGCCAGGATCTCGCCGGGCGGGACGTGGGCGACGGCCTTGAAGTAGATCGGACAGAGTCCCCACCAGACGTAGGCGGCGAGTCCGTACCAGACGCCGTGGGTCGAGGAGCGGTCAGCGGGCATGGCGGCCTGACGATCGGGGTTCGGGCGCGACGGCGGTCCAAGGTCGCCGCTTCCCGGCGATCTGGCAAGAGCCGTGGGCGGCCGATCGCGTTACCATGGCTGACGGACCACCACCGATCCAACCGGTCCGGCCATCGCGCGGACGTCGCAGGAGCCTTGCCATGATCACCAAGCGACTCGCCGGCGAGCGCGGCCATGCCGTCCACGGCTGGCTCGACACGTGGCACACGTTCTCGTTCGCGCAGTACCACGATCCCCGGCACATGGGCTTCCGGAGTCTGCGCGTGCTCAACGACGATCGGGTCGCGCCCGGTCAGGGTTTCGGCATGCACGGGCACCGCGACATGGAGATCGTCACGTACGTGCTCGACGGCGCGCTCGAACATCGCGACAGCCTGGGAACCGGTTCGGTCCTGCGCCCCGGCGACGTGCAGCGCATGAGCGCGGGACGCGGCGTGCGGCACAGCGAGTTCAATCACTCGGCGACCGAGCCGCTGCGCCTCCTGCAGATCTGGATCCTGCCGGCGCGCGACGGCGACGATCCGAGCTACGAGGAGAAGCGGTTCGCCGACGCGGACAAGCAGGGCCGCCTGCGGCTCATCGTGTCGCCGGACGGCGCCGACGGCTCGCTGAGCATCCACCAGGACGCGCGGATCTTCGCGTCGCTGCTCGCGCCGGGGGCGAGCGTCGCTCACGAGCTGGCCGCCGGCCGGCACGCCTGGTTGCAGGTCGCGCGCGGAGGCATCGAGCTGAACGGCCTCGCGCTCGGCGAGGGCGACGGGGCGGCGGTCAGCGAGGTATCCCGGCTGGAGATCGCGGGGACGGCGGGCGCGGAGGTGATGCTCTTCGATCTCGCGTGAGCGCGACGGCCGGGCGCGTCGCGAGCGAGGGACGGCGGGCGTCGCTGGCGTCCCCTACGGGGTTCGAACCCGTGTTGCCGCCGTGAAAGGGCGGTGTCCTAACCACTAGACGAAGGGGACGCGGCCGGACGCGGAAAGCTATCCGGATCGGGCGCGTCTGTCAAACCGCGCCTAGCCGGCGTTCGCGAGCAGCACGGCGGTGGTCCGGCAGCCGCAGACGAAGTTGCGCACGTGGAACGACTCGTTGGGGCTGTGGATGTTGTCGGTCGACAGTCCGTAGCCCAGCAGCAGCACGGGCGCCTTCAGGTACTGCTGGAACGTCCCGACGATCGGGATCGAGCCGCCCTCGCGGATGAACACGGGTCTGGCTCCGAAGCCGACCTCGAGGGCGTGCAGCCCGGCCTGCACCATCGCCGAGTCGCGCGGGACGAGGACCGGCGCCGCGTTGTGCAGGTTCACGACCTCGCAGGAGACGCCGGTCGGGCAGATCGCCTCGACGTACGCCGCGAACGCCCGGGCGATCTTCGCCGGATCCTGGTTGGGGACCAGGCGCATCGAGACCTTGGCGACGGCGGACGCGGGGATGATCGTCTTGGCCCCCTCGCCGCCGTACCCGCTCGTGATGCCGTTGACGTCGCAGGTCGGTCGCGCCCACATGCGCTCGAGGGTCGTGTAGCCCGCCTCGCCGAAAGCGCCGGGGACGCCGGTCTCCCGCCGCAGGACCTCGTCGGTGTAGTTCAGCGAGGCGAACGCCGCGCGCTCCGCCGCGTCGAGCTCCACGACATCGTCGTAGAAACCCGGCACGCGGCAGCGGCCGTCGCGGTCCTTCAGCTGCGCGACGATCTCGCAGATCGCGTTGGCGGGGTTCTGCACCGTGCCCCCGTAGGAGCCGGAGTGGAGGTCGGCGGCGGGACCGCGCACGTGGATCTCCATGAACGCGATTCCCTTGAGCGAGTAGCAGATCGCCGGCGTCGTCTCGTTGTACAGGGTCGTGTCGCTGATCACGACCGCGTCGCAGGCGAGCCGGTCGGCGTTCGCTTCGGTGTAATCGTAGATGCTGCGGCCGCCGCATTCCTCCTCGCCCTCGATGATGAACTTGACGTTCACCGGCAAGGCGAGGCCCTGCTTGACATAGGCCTCGACAGCCTTCAGGTGGCAGTAGACCTGGCCCTTGTCGTCGGAGGCGCCCCGGGCGCGGATCTTGCCGTCCTCGATCACGGGCTCGAACGGCGGGTTCGTCCACTGGTCGAGCGGGTCGACCGGCTGCACGTCGTAATGGCCGTAGAAGAGCAGGGTCTTGAGATCCGGGCGCTGCTCGGACTCGGCGTAGACCAGCGGGTGGCCGCCGCGGCGGCAGACGTCGACGGTCAGGCCGAGGTCGCGCAGCTCGTCGGCCACGAACCTCGCTGCCCGGACGACGTCGGCGCGGTGCTTGCGCTGCGAGCTGATGGACGGCATCCGCAACCACTCCAGGAGCTGCTTGAGGTGGCGGTCCTGGTTGGCCGCGAGGTAGGCGAGCACGCGGTCGGTCGTCATGGACGAACTCCTCGGAAACAGGCGAGAATCGGCCGAACGGAGGGCAACAACCGGGAAATACCCGATCAAACTAATGCTTGACAGTGTTTCCTGTCGAGACGATTGTGTGCCCGCACGCTCGAGGCTGCTCCGCGTGGCCGGAGCGCCCTCTTTCCGGAGTTCGCGCCCATCGTGGCGGCCGTCGGCTTCCCGCGAGCTGCGGCCGTCCAACCATGACCCGAGCGTTAGGGAGGACCCCTCATGGCCGACCTGATCATCAGCAAGACCAAGACCAAGGAAGCCGTCAAGGAATGCAACGTCAGCGGCGAGTTCTACGATGCCCTGGACGCCAAGGTCCGCGACCTGATCCTGAAGGCCGAGAAGCGCGCCCTGGCCAACGGTCGCAAGACGGTTCGCCCGCAGGATCTGTAGAGCGCGAGAAGGTCCTGCCCGCCCGAGAGCTTCGAGGGACCCCCGACCGGGGGTCCTTCCTTTTCCACCCGCGTGGGGTCGACCCGATTCGCCCGGTCGTCGTTCGCCTCGCGGCTGTCGCCGGCGGTTGACGACTCACCGGCTGGCCCCGGTCGGTCCCGGCTCCGCTCGGCGCCGGGCGCCGGCGGGATCGCCCGGGGCCCGCGCCTTGCACTCGCGGCGGCGGAGGTGGGTGATGGGCACCGTCGTGCGCACGGGCGGGCTGCAGGGCATCGAAGGCTGTCCGGTCAGCGTCGAGGTCGACCTCTGCCGCGGTCTGCCCGCATTCCATCTCGTCGGGCTGCCCAGCACCGCGGTCCGCGAGAGCCGCGAGCGCGTCCTGGCGGCCATCCGCAACAGCGGTCATCGGCTGCCCGCGGGCCGGGTCACGGTGAACCTCGCCCCGGCGGACGTGCCCAAGGATGGCTCGGGACACGATCTCGCCATCGCGGTCGCGGTCATCGCGGCCGAAGAATCCCGCCGCGGCGGCGTGGCAACCGGTCCGGACCGCGGCCTGCTGCTCGGCGAGCTCTCCCTCTTCGGCGAGGTGAAGCCGGTCCGCGGGCTCTTGCCCATCGTCCTCGACGCGCGCGGACGAGGCGAGACCGTCGTCGCGGTTCCGGCCGGACAGGCCGGGGAGGCCAGGCTCGTCCCCGGCGTCGAAGTCGTCGCGCTGCGATCGCTCGGCGAGGCGGTCGCGTGGTACCTGCACGGGCGACGGCCGGAGCCGGTCGAGGCGCCCGAGCCGCCGCCGCCCTCGCCGAGGCTCGCGATCGACGGCTTGCAGCTCGCGCTGCAGCCGCTGGCCGCCCGGGCCGCGATCCTGGCCGCCGCCGGCCGTCACCACCTGCTGCTGATCGGCCCGCCGGGCGTGGGCAAGACTCGCCTCGCTCGGCTGCTCGCGAACCTGCTTCCGGACCTCGAGGCCGCCGATGCGCTCGCGGTGACCCGGATCCACAGCGCCGCCGGCCTGCTCGCCGGTCCGTGGCTCGTGACGCGTCCGCCGCTGAGGGCTCCGCACCACACGATCACGACGGTCGGCCTGCTCGGCGGCGGCAACCGCCTGCAGCCCGGGGAGGTCACCCTGGCGCACCGGGGGATCCTCTTCCTCGACGAGCTCGCCGAGTTTCCCATCCGGGCCCTCGACGCCCTCCGGGAACCGCTTGCCGAAGGCGTCGTGCGGGTCACGCGCAACGCGGGACAGCGGACCTTCCCGGCAGCGTGCCAGCTGGTCGCCGCCGCGAATCCCTGCCGTTGCGGTTTCCTGGGCAGCCGGACGCGCGCGTGCACCTGCGGCCCCGGCGACCTCGTCCGCTACCGGGCCAGGCTGTCCGGTCCGCTGAAGGACCGCTTCGACCTCGCCGTGGAGATGGGGGACGGGCGCCAGGAGGGGCTGGCCAGGGCGGGATTCGCGGAGACCGCGGAGGCCGGCGAGCTCGCGGGACGCCTCGCGCGAGCCGGCGCGATCCTCCGCGAGTGCCAGGATCCGCCCGCCGCCTGGAGCCTGGCGCGGCGGGTCGCCGCCTACGGGCTCGATCCAGGCGCGGTGGCGCAGCTCGACGCCGCGCGGAAGCCGCTGGGCCTGTCGGTGCGCGGGGTCCTGCGGACCTGCCGTGTCGCGCGCACGGTCGCCGCGCTCGAAGGACGCCGGACGGTCGCGGCAGCGGACGTCCGCGAGGCGCTGCTCTACCGGCACGAAGCCCTCGGTTGCTGGCGCGCCGCCGAGGGCTGAGTGGATGCGCACGGGGGCGGCGGGTCAGAAGGTGACGCCGAAACCGATCTGCCAGGAGAGGCCGCCGAGGGTCTGGCTCGAGAAGCTCTCGACCGGGCGGTAGTTGCCGAAGTCGTCGAATTCGTACACGGGCACCGTGACCGTCCCCTCGTCGCGCTGATCGAAGTTCTCGGCCGGCGACATCTCGATGCTGTGCACGTGGTAGACCAGCTCGGCGCGCACGTGGATCAGCTTGTCGGCGAGGATCTTCACGCCGATGCCGGCGTTGGCGTCGATGCCCGTCGCGGACTCGTCGACGTAGTTGGAATCGAGGTTGTAGAGGACGTAGCCGACTCCACCGGTGAAATAGGGGTGTACGCGGCCCCTGGGGTCCCCGTCCAGGTTCAGCGGATAGACCAGCGCGTTGAGGCTCGAGATGAAGATCAGCATCGACCGATGCTCGGCGTCGAATTCACCGACGCTGGGGACGGCGATCGGGTTGCCGGTGTTCGCCGGGTCGATCGAGAACGCATCGGTGAGCGTGGCGTTGTACTCCGCGAACGTCGCGCCGAACTGGGCCTCGAGACCGAACCACGAGTTCAGGTTGTAACCGCCGCGCAGGACCGGGCTGAACGCCGAATCGCCGACCAATTCGACGTCGGCGTAATTGAACGCCTCGTCGGTCGCCTTGTAGATGAGATTGTCGTGTTCCAGGACGGTCTCGGTCATGCCGAAGAACCCGAGGGTGAGCGTCACATCGACTTCGCGCAGGGCCAGCTGGGGCTCCCAGCGCGCCTCCTCGACGGTCTCCTCGACGACCTCCTCGGTCTCCTCCCCGCCGATCACCAGGTTGAAGACCCGTTCCGGTTCCTTGGGCGCCTGGGTCCCGCCCGTGTCCTGGGCCGAGGCCAGACCGCCCGCGAGGAGGACCGCAACGCTGAACAGGATGACGCTGGACTGTCTGGCCATGGAACTGCTCCTGTCGGATCTGACCTGGCGGCGCGAGCCGGTCCCCGGGTCGCGGGCGGCGGCGACTCACCGGCCGGGCGGGGTCGTGGCGACACCGCATTAAAATCAGGTTCGCGATTAGGAGTGTCAACCGGAACTTAATCCACGGCAGGACCTTGGCTTGCGGCGGGCGTCGCGAGGTGGAGGACCTCCTCGGACAGCTCCTCGCCGAACCGGTCGCGCACGGCCTGCTTCATGCGGGCCGCCAATCGGAGGACGTCGCCCGACGTCGCGCCGCCGATATTGACGATGATGTTGGCATGCTTGGCGAACACCGCCGCGCCGCCCTCGCGCATCGACTTGGCCCCAGCGGCCTCGAGCAACCGGCCGGCAGGTCGCCGGTGCTCGCCCGCGCGGGCCGGCGGCAGGTTCTTGAAATAGCTCCCAGCGCACGGGAGATTGCAGGGGTGTTTCGCGCGCCGATCGGCGAGGCGGGCGGCGCGGACCTCGCCGGCGGCCGCCGGGTCGCCTCGCGCGAGCGCGAGGACCAGGTCCAGTACGACGTCGCCGCGTCCCTTGAGCGCCGAGCTCCGGTATTCGAACGCGAAGTCGTCGGGGCCGACGATCTCCTGCCGGCCGTCGGCGCGAAGGACGGTCGCCTCGCGCAGGAACTCGCTGATCTCGCGGCCGTAGCAGCCGGCGTTCCCGACGAGCGCGCCGCCGACCGTGCCGGGAATGCCCGAGGCGAACTCGAGGCCGGTCAATCCCCGCCGCAGGGTCTCGACGATCAGCGTGTCGAAGTCCCAGCCGGCGCCGACCCGGATCGCATCGCCGGCGACCTCGAGCTGGCGCGTGCGGACCACAAGCACCAGTCCGGCATAGCCGGCATCGTCGGCCAGGATGTTGCTGCCGCCGCCCAGACAGGTCCACGGCAGCCCGTGCCCGTGGGCGAATTCGAGGAACCTCCGGGCTGCGGCGGCGTTCTCGACCGGGCAGACCGCACCGGCCGGACCGCCGATCCGGAACGTCGTCAGATCCGCCAGGGGTTGCGCGACGCGGACGAGGTCCGGTCCCGCGGCGAGGTCAGCGGCCAGCCGGCGCCAGTCGGCCTGGGGGGTGGAATCGAGTGCTGACACCGGGATCCTCGCTGGTTCGTGAGAACCGGGCCGTTCGGTCCAGGCCGCGGGGCCGCGCTTGCCAAGCCGCCCGGACAGGGTACATTCAACCTGGGCTGCCGGCTGCTTCGTTCGCCGTGGCTATGGTGATCCGCCGTCTAACCAGGATCAAGGCCGGATCGTGAGCGAGCGGAAGATCCAAGGGTACACCGTGCTCGCGTCCCTCGTGGTGCACGCGATCCTCGCCGTGCTCACCTGGAATTTCGATTTCCTCTCGGCGGGCGTGCCGATGGCGGCGGCGGCGGCGGAACCGAGCGTGGAGCTCGTGCTGGTTCCCGAGCTCGAGGGAGCCGAGGCGGACGAGCCGGCCAAGCGGGAGCCCGACCAGCCTGATCGGTACACCGAGATTCCGGACCGGTTGGCCGGCGAGCGGCCGGACCGCGCCGATTTCCTTTCTTCCCGCGACAGCCGGGCGGCCGATCGCCTCCCGGGCGGCCAGGACGGGGACCAGCCCGGGACCGTGCGGGAGGGAGAATTTCCCCAGGTGGCGATCGCTCCCGAGAACCTCGCCGGGGCCGAGGGCGTGACGGTCGAACCGCCGGCGCTGACGCCGCCGCCGCGGCCGTCCCGCGCGGAGGATCTCCGCGAGCCGGCGGAAACGCCGGCGGAGGCCGAGGCCCGCCAGCGGGGAGCGGAGGCCGCCGGGGTGGGGGACGACCTGCTCCCGGCACCGGCGCGGGACGGCGGCGAGACGCGGCGCGAGGCCGCGCCGGAGCCGGCGCCGCCGACCCAGGCCTTCGACGACTGGCTGGCCGGTCAGAGCACGCCGTCGCTGCTCAAGGAGGGGCGCCAGCAGGCGCCCGGCGATCGCGGCTTCGACTTCTCTCAGCTCGAGCAGGGCCGGATCGGCACCAACGTCGACCTCGACGGCGACTTCTCCCTGAACACGTACGAGTGGAACTTCGCGCCGTGGATGCGCCGCTTCGTCAACGACCTCCACCGCAGCTGGATCGCCCCGTACGCCTACCGCCTGGGCGTCATCGACGGGTACACGCGCATCCGACTGGTCGTCGAGCGCGACGGACGACCGAGCAGCATGGAGATCTTCGAACGCCAGGGGCACGAATCCCTGCACACGGCCAGCGTCGCCGCACTGCAGGCCTTCGCGCCGTACGCGCCGTTGCCGCCCGATTTTCCCGAGGATCAGCTTGTGATCCTCCTCGGGCTGCACTACCCTGCGTGGAAGCGGTGAGCCTTGCGCGACGACGGCAGGGCCACCGATTTTTCGCGCGTCTGAATCGCGTCCGCGGGAGCCGCAGCTCCGGGGAGTCTGAGACCGCAATGTGGGATCTGATCCTGGCCGGGCGTATCATGATGATCCCGATCGCGCTGTGTTCGCTGGTCGGGCTCGCCGTCTTCCTCGAGCGATTGATCGTGCTGAGGCGCCGGCGGATCGTCGTGCCGGAGATCATCAGCACGGTCGTGACCTTGCCGCGGGCGACGGACTTCTCGGTCGCCTACGCGGTCTGCGATCGCCACCCGGGCCCGTTCGCCAACGTCATCCGCTCGGGGCTCGATCACGCCGAGAGCGACTGGCAGATCACTCGCGACGCGCTGCAGGAGTCCGGCCGGCAGGAATCGGTGCGCCTGATGCGCAACCTGCGCGCGCTCGAGACCATCGCCGCCGTCTCGCCGCTGCTCGGCCTGCTGGGCACGGTCACCGGCATGATCCGCACCTTCGCCGTCACGGCCAAGGGCGGTCTCGGCGATCCGCTGGCCCTGTCGAGCGGCATCAGCGAGGCCATGATCACGACGGCGGCCGGGCTCATCGTCGGCATCCCCGCCCTGGTCGCGTTCCACTGGCTGGAGTCGCGGGCGAACAGCATCGTCTTCGACATCGAGGTCTACGCGAGCCAGCTCCTGGACACCCTCCGGGCGCGGCGACTGAGCCGCGAGCCGCGCGGAGCGAGCTGATCATGCAGTTCTTGCCGCCGAGGAAGGACCGCCTGGTGTACCTCAACGTCACGTCGCTGGTCGACGTGATGTTCCTGCTCGTACTCTTCTTCCTGGTGTCGACCACCTTCAAGAATCAGCCGTCGATCGACCTCTCGCTGCCGCGCTCGTCGACGGCGCAGGAGTCGCCGACCACGCCGACCGTGATCTACCTGACCCGGGACGGCCGGCTATTCCTGGACGACGAGGCGATCGAGCGGACCGCCCTGGGCGGTCGCCTGCGCGAGCTCCAGGCCGCGACCGGCGAGGATCGGGTGGTCCTGCGCGCCGACGAACACGCGGAGCACGGCGCCGTGGTCGATCTCATCGATATCGTCAAAGAAAGCGGGTTCAGGCGGGTCAGCCTCGCCGCCAGGCCGCAAGGCGGCAGCTGATCGCTGCGGGAAGGACGGCAGGACGTGCCCCGGATGCTGACTGGATGTCCCGATCCGCGCCCCCCAGCGCGCGGTGTCGTCTGCGCCCTGGCTGCCGGCGCCGTGCTGCTCGCGCTCGGCGGCGGCTGCACGAGCGATGCGCCCAACCAGGTCGGCGCCGAGCTGGCGGAGACCGAGATCGACACCACGCTGCGCGCCCTGACCGAGGACCAGATCGTCCACTACGGCGTCCTCGACATCGCCGAGGCCGGCGCACCGCTGGACGCGACCGAAGTCCTGTATTTCGGCAGCAACGGCACGGAGGCGACCTCGATCCTCGCGAACTACGACTTCTCCGTGCTCGCCCATCCGGATTCGGCCTACCTGCTGCCGTACCTCACCGCGGAGAACATCCGCTCGGTGAAGGTCGACCTGATCATGCTCGACTGGTACAGCCCGTTTCACGGCGCCGCGACGGATACGTCCGACTCGACCTACGTGCCGATCGTCAAGGACTGGTACGGCGCCGCGAAGTACTACGACGTCCACGAGCTCCTGGCGCCGTTCGACACCCTGACGTATCCGGCCGCGGAGCCGCCGTTCGCGACCGGTCGCCTGAACGCGACGACCGAGCTGCTGGGGACGTCCGGACTGATCGAGATCGACTGCGTGCCCGATCGCTTCGTCACCTGGATCGCGCAGCGCGCCCGCGTCGGCATCATCATCCGCGAGGGCATCGGTTCCCAGCCCGGCCTGCTCGGATTCGCGAGCAAGGAGATGGTCCACGGCGGCAGCACCCTGCCGACCCTCAACGCCCAGGTCGAGCTCGGCCCCGCGCTCATCATCGGGCTCGAGACCACCCCGGATTCATGGAGCGCCGACAGGCAGGCGCTCGTGATCGGTCCGGCCGCCGACGTCACGACCTGGCACCAGATCGAGGACCCGTCGACCGATCCGGACCAGGCCGTGATGGTCCGCACCCACCTGCGGTCCTATCCCGTGATCCGGTTCGACCTGGGGAACCTGCCGCCGAACGTGCGGATCAACCGCGCGAACCTCGTCGTCGTGAACGACACGACGCGCAGCATCGGCCACCGCACCGTCCTGACCTGCTCCGAGATCCCGCCCGAGTTCGCGCCGCCCGGGCGCACGACGGTCGGCCTCGCCGACCTCGAGCCCGAGATCTACTTCCTCTACGGCAACGGCACCTGGGAGCCGACCCACCTGACCGAGCACGAGCTGAAGTTCAACGTCACGGCGTCGATCCAGCGCCGCGTCAACGACGCCTACGAGGGCGACCGCGGCTTCCTGCTCGCCGCCGGCGAGTACTTCTTCCCCGGTTTCAACTCGGATCCCGATCCCGATTTCTGGTTCACCAAGTGGGTGTTCTTCGGGGCCGCTGCCGACAGCGCGCTGCGGCCGCGGCTCGAGATCTCCTACACCCGCCTCGGCGAACTCGACGACGCGGGGGTGCAGCCATGACGCGCACCGGCGCCCGCCTGGGCCTCGCGGCCGCTCTCTGGCTCGGCGCGGCCGCGGCGGCGGCCCAGACGCCGTTCGCGCTCCAGGCGCTCGGCCAGAACGTCGAGACCGGCACCGCGCGCGACACCGGTCGCGGCGGCTGGGGGATGGCCGACGGCGACACCTTGACGCCGAGCACGCTGAACCCGGCCGCCCTCGCGGATCTGCGTTTCACGGCACTCTGGTTCAGCGGCTACGGCACGACGACGAACACGAGCGGCGCCGTGGCGGCGCGCACGACCAGGCGCGTTCTCTTGCCGAACGTCCGGCTCGCGGTGCCGCTCGAGCGCGGCCGCCTGGCCCTGCACGCGGGCTTCAACATCCGCCGCTCGCTCCAGTACCAGACCCTCGTCGACATCGCGAGCGACCATTTCGGCGAGCCGGTCTCGGGGTACGAACGGTACAACCGCGACGGGACGATGTACGACGTGCCGGTCGGCCTGGCGTGGCGAGCGACCGGCGGCCTGTCGCTGGGGGCGACGCTCAACCTCGTGCGCGGGTCGATCGACGAGACCATCACCCAGGTCTTCACCGATCCGCTCGGCAACTACTACCTCCCGAACACGCGCGACCAGCTGGACAAGCTCAGCGGTCAGAGCGTGACCGCGTCGGTTCTCGCCGACGGGTTGGGTTTCGTCAAGGTCGGCGCCAGCTACACGCCGGCCTACGATCTCGAGTTCGACCGCCGGATCGGCGTCGGCGGGGTCGCCGCGAAGGACGACGAGCGGTTCACCTGCGGCATGCCCGCCGAGTACAAGGCCGGACTGCTCGTGGCGCTCGGGCGCGGCTGGCGCTTCGGCGCGGACGGCCAGCTGATGCGGTACAGCGAGTTCGCCGGACGGCCGGACTGGGCGCCCAGCCTGCGGGACGAATGGACGGTCGCGACCGGTTTCGAGCGGCGGTGGTCCCGCAATCCGCAGGGGCGCGGCTACACGCTGCCTCTGCGCTGCGGGTTCAGCTGGCGGCGCTGGGCGCACACCATCGCGGGAGAGCCGCTCGACGAACGCATGATCAGCATCGGCACCGGCGTGCCGTTCCGTGACCGCCTGGGCATGATCGACGTGTCCCTGTCCTACAGCTGGATCGGCGACGAGGCCGATCACGGCTACCGCTGCCGCTCCTGGCGGCTGGGGGTTTCCCTGACCGGCCTCGAGCCGCTAATATTCTAGCGACCAAGCGCCATTGGGCGCGCACCCTCGCGAAAGGACGTGAACGCCGTGCGCCGGCTCCCCACCATCCCCCTGGCCGCCACCCTGGCCGCGCTCGCCCTGCTCACGGGCTGCAACAAGGACGTGCCGCAGAGCGACCTCGATCGCTTCATCGCGCAGATCGACGCGCTGCCGGCGCCGGCGGCCATGGACACGCTCCGCGAGCTGTCCACCCAGGCGAGCCCGACGGCGGCCTTCGCGCGGTACGGGCTCGGCAACATCTACTACGCGATGGCCGCCGACTCGGCGCGCACCCGCGGCTGGAACGATCAGCAGGCCGCGGCCTACCTGGATTCCGCGGAGACGTGGTTCGAGGCCGCCATCGCCGCCGACAGCACGTTCGTCGAGGCCTACGTCAACCTCGGCTCGCTGTGGGACGACCGCGCCGACATGATGGCGACGCGGCCGGAGCGGGAGGCGCGGATCGCCACGGCCAAGCAGATGTACGAGCATGCCCTCGCCCTGCGGCCGCACGACGAGAAGGCCCGCTGCAACCTGGGCTCGCTCTACAAACGACAGAACAATTTCGAGCTGGCCATGCGCGAGTACCTGACCGTCCTCGACCAGAATCCCAAGAGCTCTCTCGCCCACTACAACCTGGCGATCCTCTTCGCGACGCAGAAGATCTACCGCGAGGCGATCCGGGAGTTCGAGCTGGCGGTGAAATACGATCCGCACGGCGATATCGGCCAGCGCTCGAGCGACAACATCCGCATCATCCACGACCTGATGGCGAGCGAGGCGGCCGGCCCCAAGAAGCCGAGTTGACGGCGTCGGTCCCGGCGCGCCGTATATTGTGGCCATGACCTTCCCGGTGCCCATCCCCGGCGAACTGCGCCGGGCGCTGCCGCCCGGCTCGACCGTCCTGCTCGCGCTCAGCGGGGGCGTCGACAGCGCTCTCGCGCTGGCGGTGCTGCGCGAGCTGGGCTGCGACGTCCTGGCCGTCACCTTCAAGAACTTCTGCTACGCGGACCAGGAGCGGACGGGCGGCGATCAGGCCTGCTGCAGCGTCGACGCCATCGCCGACGCCCGCGCGCTCGCCGCGCGTTTCGGCGCGCGGCACTGGGTGCACGACGTCACGGCGCTGTTCAGCGCGCGGGTGATCGAGCCGTTCGTCGCCGAGTACGCGGTGGCGCGCACGCCGAACCCCTGCCTGGCGTGCAACAGCGGCGTGCGCTTCCCCGAACTCGTGCGCCTGGCCGACGCCCAGGGCTGCGATCTCGTCGCGACCGGCCACTACGCCCGGACCCGGCGCCTGAGCGACGGCGGCGCCGAGTTGCTGCGCGGCGTCGATCCGCAGAAGGACCAGTCGTACTTCCTGTCGCAGGTCGCGCGCGAAGTCTGGCCACGGATCGTGTTCCCGCTCGGCTGGTCGACCAAGACCGAGGTGCGCGCCGCCGCGCGAGCGCTGCGGCTGCCGGTCGCCGACAAGCCGGAGAGCCAGGAGATCTGCTTCGTGCCCGACCGGGACCGTGGATTCCTCTTCGCCGGGCAGGAGGCGAGCCGGCCCGGCCCGATCGTCGACACCGGCGGCCGGGTGCTCGGCGAACATCGAGGCCTGATCCACTACACGGTCGGCCAGCGCCGGGGCCTGAACATCGCGCACCCCGAGCCGCTGTACGTGCTGGCGCTGGAGGCGGCCGACAACCGACTGATCGTCGGACCGCGCGAGCAGCTGGCCGTGCGCAGCCTCGCCTGCGACCGGTTCGCGCCCGCGGTCGCCGACCTGGCCGAATCTGGGCCGGCCGACGGCGCGGCGCCCTGCATCGCCCGCGTGCGGCACCGCCATGCCGGCGCGCGGGTCGCCCGCTGGCGGCGCCGTGACGATCGCCTGCAGGTCGACCTGGCCGAGCCGGTCTACGGCGCGGCGCCCGGCCAGGGATTGACGCTCTACGAGGGCGACCGAGTCCTGGGCGGCGGCCGACTCGTCGGCGCCGCGAGCGTGTCCGAACAGCGATCGTGAGGAGGATCGTGATGACGCGTCGACGGATCCGGATTGCGCTGGGTGTCGTGGGCGGGATCGTCGTTCTCTGCCTGCTGGCGGCGGTGCTGCTCCCGCGGCTGGTGCCGCACGACACGCTGCGGACGCTCGCCGAGACGACGGTGCGGGAGCAGGTCGGCGGCGAGGTCGCGCTCGGCGAGTTCTCGCTCAAGGTGTTTCCTCGCCTGCGTCTGGTGCTCGGGGAGAGTCGGCTCGCGGTCACGCGCGACGACCTGCGCGGCGCGGGCAAGGAGCCGGGGCCGCTGCTCTCGGCGCAGGTCTCGCTCGCGCGGCTCGAGGTCGACCTCGCGCTCTGGCCGCTGTTGCGCAAGCAGCTGGATTTCGGCCAGGTGACCCTGATCGAGCCCGTCGTGGACGTCGTCACCGAAGTGCCGGCCGACTCGACCGCCGCCGAGACCCTCGGCGACCGGGCCTCGCCCGCCGCGCCGCCGGCCGTGTTCGGGCTCGCGCTCGGCGCGGTCTCGGTGCGGGACGGTCAGGTGCGCTGGCGCGAGGAAGGGACGGGGCGCCAGATGACCGTCCGCGGCTGGCAGCAGGATCTCGCCGCGCCCGATCTCGGCGTTCTCGCGTCGCGCCTGCAGCGCCTCGGCGGCGCCGACCTGCCGGTCGACGCGTCGTCGGGCGAGGCGAACCTCACGCTGGATACCCGGATCGCCGCGATCGAGCTGGCCGGGTTCGGCGAGACCCCGCCGCCGCCGCTAACCGACGTGCGCCTGCGCGCCGAGCTCAGCGTGCCGAAGTCGGCGGATCGCGCCAGCCTCGCGGTGACCGAGCTCTCGCTGCCGGGCTGGCTCGCCGTCGCCGATGGCGAGCTGACGCGCGGCCGGCTCGCGATCGAGCGGCTCGAGGTGACGGGCGGCGAGGCGGCGACCTTCTCCGGCACCGCATCGCTCGCGCCGCCGCCGGCTGCCGGTCCCCTGAAGGCCGACCTCACCGGCAGGGTCGATCTCGCCCTGATCCTCGCCCAGGTCGAGCCCTGGCTGCCGCCCCGGCCCCAGGGTTCGGCGCCGCTGCCGGTGCTCGGCGGGACGGCGGAGGTCGCGATCGTCGTCGACCTGCCGTCGCCGCCGTCGCTCGCCGACGCGGCGGCGTGGAAGGCGGCCCGTGAGCGAGGGCTCGAGGGACGCGCGGAGCTGCAGGCCACCGCAGGTCCGATCACGGTGACCACGCCCCAGCTCGCGGAGCCGGTGCGCATCCAGGCCGTCAACCTGACCAGCGATCTGCGATCGGCCGCCGGGGCGACCCGCATCGACGCGACCGGCGTCGAGGTCGCGGCCGGACGTCTCGACGCGCAGGCCGTCGTCGTGCTGCCGCCGGGCGCCGGGCCGCTTTCGGCCGACGTCGCGGGCAAGGTCGACCTGGCGAGCGTCATGGCGCTCGTCGGCCCGTTCCTGCCGCCGCGGCCGGCCGACGCGGCGCCGCTGCCGGAGCTGACGGGCGCGCTCGACGTGACGCTGAACGCGGACCTCGCCGCCGCGCCGTCGCTCGCCGATACCGCGGCCTGGGCGGCCGCCTGGCGCCGCGGCCTGCCGGGTCGCGCCGACCTGCGGGCGACGGGCGGACCGGTCACGGTCGCGGTCCGCGAGCTCGGCGAGCCGCTCCGGCTGAAGACGGTGTCCGTGGTGAGCGACCTGCGGTCGCGGTCCGGCAAGAGCCGGCTCGAGGCGACCGGGCTTTCGCATCCCGTGGTCCAGGGCGGAGCCGTGGCGGAGATCGTGCCCGCCGGCGCGAACGGCGTGATGCAGGTGAGCCTCGCCCTGGACCGGTTCGACCTCGACGCGCTCGCCGCGCTCGCGCAGCAGGCCGACCGGGTGGCGCCGCCGCAGCCGGCCGGATCGTCCGGCGCAGCCGGCCAGCAGCAGTCCCGCGCGCGCTTCTCGCTCGTGGCGCCGGCCTGGGCGCAGTCGGCGGCGGCGCCCGCGAAGCCGCTGCCCGGTGAGTTGATCCCGCCCGACCTCGCGGCGGACATGTCGGCCACCGCGCGCGAGCTGGTGTTCCTGAAGTCCGTCTACACCGACGTGAAAGCCACGGGCACGCTGCGCAACCGCGTGTTCGACGTGCCCAACCTCACCGCGCGCCTGGGCGAGGGGACCATCTCCGGCAACGCGCGCGTGGACTACGCGGCCGACGCAGCCGGCAAGGCGACCTGGAACGCCACGGTGACGAAGGCGCCGGCCGGTTTGCTCCTGAAGCCGTATGTGCCGCTTCTGGCCGACCTGTGGACCGGCGAGCTCGACGCGAAGGCGACCGGCGGCTGCGGCCTCGCCGACGCGGCCGCGATCCTCACCTCGCTGACCCTCGCCGGCGAGATCTCCGGCGCCAACGGGATCATCGATCTGCGCCAGCCGCTCGGCGGGATCAGCCGGTACCTCGGCGACCGCCAGGATCTCATGCGGGTCGTCTACACGGAGGCTCGCGAGCACTTCGAGGTGAAGGACGGCCGGGTCCACCTGCAGGACCTGCGGATCGGCGGCAAGGACACCGACTGGACCGGCGCCGGTTCGATCGGCCTGGACGGCCAGCTCGACCTGTCCGTGCACGTCAAGCTGCCGGCTGGCTTCACGCCGGACCTGGGGGACCTGAGCGCCGTCGCCGAGGCCCTGCGGGGCGAGGACGGCCGGATCGGTCTCGACTTCTCGATCACGGGCGACGCGAGGAGCCCCTCCGTGGGCCTGGACATCGACCCGGAGGCATTGATGAAGTCGGACGCCGTCAAGAAAGAGGTGGAAGAGGGCGTCAAGAAGGGGTTGGGCGGTCTGCTTGACAGACTCAAGGGCAAGTAGTATCGTGCGTTCGCCGTGGAGGGGCACCAGCCACGCACGGCCAGATTACGTCGATCTTCCCGGCAGGGCGGGCAGGCTGTGCCCGGGACAAGTCCCGGAGGGCTAGCCTAACAGGTAAGGCAGCGGTCTTGAAAACCGCCGGGTGAGAGCCCATGGGGGTTCGAGTCCCCCGCCCTCCGCCAAGGTCTCTGGAGAGGTGGCCGAGTGGCTGAAGGCGCACGCCTGCTAAGTGTGTGTGGGGTAAAACTCACCGAGGGTTCGAATCCCTCCCTCTCCGCCAGCTAGATCGCAGCCAGGGTGCGCCCATAGCTCAATTGGATAGAGCATCTGGCTACGGACCAGAAGGTTGGGGGTTCGAGTCCCTCTGGGCGTACCAACAATGACAAGGGGTTACGGCGACACCGTAACCCCTTCGTCGTTCCAGTGCAGCACCGTTGCAGCAAACCCCGAGGCGGATTCCGAACCCCTTCCTCGTTCGCCGAGCCTGGCTCGACGGGCGGCGCGCCGGCGACGGGTCGCCCGGCTCACCGCGTCCGGCGTACCGGTCGAGACGGCTCCTGTCGCGTCAGTGCCGGAATGCCGCCTTCAATCCTCCCCAGCTCGTGGCCGCGGCGGACACCGGCGGGGCGATCACCAGCGAGTACCAGGCACGCGTCAGGCCGCCGTCGGTGTCAGCGACCTCGACGTGCAGCGAGTGCACGCCGAATTCGAAGACGACGGTCGGCGCGGCGAGCAGATCGGCGACGTAGCCGGGCGTCGCCCAGCCGGGATCGTCCGGATCGTCGGGATCGACGATGTCCCAGCCGTACCGGTACCCGAGGATGGTGCCGCCGTAGCCGCTGGCGTCCCCGAGCCAGCTGAAGTCGAGGTCCGCGCCCGACGCGACCTCCACGGCGATCGGCGCGGTCGCCACGCCTTCCCAGACCCAGGTGTCGATGTCGGGTTCGGTGACGGTGAGCACGGGATCGGCCGCCATCGCGGCCGCGGGCACGAGGCCCGCCAGGACGATCATCATCAAGGTCCGCGGTTGCACGATACGACCTCCCGGCCTGACGTCCCGGCCTGGTCTCAGCCTGGATTCTCGAACCGGGCCTCCTCGCCGGGCGTCTGGTGATTCTAGATCGATTTCCCTCCAGATTCAAGACCCGTCGCCGAAGGCGGCATCCGCTTGCCATTTCCGCCGGCCGTCCCGACTGTCCGCCTGGCTGGCGCTCGCGGCGAGCGTGCGCGGTGCAGCCACCGCAGTCGATGTCGTCGCGCGTTGATTGCCAGGTTGAATCCGTGTTATCGTGATGGGGGAGGTTCCCATCATGCAACATCTTCTCGGATTCCTCGCGCGGTCCTGCGCCGTCACCCTGGCCCTGTTCGCTATCCTCGCCGCCGGTTGTTCGGACGACGAGACATCCCCGCCGCCGCCGACGGGGACGATCATCATCGCACCGGCGGACGGGCTGGAAGCCCCGTGGACGCTGAGCGGTCCGGACGGTTCTACGAGTAACGGGACCGGCGCGAGCGAACTCGACGATCGCGCGGTCGGCGTCTACACGATCGTCTGGGGCGCGGTCGGGGCCTGGACCGCGCCGCCCGCGGAGGTCCTCGATCTGGTGGAGGGCGGAGCGATCACGTTCGTCGGCGCGTATGTCCTGGCCTCGGCCGACGCGGCGATGCAGACCTTCCGTTCGGCGTACTCGCAACGAGACCTGGACGTCTACCAGGTGGTGCTGAGCCACGACTATCAGTGGATCCCACAGGACGGCGAGATCTACAGCTACGACGTCGAGATCGAGGTCGCGAACAAGATGTTCAACGCCGTGCCGGGCGAGGCCAACCTGATCATCGCCGACATCGCGGTCGACCAGCTCGATCCGCAGGGCATCTGGCAGCCGACGCCGGAGGACGATCCGAACTTCGGCGACTACGAGGGCAGCCAGTACCGGATCTACATCGTGGACATCAAGTTCGCCTTGCAGGGCCTATACCTGATCTACCGCGTGCAGGGTCCGGTGCTGTTCTTCGTGCTCGATGAGGGGACCGAGGACGAGGCGAACTACCGCCTGCTCGGCATGGTGGACGCCACCTTCGGCAACAAGGCCACCGAGAACCACTCGTGGACAAGGGTCAAGCAGGTGTTCAGGTAGCGGGCGGTCCAGGATCAGGCGGTCCTCACCTTGACGCGAGCCCTCACTGCCTTCGTCGTCCCGGCCGCGATCATCCTGGTCGCCGTCCCGCTCGCCGGGTGCCGCGACGGAATCACGGTTTCCGCCGCGGAGACGATCACGATCGAGGCCTATCCCGCCGGATTCCCGGCGCCGTGGACATCCGGTTCCGCCTCTCCGGTCAGGACCTCACCTACCGCGTCCAGGGGCCCGTGCGGATCTACGCCGCTGACGAGGGAGCGGGTGCAGCCTCGGACTTCCGCATCCTCTGCCTCGTGGATCAGACGTACGGCGACAAGGGGCTCGAACCGTGCACGTGGATGATGGTCAAGGACCTCTTCGCCGCGGACGGCGCGCCCGGTGCGGCGTCGCGACGATGATTGGCCGTTCGACCCCGAGCCGGACCCGGACGCGGTGCCGCCCGCACTGCCCGCGGTCGGCGCGACGGCCGCTTGCCATTTCCCGCGCCCGTCCCTACTGTCCGCCTGGCGACGCCGGCGGGCCGGCGCCGCGTACCCCCAGACCTGGATGGCGATCGTGTCACCTCGGAACAGGATCGTTCTACTTGTGGCCGTGCTGTCCGTCGCGGCTGCGCTCGCCGCCGCGGTCTCGCCGCCGGCGCGGGTCGCGATCGGCGAGGTCGAGGCCGGCCAGACCGGCTTCGGCCTCACGGTCTTCGCCGGCACCGAACCGGACACCTTCGGCGTCACCGTCCTCGGCGTCCAGCGCGGCGCGCGGCCGGCGGGGGACATCATCCTCGTCGAGCTTGCCGGCCACGACCTCGAACGCACCGCGGTCGCGCAGGGGATGAGCGGCAGTCCGATCTACCTCGACGACGGCCGCCTGCTCGGCGCGGTCGCCTTCGGCTGGCCCGGCGCGCTGCGTCCGATCGCCGGTCTCACACCCGCGAGCGAGCTCGACCTCGCGCGCGACCGGCGTGACGAGGTCGCGGCCAGCGCCGGCGCGGCGCCCGCCGCTCTGCTCGACCCGGCTTCCCTTCTTGCAGGCCCGGCTGCCGGCCGGCTCGCGGCGAGGTTGCTGCCGGGCGTCGAGGCGCCGATCGCGCCGCGCGCGACGCGCGCCGGCGAACCGCCTTGGCCGACCGTGGAGGAGCTGGCGGCGATGCTCCTGCCTCGCGCGTCGGTCGTCGCCGCGGGTTCGTTCGCGCCGCTGGAACTGGGCCTGTACGTGCTGCCGGCCGGCGCCGGGAATCCCGCGAGAGCGACCACCGCCGCGACGGCGCCGCGCCTCGTGCCGGGGTCGGCCTGCGCGGTGACCCTGGTGGCGGGCGACGCGCAGCTCGGCGCCATCGGCACGGTCAGCCTGGTCGAGGGCGACCGCGTGGTCTGCATGGCGCATCCGTTCCTGCAGCTCGGCCCCGTCGATCTGCCGCTCGCCGCCGCGGACGTCGTGACGCTCTTTCCGAGCCGCGACATCAGCTTCAAGATGGGGTCGGCCGGCCCGGCGATCGGCCGCGTCACGCACGATCTGCGCGCCGGGCTGGTCGGCGTCCTTGGCGAGGCGGCGGCCACGGTGCCGGTCGAGGTCGCGGTGACGCTGCCCTCGGGGCAGCGGACGCTCGACTTCGCGGTCGCGGTGCAGCCGGAGCTGACGCCGGCCCTGGTCTTCTGGTGCCTGTACAACGCGCTGCTCGTCGACGGCGACGATCGCAGCGAGCAGATGGTCACGTACGAGATCGGGGTCGACCTCGCGGAGCGCGGCGGCGCGACGCTGCCGACGATCACGCTCGCCGGCGCGACCGGCGGCGCGGGCGGCGTCGCCGCGCTGGCCGCGGACTGGCAGGCGCCGCTGCAGATCCTGCTCGGCAACCGGCACCGGCCGCTCGGCCTGACGCGGGTGCGCGCGGAGCTGCGCGCGAGCCGGCCGGTGCCGTCGGCCATGATCCGCGCACTGTACGCGCCCGCGGTCATCACGCCGGGCGAGCCGTTCACCGTCGAGGTGGAGGTGGAGCCGAGGTACGGCCAGGTCCGCCGCGAACGGTTCACGATGCGTGCGCCGGCCGGTCTCGCGCCCGGGACGATCCGGCTCGGCGCCGCGAGCGCGCGCGAGTTCTTCGCGCTCGACGCGATGCGCGCGAGTGGTCTGTTCGAGGACCACAGCCTGGAAGCCACGTTCGACCTCCTGAATCGCCCGCGGTCCCTCGACGTGCTGACCGTGGCGTTGATCTCGCCGGAGCCCGGCTTCACCGCCGGCGGTCGCGAGCTCGGCAACCTGCCGGACTCCGTCCGCCGGACCCTGGCCGCCGGTCCGACCGGGGTGACCCGGCCGACGCTCGCCGGCTACCTGCTGCGCGACTCGCGCCCGGTCGGCATGCTCCTGCAGGGAGACGCCGTGGTGGATGTCGAGGTCCGCCGGCCGCCCGCACCCCGAGCCGAGAGGGAACGTCCATGACCCGGATCTTCGTCATCACGGCGGTTCTCGTGGCGGCAGCGCTCGCCCGGGCGGCGGGACCCGCGTTCTGGGACAGCCCGCAGGACATCCCGTTCACGGACGGCGAGCTCGAGGGCGCCGGCCTCGACGCGGGCGGCAGCCTCGTGCCGGGTCTCGCGGCCGAGACCGCGCTCGCGGACAGCAGCCTGGTGCTCTGGACCGCCGCCGCCGGCCGCGACGGCGCGATCCACGTCGCGAGCGGACACGAGGGCCGGTTGTGGCGCCTGGACCGCGGCGGCGAGGCGTCGTTGCTCGCGGACCTGCCCGCGGAGGAGATCTTCGCGCTCCTTCCGGACGGCGAGGGCGTGCTCGCCGGCTGCGGCCCGGGCGGCCAGCTCTTCGCCATCGCTGCCGACGGCACGGTCACGCCGCGCGGAGCCGTCCCCGGCGGCTATGCCTGGGACCTCGAGCGCGCGCCGGACGGCGACGTCTACGTCGCGGCCGGCAGCCCGGCCGCAGTCTATCGGCTGGGCGCGACCGGCGACCCCGAGCTGGTGGTCGAGCTGCCGGCGAGCAACGCGCTCGACCTCGCGAGCCGCGACGACGCGACGTTGCTCGTGGCCACGCAGGGACCGGGCCGCGTCTTCCAGGTCCGGCCCGCGGAGCGCCGGTGGGCGCTCCTGCTCGCCATGGACCAGGACGAGGGACGGCAAGTGCTGCGCGGGCCGGACGGCTGGTACGCCTTCGGCTACCAGGCGGAGCCGGGCGCCGGCCACGGCGGCGGCAGCGGCAACGGCAACGGCGGCGACGGCGGCAACGGCGGCAGCCCGGCAGCGGTCGAGCCGCTGGGATTCGGCGTGGGGCCGTTCGACTTCATGGTCACCGCCGACGCCGACGTGCAGCCGGTCCGCGCCGCGCTCTATCGCCTCGACCCGCCGACCCCGGCGCGCGTGTGGGCCGGCGAGGACGTCTTGACGTGCGTCGCCTGGAGCGACGACCACGGCTGGCTCGCCGCGGGCGCGCGCCAGACCGGCGGCCCGACCACGCTCTATGCGCTCAGCGAGCCGAACGGACGCCGCCCCGTCGCGACCTGGGACGGCGGCGACGTGCTGGATCTGCTCGTGGTCGAGGCCGGCTCGGCGCCCGACGAGATCGTCGCCGCGCAGGCCCATCCGGGCCGGCTCACCCGGCTGCGCGCCGCGACCGGCGGCGACGCGGTCGCGCGGGGCGCTCCCCTCGACGGCCGGGTCCCGGTGCGGTGGGGTCGGCTCGTCTGGCGCGGCCTGGCCGGCGACGCCGAGCCCCGGTTCGCCGTGCGCACGGGCGAGAGTCCCGCGCCGGACGAGTCGTGGACGGAGTGGCTCGAACTCGGCCGCGGCCGGGATCTGGATCTCGCCGAGGTCGGCGCGGCGCGCGTCCTGCAGTGGCGCGCCACCCTGCCGGCCGGCTGCCGGGTCGATGCGGTGACCGTCAGCGCGTTCGCGCCGAATCTCCGGCCGGCCATCACGCACTTCGCGATGGAGCCCGCCGGGGAGATCTTCCAGGGCGGCATGATGCAGTCGAGCGACAACGCGACGCAGCGCTTCGCCGACGGCCTGCAGGTGGAGTACAGCGCGCAGAGTCGCGCGGACCGGCGGCTCGACCGTGACCGGGCCGCGACGCTGCGCCCCCTGCGTACCCTGACCTGGCACGTCGGCGATCCCAACGAGGACCGGCTCGAGTTCCGGCTGTCCTGCCGCGAGCTCGGCGCGGACGCCTGGATCCCCGTGGGCGAGGCCACGAACGAGCAGGTGCAGACCTGGGACACGTCCCGGCTGGCGGACGGCTGGTACGAGGTGAAGCTCGCCGCCAGCGATCTGCCCGACAATCCCGCGCCGCTCGCGCTCAGCGACGAGAGGATCCTGCCGCCGGTGCCGGTCGACAACACGGCGCCGGTCGTGGAGGACTGGGAGGTGGCGCCGACCAGCGCCGGCTTCGCGATCCGCTGCAAGGTGACCGACGCGTTCGGACCGCTCGGCGGCGCCGACGTCGAGCTGCCCGACGGGTCGTTCGAGCGGCTGGATCCCGTCGACGGGATCTGCGACAGCGCGCGCGAGCAGTTCTCGGCGACGGTCGCCTATCCCCACGCCCGGCGCGAGGCCGCGCCGCGGCCGTGGTCGGTGCGGGCGCGTTTCTGGGACCGCCAGGGAAACCTGGCTCACGCGGTGAGCGTGCTGCCGTGACGGTGCAGCGGTGAGCGAGAGCCTGCTCGACGGCTTGCGCAGCCACGAGCACTGGATGCGCGAGGCGCTGCGCGAGGCCGAAGCGGCGGCGGCGGCCGGGGAGGTCCCCGTCGGCGCCGTCGTGGTGCGCGACGGGCAGATCCTCGGCCGCGGCCGCAACCAGGTCGAGCAGCTCGGCGACGCCACCGCGCACGCGGAGATCATCGCGCTGGGCGCGGCCAGCGGCGCGGTCGGGCAGTGGCGACTCGACGGCGTGACGCTGTACGTGACCCTGGAGCCGTGCACGATGTGCTGCGGCGCCCTGCTGCTCGGCCGGATCCAGACCCTGGTCTTCGGCGCCCACGATCCGCGCGCCGGAACGGTCGTCTCGACGGCGCGCTTGCTCCAGGGCAATCCGTACCGCCATCCGGTCGAGGTCGTCGGCGGGATCCTCGCCGGCCAGTGCGCGGACCTGCTGCGCGCGTTCTTCCGCGCGCGCCGGGCGAGCGGGCCGGCGCCGGCCGGCGATTGTTGATTTCGCCGCAAGTCGATGTTATATTGCGCCGTCCGATTCGGCGGAGAGGTGCGAGAGCGGTTGAATCGGCACGATTGGAAATCGTGTGTGCCCTCGGGTACCGTGGGTTCGAATCCCACCCTCTCCGCCAGCCGCCGCAAGCGGCGACGAGCTCGCGGAGAGGTGCCGGAGCGGTTGAACGGGGCGGTCTCGAAAACCGTTGAACTCGCGAGAGTTCCCAGGGTTCGAATCCCTGCCTCTCCGCCAGCAGACATCCGGCCGCGCAAGCGGTCGTTGTGCAACGGTACGGCCCGGTGCTACTTTACAACTCAATCCTCGGGTGGGGATGTAGCTCAGCTTGGGAGAGCGCCTCGTTCGCAACGAGGAGGTCGTGGGTTCGAGCCCCATCATCTCCACCAGCTTTCTTCCGGGACACCCGTCCCGGGACAACGACTGGGCCAGGCCCGGTGTGACGCCGGCGTGCTAACCCCGCCAGGGCCGGAAGGCAGCAACGGTACGCTTCAACCGGTGTGTGCGCCGTCAGCCTGGCCCTTCCCAGCCCCTGGCGCGGCCGCGCTGCGGACCGGAAGCGTCTCGCCCCAGTGACCCGCGCCACGGGAGCCGCGCCGCATGTCCTACCAGGCGATCGCCCGCAAGTATCGGCCGGAGACCTTCGCCCAGATGGTCGGTCAGGACCACGTGACCCTGACCCTGCGCGCGGCCCTGCGCCTGGGCAAGCTCAGCCACGGCTACCTCTTCAGCGGCCCGCGCGGGTGCGGCAAGACGACGGTCGCCCGCCTGCTCGCGAAGGCGCTCAACTGCACCGACACCCGCGATGGCGAGCCCTGCGGAGAGTGCCCGGCCTGCCTGTCCATCGCGCGCGGCACCTTCCTCGACGTGCTGGAGATCGACGCCGCGAGCAATACGGGCGTCGACAGCATCCGCGACCTGCGCGACATGGCCAAGCTCGCTCCGGCGGAGGGGCACAGCCGCATCTTCATCATCGACGAGGTCCACATGCTGTCCAAGGGCGCCTTCAACGCGCTCTTGAAGATCCTCGAGGAGCCGCCGACCAAGGTCTTCTTCTTCTTCGCGACCACCGAGCCGAGCAAGATCCCGCGGACCATCCTGTCGCGCTGCCAGCGATTCGATTTCCACCTGCTCTCGCGCGAGCAGCTCACGACGCGCATGCGGGCGATCTGCGCGGCCGAGCGGGTCGCGATCGACGAGGGCGGTCTGCGCGTGCTCGCCTCGCTCGCGGAGGGCAGCATGCGCGATGGGCTCAGCCTGCTCGACCAGGCGATCGCGAGCTGCGAGAACCGGATCGACGAGGCGTCCCTCGTGCGGCTGTTCGGTCTCGTCCGCTCCGAGGTCTACCTCGAGCTGAACGAGGCGATCGTGGCCGGCGACCCGGCGCGCGCGCTGCGGATGGTCGACGAGCTCGCCGCCGCGGGCCAGGACCTCGTCGGGTTCGCGCGCGGCCTGCTCGCGAATTTCCGCAATCTCCTCGTGCTCAAGGTGGACCCCGGCCTGCGCGACGCGATCGACCTGACGAACGAGCAGATCGCTGCGCTCTTGCCCATCGCCGACCATTTCGCGGAGCAGGACCTGCTCGCCCTGCTGGACCGCGCCGGCGTGCACTACGACCGCATCCACCGCAGCACGCAGCCGCGGATCCTGCTCGAAGCGGCGATCGTCGAGTTCTGCCGCTGGGAGCGCCGAGTGCTGCTCGCCGATCTCGTCCAGCGGTTGCGTTCGCTCGCCGGCGGCGCGCCGGATGCGTCGTCGCCGCCGCCGGGCGTGGCGCCGGCCGGTCGCGGCCGATCCGGTGGTGCGCGGGCGCGTCCGCTGCGGCCGGCGTCGGCGCCGGAGTCCGCGCCGCCGGCGCCGGCGGCGTCCGCCCGGCACGCGGCCGGCACGGTCGGAGGCTGGACGAACTTCGTCGACGTGGTCATGGGCCAGAACCCCTTGCTCGCGTCGTGCCTGATGACCGGCCTGCCCGAGATTGCGGCCGAGCAGGATCGGCTCACGGTCGCCTTCGCGCCCGAGAACGGGTTCATGCTGAAGCGGCTCGAGGAAGGGCGCGCCGAGATCGAGCGTCAAGCCGCCGCCTTCTTCGGCCGCCCGCTGCGGCTCGTGCTGCAGATGGTCGCGGACGGAGCGGGTCCCTCGGCCGAGGCGCAGGAGGCCATCCGGCGCGAGGTCGCGCCGACGGAGCGCGAACTGCTGGCGCGCCAGTGCGCGCAGGATCCCGAGCTGGGCCGGCTCGTGGAGCTGGTGCAGGGCGAGCCCTTGCCCGAGAGCGAGCGAACGAAGTGGCGGTCGCCGGGGCGGAACCCGCAGGATCCGGAGCGGGACTGACCGCCGGCGCTCGAGCCGGGCGGCCGTCCGGCGGCCGCGAAAGGACGCATGGACATCCAGAAGCTGATGAAGCAGGCCCAGCAGATGCAGGCCAAGATGCAGAAGGCGCAGGCCGAGCTGGCCAACAAGACGGTGACCGCCGAGGTCGGCGGCGGCCAGGTGACGGTCGTCATGAACGGCCAGCACGTGCTGGTGGACCTGAAGATCAATCCCGCGGCGGTCGACCCGGCCGACGTCGAGTTCCTGCAGGACATGCTGCTCTCGGCGATCAACGAGGCGGTCCGCAAGGTCGACGAGCTCGTGCAGCAGGAGATGGGCGGCGCCATGGGCGGACTGAGCATCCCGGGCCTCAACCTGCCGGGGATGTAGCATGCATCCCGGCGCGCCAGGCGGCGGCAGGCAGGCCAGCGGCGGCGAGTTCCAGTCGCCGGCGCTCGAGCGGCTGGTCCGCAGCCTGCAGCAACTGCCGGGCCTCGGCCGCAAGTCGGCCACCCGCATCGCGTTGCACCTCCTCGCGAACCACGAGGACGCGGCGCAGCTCACCACGGCGGTCGACGACGCGCGGCGCCAGGTCACCCGCTGCGGCCGCTGCGGCGCGATCACCGAGAGCGACCCCTGCGCGATCTGCACGAATCCCGGCCGCGACGCGTCGTTGCTCTGCGTGGTCGCGAGCCCGGTCGACATCCTGCCCTTCGAGAAGGCGGCGTTCTTCCGCGGCCGGTACTTCGTGCTCGGGCGTCTCCTGTCGCCGCTGGACGGCGTGCGCGCCGAGGACCTGCCGTTCGACCGCCTGCGCGCGCGCATCGACGAGGACGAGGTCCGCGAGGTGATCCTGGCGCTCGACACGAGCGTGGAGGGGGAGACGACCGCGCTCTACGTGCAGCGTCTGCTGGCGGGCCGCGCGATTCACCTCTCCCGCCTGGCGACCGGGATTCCCGTGGGCGGCGCCCTGGCCTACACCGACGAGGCCACCTTGCAGCGGGCCTTCCAGCACCGGACGGGCGTCGAGGGCGGCTGAGGGCGGCGGGTCCGGGGCTCAAGCTGTTTCGCGGCCTGCCGATAATGCCCCTGAATCGCCGTCTGCCAGCCGAGACGGGCCGCCGTTGCGGCCAGGAGAAGATCCATGGTCAGAGCCGAATGGGCCATCTTCGAGGAGGACTACTGGGCCATCAGCAACGTCCTGGAGGCGCTGGTCCAGAGCAGCCAGTCCAAGCACGTGCTGCTGGTGGACCGCACGGGGCAGATGATCGCCCAGGCCGGCGCCGATCCCCAGTTCGATACCCAGAGCTTCGCGTCGCTCTGCGCGGCCGATTTCGAGGCCAACTTCGCCCTGGCGAAGCTCATCGGCGAGGACGACTTCTCCACCCTCTATCACCAGGGCGCGCAGGACAGCATGTACCTCGGCAAGATCATCAAGGGGGTCGTCCTCGCGGTGGTCTTCGACAAGCGCACGACGCTGGGGCTCGTGCGCCTGCGCGTGCGCAAGGCGGTCGAGGAACTGAACGTGATCATCGAGGGGCTGTTCGACAAGTTGCAGTACCGGAACGAGGAATACGACCCCTTCGATCAGGAGTTCTCCGAAGGGGTCGAGCAGGAGATCGACAACCTGTTCGTGGAATGAGCGTCGGACCACCGGGTTCGGCCGCGGAAGGGGCAAGGTCGTGTCGCTGATCAACTACTCGTCCCGCGAGATCAACTGCAAGATCGTGTACTATGGTCCCGGTCTGGGCGGCAAGACGACGAACATCCAGTACATCTACGACAAGCTCGCGCCCGACACCAAGGGCAAGCTCGTGACGCTCGCGACCGAGATGGACCGGACCCTGTTCTTCGACTTCCTGCCGCTCGAGCTGGGCGAGGTCAAGGGCTTCAAGACCCGTTTCCATCTCTACACGGTTCCCGGCCAGGTCTACTACAACGCCAGCCGCAAGCTCATCCTGCGCGGGTGCGACGGCGTGGTCTTCGTCGCCGATTCCAGCGAGGCCCGTTTCGACGCCAACGTGGAGTCGCTCTACAACCTCCACGAGAACCTCAAGGAATACAGCATCGAGCTGGGCAAGGTCCCCTTCGTGATGCAGTGGAACAAGCGCGACCTGCCCGACGCGATGCCCGTGGCCGAGCTGAACGAGGAGCTCAACCCCGAGGGTTTCGAGAACTTCGAGGCCATCGCCTACAAGGGCGACGGCGTGTTCGACACGCTCAAGTGTGTCGCCAAGCAAGTGCTTCGCCAGTTGCAGACGCAGCCGGCGGGCGTGTAGGTATCTCGCCGCTGACTCACCACGGCCGGTTCGAATGTCCTCGCTTCGCTGCGGAGTCTCGAACCGGCCGTGGTGTGTCAGCGGCGAGACGCCTTCACTCCGGCGGACTGAGGCTGCAGGCTGGCGGCGAGGTGAGCGGGCGCCCGTGCGCGCCGACTCGTTGACCGTCGTTTGCTCCCCGTCTATCTTCCCGCTGCACTCTCGCGACGAAAGGACCCGTATGCGGCGCTTCCTCGTGCACGTCATCGGCACGTTCCTCGGCTCGGGTTACGCGCCGATCGCGCCGGCCACGGCGGGCAGCCTCCTGTACGCGCTCGCGTGGTGGGGGCTGTGGACCTGGCTCGGGCCGATCCCGCTGTGGGCACAGCTCGGCGCGCTCGCCGTGGTCGTCGTGGTCGGCATCAAGGTCGCCGGCCTGCTCGAGCGCGAGCACGGCGAGGACCCGCGCCTCTGCGTCATCGACGAGGTGGCCGGCATGCAGGTCGCCTACCTCGGGCTCGCGGCCGGACCGCTGGGCTGGCTCGCGGGTTTCTGCTGGTTCCGCGTCTTCGACATCCTCAAACCGTTCGGCGTGCGGCGGCTCGAGCGGCTGGGCGGCGGCGGCGGCCTGGGCATCATGGCCGACGATCTGGGCGCCGGCGCGCTGGCGGCCGTCGCCACGCAGCTCACGGTCCGCCTGCTGGGCTGGCCGACGTGACCGCGGCCACGGTGCGCATCATCGCCGTCGGCGACGAGTTGCTCGAGGGGCGCACGTCCGACACCAACTCGACGCGCATGCAGCGCGCGCTCGGGGTGTATGCGGTCCAGGTGCGCGACATCGCCGTGGTGGCGGACCGCGCAGAGGACATCGCCGCGGCGCTCGACCGGACCGGCGCTGGCGACATCGTGCTCGTCTGTGGCGGCCTGGGCGCGACCCGCGACGACCTGACGCGCGAGGCCATCGCCGCCTGGGCCGGGGTGCCGCTCGTCTACCGCGAGGACGTGGCGGCCCAGCTCGCCGAACGGCGGCGGCTGCGGGGCCTGCCGCCGCTCGCGGCGGGCGACAAGCAGGCGGCGGTTCCCGCCGGCTGCGAACCGATCGCGAATCCGGTGGGCTCGGCGCCGGGCCTGATCGGCGTGCTCAGGGACCGTCGCGTCGCCGTGATGCCGGGCGTCCCGGCCGAGCTCGAGGCGCTCTTGCCCGGCATCGTCGAGGGCCTGCGGCGGCTGGGGGCGCTGGCGGAGCCAAGACCGACCCGCCTGTGGCGCACGGCGCAGATGACCGAGGCGGCGGTCGCCCGCCTGTGCGAACCGGTGCGCGCGAGGCATCCCGGACTCCGCTGGTCGTGGTGGATCGGGGAGTGGGGGGTGGACGTGCGGATCGGCGCCGAACCCCGCGACCGCGCCGCCCTCGACGCCGCGGCCGCCGACGTGGACGCGGCCCTCGGCGACACGGTCTATGCGCGCGAGCGCAGCGAGCTGCCGCTCGTGGTCCAGGATCTCATGCTCGCGCGGCGGTCCACGCTCGCCGTCGCCGAGAGCTGCACCGGCGGCTTGCTCGCCGCCGCGATCACGGGCCAGGCCGGCAGCAGCGGCTACTACCTTGGCGGCGTCGTGAGTTACGCCGACGCCGCGAAGATCGAGCTGCTCGGGGTCGACCCCGGCGAACTCGGGCGCCACGGCGCGGTCTGTGGACCGGTCGCCGAGCAGATGGCGCGCGGCGCGCGGGCGCGGCTCGGCGCGGACTGGGCCCTCGCCACGACAGGCATCGCCGGTCCGGGCGGCGGCAGCCAGGAGAAGCCGGTCGGCACGACCTGGATCGCGCTCGCGGGGCCGGACGGAGCCCGGTCCGGCGGCTTCCGGTTCGCCGGCGACCGCGATCGCAACCGGCGGCTCGCGGTCGCCGCCGCGCTCGACGTCCTGCGCCGCGAGCTCACGGGCGACCGGGTCTTCGACGCCGAACGCCTGAGCTGGAGGATATCGCCGCGATGAGGCTCTTCATCGCCGTCAACCCGCCGGAACGGTTCCGGCGCGACCTGGACACGAGGCTGGACAGCATTCGCCCGCGCGTGCGGATCGCCTGGACCACGCCGCCGTCGTGGCACCTCACGCTCGCCTTCCTCGGCGACTGGCCCGAGGTGAGGCTCCAGCCGACGGCGGACGCGCTCGCGGCGGCCGTCGGCGCGCGACCCGCGTTCGCGCTGCAGCCCGACCGGATCGGCGCCTTCCCCGACCTGCGGCGGCCGCGGGTCCTGTTCCTGCATCTGGACGGCGGCGATCCGTTGCGTCAGCTCGCGCGCGACGTGCGCGCGGCCGTGGACGGGGTCTGGCCGGACGGGCCGCAGGACCGCAAGGACTTCCATCCCCACCTGACCCTGGCCCGGGTCAAGCACCCGCTCGCGGGATCCGAGGCTGCGTGTCTGCAGGCGCTCGATCTGGGCACCTGGGAGCCTTTCTCGGTCGATTCGGTCGCCCTGATGGAGAGCGCGCTGGGCAGGCAGGGAGCCCGCTATGCGTGCCGCGCGACCCTGCCGCTCGGGGGCTGACGGCGCTCGGCGCGGACAGGCGAAAATTTTGCGAAAGTCCTTGCTCCCCGCGCGACAGTCGTGCTATCTTGCGGTCCGGCGCAGCCAAGCCGCCCGCACACCCGGTCTCGAGACTACAGGAGAACCCGAATGGCGCAGAAGAACGACGAGAAGGCCAAGGCCCTGGAACTCACGCGCGCCCAGATCGAGAAGCAGTTCGGCAAGGGCGCCATCATGCTCCTCGGCGACAACAAGGTCTACGACGAGATCGACGCCGTCTCGACCGGCAGCCTGGCGCTGGACATCGCCCTGGGCGTCGGCGGTCTGCCTCGCGGGCGCGTGACCGAGATCTACGGACCCGAGGGCAGCGGCAAGACCACCGTCGCTCTGAGCACGGTCGCGAACGCGCAGAAGGCCGGCGGCGTGGCGGCGTTCGTCGACGCGGAGCACGCGCTCGATCCGGTCTACGCGCGCAAGCTCGGCGTGGACATCGACAACCTGCTCGTGTCCCAGCCGGACACCGGCGAGCAAGCCCTGGAGATCACCGAGATGCTCGTGCGCTCGGGCGCGGTCGACATCGTGGTGATCGACTCGGTCGCCGCCCTGGTGCCGCGCGCGGAGATCGAGGGCGAGATGGGCGACCAGCACGTGGGTCTGCAGGCGCGGCTGATGAGCCAGGCCCTGCGCAAGCTCACGGGCGCCATCTCCAAGACGCACACGCTCGTGATCTTCACCAACCAGATCCGCATGAAGATCGGCGTGATGTTCGGCAACCCGGAGACCACGTCGGGCGGCAACGCGCTCAAGTTCTACAGCTCGATCCGCCTGGACATCCGGCGCACGGGCGCCATCACCCAGGGCGAGGAGGTCCTCGGCAACCAGGTCCGCGTCAAGGTGGTCAAGAACAAGGTCGCCCCGCCGTTCAAGAAGGCCGAATTCGACATCCTCTACGGCGAGGGCATCAGCAAGGAAGGCGACCTGATCGACCTCGGCGTGACGGCGAACCTGATCGAGAAGAGCGGCGCCTGGTACAGCTACGGCGGCGAGCGGCTCGGCCAGGGACGCGAGAACGTGCGGGTCTTCCTGAAGGAGAATCCGGACCTGTACGAGAAGATCGCCGGCGCGGTCTACGATCACTTCGGGGTCCGGCGCAAGAAGAACGGCGAGGCGAAGGCCGAGGTCGAAGCGCTCGCCGAGAACGGCGCGAAGGCCGGCGACAAGTCGCGCAAGGCCGGCGGCTAGGCGGCCGCCGCCGTGGACGCCGGTTCGCGCATCCTGCTCGGGATCGAGGAGCGTCCGGGAGCGGTCCTCCTGCGGCTGGACGGCGGCGAGACGCTCGAGATCGCGCCGGATGCGATGCCGGCCGATCTGCCTGGCCTGGGGGAGCGCGTCGGACAGTCCCTGCTCGACGTCCTCCGTGGCGCGGCGGCGCGCAAGCGAGCCGCGCGCCGGCTCTTCGAGCTGCTGGGGCGCCGGCTCTGGCCGTCCGCGACGCTCGAGCGCAAGCTGCTCGAGGAGGGGCATTCGCCGGCCGCGGTCGCGGCGGTCCTCGCGGCTGCGGCGGAGCAGGGCCTGTGCTCGGACCGCGGGTTCGCCGAGGCCTTCTGTCGCGACATGCTGCGGACGAAGCCGGTCGGCCGCGCCTGGCTCGCGGCGAGGCTCCGCCAGAAGGGGATCGCCGCCGATCTCGCCGCCGAGGTCGCGAATTCGGTGTTGCCGCCCGAGATCGAGCGCGACCTCGCCGAGCGGGCCGGCGCCCAGCGGTGGCGCCAGCTCCGCGGCGGCGACGCGCGAGCCCGGGCTCAGCTCCAGCGCTTCCTCGCCTCGCGGGGCTTTCCGGCGGCCGTGTGCGGCGACGTCGCGCGGCGGTGCGCGGGGCGCGGCGCGGCGCCGGACGCCGCTTGCAATTCCGACCCCGAAGAGGCATCCTGAGCGTCGGACGCACCAGCCGAAGGACCGACGATGCGCATCCTCGTCACCGGGGTCCGCGGCCAGCTCGGCCGCGCCTGTCGCGACGCCTTTTCCAGCGCCGGCCATCCCACGGCCGGCGTCGACCTTCCCGAGGGCGACCTCGCCGAACCGGACACGGCCCCGCGGCTGATCGCGGAGTACCGGCCCGATCGGGTCGTCCACTGCGCCGCGTACACCGCGGTCGACCGCGCGGAAGAGGAGCGCGACCTCGCGCTGGCCGCCAACACGACGGCGACCGAGAACCTCGCGGCGGCCTGCGCCGAGACCGGTTGCGCCATCACCTACCTGAGCACGGACTACGTCTTCCCGGGGTCGGCGGCCGACGGCTACGGCGAGGCGGACCCGCGCCGGCCCGTCAACTGGTACGGCGAGACCAAGGCCGGCGGTGAAGTCGCGGTTGAGGTGCTGTCTGTTCCGTGGCAGATTGTGCGGACCAGCTGGCTGTTCGGCCACGGGCCCGTCAATTTCGTGCGGACCATTCGCCGTCTGCTCGCGGAACGGCCGACGGTGGCCGTGGTCGACGACCAGCGCGGCTGCCCGACCTATGCGCCGGATCTGGCGGGCCTGCTCGTCCGGCTGGCGGAGGCCGGCGCGCGCGGCGTGTTCCACGGCACGAACGCCGGGGTGTGCACCTGGTTCGCGTTCGCGCGCGAAATCGCCCGCCTCGGCGGCGCCGATCCCGAGCGGATCTGCCCATGCACGACCCGGGACTATCCGACGCCCGCGCGGCGGCCGGCCTGCTCGATCCTGCGGGACACCCGGCTCGCCGCCCTCGGCGTCGGACGGCTCCGCGACTGGCGACAGGCCCTGGCCGAGTACCTCGACTGGCTCGACCGCAACGAGGAGACGGCGATCCCATGACCGCACCGGAAGCGCTCGGCGCCGCCGCCGCGACGATCCTGGAGCGGACCGTCGCCGCGCATCGCGCCGCGGTCGATCGGCTCGGCTCGACCCACGCGCAGCAGCTCGCGCGACTCGCGGCCGATATCCTGGCGGCCTGGGACGGCGGCGGCACGCTGCTCGTCTGCGGCAACGGCGGTTCGGCCGCCGACAGCCAGCACCTGGCGGCCGAGCTCTGCGGCCGCTACCTGCGCGATCGTCCCGGCTGGCCGGCGCTGGCCCTCACGACCGACACCTCGGCGCTCACGGCCGTGGCGAACGACTATGGCTTCGAGCAGGTGTTCGCGCGGCAGGTCTCGGCGCTGGGCCGTCGCGGCGACGTGCTGCTCGCGATCTCGACGAGCGGCAACTCGCCGAACTGCCTGGCCGCTGTCGACGCCGCCCGCGACCGCGGCCTGCGCACCCACGGATTGCTCGGCGGCGACGGCGGGCGGCTGCGCGAGCGCGTGCACGAGGCGCTGATCGTCCCCGCCGACACGACGCCCCGGATCCAGGAGCTCCACATCACGGTCATCCACATGCTCTGCGAGCTGCTGGAGGCGCGCCGGCTGGCTCCCGGGAGCGGCGATGACTGATCGCGTCGAGTCGGCGCTCCCCGCCGGGGTGCGGGTGGCCCTCGTCCACGACTGGCTCGTCGGCATGCGCGGGGGCGAAAAGGTCTTCGAGGTCTTCTGCGACCTCCTGCCCGCGGCCGACGTCTACACGCTGCTTCACCGTCGCGGCGCCGTGAGCCCGACGATCGAGCGCCATCGGATCACGACCGCGGGCCGCATCCAGCGCCTACCGGCCGCGATGCGCGTCTACCGGTGGGCGCTCCCGCTGATGCCGGGCGCGATCGAGTCGTTCGACCTCGCCGGCTACGACCTGGTCCTCAGCAGCAGCCACTGCGTCGCCAAGGGCGCGCGCGCGGCGGGCGGGGCGCTGCACGTCTGCTACTGCCACACGCCCATGCGCTACATGTGGGACCGCTTCGACGACTACTTCGCCGCCAAGGCCTGGCCGGTCAGGCTGGCGGCCGGCCTGCTGCGCGGACCGCTCCAGTCGTGGGACCGGCGCACCGCGGCCGGCGTGCACCGCTGGCTCGCGAACAGCACCGCCGTGCGGGAGCGGATCCGCGCCTGCTACGGCGTTCCGGGCGAGCGGGTCGCCGTGATCCACCCGCCGGTCGACGCCGAGCGCTTCGGCCCGGCGGCCCCCGCGCCGGCGGGTGCGCTCGCCGAGGGGGGCTACGACCTGGTCGTCTCGGCGCTCGTGCCGTACAAGCGCATCGACCTGGCGATCCTCGCGGCGGTCGAGGCTGGGCGGCACCTCGTCGTAGCCGGCGACGGCGACGAGGCGAGGCGCCTGCGCCGCCTCGCGCGGGACGCCCGCGGCCGCGGTCGGGTCACCTTCCTTGGCCCCGTCGGCGACGCCGAGCTGCCGCCGCTCTACGCGCACGCGCGGTGTTTCGTGTTCCCCGGGCTCGAGGATTTCGGCATCACGCCCCTGGAGGCGATGGCGAGCGGCACGCCGGTCGTGGCCTTCCGCGCCGGCGGCGCCCTCGACACGGTGCGCGACCAGGCCACCGGGATCTTCTTCGACGAGCAGACCGTGCCGGCGCTCGCTGCCGCGCTCGCCGATCCGCGGCTGGATCGACCGTGGGATCGGGACGCCCTGCGGCGCCACGCCGGCAGCTTCGGCCACGCTCGGTTTCGGCGGGAGATCGCTGCGGCCCTGGCGGACAGCTGGCGGGACCGCGCCGGGACGGCGGTCGCCCATGCCTGAGTCGAAGCAGCGCCGCGAGTTGCTCGAACCGACAGTCTACCTGGCCATCGACGCCGTGGTCCTCGTGGGGTCGTTCCTGCTCACCTACTGGTTGCGGTTCCACAGCGGGCTCATCCTGGTGCCGCTGGGGATCCCGCCGTTGGGGCCGTACCTGCTCGCCAGCCTGGTGATCGTGCTCGTCTTCCTCGCGATCTTCTACGGGCAGGGGCTCTACTCGGCGCGCGGCGGCCGGCGAGTCGAGCGCGATTTCGTCGAGCTGTTCCGGGGCGTGGTCCTGGGCAGCCTGCTCGTGCTCGCGCTCACGTTCTTCGTGCGGGCGATGACGTTCAGCCGCTGGTTCTTCGGGCTCTTCTTCTGGATCAGCTGGGTGGGCCTCTGCGTGGGGCGGGTCGCCGCGCGGCGCGTGCTCGCGCGGATCCTGCACCGCGGCCTGCGCCGCACCCGGCTGCTGCTCGTCGGCAGCAATCCCATGCGCGAGCGGATGCTGCGCACGATGCGCGAGCTGCCCGGCCTCGCGCTCGAGCCGATCGGCTGGCTCCGCGTGATCGGGGAGGCCGACCCGGGGCCGAGCCGCGCCGCGCCGCCGCTCCTCGCGGCCGGCGAGCCGCCGGCCGCGGAGGACCCGCCGCCCGATCTGCCGTGCCTCGGCGAGGTCGGCGACGTGCGCGAGGTGGTCGAGGCGCGCGCGGTCGATCGGGTCGTCCTGACGCTGCGCTTCGACCAGCTCCCGCTCATCACGCGGGTCGCGGCGTCGCTCGCGAACCTCACGACGGAGGTCCAGTGGGTCCCCGACCTCTCCGAGCTGCACACGAGCAAGCTGCGGTTGCGCGAGGTCGCCGGGATCCCGTTCATCTCCGTGCGCGAAGTCGCGCTCAGCGGCGCCGACCGGATCGTCAAGCGGACCTGCGACCTCGTGGTGTCGGCCGTCGCGCTCGTGGCGCTCTCGCCGCTGCTGGCGGCGATCGCCGTCGCGGTCGCGCTCACCAGCCGGGGTCCCGTCATCTATCGCCAGGCGCGCGTGGGACGCGACGGGCGCGAGTTCACCATGGCGAAATTCCGGACGATGCGCCTGGACGCCGAGGCGCAGAGCGGGCCGGTCTGGGCGCAGGTGGTCGACTCCCGCGTGACGCCGCTGGGACGCCATCTCCGCCGCTGGAGCCTCGACGAGCTGCCGCAGTTCTGGAACGTGCTTCGCGGCGACATGTCGCTGGTCGGGCCGCGGCCCGAGCGCCGGGTCTTCGTCGAACAGTTCAGCCTGGAGATGCCGCGCTACTTCGAACGGCATCGCGTCAAGTCGGGGCTCACCGGCTGGGCGCAGGTCAACGGGCTGCGCGGCAACACCAGTATCGAGGACCGGACCCTCTACGACCTCCACTACGTCGAGAACTGGTCCCTCTGGCTCGACCTGAGGATCCTCCTGATGACGGTTCACCACGTCCTGCGCGGGGAGAACGCCTACTGATGAACCGCGACCACCTGCTCGCCCTGGCCGGCAGCCTGCGGCCGCGCCAGTGGACCAAGAACCTGGTCCTGCTCGCGGGCGTCATCTTCGCCCAGGAGCTGCGCGACCCGGCCAGCGCCCTGCGCGCGCTGGCGGCCTGCCTGATCTTCTGTGTCGCGTCCGGCGCCGTCTACGTGTTCAACGATCTCGCCGACATCGAGCAGGATCGGCTCCATCCGTACAAGCGGCTCCGACCCATCGCGAGCGGGCGGTTGCCCGTCCGGCTGGCCGAACGGGCGTGGGCGGTTCTCTCCGGGATCTGCCTTCTGGCCAGCGCCGCCCTGGGCTGGCCGTTCCTGTCGGCCGTCGGCGCGTTCTTCCTCTGGAACTGGGCGTACTCGCGGTTCTTGAAGAAGCTGCCGATCATCGATGTCGTGGGCATCGGCGTGAGCTTCGTGTTGCGCGCGCTCGCGGGTGTGCTGGTGCTGATCCCGCTGCATCCCGGGCTGACGATCTCGTTCTGGCTCCTGGTCTGCCCGTTCTGCCTGTCGCTGTTCCTGGGCTTCTGCAAGCGGCGGAACGAGCTGGTCAAGCTGTCGAGCGAGAGCGGCACCACCCGACCGGTCCTGCTGTCCTACAGCGAGACTGTCCTGAACGCCATGATCGGCGCGTCCTTCGGGCTCACGCTGGCGGCCTACGCCGTCTACACGGTCTGGCCGTCGACGGTCGCTCATTTCGGCACGCGCGACTTGGTCTGGACCACGTCGTTCGTCTTCCTCGGACTCTGGCGGTATCTCTACCTGGTCTTCAAGGAGGGGCGGGGAGGCCGACCGCACGAGATCCTGCTCAACGACCTCGTCCTGCAGCTGCTGGTGGTCGGCTGGATCGTCGTCTTCGTCGCGATCATCGGCACCGGGAGCTAGCCGCCGTCAGGAGGCATCTGTGGATACGACCGTCGCTCTCGTCCGCACGCGGCCGGAAACCGTCCTGGCGGACTACGCGCGCCTGCTGCGCCTCGCCGGCCTCGGCGAACCCGCGGGCGGAGGGGCCCGCCCGCCGATCGCGCTGCTGCTGGAGCCGGCCGCGCCCCGCGAACGACCGGCGGCGACCTGTCCGCCCTGGCAACTGGACGGAGTGATCCGGGCCCTGCTCGGAGCGGGCTGGCCGGCCGACGAGCTCGCGGCGATCGCGCCGGCCGCTCGAGGCGGCGGCGCCGACGCCCGCCGCGCCTGGCGAGGGGTGCTGGCCGACTGCGGCGTCGATTCGACCCTGCAACCGCCGCCCGCGGCGGACCGGGGGCGGGTGCACCTGGTCCTGTCGGGGCTGCGCACGCATCGCTCGCTCGGCGTCTCGGCGGCGCTCCTGGCCGCGGCGGCGCACCTGCTGCCGCCGGCGCAGCGCCGGGACCTCGACTGGCGACCGGACGTCCTCGCAGCCGCCTGGCGGCGACAGACGGCGCCGCCGATCGTCGGGGCCGTGGTGGACGCGACCGTCTGCGGCGACGGCCCCGCCCCGGCGCTCCAGGTCCCCGTCGCGGCCCACCTGCTGCTCGCCGGGCGGGACGCGGTCGCCGTCGACGTCGTGGCCGCGCAGCTGCTCGGCTGCGCGCCACGGACCCTGCCCCTGACGCGCGCGATGGCCGCGGCCGGTCTGGGCTGCGACGACCTCGCCCGCATCGCCATCGCCGGCGACATCGCCGACTCGCTGCCGTCGCTCGGTCTGATCGAAGCGGCGCGCTACGGCGGGCCGCCCGGCGCGGACGGCCTCCGGTGGCTGCGGCGGTTCCGCTCGCTCCGGCCCGTGTCCCCGCTGCGTGTGGTCGCGGTGCGCAAGGGCCGGCGGCGGTACGAGGATCTGGCGTGGGGCCGGCTCCAACGCGACTACGACGACCGCAGCCGGCGAGCCGGAGGTGCCTCGTGAGTCCTCCCGCCGCCGCGCCGCTCCGGCGCGTCCGCGTCGCGGCGCCGGCCAAGGTGAACCTCCACCTGGAGGTGCTCAAGCGCCGCCACGACGGCTACCACGAGATCGAGACGATCCTCCAGACGATCGACCTCGCCGATCTGGTCCGGGTGACGCTGCTCGAGACCCGGCCGGGCGGCGAACCGGACATCGAGCTGCTCGTTGATCCCGCCGGCGTGGTGCCGGACGACGACACGAACCTCTGCTGGCAGGCGGCACGGGTCTTCTGTCACGAGCGGCGGGTCAGCGGCCACCTCCAGATCGAGCTCGACAAGCGGATCCCGGTGGGAGCGGGGCTCGGCGGCGGCAGCAGCGACGCGATGGCCGTGCTTGCCGCCTGCGATCGGCTCTTCGGAACCGGGCTGGATCGACCCCGCCTCGAGCAGCTCGGCCGGCGCATCGGCTCGGACGTCCCCTTCTTCGCCGCGGGCGGCACCCAGCTCGGTCGCGGTCGGGGGACCGATCTGACCCCGCTGCCGCATCTGCGCAACGTCCATTTCGTGGTCTTGAAGCCGGCATTCAACATCGATACAGGGCGCGTTTACGCCGACCTCAAAATGGGATTGACAGTGCGTGCGCCTGCCGCTAACCTGCAAGTAATAAAGCCATTATTGGCCAGGTTCCCGACCCGGCCATGGTTCGGCTTCAACCGTCTGGAGGATGTCGTCCTGCCCGCGCATCCGGAATTGAGTCGCCTTTTGTTGCGACTCCGGGACGAAGCCCCTGTCGCGATGCTCTCGGGAAGTGGATCGGCGATCTTCGGGGTAGTCGTGCGGGCTGATCGCGCCGCGAGACTGGTTCGAGAGTTTTCCCCAGTAGTGGAATTCGCGCGATCCGTTGGGCCTCTCTCCAACGGGGTCCAGATCCTGGCGGGCTGAAGATTCCGGGTGACCCATGATGCGGCGGCTGCAGCCGAAAGAGAGTATGGCGTGAAGATTACCGAAATCAGGATCACCTTGAGGGACGACAACAAGCTCAAAGGTTTCGCCAGCATCACCCTGGACGACAGCTTCGTCATCCGGGGGCTGAAGATCATCGAGGGCGCCTCCGGTCCGTTCATCGCGATGCCCAGTCGCAAGCGCAAGGACGGGACCTTCCAGGACATCGCTCATCCCATCAACATGGAGACGCGCGAGTGGATGGAAGGCCAGATCATCGCGGCGTACAAGCAAGAGGTGCAGCGCATGGAGAGCGGCGAGATCCGTTCCGGCTCGGGCGGTGATCACGGTGACGATCCGGGATCGGTCATGGAGGAGAGCTTCTAGACCGCCGAGTGCGGCCGTACGCATCGTTGGGGCGTCGTCAAGTGGTAAGACACAAGGTTTTGGTCCTTGCATTCGCAGGTTCGAATCCTGCCGCCCCAACCAGTCCTGAGCCTGCCCCGTCGCGGGGCATTTTCCTTTCCCGCAACGACGGCCGCGATCGCCGGCGGTCGTCGGCGACCCGAGCGAGGTGTCCGGGATGTACAACGAACTGGTCCTGATCAGCGGCAACGCGAACCCGGCGATCAGCCACCGGATCGCCGAGTGCCTCGGCGCCGAGCTGCGCAGCGTGGCCGTGAGCCGGTTCAGCGACGGCGAGATCCAGGTCAAGATCGAGGAGAACATCCGCGGCACCGATGTCTTCCTCATCCAGTCCACCCAGCCGCCCGGCGACAACTGGCTGGAGCTGCTGCTCCTGCTCGACGCGGTCAAGCGGGCGTCCTGCCGCCGCGTCACCGCGGTGATCCCCTACTTCGGCTACGCGCGGCAGGATCGCAAGGACCAGCCGCGCGTGCCCATCGCCGCCAAGCTGATGGCCAACCTCGTCACGGCCGCCGGCGCCAACCGGGTCCTGACCATCGACCTGCACGCGCCGCAGATCCAAGGCTTCTTCGACATCCCGCTGGACCATCTCTACTCGGCGCCGGTCCTGCTCAAGCACTTCAAGAACATCGATGTCGCGAACACCGCGGTGGTGGCGCCCGACGTCGGCAGCATCAAGATGGCGCGGTCGTTCGCGAAGCGGCTGAACGTCAGCCTCGCGATCATCGACAAGCGCCGGCCGCGCGCCAACGACGCGAAGGTCATGAACTTCATCGGCGACGTCGACGGCATGGACGTCATCATCTTCGACGACATGGTGGACACCGCCGGGACGCTGTGCGGCGCGGCCAGGGTGTGCATCGAGCAACAGGGCGCCCGCTCGGTGACGGCGTGCTGCACCCATCCGATCCTGTCGGGCCCGGCGCTCGAGCGGATCACCGAGGCGCCGCTGACCGAGCTTGCCGTCACCAACTCCATCCCGTTCACCCGCGGCGCCGAGTGTCCCAAGATCAAGGTGCTGGATGTGGCGCCGCTGCTGGCGGAAGCGATCGACCGCATCCACCTCGAGAAGACGATCAGCGCGCTCTTCAGCTGAGCGGATCGACCACGGCCGCGCCAGCGGGACGCTCCCGGCGCCGCCGTCTCCTTGACAGGCCCGGGCGCTCGTGCTTTCTTTTGCGGTCTTCTTCGCAGCCACGAGTGCGATCGCCCCGGCCTGCACCACGGCCGGGGGGCGCGGGCGTCCCTCCGGGGCGTCCCCGCGGAGGTTCCTTGGCGCGACGCGCGCCGAGCCCGACGGATCGCGCCGATCAGGAGTGTGCCACCATGAGCTTGGTCCGGATCCAGGTGTTCCGCCGGCAGACGACGGGCAAGAACGAGAATCGCCGTACCCGCGCCGCCGGCAAGATCCCGGCCGTCCTCTACGGCCGCGACCGCGAGCCCATGAACGTCCAGCTCGACAAGAACGAGTTTGCCCGCGTCCTGCAGAAGACGGGGGGCCGGGCGGTCATCTTCGACCTCGATCTCGACGGCGAATCCGAGCAGCCGCTGGCGCTGATGCGCGAGTTGCAGCAGCATCCGGTCACCGACGAGATCCACCACGTGGACCTGTTCGAGATCCCGCGCGGCGAACCGGTCACCGTCGAGGTGAACCTGGAGGTCGTCGGCGAGCCGGCCTGCGTCAAGTTCGGCGAGGGCGAGGTCCTCCAGATCGCGCACACCGTCGAGATCAGCTGCCTGCCGCGCGAGCTGCCGGATTCGATCAAGGTCGACATCTCGGCGTTCAAGCTCAACGAGAAGGTCCTGGCGAAGGACCTGGTCATCCCGGTCGGCAAGCTGATCACCGATCCGGACGCGCCGCTGGTCGTGGTCCGGCCCGCGACGATCTTCGCCGAGGTGGAGGCGGTGCCCGCAGCCGGCGAGGTCCCGGCCGAGGGCGCGCCCGCCGAAGGCGAGGAGAAGCCCGAGGAATAGGGCCGCTCGCTCCCCGGACCGGAATCCCCGCAGGCGAGGTGGAGCGCGGCTTCACCTCGCCTTCACTGATAAAGGACGCGAGGCATGCAGCTGGTCCTGGGACTCGGCAATCCCGGTCCGCGCTACGCGCTCACCCGGCACAACCTCGGCGCCCGCTGCATCCTGGCCGCCGCCGCCCGGCTCGGTCTCGGCTTCGCCGAACCGTCCCCGGCGTACCGGGCGGCGGTCGGCGCCGGACCGAACGGCCCGGTCACGCTGCTGATCCCGCTCACGTTCATGAACCGCAGTGGCGACGCGGTCCGGGCCTGGGCCGCCAGCACCGGACTGCGCGTCGGCGCCGCGCCGCCCCGCGGCGCGCCCGGGCTCGATGCGGGCGCTGAAGCGGCGGCGCCGCCGCCGGACGTCGTCCCGGTCGTGGTCTGCGACGATCTGCAACTGCCGCTGGGCTCGCTGAGGATCCGGGCGCAGGGCAGCGACGGCGGGCACAATGGACTGGCCGCGGTGATCGACGCGCTCGGGGGCGACGCGGTGCCCCGCGTGCGGCTCGGCGTCGGCCCGCTCGACCGGACCGTGCCGCCAGAGGAGTGGGCGGACTTCGTCCTCACGGAGTTCGCGCCCGCCGAGATTCGAGCCGCGACCGAGCTAGTGGACCACGCGGCCGACGCGCTGCTCTGCCTCCTCGAGCACGGTCCCGAGACGGCCGGCGCCCGCTACAACCGCCGCGCGCCGCGCGATCTCGACTTGCCCGCCGGGGACCGATAGGGTATATTTCCTCGCCCGCCGCAAGGCGGTCGCAGGTCACGACCTGCGAGACATCGACAATCGCTGAAGACGTCTGCGCACGTCTGGCGACACATTCCGTCCCTACCCGGGTTGACGGCGCCGCCGGCTTAGGTCGTGGAGCGCCGAACAGGACTCCGGGTCGTCCGGTCCGAAGGGAGGTGTTCCAGTGCAGAAGTACGAGTGTGTCTTCATCCTGCGGGCTGATCTGCCCGAGGACGAGATGCGCCGGCGCGTCGAACGCGTGGGCGCCATCGTCGCCGAGCGCGGCGGCAAAGTCACCCTCGAGGACCACTGGGGCGTGCGGAAGCTGGCCTACGAGATCGAGAAGCAGAACAAGGGCGACTACATGCTCATGCGCTTCGAGAGCGAAGGCTCCGCCGTCGCGGAGGTCGACAAGTTCCTGCGCCTCGACGATCAGGTGATGCGTCACCTGGTCGTGGTCGATGAGGAGTGGGAGGAGCGGAATCGCGCGGCCATGGCGAAGCGTCGCCAGCAGGCGGCCGACGAGGAGATCTCCGACAACCAGGAATGAGGGGTGACGCGTCCCTGGCGGGCGCGGTCCGCGCGAAAGGAACGAGGCCATGGCGCGCAAGAACCTGCGCATCAAGAAGAAGAAGAAGAAGAGGAGGACAGGGAAACAGAAGCCCTGTTACTTCTCGAAGATGGGCTATGTCTGCATCGACTACAAGGACGAGGAGCTGCTGCGGCGGTTCGTCACCGAGCGCGGCAAGATCGCGCCGCGCCGCAACACGGGCACGACGGCCAAGTACCAGCGCATGCTGAGCACGGCGGTCAAGCGCGCGCGGCACCTCGCCCTGCTGCCGTTCGTGAGGGAGTACTACCGGTAGGCGCCGGGGTCAGGCATGGATTCGACCTCCTCCCGGTTCGGCTGGCTCCCTCCGGCGGTGGTCGTCACCGTCGGCGCGGCCTGGCTTGCGGGCCGCGATCAGGACGTCGGGGCGGTGGCGGGAGGCCTGGTCGCGTCGTTCGCGGTGCCGGCCCTCTGGACTGCGGTCTGGTTCGGCGGCCGAGACCCGCGCCGGATCGCGGCCGTCGCGGCGCTCGCCGTCGGCGCGAGCGGCCTGCTGGGCGGCTGGCTGCTGGGCGCGGTGGTCGGCGGATTCGTGGCGGCCGGCCTGGTCGGCGGCTGGGCGCAGGGGCGGCGGTGGCCGTGGCTCTCGGTCTGGTGCCTCGCGGCCCTGTGTCTGGTCCCGGGGTTCCTCCTGGAGCTCGGCGGGACGCCGCTGCCCGAGGCGACGGCCGAGCTCGCCGCCCAGTGGCGGCAGGAGTTCGAGAGCGACCTGCCGGCCGGACTGTCCGACGCCGAGCGGACGGCGGCCCTGGTCAGGTTGGATGACACGCTGGCGGCGGTGACGGCGATGCAGCGGCGATTCTGGCCGAGCCTGGTCGCGATCGGGCTGCTGGCCCAGGCGGCGGTGGCGGTGCACCTGGGCTGGGCCCTCGCCCGGCTCGCGGACCGCCGGGTGGCCCGGCCGGCGCGGGGATCGTTCGTGACGTGGCGAGCGCCGTTCGTCACGGTGTGGGTGCTCATCGGCAGCCTCGCGCTGGGCCTGGTCGGCGCGGGCGCCGTGGCGCTGGTCGGCTGGAATCTCGTCCTGCTGATCGCGCTGCTGCTGGCCGCTCAGGGGCTGGCGGTCCAGGCCTGGCTGGTCCGGCTGGCGGTGCCGCCGCTCGGTCAGACGCTTTTCTGGGTCCTCGGGGCCCTGTTCTTCGCCCCGGTGATGGTCGGGGGCGGCACCCTGATCGGGCTCGCTGATCAGTGGTGGGACCTGCGGCGGTTGCGACGGCCGCCGGCGTGAAGCGACGAAACGACGTGCGCGCGATTCGCGGTCGCGCCGAGTCAAGGTGGTTCAAGATGGACGTGATCCTGCTGAAGGACGTGGAGAGCCTGGGCAAGATGGGGAAGACCGTGCACGTGGCCCGCGGCTACGCGCGCAACTACCTGCTGCCCAAGGGTCTGGCCATCGAGGCCTCGGAGGGCGCCCGGAAGATGGTCATGGAGAAGATGGTCCTCGAGGCGAAGCGCGACCACGTGCGCAAGGAAGCGGCCGAGACCCTGGCCGCCTCCCTGGTCGCCAAGGACCTTCGCGTGGAGATCCGCGCCAAGGCCGGCGAGGAGGAGCGCCTCTACGGCTCCGTCACCGCGCGCGACATCGCGGCCGCGCTGGCCGAGCAGAAGTCGGTGGCGGTCGAGCACAGCCAGATCCTGCTCGACGAGCCCATCAAGACGCTGGGCGTCCGCGAGATCCCGGTGAAGCTCCATGCCGAGGTCCAGGTGAGCGTCACGGTGGCGGTCCTGGCGGCCGACTGACCGGCGCGCTCGGGGCGGCACTCGAACCCAGGCGGGGCACGATGGCAGCCGACCGATGCCGAGGCTTCTGCGTGATCATGGCCGGCGGCCGTGGGACCCGGTTCTGGCCGCTCAGCCGGACCGAGCGGCCCAAGCAGCTCCTGTCGCTCGCCTCCCCGGTCAGCCTGCTGCGCGACACCTACGAGCGCGTGGCGCCGGTGGTCGGCACGGACCACGTGCTGGTCGTCACGAGCGGCGAGCTCGCCGGCCCGATCGCGGCGGACCTTCCCGAGCTTCCAGGCGAACGGATCGTCGCCGAACCGGTCGGCCGCAACACCGCGCCCTGCGCGGTCCTCGGCGCCGGTCTCGCGGCCCGGCTCGCTCCGGGCGCGCCGGTGGCGTTGCTGCCCGCGGACCACGCCGTTCCCGACACCGAGGTCTTCCGCACCCAGCTGGCCGCGGCCCTGGACCGTGCCGCGGCAACGCGAAGCGTCGTCACCCTCGGCATCCCGCCGACGCGTCCGGAAACGGGCTACGGCTACCTCGAGATCGGTCCCGCGGACGCCGGCCAGCCCGATTTCCGGCCCGGGGTGGCCTTCGTCGAGAAACCCGACGCCGCGCGCGCCGAGCGTTACCTGGCCGGCGGCCGCCACCTCTGGAACAGCGGCATCTTCGTCTGGGACGCCGGCGCGTTCCGCGCCGCTGCGGGCCGCCACGTGCCCGAGATCGTCGCCTGTCTCGAGCCAGCCGTCGCCGCCTGGGGAACCGCGGGCTTCCCGGCCGCGCTGGCGGCGGCGTACGCGCGCTGCCCCGCGGTGTCGATCGACTACGGGATCATGGAGCGGCTGAGTTCCTTCGAGGTGCTCGGCGCGCGGTTCCGCTGGTCGGACCTCGGCAGCTGGCGGGCCTGGGGCGAGCTGGCGCCGGAACTCGCGGGCGGCAATCGGGGTTTGGCGGATCTGCTGAGCATCGACAGTCACGGCAACGTCATCCACGTCGAGGGCAAGCTGGTCGCCCTCGTCGGCGTGTCGGGTCTCGTCATCGTGGACACCGGCGACGCGCTCCTGGTCTGCCGGACCACGGCCGACCAGCGCGTCAAGGAGATCATCGACCGGCTGGCCCAGGACGGCCGCCGGGAGTTCCTGTAGATCGATTGCGACGTCGCGCCCGCCGCGCGCCCGGGCCGCGCGGCCGGATCAGATCCCGGCCCGTCACGATGGAGCCTTCCATGATGCTTCCGCGCTTCCTGCCGCTCGCGGCGGCGCTCGCCGCCGCACTGGTCCTGGCCGGCTGCGGAGACGGCGCCCGGCCGACCGGCAAGCAGCCGATCTTCGGCAACGGCACGGTGGACAACTCCCGCGTCCTCGCGAAGGTCAACGGCGAACCGATCACCGAGCGGATGCTCGAACTGCGCTTCGAGGAACTCGCCCCGCGGGAGCAGAACCGGTTCCAGGGCGAGGAAGGGCGCCGCCTGTTCCTGCGCCAGATGGTCGACGAGGTCCTGCGGACACGCACGGCGGAGGAACGCCGGCTCGAACTCGATCCCGAGGTCGCCCGGGTCCTGATCTCCCAGCGGCGGGCGGCCCTCGATCAAGCCCTGCGCAACCTGCTCGTCAAGGACCGGCAACCGACGATCGACGAGATCCGCGCGTACTTCGCCGCGAACCAGTCCAGGTACGTGCGGCTGGGCACGATGAATGCGGCGCACGTCGAATGCCGCACCAAGGAGGATGCGGATCGCGCCTACCGCCTCGCCAGCGAACCGGGCCGCCCGTTCGCGACCGCGGTGAAGGACTACTCGGTCAACACGACGACCAAGATCAACGCCGGCGATCTCGGCTGGTTCAACCGCGGCGGGTTCATTCCCGGCATCCTGAACAGCAAGGGTTTCACGGAGCGGATCTGGGACTTCGCGGAAGGCGTCAACCCGCCGTTCGAGTTCGAGGACAGCTGGCACGTGGTCAGGATCAACGAACGCCGGTACGAGCGCCCGCAGACGCTGGAGGAGGCGTACGACCGCGTGGTCAGCGACCTGATGCCCGATTTCCAGAAGACCGTGGTCGACGACTGGATGCGCCAGTCGCGGCAGGACGCCGACCTCGAATACTTCGGAGAATTCCGGCCGGGCCACGGCAAGACCGACCGCGAGCTGCTCGAGCGGGCGTTCAACGTCAAGGATCCCCAGCAGAAGCTGGACCTGCTCGGCCTGCTCGTGGACGACTACCCGGAGAGTGAATTCGCGGACGACGCTCTGTTCACGGCCGGCAACGTGGCCCTGGACACCTGGGGCGATCGGCGTCAGGCGGGGTTCTTCTTCCTCGAGCTGATCAAGCGCTACCCGACGAGCGACTACGCGACGGATTCCCAGTACATCCTCGATCACATGGACGAGCCGAATTTCGTGGCGCCGAGGAGCATCGAGGAGCTGCGCGGCCGCTGACGCGCGATTCCCTTTGGCGGGGCGGGCCGTTGACAGCGGCCCGCCCTCTGTTATGGTGCTCGTACACGGCCGTGCGCGCCGCGCAGCCGCCGGCTGCAAGAGGGAGGACCCATGCGTAACCTGAGCATTCCCGCCGTCGTGATCGCGCTCGCCGCCGGCGCGCTCGTCGTCGCGGCGTCCGCCCAGCCCGCGGCGGTCCCCGCGGCCGGCGGCGAGCTGGTCGTCGCTGAGATGGCGGTCGGTACGGGCTACGATCGCGACACCCGCACGCTTGCCGGCGAAGGGACGAGCTTCCCGGCCGACTGCGGCCGGCTCTGGTGCAGGACGCGGATCACGGGCGCGGCGGGGTCAGGAAGCGTGTCGCACGTCTGGTACCACGAGGGCAAGACGATGGCCCGCGTGGATCTCGCGGTGGAATCCGGAGACTGGCGGACCGTTTCGAGCAAGCAGCTGCTGCCTGCGTGGACCGGGGCGTGGGAGGTCAAGGTCCTGGATGCCGCGGGCACGGTGCTGCGAACGGCCAGCTTCACCGTCCAGTAGAAAGCGGTCGGTGGTGATCAAGGTCGAGGTCGCGGGATTGAGCCTGGATCAGCGTTCGCAGGCGCCGGTCGTGCTGCTCTACATCCCGCCGGAAGAGATGTGCCTGCCGATCTGGATCGGTCCCGCCGAAGCGGCCAGCATCGCGCTGGCGCTGCGGGGCGAGTCCTTCGCGAGGCCGTTGACCCACGACCTGCTGGCCATGGTCATCGACGGACTCGGCGGCCGCGTCGAGCGCGTGGTCATCACCGACCAGCGCGACAGCACGTACATCGCGCGCATCTTCCTGGGGCGCGACCGCGACATCGTCGCGGTCGACGCGCGCCCCAGCGACAGCATCGCGCTCGCCCTGCGCGCCGACGCGCCGATCTTCCTGGAGGAGGCGGTCCTCGCCAAGGCCCGCGACAGCCTGCTGCCGCTCGACGTGCTGCAGCAGATCCGGCCCGATCCCCCGGATCCGGAGAAGGAGGCCGAATGACCACCTCGGCAATCCTGCCGCCGGGTCCCGCGCGGGCGGCGGCGCTGCTGCCGGTCCTCTGGCTCGTCGCCTGCGCCGGTGGCGGCCCCGACGCGACGCCGGGCAGCGGCGACGCGGGACTGCACCCGGACGGGCGCCGCCTCTTCGCGCAACTCGCCGACGATTACGAGCGCGGCCGCGACGACCGGGTCCTCGAGCTGGGCGACCGCGTGCTGGCGGCCTACCCGGATCATCCCCAGGGCGAGACGATCGCCGCGATGATGATCGAGTCCGCGTTCCGGCTGTCCGCGCTCGAACGGGCTCGGGACCTCGCGATCGCGTACGCGATCCGTCACCCGGCAGGCCCGCGGCGTGGCCCGACCTTGCGGGAGGCGGCGGAGCGGCTGGCCGCGGCGGGTCGTCCCGCCGACGCGGTGGTCGTGCTCGGCGCGCTGTCCGACGGCGAGCTCGAGCCGCAGATCGCTCAGGCGGTCGAGCGGCGGGCCGCCGAGCTCGTGCGGGACCTCGACGATCCGGCGTTGCTCGCGACGGGCGAACGTCTGGCCGGACGCGCGCTGGCGCCGGTCGTCGCGAACGAGATCGCCGCCCGCGGCCTGGCCGGCGCCGGAGCCGCAGTGCTGGCGGCCCGCCGGGGCACGATCGGCGTCATCGTGCCGCTCACCGGCCGGCACGCTCACCTCGGCACCGCGTACCAGGCGGGGATCCGCCAGGCCGTGGCGGCGGCCGGTGCGGCCGGCGGCGGTCCCTGGCACCTCGTGCTCGAGGACAGCAAGAGCGACCCGGTCGCGGCCGCGCTGGCCGCGCGCCGGCTCTGCGAGACCGAGCGCTGCGAGCTGCTCGTCGGCGCGCTGCTCTCGGCCACCACGACGGCCGTCGCGCTCGTCGCCGAGCGGTACGGCGTGCCCCTGCTGTCGCCGACAGCGACCAATGAGCGCCTCGGCGAGCTCGGTCCGCACGTGTTGCAGACGAACCTCTCGGGCGACCTCGAAGCCGACATCCTCGCCCGGCTGGCCTGCGAGGTCCTGCTCAAGCGCCGCTTCGCCGTCATCCGGCCCGATACGCCGGAGAGCGCGCGGCTGGCCGCCGCGTTCGTCGACGGCGTCGTCCAGCGAGGCGGCGTGCTCGCCGGCCAGGAGGTCTTCGACCCCGCCGCGACCGACTTCAGCCAGGCCGTCCAGGCGATCCGCGCGACGCGGCCGGAGGTCCTCTTCGCGCCGGCGAGCGTCGATCAGATGGTGCTGCTCGGTCCGCAGCTCGATTTCTACAAGGTCGGTGCCCTGGTCCTCGGGCCCAGCGACTGGAACAGTTCGCGCCTGCTCCAGCGGACCGGCGCGGAGATGGAAGGCGCCATCTGCGCCGCGTCGGAGGTGACCTATCCGGCGGCCTGGTCCCACGACTTCGCCGCCCAGTGGCCGGCCGCTCAGTACAGCGAGGAAGCCACGCGGATCGCGCGCAGCGCCTACCTGGCCACGCGCCTCGCGCTCGAGACCATGGCCGCGGTCGGGCCGGTCGACCGGCCGCGGCTGATCGAGGTCCTCCGCGACGGCCTCCGCGGCCGCGGCGGGATCGCCGACGGACCCGAGGGCTATGCCGGCGCGGTGCGCCTGCTCCGCGAGCGCGCGTGGGTCCCGTTCCCGGGCGAGCTGTATCGCGAGGCGTGGCGGCGGCAGGCCGGGGCCGACAGCCTCGCCGCCGCCGGAGCGCCGGTGGCGCCGGCGGATTCGCTCGCGACCGCGCCGCGGCTCAGTCCGGCGGCAGGTCGCTGAACGGGCTCCGGAAACGCCAGATGACCACGAGCCAGCGCGGCCGAGGCGGCACGCCGTCCCGCAGACGCGGCGCGAACTCCCACAGGCTCATGGCCGCGCGGACGGCCTCCGCGAACTCGGGGCCGCCATCGTTGCTCTGGACCATGACGGCCACGATCTCGCCGCGTTCGTCGAGGTAGAACGCCGCCTCGACCGTGATCAGGGGACGCCGCCGGTCCTCGGCGGTGGCGCGCGCCGGATAGAGCGGCCGCACGAGCTTCCGGATGATGAAATCCGAATCGGTGTGCTGGCTCGGCATCGACAGGTCGACGTCTGCGTCGCCATCGCCCGCGTCGATGACCGCGTCGTCCGCGGGGGCACGATCGAGCTCGCCTCGGTCGGGGCGGTCGCCGGCCTGCTCGGCGAGGTCCGGCAGGAGCTGCAGCGCGCGAGGATCGGGACGGTCGGGCTCGACCTGGTAGTCGGGCGCGGGAGGCGGCGGCACGGCCTCGCGACGGGCTCGCCGGAACGCCAGGTCCTCGCCTTCCTCGATCGAGATCTCCGGCAGGATGCGTAGCGGCCCCTCGGTGCCGTAGGGCGTGAACTTGCGCTCGACCTCATCGGCGCTCGGGCCCAGCCAGACGACGAGACCGAGGATCGCGAGCGCCGCCGGCAGCGCCCACCAGAGCCGCCGGCGGACGCGCGCGTGCTCGTCCGCGCTCGCCGCGGAGAACAGGCGCGACGCTGGGGGAGGCTCACGCCGGTCGCCGTGCCCGGTCATCGCGATCCACCGCCTACCGATTTTCCAGGAGCAATCGACCCTGCCAGGACCCCGACGGCTGCCGCGTGATCGCCCACAGCTGCCAGAGCGGTCCCGCGCGCAGTTCCAGGACGTGGCGATCGCCCAGCAGGGGCACGCCGCAGTCGCCGCCTCCGGGTGACGGTACGAGCGTATCCCAGGACTGTCCAGGCGGCGGCAACCACTGGAAGTTGCCATCGACACGGACGAGGTCGAGCCGTTCGCTCGCGAGCGCACGGGGCGCGAGGGCCGCGACGAGATCCGCGGGCGGGACCGCTTCGACGCCGGCCTGCAGCAGCGAGACCGTGCCCCAGAAGATCGCCCGCGCCTCGGCGTCCTGCCACGCGGGCGCGGCGAGCCTGTCCTCGACCGCTGCGGTCGCGGGGCTCTCCAGCTCGACGACGACCGCGGGACAGGCCGTGTGGCGCAGGACGAAATCAGACCCGGCCGCCGCCGCGATCGGCGCGCCGAGGAGCCGGCCCAGGGCGGCGGCGCAACTCGCGGCCCAGGGCGCGCCGAGCCGGCTGCCGGGATGGTGCCGGACCGCGGGGCCGCCGCGTCCGAGCGCGAGGTAGAGGTCGGCGCCGAACCCGTCGGCCCGGCGGACCCTGTCGGGATCGGGCGTCCACTCGTCCTCGTCCCGCAGCAGGGTGACCGAGCAGCCGGCGCCGCGCAGCAGAGCCGCCAGGCGGCGCGCGACCGCCAGGTTGAGGTCGCTGCCCCGGGTGCCCTCGGGCCCGCGGCCCGCCGCGTCCGTGCCGCCGCCGCGCGGATCGATGGCCACCCTCCGGCCGACCAGGTCAGGCAGCAACGCATCCCAGGTCACGGTATCGGGTGGGGAACCGGCGGGATCCTGCCACGCCGTCCGCCCGGCGGCATCGAGCACGAGCGGCAGCGCGCCGTCGGCCTCCAGCCAGACGCCGCGATCGCGCTGCCGCACGGCCAGCGGCGTGCGGTCGTCCAGCAGCGGCCGCGACCATGGCCGGCCGGGCTCCCCGGACCATTCGGGTCCGTCGGGCGGCGGCAACCGGGAACGCCACCGGTCGCCGGGGATGTCGGTCAGCGGCCACGTCGACTCCGGGCAGCGCAGGGCGACGAGGGTCGAACCGGCCGCGAGGGTGTCCCCCGCGGTCGTCGCGGCCAGGTCGGGCGCGACGGGCGCCGACACGGGGGCGCCGTTCGCGAGCCGGCCCGTGATCCTCGCGGTGGCGGCCGCCGCGCGCAGGGCGCGCCGATCGACGAAACACCAGCCGCGCTCGCCGCGATGGCGCGGCAGGGCGACGCCGCCGCCGGGTCCCAGCTCGAGGGTGAGATCGACGAACTCGGCGAGGTCGACGCCGGGACTCTCGTAGACGAGCAGGACCCGGTCGAGGATCTCGCCGTCCGCGCCCGTTTCCAGGAGGGTCCGGCAGCGCAACGAGACGTGGCGCTCGCTCCGCACGACCTGCTGCAGGACCGGGGTCGCGCGACCGGCCAGGTTGCGGCCGGCCAGGGCGACCGTCGCCGTTCGCGCCGCGACGGCGAGGCGCGCCCGCACCCGGCGACCGTCGGCGTCGACGGTGAAGGGCACCGGCTCGCCGTCGACGGTGAGGCTGACCGTGGTCGGGTCGAGCGCCGGCGCGTCGGGGCGGCCCGGATCGAACGTCCATGACTGCGGCGCGCGGCCCGGTCCGACCTCGATCGTGTCGGGCTGGTCGCTGAGCCAGCGCGGGGTGCCGCCGGCGTAGTAGTCGCGCAGCCCGAGGAAGTACGCGGCCGCCTCGAGCTCGAGGCTCCGCGCCAGCGTCAGCCGCCGTTCGATCACCGGATTCGACAGCATCGCGGGCTCGCCGAGGACCGCCGGGGCCGGCGCGTGCCGCAACACGTGGAACCCGCCGGGCAGGATCTGCGCCGGCTCGATCGCGAGCGCGCGCACGAGGCGCCGGTGGATCGCGCGGGCGAGATCGAGGTCGGCGCCCTCGCGGCCCAGGGGGTAGTAGGTCTGCGTCTCGTTCAGGACCGGGTCGCGCGCGGCGTTGCTGTTGTGGTGGATCGACACGAAGACGTCGGGCGCGAGGCTGTCGCAGATGGCGACGCGCGCGGCGAGGTCCCCCGCGAGCGAGCTGTCGGCGGCCGTCGTCAGGTCCACGTCGGCGGTGCGCGTCAGGTGGACGTCGGCGCCGGCCCACTGGAGCATGCCCTGCAGGTAGAGGGCGACGCCGAGGTTCACCTCGGCCTCGCTCAGGCCGCCGGCGCCGATCGCGCCGCGGAACCGGCCGCCGTGGCCGGGATCGATCAGGACCCGCCGGCCGCGCAACGGCGCCGCGTCCACGCCCGTCAGCGGCGGCGGCGGATCCAGATAGCCGCGGACTCCGTCCGGGACCCGGGGCGACGGCTGCCGGCCGCCGCAGCCGGCCACGAGGGCGACGGCCGCCGCCAGCGCCAGGGTCCGGACGCGCAACTGACCTTGTGGCAAGGGAGGTTCCTTCCTGCTTTCGAGCAGACTACGAGAGCCCGCGCGACATGTAAAGCGACGGCCGCCCGGCGTCTGGACATCGGCGGCGGGGTCTGGTACCTTTGTGCGCCACGCCGGGGGCGTTCCCGCGCGTGGGTCGCGCGAATACGGTCCCCTTCGCCGCGCCGTCCCGAGGGTCGCGTCCAGAGGAAACCCGCATGTCCGATCCCCTGCTGCGCGAGCTGCCGCCCGTGGGCGCCCTGCTCGACCACCCGGAGATCGCCGCGCTCGCCCGCGGCCGCCGGCGGATCTGGGTCACGCGGGTCGTGCAGCAGGCGGTCGAGGATCTGCGGCGGGACCTCGCCCGCGGCGACCAGCCGCGGCCCGCGGGTCGCCCCGAGCTCGAGGCGGCGGCGCGCGCCCGCATCCGCGCGGCGATCGCCCGGCTGCTCGCGCCGGCGAGCCGCCGCGTGATCAACGCCACGGGCGTGGTCGTGCACACCAACCTCGGGCGCTCGCGCTGGCCCGCTCGGGCCGTCGAATGGGCGGCTGCGGCCGCCGCCGGCAACAGCGACCTCGAGTACGTGCTGGAGACGGGCCAGCGTGGTCACCGCGGCCGGCAGGTCGAGGCGAAGGTCGCGCTCCTGGCCGGCTCCGAGGATGCGCTCGTGGTGAACAACAACGCGGCCGCGGTCTGGCTCGCCGTGCGGCACCTGAGCCGCGGCGGCCGGGTCGTGCTGTCGCGCGGCGAGATCGTCGCGATCGGCGGCAGCTTCCGCCTCGACGAGATCCTGGGCGAGACGCACTGCGAGCTGGTGGAGGTCGGCACCACCAACCGCACGACCCTGGCCGACTACGAGGCCGCCCTGACCGGCGGCGCGACCGTGCTCAAGGTCCACCGCAGCAATTTCAAGGTGACGGGCTTCACGGCCGAGGTCGGGCTCGCGGATCTCGCGGCGCTCTGCCGCCGCCGCGGCGCCCGGCTCGTCTACGATGCCGGCAGCGGCGCGCTGTATCCCTTCGCGGATCTCGGCCTGCCGCCAGAGCCGACGCTCGACCAGGACCTGGCGGCGGGCGCCGACCTCGTCACCTGCAGCGGGGACAAGCTGCTGGGCGGTTGCCAGGCGGGTCTGGTGCTGGGCGCGCGGGACGAGATCGCGGCGCTGCGCCGCCACCCCATGCGCCGCGCGTTCCGGGTCGACAAGACGACGCTGGCGGCGCTGGATGCCGTGTTGACCTTGTACCTCGAGGCCGAGGACATTCCCGAGGTGCCGACGCTCGAGCACCTGGCGCGGCCGCTGGGCGACCTGGAGGCCGCGGCGGCCGCGCTGGCAGCCGAGTTGCAGCCGGAGGCGCCGCCCGGATGGTCCGCCCGGACCGCAGCCGCCACGGCCACGGTCGGCGGCGGGAGCTTCTCCGAGGTCGAGGTGCCGACACGGCTGCTGCTCTGGACCGGTCCGCGCGAGGAGCTCGAGGCGGTCCATCAGTACCTGCGCACGGGAGAGCCGGCCCTGGTCGGTCGCATCTCCCAGGATGGGTTGGGCGTGGACCTGCGCACCGTCGCGCCCGCGGAGTATCCGCTCGTCGGGAGCGCGCTGCGCGGCGCGTGGCGACGGTTGCGGGGGGAGAGGCGAGGTAGCGAGACATGAGCGACGGTCATCAGCTGGCGATCCGTCCGGGAGGGCTGGAGACCCTGAGCACAGGCCTCAACCTGGCCGAGCTCGACCTGCACGGCGGCGAGGGGCTGTGGGAGGAGGTGCGGCGCTTCGCGCGCGAGTCGCTGCTCGAGCGGCAGATCGACGCGGCCATGGGCGGGCGGCCGGCGCCGCGGGTCTGGGCGTTCCTCGAGTCGCCCGGGGCGGGCCCGGCTGCGGCCGCGGCGGGCCTCGGCGCTGCGGTGCTCCTCGCGGACCGCGGGCAGTCGGTCGTGCTCGTGGATGCCGACGAGCAGGAGCCGCGGATCACCCGCTGGGCGGGACGCACCGATCGGGAAGGGTGGATCGACATGGTCCGCTTCGGCGCCTCGCTGCACACGGCGAGCGACGCGCTGCCGTCCCAGGCGCGGCGGGGTTCGGTCGTCGGCGTGGGCTCGTTCGCGCCGACCGGCGTGACCCCGGACGAGGTCGCCGAGCTGCTCGGCCGCCTGCGTCGTCAGGCCGATGACCTCGTGCTGGTGCTGCCGGCCAAGCTGCGGTCGCTGCCGTGGCTCGAGGTCGCGCACATCCGGCTGCTCTGCTGGGACCTGCTCTCGCGGAGCGCCGGCGAGACCGAGAAGATCCTGTCCGAGCTCGAACGCATGGGCGCCCGGCCGGACGCCCTGCTCGGCTTCGGCGTGGAGGAGTACGTCGCGATCCAGGAGCGCCTGCGGGAGGACGTCGCCGCCAGCGCCGCGCCGTCGCCGGAACCCGGACCCGTGACGCCGGCGCTGGTGCCAGCCGCAGAGCCCGGGCCGGACGCCGCGCCGGCATCCGGTCGGAGCGCCGAGTCGGCAACCGGGTCCGGCCCCACCCTGGCCTCCGGTCCGACGTACCGGGCGGCCGGAGCGGCGCGCGAACGCTCGCTGCCCGCGCCACGCCGGCGGCGGACGTCGGGCATCTTCGTGTTCGTGGGCGTCGCCCTGATCGCGGCCCTCGCGCTGCTCGGCTTGCGGTTCAGCGGCCAGCTGCGCGGCGAGCGGACCGCTGATCTCGCGTCGTCGCCGGCGCCGGTGGACCTGCCGGCCGGCGAGCGCACGCCCCCGGTCGACCGCGACCAGCCGCCTGCCGCCGCTGCGCTCGGCGCGACCGGCGCGGAGGTCGCGGCGGACTCCGCCGGATCGGCGAACGCGGTGGCGGACGAGGACTCGGTCGGCGTGGACGAAGCGGCCAGCGCGACCGGTGCGACCGCGGCGCCGGCGGCACGCGCCGATTCGCCGGCGGTCGACTCCGGCGGCGACGGCGGGCCGTGGACCCCGTTCCGCCGGCCGGCCGGTCAGGAGGGCTGGGCGCTTTGGCTCTATTCGTTCCCCGACGAAGCCACCGCGGAGGTCGAGATCCGCGCTCTCGAGCGGCGCGGCATCCAGGCGACGGCGCGCGCGGTGGAGATCAAGGACCGTGGGCGATGGTACCGCGTCTATGCCGGCAGCTTCCCCGATCGCGCCGCGGCCGCTGCAGCGGTGCCCTGGTTGAAGTCCGAGCTGAGGCACGACTGGGTCGTACCGGCAGCCATCTAGTCGACACGACACGAGCGGGGCGACCCGCATCCCGGTGTCCGCGCCAGCGCGCGGCCGCGGAAGGACCCGTCGCGTGAAACTCAAGCGTATCGAGCTGCAGGGCTTCAAGTCCTTCGTCGACCGGACCGTCCTGGATTTCGACGAGGGCATCACCGCCATCCTCGGCCCCAACGGCTGCGGCAAGAGCAACGTCGTGGACGCGGTCCGCTGGGTGCTCGGCGAGCAATCGCCGCGCAACCTGCGCGGCGACCGGATGGACGACGTGATCTTCAAGGGGACGACCAAGCGCAAGCCGGTGGGTCTCGCCGAGGTCACGCTGACGTTCCTCAACGACGACGGCCGCCTGCCCGTGGACTACGAGGAGGTGGCGATCAAGCGCCGCGTCACGCGAGACGGCACGAGCGACTACTTCCTCAACGGCACGCTGTGCCGGCTCAAGGACCTGCGCGATCTGCTGTACGACAGCGGCGTCAACAACACCAGCTACTCGATCATCGAGGAGTCGATGATCAAGCAGATCCTCGGCGAGAATAACCTGGAACTGCGCCGCCTGCTCGAGGAGGGCTCGGGGATCACGAAGTACAAGGCGCGCCGCAAGGAGACCCAGCGCAAGCTCGACCGCACGACGCAGGATCTGCTCCGCCTGGACGACATCATCGAGGAAATCGGCCAGGAGGTGCGGTCCCTGCAGCGGCAGGTCGGCAAGGCGCGGCGCTTCCAGCGCCTCTTCGGCGAGATCCGGGCTCTGGATCTGAGCCTGGCGGCGCGCCGGCGCGAGGCGCTCGACCAGCGCGAGGCCCAGATCAGGGATCGCGTGCAGGAGCTGCGGACGCTGGCCGAGTCGGACAGCGGCGAGCTGAGCGGATTGCGGGCGCGGATCGAGGACCAGCGGCCCCTGATCGGCGAGCGGGAGGACGAGCGGCGCCAGCTCGAGGTGGCTCTGCACGCGTTCGAGGAGGAGTTGCAGGAGACCGAGCGCCAGGTCGTGGTGCTCGAGCAGCGGATCACCGAGTACGGCCGGCGCTGCGCGGAGGCGCTCGCGGCCGCCGACGAGGCCGCCGGCCGGCGCGCGGAGATCGCGGGGCAGATCGCCGCGCTCGATCTCCGCGTGGGCGAGCTGCAGGCCGAGGCGCACGGCGGCGGCGAGCTGCTCGCGACCCAGGCCGAGGAGCTGAAGGTGCTCGAGGCCGCGCTCGCGGCCGACCGCGGCGCGCTCGAGGAAGCGGTCCAGCTCAACCTCCAGTTCATCGAGGACGACGCGGCGAGCAAGAGCCGGCTGCGCGAGCTGCAGGTCAAGCGCGAGAACCGGCAGGAGCGCCTCGCTCTGCTCGCCGACGAATCGGCCGGCCTGGTGCGCGAGGCGGCGGATTCCGCGACGCGCCAGGGCGAGCTGGCCACGGAGCGGGATGGGCTGACCGGACGCCGGCGCGAGCTGCTCTCGGGTCTCGCCGCCGCCGAGCGGACGCTCGCCGACCTCGACGCGGCAGCCCAGGACATCCAGCGGGACATCTCCGCGGCGACCGGCCGGCGCGAGGCGGCGGCCGGGCGGCTCGAGGTGCTCCGCCGGCTGCAGGCGGAGTACGCCGGCTACGGTCAGGGCGCCCGCCACGTGCTGACCACGCACGGCCGGCGCGACGACGTGCTCGGCGGTCTGGCGGACCGGCTCCAGGTCGATGACGCCTGGACGGGGGCGTTCGAGACGTTGCTCGGCGAGATCCTGGACGCGGTCGTCGTGAGCGGTCCCGGCGCGGCCGCCGCGCTGGTGCGCGAGCTGCGCGAGGGGCGGCACGGCCACGCGGCGTTCCTCTGCTCCGCCGGCGAGACTCCGCCTCAGGCGGCACCGGCGCCGGCGGGCGGTCGCTCCGCGCGCGAGGTCGTGCGGGGCGACGTCGAACGACTGCCGCATCTGCAACGCCTGCTCGAACGGACCTGGCTCTTCGAGACCGACGACCAGGCGGTCGCGGCCGCCCTCGAGGCCGCCGGCGAGTCGCCGGTCCTCTGCCTGAGCCGCACCGGGCTGCTGGCCGGCAGCGACGGACTCCTGCGCGGCGGGGCGGGCGAACGCGGCGAGATCAGCGTGCTGGGGCGCGGCGAGAAGCTGGACCAGCTCCAGGGAGAGGTCACGGCGCTCGAAGCGAAGGTGGACGGCGCGCACCGGCGGCTCGCCGTCAACCGGGAGCGCCAGGACGAAGCGCAGCGGCTGCTGCGCCAGGGTCGCGTCGATCTGGAGGCGCTCGACGGCGAACTGCAGGCGGTCCAGGTCTCGCTGGCCCAGCTGCGGGACCGCGCGAGCGCGGCGGCCCAGCGTCAGGCGGAGCTGCGGGGCGAGGAAGCGCGGCTCGGCGAGGAGGTCGCCGCCCTCGCGCGCGACGAGCAGGAGCTGCAGTCCACCCTGGCCGAGACGGGACGGCAGCGCCAGGACAGCACCCTGCGCCGGGACGAGCTGAGGCAGCGCGTCGTCGAACGCGAGGCCCGGCGCGACGAGCTGCGCTACGCCTTCGAGGAGCTGCGCCTCGTGCAGCAGCGCCGCGAGGGCGAGCGCCGCGAGATCGAGACGGCGCTGAGGCACATGCGCGCCAACGTCGCCGAGCTGCAGAACCGCCGCGAGGTCCTGCGCGAGGAGGCCGAGCACGGCGAGCGCGAGTCCGTCAAGCTGCGTGAGGAGCTGGCGGCGCGGCAGGACCAGCTGCTCGCCTCGTTCCAGGAGCGCGAGCGGCGGCGGCAGGTCGTCCGCAACGCGGCCGAGGCCATCGCCGCCTTGCGGATCGAGACCGAGCAATGGCACGACCGCATCAAGGCCATCGAGGACCAGCGGCACGGCTTCCAGGACCAGATCCACCAGCTGGAGACGGAGCTCGCGACGCTCGACCTCCGCCGCCTCAACCTCGCCGAGCGCCTGGAGGAACAGTACGGCGGGCGGTTCGCCGATCTCGTGGCGGCCGTCGATCCGGACCAGCTGCCGCGGGAGCTGGAACGCGAGGACGGCGTCTTCCAGGTCGCGCAGGCCGAGGCGATCCTCGTGGATCGGCGCGAGAAGCTGGCCGGTCTGGGCCCGATCAACCACCTGGCGCTCGAGGAGTACGAGACCAAGAAGGGGCGGCTGGATTTCCTGACCGGCCAGCGGGCCGACGTCGTCAAGGCCAAGGACGATCTCGAGAAGGCGATCGCCGAGATCAACCGCACCGCCCGCAAGCTGTTCGCCACGACCTTCGAGGAGGTGCGGCGCAACTACATCGCGGTGTTCCAGACCCTCTTCCGCGGCGGCCGCGCCGACCTCCAGCTCCTGCGGACCGACGACCCGCTCGAGAGCGATATCCAGATCACGGCGCAACCGACCGGCAAGGTCATCGACAACGTGTCGCTGCTCTCGGGCGGCGAGCGGTGCCTGACGGCGCTCTCGATCCTCTTCGCGGTCTACCTGGTGAAGCCGTCGCCGTTCTGCCTGCTCGACGAGGCCGACGCGCCGCTCGACGACACCAACATCGGCCGCTTCGTCACCATGCTGCGCGAGTTCTCCAACCGCACGCAGTTCCTGGTGATCACGCACAACAAGTTGACCATGGAGACCGCCAATCACCTCTACGGCGTCACCATGATGGAAAAGGGCTGCTCGAGCATCGTCTCGGTGAGCTTCAACGACGTGGCCCAGACCCGCAGCGATCGCGAGCTGGCCGGCGCGATCGCCACGCGGCGGGAACAGGTCGACGCCGAGGCGCAGGCGCGGAGACTGGTGGAGGATCCCCGGCAGGCCGACCAGCCGGCCCAGGCGGAAGCGCAGGAATGATGAGTCTGTTCGAACGATTCCGCGCGGGGCTGCGCAAGACTCGCCACAGCTTCGTGGGCGGCTTGCAGCGCCTGCTCGGCGGGGGCGTCAAGCTCGACGAGGACACGCTCGACGCGATCGAGGAGCTGCTGATCGGCGCGGACATGGGCGTGCAGTCGGCGGTGCGGATCACCCGGACGATCGAGAGCCGCTTACGCGAGACCGGCGGCGAGGCGGACCTGCCGTCCGTCCTGCGCGTCATCCGTGGCGATGTGCGGCAGATCCTCAGCGAGGCCAAGCCGAAGGTCAAGCCGCTCACCTGGGACGACGCATTGGAACCCGGCGCCGACCGCAAGAAGGGGCGCAAGATCCGGACCCCGGTCGCCGCCGAGCCCCCAGCGCGCGAATCGGCGGCCGACGTGCGCGTCGTCTTCGTCGTCGGCGTCAACGGCACCGGCAAGACCACGAGCATCGCCAAGCTCGGGTACCTGCTGCAACAGCGGGGTCACCGGGTCCTGCTCGCCGCCGGCGACACCTTTCGCGCGGCCGCCGTCGAGCAGATCCAGGTCTGGGCGGAGCGCATCGGCGCGCTGTGCGTCGCGCAGGCGCCGGGCGCGGATCCCGCGGCGGTGGCGTACGACGCCATCAACGCCGCGGTGGCGCGCGGTTGCGACACCGTGATCGTGGACACGGCGGGCCGGCTGCACACCAAGACCAACCTCATGGCCGAGCTCGCCAAGGTGGTTCGCGTCATTCGCAAGCTCACCGGCCACGATCCGCAGACCCTCCTCGTGGTCGACGCGAACACCGGGCAGAACGGTCTCGCGCAGGCGCGCGTCTTCGCCGAGACCATCCCGGTCGAGGGACTGATCCTCACCAAGCTCGACGGGACCGCCAAGGGCGGCATCGTGGTCGCGATCGCGGAAACGCTCGGCCTGCCCGTGCTCTACGTCGGCATGGGGGAGACGGTGGCCGACCTCGCAGAGTTCGATCCCGGGACCTTCGCGGACGCGCTCTTCGCGGAATCCGGCGACGTCTGACCGGCGACGCGCGCACCACGGCTCGCCGAAGTGCTTCGCAAGCTTCGGCGAGCCGTGGTGCGCGCGTCGCCGGTCGGAGGCTGCCGGTTTCCGCGCCGAACCAATCGAGGGGTGCGACGCGTTCTTCGGTGCGTTCGTTTGCCGGAGGACGGGGTGGGGTGCGGGCGCGCGATCCGGCGCTCCCGCCGGCCGGCGACATCGCGGCGAGCCGGGGGGAATGGAACGACGAACGGAACCAGAGGTCGAACAGCCGGCTGCTCCATCTGCGACTCATGGTCCAGCCGGAGTCGCATCGCCCCCCGGTCGCCGGTGAGCAGTCGCCCTTCGATGCGGGTTCCAGCCGGTTCCCGGCTCGCCGCTCGTGACGTTAGGGAATTCTCCGTCGCCGGAACACCCCGGCCGACCGGCGCTTGACTGAAAATCGGCAGCTCACTACCTTGGACGGTGTCGCGACCGCGCGCGGTCGGACGGTCCAGCTTCAGGGCGGGGTGCAAGTCCCCACCGGCGGTGACAGCCCGCGAGCCCTTCGGGGCACGATCCGGTGGAACTCCGGGGCCGACGGTGAAAGTCCGGATGGGAGAAGTTGGGGCCTCGGCTCGAGGCGCAGCGATCGACGTCGCTGCCCTGAACAACGCTGTTCAGACCCCGCTTTTCCCTTCGCGCCAACGTGCTCGAAGGGTGTTTTCATGTCCGGTGCCCGGGTCCAGGCGTCGCTCGATCGGGTCGACGAGGATCGTCGGTACCTGCGCGAGGCGCTCGGCCTCGCGGCCCGCGTCCCCGCGCGGCCGTGGCCGAATCCCCCCGTCGGCGCCGTCGTCGTGAAGGACGGCGTCACGGTGGGTCGTGGCGCTCACCATGGCCCGGGCGAGCCCCACGCCGAACGGGTCGCGCTCGCCGAGGCCGGCGGGCGGGCCGCCGGCGCGACCCTCTACTGCACCCTGGAGCCTTGCCGCCACCACGGCCGGACGCCTCCGTGCGTCGACGCGATCCTCGCGGCGGGGGTCGCCCGCGTCGTGATCGGGCTGGCCGACCCCAACCCGCTGGCTGGCGGCGGCGCCGCGAGGTTGCGGGCGGCCGGCGTCGGGGTCGACGTGGGTCCGTGCGGCGCCGAATGCCTCGACCTCGTCTGGCCGTTCGTCGCGACCGACTGCTTCGCGCGCCCCTACCTCGAGCTGAAGACCGCGACCAGCCTGGATGCGAGGTTCGCAGCGCCGGCCCGCGCGAGCGGCGGTTCCCGCTACCTCACGGGGCCGCAGGCCCGGGCGGACGTGCACGCGCGCCGGCGCTGGGTCGACCTGGTGCTCGTCGGCAAGGGAACGGCCGTCGCGGATCGGCCTCGGCTCGACACTCGGCTCGTGCCGGCGGGCGCGGCCTGCCCGGCCGCGGAGCCGGCGGCCGGCTGCGTCGCCGGCGCCGACCTCGCCGGCGTCTCGCTCGCGCGGCCGGCGTGGCTGCTGTTCCAGGCGTCGCCGGCGCCGGCCGTGTTGCCCCCGGGAGCGGAGCGGGTCGCCTGTCCGCCGGCCACGGGCGGCGGCGTCGACCCGGCCGGGCTCGTCGACGTCTGCCGGGAGCGCGGCTGGCGGGCGATCATGCTCGAGGGCGGACCCCGGCTCGCGGCGTCCTTCCTCGCCGCGGGGCTCGTGGACCGCTGGGTCCAGTACGTGGCGCCGGTGGTCGGCGGCGGGGGGGCGACCTGGCCCGCGGGTTTCGCCGCGCCCGGCGGCTCGTTCCACCTGACCCGTTGCGACCGCGTCGGCGCCGATCTGCGGGTCATCTGGGACCGCCGCGACTTCGCCGCGACGCTCGCCAGCCTGACCGATTCCCGGGAGGCGACGTGTTCACCGGACTGATCCGCGAGATCGGCACGCTGCGCCGCGTCACGAACCTGGCCAAGCTGAGCCGCCTCGAGATCGCGGCGCCGGATCTCGCGCCGCAGCTTTCGGCCGGGGACAGTCTCGCCGTCAACGGCATCTGCCTGACCGCCGCCGCGGTGCGTGGCGACGTGGTCACGGTCGAGGCGGCCGTCGAGACGCGCCGGGCCACCACCCTGCGTCGCTGGCGCGCCGGCCAACGCCTGCACCTGGAGCCCGCGCTGCGCGCGGGGCAACCCCTGGACGGTCATCTGGTCCTCGGCCACGTCGACGGTACTGGCCGCGTGATCGCGGTCCGGCGCGCGGGCGCGAGCCTGCTCGTCACGATCGTCTGCGGCGAGGTCCTCGCGGCCTGGCTCCTGCCGAAGGGGTCCGTCGCGGTCGACGGCGTCTCGCTCACCGCCGACGCCGGCCCGCACCTCGACCGCTTCACCGTGAACCTGATCCCGCACACCGTGCGGTGGACCAGGCTGGGCGAGGTCCGGCCGGGGCGGACCGTGAACCTGGAGATGGACGTGCTCGCCAAGGCGGCGCGCAGCGGCCGCCCGGCCGCGGCGTTCGCCGGCCTCGGCGCGGCGACGGCGCCGCCGGCCGCCGCGGCCGCGGCCGGACCCGGCCGCGTGCCGTCGATCGCCTACATCCTGGACCGCGGCTTCGGCCGCCGGGGGAATCGATGAAGGACGAGATCCGGCTCGACACGATCGACGACGCGATCGCGGCGCTGCGCCGCGGCGAGTTCGTCATCGTGGTCGACGACGAGGACCGCGAGAACGAGGGCGACTTCGTCATGGCCGCCGAGAAGGTCACGCCGGCGGCCATCAACTTCGTCGCGAAGCACGGGCGCGGCCTGGTCTGCCTCGCGGCCACGCGCACTCGCATGCAGCAGCTCGACCTGCAGCCGATGGTGGCGCGCAACACCGCGGCCCTGAACACGCACTTCACCGTGAGCGTGGACGCGGCCACGGGGACGACCACGGGGATCAGCGCGCCCGATCGCGCCCGCACCGTGCAGGTCTTCATCGATCCGCGCACTCGACCCGAGGATCTCGCCCGCCCCGGCCACATCTTCCCGCTCGAGGCGGTGCCCGGCGGCGTGTTGCGGCGGGCCGGACACACCGAGGCCGTCGTGGACCTCTGCACGGCGGCGGGCCTGTACCCGGCCGGCATCCTCTGCGAGATCATGGCGGACGACGGCTCGATGGCGCGGCTGCCGCGCCTCCGGGAGCTCGCCACCGAGTTCGACCTCAAGCTCGTGTCCATCGCCGACCTGATCCGGTGGCGCCGTGGCCACGAGCGGCTCGTGGACCGGGCGGCCGAGGCGGCGCTGCCAACGCGCTGGGGCGAATTCCGCCTCGTCGCCTACACCACGTCGGTGGACGACAACGTGCACGTGGCGCTCGTCAAGGGCGAGGTCACCCCGGACGAGCCCGTGCTCGTGCGCGTCCACTCGGAGTGCCTCACGGGCGACCTCTTCCACAGCCTGCGCTGCGACTGCGGCGAACAGCTCGAGGCGGCGCTGCAGGCGATCGAGGCGGAAGGCAGCGGCATCCTGCTCTACATGCGCCAGGAGGGGCGCGGCATCGGTCTCGTGAACAAGGTGCGCGCCTACAACCTGCAGGACCAGGGCGCCGACACGGTCGAGGCCAATCATCGCCTGGGCTTTCCCGCCGACCTGCGGGAGTACGGCCTCGGCGCCCAGATCCTGCGCGACCTCGGCGTGCGGCGGATGCGCCTGATGACCAACAATCCGCGCAAGGTCGTCGGCCTGGACAGCTACGGCATCGAGATCACCGGCCGGATCCCGCTCGAGATCCGGCCCAACCTGCGCAACCTGCGCTATCTGAAGACCAAGCAGGAACGCCTGGGGCATCTGCTCGAGAATCTGAAGGATTCGGGGCAGGAGAACCTGGCCTAGGCGCCCGCTCGACCGCGGGTCCCGCGAACGAGGAGAGGACATGGGCAAGCACTACGAGGGTCGATTCGACGCGCGCGGCCAACGCATCGCGATCGTCGCCAGCCGCTTCAACGACTTATTCACGCGCGAGCTGCTGGACGGCGCGCAGGACTGCCTGCGCCGTCACGGCGTCGGCGACGACCAGGTGGACACCTGCTGGGTCCCGGGCGGATTCGAGATCCCGCTCGCCGCCAAGCGCCTCGCCGGCACCGGCCGCTACGCGGCGGTGATCTGCCTGGGCTGCCTCATCCAGGGCGACACCCCGCATTTCCACCTCGTGAGCAGCGAGGTCACGAAGGGGATCGCGCAGGTCGGCCTCGAATCGGCGGTGCCGGTGATCTACGGCATCGTGACGGCCGAGACGCTGGACCAGGCGATCGAGCGCGCCGGGACCAAGGCCGGCAACCGGGGATTCGACGCGGCGCTCACCGCCCTGGAGATGATCGACCTGTTCGCGGGGATCGACCAGGGCTGAGCCACGGGACCGCCAGCGGCAGGCACGCCGCTTGCGTGAGCGGGCGACAGGCGGCATAATCCACCGTCTCGTCGGGGGCGCGGGTCAGCGTCCCCGCGATCCGGATCGGGCCAGGAAGGCACCCGGTGGGCAAGCGCAGCAAGGGTCGAGCGCTGCTGCTGCAGGCGATGTACGCCGCGCGGCTGAGCGGCCGCACCCTCACCGACTGTCTCGAGGATCAGCTCGCCCGGCGCGAGTCCGCGGACGAGACGGAGTCGTTCGTCCGCGAACTCGCCCGCAAGGTCACGAACCACGGAGCCGGGCTCGAGGCGTCGGTCGGCCCGTTGCTGGCCAACTGGGACCTCGCGCGGGTGGGCCTGCTGGAGCGGCTGATCCTCACGATCGGCCTCGTGGAACTGCACCACAGCCCCGAGGTGCCGTTCCGGGTCGCGATCAACGAGGCCTGCGAGCTGGCGCGGTCGTTCTGCGACGAGAACGCGGTGCGGTTCGTCAACGGCGTGCTGGACCGGGCCGCAGGCGAGATCGAGCGCGGGGCGGACGCCCCGTGAGAGCGTCGACGCCGCGCCACTGGCAGGATTTCTGGGACGAGGCCGCGCGCCACGGTCTCGACGACGTCTACGACAACGACGGCCGGCTCGTCCGCGAGATCGCGGCGCTCGGCGACCCGCGCGGCTGGCGGATCCTCGAGGTGGGGGCAGGCACCGGCCGCGACGCCGTGGCCCTGGCCCGCGCGGGCGCCGAGGTGGTGACCGTCGACTACGTCGCCGGGTCGCTGCGCCTGACCGCGCGCGCGGCCGCCGAGCGCGCCGCCAGGGTCTCGCCCGTCTGCGGCGACGGCCTCGCGCTGCCCTTCGCCGACGGGACCTTCGACGTCGTCTTCCACCAGGGCCTGCTCGAGCACTTCCGCGACCCGTTGCCACTCCTGCGCGAGAACGTGCGGGTGCTCAGACCCGGCGGTCGGCTCGTGGTCGACGTCCCGCAGACGTGGCACTACTACACCCTCGGCAAGCAGATCCTGATCCGGCTGGGCCGCTGGTTCGCCGGCTGGGAAACCCAGTTCACGATCGCCCGGCTCGAACGGTGCCTGCGCACCGCGGGAACGGAGGTCGAGCGGAGCTACGGCGACTGGATGGTGCCGGGGCTGTGGTACCGCGCACTGCGCAAGGTCGTCCTGCGCCGCACGGGACGGCGCCTGCCCAAGTACCCTGAGCCGCCCTGGCCGCTCGGACCCTGCGGCCGCGCCTGGCGCCGCCGTTTCGGCGCGACGCGCCTCGCCCTGTACACGACGCCGACCATCGGCGCGGTCGGCCGCAAGCCGGGGGGGCCGGCGTGAGGATCCTGGCGGTCAACTGGCGCGACATCGGCGATCCGCTCGGCGGCGGCGCGGAGCAGCACCTGCACCACATCCTGGCCGGCGCGGCCCGCGCCGGTCACGAGGTCGAGCTGATCGTCGCGGCGTATCCCGGCGCGCCGGCCGACGATTCGATCGACGGCGTGCGCATCCGCCGGCGCGGCGACTGGCGCGTCGCCAACTTCGTCCTGCCCCGGGAGGTGCAGCGGCGACTGCGCGAGGAGTCCTGGGACCTCCTGGTCGAGGACATCAACAAGATCCCGTTCTACACGCCGCTCTACGCCGGGCGGGTGCCGGTGGTGGCGATCGTCCCGCACCTCTTCGGCCGCACCGTCTACCGCGAGACCAACCCGCTCGCGGCGACCTACGTGTGGATGGGGGAGTGGCCGCTGCGGGCCGTGTACCGCCGGGCGTGGTTCGAGGTGATCAGCCCGTCGACCGCGGACGACCTCGTGGCCCGCGGCCTGCCGCGCGACCGGATTTCCGTGATCTACTGCGGGCTCGACCACGCGCGCTTCCACCTCGCCGACCCGCCGCCGCGTTCGGCGCATCCGCTCGTGGTCTGCTGGTCGCGGCTGCGGCGCTACAAGAGCAACGACGTGGCGATCCGCGCGTTCGCGCACATCCGCGACGAGCTGCCCCAGGCCGAGCTGCTCGTGATGGGCCGCGGCCCGGACGAGCCCCGCCTGCGGCGGCTCGCGCGCCGCCTCGACCTCGACGAGCGGGTCCGCTTCACGGGACACCTGGCGTGGGACGAGCTCGTGCGCACGCTCCACCGGGCGCAGCTCTGCCTGAATCCGAGTCCCAAGGAGGGCTGGGGCCTGACCGTGATCGAGGCGAACCAGTGCGGGGTCCCGGTCATCGCCAGCGATCGGCCCGGCCTGCGCGATTCCGTGCGCGACGGGCAGACCGGCCTGCTCGTTCCGTACGGCGAGCCGCGAGCGATGGCCCAGGCCGCCCTGAGCCTGCTGCACGACCCCGACCTCTGGGCGTGCTTCAGCGACGGCGCGCGCGCCTGGGCCGAGTCGTTCAGCTGGCCGCGTTGCGTCGCCGAGTCCCTCGATCTCTTCGCCCGGGCGGCCTCCCGCGGGACGGCCGCGCCGTGAGCCGTCGCGTCCTCGTCTTCGCCCTGAAGGTCGTCGTGAGCGTCGGGCTGCTCTGGTTCGTGCTCGCGCGACTGACCTGGACCGAGGTGAGCGAGGCGCTGGCGGCGCCGCGCTGGGAGTGGCTCGGCGCGGCGCTGGTCATCTACGCGATCTCGGCGGCGGCGGGCGCCGTCCAGTGGACCTGGATCCTGCACAAGGCCGGGCTCGCGACTCCGTCGCGGGAGATTCGCCGGCTCTATTTCGTCGGGCTCTTCTTCAATAATTTCCTGCCGGCGAACATCGGCGGCGACGCGTACAAGATCGTCGACCTGGGGCGCCGCGAGGGCTGCCCCGGCCGCGTGTTCTGCGCCACGCTGCTCGATCGCTGGCTGGGACTCTGCGCCTTGACCGTCCTCGCGTCCCTGACCGCGGTCGGCTGCGTCGTGGCCGGGATCGGCTTGCCGCCGGTGGTCTGGAGCCTCGCCGGCGTCCTCGTGCTGCTGGCCGCCGTGCTCGCGGCGCTGATCAGCCGGCGGTTCACGGCAAGGGTCCCGCGCGCCCTGCGTCGCCTGAGGCTGGTGACCTTCGCGCAGCAGGTCGAGACCGCCGCGCGGGAATTCGCCGTGTATCGCCGGTCGCTGCCGTGGCTCGTGCGCGTGTTCGCCTTCAGCGTCGCGGTGCAGGCCGTGCGCCTGGCGGTCCACCTGGCGGTGGCGTTCGGCCTGCGCCTCGATCCGACGCCGCAGCAGGCGCTGCAGCTCGCGGTCCTGGTGCCGCTCCTGGCGCTCAGCCTGACCCTGCCGGTCACCGTCAACGGGATCGGCTTGCGCGAGACGATCTCGAACGCGCTGCTGGTCCGCGCGGGATTGCCGGCGAACGGCGTCGTGGCGATGGAGATGACGGCGTTCCTGGTCCAGATCGCCGTCAGCCTCCTGGGCGGCGTCGCGTGGTGGCGGCGGCGCGGCCCGGACCCGACGATCGGCGAGGCGCCCGCGGCCGGCTGAGTCGGCGGCGGGAACCGGCCAGGTCGGCGCCGGTTCCAGGGCCGGTCCTGGACTCCCCGCTGACCGAGGCTTGTCGGCCCGTGTCGCATGTGCTACCTTCTGCCGCCTGAAGTGCTTCAGGTATCGCCGCTTACGATAGGGGTCGATGTGAATCGCACGTGGTATCGAGAAGCGGATACCTGGTTGCCGGTCGTCGTGCTGCTGCTGGCCCTCGGCACCTACTCCGCGACGCTGGCCCCGACCATCGATTTCTGGGACTGCGCCGAGTACGTCACCACGAGCCACATCGTCGGCGTCCCGCACCAGCCAGGAACGCCGCTCTACGTGCTCGTCGGCAGGGTCTTCGACCTCGTGCTGGGGCAACCCGACATCGAGACGGCGTCGCAGCGAACGGCGTGGGCGGTGAACTTCATGTCCGCGCTGTTCAGCGCGCTCGCGGTGATGATGGTCTACCTGATCATCGTGCGCGTCGCCCGGCGCAGCGATCCCGACAGCGGCTGGCTGGCGCGCCTGGGCGGGCTGGTCGGCGCGATCTTCCTCCTCTTCTCCGACACGTTCTGGAACAACGCCATCGAGGCCGAGGTCTACGGTCTGGCGGCCTTCATGATGACCACCCTGACCTGGTTCGGCCTCGTCTGGTTCGACCACCGGACCGAGCGGCGCAGCGACTGGCTGCTGCTGCTCCTGATCTACCTCTGCGGGCTGGGCGTGGGGTTCCATCTCGGCTCTCTGCTCGTCTATCCGGCGTTCTTCCTGATGGTCTGGCTCGCGACCGACCGGCAGCTGCCGATCATCGACCTCACCCTGGTCAGCGCCGGTCTCGCCTTCTTCCTGGCCTCGACGACGTTCATCACCGATCCCGCGGTGCTGCGCACGCTCTTCGTGCTCTACTGCCTCGGCTGCGTGGTCCGGCTGGGTTGGCCGCTCCTGGATAGCCAGGCGGGGCGGGGCGATCCCGCCGCGCCGCGGCTGCGACCATTCGCGCTGATCGGCCTCGTGCTGTTCCTGACGGGGCTCTCGGTGCACACCGCGCTGATGATCCGCGCGGGCGCGCAGCCCGAGCCGGCCATCAACCAGACGGTTCCGAAGGACTTCGACACGCTGCTCTCGGTCCTGCGGCGCGAGCAGTACCCGCCCCTGAACCCCCTCGAGCGGCGCGCGCCGCTCGAGTTCCAGTTCGGCTATTACTGGGAGTTCTTCCTGCGGCAATTCTCGTTCCTGCCGCAGCCGAGCGGGACGCTGGACCGGATCTCGGTCGCGGTCGGGCCGCTGCTCCTGGCGCTTTTGGGCCTGGCCCACACCGTCCGCCGCGCCCGGCCCCTCGCATGGCTGCTGGTCGCCTGCTACTTCATCAATGCCGACGGTCTGACGCTCTACCTCAATTTCAGTGCCGAGGAGGTGCGCGAACGCGACTACTTCTACTTCGCGGCCTTCCTCTACTGTAGCGTGTTCATCGGGCTGGGAACCGGAGCTCTGCTGCGCTGGACGAGCGGACCCCTCGGCCCGACCCTCGCGCGACTGGAGCGCCAGGCGGCGCCGCCGCCGGCGGGCCGTCCCTTCAGCGTGGCGGGATTCGGCTACCGGGTCGCCTTCGCCTTCGTGGTGGCGCTGCTTCTGATGGTCGTGGTCCCCGGGCGTCCGGCGGGCATCGCCGCCGACGGCGGGAATCCCGGCACCAAGCTCCGCTGGCTCGGACTCTTCCTCTTCGGCGCGGTCTTCGTCGGGCTCGGCGCCGCCCGCTGGCTCACCGGGTCCGGAACGCCGCGCCGGGGACGGTCGACCGGGCAGGCGTGGAGCGAGCGCAGCGAGCTCTGGCGCTGGCTGGCGGGGTTCGGCCTGGCGGGGGCGGTCCTCGCCGGCGGCCTGGTGCTCTATGGCTTCGCCGTCCCGTCGGACCGCGTCTTCGTGCTCGGCGTCTACGGCGCGCTGCTCGCCGGATTGATGCTGGAATACGGTGAGCGCCGCGGCGGACCGCGGCCCGCGGCGCGGCCGGCGCTGCCGGCGCCGATCCGCCCCGACGCGCTGAGCTGGGTCGCCGGGCTCGCCCTGGTCGTGCTGGCCGCCTTGCCGGGCATCGGGCGACTCGACCCGCAGGCGCACCGCAAGTGGTACACCCACGATCGCAGCGAGAACCGGATCGCCTACGAATACGCGTACAACATCCTGGCGGGCCTCGACGAGGGCGCGATCCTGTTCACGAACGGCGACAACGACACGTTCCCGATCTGGTACCTCCAGGAGGTCGAGCATTTCCGGCGCGACGTCACCGTCGTGAACCTCTCGCTCGTGAACCTCGACTGGTACGTCAAGCAGCTCAAACGCCTCGCGGAGCCGGTGGCGATCAGCCGCACCGACAAGGAGATCGAACAGCTCAAGCAGGTCGCCTACCGCGATCCCAAGACGGGCGAGGTCGTGGTCGTCTGGGTGCGCGACTACGTGGTGCAAGACATCATCGACACCAACCGCGCGGCCGCCCGGCCGCGGCCGATCTTCTTCGCGGTCACGATCCCGCGCGAGAACATGGCGCGGTACTACCCGTTCCTGCAGATGGAAGGGCTCGCCTACCGGCTCACCGAGAACCGCACGGAGGACGGACTGCCGGAGACCGACCCGGACCGGCTGCTCGCGAACGTCTTCGGCGCCTACGAGTTCGACGCGCTCACCACGGGCGACACCGACGAGCGGCACGCGACCTTCGCCGCGCAGGCGGGCTGGTCGACCGATCGGGCGGTGCAGGAGTACCTGACGGCGCTGCGGGAGCCGGCCCCCGTCGACTACGAGGGCCTGCTCGCGCTGGTCGGCGAGAGCCGGACGGACGTGTTCCGCAACCCGAACACGGTCAACCTGCTCGGCAATTACCCGGCCTCGATCGCGCGCGCCGGATTCTCGTACCTGACGCTCGCCGAGGAGTTGCGCCAGCCCGACGGGGGTGTCGCGCCGGAGGATACGTCGCGGTACGACGACCTCACCGGCCGGGCGATGGTCGCGTACGAGCTGGCCCTGCGCTTCGATCCGACCAACGGCCTGGTCGCGGCCGGCTACTATCCGTCGCTGCTCCTCGAGCGAGGCAAGATCGACAGCGCGCTCTCGTATCTGGAGACCATTCACGGCCGGACCTCGGCCGACCTCGAGAACTCGGCGGTCCTGACGACCATGCGCGGCCTCGTGGCGATGAACCGGTCGCCGGTCGCCGTGGCCTGGCTCGAGGCGCGGATCACCGCGGAACCCGCCTGGCGGCTCGGCTACGAGCTGCTCTTCCGGATCCACGAGGCCGCCGGCGCCGTGGGCAAGGCCGCCGCCGTGGTGGATCGCTGGCGCGAGGCGAACGGCCAGGACGACCCGGCGCTGCGGCGCCAGCTGGAGGAGCTGCGGGCGACGTCGTTCCGTCAGGAGCAGGAACGGCTCGAGGAGGCGGTCCGCGAGAGCCGGGCGTTGCCGGAGACTCCGCGGTGAGCGGCCTCGACTGGAGCGGGCTGCGCGCGACGCTGCCGCCGGCGGTCGCGACCGTGCTCGGCCCGGACGTCCCGGTGGTCGTCACCGGCTGCGCGGGGTTCATCGGCAGCCACCTGAGCGAGGCCCTGCTCGAGCTTGGCTGCGCGGTCACCGGCGTCGACAGCCTCACCGATTACTATCCTGCCGAACAGAAGCGACGGAACCTGGCCGGCTGCCTGCGCGATCGGCGTTTCCGCTTCGTCGCGGAGGACCTCAACCGCCTCGACGCGGCGGCGTTGCTCGGCGGCGCCCGCGTCTGTTTCCACCTCGCTGCGCAGGCGGGCGTGCGCGCCAGCTGGGGCGCGGAGTTCACCCGCTACGTCGAGTGGAACGTGCTCGCGACCCAGCGGCTCCTGGAAGCCTGCCGGCAGCCGGCCGTCGCCGGTTCCCTGGTCCGCTTCGTCTACAGCAGCAGCAGCTCGGTCTACGGGGATCAGCCGAGCTACCCGGTAACGGAAGCCGATCTGCCGATGCCCCGCTCGCCCTACGGCGTGACCAAGCTCGCGGCCGAGCACCTGTGCGTCCTGTACGGCGACAGCTACCAGGTCCCGACGAGCAGCCTGCGGTACTTCACGGTCTACGGCCCCCGGCAACGGCCGGACATGGCGTTCCGCAAGTTCATCGAGGCGGCGCTGGACGGCCGCTCCTTCACGGTCCTCGGCGACGGCGAACAGACGCGCGACTTCACCTTCGTCGGCGACGCGGTCCGCGCCAACCTGCTCGCGGTCGCCGCGCCGGCCACGGCGGCCGTCTTCAACGTCGGCGGGGGCTCGCGGGTCTCCCTGCGGGAGGCGCTGACCCGCCTGGCCGCGGCGGTCGCGGCGGCCGCGCCGGCGTCCCGGGTCGTCGTGAACCACGACGCGGCGGCCAGGGGCGACGTGCGGCACACGGCCGCCGACACGACCCTCGCCTTGCGCACTCTCGGCTGGTCGCCGCGGGTGTCGCTCGACGACGGCCTGGCGGCCGAGGTCGCCTGGGTCGTGGCAAGGAGGGATGGCCGTGGCGAGTGAAGCGAGCCTCGACGTCTCGGTGGTCGTCCCGGCGTGGAACGAGGCGGAGTCGTTGCCGGAGCTCGTGGCCCGCGTCGCGGCGGTGCTCACCGCGCGCGGCTGCGACTGGGAATTCCTTCTGGTCGACGACGGTTCGACGGACGAAACCTGGGCCACCCTCGCCGACCTGCACGCCGCCGACCCGCGCGTGCGCGGCATCCGCTTCGCGCGGAACTACGGCAAGGCCGCGGCGCTGGCGGCCGGATTCGAGGCGGCGGGCGGCGAGCGCATCGTCACCCTGGACGCCGACCTGCAGGACGACCCCGACGAGATCCCGCTGTTGCTCGACCGCCTCGAGGACGGTTTCGACCTCGTCTCGGGCTGGAAGCAGGACCGCCAGGACAGCTGGCTGAAGAACAACTCGAGCAAGGTCTTCAACTGGGCGACCGGCCGGATGTGCGGTCTGCGGCTGCACGACTTCAACTGCGGCCTGAAAGCCTACCGCCGCGAGGTCACGCAGCGCATCCATCTCTACGGCGACATGCACCGCTACGTGCCGGCGCTCGCGCACCTCGACGGATTTCGCGTCACCGAGCACCCCGTGCGGCACCACAAGCGCAGGTTCGGCCGGACCAAGTACGGCTGGGACCGCTTCCTCAACGGATTCCTCGATCTGCTCACCGTCTATTTCCTGCACGCGCGCGGGAGTTCGCCGCTGCACTTCTTCGGCCGCCTCGGTGCGGTGTTCGGCGGCATGGGCGGACTGATCTCGCTCTATTTCCTGATCTGGTGGTTGACCGGACATGCGCTGCGGGTGCGCCCCGTGCTCGTCCTCGCGCTGGTGCTCATGGTCATGGCCGTGCAGTTCGTCAGCCTCGGGCTGATCGCCGAACTGATGGTCAGCAACCGCCCTGCCGAGGCGAGCTATCGTGTCCGCGACCGACTCTGATCCCGGCGCGCCGCTGCCGTCGCTCTGCGTGGTCGTGGTCAACTGGAACGGTCGCGGCGTGCTCGCGGACTGTCTGGGCTCGCTCGAGCGCAGCGACTATCCCGGCCTGCGGGTCGTGCTGGTGGACAATGCGTCGAGCGACCCGTCGGTCTCGTACGTGCGGAGCGCGTTTCCAGCGGTCGAGGTGCTCGTCGCGCCGGAGAACCTGCGCTGGGCCGGCGGCAACAACCTGGCCCTCGCGCGACTGGGCGCGGAGGGCTGGCCGCAGGACCAGGTGCTGCTCCTGAACAACGACACGGTCGTGCCCGCGGGCAGCCTCCAGCGTCTCTGCGCGGCGCTGCGTGACGAACCGCGCGCCTGGGCGGCCACGCCGCGCATCGTCTACGCCGACGAACCGTCGCGCGCCTGGTACGACGGCGGTCTGGTCGGCTCGTGGAGCGGCTGGGTCCGCCACGCGGGCATCCGGCGCGTCACGGACCGGTTGCCGGTCGCCGACCGCTTCGTCGAGTATGGAACGGGGTGCGCCCTGCTGCTCGACCGGCGCGGCCTCGCGCGCTGCGGTCTGCTCGACACGGGATATCACTTCTACGGCGAGGACGTGGACTACTGTCTCCGGCTGCGGGCGGCCGGGGGCGCGATCCTGCACGTGCCGCGGTCGGTGATCCTGCACAAGGTGAGCGTGACCCTCGGGGCGGCAAGCCCTCTGAAGATCTACCTGCGCAGCCGCAGCCACGTGCGCCTGCTGCGACGCCACTGGCCGCGGCGCCGGTGGCCGATCCTCCTGCCGGCGCAGGTCTGCTACGCCGGCGGACATCTGCTCTGGCACCTCCGGCACGGGCGCCCGCGCGCGGCGCTCGCGCTGGTGGCGGGAGTCCTCGACGAATGGCGCGGCCGACCTCTGCGCGGCGCCACGGTGGACAGTGGCGCGCGCCGGATGGTAACCTGACGCGAGCCACGCTCAGCAAGGAGTCACCGATTGGCCAGGCGAACGCGGCCCCGCGGGTCGAACCCTGCCACCCCCACGACCCCGGCGCCGGCCCCGTCCGCGGTGACCGAGAGGTTGCGCCCGTGGCTGCCGGTCGCCTGCGTGCTGGCGCTGCTCGGGATCCTCTTTCCCGAGGCGATGTTCCAGGCCCAGGTCTTCGGGGCCGCCGACACGGCCGCGTCGGAGGCCTTCCGCCAGGTCGGCGACGCGTCCCGGCGGCAGGGCGACTACCCGCTGTGGAATCCCTTCATCTTCGGCGGCATGCCGACCTTCGGATCGCTCGCCTACACCCTGGGAGTATACCCGCCGACCGTCGTCCTCGAGTGGCTCCAGGGGCTGGGCCTGCCGCCGCTCACCTGGCTGCTCGCGCACCTGCTCTTCGGCGGACTCGGCATGTGGTGGTTGCTCGGGCGCTGGCGCGCGCCCGCCGGCGCGCGCCTGGTGAGCGTGGTCCTCTGGCTCTGGTTCGCCTGCGTGGTCGCCTGGAGCGTCCACGGCCACGGCTCGAAGGCGGGCGCAGCCATGTACCTGCCGTGGCTGGTCGGGTTTGCCTGGTCGATCCTGACGAGCGGCAGCCTGCGGGCGACCGCATTCGCGGGGCTGCTGCTGGGGCTGCAGTTCCTGCGCGGCCACCCGCAGATCAGCTACTACACCCTGCTGCTGCTCGGCTTCCTCACGGTCTGGCACCTCGCCTGGCCGCTCGGCGACGATCCGCGGCCGCCGTTCGCCTGCCGGGCGCGGCGAGGCGTCCTGGTCGCGGTGGCGATCGCGATCGGCTTCGCGATCGGGGCCGCGCTGCTGCTCCCGGTCCACGACTACGCGGCGATCTCGACCCGCGGCGAGGGCGGAGCCAGCGGCGGCGGGCGCACCGCCTACGACTACGCGACCGACTGGAGCCTCGGCCCCGAGGATCTCGCCGCCGGCGTCCTGCCCGCGGCCGCGGGTTTCGGCCGGGCCACGTATCTCGGCCGCATGCCGTTCAACGATTATCCCAACTACTTCGGACCGCTCGTGCTGGCCCTCGCCGCCGCCGCGTGGCTCACCGGACGGCGGCGCCTGGTGCTCGGGCTCGGCGCCGGCGCGCTGCTCTCCGTCCTGCTCGCGATGGGGCGGTTCAGTCCCGGCATCTATCAGCTCTGCTATCACGCCCTCCCGTATTTCGACAAATTCCGGGTCCCCTCGATGATCATGATCGTCGCGGCGCTCGTCGTGGCGATCCTGGCCGGCCTCGGCGCCGGGGCGCTGGCCGACGACCGGGGCGAGCGCTCGCGGTTGCTGCGGCGCGCGGCGATCGGGCTGCTCGCTGCCGGCGGTCTCTGCCTGGTCGCGGGCGCGGCGGAGCTCGCGGCGGGCGGCTACCGCGGAGCGCTCGCCGCGCTGGCCGCGAAGAGCGGCAAGCAAGGCGCTCCGGCCATCCTCGACGCGGCGTGGACGTTGCATCGCTCCTTCCTCGTGCGCGGCGGCCTGGTGCTGATGGCGGCCGGCGGTGCGGCGCTCCTCGCGAGCCGGCGGCCCGACTTCCGGAGGCGCGGCCTGCTGCCGGTGCTGGCGGCGCTCGTCGCGATCGACCTCGGCGGGGTCGCGCACCTGGTGGCCCATCCGGAGGCGGGGCTGGTCGAGGTCGTCCGGGGTCCCGACGGCGCCGGCCGGCTCGCGCCGTCGGCGCCGCTCGCGCGGCCCTGGCAGGGGCCGGCGCCGCGGCAGGTCCCGGCGGATCTCGCCGGCGCCCTGCAGTCGGCGGTGGGCAGCGGCCGGCTGCTCCCGCTCGGCGGTGACGCCGCCAGCAACGCGTACATGACGGTGGGCGTCCGTTCGCTGGGCGGCTACCACCCGGCCAAGCCGGCCGCGGCGGAGGCCGTCCGCACCCGTCTGTTCGGCGGCATGCCGGCGGGGCGCATCGCGCGCTGGCTCGCCGCCACGGCGGTCACGTATCCCGATCGGCTCCCGCCGGAGGCCCTCGACCTGCTGCGGCAGAACGGACTGGACCTCGATCCGGCGGGCGTCGCGGCCGGCGGGACGATGGTCTACACCCTGCGCGACCCGCTGCCCCGGGCGCGCCTGGTGGACTCCTGGCGGCCTGCGCCACCGTCGCCCGGCGGAGACGCCCTGGCCTCCTTCCTGGACGACGTCCAGGACGGCCGCCACGAGCCGGGGAGCCAGGTCGTGCTGGAGCGGGAGCCGCGGCCGCAACCGCAGGCGGGGCCACAGCCGCTGCCCACGCCCGAATTCGTGCGGGACGATCTGAACGAGGTCGTTCTGCGAGTGGACTGCCCGCGACCGGCCCTGCTCTTGCTGGCGGACCTCTGGGCTCCCGGCTGGCGGGTGGCGGTCGACGGGGAGCCGGCGCCGCTTCTGCGGGCCGACCTCATCCTGCGGGCGGTCGCGCTCGACGCGGGCGTCCACGAGATCCGGTTCGCGTACCGCGATCGTGCCCTGACCCGGGGTCTGGCCCTGACCGCCATCGGGATGCTCGGCGTCCTGATCCTGCTGGTCGTATCCTGGAGACGGAACGGGGCCGCCGTTGCCGTCGTTCGCGAGGAGGGCGAAGACAGCCGCCATGAAGACGTCCACTAGAACACCCGACCGGGCGCGGATCGAGCGGCCGGTCGTCGTCGTACCGACCTACAACGAGCGCGAGAACATCGGGCGATTGATCCCGCAGATCCTGGCCCAGGATCCGCGGCTCTCGGTGCTGGTGGTGGATGACAACTCTCCCGACGGGACCGCCGACGTGGTCCGGCGTCTCCCCGATTTCGGCGGTCGGGTGCACCTGTTGCTGCGCGAGCGGAAGGAAGGTCTGGGACCGGCCTATCGCGCCGGCTTCCAGTGGGTGCTCGCCAACACCGACCACGACGCGATCTTCGAGATGGACGCCGACTTCAGCCACGATCCCGCGGCGTTGCCGCAGTTCCTGCGGGAGATCGCGGTTTGCGACCTCGTGGTGGGCAGCCGGTACCTGCGCGGGATCACCGTGGTGAACTGGCCGCTCAGCCGCCTGATCCTGTCGGTCGGCGCCAACATCTACGCGCAGAAGATCACTGGCCTGCCAATCAAGGACTGCACCGGCGGTTTCAAGTGCTTCCGGCGCGCGGTCCTCGAGGCGATCCCGCTGGGCAGGATCGGCAGCGACGGCTACAGCTTCCAGATCGAGATGAACTACCACGTCTGGAAGCGGGGCTATCGGATCAAGGAGATCCCCATCATGTTCGTGGATCGGCAGGTGGGGCAGAGCAAGATGTCGCGCCGCATCATCTGGGAGGCGGCGTGGAAGGTCTGGTTCCTGCGCCTCAAGAAGCTGTAGCGAGGATCAACTTGGCGGTCCGCCTCGGCATCGTCATCGTCCACTACAACACGCCCGAGGACCTCGCGCGCTGCCTGCGCTCGCTGCAGGATCACGCGCCCACCTGCTCTCACGAGGTGGTGGTGGTCGACAACGCCAGCAGCGCGCCCGGCCTCGACGACCTGCAGCTGCGGCATCCGGACGTGCGGTGGCTCCTCAACACCGAGAACCGCGGCTACGGGCGGGGCTGCAACCAGGGGCTGGCGGCCGTGGCGGCCGATTATCACCTGATCCTCAATCCGGACATCGTGGTCCAGCCCGGGGCGCTGGACGCGTTGCTCGACTTCGCCGATCGCCATCCGCGCGCCGGCCTGATCGGTCCCCAGCTCCTGAACGAGGACGGGACGATCCAGGAATCCTGCCGGCGCTTCTACACGTTCTGGACCCTGGTGTTGCGCCGCACGCCGCTCGCGAGGCTCGCCCGCAACAGCCGGATCGTCCAGCGCCACCTGATGCGCGATTTCGACCACGAGTCCGTCCGGCCCGTCGACTGGGTGCTCGGCGGCTGCCTGCTCGTGCGGCGCGAGGCGCGCGATCGCTGCGGTCCGATGGACGAGCGGTTCTTCCTCTACTTCGAGGATGTCGACTGGTGCTACCGGATGTGGCGGTCCGGTTTCGAGGTCGTCTACTTCCCCGGCGCGCGGTTCGTGCATCGCCATCGCCGCGCGAGCGCGCGCGGCACGTTCACCCGCAGCTTCTGGCTGCACCTCGCGAGCCTGATCTCGTACTACGAGAAGTGGAGCATGCTCGTGTACGCGGTCAAGAAGTGGCGGCGACCCCTGGAGGTCGCGCTGCACTGGTCGCTGGACATGGCGTTGCTCGCGGTCGCCCTGCTCGGCGCGTACGGGCTGCGCGACGTGGGCCAGCCCCTCTTCGCCACGGAGCTGCTCCCGCTGTCCTGGTATCGGGGCTGGCTGGTCTACGCGGGGATCCTGGTCACCGTGGCGTTCGTGCTGCTGGGACGCTACCGGACGACCGGGCTGCGCGCCGGACCCGACTGGGGCGCGCACCTCAAGCAGGTGGGGCTCGTGACGCTGCTCCTGCTGGCAGGCTCGTACCTCGGCCGGCAGGAAGTGATGAGCCGCGCCGTGCTGCTCGTCCTGCTCGTGCTGTACTCGGGACTGACGATCTGGGCGAGCGCCGTGATCGGTCGCCTCCATCGCCGTCTCGAGGAGGGCTACCTGGCGCTCGAGCGCACGCTACTGGCCGGACCGCGGACCGTGGTGGCCGGCTGGCTCGCCGCGAGCGGCGATCTGCGCCGGCTGGCCGCGGACCCGGTCGGGTACGTGACGGACGAGCCGGCGCCGCCCGGGGGCCATCTCGCGATCGGGGTCGGCGACGTGCCGTGGCTGGGCACGTGGGCCGAACTGCCGGACCTGGTGGACCGGTTCCGGGTCTCCCAGGTCGTGTTCTGGCAGCAACCCGGCGACGACGTCCAGATCCGCGCGATCCTGGTCAAACTGCGTCGCCTGCGCATCCGCCTGCGGTGGATCCTGGCGGACGCGTGGTTGCTGGCCGCCGGCGCGCGCGCCGAGACGTTCGGCGCCGCCGAGAGCGGCGTGCTCGATCCGGACGACGGCGGGACCCTGAGTCGCCTCGCGCTTCGCCCGCTCGCGGTGCTCGTGGCGGCCCCGCTCCTGCTGGTCGCCGGTCTGCTGGCCGCGCCGCGCTGGCTCCGGCTGCGCAGCGGCGCGTGGCGCTGGGAATTGGTCGACTTGGGCGGGATCGCCGCGCATAATGACCGGGTCGCCATCCTGTGCGACCGGCAGGGCAGGACCTTGCCGTTGTGGTGGCAGTCGGGTCTCGCGTTCGCCTTGCTGCGCGGGCGCGTGGGCGTGGTCGGCGCTAGGCTGGGAGCGGCTGGCGGCGCCGGCGACACGGCGGCGGCGCTGCGCGACGCGGACAGTGCCGTGCCCGGCCTGACCGGTCGCTGGGCTCGTGACGCCGGTGGCGGCGCGCGTCAGCGCCGGATGCTGACCGAGTTCCTCCTGAACCCCGGGGGATGGACGCAACGCGCCGGCGACGGTGGGATCGATCGATCCCGCGGTCGCGGGCAGGAGGTCGAGGACCCATGATGGCAATCCACAGGCGCGGGCTCTGCGGCGCGCTGCTGGCAACCTTCCTGGCGGTCGTCGCGGCGGCCCAGACGCCGTCGTTCGAGTCGGCCGTCACCGGTCAGCGGATCACCTGCGCCGAGTACGCCGGCGGTCTCGTGTTCGCGGGCCTGCCCAAGGGCGGGCTGGTCGCGTGGGATCCGGACAGCGGCGAGGTCGCGCGCGAGTACACGCGCGCCGCCGGCCTCGGCGGCCACTTCGTCAAGGCGATCGCCTGGTCCGGCGAGCAGGTCTGGGTCGCGACCGCGGACGGCGGACTGACGGCGATCAACGATCCCGGCGGATCCCGGGAATCGCTGCGGGTCTTCAGCAGCGCCCTCTCGTCGCTCAAGGTGACCGCGGTGGCGGGCCAGGTCGTGGGAACCTCGGAACGCGTCTGGTACGGCACGGACGGAGACGGGATCGGCGAGATCGTCAGCGGGCTGTCGGGCGCGTTCTACACCACGCTCGACGGGCTGATCGACGACGTCGTCGACGCGATCGCGCTGTCCGGCGACCTGCTGCTCGTCGCCACGCCGGTCGGGGTCTCCCGCTTCGCCGAGAATGGATTCACCAGTTATCCGTACGCCAATCCCGCGACCGACGCCATCAGCAGCCTCGCGGTCGGCCCGGGGGGTGTGATCCTGGCCGCGACTCCGCAGGGCGTCGAGCAGTGGAACGACGAGACCCGGACCTGGGACACCTTCTTCGGGACCGCCAATTTCGTGGATCTCGCCGTCGATGGCGACGCCGTCTGGGCGCTCACCAACGGGGAGACGCTGATGCGGATCGAGGGCGGCATCGGGGTCGCCCAGGCTCTGCCGGTCGCTCCGGCCGGCGAACAGCGGGTGACGGCGACCGTCGTGGCGGCCGCTGGCCGCGCGTGGGTCGGCGGCATGCTCCGCACCGTCGGCCTGGTGCCGGCCGGCTCGCTGGCCTCCCGGCCCTGGCTCGCGCCGGCCGGCAACGCGGGCGCTCCGTTGAACGTCCTCGATACCTGCCAGATCGGCGTTGCGGGCGGCTTCGACGGCGTGGCCATCGACGGGCTCGGCCGGGCCTGGCTCGGCGACCGCGATGGCGATGGGCTCGCGAGTCCCCTGGACGATGGCTGGTACAACGTCTCCAGGCTCGCGACGGCCCTGAACGACTCCAGCGGACTGTACAATTACAGCGGCAACCTGCTGGCGATGACCCGCGACGGTCCGAGCGTCTGGTTCTGCGAGTTCGCGACCGGCGCGGTGCGATTCCGGCCGGCCGAGGCCCCGGGCGGCCAGGAGGAGTGGCTCCTGCTGTCGCCGGAAGACTCGCCCATGCTCGGCGACTGCTTCGTCAACCTCGCCGTCCATCCGGATGGCGCGGTCTTCTTCTGCACCGACAACTCCACGCACGGGGGGATCGACAACGGCGAGCTCGGCGTGGACATCCTGTTCGAGCCGGACCGCCCGCGGGCCGCCACGTCGTGGATGCACCTGTATCCCGCGGTGCTCGGCGGCAACATCATCTGGGCCGTGGGCTTCGAGCGGCGCGACGTCGTCTGGTTCGGGGTCCGCAACGTCGGCCTGCAGCGATGGGACATCAACGGGCCGCTCGCCGGTCCCGACGACCCGTTGACCTGGAGCGACACCCGCGACGACGAGTGGCTCGACGAGCCGCTGCTGACGGCGGCCGGCTCCAGCCTGAACCTGGATTCCGCCCACGCCATCCTGCCCGCGGCCGACGGCAGTCTCTGGGTCGGGGGGAGCGGACTCGTCCATTTCCGCTACGAGCCGGTGCTGGGCCGCGCCATCCTGCTCGGCGAGTGGGAGGAGCGGACCCAGACCTTCGCGACCGGCCTGCTGGGCCAGACCGTGCTCGGGCTCGGCTTCGACCGCAACGGCCATCTGTGGGCCCTGACGTCGGCGGGTCTCAACCGCCTGCGCCTGACCGAGAACCCGCTCGCGATCGACGCCTACACGGACCTCGCGACCTACCTCACGCTCGACCCGGCGGTCTACTCGCCCGGGGTGATCACCGCCCTTCCCGGCGGCACGTACCGGCGCCTGGACATGGCGGCCGACGGTACCAGGCTCGTCCTGAGCAGCGACCTCGGTGGGGCCGTGGTCGAGATCCCGGCCGCCGGCGCGGTCGACGAGGGCTCCCTCGAACGCGCCTATCTCTTCCCGAATCCGTTCCCCGGCGACAGCGGCGCCCAGCGGCTGAACCTCGGTGGGCTCGAGCTCGCAGGCGGGACGGCGGACGTCACGATCCTGAATCTCGAGGGCCAGGTCGTCTACCAGGTGCGGGGTCTGGACGATCTCGCCGGCGTCTGGGACGGCCGCAATCGCCAGGGGCGGAAGGTCGCCGCGGGCCTCTATCTCGTCGAGCTCACGTTCGGCGGGACGACGGTGGTGCGGACCCTGGCCGTCACGTACTAGGAAGGACCGCAGTTGGCTGCTCGCGGAAAGAGGGCCCGCACGAGGCTCCTGATCGTGGGGGCCGGTTCTGCCGGCCGGTCGCTCGCCGACGAGATGCGCGCCGCGACCGACCTGGGTCTGCAGCCGGTGGGCTTCGTCGACGACGATCCCGCGCTGCAGGGCACGCTGGTCGCCGACTTGCCGGTGCTCGGCGGCACGCAGGAGCTGGTCGCGGCGGCGCGGCAGGTCGACGCGGGCGAGATCCTCATCGCCATCCCGTCGGCGCGCGGCTCGGTGATCCGTCGCCTCGTCCTCCTGTGCAAGCGCGCGGGATTGCCGTTCCGGATCGTGCCCGGCCTGCGCGCGATCATCGAGGGCGACGTCAGTTTCAAGCAGGTCCGCGCGGTCGCGCCGGAGGATCTGCTCGGGCGCGAGACGGTGACCTTCCAGGCCGGGCGCGCCCGCGAGGTCGTGGCCGGCAGATCGGTGATGGTCACCGGCGCCGGCGGGTCCATCGGGGGCGAGCTCTGCCGCCAGCTCGTGAAGCTCGAGCCCGCCGAGCTGCTGCTGCTCGGGCGCGGCGAGAACAGCATCTTCGAGATCCACGGCGAGCTCGCGGCTGCCGGCGGCGCCACGCGCCTCGTCCCGTTGATCTGCGACGTCCGCGACTCGGCGCGGTTGACGGTGCTGGCCGGGCGGCACCGCCCGGCGCTGATCCTCCACGCCGCCGCCCACAAGCACGTCCCGCTGATGGAAGAGAACCCCGAAGAAGCGACAGTCGTCAACGCCGGCGGCACGGCCAACGTCATCGCCTTCGCGAGGCGCGTCGGCGCGGAGCGTTTCGTGCTGATCAGCACCGACAAGGCCGCCGAGCCGTGCAGCGTCATGGGCGCCACGAAGAAAGTGGCCGAGCTGCTGGTGCGCCATGCGCAGACTCTCGACGGCTCCACGCGGTTCATGACCGTCCGCTTCGGCAACGTGCTCGGCAGCCGCGGATCCGTCGTGCCCTTCTTCATGCAGCGCATGGCGGCCGGCCGCCCCTTGCCGGTCACCCACGAAGCGATGACGCGCTACTTCATGACGATCCGCGAGGCGGCCCTCCTCGTCATCGAGGCGATGGTGCTCGGCGAGCGCGGCGCCACCTACATCCTGGAGATGGGCGAGCCGGTCCCGATCCTCGAACTGGCGCGCAACCTGCTCGCGCTCTCGGGATTCGGTCCGGATGACGGCGGGCCGGGGATCGAGATCGTCGGCATGCGGCCGGGCGAGAAGCTCCACGAATCGCTGCTGGACGCGGGGGAGACGCTCGAGCCCAGCCCGAGTCCGCTCATCCACCGCGCGCGGTGCAGCGCGGGCGACCCGACCGCGGCGGTCCGTTGCCTGCCGGACCTGCTGGACCTCGCGGGTCGCGGCGACCGTGACGGCTTGCGGCGGGCGCTGGCTCGCCTGCTCGACCGCGCGGAACTCGCCGGACAGCCAGTTCCCCGGGGCGGACCGTGAACGTGGCGTCCGGCTCCGCCTCCCTGCGCGTGCGTTGCCTCGCCGGGCCGCCACCGGGCTGGGACGATTTCCTGCGCCGGGTTCCCGACGCCGAGCTCGCCGCCGGTTCGACCTGGACCGCGCTCGCGACTCGCGCCTACGCGGATGCGCACGCGCGCTGGTTCGTCGCCGAGCACGGCGGCGAGGTCGCCGGCGGGATGGCGGTCGTCGCCCGGAGGCTGCGCGGACTGATCCGGCTCGAGAGCAGCTTCGACGGGACCATCGCCGGTCCGCAGGTCGCCGGCGATCTGCCGGAGCCTCTCCAGGATGCGGTGTTCGAGGCCCTGGCCGGCGCCCTCGCCGCCCAGGTCGCCGGCCGCACGGCCGTCGCGGCGTTCACCGTGGCGTCGCCCGAGGCGCGCCGTCGCGCGCGGGCGCTCGCGGGCTCCGGCTGGCGGGTCGCGGCGTTCCCGGCCGCGGTCGTCGATTGCCGCCAGGGACTCGCCCACGTGGAGCGGGATCTCTGGACGAACAACCGGCGCAACGAGCGCAATCGCGGCTTCAAGCGCGGCTGCACGATCGCCGCCGAGACCGATCCCGACGTCGTGCCCGACTGGTATCCCCTCTACGTGCCGCAGGCCGCCGGCTGGGCCCAGGCGCCGGTGCCCTCGGCATTCCTGCAGGGCCTCCTGCGCGAGTTTCCCGGACGCGCGGTCCTGAACGCCGTGCGGCTGGAAGGCCGGCTCGTCGGCGGGCATTTCTGCCTGCGTTCGCGGGACCGCCTGGTGGCCTTCCAGAGCGCGGTCCGTCCCGACCTCCTCAATACGCACTTCCTGACGACCCTGCTCTACTGGCAAGACATCGTGTACGCGTGCGAGCAAGGGCTCGCCGCTGTCGATTTCGGGGGCAGCGTGGGGCGCGACAGCCTGTGGGACTTCAAGCGGCGATGCGGCGCCGAGCCCGAGGAGCGTTGCCAGCTCCAGAAGCGCAGCGGCCTCGGCCGCCTGGTCCAGTTCGCGGCTCGACAGGGGAGGCGCTGGCGGGAGATCCGCCCGTGAAGCTCGCCGAGACGGGCAGCCGCATCCTGTTCTGGCGGGCCCTGCAGAAGGTGGCCAACGCGCTGGTCGTGCTCGCGATCGCTCACGGCCTGGGGCCCGCCGGCAATGGGCGGTTCAGCCTGACCTTGATGCTGGTGACCGTTCTTGCGGCCGTCCTTGCGGGCGGCGTCGGCCTCGCCTCCGTGCCGCCGCTGCGCCAGGGGACCCTCCCGGTCCGCCGGATCCTCGCGGCGCAGGTCCTGTGGGTGGGCTGGGTCGTGGCCGCGCTCGTCGGGCTCGGGGTGATCGCTCGCGCGACGGACCTGTGGCCGTGGCTCCACGGGACGCTCGGCTGGGACCTCCCGATGCTCGCCGCCGCGGCCCTGGCGACGCTGGCGCTCCTGGGCTTCGAGATCGCCAACTACGACCTGCTCGCGGCCGGGGAGGTCGTGTACGGAACCCGGACCGCGGCGCTGCGCGCGGGCGTGCTCCTGGCGGCGGTGGCGGCGCTCCTCGTCGGGTCGAGGCTCGACCTTCCGTCGGCGATCTGGGCGCTGACCATCGTGCACGTGCTCGCCACCCTGGTCGTCGTCCGCCGGGTGCGGGGCGTCTGGCCGCGATCGCCGGCGCCCGCGCCCGAATCGCCCGCCCGGCCGCTGTCGCGCGTCGTCGCGACCATGGTCCGCCTCGGTTGGCTCGGCCAGCTCTCGGCGCTGAGCTACCTCCTGCTGCTGCGTCTGGACCAGTTGATCCTCGAGTCGTACCTGGACGTGGCGGCGGTCGGGATCTACTCCCTGGCCGCCTGGGCCGCCGAGCTGCTGTGGCTCGTGCCGGAAGCCCTCAATCCGCTCCTCGTGCACTCCTCCGCCGACGACCAGGACGAACGCCGCGACCAGACCGCGGCGCGCGCAGTCCGGCTCGGACTCGCCGGCACGGCCGCGGCGGCCGTGCCCGCGATGCTCCTGGCGGAACCGTTGATTGGCCTCTTGCGCGACGGGGCCTACTTGCCGGCGGTCGAGCCGCTCCGCGTGCTGCTGCCCGGCATCGTCGCGTTCGCGCCGGGCGTGATCCTGGCCGGCGACTTCATCGGACGCGGGCGCTCCGCCTGGAACACGCAGGCGAGCGTGATCACCACCGTCGTCAACGTGGCGCTCTGCCTGATGTGGATCCCCAGGCTGGGCATCCTCGGAGCGGCCTGGGCCTCGACCGCCGCGTACGGCCTGGGTTCCGGGATCATGGTCTGGCGGTTCCGCCGGGCGACGGGGCTCCCCTGGGCGACCATTCTCGTGCCCCGCCTCGACGATTTGCGGCGTTAGACTCCCACCTTTTGCCAATTTCCACCACAAATGCCGATTATCCCGTTTATTTGGGTGATTCAATGGAATTTCGACGAATCTCTGAGATTTCCAAAAACGGCTATTGACACCATTATCGCGATGGTCTAACCTTCGGTCCACCACTGGTGGGATCTATCGGCATCCGGTGGGATTCTCTGGCGACCATGAAGCGGTGCAGCGGAAGAACGGAACGTTGAACGAGGAACCGGCAGAGGCCACGGTCGGCACGCCCGAACTGCAGATGTACGGGTCGTACGAGCGCGCCCTCGACGACAAGGGCCGATTCAGTTTCCCGATGAGCTTCCGCGCGAAGGAGCCGGGCAAAGAGGAGGAGCCTCTCCGCTTCATGATCGCCGAGGACCACGAGGGCGTCGTCAGCCTGATGACGTGCGCGCAGTACGAGAAGTCGTTGCAAGCGGTCCAGCAGCTGGGGACCGGCCAGGACGAGTGGGATTTCCGGCGCTGGCTCGCCGCCCACTCGCAGGCGGTCCAGACGGATAGCCAGGGTCGGGTGACGATCCCGCAGAAGTACCTCGAGAAGATCGGCGCCAGGAAGAGGCTGTTGATCCTCGGGGCGATCACGCGGATCGAGCTGTGGGATCCCGACCGCTGGGACCAGAGGCAAGCGGCTGCAGGCAAGCCGGCGGAGAAATACATCCGGGCGTTCAGGACATAGGCCGGCCGCCCATGGAGGGGCGGCTTGGATTGGAAGGGAGTCCGCCATGCCGAGCGAGGGGATCCGGCAGTCGGGCGTCGTCGCCGGCGCCGCTGACGAGTTTCACATCGTGGTCCAGGGCCGCACCGTGCGGATCCACCTCGCCGGCATTCTCGACCGCGCCCGCGCCCAGCGACTCGTCCGGGCGGCGGCCGCGGTCCTGGTCGATCGCGACCTCCTCGTCATTCTCGACGGGTCGCGGCTCGTCCATCTCGACTACCGCTGCGTGCCCGCGCTGGTTCGCTGGAGCAAGGGGCTTCGTTCCTACGGACAGCGCGTGGTCCTGGCGGGTTGGAACGATTACCTGCGCGCCATCCTGACCATGGAAGATTCGGATGGCGAACTGGAGGGCGAGTCCCGCGGGGCGCCACGGCGGCGCGCCCGGGGACTCCTGCGGCACGTCCAAGTGCCATGACACACCGCCCGCATGTCCCGGTGCTCAGGGACGAGATCCTGGGCCTGCTCGCGCCAGGACCGGGACGGCGGTACGTGGACGGTACCTTCGGCTTCGGCGGTCACGCCGAGTCGCTGCTCGAGGCTGGAGCGGACGTCCTCGGTCTGGACCTGGACGAGGAGGCGGTCGTGGCCTGCAGAAGGATCTCGACCGACCGCCCCCGACTGCACTGCCAGCGGCGCAGCTTCCGCGACCTGGCGGGCGCGCTCACCGCGGTCGGGTGGCCGCCGGTCGACGGGTTGCTGCTGGACCTGGGCGTGAGCTCGCGCCAGCTCGACGAACCGGCCAAGGGATTCAGCTACCGGGCCGATGGTCCCCTGGACCTGCGCTTCAACCAGGATGAGGGCCGTCCGGCGCACGCTCTGCTCGCGGAGACGGACGAGACGGAGCTCGCCCGGATCCTGCGCGACTTCGGCGAAGAGCGCGGCGCGCGGGCGCTGGCGCGAGCCATCCAGGCCGCGGAGCGGACGGAGCCGCTCCGCACGACGGCGCAGCTCGCCGCGGTCGTCCGCGACGCGCTGCCGGACGGTGCGCCGCTCAGCGCGATCCTCAGCCGGGTCTTCCAGGCCCTGCGCATCGTGGTCAACGACGAGCTGGGGGCGCTCCGGGACGTGCTCGCGCAATCGTTGACCCAGGTCGCGCCTGGCGGCCGCGTCGCGGTGGTCGCCTACCACTCCCTCGAGGACCGCCTCGTCAAGCAATGGCTGGACCGTGAGCGACGGGACTGCCTGTGCCCGCCGGAGGTCCTGGACTGCCGGTGCGGGCACCGGGCCCGATTGCGTCCCCTCACCCGTCGACCGGTGACGGCTTCGGCGCTCGAGATCCGCGGGAATCCGCGCGCCCGCAGCGCTCGGCTGAGGGCAGCCGAGATCTTGCCGGCCGTCCCAGGAAGGAGCGCCTCATGACCGGATTGCACGCAGCCCACGGCGCGCCGACGACGCGGGGTATGGCCCGACGCCGCAACGCCGCTCGTTATCGACCGTTCTGGCTGGTCGCGGCCGGGCTCCTCCTGACGGGGCTCTTGGCGGGAGGCATCCAGCTCGGCATCACGATCACCAAGCTGCGCGTCGAGGTGAAGGAGCTCGCGCGCGATTGCGAGAACGAGGCGGCGCACCTCGCGCTGGTGTCGGTGCGCTGGAACACCGAGAGCTCCCGGCAGGTCGTGATGCGCCGCGCCCAGGATGAACTGGCTCTGGTGTGTCCCGACGCACCCAGCACGATCCGCCTGGCCGCCGGCCGGAGTCCGAGCGAGAAGCTGGCGTGGTCGGGCGTCCTGAAGCGGCTCGAACCGCGAGACGACGCGCTCCCCGGCGCCGTCGCGGCGACGGTGCGCCCGTGACGGGCCGCGAGGGTCCGGCCTTCCGCCTGTCCCTGGTCAAGTGGGCGTGCCTCGTGTCGGCGTGCGTGCTCGTCGCCCGGCTCGTCCAGGTCCAGGTCGTCCAGCACGAGCGGCACCGGATCGCCGCGGACAAGTTGTGGCTGGACGCGGAGGTCATCGAGCCGCACCGCGGGAACCTCTTCGACCGCCAGGGCCGGCCGCTCGCCCTGACGGTCAGCTCTCATCGCGTCAGCGTGATCGGCTCCCAGGTGAACCGCCCCGATTCGGTGAGCGCCGTCCTCGCGGAGGTCCTCGCGGCGGACCGCGCCGACATGGCGCGGCGCGTCGCCGCCGCGGGCAAGCGGTACGTGACCATCGAACCGCAGGCGTTCCTGACCGAGGCGCAGAAGCGCCGGCTCAAGCGGTTCGCTGGCGTGGAGATCATCGATCAGCTCGGCCGCGTGTATCCGCTGGACGGCGTCGGGGCGTCGCTGATCGGCTTCTACCGCGAGGACCCCGACCGGACCCGGCGCTGCACGGGACTCGAGCTGGGGCTCGATTCGCTGCTGGTCGGCGAGCCGGGGCGGTCGATGAAGGTGTGCTCGGCCCGGCTCGGCCAGGACTACGGCGACGTGGTGGTCGAACCGGTCCGCCACGGTGCCGACGTGGTCCTGACGATCGACGCCGACCTGCAGGAGATCTGCGAGAGCCGGCTCCGCGACGCGGTCGCCGTCTGCGATGCCGCCGCCGGCTCGGTGCTCGTTCTCGATCCGCGCAACGGCGATATCCTGGCCGCCGCGAGCTATCCCCTCGTGGAGACGCGCGAGCGACCCGTGCGCGACGTGGCCTGCTGGATCAACCGCAACCTGACCACGGCCTTCGAGCCGGGCTCCGTGTTCAAGATCTTCACGGCCGCGACGCTGCTCGCGCGGGGCGTCGTGGACACCGCGACGGTCTTCGACTGCTCGGACAACCGGTTCGGCGGCTACACTATCGACGAGGCGGCCGGCCATCACTACGGGCGCCTGGATTTCATGGAGGCGTTCAGCCAGTCGAGCAACGTCTGGTTCGCGCGCGCCGCGACCAACCTGTCGCGGGAGGAGCAGTACCGCGCTCTGGTCGACTTCGGGTTCGGAAAGCTGACCGGGCTGCCGTACCCGGCCGAGCGGGCCGGCATCCTGGCCGTGCCGACGGCGTGGTCCGCGCGATCGCAGCCGACGATCGCGATCGGCCAGGAGGTCGCGGTCAGTCCGCTGCAGCTGGGCCTCGCGGTCGCCGCCGTCGCCAACGGCGGTACGCTCTTCGCGCCGAGGATCTACTGCGAGGTGCGCTCCGGACCCGGGGCGGCCGCCCAGCACGTCGAGCCGGAGCCCCTGCGATCGGTGTTGCCGCGCGGACTCGATGCGGTCCTGCGGGAAGCGATGCGGCGGGTCGTGCGCGAGGGGACCGGCGCCGCGGTCGAACGCGACTGGATCGCGATCGGGGGCAAGACGGGCACCGGTCAGAAGAGCGTGCCGGGCCGCGGCTACCGCGACAACCTGCACGTGGCGACGTTCGTCGGCCTCCTGCCGGTCGCCGCGCCGCGCCTGGTGATCGTGGCGGTTCTCGACGAGCCGAGCTGGTCGAAGCACTACGCCGCCCAGAGCGCGGCTCCGCTCTTCGGCGCGGTCGTCGACGACATCCGGCGCACGACCGACTGGCTCACGGATGTCGACCTGACCTGCGAGCGCCGCGTGATCGGGCCGGATCGGCAGGCGCTCCCCGTGCCGGACGTGATGTTCCTCACCAGCGCGGGCGCCGTGCGCCGGCTGGAAAGCGCCGGGTTCACGGTGCGCGGGGCCGAGCCGGAGGGCAGGGTGATCATGCAGGTCCCGGCCGCCGGCAGCCTGCTCGCGCCCGGCCAGACAGTCGCCCTCACGGTGCGCGCCCGCGCGGGCGACACGCCGCAGGCCTGTCCGGACGTGCGCGGTCTGAGTAACCGCGAGATCCAGGCGCTGGCCGCGAGGCTCGGCGTGCCGGTGGAGGTGGCCGGCGTCGGCTACGTCGCCGACCAGGAGCCGGCTCCGGGCGTGGACCTCACGGCGGACGGACTGCGCGTCAGGATGACCAACACATGGCAATGACGCTCGCCACGCTCTGCGCGCCGTGGCCCGACCTGGAGATCCTCGGCGACGGTGGCGTGCCGATCGCGGCGGTCGTCGAGGACTCGCGGCGCGCCGGACCGGGCACGCTCTTCGTGGCGGTCGCGGGTCACGGCGCCGACGGACACGCGTTCGTGGCGCAAGCAGTCGCGGCGGGCGCCGCGGCCGTGGCGGTGGATCGCTCGCGGCTGGACGATTCACGGGCCGCCCTTCTCGAACCTCGTCCCGCGGCCTGGGTCGCAGCCTCCTGCACCCGTGGGCTTCCGGCCCGTCTGGCGCGGGAATGCGAGGGGCGGCCCGACACTCTCCTGACGATGGTCGGCGTGACCGGCACCAACGGCAAGACGACGACCTCGTTCCTGATCCAGGAATTGCTCGGGCGGCTCGCCGGTCCCTGCGGCCTGCTGGGCACCATCCGCTACGACGACGGCCGCGAGCGCTTCCGGGCGCCGCTCACGACGCCGGGCGGCCCGGAGCTCTTCCGCTGGCTGGGCCGCATGGTGCGCGCGGGGTGCCGGTCGGCGTCGATGGAGATCTCGTCCCACGCGCTGGACCAGGACCGTCCCGGCGACCTCGCGCTGGACGTCGCCGTGCTCACGAACCTCGGTCGCGATCATCTCGACTACCACGGCGATCTCGCGCGCTACCTCGCGGCGAAGACGCGGATCCTCGAGCTTCTCCAGGCCATGCCCCGGCGAGGGAAACCGGCCGGCGCGGCCGTGATCAACGCCGGCGACCCGGCGCTCGGAAGCCTCGAGACCGGAGCGCTCGACGCCGTCCGCTACGCGACGGCGCCGGACCGCGCGACGGGCCGGGTGGACCTCGCGGTGCGGAGCGCCCGTCTGGCGCTCGACGCGACCCGCCTCGAGCTGGACTGGCGCGGGCGCCGGCTCGCCGTCGCGAGCCCGCTCGTCGGTCGGTTCAACGTCGAGAACCTGACGGCGGCGCTCGGCGCCGGACTCGCGCTCGGTCTGGACCCCGACGACTGCGCGGGCGCGCTCGCCGGGGTCAGCCAGGTCCCGGGCCGTCTCGAGCGGTTCCTGCTCCCCGCCGGCGGTCTGGCCGTCGTCGACTACGCGCACACGCACGACGCCCTCGCGGCCGTGCTCCTCGCTTGCCGCGAGCTCAGCCACCGTCGTCTCGGCGTCGTCTTCGGCTGCGGCGGCGACCGCGATCGCGGCAAGCGGCCGCTCATGGGCCGCGTGGCCGCCGAGCTCGCGGACCTGGTCTGGATCACGTCGGACAACCCTCGCAGCGAGGACCCGGCGACGATCTGCGCCGAGATCGCTGCCGGCTTCGATTCCGTCTCCGCGCCGCGGGCCGCGGGCCGAACGGTCATCGTCGATCGTACGGCGGCGATCTCGGCGGCGCTCGCCGCCGCCCGCGAGGGCGACGTGATCGTGGTGGCGGGCAAGGGCCATGAAGACTACCAGTTGGTGCAGGGGCGGACTCTGCACCTGGACGATCGCGAGATCGTCGGCGCGTGGATCGCCCGGGAGGGTGGTCATGCGTGACCGCTACGATCTCGCCGCCGCGGCGGCGGACCTCGCCGGGGTCGGCCTTTTGCGCGGCGCCTGGATCGCCGCGGACGGCGCCTGGCGACGGATCGATCCGGACGGCCTCGACGGCGGTTTCCACGACGCCGTGCTCGATTCGCGAGACGTGCGCCCCGGCGTGCTGTTCGTCGGCCTGCGCGGAGCCCAGCAGGACGGACGTCGTTTCGCGGGCGAGGCGCTGCGCGGAGGCGCGCACGCGCTCGTCGGCGGGGTCGCGGGCGGCGCGGACGAGCCCGAGGGGCCCGCGCCGGCGTCGGGCACGGTCCTCGTCGCGAGCGATCCGGTGGCGGCGCTCTCGGTGCTCGCCGCGCGCTGGCGGTCCCGGATGACTCCGCTCGTCATCGGGGTCACGGGCAGCAACGGCAAGACGACGACGAAGGATCTCCTCGCGGCCATGCTGGCCGGCGCGGGACCGGTGCACGCCACGAAGGCCAACCACAACAACGTGCAGGGCGTGCCCCTGACCCTGCTCGGCCTGGCATCGCGCCACCGGTTCGCGGTCATCGAGATGGGGGCGTCGGCGGTCGGCCACATCGCGGCGCGTGCGGCCCTCGCGCGCCCGGCGATCGGGGTCATCACCAACGCCGCTGGCGCCCACCTCGAGGAGTTCGGCGGCCTCGAGCAGGTCATCGCCGGCAAGGGGGAGCTGCTCGCCGCCCTGCCGCCCGCCGGTACGGCCGTGCTGAACGCGGACAGCCCGGGATTCGCCGAGTGGCGGCGCCAGGCGCCGTGCCCGGTCGTGAGCTGGGGGAAACGCGCCGGCGATCACCGCTGGGACTGGGCCCCGGATCCCGCGACCGGCAGGGGCGTGCTCCGGCTCGACGGCGAACAGTGGCCGGTTCCGCTGCCGGGCCGGCACAACGGCGCGAACCTCTGCGCCGCGCTGCTCGCCGCGCGCGCCGCCGGCGCCAGCGACGCGCAGATCCGCCGCGGCCTCGCGACGTTCCGGGCGTCGCCGCACCGGGCCGACCTGCGGCGCCTGGGCGGCCGCTGGGTGCTGGACGACAGCTATAACGCGAACCCCGAGAGCATGGTCAGCGCCGCGCGCATGCTGGGCGAGCTGCCGGGAGGTCCGGCCTGGGCCGTCGTCGGCGGCATGGCCGAGCTGGGTCCCCGGTCGCCCGCTCTCCACCGCGAGTGCGGCCGCGAGCTGGCCGCGGCGGGCATCGCCCGTCTCGTGGCGGTCGGCGAGGCGGCGCAGCTCCTGGCCGAGGGATTCCGGGCGGGCGGCGGCCGGGCCGAGGAGTGCCCCGACCACGCCGCCGCCGCCAGGCTGCTCGACCGGGAGACGCGCCCCGGCGACCGCATCCTGATCAAGGGCTCCCGCTCGACGGCGATGGAGCGCGTGCTCGCGGAGCTCCGCGAACACGCGGGCTGGACGGAGGAACGGCCGTGACCGCACCCCGCTTGACCGGACGCACCGTCCTGGTCGTCGGCCTGGGCCGCAGCGGCTGCGCCGCGGGCGCGCTCCTGCGGCGCCACGGCGCCCGCGTGCTCGGCGCCGACGACGCCGGCCGGGACGCGATCGAGCGCCGCTGGCGGCGCGACGAGATCGACCCGGCGGTGTCCGGCGCCGCGTTCGACGAGCTTCTGACCGGCCCGACCTGGCACGCTGTCGCTCCGGCCGATCTCCACGCCGTCGTGCTGAGCCCGGGCGTGCCGCCCGAGCATCCCGGTCTGGCCGCGCTGCGCCAGGCCGGCGTTCCTGTCCACGGCGAGCTGGAGTGGGCGTCCCGGTTCTTCGGCGGCCGGACCGTCGCCGTCACCGGCACCAACGGCAAGTCGACCACCACGGCGTGGATCGCGCACGTCCTGCAGACCGCCGGCCTCACGAGCCCGGCGCTCGGCAACCTCGGCAACCCGCTGGCGAACGAGGCGGATCGGCTGCCGTCCGACGCAGTTCCCGTGATCGAGTGCAGCAGTTTCCAGCTCGAGACGATCGAGTCCTACCAGCCCACGGTCGGCGTACTCTTGAACCTCGCGCCCGACCACCTCGATCGGTATCCGGACCTCGCCTCCTATTATGCGGCCAAGGCGCGGCTGGCCGCCCAGGTCGCCCCCGACGGCGCGTTCGTCACCTGGACCGAGTGCCCGGAGGGCCTCGCCTGGCGCCACGGCGGCCGGCGCCTTCTCTTCGGCGATCCGGTCGCCGGCGCGGATGCCTGGCTCGCCGAGGGCCGGGTCCGCGTGCGCCGGCGCGGCGAGGTGCGCGACCTCCTGGCGGTCGCCGACCTCTTTCTGCAGTCCCCGCCGAACCTGCTGAACGCGGCGGCGACGGCGGCGGCCGTGCTGTCGCTCGTCGACGATCTCGACGCGGTCGCCGAGGGTCTGCGCACGTTCCGCGGACTCGCGCACCGGCACCAGCTGGTGGGGCGGCTCGGCGGCGTGCGGTTCGTGAACGATACCAAGGCCACCAACGTCCACGCCGTCTGCGCCGGCTTGCGCGGCTATCCAACGCCGGTCGTGCTCATCGCGGGAGGGAGCGGCAAGGGCGAAGACTACGCCCCGCTGCGCGAGGTGATGGCGCCCGTGCGGCACGTGGTCACGATCGGCCAGGAGGGGCCGGCGATCGCGGCCGCCCTCGCCGGCCGCGTGCCGACGTCGCCCGCGGTCGACCTGCCCGCGGCCGTGCGGCTCGCCGCCAGCCTGGCGGCGCCCGACGCGACGGTCCTCTTGAGCCCAGCCTGCGCCAGCTTCGACATGTTCAACAACTACCGGGAGCGCGGGGAGGCCTTCGCGGCCGCCGCTCGCGCCCTCGGCGCCCGGGAGGATTGAGATGCGCCGACTGACCATCCCGCGCCGCCTGCGCGGCGTCGACCACGACAGCTGGTTCATCGGCGCGGTCGTGACGCTCTGCCTGCTCGGTACGATCGCCGTCTACGGCGCGGGGAGCTTCCGGTCGCAGTCGCTCGGGCAGTACCATTACTTGCTGGCGCACCTGCAGCGCCTCGCGATCGGTCTGGTCGGGGCGATCGTCCTGGCGACCGTCGACCATACCCGGTTCCGGCGCGACTGGCTCGTCTGGTCCGCGCTCGGGATCGGGCTGGGCCTCACCGCGCTGCCCGTCGTCCTGCGCGGGCTGGGAATCGACCGCTGGATCGAGGTCGGCGGTCTGGGCCAGTTCCAGCCGATCGAGCTCGCCAAGCTCGCGCTCGTGCTCTTCCTCGCGTACCGGCTGTCGGTCTCCCCGCTGGACCGGCCGCTCGGCGCCCGCCAGCTCGCGATCACGCTGGGGGCCGGCCCCCTCCTGCTCATGCTGCTGCTCGCGCTGCAGCCGAACTTCGGCAACGTCGTCGTGATGGCGCTGGTGACGATCCTGATGCTGCACCTTGCCGGTCTGGACCGGCGCTGGCTGCTCGCCGTCGCGCCTGTCGGCGCGGCGGCGGCCCTGGTCGGCTACGTCTGCGTGAGCAAACTCCAGGTCCGCATCGACCAATGGCTGCTCGGCTGGCGCGGGGTGGGCGTGGCCGGCGAGCTGCCGTTCAGCGACCAGGTCTTCCGCGCGTTGCTGGGCATGGGCGCGGGCGGCTGGCACGGTCTGGGCCCGGGCAACAGCCACAACAAGTTCTCGTTCCTGCCGGAGAACCACACGGACTTCGCGATCTCGTACCTCGGCGAGGAGCTGGGGTTGATCGGGACCACGACCGTGGTCGTGGCGCTCCTGGTCCTCGCCTGGCGCTCCCTGGTCATCGCCGGGCGCGCGCCGACGCGGTTCAGCCAGCTGCTCGCCGCCGGCCTCGGCGGCATGATCTTCATCTACGGCGTCGCGAACATCGCCATGGTCACCGGCGTCATCCCGGTCATGGGCGTACCGCTGCCGTTCGTCAGCTACGGCGGCTCGGCCCTGGTGACCAACCTCGCGGCGGTCGGGATCATCCTGAACGTCGACCGGCAGAGCCGCGGCCGCCGGCAGCGCACGCCGGGGATCCGGCGTCTGAGCCTGTTTGACCGCGCGACCGAGAGGCGGTAGAATATCCGGACACCGGTGCGCAGGGAGGCGCCATGTTCCGGAACACTCGCCACATCCACCTCGTCGCGATCGGCGGGGTGGGTATGAGCGGGATCGCGGAGGTCCTGCTCAATCTCGGCTTCTCCGTCAGCGGCAGCGATCTGCGCCGGTCGGCGTCCACCGACCGGCTCGCGTCGCTCGGGGCGCGGATCCACATCGGTCATGCTGCGGAGCACGTGGCGGAAGCCGACGTGGTCGTCCGCTCGTCGGCCGTCACCGAGGCGAACTGCGAGGTGAGCGAAGCCCGCCGCCGGCGGATCCCGGTGATCCGCCGCGCGGAGATGCTGGCCGAGCTCATGCGGCTCAAGCAGGGCGTGGCCGTCGCCGGGTCCCACGGCAAGACCACGACCACCAGCCTGACGGCCGCGGTCCTCGCCGCCGGCGGACTCGACCCGACCGTCATCGTGGGCGGCCAGGTCCTCGCGCTCGGCACGAACGCCGTGCTCGGCGGAGGCGATTACCTCGTGGCCGAGGCCGACGAGAGCGACGGGAGCTTCCTGCACCTGACACCGACGATCGCCGTCGTCACGAACATCGATCACGAGCACGTCGACCATTATCCGGACCTGAACGACCTGCGGGCCGCGTTCGTCGAGTTCGTCGGCCGGGTCCCGTTCTACGGCACGGCCGTGCTCTGCGCCGACGACCCCGAGGTCCGGGGGATCATCCCGCGGGTCGACCGCCGGATCGTCACCTACGGCTTCTCCCGCGAGGCCGACGTCCGCGTCGACCCGGAGACGGTCACGAGCGGTCCGGACGGCCAGTCGGGCGAGGTCTGGACAGCGGACGGGAAGGTCGGCCGCCTGCGCCTGCCGCAGCTCGGCCGGCACAACCTCCGCAACGCGCTCGCGGCGATCGCCGTGGGCAGGGATCTCGGCGTCTCCTTCCCGACGGCCGCGGCGGCTCTGGCCGCGTTCCGCGGCGTCGGCCGGCGCTGCGAGAGCCATGGCGAACCCGGCGGCGTCCTGGTCCTCGACGACTACGGGCACCACCCGACCGAGCTCTCCGCCACGATGGAGGTCGCGCGAGCGTACGACCGGCGCGTCGCCGTCCTGTTCCAGCCGCACCGGTACTCGCGCACCCGTCACTTCGCGCGCGAGTTCGCCGACGCCTTGGCCGGCGCCGATCTCGTCGGGCTGCTGCCGGTCTACGCCGCCGGCGAGGAAGACCCCGGCCAGGCCGGCAGCGACCTGATCGCCGCCGAACTGGCGGGACGGTACCGGCGGCCGGTCCAGCTGCTCGTCGACCACCAGGGGGTGTTCGACTGGCTCGACGCCGAGGTCGTGGCCGGCGATCTGCTGTTGACGTCCGGCGCCGGCGACATCGGGCGCCTCGTGCCTCAGCTGTGTGAACACCTGGCCAGGAGGCGGCCCGCGTGAAGGTCGCGCAGCTCGTGATCGGGGAATTTCGTGGCGAGCGTGGCCGCCGGCTGGCGGCCCCCCGGCGCGAGCGGCCGTCCCGGCGGCGGCTCCTCCTGCAGGCCGCCGCGGTCGTCGTGACCGTGGGTCTGCTGGCCGCGCTCGGGCACTGGTTGCTCACGTCGCCCACGTTCGCGATCGGCCGCATCGAGTCGGGACGATACCGCTACAGCGACCGCGCGTCGGTCGATGCGGCGCTCCGTCGCTGTCTCGGCCGCAACATCTGGACGTTCTCGCGGTACGACCTGGCGGCCGCGTGCAGCGACCTGCCGTGGGTGAGCGCCGTGCACGTGCAGCGCCGCCTCCCCGACACCGTGACCGTCGAGCTGACCGAGTGGCAGCCGCTGCTGGGGGTGGTCGACACGACAGCCGCCGGCGGCGAGAAGGTCCTCGTCGCGAGCGGACTGGTCCTCGACATCCCCGCCCACCTGAGCACGCCGGGATTGCCGCTTCTGGTCGGCTGCCGCCTCGCGTCGCTCGGGTCCGGCCGCTGGCGGATGGTCGACCACGATCCCGGGGCTGTGCTGGCGCTGGTCGCCGCGCTCGAGGCGACCGCGTTCGAGAGCGAGTGCCCGGTGGATTTCGTGCGCAACACGCCGCTCGGATTCGAGGTCACCCTGCAGGGCAAGGCCGGGAGCCTGCTGATCGGCACGGACGATTTCGCCGGCCGTCTCGCGCGCTTCCTGATCGCGAAGGACGATATCACGACCGGGGCCGCGGTCGATCTGCGTTTCGAGGACCGCGTCACCTTCGAGCCGCTCGCGCCCGACAGCGCGGAGACCACGGTCGAGAAAGGACCGCCATCATGAGCGAGGGCAACCTCGTCGTCGCCTGCGATTTCGGGACCACGACCTTCCGCGCCCTCGTCGCCGAGGTCGGTTCCGCGCGGCCGGCCCGCATCCTCGCCGGCGCGGTCGCGAGCGCGGAGGGATTCCAGGACGGAGACTTCGTCGACGTCAAGGCGGGCAGCCTCGCGATCGCGCGCCTCATCCGCGAGGTCCAGGAAGCCGCCAATGTCGACATCAGCGGCTTCAGCTTCAACATCACGGGCTCGCACCTGCGGTCGGTCATGGCCACCGGCCAGATCCCGATCGGCCAGCGCGGGCGCGACATCACCGGGCGCGACGTGGACGAGGTCATGACCATGGCCCGCAGCCTGACGATCCCGTTCAACCATCGCATCCTGACCGTCAACCCGGTCGAGTTCTCGGTCGACCGCGTCGGCGGCATCCTCGATCCCCGCGGCCGGGTCGGGAGCCGCCTCGAGGTCAAGGCCCATCTGATCACCGGCTCGTGTTCGGTCATCCGCAACATCGAGAACGCGATCGACAAGGCGGGCTTCGAGCCGGCCGGGCACGCGGTGGACATCCTCGCCGCGGCGACCGCGTTGCTCACCCCGGCGGAACGGGAACGCGGCGTGATCCTGATCGACGTCGGCGGCGAGGTCACGCACTGGGCGGCGCTCGCGGGCGGCCGGCTGCTCGGCATCGGCGCGACGCCGTGGGGCGGCCAGCACTTGACCGGCGATCTCGCCAGCGGCCTGCGCATCCCGGTCGAGGCCGCCGCGGTCGTCAAGGAAGACCGCGGCGTCGTGCTGCGCAGCCTCGTCGAGGAGGTCGACGTCAACGTCCTCTTCGAACAGGAGGATCCGGCGGAGACGCCGGGGTTGATCGCGGCCGTCCTCGAGCCGCGCCTCGAGGAGATCTTCTCGCTCGTCAAGGACACGCTCGGTCCCGAGCTGCCGCTCTCGCGCTTCGCGTCCGGGATCGTGCTCACGGGCGGCGGCAGCCGGTGCCGCGGCTCGCGCGAGCTGTGCGAGGAGGTCTTCGGCATGCCGGCGCGGAGCCGCTACCTGCCGGAAGATCTCGAGGGCGTGGGCAACCTCCCCGGGGGACAGTGGGCGACCGCGCTCGGGCTCGCGCTGTGGAGCGGCGGCAGCGAGCGGGCTCAGGCCACGCAACCGCCGGCCGCCGATGCGGCGGCGGACAGCTGGCGCGGGAAGCTCCGCCGGATGCTGTCCCGGGGTGCGCACGCCTGACGGATCCGGCCTCCTGTCGCCGGTTCTCAAGATTGTCCTTGGCCGCTGCGCGGACTTGTGTTAATTAGCGGTCAGGACGAGGAGCGTCCCAGCGAGCCCATCTCATGGAGGAGGCGGGTGTCATGAACATCCATTTCGCCCCCGAGAATCGTCAGCGGCGTGCGCGGATCAAGGTCGTCGGCGTGGGCGGCGCCGGTGGCAACGCCGTCAATCGCATGATCGAAGCCGGCCTCACCGAGGTCGATTTTTTTGCCGTCAACACCGACGCCCAGGCGCTCGACAAGTCGCGCGCCCATCAGACGCTGGTGATCGGCGGCGAGTTGACCCGCGGCCTCGGCGCGGGCGGCGATCCCGAGACGGGACGCCTGGCCGCCGAGGAAGACCGCAGCCTGCTCGAGGCCATGCTGGAAGATTCCGACATGGTCTTCGTCACCGCCGGCATGGGCGGCGGCACCGGGACGGGCGCGGCGCCGGTGATCGCGGAGATCGCCCGCAAGGGCGGCGCGCTCACCGTGGCCGTGGTGACGCGTCCGTTCCTGTTCGAGGGCTTCCGGCGCATGGAGCAGGCGGAGGCGGGTCTGGCCGCCCTCCGCGAGCGAGTCGACGCGCTCCTGGTGATCCCGAACGAGCGGCTGATGGAGATCGACCTCGCGGACGCCGGGATGACCGCGGTCTTCCGCGTCGCCGACAATGTGCTCTACGAAGCCACCCGCGGCATCAGCGACATCATCGCCCAGCACGCCGTCGTGAACCTCGATTTCGCCGATGTCCGGACGGTCATGAGGAACAGCGGCGCGGCCATCATGGGGACGGGCCGGGCGTCGGGCCCGAGCCGCGCCGTGACCGCGGCCGAGCAGGCGATCCGCTCGCCCTTGCTCGAGAACGTCGAGATCCTGGGCTCCCGCGCGGTGCTGGTCTACCTGACGGCGGCCGCGGTCGATCGCGAGGACCTGCGCGGCGCCATGGGCCATATCCAGGAGGCGGCCGGCTCCGAGGCGCACATCTTCTTCGGGTTCGCGAACGACGAATCGCTCGGCGAGACGCTGCAGGTCACCGTCATCGCGACGGGATTCCCGACCGCCGCGGCGGCGGCTCGACCGGAGCCGCGGCGTCCGATCGCGGTGGCGGAGCCGCCGGAGGACGCCGCTTGCGAGGTCGCGGTCGAACCAGCGCCTCCGCCGGCAGCGGCAGCCGAGCCGGAGCCGGAGCCGGAACCGGAGCCGGAGCCGGAACCCCGGTTCGCCTGGATGCCGGACGCCGGGCCGGCGCCGGACGCGATCGCGGAGCCTTCCGTCGTCCTCGCGGCGCTCGCGGCCGCCGCCGGCAGCGCGGAACCTCACGAGTACCCGGGCTCCGAGGAGGCGTCCCCGACGGCCTCGGAGACCAGCCGGCGCTTCCTCGATCCCCTCGGGTCGGTGCCGTTGCGGGAGGCGGCTCAACCGGCCACGGCCGGCGGGAGCCAGCCGGCGGCGCAGCGCTTCCGCAGCACCGTGCTCGGCGACGACAAGCTGCGCCCGGCCTGGGAGAGGAAGTACGTGGACTGAGATGGCTTTCTTCCGCAAGCTCTTCGGGGGACGCGGAAGCGATGCCTACACCGAGGGCATTGCGCTCTACGAGCAAGGACGGGCCGCGGAGGCGATCAGCTTCCTGCGGCCCGTCTTCGAACAGGATCCGGGGTCGCCCAGGGGCTCGCTCGCGGGGTTCTACCTGCGCCAGGCCCTCGTCGACGAAGGCCGCCGACTCCTGCAAGCGGGCGACCCGCAACCGGCGTCGCGCGCGTTGGCCGAGGCTGCGGCGCACTGGCCGGAATTCCCGGACCTTCAGTTCCTCGCCGGCGCGGCGCTCGGGCTGGCCGCCCGCTGGAACGAGGCGCTGGATTCGGCGCGGCAGGCCCTGCGGCGCAATCCGGACTACTGCGAGGCGCGTCTTCTGGAGGCCTGCGCGCTGCAGGCGCTCGGTCGCCCGCGCGAGACCGCCGCGAGTCTCGAGCGGCTGATCGAGAGCGGCCGTCGCGTCGACCATCCGCTCGTGCACGAGCTGGCCCGCGAGGACGGCTACCGGGCCGACACGATTCCCGGCGATCTGGACGTCCGGCTGAGGCGCACGGTCCTGGGCGACGACACCAAGCGGCAACTCGCCGAGGCCGTCGCGCTGTGCAGGGCGGGCCGCTGGGACGAGGGCCTGGCGTCCTTCCGGCAGCTGGAGGTCCGCCACCCGCGCTTCCCGGACATCCGCGCGAAGCATGCGGCGTCGCTCTACCAGGCGGGACAGAACGCCGCGGCGCTCGCCCTCGCCGACGCGGCGCTGGCGCTCAATCCCCGGTACCGGACGGCAGTGTGCCTGAAAGGCCTGATCCTCGCCGAGGAGGGCCGGGTGCTGGAGGCCCGGAGCTTTCTCAGCGAGTCCGTTCCGCGGCTGGACAGCGCCGCGGGCCGCCACGAGGAGCTGTTCCTGGCGTATCTGCGCGCGACGCTGGCCCTGCTGGTCGGCGAGCTCGAGGAGTGCCGCGGCTTCCTCTCGGGCTGGCACGAGTTGCCGAGGCAATTCGCGCGCGCCGCCCTCCTGCTGGCGGCCTGCGACGATCTCGCCGGCCGCCCCGAGGTCGCGCTGCGCCGGCTGGACGACCTCTGCAACGTGTGGACCGGCGATGTCGACCTGCTGTTCCTGCGGGTCGCGCTGCAGCTCCGCCTCCAGAGGTGGTCCGTGGCGGAGAGCACGCTGAATCAGTGGCCCGGCGGCCGGCGAGGGCTCGAGGATTCGCGCCCGCTCCTCCTGCGCGCCCGCCTGGACCTTCAACAGGGGCGCGAACCGATCCTGCCCTCCGACCGATCCAGCCCGGAACGCCCGGACGACGGTGGTCCAGACGACCCCGTCGCGATCCATCGCGCCGCCTGGCGACAGCTCGCGATCCGCGCGTGCCTGGGCCGCGGCGAGGGCGACGGCGCCATGGCGCTGGCCAGGCGGCAGCTCGACGAGGGACTGGCGGACGAGGAGACGGGCTGCCTGGTCCTGCGCGCCGCGGCCGTCACCGGCCAGACGCCGCCGGCGGACCTGGCCGGCCGCATCGGCGCCGCCGACAGCTGGGGCCTGGACCTCTGCCGCCAGCTGAGGCTCCAGGGCCTCGGGTCCGAGGCGGAGATTGTCGCGCGGCGGCACTGGCAGGTCAGACCCGATGTCCTGCAGTGGTCGTGGCTCTCCGCCGGATTCTGGCTCGGACCGGTACGCCGCTGGCTGGCCTGAGTTGCGCGCGCGGGAACGTCCGCTCCATATTCGTGTTCGACAGCCTGGTCGCGAGCCGCTGCCTGGTCCGTTGCGAAGGAGTTCCCGTCCGTGCCTGACGCGCGTATCCGCCGCCTTGCCGTCGCCGGCTGCCTGGGTTTCGCCCTCGCCGCTCCCGTTGTCGCCCAGACCGGCGCCGACGACCCCTGCGAGGCCGGCAAGCATCGATTCGTGGAGAACGACTACGTGGGCGCCGAGCCGCTGTTGAAGCGGTGCCTGCAGGCGAGCGAATCCCTCGACGCCCTCTTGCCGCTGACTATGATCACCGTCATCCAGGGCAGGGCGGCGGAGGGCGTCGACTACGGCTATCGGGCCCTGGCCCTCGACCCCGACAACGTCAACGTCCGCTACTGGTACGGCCGGGCGTTGCTGATCGCGGGCAACCAGGACGAGGCGCTGGTCCAGTGGGAGCAGGGTCTGAGCCTGGACACCCAGCACGTCGGCATCCTCGAGGGGATCGCGCGCCTGTACCTGCAGCGCGGCGACCAGGCGAAGGCCTACAACCTGCTGCACCAGCTCCGACTCCAGGGCATGGACGAGGCGTGGCTCCACCGCGCGTTGTCGACCCTGGCGCGGCGCAAGGGATTGTGGGATCAGGCGGCGATCCACTGGCGGGACGTGATGAAGAGGGAGGGCGAGAGCGAGGAGAATCTCGTGGTCATGGGGGAGCTCGAGATCCTCGCCGGCCGGCCGGCCGAGGCCGTCGAGATCTTCCGTCACGCGGTGGCGGTCCTGCCGTCGGGCGCCACGTTCGGCGGGCTCGGCGAGGCCTGGTTCGCGCTGGAACAGGTCGATTCCGCGGCCGTGGCCTTGCGGCGGGCCGTCGAGCTCGACCCTCAGAACTCGCGGAATCGCTTCAACCTGGCCAATGTGTTGGAGATTCTGGATGAATCCGAGGAGGCCGGCCGCCAGTTCCAGGCCTACGTCGCGCAGGTTCCGGACAATCCGATCGGCCGCTTCAATTACGGCGTGCACCTGGAGCATCGCGGCCTGCTCGAGCCCGCCCTGGCGCAGATCGAGGAAGCCGTGCGGCTCGACCCGCAGTACGTGCAGGCCCGGGTCGTCCTGGCGCAGATCTACGAGCGTCTCGGCCGCACGGACGACGCCCTGCGCGTCGTCGACAGCCTCGCCTCGCTGGATCCGGGCGCGTCCGCCGAACTCGAGCAGTGGCGCCAGCGGTTGGGCGGGGAACAGGCGGAGGCGGACGCGGCGCTGAGCGCGGGCAAGGTCCGTCTCCTGCATATCGTCACGGACGATCCCGCCGCGTTCCCGCTGGTCGTCGAGGGTCTGGCGAGCGGCGTGGAATTCGGCACCCTCGCGACCCGGTACTCGAGCGGCCCGACGGCGGTCCGCGGCGGCGATATCGGCTGGGTGGACCCGGACGAGATGGTCCCCGTCCTGCGGGATGCCATCAACGCCCTCGAGCCTGGCGAAACGAGCCCTCCCATCGAGACGGGAGGGCTCATGCATGTCTTCAAGCGAATCCGTTGAGGGCGGGTCAGACGACCTTCCGGACGCTCCCGGTCCGCAGGCAGCGGGTGCACACGTAACCCCGCTGGACCTTGCCGCCGGTCGCGAACTTGACCTTCTGCAGGTTCGGCAGCCAGCGGTGCCTCGTCACGTTGTGGGCATGGCTCACGCGGTTGCCGTACTGCGGTCCCTTGCCGCAGACCGAGCACTTCCTGCTCATGACGTCGTCCTCCGATCGGCGTTGAATTCCAAGGCCTGGCAATATACCATGCGGCACGCGCGTCAGCAAGGCGAATCTCCCTCGTAAGGCCATGACCAGCAAGCCCCTGACTCCCGACAGCCCGGTCCAGTACGTCAAGACCGTCGGCCCCGTCCGCGCGGTCGCGCTGCGCCGGCTGGGAATCGAGACCGCCGGCGATCTGATCCGCCACCTGCCGCGGACCCACCTGGACCGGACGCGCGTCGAGCCGATCGCCAAGCTCCGCGCCGGCCAGCCGGCGACGGTCCTCGGCGAGGTCCTCACGAGCGGCGAGCGGCGGACCCGACAGGGCGGCAGCATCCAGACCGTCACCGTGGCGGACCACAGCGGCGTGGTCTACTGCGTCTGGTTCAACCAGCGGTACGTGCTCCAGCAGTTCCGGTCCGGCCGGAAGGTGATGGTCAGCGGCCTCGTGCAGCACCACGCCGGGCGTCCTCAGCTCGCCCATCCGGACTTCGAGGTCCTCGACGACGAGGGCGGCCGCGGCAGCCTCCACATGGGCCGACTCGTGCCCGTCTACCCGCTGACCGCGGGGATCGGCCAGCACTGGCTGCGGCGCCTGATCCACACGACCCTGGCCGAGCTCGTGCCCCAGCTCGAGGATCCGCTGCCGGAAGCGCTGCGCCGCCAGCGCGACCTCCTGACCCTGGGCGCGGCCCTCCAGGGGATGCACTACCCGGCCGACCAGGACGAGCTGGCCCGCGCGCGACGCCGCCTGGTCTACCAGGAGCTGCTGCAGATCCAGCTCGTGATGGCGCTGCGGCGCGGTCGCCAGGTCGAACGGCGCGGGGTGCAGCTCCAGCGGCCGGGCGACCTGACCCGGCGCCTCGTCGCGTCGCTGCCGTTCGAGCTGACCGGGGCGCAGCGGCGGGCCCTGGCGGAGATCCTGGCGGACCTGCGCAGCGGGCGGGCCATGCACCGGCTGCTCCAGGGCGACGTCGGCTCGGGCAAGACCCTGGTCGCCTTCATCGCGGCGCTGTTCGTGATCGAGCAGGGCTACCAGGCGCTGCTCATGGCGCCGACCGAGGTCCTGGCGCACCAGCACGGCCAGACGCTGCGCCGGCTCGCCGAGCCCCTCGGGGTCGTGGTCGAGACGCTGACCGGGTCCACGCCCGCGGCCGAGCGCCGGCGGATCCTGGCCGCGGCCGGCGAGGGCGAGGTCCACCTGCTCGTGGGGACGCACGCGGTGATCCAGGATCAGATCCGCCTGCGGCGCCTGGCCCTCGCCGTGGTCGACGAGCAGCATCGCTTCGGAGTCCGGCAGCGCGGCCGCAGCGCCCGCGACGGGGACGACCTGCCCGTGCACCTGCTCGTCATGAGCGCCACGCCGATCCCGCGCAGCCTCGCGCTGACCCTGTACGGCGACCTGGACCTGACCATCATCGCCGAGATGCCGGCGGGGCGGCTTCCCGCCGAGACCCGGATCGTGGCCGTGGACCGGGAGGACGAGACCTATGCCGAGTGCCGGCGCCTCGTGGCGCAGGGACACCAGGGCTTCGTCGTCTATCCCGTGGTGGAGGAGACCGAGACGACCGATACGCGGGCGGCAGTCGCGGAGGCCGCGGCCCTGGCGGCCGGACCCTTCCGCTCGCTCCGCGTGGGGCTCGTCCACGGTCGCCTGAAGGCTCGCGAGAAGCAGGCGGCGATGGCGGCCTTCCGGGCCGGCGAGCTCGACGTCATGGTGGCGACGACGGTCGTCGAGGTCGGCGTGGACGTGCCGCGCGCGGCCTGGATGGTGGTCCACTCGCCCGAGCGGTTCGGCCTCGCGCAGCTGCACCAGCTGCGGGGGAGGATCGGACGCGCCGGCGGCCGGAGCTGGTGCTGGCTCCTCACGAGCGGCCACCTGGCGGAGGAGACCCTGTCGCGGCTGCAGTTCTTCGCCGCGACGACCGACGGATTCCGCCTGGCGGAGGAGGATCTGCGGCTGCGCGGTCCCGGCGACCTCTGGGGCGTGCGGCAACACGGCGCGCCGGGTTTCCGGCTCGCGAATCCACTGGTCGATGGCGACCTGGCGGCGGCGGCGGCGGCGGACGTCAGGGAGCTGCTGGCGGAAGATCCCGACCTGAGCTCGCAGCGGTGGGCGCCCCTGCGGCAGGTCCTGCGCGCCACGTTCGCGGACGTCCTGCCCCAGGCGACGGGTTGACTCGCGACCGGGCGCTAAAGGTCTCCCGCCGTCCGTCGATGATGGTCGCGAGAACTCCGACCGCGACCCGGCCCCCAGGAGGAAACCGGACATGATCACGACCTGCACCGGCTGCCACGTGCGTTACCGCCTCGACGCCGCCAAGGTGCCGCCGCGCCAGATCCGTGTGCGTTGCCCAGATTGCGGGACTGTCTTCACGCTGGACGGGACGCGCCGCGACGACTCCCAGGTCGAAGCCCCGCAGGCGGCGGCAGGTTCGCGGACCCCGGACTACGACGATGTCGGCATCGCGTCCGGACCCGTGGACCGCAGCCCGGCCGGTCCGTCGCACTCGGGATCGCTCGACCTCGATCTCGGCCCAGCGCCCGCCGCGGCCGCGGCGGACACCGTCGATCGCGCCCTCTCGCCGGCGCGTGGCGCGCCGCGCACGCCCCCGCGCGCGGCGCCGTCGGCGGCCGTCGCCGGACAGCCCGCCGGGTCGCCGACGGCGGTGGCGGAGCTGCCGGGCGCGGCGCGGCGCCGCCGGCGCGACAAGACCGACATGCTGGCCCGCGCCCTGGTGTCCGACATCCTGGTGTACAACCGGGAGGCGCGCGACAAGGCCCTGGCGGCCGGCAACCTCCTGGAAGCGCTGGGCCCGGAGATCAAGAAGTCCTGGGAGCTCTACAAGGAGAAGGTGGGCGCCGAGGCCGCCACCGGGACGACTCATTTCAAGGACGCCCTGAACGAGATCCTCGCCGACGGCAAGCAAGTCTTCTAGCGTCTTCGAGCGCCTGTCCGCTGAAACGCGCGCCCCCCGGATCCTGCCGGGGGGCGCCTTCGTCGCTGGCGCGTCCGTGCGCCGGCCGGTCAGGGCTCCGGCCACTTCTCCTGGGAAACCTCGCCGAGGATCTCATCGATCTGCTGCCGCACCCTCAGGTTCTGGTCCGGTTCGAAGAGCGCTTTGCGGACCCGGCCCTGCGCGTCCTTCTTGACGTAGCGCAGCGCTTGCAGGTCTTCCATGCCCATCAGGATGTCCTTGCTGACCCGGACTTCCAGGGATCGTCCGTCCTGGTCGGCTTTCGGGTTGTGGAACGGATGCATGCCGTTGCCCCAGCCGTGAACCACCATGGAGCACAGGAGCGCGCGGAACGTGTTCTGCCCCTGCACGGTCTCGAGGTCGAAGTTGCCGGTCACCCGCTCCATCACGCTGTCGATGACCGCGGCGAGGCGGGCCTCCAGCTGGACGTCGATCTCGACGCGCAGGAGCCGGGAGAACATGGTGCGGAGGATCTGGTCGGTGTTCGTCTTGGTGGCCATGGCTCGCTCCCGTGCCGCCGCGGAACGGCGCGAAGGACCGCGGCTGGGTGTTCGTGAACTGGGTTTCCGCGCCGTCGCCATGCAAAATGCTTGCCTTGCCGAGGCCGGCGCCGGCGGCTTTTTCAACTGCCTGGAACGGCTTCAGTTGGTGATGCCAGGACTGGCATGCGGGTTGCAATCACGAGTCGAGACTCGTGTCATTTGGCGCCGGGAGGCCCAATCTTGCCGACCACCACGGCCACCGCAATCCGTACCTGCCGGATCCTCTACTACGGGCCGCTGAACTGCGGTAAACGCCAGAATCTGGCGAGGATCCAGGCTTCGTTGCCGCCGGAGCACCGCCTGGCTGTCGCCACCAGCGACCCCTCGCGCCATATCGCCTTCATGCTCCGCAACGGCAACCAGGGCGATTGGCAAGTATTCGTCCAGGCCATGGATGCTGGCCAGGAGGATCCCGTGCGCGCGGGGACGGCGGTGCCGTTCGACGGCATCGTCTTCACCTGTGATTCCGGCGCGGGAAGCCTCGACGAGGGGTTGAGCGCCATGGAAGGGCTCAAGTCCTACCTCGACTGCTGGCGGCTGGACGTCATGGCCGTGCCGATGGTGATCCAGTACAACCACCGCGACGGCCAGGGCGTTCTGCCCGTCGACCGGCTGGAGAGCTTGCTCAATCCCTGGGGCCTGCTCTCGTTCCCGGCCGCCTCGGGTTCTGGCGAGGGCGTCCGCGAGACCCTGAAAGCCATCCTCAGCCTGACCATCAGCCACATCCTGCAGAGGGACGCTCGCGCGCCGAGCCAGCCGAGCCACGATCTGACCATCGATCCCAACCCGCCCGTGCCCGGGACCACCCACGCGGACTCCTGGGAGCTGCGTCGCGCCGCTCCCGCGAGCGGCGGCGAGATCCCGATCAAGCCCGCGAAACCTCCGCTCAAGCACGCGGCAGGACCCAACCACGCCGCCCTGGTCATCCCCGTCGCCGTGCCGCGCAGCGCTCTGGGGCCCGACGGGACGGGCCGCATCATCCTCGAGGTCCAGGTCGTCGACGACTGACCACCCGGAACGGGTGAGCCGACGCCGGATGCGCCCGTCGCGCAGGCCGTTGACCCTCGTCCGCCTCTGGTTTACATTCCGCCCATGGCCAATCTCGACCGTGGTTTTTCGCCGGACGACGCGGCCGCCTCCGGGCTGTTCGCTCGCGGCCGGCAAGCCGAGGCCGCCGGCGATCTGCCGGTGGCCCACGCGCTCTATGCCGAGGCCGCGTCCCTGCGCGGCGACGACCCGGACGTCCTCTATCGCCTCGGTTGCGTATGCCTGAAGACCGGGCGATTCGAGGCGGCGCACGAGGCCTTCCGGGCAGGCCTGGCGCGCCGGCCGGGCGACGCCCGCATGTTGACGAACCTGGGCGCCGCGCTCGACCAGCTCGGTCGGCGGGACGAGGCGATGGCGGCGTACCAGCGGGCCGCGTTCCTGGAGGACGCGCCGGCCGCCGCCCACCACAACCTGGGCTCGCTCTACGCCGAGGAAGGTCGGACCGAGGAAGCCATCCACGCGTTCCAGGACGCAGTTCGCAAGGCGCCGGATGCCGAGAGCCACTGCAGCCTCGGACTGGTTCTGCTCGGCGCCGACGATCTCGTGCGCGCGCTCGAGCAGTTCGAGGCGGCCGTCGGCTGCGACCACCGGCACACGCGAGGTCACTACTACGCGGCGGTCTGCCTGCTGAAGCGTGGGCGCTACCAGGAGGCGCTGGCGCGCTTCGAGCTCGTCCTCGACCTCGAACCGGCGCTGGCCCGCGCGCATTTCCACCGGGGCGTCTGCCTGCACAAGCTCGAGCGTTTCAAGGCCGCTCTCGCGGCGCTGACCCAGGCCGAGGCGTCGTTTCCCGAGGACGGGCGAGTGCATTTCCAGCTCGCCCTGACCTGCGACGCCCTGGGGCTCGCCGCGGACGCCCGCCGCCACTACCACCTCGCGCGCCTGCTCCGCGATCCGGCCCACAAGCAGGAATCCACGACCTGAACCACCGGCGCCTTCCCGAAGGTGAGAGTCCATGCTCGACATCCTGCTCCTGGCCGTCGTCCAGGGAATGACCGAGTTCCTGCCCGTCAGCAGTTCCGGCCACCTCGTCCTCGTCCAGCACCTGCTGGGAGCGCGCGAGGGCGACCTCTTCCTCGACGTCGTCCTGCACTGCGGGACGCTGGGTTCCGTCCTCGCGGCCTACCGAAGGGACATCCTGCGCCTGCTGCGCCTCGATCGGGACGCGCTCGGGTACGTCCTCGCGCTCGCGGTCGCGACCTTGCCGGCCATCGGGGTCGGCCTGTTCCTGAAGGACGTCGTGGAGAGGATCTTCGCGGAGCCGGTCTTCGCCGCGGCGGGGCTGATCGTCACCGGCGTCGTCCTCCTCTCGACCCGTGCCGCGCGGAGCGCCGAGGACCTCTCGTCGCCGTGGGAGCCGCGCCCCGTTCCGCTGGCGAAGGCGCTGCTCGTCGGCTGCGCCCAGGCGATCGCCATCTGTCCCGGCGTCAGCCGCAGCGGCAGCACGATCGCGGCGTCCCTGTGGTTGAAGCTCGGCCGGGCCGAAGCCGCCCGGTTCAGCTTCCTGCTGTCGGTTCCCGCCATTCTCGGGGCGCTGGTCCTGCATCTCCTCGAGGGCGACCTCGCGACCCGGAGCAGTCCGGCCGGTCTGGTCGTGGCGGCGGCCGTGGCGTTCGCCGTGGGCCTGCTGGCCATCCGGTGGACGGCGCTGGCCGTGGTCCAGAGTCATTTCTGGAAATTCGCGTTCTACGTGCTGCCGCTCGGCGTGCTCGCGCTGTGGTGGTTGCGCGGCTAGACCGGCTGGGGACGGCGGGCGAAGAGGCTGCGGAGCGTCTCCTCGACGCGCTCCGCCTCGAAGGGCTTGATGACGAAATCTCCCGCGCCGGCGCGGACGGCCCTGAGCACCTCGTCCTTCTGGCCGAGGGCGGAGACGACCACGACCCGCGCGCGCGGATCCAGCGCGACGATCTGCCGGCACGCCTCGACGCCGTCGAGACCGGGCATCGTGATGTCGAGCATCACGAGCTCGGGACTCAACTCGCGGTAGCGTTCGACGGCGTCCTGGCCGTTCGCCACCTCCGCGACCACGGTCCAGCCGAGATCCTCCAGGATATCCCTCAGCATCACTCGCATGAACTGTGCGTCGTCGGCGATGATGACCGTCCGCTGCATTCCTGCCTCCGGCGTGCCGTCTGGGCGGGCGATTCCGCGGCCAGTAAACAACTGGCGCGATCGCACCGTCTGGTGTATTGAGTCATCGACTCCCGGCCTGAACGCTTTAGCCGTGTCTCCCTCTCCAGACCTCAGGAGGCCGATCATGTTCGCCTGCAAGCCATTACGGATCTTCCTGATCGTCGCGTGCGCCGTCGCCGCGAGCGCCGTCGCCGGCGCCGCCGACACCGTGACCTCGGCGCCCGAGCAGCGCGCGACCCTCGAGCTCACCGTCTACAACCAGGACCTGGCGCTCGTCCGCGAAGTTCGCGGCGCGAGCCTGCCGGCCGGCGAGTTCGCGCTCGAGATCCAGGGCGTGCCCGAGCGGATCCAGCCGGCCACGCTGCTCGTGGAGGCGAAGGGCCGGACAGGCCTGGTGATCCTCGAGCAGAACTACGAATTCGACCTGATGTCGAAGGAGAAGATCCTCGAGAAGTACGTGGGGAGGGAGATCGCCTGGATCCAGGAGAACGGCGAGCGCACGACCGGACGCCTGCTCGGCATGACGGCCGGTCCGGTCTACGAGGTCGGCGGCGAGGTGGTCTTCGAGGTGCCCGGCCGCATCGCCCTGCCGCAGCTGCCGGAGAATCTACGCGCCCGCCCGACCCTCGTCTGGCGCGCCCGGACCGAGCGCGCCGGCGAGGCGGACCTCGACGTGAGCTATCTCACGGGCGGCCTCGCGTGGAACGCCGACTACGTGCTCCAGCTCGATCCCGCCGGCAAGCAGGCGGACCTCAAGGGTTGGGTCACCGTCGAGAACCGCAGCGGCGCCGGCTTCGCGAATGCGACGCTCCAGCTCGTGGCCGGCGAGATCAACCAGGTTCGCGGCGGGGAGACCATGGTCGACGAGATCCGGTACATGGCCAAGGCCGAGGCGGCGCCGCAGGTCGTCGAGGAGACGCTCTACGACTACCACCTGTACACCGTCCCGTGGGCGACGACCTTGCCCGACAACAGCAGCAAGCAGGTCTCGCTGCTGGACGCGAGCGGCCTCGCCGTCGAGCGCCATTACACCGTGCGCGGCGGTTCGCACTACTTCCGCGGCGGCCAGGCGGACGACCGGCAGGACGTCGCGGTCAGCTATTCGTTCGAGAACTCCGAGAGGAACAGGCTCGGCATGCCGCTGCCGGCCGGTACGATGCGGGTCTACGGCCAGTCGCAGGCGGGCAAGCGCCAGCTGCTCGGCGAGGACCGGATCCGCCACACGCCCAAGGACGAGACGATCGAGCTCGACGTGGGCAAGGCGTTCGACCTCGTCGCCGAGCGCGTGCGCAAGGACTATCGCCGGGTGTCCGATCGCGTCCACCGCAATACCTGGGAGATCACGCTGCGCAATCACAAGGACGAGGACGTCACCATCGACGTGCGCGAGCAGGTGGGCGGCGACTGGGAGGTGCTCCAGAGCAGCGTGCCGCACGAGAAGGTCTCGGCCCAGGAGATCCTGTTCCGCGTGCCGGTCCAGCGCGACGGCGAGACCGTGCTCACCTACACCGTCGAGGTCACGTACTAGCCGGGACGATCAGAGGCTCGCGGCGCGGGCGCGGAGCCGCTGGTCGTCCGGACGCAGCCTCAGCGCCCGCCCGTAGGCGGCGGCGGCGGCGGCGCGATCGCCGAGCTGCCGGCGGGCCTCGGCGAGGTTCGCCCAGCCCTCGAAGTTGCGCGGGTCGCGGTCCACCGCGCGTTCGAATGCTCCGGCGGCCTCGGCGATCCGGCCGAGGTCGAAGAGGCACCGGCCGGCGTTCACCAGCGGTGGCGCCGCGTTGCGGTTGAGCCGCGCCGCGCGCTCGAAGTGGCCGAGCGCCTCCCCGAGCTCACCCCGTTCGAGGAGACGGTTGCCGAGGTTGTGGTGAAGGGTGGGATGATCCGCGCACCGCGCCAGCGCCGCCACCAGGACCGCCTCGGCCGCCGGACCTCGATCCGCGAGCTGGAGCAGGGTCGCCAGCGACGCTCCGAGGTCAGCCAGCCGCACATCGCGGCCGGCGGGGGCGGTCGCGAGCCGCTCGCGGTAGCGGGTCGTCGCCCGCACCAGGACCGAATCGGCGTCGCCGTCCGGCCGGGTCGCGGCCGGCAGGAAGAGGATGCCGGCCTCGTCGGCCGCAGCCAGCGTCCAGGCCGGATCCGCGAGCAGCGTGCGGATGAGCGCGTGGCTCGCCGCGTTGCGATGGGCGAGGCACACCGCCTGCGCCCGCCAGACGCGGAGCTGGCGGGTCGCGTCCGCACCGCCGGCCTTCAGGCGCGCGTATTCGGTCCAGGTGCTCGGCGGGTACGCCTCGGTGCGGCCGTCAATGGCCACTCGAGCGGTGCCCGCGCCGACCAGGGTCGACGCCGCGTCGACGTTGTTGGCGACCCGCGGCGGTGGGCCGGCGGGCAGGCTCGCGACGGCGGACTCGGGGAACGTGGCGGGTGTGAGTCCGCCGCCCCATCGCCGGGCTTCGCCCTCGCGCAGGTAGAACGCGTCGGTGGTCAGGGCGGCGAACCACGCGGCGGCGACCAGGAAGGTCCCGGCCGCCAGGGCGACGGGAACGGCGACGCCCGCGATCCGGCGGATCCGCGCGCCGGCCCGGGCGCGCACCGCCTCGCCGAGCCAGGTCCAGAGCCGTGGGAGGCCTGGCCCGGGATCGCCGTGCAGCAGCACGAAGCACACGGCGTAGAAGCCGAGATTGCGCTGCCCCTGCCAGGCCGCCACGGCGGCCAGCGCCCAGATCGCGGCGCGGACTCGCGAGGTGCGCCCCCAGGTGGCGACCGTCCAGAGAGCGCCCCAGACCAGCGAGGCTTTGAAGATCTGCAGGGTCGTGGACAGGCTGCCGCGCGTCTCGAGGAGGGGGACCAGCTCGCTGATGGTCTCGCGGAGGTCGACGCCGGGGCGGCCGAACTGGCCGAGGGCGCGCAAGGGATAGAGCGAGCCGGCGAGCAGGTTCGGTGTCAGAAGGCTCGCCGCGACCGCGAAGGCGGCGCCGCCGAGCGCGAGACGCCAGCGTCCGCTCGCCGGCCGCGGCGAGCGCCCGAGGAGACCCGCCAGCAGCCACACGAGGCCGGCGAGCGCGGCGAATCCGTGCACCTGGTGCCAGACGATCGTGAGCAGCAGGGCCTGTCCGCCCGGGCGGCGCGGATCGGCGAGCGAGCGCCATGGCGAGCGGTCGCCGGCCTCTCGCAGCGCCGACTCGGCGCGGCGCAGGACGAGGACGAAGAGCAGGAAGCTCACGAGCTCCGGGCGAAGGGTCAGGCGGGTCCAGAGCATGGCCAGGCCGGCCAGACCGACCGGACCCGCCAGCGCGAGAACCACGCGCGAGGATCCCGGCAACCTCCCGAGCTCGGCAGCCAGAGCGCCGACGAGCAGGGCTGCCAGCAGCAGGCGCAGGGCTTGCCAGCCGCGCGCGCGGCTCGCGAGATCGTCCCCGCCCGCGACGCGTCCGGCCGCGGCGACGGCGATCTGGAAACCCCACTCGTGATCCACCCAGGGATGGTCCGGCGCGGTGAACGAGTACTGGTTGGATCGGGGGATGCCCCCGCCGGCGAGGATGTCCCGGCCGGCGCGGTCATGGAGCGGCAGGTCGAGATCCGACGTGGAATGCCAGGCGAGTGCGAGTCCGAGGCAACCGAGCGCCAGGACGGTCAGAACGACGATCGGGCGGGTCCAGCGGCTCCATTCGCTGGTCCGGGCGGTGCCGGCGGTCGTGGCCATCCAGCCACTCTAGCCGACGCCGCGGCCGCCACCAAGCCCATTCAGCCGGGGCCCTCGAGTCCCGTGACACGATGGCGAGCGATTCCGCGCGAAATTGACAGAATGTCAATAGATGATCAATCGAATCTAGAAATCGCGAAAAATCCTCATTCGCAACTCATTGTGGCTGTGTGAATTGCTCGATCGATCGCGAGGTCTTGGTCGAGGACGGAGTTGGTACGGATATTGTTAGTGGCGGACTAAGTACTTCCCGAACAACACCGAATTGATCGGGAATATCGAGACGAGAACCGAGGTGACCCATGGCGAACCATAAAAAGCAGAGCGAGAAGTCGTCGAGCGGCGCGGCCCAGCTGATGAGCAACCTGGATCTCTATTTCCAGGAAGTCAAGGCGTACGACCTCCTGACGCGCGAGGAGGAATGCGAGCTGGCGCGCGGCATTCACCGGGACGATCCGGTCGCCCTGCACCGCCTCGTCAAGGCCAACCTGCGGTTCGTGGTGTCGATCGCCAAGGAATACGCGCACTACGGCGTGCCCCTGGAAGACCTCATCAACGAGGGCAACCTGGGCCTGCTGAAGGCTGCCCAGCGCTTCGACGAGACCCGCGGCTACAAGTTCATCAGCTACGCGGTCTGGTGGATCCGCCAGTCGATCCTGGCCGCCCTCGCGAACCACAGCAAGATCGTGCGCATGCCGCTGAACCGCGCCCGCGTCCTCAACCAGATCAAGAAGGTCAGCGGCGAGCTGCAGCAGAAGCTGCGCCGCAAGCCGGAAGCCGAGGAGATCGCCAAGGTCCTCGGCCTGTCGGTGGACGAGGTCAAGGACACCCTGCCGCTGATGCAGGACAACTTCTTCCTCGACGATTTCGTCGGGAACGACGAGGACAGCACGTACCTGGACTTCCTCGAAGACACCTCGAGCGAGGGCCCCGACGCACAGGTCATGGAGGATGACCTGCACCAGTCCATCGGGCGCATGCTCGGCGACCTGAAGGACCGCGAAGCGCGCGTGCTGCGGATGTACTACGGTCTGGGCACCGAGCGCGAGATGACGCTCGAGGAGATCGGCCAGGTCATGGGGTTGACCCGCGAGCGCATCCGCCAGATCAAGGAAGAGGCGTTCGAGAAGATCCGCAGCAGCAAGACCTTCCGCTACATGCACGATTACGCGGAGACGAACCAGACCGTGTAGCGGCTCGACGCGACCGGGATTGCGCGCGAGGCTCCGCCGCCAGGCGGGGCCTCGTTCTCGTCCGGGAGGGCCGGCGGCGTCTCCGCCGGCGGGCGCGCCACCGCGCGGCGCCGAGCCAGCGAGGCAGCGGCGCGCGGCGTCACCGGTCGTCGGCGACCGGGACTGCGGCGACGCGGCCGGCCGTCGTCTCGGCGAGGGCGAGGGCGAAGCGGTCCGCGGTCGAATGCGGCAGCCAGACGCGCCAGTGCACGCTGGAGTCGTAGCCCTCGTGGACGGTGCCGCCGCCGTGCTCGGACACGAGGTGCTGGACCGTCTTCTGCAGTGGATAGTCGAAGCTCAGATCGAAATGACGACCCAGGCGCACCGTACGGCGCTGCGCGCTGGCGAGCGCGCTGGCCGCGACCCCGCCGTAGGCGCGGCTCAGGCCGCCGGTGCCGAGCTTGACGCCCCCGAAGTACCTGGCGACGCAGACGACGAGGTCGCTCAGTCCGCTGCCGCGGATCGCCGCCAGGATCGGCTCGCCGGCCGAGCCCGAGGGTTCGCCGTCGTCGTTCCGGGATTCGACCTGCAGTTCGGCCACGCCCAGCCGCCACGCGGAGCAGACGTGCCGCGCGTCATGGTAGCGGCGGCGCATGTCCGCGAGCGCGGCCTGAGCCGCCGCCACGTCGGCGGCGGGGGACGCCTCGGCGAGGAACCGGGAGCGCTGGATCTTCGCCTCGGCCTTCCCGACGGCTGCCAGGGTTTCGTAGCTGTCCGGCAACGAGCTCATGGCACTCCCTTGGCCGCCGCCTGGCGTCAGGTCTGGCAAGCCGAGGACACAACGTCTGGTCGCGAGGGGAGCTTAGCCGTCAGGCTCCTGCAGGGCAACGAGTTACCTTGCCTGCCCGCGGGTCGGTCGCTGGCACGGTCATTGCCCGGGATCACGCGCAATATCCGTTCGCCGTCGCAGGAAGGTGGCTGGTGTCCCTCCGCCGCGCCGTCCGACCCGGACTCGCCGGGTTGCTCCTCTTGCTCTGGCTCCTGTGCGGTCAGAGCCGCGCGGGCGCGCCGCGCTACGACCCTCTGTCGCGGATCCAGCGCCCCCCGGTCGCGGGAGTCGCCTACGTGACCGCCGCCGGTGCGACGGGGCAGATCGCGGACGGCGACCAGCTCAGGCCCGGCTACAGCTTCTCCGTGATCTTCCGGCCGCACCGGGCCGCGGATTTCTATCATCCGCTCTACGCCTGGAACACCGCGCTGGTCCTGCAGGTCGACAAGCAGGGCGGAGGCCCCGCCTCGATCCTCTCGGCCGACGTCGGCCTGCGGCACTACCTGGCCGATATGCGTCCCCTCGCGGCCCACCGGGCCGTCTTCCTCGGCTTCGGCGCCGGGATCAGCCACGTCGAATGGGAGCCGCGGCGCGGCGCCGCGGGCGCCGCCGACAACATCTCCTTCCTAGCCGAAGTCGGACTGGAATGGAACCTCGATCCGGCTCTGGTATTGGTAGGCAAGGGACAGTATCGTCTCTACCATCGCGGCGGACACGACCATTCCGGCTGGTCGCTCCACGCGGGAGCGGGCTTCCCGCTTCCGTTCTGATCGCGACCGGCAACCGCCGCCCGAGCCGCTGCCCGCGAGGTTGGCCATGCGCACCGTCCGCTTGCCGGCGAGCCTGGTGCTCGCCGTGTTCCTGCTTCCCGCCGCTGCCTCGGCCCAGGAAGAACTGACGTACGCCGAGTATCGCGCGATCGCCCAGGCCGACTTCACGCTGTGGCACTGCGCGATGTTCGAGCCCCTCGACGGCGAGACCGGGCTGAACCTGGTGATCGGCGACAAGTTCGGGAAGATCAATGTCTTCCGGCTCAATCACGGCAAGCAGCACGAGCGCGTCTGGCTGAGCCGTCAGCTCGACGGCAACGTGGAGGAGGTCCTGGTCTCCGACCTCGACGGCGACGGGCTCGACGACGCCATCGTCTGCCGGACTCTGCGCCGCCTCTACGTCTTCGACCTGACGAACAACTACTTCAACAGCCACGAATCGCAGCCCAACGACTTCCAGGCGACCCGCGCGTTCACGGTCGCCAACGTCGATCAGGATCGGGCGAGCGAGATCGTCCTGTGCGCGGACAACAAGCTCCACTACATCGACGGCGTGACGTTCAACCGCGAGTGGACCAGCCTCAACGACTACGAGGCCACGCGGATCCGCTGCGGCGACGTCGACGGCGACGACAGCGTGGAGATCGTCCTGAACACCGGCCAGGTCCTCGACTCGGGGACCGGCGCCGTCGAGTGGGAGGACGAGGTCTTCGGGACGCGCCTCGAGTTGCTCGACATCGACGGCGACGGTATCCTCGAGGTCCTCACGGAGGGCGACGGGACGCCGCTGCGGGTCTTCGACGTCGACTTCAAGGCCGAGAAGCGCTTCCAGTGAGTCCGCTCGCGGCGCCGCGCGCGGTCACTCGATCGACCGCATGACGGTCAGGAACTCGGCCGGTTCGTGCCAGCCGCTCAGGGTCTTGGCATGGAGGATCCGGCCGTCGCGGCCGACGAAGGCGACGGTCGGCAGGCCCGGCACCTTGAACATCTCCTTGACCGCGGTCATGTCCTCGTCGTCGGGCTTCGTGGCGTCGATCTTGATCGTGACGAAGCGCCGGCTCTCGGCGACCACGGCCGGCTCGACCCAGACCGCCTTGTCGAGCTTCTTGCAGTAGACGCACCAGGTGGCCCAGAAATCGATCATGACCGGCTTGCCGGCGGCGCCCGCTTCGGCGATCCGGGCCGCGAGCAGGGTCTGGACGCCCTCGCCGGTGCGGACCAGCTCCCACTCGACCTTGCCGGGCTGCGAGGGATCCGCGCCGGCCGCCGTCGCGGACGGCGCCGCGGCCGCGCCGGCGGCCGGCGCGGCGACCACGGCGGGCGCCGGCAGCAGGTCCGGCACCACGGTCCGGGCGAGCAGCCACCCGCCGCAGAGGAGGACCAGGATCCCCAGGCCCTTGCGCGTCCGGTCCCACCAGCGGCTCTCCGGCGTCAGGTGATCGAACGCGCCCAGGAACACCGCGACCAGCACGGTCACGGCGCCCAGCAGGGGGTAGAAGATCCGCTCCGGCAGGACGAGGCCTGGCCGCACGAAGAAGAAGGCCATGTAGAGCAGCAACAGACCCATGCCGCGCTTCACCGTTTCCATCCAGCCGCCGCTCTGCGGCAGGCTGCCGAGCAACGACGGGAACGTGCCGACGGCCACCAGGAGCGCGCTGAGCCCCAGCCCGAAGATGAACAGCGACCAGAAGCCGAGCAGGACGCTGCCCGTCGAGCCGACCCAGACCAGCAGGGCGGCCAGGAACGGTCCGACGCAGGGGGACGCCACGAGGCCGGCCACCATCCCGGCGACGAAGGCGCCGACCACGCCGGCGCGGCCGCCGCCCGCGCCCTGCAACCGGTTGCGCAGGAACGCCGGCGCCTCGAGCTCGTACGCGCCGAACATCGCGAAGCTCATCGCGACCATGAGCAACGCGATCGGCACCAGCACGACGGGACTCTGCAGGAACGCGGTGATGCCGCTGAACACCGTCGCCGAGATCACGCCGATCACGCCGTAGACGATCGCGAGTCCGAGGCCGTAGGTGAGCGCGAGCAGGAAGCCCTTGCCGACGCCCTGCTTCTGCGTCTGGGCGCCGATCACCGCCAGCGTGATCGGGATCATGGGATAGATGCAGGGCGTCGCGCTCATCAGGACGCCGCCCAGGAAGACCAGTCCCAGGAAGAGGAGCAGCCCGCGGGACTGGATGAAGTAGGTGATCCTGGCCGCCGTCCACTCCTTGCCGAAGGCCACCTCGACCTCGCCCTGCCACGTGAGCTCGCCACCCGGACCCCGAACCGTCATGGTCAGCGGATACCGGCCAGGCGCCGCGTCCGCGCGCGTCGGCGCCGCGTACACGAAGTGGTCGGGCTGCCCGCCCGCGCGCAGCGGGTACGCCTCGTCGAGCAGCCGGCCGCCGCCGGCCGCGGTGACCGCGACCTCGAGCTCGGCGGCCGCGCCCGCGAATCCGGCCGGCAGCCGGAACTCGAGCACCAGGTCCTTGCCGAGGGTCGTGGCGCCGGCTGGCGGGGTCACCACGAGCTGGGCGCCGGCCGCCAGGGGACACGCGGCGCCGAGGACGATCGCGACCGCGAACGAAAGGACGCGGCGGCGGAGCAGACAGGACGGCATGGGTCCTCTCGATCGCTGGGGAGAAGGCGACGAATGTCGCTTGCGCATCGGCGATTCCAATCGACCATAAAGGTTATACCACGGAGCCATTCCGGGCCAATTCTAGTTGAGCTTGGACGACCGCCAACGACGAAAGGACCGATCGTGAACCAACCGTTCGTGACCCGCTCCGCACCGGCGGCCTTGATCGGCCTCGTTCTCCTGAGCGCTTGCGGCAACCAGGACCCGCCGGCCGACCGGTCGGCGCCGACCCCGGCCACCGCTGCCGAGACGCCGTTCGCGATCGGACAGATGGCACCGGATTTCACGCTCAAGGATACTCACGGCGCCGAGGTCAAGTTGTCGGCGCACCGCGGCAAGGCGGTCATCGTGGATTTCTGGGCGACCTGGTGCGCGCCCTGCCGCCTGGTGATGCCGCACCTGCAGGAGCTGTCGCTCGCCTATCCCGAACAACTCGCCGTGCTCGCCGTCTCGCTCGACCAGGATCCCGCCAGCGCGGTGCCGCCGTTCGCCGAGCGCCTCGGGCTCACGTTCACGCTCCTCGCGGATCCCCAGGGCATGCTGGTGGCGCGCCAGTGGGGAGGGGTCCGCAACATCCCGACAAGCTTCCTCGTCGATCCCGAGGGCAAGGTCGTCCAGCGCTGGATCGGCGTCCACGGACGCGAGGAGTACGAGCAGGAGATCCGCAAGGTGCTCGGGTTGCCGGGCTAGCGTCGATTGCCGGGGGAGGGTCGCGGGGAAAGAAATCGTCCCTGGTCGCGGTGTCGAACCTTCGACCAGGGACGGTCGATGACTGGGATCATTTACGCAGCCACCAGAAGAGATCGATGAGTGCGAGGCCCATGATTGGCAGCCATTCGAGACTCATGTCTCTCCCCCTTTCCCGGTCTGGAGTTCGTGCCGTGGACATCCAGGGCATCGGCCGGGCCGGGGAGAACTTGAGCCGCACCTGATCGGTCGTCTTCGGCGCGACTTGAGGGTTTTCGCGCCGCCGGGCGCGCTCGGATCCGGACCGCCGACATCTCGGCGGTGCAATTCCAGTACCGGAATCGGATTCAATCTGTAACTATTTGTATTTCATTACGATAACGGTCCGGTCGTCACTCGCGGCCTCGCCCCCGAACGCCGTGACGCGCGCAAAAATATGGCTACAGATATCCTCAGGCGAACGGTCTCGGACCTCGGCGATCATCGTCTGCAGGCGCGTGACCTCGAAGAACTCCTTTCCGTCAGGGCTCGTCTGCTCGGTGATGCCGTCCGTGTAGCCGATGAGCAGATCGCCGGGCTCGAGGCGGATCGTCCCCCGCCGGAAGGGCACGCCCGCCTCGATGCCGAGCAGGGGACCGCCCCGGCGCAGCGACTCCGTCGCGCCGTCCCGTCGATACAGCAGCGGCGGCTCCTGTCCGGCGTTGCAGTACGAGAGCAGCTGATCCTCGTGATCGAGGACGCCGTAGAACAGGCTGATGAAGCGACCGGGCGAGAGGATCTCGCCGAGGCGGCGGTCGAGCTGCGTGATGACGCGCTCGGGCGGGACGCCCGGCAGCGCGAGCTCGCGGAAGGTCACGCGGACGGTGGTCATCAGGAGGGCGGCCGGGATTCCGTCACCCGCGACGTCGGCGATGCAGAATCCGATGGACCGGCCCTCGACGAGCGGGAAGAAATCGTAATAGTCGCCGCCGACCAGACGGCAGGCGTCGTTGCGGCCGCAGATCCGGACGCCGTCCGACTCCAGCGGTTCGGTGGGCAGCAGCTGCGCCTGGATGTCGCGGGCGACCGCCAGCTCCGTCTCCAGCTGCCGTTGCCGGAAGCTGTCCGCGTAGAGCCGCAGGCTCTCGAGCACCGGCGCCGCCTGCAGCGAGAGCGTCGCGAGGTTGGCGAGGTCTTCCTGCGAGTAGAGCGCGCCGCCGGACTTGGGGCCGAACGCCAGAGCGCCGAGCAGGCGATTCCCGGTGACGAGGGGCACGAGCAGCGCGTGGTCCGCCGGCAGCGCGGTCGTCCGTTCGGTCTGCCGGCCCCGGCCGTTGGCCCAGTCCTCGAATTCCTCGAAGAAGAGGGGTCGGCGCAGGCGGTCGAGCGCGACCACGAGGGGGTCGGCCAGCTCCAGCCGCGGACCCGGCGGGGCCGCGGAGGGTCGCCGCCCGACCTCGACCAGGTCGCCGGCATCGGGCCCAGGCGTCAGGTAGAGGGCGAGGCGCGTCGGGCGGTACAGCTCGTGGAGTTCGGCCAGCAGAAGGTCGTGGGCCGCCGCCGCGTTCACCTGGGTCGCCAGGCTCCGCCCGAGCCGCGCGATCGCGTCCCGGTTGGCTCGCCGCGACGGGTAGAACGCCGCGTCGACCCATCCCTGAACGCGGCGCCGCAGCGGCAGCACGGCCAGGCTCGCCGCCGCGATCACGAGGACCGTGACGGGATAGGCCGAGACGAGATAGACCCGGGTCAGCCAGGTTCCGAGCAGGCCGGCCACCAGGAAGTACCCGGCCAGGATGACCGCGGTCAGCAGCCCGTAGATCAGACTGGTCCGCACGACGAACGCGGTGTCGAGGGCGCCGTACCTCATGATCGCGAGGCCGAAGCTCACGGGGACCAGGACCAGCGAGAAGCCGAGGAATTCCCAGTGCCGGAACGACGGCAGCGTGCCGGCGCCGACCGCCGAGGCCGCCAGGAAGGGGACGAGTCCGGCCACGAGGCCCAGCAGGATGAGCCGCAGCTTGGTGTGCTGGATCGGCCGATCGCGTCGCAGGACCTTGCGGGCGAAGACCACGAGACCGGCGACGAAGTAGATCAGGAAGAAGATCATCGCCGCGCCCTGGAGGATGGACGCCGGCAAGGAGCGCTCGGCGACGCCGACCACGCGCCCGAGCAGGGTCAGCGCGATGAGCACGCCCGCCGGCACGAACAGGTGGCGGCCACCGCCGCCGGCCGCGATGGTGCCGGCCGCCGGGAAGATCAGGAAGAAGCGCAGGAAATAGACGGGCCAGAGATATTGCAGCAACTCCCGCAGCATCTCCTTGATCTCGAGGTAGGACTCGGACGGGAGGTTGGGCGGGACGTCCGCCAGGAAGAACGCGAAGATGAGGCTGAGGCCGAAGAAGCTGCGGCCCGCCACGTCCCAGCGGCGCGAGTGGACCCACCAGCCGATCAGCAGGAACGACAGCCCGGAGAGCCAGGTCGCGAGCTCGTAGACCATCTTCGCCCGGCTCGCGCGCTGCGGGACGACGGTCAGGGTCGTCTCCCGCCCGTCCCGCTCGATTCCCAGGTTCCGCGGCTCGAGCGAGTAGTCGCCGGCCGTCGCGGCGAACCAGTCGACCATGCGCGAGACGGGCCGGTCGCCGAACGCGACGATGCGGTCGCCTGCGCGGATTCCCGCGCGGTCGGCCGGACCGCCGGTCTGGACCGATTCGACCTGCAGACGATGGACGCTCAGGCCGAGATCCGGCTTCTGGATGATGTGGATCGTGACCGGCAGCGCGGCGATGACGACGAGCGGGGTCAGCACGTAGAGCCCGATCCGCCGGGTCCAGCGCTGGAACGTCGACTCGTTGAACGGCACGGCGGCGGCCACGAACGCTCCTTCCGGGCGCGGGTGGTGCCAACCCTACCACGCCGGCGGGACGGCGCCTAGCATTCGCGGAATATCTCAGTCGCAGCCGCGGTTCCCGGCCCCGATCCGGGGCGCGGTGGCGCCGCGTCGTCCCGGCAGGCAGGGCGACGCGGCCCGCAGATCGTACAGGCCGGAGGTGCGCGAGCAGAACAGGGGGTCGCCCGAGAAGTTGTCCGCGCGGCCGGCGAGCACGGCGAGCGGACCGGTCCAGTCGCCGGCGGGATGGCCGTAGACGTTGCACGCGCTGAGGTCGGCGCCGCCGGCGCCGGTGATCGTGACCGCGCCGTGGCTGTTGAACGCGAGGATCGAGCGCTCGAGGACCGGCCGACCGGCCACGACGAGCAGGGCGCCCGCCGTCACCTCGGCGGCGTTGTCGGCGACGGTGCAATTCACCAGGCGCGGCCGACCGCGCCGGCAAGCCACCGCGCCACCCGCGAGGCCGCCCCGGTTGTTCGCGACCAGGCATTCGCGGAACTCGGGCGCTCCGCCGTCGACCCAGACCGCGCCGCCGCTGCCGGCGGCCTCGTTGCCGGTCAGCGACCCCGCGTGCACGACGAGGCCGTCGTCGTCCAGGCAGGCGATGCCGCCGCCGGCCAGGGCCTGGTTGTTCGCCAGGCGGCAACCGCGCAGGAATCCGGCGCCCGTCGCGTCCCAGAGGACGCCGCCGCCGTGCAGATCGGCCTGGTTGCCGGCGATCAGGCAGTCCTCGAGGCTGGGGCCGCCGCGGCCCTGGCAGGCGAGCCCGCCGCCGCGCCGCGCCCGGTTGTCCTGCAGGATGCACCGAGACAGCTTCGGCGAGGCGTTGCGGCAGAGGACGCCGCCGCCGTCGCCATCGGTCGCCCCGCCGCGCAACGTGAGCCCGACGACCCTGGTCGTCGAATCGCAATCGGCGAACACGAGGACCCGGCCGCGACCCTGCGCGTCCACCACCACGCAGTCCGGTTGCAGGGTGCCGCTCCACAGGCTGACCCCGGGCGTGACGGCGATGTCGGCCTCGTAATAGGTGCCGCAGCCGACGAGGATGATGTCGCCCGCAACGGCGCGGGCCATGGCCGCCGCGATGCTGCCGGTCTCGCCAGGCACGGCGATCGTCCGCGCCTGTGCGGACGCGCCCGCGAGCGCGAGGGCGCAGGCCAGGACGAGGACGCCGGCGCGGAGCCGAGGCCTGCCGCGACCTGCCCTGGTCGATCGCAACCCTTGCCGAGTCTCAACCATGCCTTACGGATACGGCCACCGAAGCGCCTTGGCCACAAGAATTCCCGGGCTCGCGCCAATGCGCTCCAGCCGCCTGTTGAAGTCGGACGCCGCCGGTGTTACCTTCCAGTCGGTTCACCGAGCGGCCGTAGCGGCCGTTTTTGTCATGCCACGCGCATCGTCGCCCTGCCACGCCGCGGTCCGCCGGGGGAGTCCCTCGTGAACGACGTCAGGCAACTCGCTCAGTACTCGCCCCAGGGTCTCGAGGAGAAGTGGTACGCCCGCTGGGAAGCGGAGGGGCTCTTCGCCCCCCGGACCGGTGCCGGCGCCCCATTCGTGATCACCCTGCCGCCGCCGAACGTCACCGGCATCCTGCACATGGGGCATTGCCTCGGCAACTCCATCCAGGACACGCTCATCCGCTACTACCGGATGCTGGGCCGCGAGACGTTGTGGGTGCCGGGGACCGACCACGCGAGCATCGCGACCGAGCAGGTCGTGAGCCGCCAGCTGCGGGACGAGGGGATCGACAAGCGCGCCGCGGGCCGCGCGGTCTTCCTCGAACGCGCCTGGGCCTGGAAGGAGCAGACCCACGGGCGCATCACCAAGCAGCTGCGGCGCCTGGGCTGCTCGCTCGACTGGTCGCGGGAAGCGTTCACGATGGACGACGCGCGCAACCGCGCCGTGGTCCGCTGCTTCGTCGACCTCTACGCGAAGGGGCTCGTGTTCCGCGACCTCTACCTCGTGAACTGGTGCCCGCACTGCCTGACCGCGATCAGCGACGACGAGGTCGAGTATCAGGAGCACCAGGGCTCGATGTGGCACATCCGCTATCCGTTCGCGGACGGCGGCGGAGATCTCACCGTCGCCACGACGCGACCGGAGACGATGTTCGGCGATACCGCCGTCGCCGTGAATCCGGATGATCCCGAGCGCCGCCATCTCATCGGCCGCCGGGTCCGGCTCCCGCTCACGGACCGGACCATCCCGATCGTCGGCGATCCGCACGCCGACCCCGAGAAGGGCACGGGCTTCGTGAAGATCACGCCGGCCCATGACCCAAACGACTTCCTGGTCGGCAAGCGCCACGACCTGCCCCAGGTGGTCTGCATGGACCCGCGCGGCGTGATGAACGAGCACGCCGGCGAGTTCGCCGGCCTCGACCGCGCGGAGGCACGGCGGCGCGTCGTGGCCGCGCTGTCGGGTCAGGGTCTGCTCGCGAAGGTCGACCCCCACGTGCACCAGGTGGGCCACCACGACCGGTGCGGCACCGTCATCGAGCCGTACCTCAGCAAGCAGTGGTTCCTCCGCATGGAGGAGCTCGCGGGACCCGCGATCCAGGCGGTCGAGTCGGGCGCCGTCACGCTGCTGCCCGACCGCTGGGTGGGCGTCTACCACAACTGGCTCGGCAACATCCGCGACTGGTGCATCAGCCGCCAGCTTTGGTGGGGCCACCGGTTGCCGGTCTGGTATTGCCAGGACTGCAGCGCCGAGATCGTGGCCCTGGAACCTCCCGCCCGCTGCCAGTGCGGCTCGGCGCGGCTCGAGCAGGACCCCGACGTCCTGGACACCTGGTTCAGCAGCTGGCTGTGGACCTTCTCGCCGCTGGGCTGGCCGGAGCGTACGGCCGACCTGGCCCGGTACCATCCGACCAGCGTGCTCGTGACCGCGGCCGACATCATCTTCTTCTGGGTCGCGCGCATGATCATGGCGAGCTACGAATTCCTCGGCGAGCCGCCGTTCCGCGAGGTGCTCTTCACGGGCATCGTTCGCGACGCCGAGGGCCGCAAGATGAGCAAGTCGCTGGGCAACAGCCCCGACCCGATCGACCTGATCGACACCTACGGCGCCGACGCTCTCCGCTGCTCGCTGGTGATGCTCACGCCCACCGGGGCCGACATCTTCTTCAGCGAGGCGTCGCTCGAGGTCGGACGCAACTTCTGCAACAAGATCTTCCAGGCGACCAAGCTCGTGCTCGGCGTCTGGGACGAGTCGGGTCTCGCAGCGCCGCGCGCCGGCGTGGCGCCGCCGCCCGGCCCGATCGAGCTCGTGGCGGACCGGCCGTGGGAGACGGCGCCGGCGGCGGCGTTCGCGGCCGTCTGGCGGGCGACCTTCGGCGCCGAGCCGCCGCTCGTCCTGCGGGACGCGGACCTGCAGCTCGAGGATCGCTGGATCCTGGGGAGGCTGTGCGCGACCGCCCGCGAGTGCAACGAGCACTACGCCCGGCGGCGCCTCAACGACGCGGCCTACGGCGCCTTCAATTTCTTCCGCCACGAGCTGTGCGACTGGTACCTGGAAGCCATCAAGCCGCGGCTGAGGGACGAGCGGTTGCGCGGTCCGGCGCTGTCGGTGGCGATCCTCGAGCTCGCCCTCAGCTACAAGCTGCTGCACCCGGTCATGCCGTTCATCACGGAGGAGCTCTGGAGTTGGCTGCCGCCGGCGAGCGGCCGGCTGATGGTCAGCGGCTATCCGGACGCGACCGGGGCCCCGCCGTTTGCGGGCGCGCAGGCGGCGTTCGGCGAGGTCATGACGATCACGGGCGTGCTGCGCAACCTGCGGAGCGAGCTGGGAGTCGCGCCGGGCCGCCGGGGTCGGGCCGTCCTGCGGGTCCCTTCCAGCGAGCGGGTCGCGCCGCTCGGGGCCGTGACGGACCTGATTGCGCTGCTCGTGAAGCTCGAATCGGTCACGGTGGAATGCGGCGGCGACGTGCCCCGCCCGGCGGGCGTCGGCATCGCCGGGGACGTCGAGGTCTTCCTGCCGATGGCTGGTCTCGTGGACCTGGACAAGGAACGCGAACGCCTCGGCAAGGAGCTGGCGAAGCTGTCGGGCTGGATCGCGGGCTGCCGCGCGAAGCTCGCCAACGCGAACTTCGTCGCGAACGCGCCGGCCGACGTCGTGCAGAAGCAGAAGGACCTGCTGGCGGAGAACGAGGCCAAGGTCGCCACGTTGCAGGAGCGGCTGCGCGGGCTCGGAAACTGACCGCGGCGCGGGAGGCGTGATATGGCCGAACGACAAGCCAGCCGGACACCCGGTGAGCTGCTGCGAGACGCGCGGGAGCGGCGCGGCGCGACCCTCGACGCCGCCGAAGAAGGCACGAAGATCCCCCGGCGCCTGCTCGAGGCCATCGAGCACGACGAATACCACAAGCTGTCCGGTCCGCTCTACGTCAAGAGTTTCCTGCGCACCTACGCCACCTGGCTCCAGCTGGCCCCGGACGAGGTCCTCCGGGTGTACGAGCTCGCCACCGGTCGCCCCGGTGCGGCCTCCCCCAGCGGGGAGATGGTCTGGTCCGAGGACCAGGTCGAGGTCACCCGGATCGGCATCCCGTGGCGTCGCTACCTCCTCATGGGCGCTGGTACGGTCGCGGCGCTCGCGCTCCTGGTCTGGATCGCGACCCTGGTGTTCGGGCGCGGAGAAACGACGCCGCGGCTGGAGTCGGGAGGCAGGGTCGAGCCCGTGGCGGAGGCGGCCGCCGGCGGATCCGCCCCGGCGCTGCCCGGCGCGCGACCCGACCGGGCCGAGCGCGACTCGGCGGCCACCCCGCCGGTCACGTCGGCGCCGGCGGGGCCCGCGAACGGGGATCCCGCCGCAGCCGAGCTGCCCCTGCCCGCGCGCGGCGATTCCGCCCTGCGTTTCGCCGGCGGCGCGACCTACCCTCTCGTCCTGCGCGTGCTGCTGCCCGCGCCGACGAACTGCTTGGTGCGCCGCGACGGCGACGGCGCCGGCATCCCGCTGATCTGGCCCGGGACGGCCACGCCCCCGCCGGCCTACAACGTCAAGCAAGGCGTCGCGTACGCGGTCCGGGGCGGATTCGCCGCGTACTGGGGCGCCGAGGACAACTTCACCCTGATCCTCGACGACCTGCAAGGCGCCCAGGTGACCCTCAATGGGATCGCGCAGCCGGTCGAGCGCTGGCGCCAGGGCCAGCCGGTCGTCCTGGATCGTTTCACGCTCGGCCCCGGCGGCGGCTGATCATGGGCCTGTTCCGGCTGCAGGCGCCGTTCCGGCCGACGGGCGATCAGCCCGAGGCGATCCGGCAGCTCACGGCCGAGGTCCGCCGCGGCACCCGCTTCCAGACGCTGCTGGGCGTGACGGGATCGGGCAAGACCTTCACCCTGGCCAACGTCATCGCCGAACTCGATCGCCCCGCCCTCGTCTTCAGCCACAACAAGACCCTGGCGGCGCAGCTCTACGGTGAGCTCAAGGGGTTCTTCCCGGACAACGCCGTCGAATACTTCATCAGCTACTACGACTACTACCAGCCCGAGGCGTTCATCCCCCAGACCAACACCTACATCGAGAAGGACACCAGCATCAACGAGGAGATCGAGCGCCTCCGGCTGCGAACGACCAGCTCGCTGCTGGCGCGCCGCGACGTCATCGTGGTCTGCTCGGTATCGGCGATCTACGGGCTCGGCAACCCGCGCACCTTTCGCGAAGGCATCATCCGCCTCGAGCAGGGGCAGGCGCTCGCGCGCGACGCCCTGCTGGAGCGCCTCGTCGACGCGGCGTACCAGCGCCACGACCTCGCGCCCGACTACGGGACCTTCCGCGTGCGCGGCGACGTGGTCGACGTCCGCGCCGCTCACGAGGAACGCACGCTCCGCGTCGAGTTCTTCGGCGATGCGGTCGATCGCCTGGCCTGGGTCGATCATCTCTCCGGACGCACCCTCGAAGCGGTCCGGTCGGCCGCGATCTTCCCGGCGAGCCAGTTCATCACCGACCGGAGCCGCTCGACCGCGATCGTCGACCAGATCGCCCGGGATCTCGAGACCCGGCTCGCGGAGTTCGACCGGGCGGGTCAGGCGCTCGAGGCGCAGCGCCTCGCGAGCCGGACCCGCTACGACATGGAGTTGATCCAGCAGATCGGGCACTGTCCCGGCGTGGAGAACTACTCGCGGTATTTCGACGATCGGGAGCCGGGCGAGCGGCCGGCGTGCCTCCTCGACTATTTTCCCGGGGATTTTCTGCTCGTCATCGACGAATCCCATGCGACCGTACCGCAGATCGGCGCGATGTACAACGGGGACCGTTCTCGCAAGCTGAAGCTCGTCGAGCACGGCTTCCGCCTGCCCAGCGCGCTCGACAACCGTCCGCTCCTCTTCGCGGAGTTCGAGGCGTTGATGCCCGCCACGATCTTCGTCTCCGCCACGCCGGGCGACTGGGAGCTCGCCCGGTCCGGCGGCGTCTTCGTCGAGCAGGTGATCCGCCCGACCGGCCTCGTGGACCCGCCGATCTCCGTGCAGCCGGTGGCGACGCAGGTCGACGACCTGATGGCGCGGTGCCGCGAGACCGTTGGCCGCGGCGAGCGCGCCCTGGTGACCACCCTGACCAAGAAGATGTCCGAGGACCTCACCGAGTACCTGGCGCAGGCCGGGCTCCGGGTCGCCTACCTGCACAGCGACATCGCCGCGCTCGATCGCATCGAGATCCTGCGCAAACTGCGCCTGGGGGAGTGCGACGTCCTGGTGGGCGTGAACCTGCTGCGCGAGGGGCTGGACCTGCCCGAGGTCTCGCTGGTGGCGATCCTCGATGCGGACCGCGAGGGGTTCCTGCGCAGCGGACGGTCGCTGATCCAGACCGCCGGACGGGCCGCCCGCAACGCGAACGGCCAGGTCGTGATGTATGCGGACCGGCTCACCGATTCGATGCGGCACGCCATCGCCGAGACCGAGCGTCGCCGCGCAAAGCAGCTGGCCTACAACCACGCCCACGGCATCACGCCGCGCACCATCCGCAAGACCCGCGCGGAGATCATGCAGCAGACGCTCGCCGCCGGAGAACGCGGCGCGTCGCCGCCGCCGCCGGCCGACCGGCCCTGGGAAACCCTGCTGAAGGGCGACCTCTCGCCGCGCGCGATGGTCGAGATGCTGGAGAGCGAGATGCTGCAGGCCGCAGCCGAGTTGCAGTTCGAGCGGGCCGCCCAGTTCCGCGACCGCCTCGAGGATCTCAAGGCGCAGTGGGGCATCGGCGGTGGCCGCGGCGAGGAGACGTGATGGACCATCCCCAGTTCCCGCGCGACCCGTGGCTCGCGACGTTGATGGACCAGGCGCTTTGCGAGGACATCGGCCGCGGCGACGCCTCGACGGCGATCGCGGTGGCGGCGACCGTCCGCGCGACGGCGCGGATCGTCGCCAGGGCGGACGGCGTCCTGGCCGGCTTGCCGATCCTGGAGCTGCTCTTCGGCCGACTGGATCGGCGGGTCGGCGTCGAGCTGCTGGCGGCCGACGGCGACCGCGTGCCGGCCGGAGCCGTCGCCGCGGTGCTGCGCGGCCCCGCGGCGCCGTTGCTCACCGGCGAGCGGACCGCGTTGAATTTCCTGCAGCACCTCTCGGGGATCGCGACGCTCACGGCGCGGTACGTGGACGCCGTGGCCGGCACGGGCTGCCAGGTGCTCGACACGCGCAAGACCGTCCCCGGGTGGCGGACGCTCGCCAAGTACGCAGTCCGGTGCGGCGGCGGCGTGAACCACCGGCTCGGGCTCGACGACCGGATCATGCTGAAGGACAACCACTGGGCGGCCGGCGGCGATCGCGTGGCCGATCTGGTGGCGCGGGCGCGCCGCGCCTATCCGGATCTGGTCATCGAGGTGGAGGTCGATTCGCTCGAGCAGCTGGCGAGCGTGCTGCCGCTGCGGGTGGAATGGGTCTTGCTCGACAACTTCGCGCCGGCCGACGTGCGCGAGGCGGTGGCTCGGCGCGACCGCGCTCACGCCGCGACCCGGCTCGAGGCGAGCGGCAACGTGACGCTCGAGACGATCCGCGAATACGCCGCGGCCGGCGTGGACGCCTGCTCGGTCGGGCGCCTCACGCACTCGGCGCCGGCGCTCGATCTCGGCCTGGACCTGGAGATCGCGCCGTGAGCCAGCTCCTCGTCAACATCGGCAACTCCTGCGTCAGCGCGGCGCGCGCCGAGCCCGCGGCCCGTGGATCATCGCCGGCGGTCGCCGGTCTCCTGCGCGAGCCGACCCCGCGCGACGCCGCGGCGCTGGCCGCGCTCGCCGCGCGGATCGCCGGGTTGCGCCGACGAGGGGAGACCGCCGGCGTCTGCTCGGTCGTGCCGGCTGCGGCCCGCGCGCTCGTCGCGGCGATGCCCGACGCGCATCTCGTCGACCACACCTGGGATTTCCCGTTCGCGGTCTCGATCCGCGAACCGCGGACGGTGGGCGCGGACCGCTGGTGCAACGTGGCGGCGGCGGCGGCGGCCGCTCTCGACGACGCGCTGGTCGTGGACGCGGGGACCGCAACCACGATCGACGTCCTCGCGGCGGGCGTGTTCACGGGCGGGCTGATCGCGCCGGGCATGGCGTTCGCCGCGCGCAAGCTCCAGGAGGAGGCGGCGCAGCTCTGGCCCGTGCCGTTCGCGCCCTGCGAACTGCGACCGGGACGAGATACGGAGGAGGCCCTCGCGATCGGCGCGTTCCACGTGGGCGTGCATGGCGTCGCAGGAGTCGTCGAGGCGCTGCTCGCAGCCTGGCCGCGCTCGCGCGTGATCACGACCGGCGGGCTCGGCGGATACGTGGCGCGGGCCGGCTGGCTGTACGATCCCGACTGGACGCTGCGCGGCCTGGCGGCGCTGCTCGATCGCCGGCGTCACGCCGGCGGCGCGACCCGCTAACGCGGGATCACCGAGACGTTGTCCACGTAGAACGTGCCAGCCCCGTCGTTCCAGGACGCGAAGCTGATGTGCGTGATGGACGTCGGCGCCTTGCTCTTGGCGGTCGAGAACGCAGCCAGAGGCCGGCTGGCGGGCTGTTCACCGACCTTGACGGTGTAGGTGCCCTTCGCGACGTCGACGTCGACGGTCACCTGGTACCACTTCATCAGGTCGAGCCCGTCGGCGAGCACCGTCGCGTCCTTCCAGTCCGACTTGCCCTCGCGCGCGAAGAGCCTGATCTTGCCTTCCTGGCCGGCGTTCGCGAAGCCAAGGAAGACGAAGCGCTCGGCCGCCGTCGAGTTGGGGCCGTTCTTCTTGTCGGCGCTTGTGCCGGCGAAGAAGAACGCGGACCGGTCGTACTCGGGGCGGATCTGCTTGACGCAGATGTCGTAGCTGACCGTGAACCGCCCGGTCTGCGGCGCGGCGAGATCCTGGGAGAGATAGGTGTTCAGCGTGGGGTGGGCCTTGATCATGGCCTTGTGGGTCGCATTGCCGGCGACCTTCTTCGTGCTGAGCATCAGCAACTTCCCGGCTTCCTTGCTCTCCTTGCGGCTCTCGTACCAGTCCTGACCGTCGTCGTTGCGGCGGAGGTCCGCGCTGCTCTTGATGCCTTCGAAGTCGCCGGTCTTCACCTGGCTGACGGCGGCGAGCGCCAGCGGGACGAAGCCGAGGGCGAGGACGGCGCCCCCGAGGCAGAAGCGGACGAGACGACGGCTGACCATGGGGACCTCCCGGTTCCGGCTGAGGATCGAGCAGGGCGGCGAACCGCCCGCAGGGTCACGATAGCATACGGCGCGCGGCGGCTGGTGGACAAGCCGGGAAAATTTCCGTTGTGCTTGACGGCAGCGACCGGCGACACCTCGCCGATTCCCGGTTATCCTGGCCACCGACTCCCGTGGCACGATCGATCGGAGCGCCCTGCATGGACCACGCCGCGCCGCGCCCGCCCTTGCTGCTGGATCTGGGCAACGTCCTGGTGGATCTGGATTTCGAGCGTTTCGTGGCGGCGGCGGCGACCGCGAGCCCGCGATCGCCGGGCGAGATCCGCGATCGCTACATCCTCGGCGAGGCGAAGCGGAGCTACGAGCGGGGCCTCGCAACGAGCGCGGCCTTCTTCGCGGAGCTGGCCGCCTGGCTCCGCTGGCCAGCCGGCCGGCGGGCCGATCTGGTGCGGTGCTGGTGCGACATCTTCACGGCGACGCCGGGGGCCGAGGCGGCCGTCCGCCGGCTCGCCGCCGCGCGGCCGCTCTGGGTGCTCAGCGACACCAACCCCGCGCACCTGGTCTGGTGCCGCAGCCGCTGGCCCTGGTTCGGGCTCTGCGCGCGGTGGATCGTCTCCTGCGAGACCGGACGCCTGAAGGCGGACGTGGGCGCCTTCGCGCCGGTCGTGGCCGCCGCGCTTCCGCACGACTCGCCGCTCGTCTTCTACGACGACCTGCCGGCCAACGTGGCGGCGGCTCGGCGAGAGGGGCTCGATGGCCGGCTCTTCACCGGCTGGGCTGCCGCTCTCGCCGAGCTGGACCGCTAGACGCCGCCGCGCCGCGGGCGCCGCCTGATCAGATCATGCGCACGAACCAGCTCTTGTTGCGCGCCTTGACCCGGCCGAACCAGATGGCGAGCGGCGCCATGACGACCAGGAGGCCGACCCAGGTCCACAGGCTCTCGACCACGCCGCCGCCGTGGTAGGGCAGCCAGCCGAGGCGACGGAACACGATCGCGAGCAGCGGGATGTGGATGCAGTAGAAGAACAGAGGCACCTTGCCGACGACCGCGAGGGGACGCAGCACCGGCCAGCGGTTGTCGATCCAGGCGAAGAGGCCGACCATGAAGATCACCGCGCCGGCGAACCAGACCTGGTGGCAGAGGCTGGGCGGATACTTCTGGACCAGGAAGAAGCTGTACGTGAACCAGCCCTCGTGCGGGAAGAGGTTGGCATACGCGAGGCCCCAGTCGCGCAGGCCGAGGGCCGCGAGCACGAGCGCGAGGCCGAGCCCCATCGACTTGTAGGCGCGCTCGTCGGGCCGGTGGGAATCGGTCCAGACCGTGAACCAGAAGTGCGCCATGACCGAGCCGACGCAGGCGAACGCGAACCAGGGAATGAGCGGATACTTGGTGAAGTCGCCGCTGTCGATGAAGAACTGCATGGGGACGTGGATCCAGCTGTCGTGGTCGTAGGGAATCTGCAGCAGCAGGGGATGGATCAGGAAACAGGCGAGCGCCACGAGGCCGCGCCGCCACCACGGCCACTCGACCATCAGCGAAACGAGCAGCATGCTGATGCCGATCGTGGCGATGATGCCCATGTGGTCGAGGCGCAGGCGGTCGAAGCCGCTCCAGGCGGCGTTGACCCAGAGCCATTGCACGAGCACGAGGAAGACGCCGCGCTCGACGAAATCGAGGATGGCCCGGCCCCGCGTGATGCCCCGCTTGCGACGGCGCATGAACGCCCAGTAGGTCATGGCGCCGTTCATCATCAGGAAGCCGGGAGCGCAGAGGTAGCCCATGTACCGGATGAGGAACTGGGGGGTGTTGTCGAAGAACGGGTCGATCGGATCCAGGCTCAGCCACGCGGAATTCATGTAATACTGAGCGTGGCCGAGCGCCATCATGACCCCGATGAGTCCGCGGAACTCGTCGATGAACGTGAAGCGGAGCTTCGGCGGCGGGACGGCGCCCTTCAGGGCATCGGTGACTTTGGCGGCGGTCATTGGGTCCTTTCCGCGCCGGGGGCCGCGCGGCGAGCGCGACCCCCGGCGAATGCGGGCTCAGTCGGCGAAATCCGTGCGCACGACCCGGAAGCCGACCGTGTCGTCCCTGCTGTCGGGCGGGAACGTGCCGCGGGCGGCGCTGCGGCAATCCTGGCTGCTGTAGAACCAGCTGCCGCCGCGGCAGATCCGCACGGCGCCGGTCGCCGGTCCGGCGGGATCGAGGACCGCCGTCGCCGGGAGGTCGCCGTACCAGTCCCAGCACCACTCGCGCACGTTCCCGCTCGGGTCGTAGAGCCCGAACGCGTTGGGCAGTTTCTGCGCGACGACCTCGGGCGCCGTGCCCGCGTTGCCGCAGTACCAGCCGATCGCGTCGAGGTTCGGATCGAGGCGGCAGTTCAGCTCGACGAGCTCGCCGCTGAAGAACGCCGTCGTGGTGCCGGCGCGGCAGAGATACTCCCATTCGGCCTCGGTCGGCAGCCGCCAGCCGTCGGCGGCCGTGTCCCAGCTGACCGACTCGCCGACGATCGTGTAGGCGGGGGTTCGATCGTCGGCGACGGAGCGGGCATTGCAGTACGCGACGGCCTCGTGCCAGGTCACGCTGTCCACCGGGCGCGCGGCGCCCGGGTGCTGGGACGGATTGCTGCCGGCCGGCATCACCTCGTCCCACTCGGCCTGCGTCACCTCCGTGGCGGCTGCGATCACGGGTTCGCCGAACGCGACGAGGTGGCGGACCTCGTCGGTGTCGCGACCGTACTCCTGGTCGGGGCTGCCCATCGTGAAGACGATCTCGCCGACGGCAGGTCCGGCATACTCCGCCGTCGTCGCGTCGGCGACGCCTTCGGCCGCGAAGCGGAAGGCGTAGGTGTGGACGCCCTTGGCGAGAGAGGTCTGGAAGCGATAGAGGTCGTCGGCCACGAGCGCTATCGTCTGCGGCGTACCGTCGATGATCACCTCCGTCGCGGTGAATTCACCTTCCCACAGGGCTTCCACCTCGTACGTGAAGGTGTCGTCGACCGTGCCGGCCGCGAGGTCGAGGGACGGATTGCGGAGAATGATGCCGGCCGCGGTCGTCGCGGTGGCCGGATTGGAGAGAGCGGACACGAGGCCAGCGTCGTCGACGACGCGCAGGGCGAAGTGGTAGGCGGTGTCGCGCTCGAGCCCGGTCACCGTGTGGGTGAGGGGAGTGCCGGCGGCCGCGGGCGCCGGCAGACCCGCGACGGGCGTGGCGGCGTCCCAGCCTGCGTCATCGGTGATCGGCGCCGCCGCCTGACGGACCTCTACGGACGCAGCGGTTCCGCGCATGCGGTCGTCGCCGGTCATCGTCCACTCGAGATCGATCGCGTTCGCGCCGGCTGGCTGGGCGATCAGGTCGATGACGGCGGCGGGCGGCGTGGTGTCGCGAAACGGTCCGCGACCGCCGAAGATCACCAGTCCATCGGACTCGTCCGCGACCAGGCAGTAGCCGTCATCCGAGAACGCCACGTCGAGCGAGTAGGTGGTGACGTTGGTCCCGAGGTAGATCGGATGGACGGGGTCGCTCACGTCCAAGAAGTGCACGCCGCCGCCGTTGGCGGCCAGCGCGACGAGGCCGTCGCGCAGCGCGATCCCCTCGGAGTACCCGCTGAGGTCGTACTGGGCGACCTTGACGGGCGGATTGCCGCCGTCGATGCGCAGGACCGCCAGGCCCTCGAGGCCGTCCGCGACGAAGGCGTAGTCCCCCTCCACCGCCACGGCGCGCGCGTTGCCCGGCGTGTCGGCCCAGGCGACCAGGGCCACCGAGTTCAGGTCGAGCACCCGGAGGTCGAGCACGCCGAGGCCCAGCTCGTCCTGCGCGCAATATCCCCACCCGTCGCGCACGGCCACGGCGTAGGCGTTGCCGAGGGTGCCGACGAAGACGCCGTTGTAGGCGAGGATGCCCGGATCCGCGGGAACGGATTCGAAGACCCGGACGCCTTTCCAGTCCTCGGCGACGAAGACGACGTACGGCGCGCTGGGGTTCTCGTCCTCGACGATGAAGACGCTGCGGCCGACGACTGCGGTGGTGCCGGTGAGGTAGTCTACCGGATTGGCCGCGTCGGTGACGTCATAGCTCGTGACGCCCTCGGTGCCCTCGACGATGTGGGCGATGTCGCGCAGCACCCCGCCGGTGAACGTACGCACGACCTGGATGTCGTCGGCGTACTTCGTCGTGTTGAGGGTGGCCAGGAGCTGCGGCGACGCCGGGTTCGACCAGTCCACGGTGTGCAGACCGGCTTCGCCGCCGGCGACGAAGGCTGTGCGGCCGATCACGGCCACTCCTTCGTTGGCGCTCGGCAACGCGAGCCTGCCCACGAACTCGTAGGGCGAGCCGGGCGCCTCGTAGAGATCCTGCTGGCCGCAGCCGGCGAGTCCGGCGCCGATCACGAACAGCGCCAGACCGGACAGCAGTGTGCGGGTCGTCACGTTCACAGGCATGGCCACTCCTCTAGAAACTGTAGTCCATCCCGACCCAGTAACGGTGCTCGATGAAGTCCTTGTCGATCGTGATGTCGCCGTACCACGGCGATTCCACGACGCGGTCCGAGTAACGGAAGCTGGCGTAGACGCTGAGCGTCTTGGTGATCTTGCGGTTCACGGAGACGCCGACTTTCTGCATCTTGTCGCGTCGCCCCACATGGTAGGGATCGTCGAAGAGGTCGCGATCGGTCGTGTAATAGTAGTCCATGAAGAGATACGACCCGTCGATGCTGTCGAAGACCGGCATGGCCCACGGGGTGGCCAGGTCGAAGCCCAGCCGGTAGAGGTCGCGATTGTAGCTGGCATCGCCGTCGTCGCTGGTCGCGGGCGTCTCGTCGAGCGAATCGTAGGCGCGCGATTCCGCAAACTCGACGCTGTAGTCGCCGGAGAGCTTGAGCGGCTTGGCCACCCGGCAGCCGACGGAGAGGCGGCACTCGTAGCAGACCGTATCGTTCTCGATGAACGGTTTGTTGTAGTATCGCCGGTTGTTCTCGACGATCAGCGTGTAGTCCCAGGTCCGATTCAGGCGCTGGCGCCAGGTCAGGTTGATGATGTTGCGCGTGAAACGGAATTCCTTGTACTCGATGGGTGCGTCGGGGTCGCTGTAGGGCGGGCGGTCCGACAGCTGCCGGATGTACTGCTCGGGAGCGTAGTGGAGATAGAGCTCCAGGCTCTTGCCGCCCGAAAAGAACTGGCGAACGTAGCCGTCGAAGTCGGTATTGGTCTTGATCGGATTCTGCGTGTACATCCAGCGCTTGACCTTGAAGCGGAACCGCGTGTCGCCCCAGCCGAGCAGCTTGCGCTGAGCCGAGAAGTCCAGCGTGGGCGCGACGACCAGGTCGTCGTACTTGCCGATGAGGAACTGCTCGGGATCGACCCCGGCGACCCAGGCGTCGACACCGTCTTCGCTCATCGTGAGCACGTTGTCGGTGTAGATCATCTCGAGCCCGAAGCGGTTGCGGTACGTCCAGGGGCTCTGCCGGGCGGCCTTCGCCTGCCGCGCTTGGAATTCCGATTGCGGCGGGCCGTCGTAATAGAGGATCGCCACCAGCGGGCCGCCCGCGGGGAGCGATCCGGTCAGGTGCAGGGTCCAGACGCCGGCGGGGACGAAGATCTCGAACTTGCGGCCGGCGCTCGGGCGGCCCGGACGGCCGTCGTCCCAGGCGGCGCTCTCGCTCGCCGTGAAGGTGAAGGGGATCCGGATGACGCGGTCGCCGAGGCCTGCCAGGGTCACGCTGCCGGCCTTCGACTCCCGGTCGTCGGGGGCGAATCCGGCGCGCGCGTAGCCCGACAGCGTGCCGGGGCCCACCAGGGGCAAGACGAGCGGCTCCTCGCCGAGCAGGTAGTAGTCCTTCCCGCCGATGCCGACCACCGTCGCGTCGGAGGACGGTTGCGGCGAGTAGCTCGTGGCAGCCAGGGCCGGACCGCCGGCGAGACCGGCGCCGAGACTGCACGCGAGCGCGAGTCCGAGCGCGAGGCGCGGTGGGAACTGGTGACCGGGACGGAAGGGAATCAACGGGGTCTCCTAGCGCTCGAGATCGCTCAGGGGGAGATGGATCAGGGCGGCGACACCGCACGTCTCCGGACGGACGCAGCGGATCTCGACCGCATGTCGGCCGCGCGGGACCGCGATGGTCAGCTCCTTGCGTTCGCCCGGCAGGATGTCCGGACGCTCGACGTACAGCGCGGAGGCCAGCCGGTCACTGTCGAAGTGGAACGTGCGCCAGACCGTCCCGTCGATCGCGACCTGCAGGGCGTAGGTCTGACCGCCGTTCATCAGGTGGTCGAAGTCCAGGCGGGTCGCGACGCGCAGGGTGGTCGGACCGCTGACGGTGAGGCCGAGCGGCGTGTCCGCGTCGAAGTGGTAGTAGGCGGACTCGTTGCCGTTCGCGAATTGCAGGTGCCGGATCTCGCCGTAGTGTTCCGGCGCGAACGCCACCCAGTGGTCGCGCTGGCGTTTCACCTGGCGGAACAGGCGGATCGCGACGCTCCCCATCCCCTCGCACTCGGCGCGGATCGTGAGGTCGTGCTTGCCGGCGGGCAGGTCGAGGTAGCTGCGGCGCAGAGTGCCGACCCGTCCGTCCGCGTCGCAGCGGTCGAAGTTGGCCGCGACGGTGCCGGTGAATCCCTTGCGCAGGACCTCGCGGCCGTCCAGCTGAACGATCATCGCGTAGGCGACGCGTGAGGAGTCGTCGGCGGCGAAGAGATAGCGGCTCGTCAGCTTGAGTCGCCGCGGTCCCTGGACGCTGCAGTGGACCGCGGCGGCGTCGCCGACCAGCGTATAGTCGAGGCGCTCGCCGCCCGTCTCCAGGCAAACGGCGGGACCGCCCGCGAGGTCTTTCACCGAGACCCAGGTGGTCTTGGCCGCGGCCGTGCCGCCGAGGCCGGCCAGGATCGCGAGCCCGGCGGCGATTCGCAACCCGAGCGTCCGGCTCATGCCGTATCCCCCTTGGTGGGCTCGCCGGGACGGCGCCCCGGCAGCCAGTCGAAGAGCCCGCGTCGCAACTCCGGCGCCAGGATCATCACGCACAGCCCGCAGTAGCCGATCAGGACCGCAAGCGTGAGCGGGAAGCGGTACATCTGCCTGACGAAGATCTCGCCCTCGCCGGGCAGTGGCAAGTAATCGGGAGCGACCGGCAATCCCTCCTCGCGCGCGATCGCGGACAGGCGGAGCATGTGCACGACCGGGACGCCCTTCTCGGCGAAGAGGATCAGCGTGCCTTTGCGCGGCCAGTTGTGCTGCCCGAGATCCGCGATCAGGCCGGATCCCAGCATGACCCGGTTGTGCGTGTCGCCGAGGCTCGCCACGCCGCCGCCGACGTTCACGTAGCAGCGATACGGCCGGCCGCGCGATTGCTCCTCGTAGAAGGCCATGCGTCTGGCGATCGCCTGCTCGATGTTCTCGCACTCGAGGAGCGGGACGTCGTTGCGCGCCGCCGCCTCGCGGATCAGCCGGCGACCCTGGGGGCTCAAGCCGCGGCCCATGTCGTTGCCGCCGCCGAAGCTCGCGAGCTGACTGCGCGTCGTGAACACGCCCTCCTCGAACAGCACCGACTCCATGTCGAGCCAGGTGAAGGCGGGATCGTTGGCGCCCCACATCGACGCGCCCACCGAGGTGATCACCACCGGCCGCAGGCGCATCGTTTCCATCGCCGCGTACACGGAGATGTTCAGCCCCGGGAAGGAGCCGGACAGCGCGAGTGCGACCGGGTCGCCCGGTGCGAGCCCCGCCTGGCGGAAGTACTCCACGAGGATCGCGGCCCAGTTGGGGTTCAGGCTCGTGAGCTTGGCCTCGAGGCTGCCCGTCGCGTTGGTGATCTGGCTGTACTCCGGACCGATCAGCCCGGTGCCCGCCGGATCGTTGAGCAGATCGACCTGCGCGTTCACGAGCTGACGGCGGGCGCGCAGGACCTGGAAGGCCTCGGCGGCGCGTTCGGCCGCCGCGAGCTTCAGCTCGTAATCGCGCTGGCGCACGGGCGCCCGCGTGAGGTCCAGCATCGCTTGCAGCAGCAGCGCCAGGACCGCGAGCCCGATCAGCACCCACCTGCGACGACTATCCAATCGCCAGCTCAATGAGATGTCCTCCGTGGGCGGCCACCAGGGCCAACCGGACGATGAATGCCGCCATGAACATGGTGCAGAGCGTCTCGACGATCCCCTGCCGCATCATCCAGTAGGCGATCAGCCCCGGGATGATGTAGCCGACCGACTGCAGGAGCACAGTGTCGACGCCGAGACCGACGAGGTCGTTGAACACGAGCAGGTACCGCGTCAGGGATCCGAAGAGGAACCCCGCCAGGACGCAGAACACCATCGTCCGCCGGCCGTAGAGCAGGATGTGCCGGCCCAGCAGGCGGACCGTCCCGTAGGTGACCAGGGCCGCCAGGACGGTGCCCAGGATGCGCAGCGGCTGGTCGAGGAAGAGAGCGATGTATCCCGGCACGACCAGGCCGCCGGCCGCCAGGCCGAGGATCTCGGTGAAGACCAGGCTGACGACCAGCCCGAGCCCGACGGCCTGGAACAGCATCACGAGACCTCCATGGCGAGCCGGTCGCGCAGGTGATCGAGCAGGGCGTTGCCGATCCCCTTGATGTTGCCGACGCCGATGACCAGCCCGCCCGCCGGCGTGAGCTCGACGAGCCGGCTCCACAGCTCGGCCGCCGGCCGGCCGGCGAGGTCCTCGACCCGGTCCGGGGGGAGGTGCTGGCGCCGGAGCATGTCGCCGAGGATCCGGGTCTGCTCGCCGATCAGGACGTAGCGTCCGGCCACCAGCTCGCGGCCGAAGAGCGGCAGCATGTCCTTGGCTCGCCTCATGCGGTCTTCGCGATTGTTGAAGACCAGGACGACCTGCTCCGCCCGCTCGGCCAGCCCGAGGCGGTCCCAGATGCGGATGTAGCTCATCGGATCGTTGGCCGCGAAGCCGTTGCAGAACGTGATCGTGCCCTGGTCCACCGGGAACCGCCACAGGGTCATGGCGCCGACGTCGGGCACCACGCCGTACATCGCCTGCAAGGCGCGGTCGCGCGGCACGCCGGCGGCCATGCAGACGTTCAGGGCGAGCGCCACGTTCTCCGGGAACTCGACGTAGCGGAACCCCGCCATCTCCGCCGCCGTGACCTGGCTCGCGTCGGCCGCCGTGCAGCGGGAGCCGAGCTCGCGGGCGCGGCCCGCGAAGTAGTCGGCGAAGGCGTCCTCCGCGTGGAAGAAGAGACTGCGCCGGGGCACCGTGCCGGCGAGGCTCTTGGCGACATCCTCCAGCGTGGGGCCCATGACCTCGAGGTGGTCCGGCCGCACGTTCGTGATCACGCCGTGCGTGGCGTGGACGATGTGGTGCTCGCAGGCGTGCTGCAGGTCGGGCCGCACGGCCATGCATTCGATCACCAGCGCCTGGCATCCTTCCCGCGCGGCGTCGCGGACGATCTGGAGCTGCTCGCGGATGTTGGGGCCGCCCCGGCGGACGACGGGCGTCTCGGTCCCGTCCACGTGGATCATCGCGGCCGCCGACCCCGTGGTCTTGGCGGCGACCCGCAGGCCGCCGCCGCGCAGCCCGGCGGCGATCAGGCGCGCCACCGAGCTCTTGCCGCGGCTGCCGTTGACGTGGACCCGGATCGGGATCCGGCGCAAGTGCCAGCGATGGCGTGCGGTCTCCCAGACACCCATGCCCACGACCAGGATCAGCAACAGAATGATCAGTCTCATCGCTCGTCCACACAGAGGCCGACCGGTCGCTCGCGAGGGGCGCCCGGTCGAGTTGGCATCGTCAACGGACCAGCAGGAGCTTGCGGGTCAGGGTCTGTCCCGCGTGCTCGAGGCGGCAGAAGTAGACGCCGTCGGCCAGCGAGCGGCCCGCGTCGTCTCGCCCCTGCCAGGACACCGCACCCGCGCCCGCGGCCACCGGACCATCGAGCAGCGTCCGCACGCAACGACCACGCACGTCGAAAATCCGCAGCCGGACCGGGCCCGCCCGCGGCACCGCGAACGCGATCGACGCCTCGCCGCGAACCGGGTTCGGCGCCGCTTCGCCGAGCGCGAACGCCGCGACCGAGGCGCCGGCCAGGGCCTTGCCCGCCTCGCACGTCGTCCCGTGCGGAAGGAGGGCCTCCAGCACGAGGTCGGCAAGCGGATCGGCGACGACCACGCCGGTGCGCGCGCCCGCCGCCAGCGGCGTCGGGGTCAGGCAATGGCGCTGGCCGTCCCGCAGGGCATGGATCCGCCAGCCGGCGACCGGTCGCTCGTCGTCGAGCGTCCAGGCGAGCTCCACCCCGGCGGCGAGTTCGCGCCGGGACAGCGCGCTCACGGTGAGCGGGACCCGCACCGGCGGCGCGGTCGTCAGGCGGACGGCCTGGCCGGGGCCGAAGGTCAGGGTCCCGGCGGCGCGAATGCTGTCGTAGGTGAGCTGCAGGCCGTCGGTCTCGTCGGGCGACTCGATGCCGACGGTGGCGAACATGCGCAGGAAATCGCTGTCCGCGACCTGCTTGTAGAAAAAGAGGATCTCGCCGTCGCCGCTCGGCGTCGGGTGGACGAGCGGGTCGCGCAACACGACCTGGAACGTGAACAGGTCCGTGATGTCGGGCTCGGTATCATTGATGTTGCCGGACATGTAGTGCCGCATCCGGCTCCACTCGAAGATCACCTCGTCGCGCGCGGCGTCCTGGTACCAGTAGACCCCGTCGCTGTCGAGGCCGACGGGATCGCTTGCGGGGTCGGCGGCCGGCTCGGGCGTGAGATTGTCCCAGAACGGGGCGACGACGGAGCCGTTGCCGTCGAATGAGGGAATCGGCCAGTTGTAGAAGTTGTAGTCGTCGTTGGCGTCCTCGAAGCTCAACCAGCCGTTGTCGGAGATCCGCACCCGGGTGAAGTCCTGCCCGTAGTAACGGAAGGTGAACGGCAGGTCGACTGTCACGTCGCGTTCGTTGTTGTCGGACACGAAGGCGAGCTTGGTGCCGGGTCCGCCGAACGCCGCGCTGATCTCGGTCCAGCGGTAGACCGGGCGCTCGCCGGGATAGAGGTAGTCGGCGCTGTCGTACGCGTAGTAGCCGTGGCGGTCCGGGCCGGCGGGCTCGCCGGCGTCTCCGCGGCCGATCGCGATCGGCACGGTCGTCGCGACCACGGCGCCCTCGGCGCAGGTCGCGACCGCGTGCAGCGTCAGCGTGGCGCCGGCCGCGACGTCGTCCTGCAGGCTCAGGCTGACCGGTCCGACCGCGGCCTCGCCGCCGGAGGGCAGGGACCCGAAGGCGACCTCGCTCGTGAGCAACGCCGCTCCCGCGTGCGCGACCAGTTCCAGCGCGAGCGTGCCGCCGGCGGTGTCGAGGGAACCCCGGTTGGTCAGCGTCAGCATGAGCTCGTTGGTCAGACCGGGTTCGACCCACGCGTCGCCGGTCGACGCCACGGCGGCGATCGCGAGCTCGGGCGCGGCAACCACGAGCTCGAAGCCGGACAGGTCGTGCTCGCCGCCGCGCTCGGCGTCCAGCCGTCCGCGGATCACGGCGCCGTCGGCGGCGTCCGCCGCGACCGCGATCACCAGGGGTTCGGCGAGCCCGCCGGTCGCGCCGGGCGCGAGCGAGGCGAGCGCGGCCGTGCCCGTGGTCACGCTCGCGGGGCCCTCGACCGTGAGGGCCACGCTCGCGGCCCCGCTGGCGGCCGAGCCCAGATTCCGCATGGTCACGCCCAGCGCCAGGCTCTCGCCGGGGTTCGCGCCGCCGTCGCCGTTGCCGGCGCCAGGCGAGGGCTCGCTGTCGTCGATCGCGACGCCGTCGAGGCCGAGGAAGACCCCCGGTGCGCTCGCGCCGATCTGGGCCAGGTAGGGGATGCGGTCCGCGTGGGAGACGGTCAGGTCGACCGCGCCGGCGGCCACCGCCGGCGCGAGCACCAGGCGCGCCGAGCCATCCGGTCCGGCGATCGCGGCGGCGAGGAGCTGGCCGGCCTGCGCGACCGCGATCCGAGCTCCCGGCAGCGGCGTCGTGGCGTCGGCCTCATACGCCGTGATCTCGCACATGGTCGCACCGGCCGGTAGGGAGGCCGCGTGCGCCGCCGTGAGCGCCGTGGGCGCTGCCCGGTGGTAGTTGAGCTCCGGGTCGCCGAGCAGGTTGTAGATGTGGAAGTAGAACTCCACCGACTCCTCGTCGCCGGTGTCCTCGAGCTCGCCGGGGAAGTACTCCAGGAAGCGCAGCTTGCCGGCGTTCAGCAACGCGCCGAGCGTCGTGACCGAGGGGTCGACGATCCGTTCGAAGACGCTGATGGCCATGGCGTCGTTGTGGCGCGTGTGCGACCAGTGCTCGCCGTTGCCGATGAAGGCGACCGCTCCCTTGAACGCGGCCGGCTCGCTGCCGCCCAGCCGGGTGAAGACCTCGCCGAAGCAGGTCTCGCTCGCCGAGTAGTCGCCGTTGAGGCAGACGAAGCTCATCACGACCGGCAGCATGGCGCCGTTGGCGAGGCTCGGGATCTCCGCGACCGTGTAGTGCGGCGGCTCCCAACCCGCGGTGCCGTAGGCCCAGCCGCGATAGGCCACGATGCTGCACCCGAGGTCGATCGCGGTCTTGATGGCGGCGGGACCCATGTTCAGGGGCACGCCGATCCCCTCCTGGGGGATGTACGGCGACACGATGTAGTTGCCCTGGTCGCCGGGGGCCGGCGTCAACGGGTCGAGCGGATCGAAACCGATCGATACCAGCTGGTCGCCGCAGAAACGGATGGTGTGCATCGGCGTCGAGGACGCGTACTGCCCGGCGACGAGCACGCCGCGGGTGAACCATGCCGTCTGATCGACGTAGGGCGCCTGCTCGTAGTGGACGCTCTTGGCGACCATGGCGCCGCACTCGGTCTGGTTGGAGACCGAGAAGCGGCCCAGCATCAGGTCGGGCAGCCAGTCGTCGCCGTCGAGGAGCGCGTACGGCAGGTCGGTGACGTTGCCCGAGAAGTTCCAGGCGGGGATCCGGTCGACGTCGCCGACGAGCAGGACGTACTCGGGCGGCTTCGGCCAGGTGTCGTAGGCGACCTGCAGCCAGCTGCGGATGGCGGCGTTGGAGACGCCGGTCTCGTCCGTCGTGACCAGGATCACCGGCCACCCCTTGCGCGTCTTCCAGGCGGCGAGCGGCGCGACCGCGTTCGCGTATTCCGGCGCCGAGATGATCACGTAGCTGCCGCCCAGCGGACCGTCGCCGGCCTTCAGACCGCCGTCGGGCACGCCGCGGAGGCCCGCGCTCAGCGCAGCGGACCGCAGCCGGTCCGAAGATTTCGCCGACCACGATCCGTCGTGGCGGACGGCGATCACGATCGCCTGCTCGCCAGGGTCCGCGACCCTCACGTGAACCGCCGGCTGGCCGCGCAGGCGCAGGAGCCGGTCGCTCGCCGTGACCGGTCCGGCGCGACCGGACAGCACCGTCGCGGTCGCGGTCGTGGCGTCCGGCGGCAACGCCACCAGCGCGCCGAGCTCGGGCCACGCGACGGCGCCGGCGGGATCGCGGGCCGGGAAGGTCAGGATAGTCTCGGTCGAACGGACATCGATCGCGGGGGCGGGCGGCGGCGTCGCGGGACCCGCGGTCCCGGTCGCCACGGCGGCGACCAGGACCGGCAGGCTCAGCGCGAAGCCCAGCAGTCGGACTCGCATCATCGGATCAGACTCATCCTCTTGGTGGTGGCAACGCCTCGAGACTCGAGCCGGTAGAGATAGACGCCGCTGGACAGCGCCCGTCCGGCCTGGTCACGGCCGTCCCAGGTGAATTCGTGCCTCACACCGGCCGGAACGTCGCTGCGGGCGAAGGTGCGGAGCGTACGGCCGCGCACGTCGTGGATTCGAACCACGACGTCGCCGGGTACGTCAAGCGTGAAAAAGATGGTGGTGTGCGGGTTGAACGGATTCGGCAAGTTGCCGAGGACGATTCCCGCGTGCGGCACCTCGCCGACGGCGGTGCCGCAGCCGGCCGGGTAGGCTCCGACGTACGAGGCGCCGCAGCCGCCGCCGGCCGGGTGGTTGCCCGCCGCACAGGGGCTGGCCGGTTCGACGCGGTAGTTGCCGCCGACCACGTCGCAGAACAGGGGATCAGCGCTGAAATTGCAACCGCCGTCGAGACCGCAGACGGCGTCGCCGCCCGCATTGTCCCAGATGTCGCAGCCGGTCACCGTGGCGGAGTCGGAGAAGACGCAGGCCAATCCCGCGCCGGCGGTCGAGCTCGCGATGATGCAGTTCGCGATGGACGGCTTGGCGCCCCACTGGACGAGCACGCCGCCCCCGAAGCCGTCGCCCGAGCAGCTGTTGTCCACGAGGGTGCAGTGCTCGATCGTGGGCGCCGGATTGAACTGGATGTCGATGGCGCCGCCGTCCGAGCCCGTCGTGTTGGCGGTGTTGCCGACGAGCAACAGGTTGCGGAAGATGGGCGCCGACTGCTGGCACGTGATGCCTCCGCCGTAATTGTAGCTGGCCGCCGTCCGGTTGCCGACGAGCTCGCAGTTCTCGACGATGCCGGTCGCGGTGCTGACGTACGCGAGGCCGCCGCCGCCGCCGCGGGTCGAGTTGCCCGTGAAGGTGCAGCCGCTGATGTTGCACTCCGAGTCCTGGACGCAGACCGCGCCGCCGTTGCCGAAATCGGCGTTGACGGCGTTGTCGACGAAGGTGGAGCCGGTGATGTCCACGGTGCAGCCGGTGCGGACGAAGATGCCGCCGCCGGACGGCGCGACGTTGCGGTCGAAGATGCAGTCGGTCACGCTGGCGGTGCTCGTCTCCTCGACGGCCAGCCCGCCGCCCTGCTTGGCGGCGTTCTGGACGAACGACACGTCGGTCAGCGAGGCGCTCGCGTTGTTGATGACGACGATCCCGCCGTCGCCGTTGGTCTGGATCTTGAGGTTCCGGAGCACCGCGCCGGTCGAGCCCTGGCGAATCAGGATGCCCGCACCGTAGATCTCGGCGTAAGCGTTGCGGACCTGGAGGTCCTCGATCACGACGCCGTCGGTGTCGTGGACGAAGATGCCGCGTCCGAGGGTCTCCGCGTCGATGACCGTCGCGTCGGGGCCGGCACCGCGGAGGGTGACACCCGGGCGCATGATGACGCAGGCGGGCGTCGACCCCGGTCCCTCGGTCTCGTGGGTGCAGTCGGTATAGGTCCCGGCGGCGACCTGCACCGTGTCGCCGGCGGCGGCGGCCTGGACGGCGGCGTGGATCTGGGCGAAGTCGCCCGGCACGTTGATGACGTCCGCGACGGCAGCGCCGGGGCCGAGCATGGGAAGAAGGGCGAAGGCCCCGAAGATGATGCGCTTCATGGTCCTGGTCCTCCCGAGGGAGAAAGACGGTGGCGAATGCGGTCGGAACCGCGGTCGTGGGTGCGCCGGGGATTATAACACGTGGGCCGAAGTTGAAGCCAGGTCGCGAATTCTAACATTTTCGGGACATCGGCCCGGGAACGGCAGGCTTTTTTGTACATTCAGTCAATTTCTGCACGAGAGGATAGATGTCCGGCGGAGCGCCCGGCGAGCGGCGGCGGCCGGGGTCGTTCCGGAACGATTCGCGACGGAGCGGTGACGTCCTCGACGATACCGGACGTTCACTGACGATGACGCGCCGATGGAATCACGGATGATATGATATTATGTGCTGCACCCCGGCTCACATCTGCTATAATCAGGGGCACTGACGCCCCGAATATCGATGCGGATCTCCAGGAGATCCGCTCCGGGGAGAGTTCCAGACCCCTGGCAATCCGAGATCTTCTGCCAACTGACGGAGGCCGCCATGCGCTGTCCAAGACGGGCCCTGATCCTGCTCGGCGCCCTGATCCCCGCGACGCTCGCCCTGGCTATGGAGGGAGAGGTCGAATCCAGGTCCCTCTTGGCGACCGGCGGCCGTGGCGATCCCCGGATCGACCTCGTCGCCGCGCGCGCCGGCGGCCTGACGCTCAGCCTGGAAATCCCGAGCATCGACGTGACCGAAGTGGAACTCGGCGGCCGGACCTTCCAGGCGCTCGACCTGCCTGGCGGCGGGCATCGGGGCGGGCTCGGCCAGGCCGCCCTGCCGACCGTCACGCGCCTCGTCGCGCTGCCCGCGGGGGTCGGCGCCAGCGTCCGGCTCGTCGATCGGCAGCTGGTGCCCGTCGGCAACTTCAGCCTTGCTCCCGTCCGGGGGATCGAGACGTTCGACAAGGCCGGCACGTCCTTCGACGCCAGCGCCTACGGCGCGACCCCGCCCGCCGAGCCGATCGTGTCCGTCGGAGAGCCGGCGTTGATGCGCGGCGTGCGCGTGGTCCCGATCACGTTCAGCCCGGTCGCCTACGACCCCGCGACGGGCCGCACCGAGATCGCGCGCACGATGGACGTCGAGGTCACCTTCGGCGGCTCCGACCAGCGGAACGACCGGACCGGCCCGCCGCGGCTGATCCCGGAGTCCTTCGCCACGATCTTCGAGGAGGAAGTGGTCGGCTTCGTGCGCGACGAGAACGTCGCCGTGGGGCCGGGCACCTACATCCTCGTCTGCCCCAACAACTCGACCGTCCTGTCCATCATCGAGGAGCTCGCGGCCTGGCGGCGGCGCCAGGGCTACAACGTGATCGTGGCGACGACGGCGACCACCGGGACCACGAACACCGCGATCAAGAGCTGGCTGCAGGTCCAGTACAACACCGTCGAGCCGCCGCTGGAGTTCGTCACGCTCGTCGGCGACGCGAACGGCTCGATCGCCATCCCGACCTTCTTCGAGACGGTCTCGGGCTACGGCGGCGAGGGCGACCACGACTACACGCTGCTCGAGGGCGGCGACGTGCTGGCGGACATCCACATCGGCCGGATCTCCGTGACGAGCACGGCCGAGCTGCAGATCGCGGTCGACAAGATCGTCGGCTACGAGAGCGATCCCGACTTCAGCGAGACCAACTGGTTCACGACGGCCGGCCTGACCGGCGATCCGGGCAGCTCGGGCTACAGCTGCGTGTGGGTCAACCAGTTCGTGAAGGAGCAGCTGCTCGACCTGGGCTACACGCGCGTCGACACGATCTTCAGCGGGAATTTCCTCACCCAGATGCTCGCGACGATCAACTCGGGCGAGACGCTGTTCACGTACCGCGGCTACTGGAACATGAGCGGGATGGCGCCCTCCCACATCACGTCGACGACCAACGGCCGGCAGCTGCCGTACGCGGTGATCCTCACCTGCGACACGGGCTCGTTCGAAGGCGACACGACGTGCCGCAGCGAGGCGTTCCTGCGGGCGCCCAACGGCGGCGGCATCGCGGCGATCGGAACGGCGACCCTCGGCACTCACACCGCCTACAACAACTGCATCTTTCTAGGCATCACCAACGGCGTGCTGAACAGCCCCGAGCACCGCGTGGGCCCGTCGCTGACCCGCGGCAAGCTCAACCTCTACAGGAATTACTGGACCAACGAGTGGTCAGCCGTTCAGATCTGGTCGACCTGGAACAACCTGATGGGCGACTCGGCGACCGAGATCTACACGGGCGTGCCGGCGGCGATCGCGGTGAGCTATCCGGCGCAGGTGGCTCTCGGCGCCAATGCCCTGCCGGTCACGGTGACCCGCGACGGGGCGCCGCTCGCGGACGCGCGCGTCGCCGTGTTCCAGGACGGCCACGTCTCCGAGTTCGCGTACACCGACGCGATCGGCCGGGCCGTGCTGTCGCTGGACGGAGCCGTGGCCGGCGACGTGCTGGTCACAGTGACGGGCCGCAACCTGCGGCCGCACCTCGGACAGTCCTCGGTGGGCTCGGTCACGCGCTCGCTGGATTTCGCCTCGCTCACGATCCAGGAAGTCTCCGGCAACGGCGACAACGTCGCGAACCCCGGCGAAGTGCTGAACCTCCAGATCCAGCTCATCAACCACGGCACCAGCAGCGTCACGTCGGCGACCGGGTCCCTGAGCTCGCCGGTGCCCTATTTCTCGCTGCTCGACGCCACGGCGAACTACGGCACGGTGGCGGCGGGCGGGACCGCGACCGGGACCTTCCAGGTGCAGGTCGCGAGCGACGCTCCGGGCAACGCGCTGCCGGAACTGCGGCTGGACGCGACCGGCAGCGGCAGCACCTGGACCAGCCTCGTGGCGCTGCCCGTGCACGGCCCGGTCGGCCGGTTCAACCGGATGACCTTCGGCGGCGCGGGCGGCACCCTCGATCCCGGCGAGTCCGGCACCGTGCGGTTCGACCTCGCGAATATCGGCGATCTCGCGACGGCCGGCGTCACGGCCACGCTGTCCTGCGCGAGCCAGTGGATCACGGTGACGGACGCAGCGGGGGCGTGGGGTGCGATCGCGATCGGCGGCGCCGTCGCCCAGTCGAACACGTTCACGATCTCGATCGCGGGCGACTGCTATCCCGGGCATCTGACGAGCCTCCAGGTCGCCCTCTCGTTCGCCGAGGGCGGCACCCAGCTGCTCGAGTACCCGGTCACGGTCGGCACGGCGGCGGCCGGCGATCCGACCGGCCCGGACGCCTACGGCTACTGGGCGTTCGACGACGCGGACACCGATCCGCTCGCGCCGGACTACAGCTGGGTCGAGCTCGTCGGGGTCGGCGCCAACACGGGCATCAACGATACCGGGAACTGGGACGACGACACGAAGAGCTTCGACCTGCCCTTCGAGTTCACGCATTACGGCGAGACCTACGACCGGGTCTCGATCTGCTCGAACGGCTGGCTCGCCTTCGGCGACACCTACATCCGCCTCTACCGCAACTGGACCCTGCCCGCCGAGGGTTCGCCCGACGCGATGGTCTGCG
>JAKLEB010000003.1 GCA_022711765.1 Candidatus Krumholzibacteriota bacterium
TGGCTCCTCCGGTAGGTCTCGAACCTACAACCCTTCGGTTAACAGCCGAATGCTCTACCATTGAGCTACGGAGGAGCCTCTACTCGCAGCGAAAGTGCTCGCCCGACCTGGTGCTGGACCCACAGATGCGATCACACGGCCTGGCGAGCGGACGGGCAATATAGCCCACATCGCGGGGCCAGTCAAGCGTGCCGGCTGGATTCCAGCCACCCCGCCCGCCCCGCATCTCGACCGGGCGCATGGCGGCGTTCCGGCCGCGACTCGTCGAGTTCGACCGTCCCCGCTCATCCAGCGATCCCGAGGCGCCGCAAGCGGTCGTACAGCGACTTTCGGCTCACTCCCAGGAGCTTCGCCGCCAGCGTCCGGTTCCCCAGCGCGGCGGCCAGGGCGTCCCGGATCGCCGTCCGCTCGGCGTCGACCAGCCGCGCGTCGAGACTCAGGTCCGCCGCACTCTCCGGGCTGGTCGTCGGAGCGCCGCTCGAGGTGCTTCTTCCGCACCGGCCGTCGCTCCGGTCGCGACCGCCGCAGTCCTCGCCGCCGCCCTCGTCCTCGCCCTCATCGTCGCCATGGTCGCCGGCCGTGGCGCTGGCGCCATCCTCCACCGCCATCACGGCGCGCAACCCCGCCGGCACCATTCCGGGCGGCAGCATCCGGCCGGACCTCGCGAAGAGGCACGCCCGCCGCACGAGCGCCTCCAGCTCCCGTACGTTGCCGGGCCAGCCGTAGCGGTCGATCGCGGCGAGCACCGCGGCCGGCACCGCAGCCTCGGGTTCCGCGTCGGCGCCGAGCGCCCGGCGCACGAAGACGCGCACGAGTTCGCGCACGTCCGGGCCGCGGACGCGCAGCGGCGGCAGCGAGACCTGCAGCACGTTCAGGCGGTAGTAGAGGTCCGGCCGGAAGTCGCCCGCGGCGATCCGGGCTGGCAGGTCGACGTTCGTGGCGGCGATCACCCGCAGGTCGACGGACCGCTCGCCGGGGTCTCCGAGCCGCCGGAAGGTCCCGTCCTGCAGGAGCCTCAGCAGCTTGGCCTGCAGGTCGGCGGGCACGTCTCCGACCTCGTCGAGGAACAGGGTGCCGCGGTGCGCGAGCTCGACGAGCCCCGGCGCGTCGTGATCCGCGCCGGTGAACGCGCCCGCGGCGTGGCCGAAGAACTCGCGCTCGAAGAGGTCGGCGGGGACGGCGGCGCAGTTCACCGCGATCAGGGGGTGTTCACGCCGGCGGCCCAGGTCGTGGATCCGGCGGGCGGCGACCTCCTTGCCGGTGCCGGTCTCGCCGGTGATCAGGACGGGATCGTCGACCGCCGCGGCGGCGGCCATCTCGGCGGCCGCCGCGACCATCGGGGGCGAGCCGGCCACGAACGCGGGCGTGGCGCGGTCGTCGAGCGATTCGGGCGGCGGCGGTCCGCCCGCCCACACCCAGGCGGCTCGCCAGGCTTCGCGCAGGCGGGACAGGAAGCGATCGATCTCGGCGTGGTCGGCCGCGAAACCGAGGCGGACGGCGACCTGGCGCGCCTCGGCGGCGCGAGCCCACGCCGTCTCGCGGCTGGCGGCTCGACCCGACGCGGCCAGACGGGCCTCGGCGCGGGCTTCCTCGAGAAGCGAGCGGGCCAGCTCGATCTGGCAACCATGGATGCGCGCGCGCTCGACGGCGGTGCGGGCAGCGCTGCGCGCGCCATCGAGGTCGCCGAGACGCCGGCGGGTCACCGCGAGCAGGCGGCCCGACACCACCTCCTCGAACATCTCGCCGGCCGTGCAGCTCGCGAGCAGCGCCTCCATGAGGCCGCGGTGAGCGGCGGCGAATTCGCCGCTCAGCAGAGCCACCTGGGCGAGGCGGCGCTTGAGGCCGGCGGCGAGGTCGCCGTCCGGGGTCTCGACGCGCGCCATCGCGAGGGCGCGCTCGTATCGGGCGCGCGCGGCCGCGAGCTGGCCGCGCAGGACGGCGGCGTCGCCCTGCATCTCGATCGCGAGGCCCAGCTCGCGCTGGAAGGTGCGCGCAGCGTCGAGCCGCTCGACCTCGCAGGCGATCGCGTCGGCCTCGTCGGCCTGCCCGGCGACGAGGTGGATCTTGCAGCGGGTGAGCCGGGCCATGATCCAGCACTGGAGGTCGCCGCCGCGCCGCAGCTGGTCCTCGCAGCAGTCGACCTGGGCGAGGGCCTCGGCGAGGCGGCCCTGCTTGTAGTGCGCGATTGCGAGGTTGAAGCGGGCCTGGTGCGCGCGCAGCCGCTGGCGGGTGCCGTCGAGCCGCTCCACCGCCTCCCGCAGCAGCGCCTCGGCGTGGTCGAGGCTGAAGCTGCGCAGCTCGAGCAGCGCGTGTCCGGTGAGCATCGAGCCGAGCAGCCACTCGTGGCGCGGCGCGCGGCAGATCGCGACGGCCTCGGCCAGCAGGTCGCGGGCCCGCTGGAACTCGCCCATCTGCGAGACCGCGACGCCCAGGTTGTTGGCGAGCATCGCGCGGCGCAGGGGCGGGATGCCGGGGTGGTCTCGCTCCACCTGCTCGAGCAGCGCGCGCCCCTCGCGCAGCCGGCCCGCGCGGATGAGGGCGGCTCCGTACTCGAGCTCCGGCAGCGGCTCGTCCGACCACACGAGATCGCGGCGCCGCACCTCGTCGACCCAGACGGCGAGCTCGGCGAAGAACTGCCGGCGGTAGAGGACCCGGCTGGCGAGGACCGCGGCGTCGCCGACGCGGGGACGCGCGGGATCGCGGATCAACTCGGCGGCGCCCGGTTCGTCGAGGACGCCGGCGGGGAGGTTCCCGTCGCCGGGGGCCGCGCGCCGCGCCGCGAAGGACGGCGGCAGCTCGGCGTGGTCGGCGAGGATCGCGGCGACGAGCGCGCCGCCCTCGACGTATCGCTCGTGGAGGATCGCGTGCAAGGCGGCCACGAGGAGGTTGCGCGGAACCGGCCGATCGCAGGGCGACACGGCATGCGGCGCGATCGCGCAGCGCGGCCCGGCGACCGGCGCCGGCGCCGCCTTCCCCGCGAGCGAGCGACCGCGCGCGTCCATGGCGCCTCCTCGCCGCGGGCCCGCCACACGAGGGCGCGCGGTCGAACGGATGCGGCGACACGTCGGGAGGTCACGTGTGCGGGAGTCGAGCCGCCGGGCGCCTGGCGGCCAAGGACCATGAATATCCTGGCACGCCGCGCGATCGGACGCAAGGCCCCTTCGGTGGCGGACCGGCCGCTCCCTCCGGTCGGCGCTGCGCGGGGCGGCGACTCCGGCACGGGGCGGCGGCGGCTCGAGCCGGCGAACCCCCTCGGTGCCGACAACGGCGACGTGGATTTCGGGGTCCTCTCGAGCGGCGCCCGCGTCCGGGGTCGACCCCACGGGCGGGATCGCCCGGCGGACGGAGCGGCCGGTCCGCGCCCAACGTCGCAGGACCGGGACCCGCGCCGCGGCTCCTGTCGCCGCACGGCATTACCCGTTCGCGCGCGCCCGGCGCCGTCCTCGCCGGATGGCGCGGCGAGGCGCGCTGTCTCGACGCGGCGACGGGGCGACGGGGAGACCTGGCGACGCGGCGACGCGGCGCCCGGTCAGGCGACGTGACGGCCGCGGCGGAAGTGGCCCCGGAGCTGATCGGCGGTCATCGTGTTGACGATCTGGCGGCAGTCGAGGCCCATCGACCGCGCGATCTCCACGCCTTGCCGGTAGTCGACCAGCCGGGCGGCGCGGTGGGCATTCGGGTTGATCGCCAAAAGGACGCCCAGCTCGGCCGCGAGCCGGCAGTGCGTGCCGTCGATGTCGGCGAACGCGGGATTGGCGTCGAGCTCGACGACCGTGCCGGTCTCGGCGGCGGCCTTCAGCACCCGCATCATGTCGAGGGGCACCGGCGGCTTCGCGAGCATGTAGCTGCCGACCGGTTTGCTGAGGATGTCGACGGCGGGATGGCGCACCACGCGCAGCGCGACGTCGGTGTAGCTGTCCTTGGTGTAGCCTTCCGGCTCGGGCAGCGAGACCAGCAGGTAGTCGAGTTCGTCGAGCACGCCGGCCGGCAACGTGATCCCCCCGTCGAAGCCGGCGTCGACCTCGAGGCCTTGCAGCAGGTCGAAGTCGGCGAATTCCCCGCGCAGGGCCGCGATCTCGACGTGCTGGACCGCCTCCTCGCCCCGATCCATGCCCTCGGGATGGCGGATCGAGCGCAGGTGATCGCTCACGCCGAGATACTCGAGGCCGAGCTCGCGCGCGGTCTCCACCATGCGGCGCAGCGAGTGGGCGCCGTCCGCGTAGCGGGAGTGGGAGTGGAGCAGCCCGCGAATGTCGCAGGGCCGCAACAGGGAACTGGCGCGTTGCTGATCACCGGTCAAGTGCGCGGCACCTCGCGGCTGGGTGGTCGGGCAGCCCGCGGATCGGGCCGGAGGTTACACGCAAAGCCAGGTAGCGGCGGACCGCAAGCGCCCGCGGCGGCGGCCTAGACGGACAGGACTGCAGGCGCTTCCCAGAGGGCGGCCTGGATCTGATTCATGTTGCCGGCCGTGCCGACCCGGAGCTGATCCACGAGGCCGTAGTACTGCAGGCAGGTCGTGCAGACGATCAGCTCGACGCCGCGATCCGCGAGGGCCGCGAGGGTGTCGAGGACCGGCGATCCTTCGCACGCGAGCCGGACACCCTCGGTGTAGAAGCAGATGCGCGCCGGCAGACGGCCTTCGAGGTCGAGCAGGTCGAGGAAGGTGCCGGCCAGCTTGCGGCCGAGCGCGGGCTCGGCGTGGCCGAGGCCGTCGCGCGTGACGAGGATGGTCGGTCCGGTCATCGGCGGAGTCCTCCGGTGGTCAGGTGTAGAGCTCGAACTTCGCGAGGCGCCCGTCGAGGCCGCCGTTGCGCAGGGGTCGTCGCCACGCGGGCCGCAGGCCGATGGACTTGAGCAGCTCGCGCTCGCCGAAGTATACGTAAGCCTCGCAGCCGGCGCACCGGACCTTGAGCCAGTCGCCGAGGTCCTTGTAGAACGCGGCGAGGTCGGATCCTGTCGCAAGGCGGATCCCGTAGGGCGGGTTGCAGACGATCACCGCGTCGCGGAGATCGTGCGCGTCGCGGAAGTCTCTCCGGCGGATCGGGACGCGGTCGCCGCCGGGCAACAGCGCGAGGTTCGCGCGCGCGGCGGCGACCGCCTTGGCGTCGATGTCGCCGCCCGAGACCACGCCGGGCTCGCGCAGCCGCCGCCGGCTGTCGAGGCCTTTCTTGACCTGCTTCCAGGCCACGATGTCGAAGTCCGGCAGCTGCATGAAGCCGAAGCGCCGGCGGAGCGTCCCCGCCGGCGTGCCCGTCGCGCGCAGCCAGGCCTCGGCGAGCAGGGTTCCCGAGCCGCACATGGGGTCGTGGAGCGGCCGGTCGCCGGTCCACCCGGACAGGGCGACGATCGCCGCGGCGACGGTCTCCTGCATCGGCGCCTCGACGGTCTGCTTGCGGTAGCCGCGCTTGTGCAGCGAGCCGCCGCCGAGGTCGACGCCGAGCGTGACCGCGTCGTGGGCGGCGTGCAGGCTGATCCAGAGGTCCGGGTTCTCGGTGTCGATGTCCGGGCGCTTGCCGGTGTCGTCGCGCAGGCGGTCGCACACGGCGTCCTTGACGCGTAGGGCGGCGAAGCGGCTGTCCTTCAGCTGCGAATGCGAGACGTTGGCGAACACGGCGAAGGTCTGGCCCGGCCGCAGGAAATCGCGCCAGTCGATCTCGCGCACCTTCCGGTAGAGATAGTCGGGCGTGTGGCAGCGGAAGTGCGCAAGCGGCGCGATCACCCGCTGCACGAGCTGCGAGGCGTAGACCACCCGGTAGACGCCGCGGGGGTCGGCGCGGAAGTGCAGTCCGCGCACCGCGGCCTCGACGTCGGTGGCGCCGAGCGCCTGCAACTCCGTCGCGGCGAGGTCCTCGACCCCGCCGCTCACCTGCGCGAAGTAGCGAGGGTCGTCCTGGTACCGGTACATGCCGTCCCCTGGCGCAGCCCTGGCCGCGCCGGTCGAATCACACGAAACGGCCGCGACGGATCGCGGCCGTTTCTTCTGAGCAAGAAGTTGTGTGCCGCGAGGTGCGCCACTCGCCTCAGGCGAGGAGCGCCAGGACCGCACCGTAGTTCGGTTCCTGGGTGGTTTCGGGCACGAGTTCGGTGTACATCACCTTGCCGCTGCCGTCAAGCAGGATCACGGACCGGGCGAGCAGGCCGGCGAGCGGCCCGTCGGCGATGCGCATCCCGTAGGCGCGGCCGAAGGCGCCCTCGCGGAAATCGGACGCGGTCACCACGTGCTCGATCCCCTCGGCGGCGCAGAACCGGCCCGCCGCGAACGGCAGGTCCATCGAGATGCAGAGGACGGTCACGCGGTCGAGCCGGGCGGCCTCCTCGTTGAACCGGCGGACGCTCGCCGCGCACACGTCGGTGTCGAGACTGGGAAACACGTTCAGGATCACGCGGCGGCCCGCGTAGTCGGCCAGCGCGACGGGGGCGAGATTCGCCCCGACCAGCGTGAAGTCCGGAGCCCTGGTGCCGGCGGCCGGCAAGGAGCCCACGGTGTTGAAGGGATTGCCCTTGAGCTTGAACTTGGCCATCTGTTCCCATCCTCTCGCGTGCAGCCGCCCCGGGGCGGTCTGCGGTCGTTCAGTCCGCCGCCCGCAGCTTCGGGAAGCGCCGGTCCAGTTCCTCGTTCCACGCGTCGACGCGCGTCCGCTCTCCGTCGATCACGCCCTGCCAGTCGCCGCCGATCGTCACCGACTCGATGCGGTCGCCCACGCCGATGGCATCGACCACGTTCTGGCCGGCCTTGTCGAGGACGCGGCCGAACACGGTGTGCCGGTCGTCGAGCCATTCGGTCGGCACGTGGGTGATGAAGAACTGGCTGCCGTTGGTGCCGGGGCCGGCGTTCGCCATGCTGAGCACGCCCGGGGTGCCGTGGCGGAGCGCCGGGTCGAATTCGTCCTCGAACTGGTAGCCCGGGCCGCCGCGGCCGTTGCCCTGGGGGCAGCCGCCCTGGATCATGAAATCGGCGATCACGCGGTGGAACACGAGGCCGTCGTAGTATCCGCGTCGCGCGAGGTTCACGAAGTTGGCCACGGTCACGGGGGCGGCGTCGGCGAAGAGCTCGAGGTTGATCTCCCCCTTGCCGGTCGCGATGCACGCGGTCACGGCCATGGTCGGCTCCTTCAGTAGGGTGGTCCCGCGGGGGGCGGCCGCACGGCGGCCGCCGGAGCTGGAAGTCTAGCCTGCCGCGCGCCGATACGCTACCATGCGCCGACCCGATCGGCCTCGATCACCCTGTCGCCGGGAGCCCGCGATGTCGCGTGAAACAGTGAACCGGATCGTCCTGCTGGCGCTCGTCATCTTCATCTCGGTGATGTTCGTCCGCATGGTGAAGGGCTTCCTGCTCGCCCTGCTGATGGCCGCCATCCTGGCGGGCCTGTTGAATCGGCTCTATGACCGGTTGACGCGGGTTTTCCGCGGCCGCAAGGCGCTCGCCGCGGTCACGACCGAGGTCCTGCTCGTGCTCCTGATCCTGATCCCGCTGGCGGGCCTGGTGGGACTCGTGACCGCGCAGGCCATCAAGGTGGGCGGCTCGGTGGGCCCCTGGATCCGGGATCAGCTCTCGCAGACGGACGCGCTGACGCGGCGCCTCGAGGCGCTGCCGTTCTACGACCAGATCGCGCCCTATCGCGAGGAGATCCTGACCCGGGTCGGCTCGCTGGCGGGCAGCGCCAGCAACTGGCTCGTGGGCGCCCTGGGCGACGCCACGGTGGGCACGGTCCACTTCGTGTTCCTCTTCTTCGTGATGATCTATGCGCTCTATTTCTTTCTGATCCATGGCCGCTCGGCCCTCGATCGCATCCTCTGGTACCTGCCCCTGGCGCACAGCGACGAGCAACGGATGCTCGCCAGGTTCCTGTCCGTGACACGGGCCACGCTCAAGGGGACGGGGCTGATCGGCCTCCTGCAGGGCACGCTCGGCGGCCTCGGTTTCGCCGTGGCCGGCATCGAGTCGGCCGCGTTCTGGGGCGCCGTCATGATGTTGCTCTCGGTGATCCCGGGGCTGGGGACCGCGGTCGTCTGGGTCCCGGCGGTCGTCTGGTTCGCCATGTCCGGCCACTGGGGCGCCGCGATCGCACTCTCCGCCTATTTCGTCCTCGTGGTCGGGCTCGTGGACAACCTGCTGCGGCCGCGCGTGGTCGGCCGGGATACGCAGATGCCGGACCTGCTCGTGTCCCTCAGCACGCTGGGCGGACTGTCCCTCTTCGGGGCGCTCGGGTTCATCATCGGCCCGATCGTGGGCGCGCTCTTCGTGACGGTCTGGGAGATCTACGGCGAGACGTTCCGGGACCTGCTGCCGAACCTGCGGCCCGACCTTGCCGGCCGGACGCGCGGCCCCGATTCCAGCGACCCGGCCTGAACGACCGCCGTCAGTCCCGCCCGAGCGCGCCCCAGCACGCGGCGAACGCCTGGTCGAGGAACGCGGGGTCGTCCGCGAGCTCGGGATGCAGCGACACGTGCGCCGCCAGGGTCGCGCCCAGCCGCTGGCCGATCGCGACGAGCAGGTCGGCCGGGAGATCCCTCAGGATCCCCTCGCGCCGGCCGCGTTCCACGACGCCGAGCAGGACGTCGTCGCCGCCGGCCGCCGCCAGCGGCGACGCGGCCACGTTCGGCGTGGCGCCGAGCAGCTCGAGGAAGCGGTGCCGCTCCGGCTCGGCGATCGACCAGCGCAGATGGCCGACCACGACCGTGCGCAGCTGGTCGGCGACCGGGTCGCGCGGATCGACCCCTTCGCCGAGGTGCGCGTCGCGGTGCGCCCGGGCGTCCGCCGCGAGCGCCTCGAGGAGCACGGTCTTGCTGGGGAAGTGATGGAAGAGGGTCCCGACGGCGACGCGGGCCTGCCGGGCGACCGCGGCCGTGGTCGTGCCGTGCAGGCCTTGCTCGACGAAGAGCCTGCGGGCGGCGTTCAGGATGGCCAGCCGGGTTGCGCGAGCGTTCACCGCGACTCCGTTCCACGTCTCGACTGATCAGTCGGTCTAGAACATTGCCGGCGGCCGGACGCCCGTCAAGCGAAGATCTGGACCCTGCCGACTGTGGATAAATAGGACCGAGGCAGGACTGGTTGAAGACCAGGCGCGTACGGTATACAGAATTCGTAACGCTGCGGAAACCGCCGATTGCCGGCTGCGGAAACCACTCAGTTAGAAACTGGATCGGCGCGATCCGGCCGGCTCCGGCTTGCAGCGACGGCGGCCAGGCGTGGGCATTCGGGGAATCCACAAGTTATCCACAGCGCTCAGCGAGACCTCGCGAATACCGTCGGCAGTCCACGGATGGCCGGAGGAGACGCGATCCCGGGTCAGCTCCACTCGGCGGTCGCGACCTTGATCAGGTTGGTCGAGCTGCGGGTCGCCAGGGGGATGCCCGCCGTGATCACGAGCGGCTGGCCGGGCTGGACGTGACCGCCCTGCAAGGCGAGCCGGATCGCCTCGCGCTCGAGCGCCTCCAGGTCGTGCGCCGCAGGGACCAGCAGGGGCACCACGCCCCAGACCACCGCGAGCCGGCGCTGGGTGGCCGGCGCGGGCGTCATGGCGAGCAGCAGCGGCCGCGGCCGGCGCTTCGCCACCATCCGCGCCGTCCCGCCGTTCATCGTCAGGGTGAGGATCGCGGCCGCGCCGATGTCCTCGGCCAGCTCGACCGCCGCCTGGGCCACCGCCTCGTCATGCTCGCCGTGGGGGGCGTTCGGGAACCGGTGCAGCCACTCGCCGTGCGGGAACTCGGCCTCGACGTCGGCAGCCAGCCGCCGCATGGTCTCGACCGCGAGGACCGGGTACTGGCCGACGGCGGTCTCCTCGCTGAGCATCACCGCGTCGGTGCCGTCGAGGATGGCGTTGGCGACGTCCGTGGCCTCGGCGCGCGTGGGGCGCGGCGCCTCCACCATGGACTTGAGCATCTGCGTCGCGGTGATCACCGGCTTGCCGGCCGCATTCGCCCGCCGGATCAGCATCTTCTGCGCCCGGGGCACCTGCTCGATGGGGATCTCCACGCCGAGGTCCCCGCGCGCGACCATGATGCCGTCCGCGAGGACCATGATCGGATCGATGTGCGCGAGGGCCTCGTGCTTCTCGATCTTGGCGACGAGCGGGATCTCCGGCTGGCCCAGCTCCGCGCAGAGCGCGCGCACCGTCTTAAGGTCGTGCGCCGTCCGCACGAAGCTGACCGCGACCAGGTCCACACCCTGCGCCAGACCGAACGCCAGGTCCGCGCGGTCCTTCTCCGTCAGGATCGGCACGTTGAGGCTGCGGCCGGGCAGGTTGATCCCCTTGTGCGATCCGAGCGGCCCGCCGACCTCGACGCGGCACAGGATGTCGGTCTCGCCGGAGTGTTCGACGCGCAGGTGGATGGCGCCGTCCGCCACGAGGAGCAGGTCGCCGGCCTGCACGTTGTGCGGCAGATCGGGCCAAGTCAGGCCGACCGTGCGGCCGTCGCCGGGCGCGTCGCGGGACGTGAGGGTGAACTGGTCGCCCGCCTTCAGGACGACCTCCGGGGCGGCCATGCCGCCCGTCCGGATCTTGGGCCCCGAGAGGTCCTGGAGCACGGCGACCGTGCGGCCGAGCCGTCGCGCCACGTCGCGGACGCCCGCGAGCACCGCCGCGTGGGTCTCGTGGCTGCCGTGGGAGAAATTGAGCCGGACCACGTCCACGCCCGCCGCGACGAGGCGCTCGAGCACGGCAGGGTCCCGGCTGGCGGGCCCGATGGTGGCGACGATCTTCGTGCGGATCATGGGGCGACCCCTCTCGATTCGCTCGCGGGAGGCCTGACGAGTTGCCGGCGCGGCTCGTTTGTAGCATGCTGCGCCGGTGGACGCCAGCGCCGGTCGCGCCGCGGCCGGCGAAAGGACGCCGTGCCGCCGATCCGCATCCCGCGCCGGACCCTGCTGGACGGCGGGGCCGTACTGGCCGTCGCCGCGGGTGCGCGCGCCCTGTATCTCTGGCAATCGTCGCGGGGCCCGTTCTTCGGCGAACCCCTGGTCGACGCCCTCACCTATCACGACCTCGCCCGGGCCTTCGCCGAGCGCGGCGTCTTCGACGAGCACATCCTCTGGCAGGCGCCGCTGTACCCCATGCTGCTCGCCGGGCTGTACCGGCTCGTCGGCGTGTCGGTCGCGGCCGGCCGGATCGCCGGCGCGATCCTGGGCGTGGCGACCTGCGCGCTCGCCTGGCGCCTGGGCCGGCGCGTGCTCGGCGAGCGCGGCGGGCTCGCGGTCGGCCTCGTCACGGCGCTCAACGGAGTGCTGGTCTTCTTCGAGACCGAGCTGCTGTCGACCGGCCTGGAGACGTTTCTGCTCGTGGCGCTGGTCTCGCTGCTGCTCGAGGCGCGCGAGCGGCCGCGGATCGCCGCCGCGGTCGCGCTCGGGGTGGTCGCGGGCGCGGGGCTGCTGGCCCGGCCGGTGCTGCTCGCGCCCGCGCTCGCCGGTCTCGCCTGGCTCGTCTGGGGGCGCCGCCGGCGGTCCGCGATCGCCGCGATCGCCGGCGCCGCGGCAGTCCTCGTCCCGTTCGCGGCGATCTGCCACGGTCAGACCGGCCATGCCGGACTGTGGCCGCCGTCGGGCGGGGTCAATCTCTACCTCGGCAACAACCCGGGTTTCCCGGGCACCCTGACCATCCGGCCGGGTCTGGCCTGGGAGGAGCTGATCGCCCGGCCGGTGCGCGCGAGCGGGGTGAACGACCCGTGGGTGAGCGCCAAGTGGTTCGAGGATCGCGTCCGCGCGTTCGTGCTCGAGACCCCCGGGCGCTGGCTCGCCGGGCTCGGCGAGAAGACGCTGCATCTCGTGAGCGCGCGCGAACTGCCCCGCAACGTCGACCTCTACCTCGCGCGGCCGTGGTCCTCGCTCCTGGCGTCGCTGGTCTGGCGCCAGGGACCGTTCGGATTCCCGGCCGGCGTGCTGGTGCCGCTCGCGCTGGTCGGCCTGGTCGCCGCACGCCGCCGCCTGCCGGCGATGCTCGGGCTCGCGATCGCCGCCTGGGCGGCCGCGCTCGTGGTCGTCTTCGCGGCCGCCCGCTACCGCGCGCCGCTCTGGCCGTTGCTCTCGATCGCGGCGGTGGCGGGCGTCCAGGAGCTGCTGCGGGCGCGGGGGCGGCGGCTCGCCGCGCTCTGCGGCGGACTCGCGGTGGGTCTCGCGATCGCGGTCGCGCCGGGGCCGTTCGCGCCCGAGACGGTCGACCTGACGGGCGAGCTATGGCACGGCGTGGGCTTCAACCAGCTCAGGCGGGACGAATACCCGGCGGCGGAGGAAAGTTTCCGGCGCGCGATCGAAGCGCGCGCCGACTACCCCGAGGCCTGGAACCGCCTGGGGGTGGCGCTGGCGCGGCAGGGTCGCTACGCCGAGAGCATCCCGTGCTTCGAGCGCGCGCTCGCGCTGGCGCCGACGTATCCCGATCCATCCGGCAACCTCGAGCTGGCGCGGAAGCTGGCCGCCGAGGAGGCGGCCGGCGTCAGACGTTCTCCTCGACCTTGAGCGCGAGCCGCAGCTGAGGCAGCAGCGTGATGTCGAAGACGCGCTTGTGGCGTCCCTTCACGAGGCGCATCTCCTCGGTGCAGCGTCGCAGGCCCGCCAGCAGCGCCGTCACCTGGAAGCCCTGATAGCTGAACCCGAAGGTCCGCAGGTTCTGCATGGCGGCGATCATGTGCCGCTCGGCCCGATCGGTGTCCTCCGCGAGCAGACAGCGATACCCCTCGCAGGCGTCGCCAAGGCCCATCCAGAAGACCTCGTCGCGGCCCTCGGCCCCGAGCAGACCCTCGGCGGCGCGCTCGGCCGCCTTGCCGAAATCGCGGCGATTGAACGCCGTGACCATCTCGGCCAGGATGCGATCCTGCATGGACGTCCCTTCCCCGGCAACCGGCGGCGTCGCGCCGGCGGCTCAGTCGTCCTCGTCCGCGTCGTCCGCGTCGTCGGGAGCGGCGAGGTCGTGATAGCGCTGGATCTCCTCCTCGAATCCCAGCTTGGAGTGATCCTCGACTCGGTCCACGTACAGGATGCCGTCCAGATGGTCACACTCGTGCTGCATGACGATCGCCGGGTAGCCCTCGAGCTCGAGATCCAGCGGCTTGCCCGCCTCGTCCAGCGCCTTGACCCGGATGTGGGCCGGGCGTTCGACGTAGCCGCGCCAGCCGGGGATGCTGAGGCACCCCTCGTACATGCCCTCGCGCCGGGTCTCGTCCAGCACCGTGATCTCCGGATTGATCAGGACCCGCAGGAGCGGTCCGCCGTCCTCACGCTGCTCTCCGCCGGCGATCACCAGGCGGACGGGCGTGTAGACCTGCGGCGCCGCCAGCCCGACCCCGTTGTACTCGAACATGGTCTCGAGCATGTCGCGGATCAGCCGCTGGACCTCGGGGCCCGCGATCTTGGCCGGATCGATCGGCCGGCACGTCTCGCGCAACACGGGGTGGCCCATGCGGGCGACCTTGAGAATGGCCATCTGCCAGCCTCCTGACACGGTCGATGGTGGGGGAACGCCGGGCGTGCCTCCACCATAACCGAAATCCCGACGGAAGCAAAAACAGGCCCACCCGGACCGGCGCCATTCGGCGATTCGACCGCGATCCCGGGCGGCGCGGCCGGCCGGGCCGGGTCGAAAAGAGCCATGGGTGGGGGAGGATTTGCCGGCTCCGGCCGGGTCGACCCGATTTTGACATCCCGCGCCGGATCGCCTACCGTGCCCGCGACTCGTCTGCCCCTGGTCCCGACGTCCTGACCGCCGGAAGTACCATGGACACGGAAATCCCGCGGAGCCATCCGACCGGCCGCGCGCTCGCGCCGGCGCTCGCCACATGCCTGCGCGCGCTGCAGGTGACGGCCCTCCTCTACTTCTTCCTGGTCGCCATCAGCCTGCTCGGGAGCGCCTTCAAGCTCTTCGGCGACGACTTCTCGGCGACCCTGATCACCGGCACGAGCCACCCGGTCACGGGCCTGATGATCGGGCTCCTGGCGACGGCGTTGGTCCAGAGCAGCAGCTCGACGACGAGCATCGTCGTGGGCCTGGTGGCGGCCGGCGCGCTGACCGTGCGCGGGGCGGTCCCGATCATCATGGGCGCCAACCTGGGGACCACGGTCACCAACACGATCGTCGCGCTGACCTCGATCAACCGTCGCAGCGAGTTCCGGCGCGCCCTCGCCGGCGCCACGATGCACGATTTCTTCAACCTGCTGTCGATCCTGATCCTGTTCCCGCTGGAGATGGCCACCCACGCGCTGGAACGGACGGCGACCTGGTTGAGCGGGAGGCTGGTCGGGTCGCAAGGGCTGGAGTTCGACAGCCCGGTCAAGGCAGCCTGCAAGCCGGCGGTCGACCTCGTCGAGCGCGCGCTCGGCGCCGGGCTCGGCGTGCCGGACTGGGCGGCGGGCGCGATCCTGCTGGCGCTCTCGCTCGCGCTGATCGCCCTGGCCCTCGTGGGGCTGACCCGGGTGCTCAAGCAGGCGGTGCTCAGCCGGGCCGAGGGGTCGCTCACCCGCTGGATCGGCAGCGGCGGACTCGGCGCCATGCTGGTGGGACTCCTGCTGACGGTCGCCGTGCAGAGCAGCTCGATCACCACGAGCCTGCTGGTGCCGCTGATCGGCGCCGGTCTGGTGTCGCTGGAAAGCGGCTTCGCGGTCACGCTGGGAGCCAACCTCGGCACGACCATCACCGCTCTCATGGCCTCGCTCGCCGGCAACGGCGCCGCGGTCGCCATCGCGCTCGTGCACCTGCTGTTCAACGTGTTCGGGATCCTGGCCATCTATCCGCTGCGGTCGGTCCGGCGCATCCCGATCGTCCTCGCCCGCAACCTCGCCTTCCGCTCGAGCCGGAACAAGATCTGGGTCGTGCTGTACATGGTCGGCGTGTTCTTCGCGCTGCCGGTGCTCTTCGTGCTGGTGGACCGCGCGGTCCATTAGCCTTCGCGAAAGGACGCTCATGGGTATCAAGTCGATCCTGTCGTTGTTTCGCGAGGACGATTGGACGACCTCGCTCGTGGCGATGCTCGACGAGATGCTGGAGCAGTCGAGCGCCATGTTCGCCTACACGATGGACGTGCTGTTGGCGGGCGCGCCCGACGTCGACCCGATGGGCCGCGTCTTCGCGCCCGACAAGCGGATCAACGAGCTGGTGCGCCAGATCCGCCGGCGGGTCGCCACGCGGCTGGCGGTCGGCGGCCGCCGGGGCGAGGTCCCCACGGCGTTGATCTTCATGAACGCCGTCAAGGACGCCGAGCGCATCGGCGACTATGTGAAGAACATCCACGAGGTCGGCGACCTGATGCCCGCGCGACCGGACCGGGCGCTCTACGTCCAGTGGCTCGGCCAGCGCACCGTGCTTCTCAAGGACCTGATGCTCCGCACGCGCCAGGCATTCGCCAACAGCGACGACGCCGGCGCCGACCAGGTGATCGCCGAGACCCGCCGCCTCGGCCAGGAGTGCGAGAGCGCGATCGCGGACATCTGCGGCAGCCAGCTCGCGACGCGCGATGCGGTGTGCCTCGTGCTGACGCTGCGCTTCTTCAAGCGGGTGTCGTCGCACCTCAGCAACATCGCGACGACGATCGTGATGCCGGTGGATCTGCTGGATTTCCACGAAGAGAGGGAATCGCGCTAGGTCGCGCGGGGAGTGGTCGCTTCGCTCCAACACTCCCCGCGCGACCTAGCGCGATTCCGAGGGCTGACGGCGGCGACACTTCCGGCCCGGCCTAGCGCGATTCCGAGGGCTGACGGCGGCGACACTCCCCGCCCGGCCCCTGGCGCGATTCCGAGAGCGCGGAGATCGCGGCGGATCCGCGCCGGGAGTGTTGGAGCGCAGCGACCACTTCCGGCGCGGATCCGCCGCGATCCCCGTCGCCCTCGCCTCAGCCCCCGAGCGAGCAACCGTGGTCGGGGTCTGCGAGCTCGACCTGCAGGGTGGCGTGGTCGATGGCGAATTCGCGGTGCAGGCCGCCGGCCGTGTCCGCGAGGTAGCGGTCGCCCGGGTGGCCCGCCGGCATCACGAGGTGGGCCGTCAGCGCGGTCTCGGTGGTGCTCAGAGCCCAGATGTGCAGGTCGTGGACCGCGGCGACCCCGGGACGGGCGGCGAGCCAGCGCCGGACGGCGTCGGGGTCCACGCCGGCCGGCACGCCGTCGAGCGCCAGGTGCGCGCTCTCGCGCAACAGCCCCCAGGTCCCCACGAGGATCACGAGCACGATCGCGAGCGAGAGAACGGGGTCGATCCAGAACCAGCCGGTCAGTCCGATCACGAGCCCGCCCACGACGACGCCGAGCGAGACGGCGGCGTCGGCGGCCATGTGCAGGTAGGCGCCGCGCAGGTTCAGGTCGGTGTGGCGGCCGGAGCGGAAGAGCAGGGCGGTCGCGGCGTTGACGACCACGCCCACCGCGGCGACCGCGATCATCACCGAGTCGTCGATCGCGCCGGGCGCGCGCAGCCGCGCGACGGCCTCGCTCGCGATCACCCCGAGCCCGGCCAGGAGCAGGACGGCGCTCGCGAGCGACGCCAGGACCGTGGCCTTGCGGAACCCGAACGTGCGCCGCGGCGAGGGTGCGAATCCGGCCAGCCAGCTCGCGCCCCAGGCGAGCAGCAGACCGGCGACGTCGCCCAGGTTGTGACCCGCGTCGGCCACGAGCGCGAGCGATCCCGCGACCAGACCGCAGATCAGCTCCACCGCGACGAACGCGAGGTTGAGCGCGATGCCGAGCGCGAAGCGGCGGCTGTAATCCGGACCGCCATGATGGCGGTGGTCGTGGGCATGGCTCGACATGGCGCCAAGATACGCAGTCGCGCTGGACGCTACCAGCGGCAGAGGCAATCCTCGACCGCGTCCATGATCGCCTCCTCGCCGAACTCGGCCAGCGCGCGCCGCCGGCCCGCTTCGCCGAGGCGCCGGCGCAGCTCGCCGTCGGCCGCCAGCCGCTCGACGTCGCGCGTGAACGTCGCAGAGTCGTCCACGGCGTGCAGCAGGCCGGTCTGCCCGTGGACGACGAGCTCGGGGATCCCATCCGCGTCGCTCGCCGCGACCGGCAGGCCGAGCGCCATGCCCTCGAGCAGCGTGTTCGGGAAGCCCTCGCGGCGGCTGGGCAGGACGAGCACGTCGGCCGCCGCCAGCACGGCCGGCACGTCGTCGCGGAAGCCGAGGAACCGCACGTAACCGCCGTCGCAGAGCCCGGCGGCGCGCGCCGCCGCCAGGAGGCCGGCGTGGCCGCTGCCCTCGCCGACCACGAGCCAGACGATCCGGGGGTGCCGTTCGCGGAGCGCCGCCGCCGCCGCCAGCACGTGCTCCTGGCCCTTGCGCCACCCGACCTCGCCGACGCAGGCGACCACGACGGCATCGGCCGCGATGCCCAGCTCCGCGCGGACGTCGCCCCCGCGGGCGCGCGCGGCGACCGCGGCGGAGTCCACGCCGTTGGGGATCACGCGCACCTTCGCGCGCTCGAACCAGGGGGCGGCGCCGCACACGCGGTCCACCAGCGAGGCGGCGTTGCAGATCAACCGGTCGACCCCGCGCGCGTAGACGAGCCGGTAGTGCCAGTTGTCCTTGATCGGATCGGGCGAGCCGCGGCGGGCGACCAGGCGGATGCGGCGACGGGCGCCCGCGGCGGCGAGGCGCGCCTGGCGGATCTCCTTGTCGAGGTTGGCGCAGACGACCTCGGCGCGGGCCCGGCGCAGGACACCCGCGAGGCCGGCGAGGGAACGGGGGTCGAGCCAGCCGCCCAGGCGGATCTCGCGAACCTCGAGACCGGCGCGGCGCGCGCGCGCGGCCAGCGCGCTCTGCGGTTGCGCCGCCAGCGTGACCGGGTGGCCGCGGCGCCGCATCGCCGTCGCGGCCGCGAGCATCCAGTGCTCGCCGCCGCCCCAGGCCACGAGCGACGAGACGAACACCAAAGAGACGGGCGGTGCGATCCCCCGGGATCGCACCGCCTCGTGACCGGAACGCGCGCTTCGGTTCCGTTCAGTCATGCATCGATGCTACCTCACCGCGCTCCGCCGCGCTAGCGAGGAATCGCGAGGATCAACCGCCCCTGACTCTGCGGCCGGTAGACCTGCAGGAGGATCGGGCGGTCCGTGCGCTCGGCGATGGCGTCGCGGTACTCCGCGAGCGTCGTCACCTTCCGTTCGTTGACCTGCAGGATCACGTCGCCGACCGCGAGCGGCGTCTCCGCCCGCGCGGCGTTGCTGCGCGAATCGACTCCGGTCACGAGCAGGCCGTCGACCTCCTCCGGCACGTTGGCGCGGACACGCAGCTGCTCGCTGAGCGCGCGGACCGTCACGCCCTCGATTCCCTCGGTATCCGACGGCCCCGCGCTCCTCGTCGTCGCCAGCTGCTCCTGGTCGGGCAGCGCGTCCAGCGTGACGGATTTCGCGAGTTCCTTGCCGTCCCGCCGGATGTCGAGCTTCGCGTCGTGCCCGACGGGCATCAGCGAGACGGTGTTGCGTAGCTGGCTCACGGTGTCGACCGACTTGCCGTCGATCGCCAGGATGATGTCGCCCTCCTTGAGCCCGGCCCGCTCGGCCGGCGTGTCCTCGTTCACGCGCGAGACCAGCACGCCCATGGGTCGCTCGAGCCCGTAGTAGTCGGCGATGTTCTGGTTCACCGGCTGCACGTTGATGCCGAGCCAGGCGCGCTTGACCGAGCCGTCCTCGCGCAGGCTGGTCAGGATGCGCTCGACCATGTTGGCGGGGATCGCGAAACCGACGCCGGCCGAGGCGCCGCTGCGGCTGAGGATCGCGGCGTTGATGCCGACCACCTCGCCGCGCATGTTCACGAGCGCGCCTCCGCTGTTGCCGGGGTTGATCGCGGCGTCGGTCTGGATGTGGTCCTCGTACTCCATCAGGTTGATGCTGCGGCCCTTCGCGGAGACGATGCCCATGGTCACGGTCTGGCCGACCCCGAACGGATTGCCGACCGCCATCACGCGTTCGCCGATGCGCAGCCGGTCGCTGTCGCCGAACCTCAGGAACGGCAGGTCGCGGGTGGCCGTGATCTTGATCAGGGCGACGTCGGTCTGGGGGTCGGTGCCGACCACCTCGGCGTCGTACGTCTCGCGATCGTTGAACGACACCTTGATCGACTCGGCGCTCTCGACGACGTGGTTGTTGGTGACGATGTAGCCGTCCTTCGAGATGACCACGCCCGAGCCGAGGCTGCGCTCGATGCGCTCCTGGTCCTGGTTCTGGTCGTCGTCGGGATTCTCGAAGAAGCGGCGGAAGAACGGGTCGTTCAGGAACGGGTGCAGCTGCCGTTCGACGACCTTGTCCGTGTTGATGTTCACGACCGCGGGCATGGTCGCCTCGGCCACGTCGGCCGGATCCAGGTCGATCGCGGGAGCCGCGGCCGCCGCGGATTCCACGGCGAGCTCGGCGGCGCGATCGCCGCCGCCGGCGGTCAGCGCCAGCCCGCCCACGAAACCTGCCGCCACCAGCATCGCCGCGGCGAGCAAGCGGCCCATCTTCCCGTGCGTACGCATCTCCTGTTCCTCCATCGCGTTGGCTCTCGTTCGGATTCGCTGACGCTGCGGACCGGCCCCGCCGTCCGCCGAGCCGGGCTGCGCCGCCAGCTTCAGGGGTGGCATGGAAACTCTCGATCGCCCCAAAAGTTTCTGCATAATCGCGATTTCCCGCCTCTTGGTTTCGACGACAGCGTCAAGGCCGGCTCTCCGGGGAGCCGGCCTCCTGGCGGATCCGGGGGAATCGGCCGGGCTACTCGCCGTCGTCGCCGATGGCCTCGACCGGACAATCGCTCTGCGCGTCGTGGCAGAGCTTGAGCTCCTCGTCGGTCTCGGGCTGCTTCTTGACGTAGGAGTAGCCCTCGTCCTCGTTGCGGTCGAAGTTGTCCGGCGCGGTCTGCCGGCAGAGATCGCAATCGATGCAGTTCTTGTCGACGTAGAACTTGCCCTCGGCGTTGCCGGGCACCTTGTCGGTGGGATCCGCCATAGACCTTCATCCTCCTGGGCTTCCGGAACCGCCGCCCGGCGGCGGCAGACGCTGTCACGGGGGGCAGGTATACTACCAGAAGGCCCGTTCAGCCACTGCCGTCCGGGCGCGGGCCGGCCGGCGACGGTGCGCGAAGAGGCTCCCCGACGGGGCCCCTCGAGCGTCTCGCCGGCCGTCGGGAACGCCTAGAACCGATGCTTGAACGGCAAGAACGTCATGAAATCGGCGTGGTGCACGACGTAAGCTTCCGCGGACCGCTTCACGAGGTCCCCCTCGTTCGCGTGCGCGGCGATGATGTGGCAGACCGCGTCGGGCACGCCGGCCTCCATCGCCAGCGCGACCCCGGTGAACGGGTGGCGCAGGTACTTGCCGGTGTCGCTCTGGACGGTCTGGCCGTCCTGCTTGGCGTACTCGAGCAGCTTGCCCACGTCGGCGAGAATGGCGCCGGCGATCACGGTGTCCAGGTCGACCGGGAGCTCGTCGCCGAGGAATTCGTTCATCTTCTCGGCGGCGCAGCGGCTGACGTGGACCACGAGCCGTTTATGCGCCATGAAGCTAACCTTGCAGTTCGGCACGAGCAGGGTGAAGGGGATGCGCTCGAGGTCGCCGGCATCGAGAGGGCTGCGCTCGAGCGCCAGTTCCCAGGTGCGGGCCGTGGCCTCGCGAAGCTCCTGGTCGCCGATCCAGTCGAGCTCGGGCCAGAGCTTCCGGATATCAGCATTCATGGTGATCCTCCGTCGGGCGGGGTCGAGGTGGCAGCGAGATCAGGCGAAGCGAAAAAGGAAAGCTGCCTGCGGCGCGGGGGCAACCCCGAATCGGCGGGACCGGGCGCGGAGCAACTCGTTTTGTGCATGCCGCGGCGCGAATCCTGGCAATCTGCATGCGCCGAAAGGATTGTCAGTCTCGCCTCGTCGTTGGGGCATGGCCCAAGGTACCTAGTCGTGGCGGGTTGTGGCGCTGGCCACCGCCGGCCAGCCGTGGGCATCCCGATTGCATTCCCCGCGTGACGGCGCCGGGACGCCCGGCGCACGAAGAGACCACAAGTCCAGGAGATTCCCATGGTCAAGTTCCAACGCACCCTCCAGGTCCTCGGGATCCTCGCGGTCCTCAGCCTCCTCGGTGCACTGCCGGCCGCCGCTCAGACCACCGTCGAGGTGACGGCCTCCTGGACCCCGCCGACCGAGGGCTCGCCGGTGGATCACTATATCCTGCAGCTCTCGACCGACGGCGGTCCGTTCTCGACAGTCGCGTCGGTCAGCGGAACCAGCTACGTGCTCGACCTCGAAATCGGACACACCTATATCGCGCGAGTGGCGGGCGTGGACGCCCAGGACCGCCAGGGTCCCTGGTCGGTCTCGTCCGATCCGTACTCGCCGGACCTCGGTCCTCCCGGACAGCCCGGCAAGCCGATCGTCATGTGATCTCACCACGCCAGGTCCACGGGAAAGGGGCCGCTCCGCAAGGGGCGGCCCCTGCCGCATGGACCGAAAGCGCCGGCCGCTCAGAGCCGCGGCAGGACGAGGCCGACCCGCACGATCAGGTTGTTCCAGGAGAGGGACAGGTCTTCGCCCGAGGCGTGGAACGCGGGCGTCGTGAACCGATCGAACTCGTACTGGAAGGTGACTTCCCAGTCCAGGATCCGGAATCCGGACTGCAGCGACCAGGTGAACGCGTTGCGGCCGGCGTCGAACACGGTCTCGGTCGCGGTGAATTCCTCGCCGTACTTGTTGCGGACCACGGCGGCGCCGACGCCCGCGAACGGCCGCACCGTGCGCTCGCCGCCGGTCGCGATCCAGCAGACATCCAGGCCGTAGCGCAGGAGCGAGGTCTGGATCGAGAAGGGCTTGCCGCCCGCGTCGTAGCCGTCGTAATCGCCGAATTCGACGTAGGCGAAGGTCGGCGCCAGGGTCAGATTGCGATGGGCGTAGAGGCGTACGCGCAGGCCGAGCGTGTAGCCGGGCTCCTGACCCATCCCGCGCTCGGTGTTCAGATAGCCGGCGGCGAGGTCCCCGAGCGGCGAGACCACGCCACCCTCCAGGACGACCTCGGCGCGCCGGTCGCCAGTCCCGTCTGCGGTCTGGGCGCCGGCGACGGCGGCCACGAGGCCGAGCGCCATCAGCAACGTTGCGGAGCGAGGCATCGAGGGTCCTTTCGCCGCGCGCGGAACGACGGCGATGATACGAGATCGCCGGCGCGGTGGGAAGGCCGCGTCGTTGCGGGGCCGCCGCGCGGCGGGTTATACTGCGCGCGTCGCCCGTCGCCGCTCATCGTCAGCGCCCGCCACCCTCGAGGTGCTCATGCCGCGCCCGCGCCCCCTCTCGCCGCCGTTCGCCGTGGCCACGCTCTGCCTCGTCGCCGCAGCCGCGCCGGCCGCCCCCGGCGCCTGGCCCGACGGCAAGGAGCTCGCCGGCCGTCTGCTGGACCTCGCCCGCCACGACCGCGCCGACCTGCACGAGATCGGAATCTCCGCCGGCGGACAGAAGCTACGCCTGCTCGAGATCGCCCCGGAGCGTCCGCGCGCAGGCGGCGGTCCCGCGGTGCTGGTCGTCGGCGACGCCGAGGGCGCGCTGCCGCTCGCCGCGCTGGCGTCGGTCGAGCTCGCGGCCGCCGTGCTGGCGGCGCCGGCGGGGTCGACGGCCGGCGCGGTCCGCTGGTACGTGCTGCCGGTCGCCTCGCCGGACGGGCTGGACGGCTGCTTCGCGCGGCCCCGCGCCGCCGGCGGCGGCAATGCGACGCCGGTGGACGAGGACCAGGACGGCGCCGAGGGAGAGGATCCGCCCGACGATCTCGACGGCGACGGCCTCGTCACCTGGATGCTCGTCGCCGACCCGGCCGGCGCGTGGACCCTGAGCGCCGCGGGCGTGCCCCTGGCCGTCGACCCGGCGCGCAGTCCGGCCGACCGGTACCGGCGCGAGATCGAGGGCCTGGACCAGGACGGAGACGGCCGGTACAACGAGGATCCGCCGGGCGGGGTCGACATCGCGCGCAACTTCCCGCACGACTTCGCGCCGTGGACCCCGCGCGGCGGCCGCTGGCCGGCGGACCAGCCCGAGACCCGCGCGATCCTCGAGTTCGCCTTCGGGCACCCGGACATCGCGCTCGTCGTGGTCCTCGGCGGAACGAGCAACCTGTGGCGCGCGCCCGCCCCCGCCGTTCCGGAGGCGGACGCCGGCGAGCCGGTCGCCGTGCCCTGGCGCCTGGCGCGGGAGCTGGGCCTCGAGCCCAACGCGCTCTACCCGCCGCAGAGCGTGATCGACCTCGCGCGCGAGCGCGGCGCCCGCCTGAATCTCACGCCCGCCCGCGTGCGCGCGATGCTGCACCTCGAGCCGCTGCGCCAGCCGCCGGCCGAGGACATCGGCTGGTGGGCCGCCCTCGGCGAGCACTACCGCGCGTACCTCGCCGAGCACGGGCTGGACGCGCCCCGCCTCGAGCCGCCCGCGCCTGGTCCCGGGTCGCCGGCCGGCTGGGCCTACTTCCAGTTCGGCGTGCCGGCGGTGGCCCTCGATCTCTGGACGCTGCCCGCCCCTGCGGACACCGCGGCCGCCGACACGACGGTCGCCCCGGCGGCCCGCCGGCCCGAGCCGGCTCGCGAGCTGGTCCTCCTGCAGGAGCGCGCCGCGCAGCGCGGCGTCGCGGGCTGGCGCGCCTGGACGCCGGTCACCCTGCCCGGCGGCGCGTCCGCGCTGGTGGGCGGCCCCGAGCCGGGCGCCGCCACGACGCCGCCCGCCGGCGAGGCGGAACGGCACGCCCGCGCGCTGGTGCCGTTCCTCCTCGACCTGCCGGCATGGCTGCCGCGCCTCGAGATCGCGCCGCCCGTCCTGGTCGACCGCGGGGGCGGCGTGCGCGAGGTGACGGTCAGGGTGAGCAACACGGGCCGCTTGCCGTACCCGACGACCATGGGCACGATCAACCAGCGGCCGGCGCCCGTCGTGGTCGAGCTCGCGGGCGCCGAACCGCTGCTGGATCCCGCCCGGCGCGTTGTGCCGCAGCTGCCGGCCGGCGGCGCGGTCGAGCTGCACTGGCTCGTGCGCGCGGATCGTCCCGACCGGCTCGAGATCGCGGCGTCGGCGCCGAGCCTGGGCTCGTTGACGGTGAAGGGAGGCGGCCGATGAAGCGTCCGCTCGTCCTCGCGCCCGCGGCCTGCGCCCTGCTGCTCTGCGCGATGCCGCCCGTCGCCGCCGCGGCCGAGCCGCCGGAGTTCCGCTGGGACCGCTACTTCGACCAGGATCAGGTCACGGCCGCGCTCGCGGCGCTGCACGCCGCGTATCCGCAGCTCACCGAGCTGCGGTCCATCGGCACGAGCGCCGAGGGCCGCGACATCTGGCAGCTCACGATCGGCAATCCGCTCACCGGACCGCTCGACCGCAAGCCGGCGATGTACGCCGACGGCGCCATCCACGGCAACGAGATCCAGGCGACCGAGGTCTGCCTGTACCTGGCGTGGTTGCTGCTGGACCGCTACGGCGAATGGGACCGCATCACCGAGCTGGTCGATCGCGCCGCCTTCTACATCGTTCCCACCGTCAACGTCGACAGCCGCGCGCGCTTCTTCAGCGACCCCGGCAGCCACGAGATCGGCCGCACCGCGCGCGTGCCGTTCGACGACGACCAGGACGGGCGCCTCGACGAGGACGGTCCCGAGGACCTCGACGGCGACGGACTCGTCCTGCAGATGCGCGTGCGCGACCCCTTCGGCACCCACCGCACCGACCCCGACGACCCCCGGGTCGTCGTGCGGATCGAGCCCGGCGAGCAGGCGGAGTGGACCCTGCTCGGCCTCGAGGGCCTCGACAACGACGGCGACGGCAGGGTCAACGAGGACGGTCCGGGCTACCTCGACCTCAACCGCAACTACGGGTTCAACTGGCAGCCAGCGTACGTGCAGTCGGGGGCCGGCCTGTACCCCTTCTCGGCGAGCAACACCCGCGCGATCGCCGATTTCCTCGCGGCGCACCCGAACGTCGCCTTCGCCTTCACGTTCCACAACTACGGCGGCATGTTCCTGCGCGGCCCCGGCAGCCCGGACTCGCCGCCCTACGACCCGGCCGACATCGCCGTCTGGGACTGGCTGGGGCGCGAGGGCGAGCGCACGGTGCCCGGCTACCGCTACCTCGTGTCGTACCAGGACCTCTACTCGACCTACGGCGACTTCGACGAGTTCGCGTACCAGGTCTTCGGTATCCTCGGCTACACGGGGGAGCTCACGATGGCGAACGAGTTCGCGTACCGCGGTCGCCGCGACACGCCCGTCGTCCCCGCCGGCGACCCCGCCGGCGACCCGTGGTCGCACCGCCCGCCGCTCGCCGAGAAGCAGGACTTCAACGACCACCTGATGGCCGGCGAGATGTTCCGCGCGTGGACGCCGTACGACCACCCGCAGTACGGTCCGCTCGAGATCGGCGGCTGGAAGCCGTTCGCCGTGCGCTCGACCCCGGGGTTCCTCCTTCCCGAGATGCTCCACCGCAACGCGATGTTCGTGGTCTGGACCGCGACGCAGCTGCCCCGGGTCTCGGTCGCGGTGGTCGCCGTGGAGGATCTCGGCGGCGGCCTGCGTCGCGTGCGCGCACGGGCGAGCAACGCCGGCGGCCTGCCGACCCTGTCGGCGCAGGCGCTGGCCAAGCGGCTCTGCCCGCGGGATGCGTTCGCGATCGGTGGACCCGATCTGGAGGTGCTGAGCGGCGGGCTCGTGCGCGACCCGTGGCTTGGCGGCGTCGACGCCGCCCCGCACCGTCCGGCCCGGCTCGAGACCTCGCTGCCCGGGCAGGGCGTGCGCGAGGCGGAGTGGATCGTGCGCGGCGCCGGCAAGCTGGCCGTGACGTACGACGGCCTGCGGTGCGGGGCGGCGGCGGCGGACACGACGGTGCGGTGACGGCGCGACTCGCGCGGGTCAGGTCCGGAGACGCGCGACCGGTGAGGGCGCTCGCGGGACCAACGGCATTTCCGCGGACGGTTGAATGAGCATGTCTCCAGCGACGACCCCGCCGGTCCCCTCCCATCCGCTGCGATGGCTTCCGGAGTTCTGGGCGCTGGGCCAGCGGCGACTTCGGCCGCAGGCGCGATCGCTGGGGCTCGCGCTGGTCGTGGGCGTGCTGGCGGGGCTCGGCGCCATCGCGTTTTACAGCGCCTGCCAGGTCGTCGTTCATGGTGCACTCGACCACATGCTGGGCTATCACCCGCTGCATCCCGGTGGCGAACCTCCGTTCTGGGATCCCTCGCCCCGGCCATTCCGCCCCTGGCTCCTGCTTCTGGTTCCCACCATGGGCGGACTCATCAGCGGATTCCTGGTCTGCAAGCTGGCGCCGGAAGCCGAAGGGCACGGCACCGATGCCGCCATCGCTGCCTTCCACCATCGGCGAGGCTTCATTCGTCCGCGGGTGCCCCTGGTCAAGCTGGTGGCCAGCGCCCTGACGATCGGCACCGGCGGCTCCGGCGGTCGCGAAGGCCCGATCGCCCAGATCGGCGCCGGCTTCGGCTCGCTCATCGGCGGCTTGTTCCGCTTGAAGCCCGCCGAACGGAGGATCCTGATGGCGGCCGGTGTCGGAGCGGGCGTGGCCGCCATCTTCCGCGCACCCCTGGCCGGCGCCCTGTTCGCCGCCGAAATCCTCTATAAATCGGCGGACTTCGAATCGGACGTGATCGTCCCTGCCGCCCTGGCGAGCACGGCCGCGTATTGCACGTTCGGCATCGTCTTCGGCTGGACCCCGCTCTTCACGCTCTCTCCGGACATCCTCGATTCGTTGACCTTCGGGGACCCGCGGCACCTCATCGCGTACCTCCTGCTTGCGCTGTTCATGGTCGTACTGGCCATGATGTACACGCGCAGCTTCCATGGGCTGTCCCACGCCTTCAAGCGGCTGCCGCTGCCGCGCATCTTCAAGCCGGCCCTCGGGGCGTTCGCGACCGGGGCGCTCGGGCTCATCCTCTATTCCGCCTTCGGCAGCGACGAACAGGTTCTGGCCGTCCTGTCCTTCGGCTACGGAGCGCTGCAAGGCGCGCTGGCCATGTCGACGACGGCGGGCGCCGACCTGCATCTTGCGCTGGTGATGCTGGCGATCGCCCTCGGCAAGATCCTGACGACGGGTTTCACGATCGGCAGCGGCGGGTCCGGTGGAGTCTTCGGTCCCTCGATGGTGATCGGTGGGTGTGGCGGTGGCGCGCTTGGCCTGGTCCTGTCCCACTTCTGGCCGGCAATGGTGCCGCACCCTGCCGCGTTCGTCATCGTCGGTATGGCCGGTTTCTTCGCCGCCGCCGCCAAGACGCCCGTCTCGACGCTGATCATCGTCGGTGAAATGACCGGGGACTACCATCTGCTGCTGCCGGCCCTGTGGGTCTGCATGATCACGTTCCTACTTTCCGACGAGCAGTCCCTGTACCATTCCCAGCTGGTCAGTCGCTCGATGTCGCCCGCCCATCAAGGCGACTACGTGCGCGAGGTGCTCGCCGACCTGCGGGTCGGGGAGTTCCTCGATGCCGGCCCGGACGTACGCCCGCTGCACCCCGGAGACCGATTGGGCGAGACGCTCGACCGTCTGGTCGGCGCTGAACATGTCGGCCTCCCGGTCGCCGACTCTGACGGACGGTATCTGGGCATGGTGAGTCTCGAGGAGGTCCACATTGCGTCGCACCTGCCGGGCCTCGGCGACCTGGTCGTCGCCGCGGATCTCATGAACACGAGCCTGCCGGTCCTGCGGGCGGGCGATCCACTCGATCAGGCGCTCGAACGATTCGCGGAGAGCGATCGCATGGCGTTGACCGTGGTCAGCGATGGCCCCGAGGCGCACGTGCTTGGTCTGGTGCGCCGCGCGGACATCTCCGCGGCCTACCTGCGTCGCGTCCAGGGCACGCTGATCGGGGCCGAGGTGCCGAGGCAGGCGTGAACCACCGCCGGTCGACCTCCGCCGTCGCCGCATTCCGCGTGCGGATGCCTCGTCCTGGTTCTAGATTATCGGCATCTCGCCCCGCGTCCGTCGTCGCCGCACCGGCGACCGCGGCGACCAGGCTGGTCAATCCCGCGCCACTCGGGTTTCCTCTCCCGCGAGCGGCGAACCCGGCGCGGAGTCAGGGGCCGCCCGTGAACATCCTCCTCGTCGAGCCGCGCACGCCGGACACCTTCTGGAGCATGCGCGACGCCCTGCGTTTCGTCGGCAAGCGGTCCGCGCACCCGCCCCTCGGCCTCCTCACCGTCGCCGCCATGTTGCCCGCCGACTGGAACTGCCGCCTCGTCGACCTCAACGTGCGCGCGCTTCGCGAGCGGGACCTCGCCTGGGCCGACCACGTCTTCGTGAGCGCGATGCTCGCCCAGAGCGACTCCCTCGACGAGGTGGTCCGCCGCAGCCACGCCGCAGGCAAGAGCGTGGTCGGCGGCGGTCCGCTCTTCACGGGCGCCGAGTCCGACCGCCATGGCGTCGACCACGTCGTGGTCGGCGAGGCGGAGGAGCTGGCGCCCCGGCTCGTGGCCGACCTGCAGGCCGGCCGACCCGCGCCGACGTACACGGCCGACGGCTTCCCGGATCTCGCGCTCACCCCGCTGCCGCGCTGGGACCTCGTCCGCCTGCGCGACTACGCCAGCATGGCCGTGCAGTGGAGCCGCGGCTGCCCCTTCGACTGCGAGTTCTGCGACATCGTCGCCTTGAACGGCCGGGTCCCGCGTCACAAGAGCGACGCCCGGTTCATCGCCGAACTCGACGCGCTCGACCGGCGCGGCTGGGGCGGCATGACCTTCGTCGTCGACGACAACTTCGCGGGCAACCGCCGCCGCTGCCGCGACCTGCTGCGCGCCGTCATCGACTGGCGGCGTGCGAGCGGCAGCCGCATGGTCCTGATGACCGAAGCCTCGGTGGACATCGCCGGCGACCCGGAGCTCCTGCAGCTCATGGTCCTCGCGGGCTTCAAGAAGGTGTTCCTGGGCATCGAGACGCCCAGCGCCGCGAGCCTCGAGGAGTGCCGCAAGCTCCAGAACCTGCGCTGCGACCTGGCGACCGCGGTGGCCACGATCCAGCGGGCCGGCCTCGAGGTGATGGGCGGCTTCATCGTGGGCTTCGACAGCGACGAGCCCGATATCTTCGACCGCCAGTTCGAGTTCATCCAGAAGACGGGCGTCGCGACCGCCATGGTCGGCCTCCTGCAGGCCGTGCCGCGCACCCGCCTCTACCAGCGCCTCGCGCGCGAGGGCCGGTTGCGCGGCGCGAGTCACGGCGACAACACCCGCGCCGCCTTCAACTTCGAGCCGCGCCTGGATCGCGATTTCCTGATCCGCAACTACCGGCAGCTCATGCGGCGCCTCTACGATCCCGGCACCTACTACCGGCGCATCCAGGTCTTCCTCGAGAGGTCGCGGCCGCGCGGGCCGCGCATGCCTCATGCCTGGAGCGATATCGAGGCGCTCGTCAAGTCGCTCTGGCTGATGGGCGTGATCCACAGCGGCCGCCGCGCCTACTGGTCGTTCGTGACGCGGACCCTGCTCCGCCATCCGGACCGTTTCGGCGCCGCGATCACGCTCGCCATCACCGGCTTCCATTTCCGGCGAGTGTCCGCCTCGCTCTGATCGTCCCGAAACGTCGCGAGCGATCAGATCACCGGCGTCAACGTGCCGTCGTTCAGGTTCACGACCCAGGCGGAGTCACCGACCTCGACGGTCGCCGTGTCGTCACCGTCGTAGGTCACCGTCGCCGTGATGCCCTCGTTGGTGAACGTCAGTTCGCCGCTCGCCGGCCATTGACCCGCGTCCGCGACGGCGACGGCGGCGAGGGTCCAGGTCGCCTCGTAGCCGCCGACGGTCAGCGTGCCTGACCCGTACGCGACGGCGGTGCCCGCGCCCTGGTCGAGATCGGTCTCGAGGTCGGCCGCGAGCAGCCAGGGCACGCCGCCTTCGACGATCGTGACCCTCAGCGGCGATGCGTCCGCCGTGAAGGCGGCCGCGTAGTCGGCCACGTCGTAGCCGGACGGCGCGCCGTCGAGCTCGAAGTGGAGCAGCACGGTGCCCTCGATCGGGCCGCCGGCAGCGAAGGTGTACGCGTAGTTGCCGTCGGACGCGTCGGCCTTGCCGCCATCATATTCGAGCGCGAGCGGCGCCAGCTCGACCACGGCCAGGGCCAGATAGCCGGCCTGGCCGGCCACGTCCTCGCTCTCGAGCAGGGGCAGCCGGTCCTGGGGCGCCGTCTCGTCGCTCTCGCAACCGGCGGCGAGCCAGCCTGAGACGAACAGCAGCATCAGGTAGGTCAGTGTCTTGCGCATGGCATCGCCTCCGGGGTTACTTGCCGAACAGCAGGCCGAAGTTGTAGACGGCGAGATCGCCGATACCCGCCTCGAGGTTGACCATCACGCCGAGATCGAGCGTGGTCCCGATGGTCACGCGGGATTCCATGACGCCGTCCATCTCGAACTCGACCGGATCGCCGGTGAACTCCTCGACGTAGCTCACCTTGACCGACGAGGATTCCTTCGCGAGACCGCCGTACAGCGTGGCCAGGCCGTACTGCTTCGAGGCGGCGACGAAGACGCTGCTGGCCTCGGTCTCGAGGAGCGTGCCCACGTCGATCTCCTGCCGGGCGAAGCCGACGATGACGTCGACCGGCCAGGCCGGCAGCAGGACGTTGGGGCTCCACTGCAGGCCGTAGCCGAACAGTTTGGTCTGGCCGACCTCCGGGACGTCGCTCTCCGGCACCCAGCGCAGCGACCCCTTCAGGCCGGCGAACCCGCCGACCTGCAGTTCCGGCACGACGAGCGGCACCCACCGGGTCTTGACCAGGCCGCTGATGGTCCCTTCCTGGTAGACAGGCAGGCCATCGACGTAGGCGGTCGCAGTGCCCTCGACCTCGTCGTCGCCGATGGCCGTCGGCCCCTCGAACACGACGTCCCCGGTCGCGCCGTAGTAGGGGTCGCCGGGCTCCAGGTCCAGATAGTCGTTGAGCGCGACGTTGCCGAGGACGCGGCGGAACGACTGGTCGCCGGCGCTGAGGTGCGCGCCCTGGACCTTCAGGCCGATCGAGAACGTGAGGCTCCGTCGCGGGATGTGGGCGGTGTGGAAGAGGCCGCTGTTCTGGTTGGCGCCGAAGCTGTGGACGAGGGGCGTCAGGTATGCGATCGCGTATTGCTCGCCGACCTCGCCCAGCGTGCTCTCCAGGTCGTCGTCGTCGGCTCGGGCCGCCGGCATGGCCAGCGCGAGCAGGCACGCGAGCAGCAGGAAGCGTTTCGGCATGACGGGATTCCTCTCGTTGGAGCGAGGTGGCTCTCGCGATGAGTCAGCAGGTCCAATACCACACGACCGCGTCCCGGCGTGTCAATTCGTGGAACCTGTAGAAAATCAAGACGCTGCGGGAGGATCCTCGTCGCGGAGCGCGCGCCCGAGCGCGGCCTGGTAGACCGCGAGGTCGCCCTTGCTCCAGCAGACCAGCCGGACCTCGCGGATCTCCGGATTGTCCTGCAGCCCGGCGCGGATCGCGGCGAGCGCGACACCGGCCGCGCGCTCGATCGGAAAGCCGTAGATACCCGTGCTGATCGACGGGAACGCGATGGTGTCCGCCCCGCGGTCGGCCGCGAGGCGGATGCTCTCGCGATAGCAGGACGCGAGCAGCTCGTCCTCCCGCTCGCCGGCGCCGACGCCCCAGATCGGTCCGACCGTGTGGATGACCAGCTTGCACGGCAGGTCATAGCCGCGCGTCGAGACCGCCTCGCCGGTCCCGCAGAATCCGAGCTGGCGGCACTCGCGCTCGAGGGCCGGACCAGCCGCGGCGTGGATCGCGCCGCAGACGCCGCCGCCGCGGCGCAGCTCCTCGTTGGCCGCATTCACGATGGCGTCGACGTGTTGGCGGGTGATGTCGCCCTCGACGATGGTCAGGCGATCGTGCCAGCGGGTCATGGCGCGCTCCTCGAACTCAGTCCAGCTCCGTGAACTCCCCGATGTCCCGGTTCTTGCGGACGTTGTTCCAGTGGAACACGCGGCCGTTCATCGCCACGTAGACGCCGGACGGCAGGCTCTGTGCGAACGCGAGGGCGGCGCCGAGGTTGAACAACCCGTCGCTCGAACCGAACGCGAACGGGACCATCGCGCCCGTGAGCACGATGGTCTTGCCCGGGATCGCCGCCTCGCCGAGGCGGCGCGCCGTGTCGGTCAACGTGTCGGTGCCGTGGGTGATCACGATGCGGTCGGTTTCCGACTTGCGGCACTGGTTGACGATCAGCTCGCGGTCGTCGTCGTCCATCTCCAGGCTGTCGACCATCATCAGCGTGCGGACCTCGACCGGCACCCGGCAGCGACCCAGCCTGAGCATGTCATGCAGGTGGGTGTCCTTGAAGAAGAGGTTGCCGGTGCGCTCGTCGTATTCCTTGTCGAAGGTGCCGCCGGTGATGAAGACGCGCACGGTCGGGGTCATGGTCGGCATTCCCTGCTGGGGTTCCGAGACCGGCGGGATCGCGCGGCCCCGCCACCGCCAATATTAAGCCGGAGCCGTCCGCGAGACAAACCAGGAGGCGGCTCGCCCGGTTCGCGATACCATGGGAATCGGGTCTGCGGCGGCCGAATGGCCGCCGGCGCCCTGCCGACGACCCGTTCAGAGAGGACCTGCCATGCCCCGTCCCCCCATCCTGCCGACCATCGATTGGCCCACCGTCTTCACCTTCGCCAAGGGATTCGAGGACTGGCTCGACGCGGCCGAGAGTCCCGACCAGGCGCAGGCCATCAACGACGCCCTCGCCGGCCAGTCCCTCGAACCGCAGGAAGAGGCGGTGGTGCAGAACCTCGCCCGGCTCGTGCGCGTCGTGGCGTTCGCCGAGGACTGGTGCGGCGACGTCGTGCGCCACGTGCCGGTGCTGCAGGCGCTCTCCGACGTGAGCGGCATGCTGCACGTGCGGTACGTCACCCGTTCCGAGCACCCCGCGGTCTTCGTGCGCTTCTTGACCAACGGCGGCGAGGCGATCCCGAAGTTCGTGTTCCTGAACGAGGCCTTCGTCGAGTGCGGCAACTGGGGGCCGATGCCCGAAGCCTGCAAGCGGTTGATCGCCCGCGGGAAGGCCTGCGGCGACATCGGTGCTGCGCGCAGGCTGGTGTCCGCGCGCTACGCCGCCGATCCTGGCAAGCGCGAGGTCATCCGCGAGTTGCTCGAGCTGGCGCAGAATACGGCCGCGGTCGCGCCCTGAACGAGGGTGAATGCCGAAATCAGAATATCGTCATAACTGCCTGGCGTTACGTTTTTTACTCCACTTCACGGCGGCGATGTCGTATCGTTGACGGAAGCCACGGCGGGCAATCGGCTGACCGATGCTCCCACAGCGGGAGCCGCTCGAGATCCAGCAATCGTAGGTCCGTCCCTATGAACAGACACCATGACGAACTCCAGTGCGCCATCGCGCGCCTCGGCGATCACCTGGGCCGTGTCCAGCAACTCACGAGGAATCTCGCCGAGAGCCGCCAGCTGGCCGACTGCGATCTCGATCCGGAGACAGACCTCGCGGTGGTATGCTGGCTCAAGGAAGCGGCCGAGATCATCGGTCTCTCGCCGGATCGGCTCCGCCGGCACGGCTGGCCGCAGGCCTGATCCCCGGTCACGCGGCGAGGACCACGACCGGTCGCCGCGCCCGGGGCTCCTTCAGCCACCACCCCAGCCGGCCGCCGCCGCCGAGCCGGGTCGGCGCGAGATCCTGCAGGCGCGCCACCGGATCTTCGGATGCGCCGGCTCGGTCCGCCGCAGCCAGGAATCCCGCGAGGAAGCTCCCCGAGACGCCCAGCTCGCGCACCAGCGCCACGACGCGCGTGGGCTCGACCAGCGTCCGGCTGTGCTCGAGCAGCACGCTGACGACCTCGTCGGTGTCGCTGGCCGTGTCGCTGAACGGATTGTCGCCGACCGCGAGGCAGTGCGCGGGCGCGCGGCCGAGCGCGGCCGCGAGCGCGCCGAACGGCTTCCCGGCGCCCCGCAGGTCGCCGTGCACGCGGCGGAAATGGCGCCCCAGCCCGTATTCCTCGAGCGTCCCCGCGGCTTCGTCCGTGCCGTCGCCCGTGGTCAGGTGCAGGTCGTGGTCGACGGCGAGGTCGGCCAGCGACGCCGCGACGCCGGGCCAGGCGCCCCACCGGCCGGTGACCGGGTCGCGCACCTCGAGCGTGCCGGCGAGATCGAAGAAGAGAAGCGGGCGGGACATGGGACGGCCACCTCGGCGGAAGGTCCGGGACGCGGGCGCGCCCATGGTAATCGCGATCGGCGGCTCCCTCCAGCGCGGACGCGCGCGAGTCCGCTCGCAGGTGACGGCGGCGCCGCCTTCGTCTATCATCCGGACTGGACCATGGATGCGGACGCCGGCGGCCCCGGGGACGACGGGTAGGCGTGGCGCGCGGGCGGGGCGTGGCCGGCGTCGGCAGACGGGAGGAGCAGACCGTGCCGAAGATCACGTGGTTCGGACACTCCGTCATCCAGCTCGAGACGGGCGGCGCGACCCTGCTCGTCGACCCCTTCCTGACCGGCAATCCGCTCGCCGCCGCCGAGGCTGCCGACCTCGCGCCGGACGTGATCCTGGTGAGCCACGGCCACGGCGACCACCTCGGCGACACGGTCGCCCTCGCCAGGCGCACCGGCGCGCTCGTGATCTGCAACTTCGAGATCGCCGGCTGGCTGGAGAAGAAAGGCGTCGCGAACCTCCGCCCCATGCACATCGGCGGCGGCTCGGACCACGCCTGGGGGAGGGTCAAGCTCACCAACGCGCTGCACGGCAGCGGGCTGCCCGACGGATCGTACGGCGGCAACCCCTGCGGCTTTCTCTTCACGGTCGAGGGCAAGAAGATCTATCACGCCTGCGACACCGGCCTCTTCTCCGACATGGCCCTCATCGGCGAGGAGGGCCTCGAGCTCGCGATCCTGCCCATCGGGGACAACTTCACGATGGGCCCCAACGACGCGCTCCGCGCGGTCAAGCTGCTGAAGCCGCGGCGCGTCGTGCCCATCCACTACAACACGTTCGACCTCATCAAGCAGGATCCGGACAGCTGGCGGACCCGGGTCGAGAAGGAGACGCCGGCGAAGGTCGTCGTGCTCGAGCCGGGAGAGAGCCTCACGGTCTGAACGCGCCGCGGCTTCGCGGCCGGCGCTAGCGGACGAGGACGACCTTCGCGGTCGCGACGCGTCCGTCCGCCGCGCCGCGCGCCACGTAGACCCCGCTCGCCAGGGCGCGGCCGGCGTCGTCGCGGCCGTCCCAGGTGAAGCCGTGCGGCCCCGGCCCGGCGAGCGGCCCCCGGTAGAGGATCGCCACGCGGCGGCCGCGCAGGTCGTAGAGGGCGACCTCGCAATCGCGCGCGCCCTGGCCGGGCAACTCGAGCTGGACCGTCGTGCGCGGATTGCACGGGTTCGGGTAGCAGACGAGCCGCGCCGCCTCGACCGGCGGGACGACCGCCGGCGCGTGCGTGGCGGCGTCGGCGTAGCGGGTCTCACGCCAGATTACGGTCGCCTCGGCCGGCCCGGTTCCGGCGCGCCGCACCTGCAGATACCGCACGTTGCTGGGCGCCGGCGCGTCGAGCGGCGCGTCGACCGCGCGCCAGTCCTCCCACTCGATCAGCGCGAGCTCGTCGAACCAGGCGATGCCGGTGCCGCCGTCCGGCGGCTCCGCGTTGCAGCGCAGCTCGAAGAAGATGGCGTTGGCGGGGGTGACGAGGTCGCGCCACTGGCGAGTCCACTCGAAGTCGCCGGTCGCGGGGTCCGCGAGGTCGGTGCTCGAGACGGGGGTCTCGTTCGTGCGGCTGCTGTAGAACCGCGCCATGGTCCGCGCGTACGGCGCGTTCTCGCCGCGCAGCCAGCCGACGGCGGAGTGTTCCCGCGCCGGATCGCACGGCAGGTGCCGCTCGAGGTCGGTGCCGGTCGCCGCCTGGTCGGACGAGTCGCGGCGCAGGCCGAGCGAGCGCTGGCCGCCGAGCCGGATCGTCTCGTCGAACCATTCGTCGTCGGTGTTGGCGTCCCAGAGGTCGGCCCCCTCGCTCTCGAATCCGCCGTGCCACAGCAGGTCGCGGCCCCAGCGCGCCTCCCAGCCCCCGCCGCCCTCGGCGATCGCCGCGAAGCCGGAGAAGTAGGCGTCGCCGCCCACCGGCAACGGCGCCGAGATCGCGTAGCCGTCGCGCGCCTCGAGGGCGACCGTGGCCGAGGGCGACAGCACGGTCGAGTCGGCCTCGGCGCGGGACAGGAAGATGCGGCCGCGCACGCCGTCGGGCTCGGGAACGACGAGCGCATTCATCGGGCGTGAATAGTCGGCCAGGCGTTCGAGGATGTGGCGCGCGAGGCTGCCGGTGGCGGGCTCGGGGATCCAGTGGTTGATCCAGGCGGGGGTGAAGGTGTATCCGGTGATCCCGGCGGCGCCGATCTCGAGGGTCAGGACCATCGTCGGCATGGTCTCGGGATAGTAGAGATCGAAGACGAAGTTGCCGAGACTGTGCGCGATGAGCTTGCCGTCGTGCGCCTCGAATCCCTGCAGGACGTGCGGGTGGTGGTTGATGACCACGTCGGCGCCGAGGTCCAGGCCGAGGCGCCGCAATTCCCGGTCGCCCGGCGTGGGCTCGTTGCGGAAGTGGAACTCGGGCGCCCCCGGGACCGGCTCGCTGGCCTCGACCGGCGGCGGCGCCGCGAGGTCGCCCCCGCGCGCGGGCGGCGCGGCCGCGTACTCGGGGCCGCTGTGGGTCTGCACGATCACGAGGTCGGCCTGCGCGCGGCAGGCGTCGATCGCCTTCTGCAGGTTGTCCGGCAGCAGGTAGGCGAAGCCGGGCTTGCTGTAGCCCGCGTCGAGGAACGGCTGGTAGTTCCACTCGCGGCCGGTGCGGTTGCAGAGACCGACGAACGCGAGGCGCAGTCCCTTGGCGCCGTGGTAGGCCGGCAACAGCGCGAAGTACTCGTTCACGCCGGCGCCGCAGTACGGGATGCCCAGCCCGTCGAGGCCGTCCATCGTGTCGAGCATCCCGATCTCGCCGTAGTCGATGATGTGGTTGTTGCCGATCGTGACGAGGTCGATGCCGGCGTACGCCAGACCGACGATGTTCTCCGGCCGGCTGCGGAAGACCACGCTCTTGGTGGGATGCGGCGTGCCGCGGTCCGTGTAGCTGACCTCGAGGTTGGCGACGTTCACGTCGGCCGCCAGACCGAAGATGTCGAGGGTCGGTTCGAACAGGGCTTCGACGCCATAGGTGTCGATGATGCCGCCGGGCGTCTCGTAGCCGCGTCCCGTGAAGACGTCGCCCACGAGATTCACGGTCAGGGGCAGCTCGCTCGGACCATCCTCGACGCGCACGCGGCAGGTGTCGCCGCCGGCGAGGCCTTCGGGGTCGGCGACCACCAGGCCCACGGTCCACGGGTGATTCGCCTGCACGAGGAAGGTGTGCTGGGGCGCGGCGAGGTCGCTGCCGGTGCTGTCGCCGAAATCCCAGGCGTACGCGAAGGTGTCGCTGTCGGGGTCGAAGACCTTGGCCTGGAACTGGACGTCGACCGAGAGCAGGCCCGCCGCCACCTTGCGCATCGACTGGACGGACGAGAGGATGCGGCAGCGCGGCGCGTGCGGCAGATCCTCGGTCACGTCGCGCAGGTCATCGAAGAAGGTCACGCCCGGCTGCTGGACGCTGTCGGCGTCGTTGACGTACACGAGGCGCGTGATCGCGGCGGGGGGAGCGCCGAACGTGGTCGTCCAGTCCTCGCCGACCGGCAGCAGGAACACGCACCACTCGCCGCGATCCCGGGCGCCCTGATAGACCGTCCACCAGTTCGTCGCGGCCTGCAGCTGCGTTCCCCAGAACGTGTAGAAGAGCTCGTTGGCGCCGTCGCCGAGGCCCAGGGCCTGGATCTCGCCAATGCGGTCCGCCCGCACCGCGACCTGCCAGACGGTCGTGTCCGTGACCGCGACCGGCGCGTCCAGGACCTGGACCTTCCAGGTGTTGCCGAACAGCCGCAGCGCCTGCTGGCCGGCGTGCGCATCGCCGGTGAGCGCCCAGTCGTCGGGGTCGTCGTCCTGTTCCGGGTAGCTCTCGAGTTCGAGCGTGGGCGCCTCGAAGTCCTCGATCAGGACGCCGCGGTCGCGGCCGACGGCGACCGAGGCGAGCAGCAGCGCGATGCAAACGAGCGATCGGCAACGCATCAAGAGGCACCTCCGTTCAGGGCACCCCTTGATGATACCACATCGGGCGGTCGCGCCGCCGCCGCGATCCGCGCGGCAGCTAGCGCGCGGCCCGGACCGTGAAGGTGGCCGCGTCCTCGTCCGAGAGCCCGCCGTCGTCGATCGCGCGGAAGGTGATGGTGGCCTCGCCGGTCCACTCCGGGCTGGGCGGCGTCACGGTCGCCACGTGCGCCGCGCTGATCGACACGTTGAGGGCGCCGTTGCCCGAGTAGGTCCACAGCAGCTGCTCGTCGGGGTCGTCGACGTCGACGACCCAGTCGTCGAGCGCGATCGGGAAGAACGCGCCGCCCGCGGTCGTCGACTGGTCCGGGATGTTGCTCACGACCGGCGCGTCGTTGACCGGAGTCACCGTGAACGTGACCGCGCGCTGTGCGCTCAATCCGCCGGGGTCCGTCACCTGGAAGGTGATGGTCTCTTGACCGCTCCATTCGGAGTTCGGAGCGCTGACCGTGGCGATGCGCGCGGCATCGATCACGACCAGGAGCGCGGTGGCGTCGACGACGTCCCAGTCGAGGGTCTCGTCCGGGTCGTCCGCGTCCGTCACGTACCCGTCGAGATGCAGCGCGGCGAAGGCCTCGCCCTCGGCGATGGTCTGCGCGGGCACGACCGCGAGGACCGGCGCGGCGTTCTGCACCGTGAAGCTGACCGCCGCGCGGTCGTTGTCGGGCCACGGATCCGCCGGCTCGACGGCGACCACGACCGCCTCGTTCTCGACGAGCTGTCCGTTCGTGCCCGACGCCACCTGGACGGTCAACACGAGCGTCGCCTCCGCGTCCGGCGCCAGCGTGCCCAGCGACCAGTGGCCGGTGACCGGATCGAAGATGCCCTGGCCGGGGGCCGCCTGCTGGAACGTGACCGCCTCCGGCAGCGAGTCGGCGACGACGACCTCCCGGGCGTCCACGTCGCCCAGGTTTTGGACGGTCAGCACGTAGTGGAGGATGGCCAGCTCGTGGGCCCAGGGACCGCCGTCGAGATCGACCTCCATCGCCAGCGCGAGGTCGGGACCCCCGCCGCCCCTGGCGACCTTCCAGTTGTTGTCCTCCTGGTCGCAACCGCCCGCCAGCCAGACCGCCGTGACGGCGAGCCCCAGCATGGCCGACAGCGCCAGTGGCCGCCGCGGGTCGCGGCGCTTCGTCACGAGGATCGTCGCCATGTCCAACCTCCGTCCCCTAGTGGACCACGATCCCGGCCGCCAGGGACGCGGCCGGTCCGTACCAGTGGTCGTCGTCGCCGGTGTCGGCCGGGTAGTGCATCAGCTCCGCCTGCCCGAAGAGACCGACCCCGTGCGAGCCGGCGCGGAAGAGGGCGTAACCGGCGCGCGCCTGGACGCCGAAACCGACCATCCGGTAGGTGCGGTCCCGGTACTCCAGCAGCTCGCCGCCGTCGTAGATGCCGCCGTAGCCGACCGCGAGCGAGGCGCTCAGGAAGGTGCGCGCGGTCAGCCGCCCCACGCCGAACGCGAGGTTCGCCCGATGGAAGGTCAGATCGGAGGTCGCGCCCGGGTCGGCGAGCTCGCGCACGGTGTAGCGGTTGAACGCGTAGGAGACGCTGATCTCGCGGAAGCCGACAGCTCTCTGGCCGGGCGACGGCGCCGGTGGATACCCGAATCGATACGCGGCGAAGAACCCGAGTCCCGGCTCGACCTCCGTGACGCCGCCGAGCGCGTCGATGTCGTCCCGGAAATGGTCGCCGAACACGAACACCGCGCACGCGCCGAACCAGCCGCGCGGGGTCGCGAGCGGTCGCGATGCGACCTGCGTCCGGGCGCTCGGCTTCGCGGGCTTGAGCGGCGTCTCCGGCGCGGCCTGCCCGGCCGGCGCGACCTTCGGCGCGAAATCGAACTCGATCTCCTGCCGGAAATTGCCCCGCAGCTCGATCGTGCCCGGCCCGGCCTCCGCCGCCTCGAAGGCCGCCGGCTCGTAGATCCAGCCGAACTTCGCGTAGAGCACGGAGCGCTGGACGGTGTAGACCATGACCGTGTACGACGTGCCGGGCTCGAGCCGCGCGCGGTCGAGCGCGATCGTCCCGTCGGTCGCGATCAGGAACTCGAGACACTCGGAGTCGAGGGGACAGAACACGACCGAACCCGTGGTCAGGGTGTGGCCATAGGCATCGACGACCTTCACCAGGTTCGGGTCGGATCGGGCGAGCGACGGCACGACCAGGGCCAGCGCAGCGATCTGCAGGAACGCGGCCAGCCTGCCGCGTCCCGGCCGCGATCGTGGATCGCGATCCGTCGACGGCACGGAAACCTCCTTGCTCCCCGCCCCACGAGACGGAGGAAGCGTATCTTAATCGACCTTATTATTCCAGTATTATCGCGGAGATCCGCCCGTTCCGCACCGGCAGAGGCGTCAGTTTCGCGCGGAATCGGTGGCGAGGCCTCGGTCGCTGGTCAGGTACATCGCGAACGTCCCGAGCCAGTGGCCACCCTCGTAGAACTCGCCGGTGAGCGCCGCCAGGCCGACGTCGGCGTGGGCGCGCGCCGCGGCGAGGAGCGCCGCGCGGCGGAGATCGTCGACGGGCAGGCCCGCCGCGATGCCCCGCAGCATCCAGGCCCGACTCAGGTTCAATCCGTCCAGGTGGGCGAGCTTGCCGTCGCTGCGGTCGGACACCACGGCCGCCGGCAGCCAGTCGGTCCCCCCGGAATCCGGGATCGCCGGCAGGAAGTCGGCGAGCCAGCGGGCGAACTCGGCCGGCGCCAGGATCCGGCGCAGCAGATCGGCCTCGGCGAGCGCCGGCGACACGAAATCCTGGCCGGACGGCTCGAAAGCCAGGTCGGCCCCGCGGTCGCCGAGGTAGAGCCGGGTGGTCGTGGCCTCGACGAGGCGCGCCAGATCGCCGCGTCCGGTCGACCGGGCATGGTCGAGCACGAGGGCGAACGCCAGGGCCGTCTGGCTGTGCTCGCCCGTGCGGATCGGATAGGTGAGCTTGGGCAGCCAGTCCTGCAGGCGCGCGACGCAGGCTTCCTCGAGCGGAGCCAGCGCTGCCGCCCAGCGCCCGGCCCGATCGGGGTCCCACTCGCGAAGCTCGGTCGCCAGCTGGAGCAGCCAGGCCAGGCCGTACGGCCGCTCCCATTCCGCGCGCCCCGGCGTCTCGAGGTAGGCGACCTCGGCCGCGATCAGCTCCGGGCGCAGGTGCCGGTCGAGCGCCGCGAGCGCCTCGGCGGCGAGCGGGTGTTCCGGATGGAGCCTGGCGAACCTGGCCATCAGCCAGTGGCCATGCACCGCCGAGTGCCAGTCGTAGCAGCCGAAGAACGCCGGATGGAGGCCGGCGGGCGTGCCGGTGTCCGCGGCGGATCGCAGCGAATGGTCGATCTTGCCGGGATACTCCCGATCGACGCAATCCAGGGCCAGCCCCACGAATCGCGCGGCCTGGTCGGCAGACAGGTTCGGCTCGGCGGCCGGGACGGCCCGGCCGGCGGGCGTGAACGCGAGCGCCATCAAGATCGGCACGAAGATCGGTTTCCGGCTCATCGGATCTCACCTCCGGCCGCCGCCGCCTTAATGATGACGAATTCTCTTTGACAGCCCCCGGATCGTGCTAGATGTTTTTTCCGGCTCCAGATCCGGGCCGTCCGAGCTTCTACCTGTGTCAAGGTGTGAGATTCGGAAGATCGTTCGGGCCCATGACGCAGGAAGGAAGCGACATGGATATCTACGTGGGCAATCTGCCGTGGACGTGCAGTGACGACGACCTCCGCGGGCTCTTCCAGCCGTTCGGCGACGTCGAGAGCGCCAGGGTCATCCTGGACCGCGAGACCGGCCGCAGCCGGGGCTTCGGCTTCGTCCAGATGCCGAACGCCGAGGAAGCCGCCAAGGCGATCCAGGGGCTCAACGAACAGGACTTCAACGGCCGGCCCCTGCGCGTGAACGAGTCGCAGCCGAAGCCGCGCACCGGCGGCGGCGGCGGCCGCGGCGGCAGTCGCGGCTGGTGATCGGGTCGCGGATCGAGAGGCCTCCTGCGCCGGCGGGAGGCCTCGTTGCGTCCGGGGCGCGGCCCCCAGCGGTCAGCGCGCCCGCAGCCGGTCCTTGAACTCCTGGCGGAACTTCGCGAGCTTCGGCGCGATGACGACCTGGCAGTACCCCTGGTCCGGGTTGTTCCGGTAGTAATCCTGGTGATACTTCTCCGCGGGCCAGAAGTCGCCGAGCGGCACGACCTCGGTCACGATCGGTCCGTCGAAGATCCGATCGCGTTCGAGGTCGGCGATCAGGCGCTCGGCGGCCGCCTTCTCGGCCGGGTCGCGCCAGAGGATGACCGACCGGTACTGCGGGCCCACGTCGGCGCCCTGGCGATCGCGCGTCGTGGGGTCGTGCACGCCGAAGTAGATCAGGAGGATCTCCTCGTAGCTGATCCGCGCGGGGTCGTACGCGACCTGGACGACCTCCGCGTGGCCGGTCGCGCCGCCGCACACGGCGTGGTAGTCCGGGTTCTCGACGTGGCCACCGGCGTAGCCGGACACGACGTCGAGCACGCCGGCCACCTCCTCGAAGACGGCCTCCAGGCACCAGAAGCAGCCGCCGCCGAGGGTCGCCACGGATCGGCTGGTCGTCTCGTCGCTCGCCATGACGCCGGTACCCCCCGCGATGACGATCAGGAATGCCGGCAGGACTGCCGGCCACGCGTTCGCTCGCGACATGCCGCCTCCCTTCAATGCTCCTCGTGCCAGGCCAGGGCGCGCTCGGCCCGGCGGACCGGGCAGCGGTCGGCGAAAACCGCCGCGGTTCGCTCGGCATCCAGGGGCAGCGTGTTCAGCAGGATGTCCGCGAGCAGGCCCAGCGGCAAATCGCCCTCGAGCTGGTGTCCGCGAGGCGCCCGGCTCTGGATCGCCTCGAACAGCTGCGGCACCAGGGCGCGTTCGGCGTCCCGGTCCGGTTCGTGGTCGTGGATCAGGCGGGCGTCGGCCTTGCGGTAGAGCCGGTCGCTGGCGACCTCCTGCATCTCCACGCGTCCGAGCCCCAGGACCCAGATCAGGTACCGCCCGTCGGCCAGCGTCTCGTGGTGGACGATCTCGCCGAGGCCGCCCACCGGCAACACGACCGGTCCGGAACCAGTCCGCGGACCGCCCGGCCGGTACGCCGCGAGCACCAGTCGAGCGGCGGTGTCGAGCAGGTCGCCGACCATCTGCCGGTACTTCGGCTCGAACACGTGCAGCGGAGCCACCGCGCCCGGAAACAGGTAAAAATCGGGCAGCGGGAAGAGGGGCAGTCCGCGCATCAGCCTTCCTGACTTGGTGATCATGCCCACGTCCTGATGTTGACGATCCCTCAAGAAATTAAGTCAAGAGCGCCAATCTCGCTCGTGGCATCATGGCGGCGGGCTGCCGTTTCGTGCGCTCGGCCGGGCCCCGTCCGCCGGCAACGGGGCGGATTGGCCGGACTCGGTTTAATTGATTCCGGATCACACCCCCCTGGAGGCACCATGGCGGCATTGTGGCGCGAATCCCTGGTCTGGCGACTGCTCGCGCTGGTCGGCGGAGCGTTCGCGGTGGTTTCGCTGATCGTGTTCCTGCTCGTGGATTCGCTGATCCAGCGCGTGGTCTACACCAGCAACGTCGAGGTCTACTCGGAGCGGATCGACGCCATGGTGCACCGACTGGCGCAGCAGGCCAGCCGGCTCGCGCTCACCGGCCAGCCGGAGTTCTACCGGCCGGAGTACCAGGACGTCGTCCTGCGGGAGCTGGCGCAGACCTACTACCGCGCGCAGGCGACCGAGATCTACCCGTTCATCGTCGACAGCACCGGCATGCTCATCATGCACCCGCAGCGAGAGCGTGCCGACGCCGCGCTGTTCGAAAGTCTCCAGGCGCGCCGCCGGACACCTGATGCTCGCGGCGAATTCAAGTACACGAAGGCCGACGGCCAGCAGCTGCTCGTCACGTTCCGGTCGTTTCCGACCTGGGGCTGGGCGGCGGGCTACCGCGTCCCGGTCGCGACGCTCATGGCCGACGCCGCCGCGATCCGCCGGCAGCTGTTCCTGGTCTGGTTCGCCGCCACCGCGTGCGTGCTCGTCGCGCTTGCCTTCGTGCTGCGACGCGAGACTCGACCGCTGCGCGAGCTCACCGAGGCCGCGGCCGCCATGGCCGAGGGCGACCTGATCCGCGCTGTCGAGGCCGATCACCCGGGCGAGGTCGGCGTGCTCGCGAAGGTGTTCGTGCACATGCGCGACGCCATCCGTCGCCAGCTCTCGGAGCTGCGCGAGAGCGAATCGCGTTACCGCAAGATCTTCGACGCGGGAACGGACGGCCTGCTCCTGCTGGACCACGACGGCGTCATCGTGGCCGCCAATCCGCGCGCCGCCGCCGCCTATGGCTGGTCCATCCATCAGCTGACCGGGCGCCACATCGAGAGCCTCCTGCGCGAGCACGACCGCGAGCTGGCCCACGCCCTGCGCAATCCGCCCGCAGACAAGCCGCTGACGATCTCGAGCCTGACCTGCGATCGCGAGGGCCGCGAGCTGGAGACCGAGATCAGCGCCGTGCGCCTCTCGTTCCAGAACGAACCGCACGCCCTTGTGATCCTGCGCGACGTGACGGCGCAGCGCCGGCTCGAGCGCCAGCTCCTCCAGTCGCAGAAGCTGGAATCGGTCGGCCGCCTGGCGGGCGGCATCGCGCACGACTTCAACAACCTGCTGACCCCGGTCCTGGGCTACAGCGAGATGCTGATGCAGGACCCCGACCTCTCGCCCGAGGCCCGCGCCGACCTCGCGGCGATCCAGCGCGCGGGCGAGCGGGCGCGGAATCTCGCCCGCCAGCTGCTCGCGTTCAGCCGTCGCCAGGTCCTGGAGCTGGTGGACATCAATCTCGGCCAGACCCTCGCCGATTTCGAACCGATCATGCGGCGCACGCTGCGCGAGGACATCGAGCTGGTCCTGCACCGCCACGACGCGAACTGCCGGGTCCGCGCGGACCTCAGCCAGATCGAGCAGATCATCATGAACCTGGCGATCAACGCCCTCGACGCCATGCCCGACGGCGGCCGCCTCGAGATGACCACGGCCCGGCGGATGCTGGACCACGCCACGGCGGCCCACCACCCCGACGTGGAGCCGGGCGTCTACGCCAGCCTCGTCGTGCGCGACACCGGCCCCGGCATCCCGCCGCAGATCATCGACCGCGTCTTCGAGCCGTTCTTCACGACCAAGGAGGCCGGCAAGGGCACCGGCCTGGGCCTCGCCACGATCCACGGCATCGTGACGCAGCACGGCGGCTGGGTCGGCGTCCGCAACCACCCGGCGGGCGGCTGCGAGGTGGAGATCCTGTTGCCCTGCCTGCCCGATCCCGCGCCGAGCGAGGCCCTGAACGAACCGGCGACCCGGTCCCTGATGCGCGGCCACGGCGAGACGGTGATCCTCGTGGAGGACGACGAGATGGTGCGCGAACTCGTGCAAGCCCTGCTCACGAAGCACGGCTACGCGGTGCGCACCTTCACGTCGGGCCGCGAGTGCCTCGACGCGCTCATGGCGCAGCCTCAGCCGGCCGACCTGCTCCTGACCGACGTCGTGATGCCGGGACTCAACGGGCCGGAGCTGCGGGACCGGCTGAAATCCGCGGGGATCCTGCTGCCGGTCCTGTTCATGTCCGGCTACGCGGGGGAGACCCTCGTGAGGCGAGGTCTCGCGGACGCCCGCGCCGACTTCCTGCAGAAACCGCTGACGCCCGAGCAGCTGCTGTTCAAGCTGCGTCAGATGCTCGAGGTCTCGCGGCAGTCGCCGCATGGCTGAGCCGGCGGCCGGCGCGGCGGCGCGGGTCAATCGCTGAGGAAGCCCCGCACGGAGAGGTAGCGCACCGCGAGCTCCAGCGCGGTCTCGGACTTGACCCGCTCGGTGTTCAGGACGAGATCGTACCGGCGCGCGTCGTCCACGTCGGCGTGGAAATGCAGGCGGATGAACGCCGCGCGTTGGCTGTCGCCGGCGCGCATGAAGACGCCCGCCTCGCGCTCGCCGAGACCCCGGCGTTGCATCACGATCTGCACGCGATGGGCCTCGGGCGCGACCAGGCGGATGCGCAGGTCGGCCTGGTCGCCCAGGATGAACGCGCCGCCGCGCCCGTGGATGACCACGCCGCCGGTCTCCGCCAGGATCTTCACGACCCTCACGAGCGCAAGCGTCGGCGCGTCGTCGCGACATTGCTGGCTCTCGATCATCATCCGCATCTCGGTGGCGATCCGCTCCAGCGTGTCGGCTTCGAGGATCTCGGCGACCTCGCGGCTCAGCTGCGCGTCGTTCGCGACCAGGTCGATCAGCTCGGGAGCCCAGACCTGCAGGCCGAGCCGCGAGGACAGCAGGAGGGAGAGATCGCGGGCGCAGCAGCCGGTCATCCGGCTGATCGTGATGACGGGCGCCCGGCGGCGACCGCCCCCGCGGGCGCGGCTCTGGGCCAGCTGCTCCCGGAAGAGGTGGTACTGGTCGAGCTGCGTCTTGATGATGTCGTCGATCGTCCCGTCGGACATGGCCGGCCTCCGGGGTCGCGAACCTGAGCCGGGCTCACGATAAGGGGATTTCCGCCAACCGGCCAAGCGGGCGCCGCCCGGCGGCGGCGACCCGGATCGGACGCCGGTCGAGACGCTCAGCCGCGCCCCGGAGCGGCGGTCCGGTCGTCCGCCCCCGCCGCGGGCCGCGGGCTGCCGATCACGAGCCGCTTCAGCCGGGCCACGAGCCCGTCCACGATCAGGTAGGTACAGGGCACGACGAGCAAGGTCAGCAGCGTGGAGACCGTGAGCCCGCCGACCACGGCGACCGCGAGCGGCTGCATCAGCTCCGAGCCCTCGCCCAGGCCGAGGGCGAGCGGCAGCATGCCGAAGACCGTGGTCAGCGACGTCATCAGGATCGGGCGCAGCCGCACGGCGCCGGCCTCGACCACGGCCTGGTCCGGCGCGAGCCCGCGCTCCTCGCGCGCGATCCGGACGTACTGCACGAGCAGGATCGCGTTGTTGACCACGATGCCCGCAAGCAGGATGACCCCCAGAAGGACCGGCGCGCTCTGGGGCGTCCCGGTCGCCCAGAGCAGCAGCCCGACCCCGATCAAGGCGAGCGGGATCGAGACGAGGATGATGAGCGGGCCGCTGAGGCTCTCGTACTGGATCGCCAGCACGATGAACACCAGGAACACCGCGAGCACGGTGACGATCGTCAGGTTGCGCTGGTTCTCGCGCGCCGCCTCCTCCTCGCCGCCGAAGATGAGCGCGTAGCCGTCGGGCAAGGCGAGGTCGCGCATCGCCGCGCGCACGGCCCGGCTCGCCCGACCGACATTGGTGACCTCGTCGTCCACGTCGGCCGTGACCCGCAGCTGGCGATTCTGGTTCACGCGCAGGATGGTCGTGGGCCCGGTCCCCAGCGACACGTCGGCGACGTCGCGCAGGTAGATCGGCTGCTGGCCGCCCGGGAAGAGGGCGATCGCGCCGAGGTTCTCGGGATTGAGCAGCGTCTCGCGCGGCAGGCGCACCCGGATGTCGTACTCGTTGTTGCGGTCGGTGAAGCGGCTCACGATCGTGCCGTCGAGCGCCGTACGCACGGTCTGCCCCACCTGCGCCACGTCGAGCCCGAGATCGGCCGCGCGCTGGCGGTCGATCACGATGCTGAGCTGCGGACTCGCTTCCTCGGTGGACAGCTCGATCCCCGACAGGCCCGGCACGCCGCGCAGGCGTTGCTGCACCTCCGCGCCCAGCCGCTGCAGCTGGGGCAGCTCATCGCCCTGGATCGACACCGAGACGTCGGCGCCGGCGAGGTTGGTCCGCAGGCCGCGGATGCGCGGCGGGCGCACGAAGATCTGCCCGCCGGGGACGCCCAGGCGGTTGATCTTCTCCTGCAGCAGGGCGACCCAGCGCGCGGCCGGCATGTCGCGCCGCTCGGTGGCGGGCACGAGCTGGATGCTGAGCGAGCCGCGGCCGCCGCGCGGCGCCGTGACGCCGCCGAACAGGAAGCCGCCCGCGGTCGTGAACACGTGCCGGACGTGCGGCATCTCGCGCACCAGCGCCTCGATCTCGGCGGCCACCTCGTTCGTGCGCTCGGGCGAGGCGCCGGGCGGCAGGCGCAGGAAGACGCTGACATTGCCGTCGTCCACGGCCGGCAGGAACTCGTTGCCCAGCCCCTGCGCGAGCACGATGACGCCGGCAAGGGCGACGAACGCCGCGCCGACGACCAGCCAGCGCCGGCGCACGGCCCGGGCGGCCAGGCGGCGATAGAATCCGGTCAGGCGCTGCAGCCCCCGGCCGAAGCCGACGACGACGGGGTTGTGCTCCAGTCGGCTCGTGCGCTCCACCCGGGCGAGCTGGGCCGACAGCATGGGCACCAGGGTGAGCGCGACCGCGAGCGAGGCGACGATGGCGAAGGAGATGGTCAGGATCAGCTCGCGGAAGATCAGCGCGGCGAGTCCGGAGATCAGCAGGAACGGCACGACCGCCGCCAGGTTGGTCAAGGTCGACGCCACCACCGCGGAGGTCACCTCGGCGGCGCCGCGGTGCGCCGCCTCCTCGGGGTCCGCCACCCCGAGCTGCCGGTGCCGGAAGATGTTCTCGAGCATCACGATGCTGTTGTCGACCAGAAGCCCCACGCCGAGCGCGAGACCGCCGAGGCTCATGATGTTCAGGGTGAGGCGGCCCATCCCCATCATCGCGAAGGTCGCGAGCACCGCGAGCGGGATCGCCAGCCCGATGATGAACGTCTTGCGCAGGCTGCCCAGGAACAGCAGCACCACCAGCATGGCGAGCCCGGCGCCGAGCAACGCCGCGTCGCGCACGCCGGCCACGGCGCTCTTGATGAAGAACGACTGGTCGGACACGACCTCGTAGTGGATGTCGGACGGGATGAAGCCGGACCCGGCGAGCCGTGTGAGCCGCGCGGCCACCTGCTGCGCGACGGCGACCGTGTTGGCGTCAGGCTGCTTGCGGATCGACAGCTTCACGGCCGGCACCCCATCCAACCGCGCCCACAGACGCTGCTCCTGGTGCGTGTCGGCGACCTCGGCGACCTCGGACAGGGGAATGCGCGCCCGCGAGCCGGCCACGGGCAACAGCACGTTGCGGATGTCGTCGACGGTCCGGAACTTGCCCGTCGTCTTGCCGACGATCTCGAAGCTCGGCGAGGTCACGTTGCCGACCGCGACGTCCTGATTCTCGGCGCGGATGCGCGACAGCACGTCGGCCACGGTCAGACCGTAGGAGCGCAGGCGCTCCTGGTCGAGCGTGACGCGGATCTCGCGGACCAGGCCGCCGGCGACGTCCACCGCGGCCACGCCCCTGATCGTCAGGAGCTGCGGCTGCAGGCGCAGGTCGACCCAGTCGCGCAGGTCGATCAGGTCGCGCGCGGGCGAGCTGAAGCCCACCTCGAACACCGGCATCTGCGACGGGTCGAACTTGCGGATGGTCGGCGGCTCGGCGTCGATCGGCAGGCGGGCGCGGGCGCGGTCGAGGTTCTTCGAGGCGTCCTGCAGCGCGAAGTTGATGTCCGTGCCGTAGCTGAAGTGCAGGTCGAGATCGCTCGCGCCCTCGCTCGTGTCGCTCTCGAGCTCGATCAGGTCCTCGGTCGTCGCCAGGCTCGTCTCGAGGATCTTGGTGACCTGCTCCTCCATGACCTCCGGCGCCACGCCGGGATAGTCCACGCGGGCGTGGATCTGCGGGTAGACGATCTGGGGCAGGAGGTCCAGCGGCAGCTGGCCGGCGTAGAACACCCCGATCACCACGACCACCGACGCCGCGGCCAGCACGCCGATCGGGCGGTGGATCGAGAGGCTCGGCAGCCCGCTGCGCTGCTGCGGCCCGCTCATCGCGCCGGTCCGTCCGCCGGGTCGCCGCCCGAGACGCGGACCCGGGCGCCGGGACGCAGGTTCACGTGGCCCGAATGGACGACGCGCGCGCCGGCCGCGAGCCCGCGTGTGATCTCGATCCACCCCGCCGCGGTCACGCCCGTTTCCACGGCGCGGCGGCTCAGGGTGTCGGCCTCCACCACGTAGACGAAGGCGTCGCCGTCGGCGACCCCCACGGCCGACACCGGCACGGCCAGGACGCCCCGGCGGCTGTCCAGACTGAACTCGACGCGCGCCAGGAAACCGGGACGCGGTTCGACGCCGGGCGGCGCGGGGTCCAGCACCACTTCCACCGGCACGAGCCGGCTCGCCGGATCGGCGCCCGGGAAGATCCGCCGGATCCGCCCGGTCAACCGGGCGTCGGGATAGGCGTCGAGCCGCAGGTTCACCGCGCGCCCCGGCGCGAGGTGGACGACGTCCAGCTCCGAGACCTGCACCTTCACGACGAGCAGGGTGTCCTCGGCGATCTCGAACAGGGTCGTATTCACGGCGACCGATCCGCCCTGCTCGACCCGCTTGGCGGTGACCACGCCCGCCACGGGCGCCTTGATGCGGCTGAACGCCACGCGCGTGCGCCAGAGCTCGACGTCGGCCTGGGCGATGGCGTACGCGGAACGCAGGAGATCCAGCTCCGACTCGGGGATCAGCGCGTCGGCCTGCAGGCGCTCGCCTCGCCGGAACGCCGCCTCGGCGTTGACGAGCGCGGCCTCGGCCCGCGCGAGCTGGGCGGAGGACTCGCGCGCGTCGAGCTCCGCCAGGAGCTGCCCGGCGCGCACGCGGCTGCCCTCTTCCACGAGGACGCTCACGAGCGTCCCGGCCGTCTGGGCGTTGACGGACACCGCGCGGATCGGCTCGACCGGACCGGTCACCGTCACGATCCGGTCGAGGTCGCGCGGCGACGCTTCGATCGCGGCGACCGGGATCGCTTGCTCGGAACGGCCGCGCCCGCCGGCCGCCGCGTCCGCCGGACTGCCGCCGTCCGAGGAGCAGCCGGCCACGGCGATCGCGACGGCGGACACGACCAGCCCGGCGATCCGCCACCTGCGTCTCGCTGTCATCGGCTCCACTCCGGTTTCCAGGTGCGACCGTCGATCACTGATCCAGGGTATGATACTCCCGGCGGACGAGACCGCGAGCGCCGGCGCGATCGGCCCGTCCGGCGCGACTGGACCGGCAGCGGCCGCGCCCGTCCGGCCCTCAGTCCCGCGCCGGCCGCAGGCCCGCGAGGAACGCCGCGTCCACCCACCACAGGTGCCCGTGTCCGTTGCCCGCCGCCGCGTGCCGCGCGAGGAGACCCGCGAAGGACAGGGGCGTCGCGTCGTCGGACCGCGGATCGCGCGCGCTCATGAACACGAACGCGCGGCCGTCCGGCGTCACGTACGGCGACCAGCCCTCGCGGTCCGGTCCGTTGACGCGGTCGCCCAGGTTCACGGGGCCGCGCCAGGTGTCGTCGGGGCCGCGGAAGACGATCCAGTAGTCGGCCTGCCCGAGGTTCTCCGGGTGGCCGGCGAGGCAGACGATGAGGTAGCGCTCGTCGGGGTCGACGAAGGCGTTGAACTGCATGGGCGCTGCGTTCACCTGCTCGGGGAGCGTCTCCGGTTCGCGCCAGCCGCCCGCGCCGTCGGGCCGCGCGCGCAGGATGACCTCGCGCTGCGCGCCGGCCGCGCGCCGCGTGAAGTAGAGCGTGCCGTCGCGCGTGAGCGAGGGGAAGTACTCGGGAGCGTCGGTGTTGACGGGCGTGGGCAGCGGTCGCGGCGCCATCCAGCCGTCGCCGTCGCGCTCGGCGACCCAGATGTTCTCGTCGACCGCGGCGCCGTCGCCGGCCGACCCGTCGCCCACGACCGGCCGGTCGGTCACGAAGTAGAGCCGACGGCCGTCGGCCGCGAAGTGCGGCTCGAGCCAGTGGTAGCGCGGGTCGGTCGCGAAGGGCAGGACCTCCGGTTCGGTCCAGCAGCCGTCGGCCTCCTGGCGGGTCGAGAGGATCGCGCTGTCGCGGAAGCCGCCCACCATGAGTACGAAGCAGATCTCTCTGCCGCCCGGCGCGATTGCCAGGTCGCGCGTGAGCGGGCCATGGTTGATCCAACCGGGGGCGAAGAGCGCCGGCTCGGGGCCGGGGAGGGGCTGGCCGAGGTAGGGGCCGCAGGGGGGAGCAGCGGCGGGGGCGGGGGCGACTGTCGCGGCGACGAACGCCGCCGCCGCGACGATCGCGACGGGCACCGCGGCGGTGACGCGCAAGACGTGGCGGGACATGGGAACCTCCGGGGCGCGTGGGGATGCGTGCGCGTCGAACCTATCGGAGGCCTGCCGCGGCGTCCAGGGATTCCCGTTCGCGCAGCGGCGGGCGTCGGGCGGAATGGGTCTGATCTTCACTTCGCGCCGCGGGAAGAGGCGAGCCAACGAGGCCACTGAGTTGACCTCTGGCCTCGCGCGGTCTCGCCGGACGAGGAAGCCCAGCGATTCCAGACCGAGGAATCCCAGGAGACCGAGCGGACCATCGACCACCGCGACGCTCCAGGGTCACGGAACGAGCGACATCGGCAGTCCGCCATCGAGCCCGAGGTCCGGCGACACGGTGAAGCGCAACGCGCGCCCCTGCTCCCGCGCGAACGTTGCGGTGGGCCAGAAGCCCTGCGAGTGCAAGCCGACGAGCATCTGGAGGCGGTAGTCGTAGACCTTGACCTCGTCGGGGGAAAACAGCACGCCGATCGTCTCGCCGCGAAACGGTCGCTCAGGGAAGTGCTCTGCGAAGAGGTCGTTGCGGGCGATCGTGTCATCGGCGCCACCGAACAGAACGGCTCCGCGCGCATCGCCGCCCTCGGCGCGGATCCAGAACACCGTACCGCTGGATTCGAAATCGATCGCCGCGGTCAGCGAATCGGTCGCCACCCGGCGGGCATGCGGCGATACCGCACCAGACGGGCGGACCTCGGGATCGACCGCGGTAGAGATGTATGCCGACAACCCACGTGCCACATCGTCGAAGTCCACGTCGAGCGCGTCGGTAAGAAGCGCTTTCACCTCTTCTCGGGACCACGAAGAAACCTTGGTCGCGGTCCCCGAGCACGCCAGGTAGGCGGCTCGCAAACCGGCAGCTCCAAAACGTTCCCGGACGTAGCCGACGAACACCGCCGCGGCGGGGTAGGTCAGGTCCGCCGACAGAGCCTGGAAATCCGCGCGAACCAGCATGTCGTCGAGCGAGACGATGCGATCGGCCAGAGACGTCCGGCCGACACGGTCGAGCACACGAGGATGCCGGCCCCAGCGACCGCCGAGATCGGTGGCGATGCCTTCCTGCAACAACGGGAGGGTGAAGAGCGGCATCTCACCCAGCCACGCGTTGACGACCAGGTGCGCGAGCTCATGCGCATGGCACGGATGGCTGGTGACGACGACGTCCTGCTGCAGGTTGGCCACGCCGACCGTCGGCGCCCCGACCAGCTGCTCGACCTCGTCCGCGGACATCGCCAAGTAGCCCAGCTTGACGCGCTTGATTTCCCCCAGACGAGAGGGTGGGAACTCGAGCTGTTTCGTCATGGCGGCCACGCAAGAGTCGAGGACCGCGATCTCCACCGTCCTGCCGCGCGCGACCACGTAGGTTCCCGTGTCCGCTGGTAGTGATGCCATCTCGAGCATGACAGGCGACGCGAGGCGCCATGCGCGCTCTCCCTCCCGCACAACACGATATGGGTGACGGATCTCCTGGCCGCCGGACTGCAGGCTGAGCTCGACCACGGCGCTGCCGTCCGTCACTGGCGCCGGCGACGATACCGCCCAAGTCGCCGCGCCGTCGCGAAGGGCTCCCACCGCTCGCCAGAGCGGCGAGTCACCGTCGATCTTCAGCGGCTGATCGACGTACCGGATACCAAGGCGTCGTGAAGACACGAGATCCGCCTCGCGCCAGCAGCCAGCTGCGGCCACGTCGTCGCCGGCCAATACGTAGCGGACGTAGGTCCGCACGAGATCCGCGGGCGTCGTGACGCCCAGGACCAGCGATAGCAAGGCCGCGGCTAGCAACGGCGAAGTCCTCCGTTGGCCATCTGTATCTCCCTGATGGTTGTACCACACCAAGGGTGGTCGTCGGGAGTACAAGCCCTTGCCCCCGACTTCAATCCCGACTCAGCGCTAGTCTACCAGCGTCCCAGGGACTTTCACCCCGGTCGAGCCGGCTCGGTGCCCGGCAGTCGCGCACTCGTGAAGGTCAACACCTGAATCTCGCGCTGACCCCCCTGCGACTTGCGCGATGATGACTAGATATCTCGGACATCGTGTCGTCCTCCGCTCAAGGCTCCCGAGCGATCGGATCGCTCGCCTTCCTGGTCGCGATGGCCTGGCGCATGGTCTCCACGCTGCTCCGGACCAACCCGCAACTGGTCCCCGGACGACGCGGCGTCGATCGCCTCCTGAATCACGAAGAAATCCCCGCTGCCGTTCTTCTCCACCCGCCAGGTGCGGGCCGTGGCCGTGCCCCGTGGAATCGCACGCCCTGATCGGGGCGAGCCCCGCTATTGATGGCAGCACGGAATCGAGACCGTCTATTCGTCGCAACCAAATCGCTCCGCCCGGCGTCCAATCCTCCGTCCCGGCGGACCGCCTCCCACCCCGATGGCGTTCCCCACCAACTGCGAGGTTCGCCATGCGTTGCGCCGTCGCCGTCCTTCCGGTCGTCCTGCTGCTCGCCTGCGCCGCCCCCGTCCCCGCCCGCGACGGCGTCGCGACCCGCCGCTACGACACCCGCCGCATCGACGGCGAGGTACCCCATGTCGACGGCCGCGTCGACGACCCGGCCTGGAACCTGGTCGAGTGGTCCGGCGACTTCGTGCAGCGCCAGCCCACGGATGGGGTCCCGCCCACGCGGCAGACCCGCTTCAAGGTCCTCTACGACGACGACGCGTTCTACTTCGCGTTCCAGGCGTTCGACGACCCCGCCCGCGTCACGAGCCGGCTCGCCCGGCGCGACTGGTTCCCCGGCGACTGGGTCGAGGTGAACATCGACAGCCGCGGCGACAATCGCACGGCGTACTCGTTCACGCTCAGCCTCTCCGGCACGCGCGGCGACGAGTACATCAGCGACGACGGCCAGAACTGGGACGCGAACTGGGATCCCGTCTGGGACGGCGCCACCGCGATCGACGCCGAGGGCTGGACCGCGGAGGCGCGCATCCCCCTCAGCCAGCTCCGCTTCGACGCCGGGAGCGAGCGCACCTGGGGCCTGCAGGTCCAGCGCAACCTCTTCCGCGAGGGCGAGCGGTCGACCTGGCAGGAGATCCCGCGCGACACCCGCGGCTGGGTGAGCCGGTTCGGCGACCTCTGCGGCATCGCGGACCTCGCGCCCGCTGGCCGCGGGGAGCTGCTGCCCTACGTGGTCGCCCAGCACGAGCGCTACGGCGCCGAGTCCGGCAACCCCTTCCGCGACGGCGCCGACAACCGCCTCTCCGCCGGCCTCGACGCCAAGTTCGGCCTCGGCCACGACTTCTCGCTCGACCTCACCGTCAACCCCGATTTCGGCCAGGTCGAGGCCGATCCCTCGGTCGTGAACCTCACCGCGTTCGAGACCTTCTTCCAGGAGAAGCGCCCATTCTTCATCGAGGGCGCGGACGTTTTCAGCCTGCCGCTCGCCCCCGCGATCACCGGCGGCCACTTCACCAGCGATCGCCTCTTCTACTCGCGCCGCATCGGCAAGAGCCCGAGCTACGGTCCCGACCTCGGACCAGGCGAGTTCGCCGACGTCCCCGACCAGACCTCGATCCTCGCCGCCGCCAAGATCTCGGGCAAGACCCCGGGCGGTCTCGCGGCGGGCTTCCTCGAGAGCGTGACCGCGCGCGAGCGGGCGGACATCGACGGCCCGGGCGGCGAGCGCCAGGAGACGGTCGAGCCGACGACGAACTACCTCGTCGGCCGCGTCACGCAGGACCTGCGCGGCGGCGACACCACGGTCGGCGGCATGCTGACCTCGGTCGTGCGGGACATCGCCGATCCGCACCTCGAGTTCCTCGAGCGCCAGGCGTGGGCCGGCGGCGTCGATGTGCTGCACTACTTCCGCGACCGCGACTTCCGCCTCGAGGCGCGGGTGCTGGGCAGCCACCTGCGGGGCGCCGAGGCCTCGATCCTCGCGGTCCAGACCGCGTCGGCCCGCTACTTCCAGCGGCCGGACAACGACCACGCCACGCTCGACTCGACGCGCACCGCGCTCGACGGCCACGCCGGCTCGGTCATGCTCACGCGCACGGGCAACAACACGAACGTCATGTGGCAGCTGGGCGGCGCCTGGCGCTCGCCCGGCTTCGAGATCAACGACCTCGGCTACCTGCGCCGCGCGGACGAGATCAACCAGTTCGGCTGGGTGAGCTACGTGCAGCGCAACCCGTCCGGCCTGTTCAACAACTGGCAGCTCAACGCCAACGAATGGCTCGACTGGGACTTCGGCGGCACGCTCCTGCGCAAGGCCGCGAACGTGAACACCAACGGCCAGCTCCGCGGCCAGCAGTCGTTCCACGCGAGCGCCACGCGCGTCTTCGCCGGGATCTCGAACACCGAGCTGCGCGGCGGCCCGTCGTCGCGCTGGCCCGGCAGCTGGGAATTCGAGGGCAGCTTCGGTTCCGACGAACGCCGGGCGGTGCAGGCGGACGCCGGCGGCTGGATCACGCTTCGCGACGAGGACAGCCAGGAGACCTGGGAGGTCTGGGCCGACCTGACCTACCAGCCGACCAACAGCCTGCGGCTGACGTTCAGCCCGTGGTACGACCGCAACCGCGACGACCTGCAGTACGTCGCGACCACCGGCGCAGCCGGCGGCGACCGCTACCTCTTCGGCCGCCTCGACCAGCGCACCGTGGGCGTGACCTTCCGCTGCGACCTGTGCCTGACGCCGGACCTGACCGTCCAGTACTACGGCTCGCCGTTCCTTTCGACGGGCGCGTACGACGAATTCAAACGCGTCACCGATCCGCGCGCCGACCGCCATGCCGACCGATTCCACGAGTTCACGCCCCAGGAGATCACGCGCGACGGCGACGACTACGCGGTCGACGAGGATGCGGACGGCACGACGGACTACTCGCTCTCGAATCCGGATTTCGATATCCGAGAATTCCATTCGAATCTCGTCGTGCGCTGGGAGTATGCGCCGGGCTCGACCGCTTACCTGGTCTGGTCGCAGGGGCGCAGCGATTCGGGCGCCGGCGGCCGCTTCGATCTCGGCGACGAGTTCGACGCGCTGTTCGCGGTCCACCCCACCGATGTCTTCCTGCTGAAAATCAACAAATGGTTCTCCCTGTGAAGGGAAAAATCGGCCGCCCGCCGAGAGCGCGTATCAAAGCTTGACAGACGCCGAAGAAGGCGCAGATTAATGAGCGCGCGTGGGCGGCAGCACCGCTGCCGTCGACGACGGGGCGGTCGTCTCCGGGTTCGAGGCGCCGGCTGACTGTGTTCCCGGTCATCCGGGGGCGTCGACCCGACTCGTTCGCCTCCCCCAGTCGAACCGGATAGGTCGCGGTCAGCATCTATCCTCTCTTTTTGCCCGATGGGGCGGGGACGATCGGGGCCGGGAGCGGCGGACCGCTCTGGCGACGGGTCCAGGCAGTCGGCCGGCGACCCCGCGCCTTGCTTCTTTTGACGAACCCGCCGACGTGCCCGAGCTGTCGGTCGGGGTCGCTATGGAGATTCGCCGCCCCTGGAATGAACCGGGGTGACGGGGAGTCTTCTGGAATGCTCGGGGTTGACGGAGGGATCGCGATGCGTAATGGCAAGATGGTGTTGGGAATCCTCGCTGGCCTGCTCATTCTCGCCCTCAGCGGTTGCGCGGACGCGCCCGCCGAGAAGATCCAGGCGACCCAGGCGGCTCTCGACTCCGCCAAGGCGGCGGCGGCCGAGAAGTATGCCAGCGCGAGCTGGATGCAGGCTCAGGACATGATGAACCAGGCTCAGGCCGAGCTTCAGGCCCAGGAGAAGAAGCTGGGGCTGTTCCGCTCGTACGGCAAGTCCGAGGAGCTGCTCGCGGCGGCCCAGTTGCAGGCCGAGAAGGCCGCGCAGGAAGCCGTTGCCGCCAAGGAAGCCGCCCGCCAGGCGACCGTGAGCGCGCTCGAGGCCGCTCGGACCGAGCTGCAGGCGACCGTCGATCTGCTCGCCACGGCGCCGCGCGGCAAGGACACGAAGGCGGAGATCGAGTCGATGCAGCAGGAGCTCGCGAGCCTCGCGACCGTGCTCGACCAGGCTGCGACCCTGGTTCCGGCCGAGGATTTCGACGGCGCTCGCGCCCAGATCGAGCAGGTCAACGCGAAGGTCGCCGAGATCAAGGCTGACGTGATGGCCGCCATCGCCAAGGTCAAGAGGTAGCATTGAAGGCTCGTCGCCTCTGGCTCAGGTGGCTCACGGGGAGCCTGATCTTCGGAGTGGTCGTCGCAGCGGGGGTGGTCGGGTACTTCATGTACGCGCCGCCCCCGCTGCCCGAACTGGCGGTCTTGCGCGCCCGCCAGGCCTACCTGGCGGCGCAACTCGCGCCGCCACTGGCGCCGGCCGAACTCGCTCGCGCCGATTCGCTCAAGACGACCATGGAGACCCTCTACGCGGCGGAGAACGCCCGCCTGGTGCGCTTCCGCCCGAACCTGGAGCTCGAGCGGACGGCCAACCTCCTGGCGGTCGTCGCGGCCACGGCCGAGACGACGGCCATGACCCGCCGCGACGCCCAGTTGCACGACAGCCGCATCCGGCGCGAGGAACTCACCGAGCGCCTGCGCGCGATGCGCAGCCTGGTCGAGACCCAGCCCGGCGCCAAGACGCTGCGGGTCGCTTACAACCGGGCCGAGGTGGCGCTCGGCGCGGTCCGGAAGATGGAACGGCAGGGCAGCCTGCGCTCGCTCGCCGCCCAGCTCGACTCGGCGTCCGCGGCCGTCGCGCGCGCCGAGACGCTGCTCGACCGGCGCACGGTCCGACTCTACGATCCGGTCCTGCGGCGCAACTGGCAGACCTGGGTCGACGAGGCCGTGGCCGGCTCCAGCACCCGCAAGCCGGCGATCGTGGTCGACAAGCTGCGCCGGCGCTGCGTCGTCGTGCGCAACGGCAAGGTCGTGGCGCAGTATCGCGCGGAATTCGGGCGCAACGGACTCGTGGACAAGCTGCATGCCGGCGACGGCGCGACGCCGGAAGGGCAGTATCGGGTCAGCCGGAAGAACCAGGGCAGCCGTTTCTACCGCGCCCTGCTGCTCGACTATCCGAACGCCGCCGACCTCGCAGAATACGAGCGGGCGCGTCGCCAGGGTCGCATCCGGTCCGGGATCGGCCCGGGCGGCCTGATCGAGATCCACGGCCACGGCGGGCGCAATACCGACTGGACCGATGGCTGCGTCGCCCTGCGGGACCAGGACATCGAACATCTGTTCAAGCTGGTCGAGGTCGGCACGCCGGTGACGATCGTCGGGACCGCGCGCCTGCCGGGAGATTGACCGCAGCGGAGATCCAGGAATGGCGTGGAGGAATCATCATGAAGCTCTCGCGCTGGCGACTGGCATTGCTGGTCGTGGCCGTCGCCGTCGGCGGCCTGATCGTGGGGCTCCAGCGGGGGGCCTATCGGGACCGTCCGGGCAGCGAGGTGATCTTCGCCGTCGGCGGCGAGGCGCCGACCTCGCGAACGCTCGCCAAGCTCGACAAGGAGCTGGATCAGCAGCGGCCGCGGGGGGTGTACCTGACGGTCGACACGGTCGCCAACAAGCTGCAGGTGCGCCGGGGAGGGGAGGTCCTGCGCGACGCGACCTGCTCGGCCGGCACCGGCTCGATCCTCGAGGATCCGAAGACCGGCAAGCGCTGGGTCTTCGACACGCCGCACGGTATCCGGACGGTGCGGGAGAAGAAGCGCAACCCCGTCTGGACCCGCCCCGACTGGTCGTACGTGGAATCGGGCGAGGACCTGCCCGCGCGCTGGACCGACCGGCGCGATCACAACGTGCTCGGCGACTGGGCGCTGTACCTGGGCGACGGCTACATGATCCACGGCACGCTGTTTCAGCGGTACCTGGGCCGCAACGTGACCCACGGGTGCATCCGGCTGGGCGACGACGACCTGGAGTTCGTCGCCAAGAACACGCCCATCGGCGCCTCCGTGCTGCTGTTCTGAGCCTGCTCTGGCTCGCGCTCGCGGCGCCGGCGTTCGCCGCGACCGCGGCGAGCGGGGTCGTGCCCGGGGCGGCGCGCGAGGCCTTCCTGCGCACCGAGATCAAGGCGGCGCGGTCCCGTACGTTCTATCTCGTGCTCGATCCGGCGGCCGCGACCCTGCAGCTGCGACTCCAGCACGTCGATCTGCTCTCGCTGCCGGTCAAGGCGCGATTCGGCCGGCCGCGCTGGGCGGGGGGCGACGCGCCGATCTGGCCGGCCATCGCCTGCACGCTCGCGACCCACGTCGAGGAACCGGAGCGGCCGCTCCTCAAACCCGGTCAGCCCGAGGGCGCAGGCGGCGAGGGTGGCGAGACCGGCGGCGGCCCGGCGGCCGGCGCCGCCGACTCGTCGTCGCCGGCCATCACCGTCGAGGCGATCCAGGCCGCGCGCGAACGCTTCATGGAGGGTCTGCCGGCGAAGTACTGGCTCGAGTTCGAGCCCGATCTCGACATCCTCGTCCTCGGCGAGACCGCGACCACCGGTCTCGGCGGCTGGTGGCGCGGCTTCCGGTGGAGCCTCGGCGAGGCCTGGCAGGGAATGCTCGACGGGCTCGCGCGCCGCCAACCCCGCACGCGTCTGATCCTGGAGATGAGTCCCGCCGACGCCCGCCGGCTGTACCTCGTGCTCGAGCCGAAGATGGCGCTCCTGATCGAACCCCCCGCGCCCGCCGAAGGCTAGCGGCCGGCGCCGGCCGACCTAGCTCATGTCCACGATCCGCTGCCAGATCCCGTCCGGCACCGCCATCACCGACAGCCGCGAGATCCGCACCAGGTCGAACGCCGCGAACGCCGAGTCAGCCTTGATCGCCGCGAGCGTCACGGGCTGCGCGAATCGCCGCACGGGCACGAGATCGACCACGACCAGCCTCGGGTCGTCGTGCGCCGGGTCCGGATAGGGACCGCGGGCGACCCGGGCCACGCCCACGATCGCCCGCGCCTTGCCCGAATGGTAGACGAACACCTCGTCGCCGACCGTGAATCGCCGCAGGTGGCCGAGGGCCGTCGCGTTGCGCACTCCGTCCCAGACGCCGCGACCGTCGTGCGCGAGGTCGTCGTACGAGTACACGTCGGGCTCGGTCTTGACCAGCCAGCGCGCCATCGCCCGGGCGTCCCGCTACTTCGCCAGCACGAGCTTGCGGCTCAACTCGACGCCGTCCGGCGTGAGCAGGCGCACGAAGTAGAGGCCGCTCGCCACCGGCCGGCCCAGCGCGTCGCGTCCGTTCCAGGTGACCGCGTGGTCGCCCGCCGCCAGGTCCTCCCGCACCAGGCTCTTGACGAGCCGGCCGTTCAGGTCGAAGACGCCGAGGTGCGTCGCGCCCGGCGTCGGAACGCGGAAGTGCAGAGTGGTCAGCGGGTTGAACGGGTTGGGCGCCGCCGCGAGGTCGGCGCGCAGCGCCGCGGGAGCCGCGTCGCCGCCGCCGGGCTCGCCGGGGACGCCGGTCGCGCCGCCGAAATCGCCGACGATCAGGACATCGTCGACGCCGGCCTCCACCAGGGAGCCGCCGGCACCCTCGTCGCGCGCCGTGAACCGCAGCCGGACGCGCGCGGGCGCGGCGAAGTAGTCGGTCACCAGGAACTGGCGTTCGGTCCACTCCGCGGCCGAGGTGAGCGTGTGCTCGACCGAGGTCCAGGTCTGGCCGCCGTCGTTCGAGACGTCGACGTCCCAGTAGTCCTCGCCGGGACTGTTGCCCCGGTCGTTCGAGAACCAGCGCCAGAAACGCACCGCGACGGCCTCGCCGCCGGTCATGTCGTAGACGGGCGAGTAGAGCGTCGTCTTGCCGCCGTCGACGTCGGCGTAGCCGGCGGCCTGGCCCGCGACGTGCTGGCCGGTGACCCAGCACTGCGCGCCGGCCGGGCTGTGGTCGTCCTCGGGCTGCACGACGTAGCCGTTGTAGACGGTGCCGACCGGGTCGACGCGCACCCAGAGGCCGGAGGTCGCATCGTCGTCGGGCGCGCCGGTCGTCCAGCCCCGGTCGGCCTCCATGTCGTGGGCGAACCCGGATCCGATCTCGTAGGTGTAGAGCGCGTCCGGCGCGCCGCGCGGCGCGGTGCCGGCGTGGCCGTGGACGTCGGCCGCGGCGATGTAGTACTCGACGACCACGCCGTCGCCCGGGATCTCGGGGATCGTGCCGCCGAACTCGCCGGGCGTCCCGGTGGGCGAGAGCGGCAGCTCGACCCAGGCGCCGCCGTTCAGGCGCCAGGACAGCACGACGCTCGCCGGGTCGATCGCCGCGCCGCCGAAGCCCGCGATCGCGACCGTCACGTCCTGCGGCCCCGCGTAGGGGTGCTGGAACTCGAGCGGCGTGTGCGTGAACGAGGGGCCGCGCAGGTCGCTCGCCACGGCGATCAGGTAGAGCGACGGCCAGAGGTTCTCGTCGAAGAGGGGCTGGCGTTCGCTGTCGGACGGCCAGAAGCCCGTGTTGCCGATCTCGGTGGTGAAGCCGAAGACCTTGGTGTGCGCGTCCTGCTGGCCGTAATCCCAGTCGAAGCTGCCGCCGCAGACCTCGTAGAGCACCTCGGGCGGCTGGCCCGGCGTGTAGCCGTTGAACTGGACCATGGCCGCGGCGAGCTCGACGAAGGTCGCGTGGTCGGGCGTGTCGGCGGACGTGTAGCCCCACGGGTAGAGCGTGAGGTCGGCATAGGTGTGGAAGCTCTGCCGGATCACGAAGTCGTGGGCGTCGACGAGCTGCATGATCGCCTGGGTCTCGGGCTCGCTGCCCGCGGACGGCCCGCGGTAGGTCTCGTCGCCCGGGTAGCCGCTGCTCCCGCCCGCGCACCCCCACTCGTAGGGATAGTTGCGGTTGCAGTCGACGCCGTAGGTACCGTCGCCGTTGTTGCGCCGGTTCTTGCGCCACATGCCGCCGCCGTCGGGGCTGTTCTGCTCGTTGTACACGAACCCGTCGGGATTGACGAAGGGTACGAGGTAGACCTCGTTCTCCTCGACGAGCTGCACGATCTGGGGGTCGCCCGCGCGGTACTGCTCGGCGAGGTACGCGGCGAGCATGAGCACCATCTCCGAGGACATGACCTCGCGCGCGTGGTGCAGCGCGTCGAAGAGCACCTCGGGCTCATCCGGCTCGTCGACGGCGGGATTGTCCGACACCCTCACGCACCAGATGTTGCGGCCCTGGTGGCTCCAGCCGAGCGTCCATTTCGGGCTGACGACCTCGGGGTACTGCGCGGCGAGCTGGTCGAGCCAGGCCACGCCCTCGTCGTAGGTGTGGTAGAGGCCGAAGTTGTCGCGGTTGCCGTTGCGCTCCGCGTAGTACGTCTCGAGGTCGTCCACGAGGACCTCGACCCGCGAGCCGCGGCCGAGCCACTCGGGGACCTCGTCGCGCTCGACCACGATGTCGGCGAACACGCCGGCGCGGCCGGCAACCACGTCCCAGCGGGCCTGGCCGGCGCGGAAGACGTCCTGGTCGGCCTCCGTCTCGAGCCAGAAGCGGATCAGGGCGTGGGAGCCCGGAGCTGCCGCCGCGGCGAGGGCCGGCAGCGCGAGGGCGAGGACGAGAGCGAGCGCGGCGAAGGCGCCGGCGCGGCGGGCGAGGCGGCTGGTCGTGGTCAAGGTCGTCTCCCTGGTCGGAACCGGATCGCGGGGTGGGCACGGACCATTGTAGCAGATTCGCCGGGCGCGCGTCAGCCGCCGGCGCGATCGGAACGCGAGGTCCGCCCGCGGGGGTCACGCATCCGGCTTGACCACGTTCGCGGGCTCCAGTCGACTCAGGTTTCTCAGGTTACGGATGACCCGCCGCGACAGCATGAGCACCATCCCGCCCACGGCGACGAGGCCGAAGACGTCGAAGACCGTCGCCCGCACACCGAATACCGTGTACGGAATCGGGCCGACGAGCACGGCGAGGGTGTTCAGGCCCATCAGGATCAGGCGGGTCTCGGTCGGACCCACGACGCCGTAACCGAAGCGGAAATCGCCCAGGACCTGGCTTTCCAGGTAGACGTTGATCGACAGGATCAGGTAGCCGACCACGATCCCGAGACCCACGGCAAGCAGCATGTACGGCGACAGGCCGAGCCCGAGGCCGATCGCCAGGGTCGCGAAGGCGTCGGTCAGGTGGTCCAGGTAGAAGCCGTAGCGCGGGCGCTGGATCCGGCGGACCCGGGCCGTGGTCCCGTCGAGGCTGTCGCCGAACCAGTTGAGGACGAATCCCAGGTTGGCGATCCACAGCCACCACGCGGCCTCGTTCGACAGGATGTAGGCGGTCGTGATGACGGCGGAGCCGAGCATGCCGAGCAGGGTCAGGTGGTCCGGCAGGACCCAGCCGGGCAGGCGGCGGGCGATGCCCACGAGCGCGCGCTTCTCGATCTCGCTCAGGACGAACGTCGCCCGGCGGGTCGGGTCGCCGGTCATCGCGGACCGGTCCCCGGCGCGTCCGGCGAACCGCCGGCAAGGGGCCGGCGCCGCGCTTCGAGGAGGCGCAGGCAGGCGTCGACGATGGCCTCGAGGGTGTGCCGCTCGGAGTTGATCACGAGGTCGTAGTTGCGCGGATCGTCGACCTCGGACTGGAAATAGGACCGCACGAACGCGGCGCGGGCGGCGTCGGTCCGGTGCATGGACTCGCGCGCCGCGTCCGGGTCGAGCTCGCGCCACGCCTGCAGGTTCTCGATCCGGTGCCGATCGCTGGCCACGAGGCGGATCCGCAGGTCGGCCTGGTCGCCGAGGATGAAGCCGGCGCCCCGCCCCACGAGGATCGCGCCGCCGGTCTCGGCCAGGGTCCGGATCGTGCGGGCGAGCGTCAGCGCGTAGTCGTCGCGCATGAACAGCTTGCGGCCGAGCATCCCGCGGACCCAGGCGTCGACCGAGCTCACGAGGTTCTCGTCGAGCAGCGCGACCACGTCGCGCCGCAGGCCCGCATCGCTGGCGATCTGATCGACCAGCTCGCGGCCCCAGACCTGGACCCCGAGCCGCTCGCCGAGCGCCGCCGCGATGTCGCGGGCGTTGCACCCCGCCATGCGGCTGATCGTGACCACCGGTCCCCGCTCGGGTTTCGGCTGCTCGGGCTGGGCTTTCTGGAGCGCCGACTTGTATCGGTTGTACTGGTGGAGCTGGCGCTGGATGAGGGTCTCGATGACGGCGCGGGACACGGCACACCCCCTGGGGCGGATCGGTGGCGAGTGAATGTCGCGCGACGACGCGCTCCTGCGCGCGACGGCCAGACTCTACGCGACCCCCTGGCTGCGGTCCACCAGGTCGGTTAGACTCGCCGCCGGGGAACGACGAGAACCTCGTGCGCGCGAGGAGGTTGGCGATGGCCGGCGGCAAGTCCGCGAAGGGCGGCGGCGGCTCCCGGGTTCCGTCCCACAGGGTGCGGCGATACGCCGCGCGGCACGGTCTCGACTACGACCAGGCCATGATCCGGCTCTTCCACGCCAACGAGAAGGCCGCCAGGCTGCTGGACTCCGCGGTGAAGCTCCCCCTCATCGGCCGCGTGGGATTCGATGCGCTCATCGGCCTCGCGCCGGTCGCGGGCGACATCGTCGGCAAGCTGTTCGCGCTCTCGATCATCGCCAACGCGAGCCAGCTGGGCGCGCCCAGGCGGCTCGTCTGGCGGATGATCGGCAACTCGGCGTTCGACCTGGCCATCGGCGCGATCCCGGTCATCGGAGACGCCTTCGACGTGTTCTTCCGCGCGAACAACCGGAACATCCGGCTGCTGCGCAGGCACCTCGAGCAGGAGAACCTCCTGCCGCCAGGCCCCCCCGGGAGCTGAGGCGTTCACCGGAATCGCGTCCAGTCGACCCCAAGCTTGCGCATGCGGGCGCGCAGGGTGTGCGGATTGATCCGCAGGAGCGCGGCCGCGCCCGCCGGCCCCTCGATCCGGCCGCGGGTCGCGACGAGCGCGGCGCGGATGTGGCGCGCCATGGCCTGATCCAGGGGGATGACCTCGCCGCGGTCGCCGGCGAATGCGTCGCCCGCAGCGGGTGCCGGCCTCGCCGGCGCCTCGCCGGACGCCGGCGCCGCCGGCGGCGCGCCGGCCGCCGCGCCGAGCGCCTTGGCGATCTCCAGGCGGCGGCCGTCGCCGAGGATCGCGGCGCGATCGATCACCGACCCCAGCTCCCGGATGTTGCCGGGCCAGGCATACGACGCGAGGAGCGCCAGGTCCGCGGGGGTCGCCGCGCACGGTCGCAGCCCGAACCGGCGAGCCGCGCGGTGGGCGAGCATGTCGACCAGATCCGGGACGTCCTCGAGCCGCTCGCGCAGCGGCGGCAGCACGACCGGGAAGACGGCGAGGCGGTACCAGAGATCGGCCCGGAACTCGCCGCGCTGGACCATCGCCGCGAGGTCGCGGTGGGTCGCGGCGACGATGCGCACGTCGACCTGCATGGGCACCTCGCCGCCCACTCGCAGCACGATGCCGTCCTGCAGGACGCGGAGCAGCCGCACCTGGGCGGCGGGCGGCAACTCGCCGATCTCGTCGAGCAGGAGCGTTCCTCCGTCCGAGCGCTCGAACCAGCCCCGGTGGCGCTGGGCGGCGCCGGTGAAGGCGCCTTTCTCGTGGCCGAAGAGCTGGCTGTCGACCAGCTCGGGGGGGATCGCGCCGCAGTTGACGCGCGTGAACGGCCCCGCGGCGCGCGGCGAGCGCTCGTGCAGCGCGCGGGCGATCACCTCCTTGCCCGAGCCGGTCTCGCCGAAGATCAGGACCGGCGCGTCCGAGCCGGCCACCATGGCGACGCGCGCCATGACTTCGCGCAGGCCGCCCTCGCTCCCGACGACCGCCTCGAGCAGGTGGTCGCGGCCCAGCCGATCCAGCAGCGAGCGCCGGTCGGCGTCCGCCGCGCTGCGCAGCTCGGCGAGCTCGCGGCGGCGGTGGTCGGCGTCCAGGGCCGCGGCGACTGGCTCTCGCAGCTCCGCGAGCAGGTCGGCCAGACCCGAGGTCGCGGCGTCGGCGGCGCTCGCCGCGCCCGGCCCGGACACGACGAGCGCTCCGGTCGCCCCGCCCGGGCCCCGCAGCGGCGCGGCCACGGCCGGACCCGTGAGGTCGCGGGGCCTCAGGCCGGCGTCCAGGCCGCCGTCCCGCGCCGGATCGGCGCCGAGCGAACGCAGCTCGCCGCCCGCAAGCCATCGCCGGACGTCCGGCGAGGGAGGCGCCCCCACGACCCAGAAGCGCAAACCTGGCCTGTCCTCGCCTGCCAGCTCGACCAGCCGGGCGGCGAAGACCTCGAGGTCGTGATCCTGGCACGCCTCGCGCCAGATCTCGGCGAGACGAACGGGAGTGATCGGCATGTCGGATCCCATCGGATATGATGGCCAAACCATCAAATAAGGTCATAGACCCATCACATATTACGGCCAGACCCAGCACCTGATCAACAACTAAAACCAATACAACAACTTGCGGATCGCCCAGGATGGCCTGGATCGTGCAATGGATTTCGTGTAGTCTCCAACCAGGCGGAAGGACTCGAACATGATCCGTCGACTCGACCCCTCGTGGCTGCTCGCAGCCGTCCTGCTCCTCGGATCGCTCGGTTGCGGCGGCGGCGGAGAGCAGCAGGCGGCAGGTCGCCAGCCGATCACCCTGTTGAACGTCTCCTACGACCCGACCCGCGAACTCTACCGCGATTACAACGAGGCCTTCGCCGCCCACTGGCTGAAAGAGACCGGTCAGACGGTCACCCTCGAGATGTCCCACGGCGGCGCCGGCAAGCAGGCCCGCGCCGTCATCGACGGGCTCGAGGCCGACGTCGTCACCCTCGCGCTCGCGTACGACATCGACGCGATCGCGAGCCGGGCGCAGCTGCTGCCAGCCGGCTGGCAGGCGCGGCTGCCCCACAACAGCGCGCCGTACACGTCGACCATCGTCTTCCTGGTGCGCAAGGGCAACCCGCTGCAGATCCGCGACTGGGACGACCTCGTGCGGCCCGACGTCGCGGTCATCACGCCCAATCCCAAGACGTCCGGCGGCGCGCGCTGGAATTATCTGGCGGCGTGGGCCTTCGCCCTCAAGCGCGAGCTGGGCGACCTCTCCCGCCTCCAGGATCCCGCCCAGGCGGATGCGGTCGCCGCGGCCGAGGTCGTCGCCCGCCGGTTCGTGACCGATCTCTTCGCCCGCGTGCCGGTGCTCGACTCCGGCGCGCGCGGCAGCACCAACACGTTCGTCCAGCGCCAGATCGGCGACGTGCTGCTCGCCTGGGAGAACGAGGCGTTCCTCGCCGTCAACGAGCTGGGGCCCGACGTGGTGGACATCGTGGTGCCCTCGCTGAGCATCCTGGCCGAGCCGTCGGTCGCGCTCGTCGACGTCTTCGCGGACAAGCACGGCACGCGCGCGGTGGCCGAGGCCTACCTCGAGTGGCTCTACTCGCCGACGGGCCAGCGCATCGCCGCGAAGCACTACTACCGGCCGGTCGACCCGCAGCACGCCGACCCGGCGGACCTCGCCAGGTTCCCCGACGTCGAGCTGGTCAAGATCGACGAGGTCTTCGGCGGCTGGGCGAACGCCCAGCGGATCCACTTCGACGACGGCGGGACCTTCGACCAGATCTACGTGCCCGGTCCCTGAGGAGCGTCCATGGCCTTCCTCGCTCGGCGCCACTCGGTGCTTCCCGGCTTCGGGCCGACGCTCGGCTTCTCGTTCCTCTACCTGTCGCTCGTGGTGCTGATCCCGCTGTCGCTGCTGTTCTTCCGCTCGGCGGACCTGGGCTGGGGCGGCTTCTGGAACGTGATCACCTCGCCGCGGGTCGTGGCCGCGTGCCGGCTCAGCTTCGGCGCGGCGTTCGCCGGCGCCGCCGTCAACGCGGTCTGCGGCCTGGTCGTGGCGTGGACGCTGGTGCGCTACCGCTTCCCCGGGCAGCGCCTGCTCGACGCCGTGATCGACCTGCCGTTCGCCCTGCCGACCGCGGTCTCGGGCATCGCCCTGACGACCCTGTACGCGCCGACCGGCTGGCTGGGCCGCCCGCTCGACGCGATCGGCCTCAAGGGCGCGTTCTCGCCGCTCGGCGTGACGATCGCCCTCACCTTCATCGGGCTGCCGTTCGTCGTGCGCACGTTGCAGCCCGCGCTCGAGGACCTCGACCTCGACCAGGAGGAGGCCGCCGCCGTCCTCGGCGCCTCGCGGTGGCGCACGCTGCGCCGCATCGTGCTGCCGGCGATCACGCCGGCGCTGTTGACCGGCTTTGCCCTCGCCTTCGCCCGCGGCCTCGGCGAGTACGGGTCGGTCGTCTTCATCTCCGGCAACATGCCGATGCGCACGGAGATCGCGCCGCTGTTGATCGTCGCCAAGCTCGAGCAGTACGACTACGCCGGGGCGGCGGCGATCGCGGTCCTGCTGCTCGTGGCGTCGTTCCTGCTGCTCTTGACGATCAACCTGCTGCAGCGGTGGTCGGGCCGGCGCCACATGCGGGGAGCCTGAGATGGGAGACCTCGTGCGCGTCCGCCGCCATCGATTCGCCGGTCGCCACGACCGGGCGGCCACGACCGAGCCGCGCTGGGTCGGCCTGCTGCTGCTCGCGACGACCGTGGTCTTCCTCGGCCTGTTCCTGCTCTTGCCGCTCGTCACGGTCTTCACCGAGGCGCTGCGCAAGGGCGCCGGCGCCTACTTCGCGAGCTTCGGCGATCCCGCCGCGCTCGCCGCGATCCGCCTCACGCTGACCGTCGCCGCGATCGCGGTCCCCCTGAACCTGGTGTTCGGCGTGACCGCCGCCTGGGCGATCGCGAAGTTCGAGTTTCGCGGCAAGAGCTTCGTGACCACGCTGATCGACGTGCCGCTCGCGGTCTCGCCGGTGATCTCGGGCGCGATCTACGTGCTGCTGTTCGGACTGCAGGGCTTGCTCGGCCCGTGGCTCAGCGCGCACGGCCTGCAGGTGATCTTCGCGGTTCCCGGCATCGTGATCGCGACCGTCTTCGTGACCGTGCCGTTCATCGCGCGCGAGCTGATCCCGCTGATGCAGGAGCAGGGCATCGAGGACGAGGAGGCGGCGCTCACGCTCGGCGCCTCCGGCTGGCAGACGTTCCGCCGGGTGACCCTGCCCAACGTGAAGTGGGCGCTGCTGTACGGCGTGATCCTCTGCAACGCGCGCGCGATGGGCGAATTCGGCGCGGTCTCGGTGGTGTCCGGCCACATCCGCGGCAAGACGAACACGATGCCGCTGCAGGTCGAGATCCTCTACAACGAATACAACTTCGTCGCCGCGTTCGCGGTCGCGTCGCTGCTCGCCTTGCTGGCCCTGGTGACGCTGGCGCTCAAGACCCTGGTCGAGCGTCTTTCGGCCGCCGCCGTGACCCTCGACAGTGGGCTGCCGGCCGCGGAGGAGATCTGACGTGGGCATCACCGTCGAGCACATCAGCAAGACCTACGGCAATTTCACGGCGCTCCGCGACGTCAGCCTGGAGATCCGCTCGGGCCAGCTCACCGCGCTGCTGGGGCCGTCCGGCTCCGGCAAGACCACCTTGCTGCGCATCATCGCGGGGCTGGAGATCCCCGATCCCGGCAGCGGCGCCATCCGCTTCTCCCGGGAGGACATGGCCGACCGCCGCGTCCAGGAGCGGCGGGTGGGTTTCGTCTTCCAGCATTACGCGCTGTTCCGCCACCTCACGGTCTTCGAGAACGTGGCCTTCGGCTTGCGCGTGCGGCCGCGGGCGGACCGCCCGTCCCGCAAGGAGATCGCCGAGCGGGTCCACACCCTGCTGGACCTGGTCCAGCTCGACGGCATGGCCGAGCGCTATCCGTCGCAGCTCTCGGGCGGCCAGCGCCAGCGCGTCGCGCTGGCGCGAGCGCTCGCGGTCGAGCCGAAGGTCCTGTTGCTCGACGAGCCGTTTGGCGCCCTGGACGCGCGGGTCCGCAAGCAGCTGCGCGCCTGGCTGCGGCATCTCCATCAGGAGATCCGCGTGACCAGCGTCTTCGTGACCCACGACCAGGACGAGGCCCTCGAGGTCGCCGACCACGTGGTCATCATGAACGAGGGTCGGATCGAGCAGGAGGGCACGCCGGAGTCGGTGTTCCACCAGCCGGCGACCGAGTTCGTGATGAATTTCCTCGGCGACGTGAACGTCTTCCACGCCCGCGTGGAGGACGGCAAAATCTCGTTCGCCTCCCTGCGGCTCGACGCGCCCGGCCACGCCGACTCCGCGGACGCTCCGGCGCGGGTCTTCGTGCGCCCCCACGAGCTCGACCTCGCGCGCGAGCCGGGCCCCGCGCCGAGCCTGCCGGCCACGGTCCTGACCGTGCACGCCGCCGGCCCGACGGTCCGCCTCCAGCTGCGGACGCCGCTGGGCGAGACCCTGGTCGCCGTGATCACACAGGCCCGATTCCGCGATCTGGACGTCAAATGCGGCGACCAGGTCCACGTGGCCCCCCGCGACCTGCACGTGTTCCTGCCCCCGCCCGACCGCGCGATGTAACCATCCGGGCCGGCGTCCGTTCTTCCTCTCGCCATGAGACGAGAGACCTTCGACGCCATGCTCGAGGAACACCGCGACCGCGTGTACGGCCATGCGCTGTATTGCCTGCGCGACCCCGACGACGCCGCGGACCTGACGCAGGAGGCGTTCCTGCGCCTGTGGCGGCGGGGTCCGGAGATCGACGAGCCGCGGCTCGCCGCCTGGCTGATGCGGGTGGTCCGCAACCTGTGCATCGACCACGTGCGGCGCCGGCGGACGGTCGTCGTCCATTTCGGCCGGCCGGACCCGGACGCGCTCGACCAGCTGCCGGACGGCGACGGTCCCGACACCGGCCCGTCGCACGGGGTCGCGCAGCAGGAAAGCCGCCGCGAGATGATGGCGGCGCTGGCGACCCTGCCGCCCGAGACCCGCAGCATCATGCTGATGCACTACTGGCAGGGAATGAAGCTGCACGAGATCGCCACCGCCCTCGACCTGAACCTCAACTCGGTGAAGGTGCGCGTCCACCGCGCCCGCAAGGCGTTGCGCGCGGTCCTGGACGAGCAGGCCGCCGAAACGGCCACGGCGAAACGGATGAACGGATGAAGAAGAACTGCGCGACCATCGAGCTGTTGCTCGCCGAGTACGCGAGCGGCGACCTCGCGGACGCCGACCGCGCGCTCGTGACCCGCCACCTCGCCGGGTGCGCGGCCTGCCGCGACGAGCTGGCGCGCGAGCAGCGCCTGCGCGAACAGCTCGGCGCCCTGCCGCCGGCCGTCTGTCCGCCGGCCGTCACGGCCGCGATCCGGTCCGCCGTCAGGGCGGAGACGGCGGCGCGGGCGGCCGGCCGCCCGCGCCGCAGAACCCGCTGGATCGGCGCGGGCGCGGCCCTCGGCCTCGCGGCCGCCGCCGTGCTGCTCGTCGCGGTCTTGCCGGAGCGCGCGCCGCGCAGTCCCGGCGCCGTCGACGTCGCCAGCATCGACAGCGTCACCATCACGGATCACGACCGGGACCGCGCCCGCGCCCGCCGCGACGTCGAGTGGGCGCTGTCCTACACGGCCGGGATCGTCGACCGCACCGAGAAGGAATCCATCGCCGGCGTGCTGCGGCACCTCGTGACCGCCGGCCCGTCCGGTTCTTAGACCCGCAACGACCAGTGTCACACCCTGGAGGTTCAGACATGACCAACTCCCGCAACGCCGGCCTCGCCATCCTGGTTCTCGCGCTCGGTCTGGCGCCGCTGGCCGCCGCCGGCTCCCTCGAGAAGGAGCCGGGCTACCTCGACCTCGAATGGATCACGATCCCGAAGGACGCGGGCGAGATCCGCGACGTCGATCTGTCGACGATGCTGGTGGACATCGCCGCCGACGCCGAGAAGGACGGCGACCAGGCCCTCGTCGAGGCGCTGGCGATGATCCGGTCGGTCCGCGTGAAGTCCTTCTCGGTCGAGGACCTCGACCAGGCGCAGATCGCGCGGGACGTCGACAAGGTCCTCGCCGAGCTCGAGAAGAGCGACTGGAACCGGCTGATCTACGTCAAGGACGACGAGGAGCAGGTGACCGTCAGCACGAAGCGGCACGAGAACAAGACGGTCGGCCTCGTGGTGGTCGCCTACTCGCCGGGCGACGAGGTCACGTATCTCAACGTGGTCGGCGACCTGGACATCGCCAAGCTGTTGCAGCTCGCGGGCTCGGTCGACCTGGACGACCTCGAGGTCAAGCTCGAGGAGCACGAGGGCCGGCGCGTGGAGTAGCGCCGCGCTCAGTCCACGCAGACGATCCGCGTCACCTGCGCGGCGCCGCCGGCCCGCGTCCGCAGCAGGTAGACTCCGCCGGCGAGCCGGTCCGGCAGCCGCAGCACGTGGCTGCGGGCCGGCGCGAGATCCCGCCCCAGCACCGCCAGCCGCCGCCCGCGCAGGTCGTACAGCTCGACCTGCGCCGGCGGCATCTCCCGCGGCACCGCGAGGCGCACGGTCTGGCCGGCCTGGACCGGATTGGCCGCACGCAGCCAGGGCGCGCCGGCGTCGCGCGCCTGGTCGCCGGCCGCCGTCACGACGGGCTCGAGCGCGACGTCGGCGGTCGTCCACCTCCCGGCGACCACGGTCACGTCGCTGGTCTCGGTCTGGTAGTCGCGGCGGCTCACGACGAGAGTGTAGACGCCGGTCTCGGTCAGGCGGTGGAACCGGCCGAAGCGCGCGTCGGTGTAGCGCGGGCCGACCTCGGGCGAGTGCAGCTCGGCGATCTGGACCTCGGCCACCAGCGGCGCGCCGCTGTTCGCGTCGGTGACCGCGCCGCGGATGCCCGGTCCCGCGAGCACCCGATCCAGCACGTACCGCGAGCCGCGGGCGACGCGGGCGGCGATCGAGTCGACCGTGGCGCCGGTCCACCAGCAGCGGTCCGAGATCTCCATCTCGAAGGCGAGGATCCCGTTGCGCCCGTAGATCCAGTTCTGCTCCTTCGGCAGCGAGTCGTAGCCGAAGATCGAATGGTACGGCTGGTTCGCCTCGTCGCGGGTGGCGGCGGCCCAGCCCATCGCCAGGGCGCGCGCGATGTCGTGGTCGGGGCTCTGGCCCCAGCCGTGAGTGCTGACCCAGGGGTAGAAGATGCAGCTCGCCCAGTTGATCGTGGCCGGCGAGTGGTAGTCGACGACCAGCACGGGACGCTCCGCGAGCACGAAGTCGCGCAGGTGACGGGCCTCGGCCTCGGACCAGGGCGCCGGGCCCTTGTAGTACGGGTCCGACGGCTGATCGTCGTCGCACTGCGACCAGAACCAATCCCAGTTGCGGTTGAGGTCGACCCCGTCGTCCGGGTAATCGATGACGCCATTGTCGTTGTTGTCGCGCAGCGTCTTGCGCCACTCGTTCCAGCTCGCGCCGCCGCCGAACGCGTAACCGTGGCCGTCCGGGTTCAGCACGGGGATGAACCAGATCGCGAGGCTGTCGACGCGCGCCGTGATCGCGGGGTCCTGGCCGTAGCCGGCGAGCAGCGTCGCGATCTGCCGCATGACCGCGCCGGTGCCGTTGCATTCGTTGGCGTGCTGGGCGGCGTGGAAGAGGATGGCGGGCTCGGCCTCGTCGACCGCGGCGTTGTCGGAGACGCGCGCCATCGGAATGGCGGCGCCCTCGCCGCTCTCACCGAGGCTCGTCGCGTGGAAGAGGTCGGGGTAGGCGGTCGACCAGGCCGCGAAGGCGGCCTCGACCTGGGCGAGGCGCCAGTAGCGGGGGTCGGGTTCCTGGGCGCGCGCGGGCGCGGCCAGGGTCGCCGCCAGACAGAACGCTGCGGCCAGGAGGTCGCAGCTGCGGATCCGGAAAGAGCCGCTCAGCATGCAGTCGATTCCCCGGTGTGAGTCGAGGCGGCCACGGTCACGGGAGCCGGTCCGGAGACGATGATACCACGTTTGCGGCTCCGGCGGCGAGCGGGTTCAGCGGACGAGCACGAGCCGCGTCGTGATCGCCGATCCGCCCTGCGCGAGCCGCGCGAAGTACACGCCCGCCGCCACGGGCCGACCCGCGTCGTCCGCGCCGTCCCAGCGCGCGGTCCGCGGGCCCGGCGGCACCGCTCCGTCGACGAGCGTGCGCACGCGCCGTCCGCGCAGGTCGATGACCTCGAGGACGACCCCGTCCGCGCGCGGCGCCGAGAACGACAGCTCGGTGCGCGGATTGAACGGGTTCGGCGCCGCGGCGAGCCGCAGGGCGGCCGCCGGGCCCGGTTCGACCGCGGTCGCCGGCGGCGCCAGCTCGGCGAGCAGCCAGACCTTGTTCTCGGGCGTGACGAGCACGTGCTCCTGGTTCGCGGCCGGCACGTAGACCGCATCGTACGGCGTGAGCGCGGGGAGGTCCGGCTGGCCGGCGATGTCGAAGAACGGGTCGCTCGTCGCCAGGTCGAGCGCGCTGATGGTGGGGACGAAGGCGTGGTTGTCGTGCAGCGCGACGATGTCGCCGTACGGGACGGCGGTCGTGTCCATCTGGGCGAGCGAGGCGCGGAAGCCGCCGGGGCCGCTGTCGTAGGGCTCGGTGCCGGCGACGGTGAGCGTCGAGTACGAATCGGGCAGCGGCCACACGAGGTCGATCATGCCGTCGAAGATCAGCTGGCTCGTCCCGTCGGGGACCGCCCAGACGTTGCCCGTGATGTCCACGAGGAAGCTCTCGTACTCGTAGAGGATGAGCTGGACGCCCGCGGGATAGCCCTGGCCCGCGCCCTGGCCGCCGCCGTTCGTGACCGCGACCAGGCGCGGACCGGTCGGCCAGCCGCCGAGCGCCGCGAGGTCGGCGTCGAGCGCCGCCCGCAGCGGATCGGACGCGGCCGTGGACCCGCTGGTCGCCGCGTGGTGGTACACGAGCATCTGGCGCGCGGCCGGCGTGTCGAGGCGGCTCAGCAGGAACGCCGCCTCCTCGGACTCGCCCTGGAAGAAGACGAGCCAGGCCTGCAGGCCGAGCGGGATGTCGGCGCCGTTCTGCGGCGAGTCGAAGGCGATGAACGTGCTCACGGCATGGGTCTCGTTCTGCGCCTCGAGCCAGGCGAGTGCGTAGCGAGCCACCAGGCCGCCCATGCTCGCGCCGACCACGGGGAAGGTCGCGCCCGGCGCGAGCTGCGCGCGCAGCGTCGCCATCAGCTCGACCAGAAGGAACGCGTTGCGCTGGATGGGGTCGGTCGCCTCCGTGAAATCGAGGATCACGGCGTCGCGACCCTGGGCGCGCAGGTCCTCGAGCAGGTTCTCCTGATTCAGGAGCGCATACAGCTCGGGCCAGCCGAGGGAGTTGTCGAGGTCGAAACCCTCGACCACGACCACGGGATCGGTGACCGCGGCGTGCCCCTCGGCGAGGTAGACGAACGCCTCGCCGGTCGCGACCGCGCCGTCGTAGGGGATGGTCGCGGTGAGCGGCCAGGTCTCGGTGGGCGCCGGCGTCTCGAGGGCAACGACCTCGACCGTGAACGCGGCCAGCCGGACCTCGCCGCCCGGCGTGACCGCGCGCAGGCTCAGACGCCGCACGCCGGTCTCGGCATAGCTCACGAGGACCTCCGCGCCGGGCGCGACCGCGCGGAAGCCCGCGCCGTCCGCGAAGTCGATCGCGAGCGTCGCCGGTTCGTCGGCGATCACCAGGTCGCCCGGGACCACGAACCGCGCGGCGCGGCCGTGAAAAAGGCGCGGCGTGAGCGCCGCCGCCGCGAAGGCGCGCCGGCGCTCGAACAGGTCGCCGGCCGCGGCTTCCGGCCCGGCAACGAATCGGCCCGCTTCGATCGCGAGCAGTCCGCGCGCCAGCGCGTCCGGCCGCAGCGTCTCGTACGCGAGATCGATCACGCCGATCGGCACGCGCCCCGCGGCATGCAGCGCCCGCATCCGCGCGCGGACGGCGGCGGGGTCGGGCCAGGCGGGCGGCGAGAGCGAGGCGTCGCGCAGCTCGCCGAGCATCTGGCGCCAGACGGCGGCGTCGGCCGGCGGCGCCGCGGCGCTGCCGTCGCGCGCGCGCAGGCCGGCGAGCGGGATCGCGCGGTCGTGGAGGCGGCCGGTCGCGAGGAGCGCCGGATCGAGGCCGTCGAGAGCCTCCCGGAGCGCGGCGCCGCGGGAGCCGGCAGCCGCGGCCGCGGCGGTGGGAATCGCGAGCAGAACGGTCGCCGCAAGGGCGCAGGCGAGCGCGAGGCGACAGGCGCGGGCGAGCATGACGACCTCCCGGAAGGTCTGGCGATCGTGGGCTGTCCAGACTGATATTGTACCACCATGGACCGCGAGGAACACGACAGCCTCGGCGCGATCGTCGTGCCGCACGACCGCTACTGGGGCGCGCAGACCGCTCGCGCCCTCGTGAATTTCCCGTCCGGCGGCGACACGTTCCCGCCGCCGCTGGTCCACGCGCTCGGGCGGATCAAGCGCGTCGCCGCGATCACGAACGCGACCCTGGGGGTCCTGCCGGAGCCGCTCGCCGGACTCATCGCGCGCGCGGCCGCCGAGGTGGCGGACGGCGAGCTCGACGACCACGTCGTCGTGCCGGTCTGGCAGAGCGGCAGCGGCACCCAGCTCAACATGAACGTGAACGAGGTCATCGCCGGCCGGGCCAACGAGCTGGCGGGCCGTGGGCGCGGCGGGCGCGAGCCGGTGCACCCCAACGACCACGTGAACCGCTCGCAGTCGAGCAACGACGTGATCCCGACCGCGCTGCACGTCGCCGCCGCGCTCGAGGTCCGCGACTGGCTGCTGCCGGCGCTCGACAGCCTCGAGGACGCGCTCGGCGAGCGCGCGGCGGCGTTCGGCGACGTGGTCAAGACCGGCCGCACCCACCTGATGGACGCCCTGCCGGTATCTCTCGGGCGCGAGCTGGACGCCTGGGCTCAGCTCGTCGCCATCGGTCGCCGCCGGGTGGCCGGAGCGATGGACGAGCTGCTCGTCGTCCCGCTCGGCGGCACCGCGGTCGGCACGGGCGTGGGCGCGCCGCCGGACTTCGCCAGGCGCGCGGTGGCGAACCTCGCGGCCGACACCGGTCTGGCGCTGCGCGACGCCGCCAACCCGCTCGTTCACCAGGCGGCGCACCCGGCGCCGCTCGCCCTGAGCGGCGCGCTGCGCGACCTCGCCGGCAACCTGCGGAAGATCGCCGACGACGTGCGCCTGCTCGCGTCGGGGCCGCGGTGCGGACTGGGCGAGCTGGTCCTGCCGGCGAACGAGCCCGGCAGCTCGGCGATGCCCGGCAAGGTGAACCCGACGCAGGCCGAGTCGCTGGTCATGATCTGCAAGCAGGTGATGGCCTGCGACCTGGCCTGCGGCCTCGCCGCCGCGGCCGGCCATCTCGAGCTGAACACCTGCCGGCCGCTGCTCGCCTGCAACCTCCTGCACTCGATCCGCCTGCTGGCCGAGGGAGCCGGGAGCTTCGCCACCCGGTGCGTCGCCGGGCTCGAGGTCGACCGTGCGAGGATCACGGCGACGCTCGAGCGGTCGCTCATGCTGGCGACCGTGCTGGTCCCGCGGCTCGGCTACGACCGGACGGCGGAGCTCGTGAGGACGGCGCAGGATTCCGGCGTGTCGCTGCGCGAAGCGGTCGTGGCGGACGGCGCGCTGAGCGGCGAGGAATTCGACCAGCTGATGCGGCAGGCGTGGCCGCGGACCGGGCCCGTGGCTTGAGACTATTCTCGATGATCGGCCGCGTGTGGAGAATATTCTCCAATCGTTCTGCCGGCCAAGTTCAGGCCGGACAACTCTAAAATAAACAATCACAATTAGATACACGACGAGACGCGCCGCGACGGCCGCGGCACGGTTCTCGCGGGGGCCGGGTCGTACCCATCGAGCCGCGGTGTCGGTCCGACCGCCCGCGTCCCCAGGTCAGAAAGGAGATTCCCATGCGCGAATCCAGGCGAATCCATCCGCGAGCGCTGCTGATCGCGGCAGCCTGCTGCGGGACCGCCGCCGCCGCGGCCGCGGCACAGACCCAGGCCACCGCGCCTCTGCACGGCGGCACGGTCACGACCACCAGGGCGCATGCCTTCGAGACCGTTCTGGCGGCCGACGGCCTGCGCGTCTTCCTCTTCACCGGCGAGCTCGCGCCCGCGATGGTCGAGAAGGCCCGCGGCACCGCTCACCTCGCGCTGCCGGGCGGCCGCTCGGTCGAGGTCGCGCTCGCGCCCCGCGAGCCGGCCGAAGGGGAGGCGATCACCTACTTCTGCCCGATGCACGCCCCGATCGTCCAGTCCGAGCCGGGCGAGTGCAAAATCTGCGGCGGCATGGTCCTCTACGAGCAGGACTACCTGTTCGCCGCGGTCGACCTCGCCGGCGTCGACCCCGCCGCGGTCAAGGCGATGGTCAGGATCACGGGACTTCGCGGCGCCGAGAAGGAAGCGACTTTCTCGCCGGCCTTCCCGACGCCCGCGCGGAAGGCCGGCCCGGAGGGGACGGGCAAGCGGAACTGACCGACCCGGCGCACGCTCCGCTCGACCTCGCGCCGCGGCACGGGGCCACGGAGCCCGGCGCCGCCCTGGTCGCGGGAGCCGAGGTCGATGCGCTCGTGGCGCTCGCGCTCGCGCGGTCGCCCCGGGTCGCGGCGCGCGCGGCGGCGATCACGGGCGCGCGACACGTCGCGCCGGCCGCGGGCGCCCTGCCCGACCCGATGGTGAGCCTGAGCGCGCGCGGCGAGGACTATCCGGGCGCAGGGATCGGCGACGAGCCGATGGCGATGGCCGCCGTCGAGCTGAGCCAGACGATCCCCTGGCCGGGCAAGCAGCGCCGGCGCGAGGCGGCGGCCACCGCGTCCGTCGCGGTCGCCGAGGGCGATCTCGAATCGGCGCGTCGCCAGCTCGCGGCCGAGGTCCGCGCCGCGTACGCCGGCCTCGTCGCGCTCGACCAGGAAGCGCGGGCGACGGGCGAGGCGATCGACCTCGTCGAGCTGCTGAGGCCGGCGGTCGGCGCGCGCTACGAGACCGGCCAGGCGGAGCAGACCGACCTCGTGAGCCTCCAGCTCGAACGCCTGCGCCTTCTGTCCGATCTCGACGCGACCGCGGCCGCCCGGGCCGAGCTCGCCGCCTCGCTCGAGGCTGCGCTCGACACGATCGGCGTCGCGCCGCCGCGCACCGCGGGCGTGCTGCCGGCCGTCGGCGACGCCGTCGCCGGCGCGTCGCCCGACTCGTTCGCGGCCGTCGGCCGGGCCCGCGCCGAGGTCGAGCGCGCGCGGCTATTTGCAGCCGCGGCGCGCCGCGAAGGCAGACCCGATCTCGTCGTCGGCGCCGAGTACGGCTGGCGCGACGCGCTGCCCCCCATGGTCACCGTGCGCGTCGGCGTCGAGCTGCCGCTCTGGCGCGGCCGCAAGCAGGACGCGCTGGCCGAGGGCGCGGTCTGCGACCTCGCGATGGCCGAGGCGCAGCTACGCGACGCGCGGGCCGCCGCCGCCGCCGAGTCGGCGACCCTGGCCGCCCGGATCGCGGCGGCGAGCCGGCAGGCCGCGCGCCTCCGCGTCGAGGTCGTCCCGCACGCCGAGCTCGCCGTCGCGGCGACGCGCGCGAGCTACGTCGCGGGCCGGGGCGAACTCGCCGGCGTGGTCGATGCGCTGAGGACCCTCGTCGGCGCGCGCGCCGAGCTGTCCCGCCGCGAGGCCGAGCATTACGCCGCCTGGGCGCGCCTGCGCGCGCTCGCCGGGCGCGATCCCGAGCTGAACCACGAGGAGCCCTGACATGCCACGGCCGACGATGCGATTCCTGGCTGCGCGATTCCTGGTGCTGGCGGCCGCAGCGATCCTGATCGGGCTCGCCGGCGGCTGCGGCGACAAGGCGCACGACCACGGCGGCGGCGGGAAGGCGCCCGCGGTCGGCGACACGACGCGCGCCGCCGAACGCTGGGTCTGTCCGATGCATCCGACCTACGTGTCCGACCGCAAGGGCTCCTGCCCGATCTGCGGCATGGACCTCGTGCCGGCCGCGGAGCTGTCCAGCGGCGGCGCGTCGGCGATCCCGGGCATGGCCGAGGTCGAGCTGAGCGCCGAGGGCGTCGCGCTCGCCGGCGTGCGCACGCGGCCGGCGGCGGTCGAGACCATGACCGCCACGATCCGCGCCGTCGGCACGGTCACGGTCGACGAGACGCGCGTGCGCAGCGTGCAGACCAAGGTCGGCGGGTGGATCGAATCGCTCGCGGTCAACGCCGTGGGCGAGACCGTCGCCAGGGGCCAGCCGCTGCTCACGATCTACTCGCCGGAACTGCTGGCGAGCCAGGAGGAGCTCGTGCGCGCGCTCGCGGCGCGAGGCGCGGCCGCCGGCGCCGCGCCGGGCGAGGACGCGCTCGCGGGCCGCGATTTCCTGGTCGACGCCGCGCGGCGCCGGCTGCGGCTCTTCGACGTGCCCGAGGAGTTCATCGCGCAGCTCGAGGCCGGCGGCCGGCCGTCCCGCGCGGTCCCCCTGCGGTCGCCGGTCGCCGGCGCGGTCACCGAACGCATGGCCTACGCGGGCATGCGGGTCGAGCCGGGCCAGACGCTCTTCATGGTCGCGGACCTGTCGACGGTGTGGGTCGAGGCCCGCTTCTACGAGTACGAGGCCGGCCTGCTCGCCGCCGGGATGCCCGCCGAGGTCCGGCTACCGCACGATCCCACGGTCGTGCTGCACGGCACGGTCGACCTCGTCTACCCGACCGTGGACGCGGCGAGCCGCACCCTGCCCGTGCGCCTGGTCTTCGCCAATCCGTTCGGCCTCTTGCGCCCGGGCATGTACGCGAACGTGGACCTCGCCGTCGACCGCGGCGAGGCGCTCATGATCCCCGATGACGCGATCCTCGACACCGGCGCGCGCCGGCTCGTCTTCGTCGCGCTCGGCGAGGGGCGATTCGCGCCCCGCGAGGTCGAGGTCGGCGCGCGCTCGGGCGGCCGCGCCCAGATCCTCGACGGCCTCGAGGCGGGCGAGGAGGTCGTCGTGCGGGCCAACTTCCTGCTCGACTCCGAGTCGCGCATCCGGGCCGCGCTCGCGGGGATGGGCGCGACCGCGCCGGCCGGCGGCCACGACGGAACGAGCCACCCGTGATCCCGCGCATCATCGAGTTCTCGGCGCGCAACCGGCTGCTGGTGCTGACCCTGACGGCGCTCGCCTGCGCGTACGCCGTGCACACTCTGCAGACGATCCGCCTGGACGCCCTGCCCGACCTCTCCGACACCCAGGTCATCGTCTACGGCCGCTGGGACCGTTCGCCCGACATCGTCGAGGACCAGGTCACGTACCCCATCGTGAGCGGCCTGTTGGGCGCGCCGCGCGTCAAGGCGATCCGCGGCTTCTCGGACTTCGGCTACGCGTTCATCTACGTGGTCTTCGAGGACGGGACCGACCTCTACTGGGCCCGCTCGCGCGTCCTCGAGTACCTCGACCAGATCCAGCCGCGTCTGCCCGCGGGCGTGAACGTCGCCCTCGGCCCCGACGCGACCGGGGTCGGCTGGGTCTTCCAGTACGCCCTCGTGGACCCCGCGAACCGGCACCCGATCGACGAGCTGCGCGCCTACCAGGACTGGACCTTGCGCTACGCGCTGCAGGCGGTGCCCGGCGTGGCCGAGGTCGCCTCGATCGGCGGCTACCAGCGGCAGTACCAGATCACGGTCGACCCCGTCCGCCTCGACGCGCTGGACGTCCCGCTGCACGCGGTCATGGCCGCCGTGCAGGCGTCGAACGACGAGGTCGGCGGGCGGCTCCTGGAGTGGAGCGGCGCCGAGTACATGGTGCGCGGCCGCGGCTACGCGAGGACCCTCGCCGACTTCGAGCAGATCGTCGTGAAGACGACGCCGGACGGGGTGCCGGTGCTCCTGCGCGACGTGGCGCAGGTCGCGCTGGGACCCGAGCTGCGGCGCGGCGTCGCGGACCTCGACGGCCTGGGCGACGCGGTCGGCGGCATCGTGGTCATGCGCCACGGCGAGAACGCCCTCAACGTCATCAACCGCGTCAAGGCGAAGCTGCACGAGCTGGAACCTGGCCTGCCGGCCGGCGTGAAGGTCGTGACGACCTACGACCGCGGCGATCTCATCGAGCGCGCCATCGACACCCTGGAACACGAGCTGATCCTGCAGATGATCATCGTGTCGCTCGTGATCCTCGTGTTCCTGTGGCACGTGCCGTCGGCCCTGGTGCCGATCCTGACGATCCCGATCTCGGTGCTCCTCGCGTTCATCCCGCTGCGCGCGCTCGGGGTGACCGTGAACATCATGTCGCTGTCGGGCATCGCGATCTCGATCGGCGTGCTCGTGGACGGCGCCATCGTCGAGGTCGAGAACGCCTACAACAAGATCCACCTGTGGCAGGTGGGCGGCCGCCGCGGCAGCTTCCACGACGCCCGCCTGAGCGCGCTGAAGGAGGTCGGCCCGTCGGTCTTCTTCTCGCTGCTCGTGATCGCAGTCGCCTTCATCCCGGTCTTCGCCCTCGTGGACCAGGAGGGCCGGCTCTTCAAGCCGCTCGCGTACTCCAAGAACCTGGCCATGGCCCTGGCGGCGATCCTCGCCATCACCCTCGACCCCGCGGTGCGCATGATGTTCGCGCGCAGCGACCCCTTCGCCTTCCGCCCGCGCTGGCTCGCGCGGTTCGCGAGCGCGACCCTCGTCGGCACCTACCACGCCGAGGAGCGGCACCCGATCAGCCGCGTCATCTTCCGCGTCTACGACCCCGCCTGCCGCTTCGTCCTGCGGCACCCGCGCAAGGTGATCGCCGCGGCGGTGCTGGTCGTGCTGGTGACGCTGCCGGCCTTCTTCGGCCTCGGCACCGAGTTCATGCCGCCGCTCAACGAGGGGTCGATCCTCTACATGCCGACCACGCTGCCCGGCATCTCGATCACGCAGGCGACCGAGCTCCTGCAGACTCAGGACCGGGTGCTCAAGTCCTTCCCCGAGGTCGAGCGCGTCTACGGCAAGGCGGGCCGCGCCGACACCTCGACCGACCCCGCCCCGCTGTCGATGATGGAGACCACGGTCATCCTCAAGCCGCAGGACCAGTGGCGCGCGAAGGACCGCTGGTACTCCGGCTGGCTGCCGGGCTTCCTGCAGCCGCTCGTGCGTCCGCTGTGGCCCGACCGCCTCTCCTGGGACGAGCTGGTGGCCGAGATGGACCGCGCGCTGCGCATCCCCGGCGTCACCAACGCCTGGACGATGCCGATCAAGGCGCGCATCGACATGCTCACCACCGGCGTGCGCACGCCGGTCGGCGTCAAGATCTTCGGGCCGGACCTCGCCGAGCTCGAGCGCCTCGGCACCGAGATGGAGTCGCTGCTCGTCGGCGTCGAGGGCACGCGGAGCGTCTTCGCCGAGCGCGCGGCCGGCGGCTACTTCGTGGACATCGTGCCGCGGCGCGACGAGCTGGCGCGCCACGGCCTCGTGATCGCCGATCTGCAGGAGGTCGTCATGACGGCGATCGGCGGCGAGAACCTCGGCGCGGTCATCGACGGCCGCGCGCGCTACCCGGTGAACGTCCGCTATCCGCGCGAACTGCGCGACGACCTCGAGCAGCTCGGCCGGGTGCTCGTCGATACGCCGTCGGGCGCCGCGGTGCCGCTCGCCCAGGTCGCGGACCTCGCGATCGTCTCGGGCCCGGCGATGCTGCGCGACGAGAACGGCTTCCTCGCGAGCTACGTCTTCGTGGACGTCGCGGGGCGCGACATCGGCGGCTACGTGGCCGAGGCGAAGCGGCTCGTCCGCGAGCAGGTCGCGCTGCCGGCCGGCTACACCGTGCAGTGGAGTGGCCAGTACGAGAACATGCTGCGCGTCCAGGAACGCCTGCGCCTCGTGGTGCCGGCGACGCTGGTGCTGATCTTCCTGCTCCTGCTCGCCAACACGCGCTCGAGCTTCAAGGCGCTGGTGATCCTGCTGTCGGTACCATTCTCCGCGGTGGGCGCGATCTGGCTCCTGCACCTGCTCGACTACAACGTCTCGATCGCGGTCTGGGTCGGCGTGATCGCGCTCTTGGGCCTCGACGCCGAGACGGCGGTGTTCATGCTGCTGTTCCTGGACCTCGCGTACGACAGCGCCAGGCGCGAGGGTCGCCTGCGCAACGTGGCCGAGCTGGACGCGGCGATCCTGCACGGCGCGGTCAAGCGGGCACGGCCCAAGCTGATGACCGTCACCGCGACCTTCATGGGCCTTTTGCCGATCATGTGGTCGACGTCGGCCGGCGCCGACGTGATGAAGCGCATCGCGGCGCCGATGATCGGCGGCCTCGCGACGTCGTTCCTGCTCGAGCTGCTCGTGTACCCGGCGATCTACAAGCTCTGGAAACTGCGGGAGTTGCGGCGGGAGTGGCGGGAGCCTGACGCGGCGGTCTGACCGCCCTGCGGGCGGCGCCGCGACGGCCGGCCGCCGTCGCCTCGCGGCTTGATGATATTGCGTATTCGTTCTTATTGGCGCGACGTGCTACAATGCGCCGGGATCGCCGCCAACCTCCGATCCGTTCCGCCCCGGCCGGCGCGCTGCACCTGCCGATCCCATGGCACATCATCATCGCTGCATCGCGAACCCTATACGGAGGTCGGATATGAACACCGTTCGATTCTGCCTGTTCGCCGGTCTGGTGATCCTGCTGGCCGCGGGCTGCCAGCACGATCCCGTCTCCTCGCCCAGCGCCCTACCCGAGACTGACCTCGCGCCGGCCGGCTTCGACGCCGAGCTCGCGGCCGGCGAGATCGTCACGATGAGCGGCTGGGAGTTCGCGCCCGACCTGGCGCTGCCCGACCGCGTCACGAGCCGCGACCCGAAGTGCCTGAACTGGATCCTCGACTGGTCGCGCGAGGTCCTCGCCGGCGGCGTGGTCCACTACGAGTACCTCGTCCAGGTCGGACCCGGCGAGCACGACCGCATCATGGTGCATCGCGTGGTGAAAGAGAGCCGGCCCTACCGGCCGATCAATTCGCGTCATGCGTTCTTCATGCTGCACGGCGACGCCGTCGGCTGGGTGAAGTTCCTCTACGGCCACGCGGCCCCGAACGTCCCCGACGACCACGCCGCGGCGATCTACCTCGCGCAGCACGACGTCGACGTCTGGGGCATCGATCAGAACTGGGTGCTCGTACCCGAGGACACCGCCGACTTCGGCTTCATGCAGGACTGGGGCATGGACAACCAGCTCGCGAACCTGAACGCCGGGCTCGCGGTGGCGCGGTACACGCGGCTGTTCACGGGGTGCGGATTCCGCAAGATGCTCCTCCTGGGGTACAGCAGCGGCGCGTTGACCGGCTACGCCTACATCAACGCCGAGGCGACGATTCCCTACGGGCAGCGGCACGTGAAGGGGTACGTGGCTGCCGACATCCTGTACAAGTTCGAGCCGGGCGACGCTGTCCACCGCGAGGTCGTCTGCAACGACGTCACGTTCTTGCGAGGTTTGCTCGATGCCGGCGAGTACGGATATGCCCCCGGCTTCGAGGCGATCGGCGAGCTGGCGGCGAACGACCCGGACAGCGACTCGCCGATCTTCCCCGGCTATACCAACCGCCAGGTCGCGCTGATCATCGGCGGCGCCACATGGACGACCTTCCCGTTCAACGACTGGTGGCATTACTTCGGCGCATACTTCGACCCGGACACCGGCCTGCCAACCGATTTCCGCTTCCTCGACTTCGCGTGGGTCACCGATTTCATGCGGTTGGGCTGCCCGTGGGAGGCGCTGCGATTCATCTACGACACCGAGGTCATCATTTGCGACGAGGAAGACGTGACCTGGGACGACAACCTCGCCCTCGTCGACCTGCCCATCCTCCTGCTCGAGCCGGCCGGCGGCATCGGCGCGACCGGCCGCTACACCCTCGGCCTGTTCACGAACGCCGACACGGAGATCCTCACGGTGAGCCTGCTGCCGCCCGAGCAGATCACCGAGGACGTCGGCCACATCGACATCTGGACCATGCCGCAGGCGCCCGAGCTGGTCTGGGCGCCGCTCCTCGACTGGATCGTGAGCCATCCGGGTCGCGACGCGGACGACGAGTACCCGCTCGTCGCCGGGATGGAGTAGCCTTCGCGACCACATGAACGACAACGCCGCCCCGGATCGTCTGGTCCGGGGCGGCCGCGAGGAACGGACGGTCGCGAGCAGGACCTCGCGCCAATCCGGCTAGACCAGCAGTCTCGCCAGCCCCGGCACCCGCCCCGCAATCGCCACCGCGACCTCGCCCATCTCGAGGATCTGCGCCTTCAGGTCGGCCTGCGCGAGGTTGATGCGCGAGGCTTCCTTCACCACCGTGATGAGGGCGTCGTAGGTCTGCAGGTCGGTCGTATCGGGGGTGATGGCGTCGATCTCGTCGCGCGACAGGCCGATCAGGGCGTCGATCTCGGCCTTGTACTCGCCGCGGAACGCGTCGTCGGCGCGCCTGAGGGAGTCGCGGACGCGGCGGCGGAACAGCTGACGGCGCTGCTCCCGGGTCATCGTGCCGTTGCTCATGGCTCCCGGCCTCCAGCGCCGGAGTCGTCGGCGGACCCGCGCGCGAGCGCGCTGATCGTCTCCGGCAGGCGTTTCAGGTGATCGCCCCGGACGCGAACGCGTTCGACGAGGTCCTCGATGTCGGATACCTCCTGATCCACGTCGCGGGCTACAGCCAGGGCATGTGCGAGATCGGCCGACAGGTTGGCCAGGCCCGTGGCGACCTTCTGCTGGTAGTCCTCCAGACCCACGTCCGCCAGCAGCTCGGCCTGGGCGTCATGGACCTTCGCGATCGAGGCCAGGTGGCCCGTGACCACGGCGTTGGCCGTCTGCAGCTGCTGGAACGCCTGGTCGATGCTCGACACGACAGAGTCGCGCTGGGCCTCCAGCGGCGCGCGCATCTCGCGGCGGAAGACGTCGATCTGCGCGACCACTTCCTCGCTGTAGATGCCCAGCACCTCGAGGGGGTCCAGCGCCAGCTCGTGGTTGCCGGCCAGGGCGGTCTGGAACTGCGCCACGAGGTCCAGGTCCTCGACGGTCGCCTCGATGATGTACGGTCGATAGACCTCGTTCGCGAAGCGGTCGACCTCCGCCAGCAGGGAGTTGAAGTGCAGGACCGCGAGGTTGCGATTGGCCGTGTGCACGGCCGCGAGGTCGCGGCCGACCGTGGCCGACAGCTCGATGGACTCCTCGGGCACCGAGGCGCACCCCGCGGCCAGGATCAGGCCGCAGAGCAGGAAGACACGCGGGTTCGTTGGCACAGGATCCACCTCCCGGGGACGAGTCCGGACGGCGCCGCGATGGTGCGGTGTCTGCTACCCCCGCCCGAATTAACTCGAACACCGCGCCGCCGCCAGGGCGAAACACCGTCCCGCCGGGTCCTATTTCAACAGCGTGACGCTTCGGGCCCGGGTGAATGCGGCCGTCGACAGGCGAACCAGGTACGTGCCGCTCGCCAGACCGCGCGCGTCCCAGCGGACCTCGTGAACGCCGGGCTGGCGCGTCTCGTCGACCAGCCGGGCGACCAGCTGTCCCTCCAGATCGTAGACGGCGAGGTCCACGTGCGTCGGCTCGGGGAGCGAGAAGCTGAACGTCGTCGACGGATTGAACGGATTGGGGTGGTTCTTCGCGAAGGCATACCCGCGCGGCGGACCGTCTCCCGCCGGCGCGGACGTGACGTCGCCGACCGTGAACGCACCGGTCGCCACGGGCCCGCCGTTGTAGGCGCTGTCGACCGCGCGCAGCCGCCATTCGTAGGCGCCGTCCGCCAGGCCGGTCAGCAGCCACTCCGTGACCGCGCTGACGTTGCCGGGCTCCGGCAGGCGGCGCGGGATCGCGCCGGGCAGGCCGCCCCGGAGCAGCTCGAGATCGTAGGTCAGCGCAGCGCCCGGCGTGAGGTCGTCGCCGGCCGGCTGCCACGAGACCAGGACCGTGCCGGCGCCCAGCACGTCGGCCACGACCCGCGCCGGCGCCGACGGCGGGTCGTTCTGGCCCGGGACGTCGTTGCGATAGGCGTGCATCTGCGCCTCGACGAGGCCGTTGCCGCCCGGCACGAAGTACTGGCCGGCGATGAAGTAGTCGAGATCGCCGTCGCCGTCGAGGTCGAGCCAGCTGAAGGTCCCCCCGCGATCGCCGCTCGCCCGCGGCGCCGGCAGCTCGCTGCCCGAGTCGGTGAAGACCCCGCCTTCGTTCGCGTAGACCCTGGCCCGCCCCTCGATCTGGGAACCCGAGTTGTAGGTGCCCGCGAGGAGGATGTCCATGTCGCCGTCGGAGTCGTAGTCGGCCCAGGTGGCGGCGGTGAGGTCGAACCAGCCCTCGCAGGGCACGCATTCGATGACCTCCAGCGGCAGGAAGGTCTCGGCATCGTTGCGGTAGATGCGCAGCGCCTGGGTGAACGATCCGTCCAGCTCCTTGAGATGGCCGGCCACGAGGACGTCGAGGTCGCCGTCCGCGTCGTAGTCGCCCCACTGCGCCTCGCCGTGCTCGATCGTGAGGGCGCCGAGGATGTCCTCGCCGACGAAGGCGCCGCCGCCGTCGTTCCGGTAGCGGCGGATGAAGCCGTCGTCGCCGAGCGGCGCGACGTTGACGAGCAGCAGGTCGACGTCCTGGTCGCCGTCGAAGTCCGCCCACGCGCTCTGGGCGTGCGTGGTCGGCGCGAAGACCGAGTCGGTCTCGGTGAAGACGAAGTTGCCGAACTGGTCCGCCCCGTCGTTGCGCAGCAGCTTGGTGCGGAACGCGAACGCCGCGTCGTCCCACGCGGAGGGCATCAGGAGGTCCGGGTCGCCGTCGTTGTCGTAATCCGCCCAGGTGAGCGAGCGCAGATCGAAGTCGGCCTGGTCGTTGTCCTCGTAGTACGGCGGCAGGACCGTGGACGTCGGCACGAGCGCTCCGCTGTCATTGCGGTAGATCGTGGCCTGCCCGTTGCTCCCGACCGCGAGATCCTGGTCGCCGTCGCCGTCCGCGTCGCCCCAGGCGAGGTCCGACGCGCCCGCGTGGAGGCTGCCGATCGGCACGTCGATGTAGGCGAACTCCCACTCGCCGCTACCGGCCTGCCCATCGTTGCGGAACAGGACGAGGCGGTCCTCCACGCTCTCGTTGTAGACCACGTAGTAGCCGAAGACCGCGACGTCCAGGTCGCCGTCGCCGTCGTAGTCGGCCGGCGCCGTGGCGACGACCCAGAAGTCCTCGTCCTGCGGCGTCACGAAGAGCGGATCGAGCGGCGTCACCTCGGTGAAGTCGCCGAACGTACCGCCCGGACCGGGCTGGACGACGATGGCGCGCCCGGCCGATCCCGTGTCCCCGTCGTCGTCGGTGACGGTGAGCCGCACGAGATACGTGTCGGCCGTCTCGAAAGTGTGCGTGGGATGCTGCTCGTTCGAGGTGGTGCCGTCGTCGAAATCCCAGGACCAGCTCACGATGACTCCGTCGGGGTCGCTGCTGGTGTCGGTGAAATCCACGGTGAGCCCGGACGTGACGAAGTCGAAGGACGCGTCGGGGGGCCGGTTCAGCGGCGGCGGCGGCGGGCCCGCGAAGTACTCGATGGCGCCCTGGTCGCCGACGGTCCAGGCGTCGCCGCCGGGAGTCGCGGCGATGGCGGCGAACGAGCCGGAGCCTCCCGACCCGATCTCGAGGACGGCCCAATTCTGACCGCCGGTGGCCGAGTAGTAGGCGACGTCGTTGAACGTGCTCGCCCACAGCTCGTTCGCGCCGAGCAGGTCGATGTCGGTCAGTTGATCGGTCGCGTTCGGGGTGGGGAGGACCTCCCAGGTGGCGCCGCCGTCGTCGCTGCGCGCGGCGTAGCCGCCCCAGCCCACCGCGTAGCCAATGCTCACGTCGGAGAACTCCATGTCGTAGATCTGCACCGGGTCGCCGGGGAGATTGCCCGAGAGCCACGTCTCGCCGCCGTCCAGGGTGCGGACGTAGTTCCCGCCGACGTTCGCGGCCCAGCCGCTCTCGCCCGCGAAGTCCACGGCGACGTACACGCCGGCGACATCGGGGACAGGCGTCCAGGAATCCCCGCCGTCGGTCGTGTGGAAGAGCGCGCCGGAACCGAAACCACTGCCGGTCACCCAGCCATCGAACAGGTCGGTGAAGTGCAGATCGCCGGCGTCGAGGCCGGGCGGTGTCGCGGCGGCCGCAGTCCACGTCGCGCCGGCGTCGGCGCTGCGATACACGCGACCTGCCGAATCGAGGACGACCACCGCCTCCGGACCCACGATCTGGACCGCGACCAGATCGAGCGTCGTGAACGCCTCGTGGAGGATCCACGGCGAGTCGCCGGTCCTGGTCACGAGGGTCCCGCTCGCGCCGACGGCGATCAGATCCCCGCTCGCGAAGCGGCCGACGTCGTCGAGCGGCTGGCCGGTGCCGCTGGAGATCTGCGACCAGGAGACCCCGCCGTCGGTCGTCTTGATGACGAAGCCGGGGCCATAGCCGAAATAGCCGGTCTGGGCGTCGGCGAAGACGGGCAGCGCGCTCGTCAGGAAGCTCGGCTGCGGGCCCGGCGAACCGAACGCCAGCGTCCATGTCTGGCCCGCGTCCGGGGAGCGGAACAGGTCGCCCCCGCGATCGGCGGCAACCACGGTCTGCGGATCGAGCACGGCGAAGCCGAGCACGCCGGCCGGCATCGGCTCGCCGAGGTCGGTCCACGTCAGGCCGCCGTCGGCGGACCGCAGGATGCGGTCGTCGAAGTCCGGGAAGCCGCCCGTCCGTCCCCAGGCCAGCGCGACCTCGGCGGACACGGCCGCGAGGCGGTCGCGCCCGGCGGCCGCGGCGCCGGACGTCCAGGTCGCGCCGCCGTCGGTCGACCGCACGAACGCGTCGTCGACGATGCCGACGGCGACCGTGCCCGAGAGGAACGCGACGGCGGTCGCGGCGCCTTCGTGCACGGGGTCGAACGTGGCGCCGCCGTCGGTCGTCCGGTAGAGACCGGTCTCGGCGACGCCGAGGCCGAGCAGCGGGTCAGCGAAGGCGAAGGCGACGATGCCGGCGGGCGAGGGTTCCCAGCTGAGCCCGCCGTCGCGGCTGACGTAGCTGCCGAAGTTCCCGGTCGCGTGGCCGAAGCTCGCCGAGTGGAACCGCATGAAATAGGTCGACCCGAGGAGCGGAAGCTGGGTCCACGTGGTCCCGCCGTCGGTCGTGCGGTAGTTCTGGTTGCCGAAGACCCAGCCGAGGCTGGCGTCGAGGAAGAAGATGCCGTTCAGCGGATCCGCGAGACCGAACGGCACGGCGCGCTGGCTCCAGGTCGCGCCGCCGTCGGCCGACTCGAAGAGCGCGCCGCCGTCGTCGAACGAGTTGTCGTCGGTGGCGACGAAGACCCGCTGCGCCGTCGGCGCCGCGACGCCGCGGATGTCGAGGTGAGTGGGAAGCGGACTCTGCGTGGTCCACTGGGCGCTGGCGGTCGACGCCAGGAGGACGAGCATCGCGGCGAGGATCGCCGGCAGGATCCACGCGGCGCGGCGTCCCCGGCGCCGAACCGGATTGTCGTAATGCAACGCGTTCATGATCGGGCGTCCTTTCTCCTCAGGGGTCTTCGGTTGTCTCGGGCAGCCGCGATCGAGTCCGGCGTGGTGGCAAGGGATGGCGTGCGGTGTCGAGCGACTCAACGAACTGTGAATTTCAACAGCGCGTATCGTGGCCGTCTCTAATATACACGAAATCAGTAGGCGATATAAGGGGCGAGATCCGCGCGTGCCCGGCGGGCCTCGCCGGCAACCCCGCCGGTCCCCCTGGCGACGCCGTGCCGGTTGCGCTTGGTTGCCTGATGAGGCCGAGGATCTCGAGCTTCACGAGGAGGTGTCGTCATGCCCCGGATCGCCATGCGGAGCAGGATCGCCAGCCTGCTCGAAGCCGCCGGCGTCGCGATCGACGGCGCCGCGCCCCACGACATCCGGATCCACGACGATCGATTCTATCCGCGCGTCCTGGCCGGCGGCTCGCTGGCGCTGGGCGAATCGTACCTGGACGGCTGGTGGGATTGCGATCACCTCGACGAGTTCTTCACCCGCATCCTGCGCGCCGGCCTCGACGCGCGGGTCCGGGCGCGCGCGTGGTGGGTCCACGACGTCAAGGCTCGCCTCCGCAACCGCCAGACGCGCGCCCGGGCGAGCCGGTCGGCGCGGCACCATTACGATCTGGGCAACGACCTCTATCGCTGCATGCTCGATCGCCGGATGATCTACAGCTGCGGCTACTGGGAACGCGCTCGCACGCTGGACGAGGCCCAGGAGGCCAAGCTGGACCTCGTCTGCCGCAAGCTGCGGCTCGAGCCGGGGATGCGGGTCCTCGACATCGGTTGCGGCTGGGGCGGCACCGCGCGCTGGCTGGCCGAGCGCCACGGGGTCGCGGTCGTGGGCGTGACCGTGTCGCCGCCACAGGTCGACCTCGCGCGCGAGACCTGCCGGGATCTGCCGGTCGAGATCCGCCTGCAGGACTACCGGGACCTCGACGAGCCGTTCGACCGCATCGTCTCGCTCGGGATGTTCGAGCACGTCGGCTACCGCAACTACCGGACCTTCATGCAGGTCGTCCGGCGCTGTCTGAAGGACGACGGCCTCTTCCTGCTGCACACGATCGGCTGCAACACGCGCGGGCTGCGGGGCGACGCCTGGATCGACCGCTACATCTTCCCCGACAGCATGCTGCCGTCCGCCCGCCAGCTCGCCGGGGCCAGCGAGGGGTCCCTCGTGCTCGAGGACTGGCACGGGTTCGGCCAGGACTACGATCCGACCCTCATGCAGTGGCATCGCAACGTCGTGGCGCACCGGGACGAGCTGCGGCCGCGATACGACGAGCGCTTCTTCCGCATGTGGAGCTACTACCTGCTGTCCTGCGCGGCGTCCTTCCGGGCGAGGAGGAACCAGGTGTGGCAGCTCGTGTTCTCGCCGAGGGGGGTCGCGGGAGGCTATCGGTCGGTGAGGTAGATCACGAGCGGTCGCTCAGTGGGCCAGCTTGATCTCGACCAGGGTCTTGATGTCGGCGAGGTCCTTCGCGGCGGTCACGGGGATCCGGAAGCCGGTGCCCTCGCCGTATCTCTTCGCGCCGGCGATGATCTCGCGGCTCGCGGCCGACAGCGTCCGGTCGGCGAGCGCGGCGAGAGCCTTGTCGCCCAGCACGAGGCCGACCAGGAACGCGCCCCGCTGCGGGATCAGGTAGGCGATCACGCGCTTGCCCTTCATGGCGCGCAGGCTCCAGCCGTACTTCGCGCCGGCGTTGTTCCATTCGCGCCGGTCGATGCCGGCGGCGCCGGTCAGCCAGGCGTCGAGCGTTCGCCAGGCGGCGGCGGCGCGACCGAGCACGTCCGCGAGCTGCGTCGCGGTGGGCTCGGCGGAGGAGTCGTCGAGGGCGGAGAGAGCCATGGGGATGGTCCTTTCCGGCCGGGCCGGCGCGCGAGACGAACGGCCCGGGATGTTCGCAGCGACCCCGATCAGGTCGCCCCCTTCAGCCTCGAGGCGTGCGCATCCGCGCGCTCGCTGGTCGGATTCCGATTGTACGCCTCGGTCCCGCCCGGGGGAATGCTCAGATACCGCCAGGCGGGACCGCGCAGCGCCTTCGCGACGTACACGATCTGGCCGACGTGGTAGCTCGTGTGGGCCAGCGACCGGTGGAGCGCCTCGTGGACCCGCAGCGGCGTGCCGCGGATCGTGACGGTCGCCTCGAGGTACGCGTCGGTCAGGCCGGCGAGGGAGTCGAGGAGGATCCGCCAGCCGCGCTCCCAATGGTCCAGGAGTTCCTGGCGAGTCGGCGCCCGCGGCGCGAACTCCTCGTCGCGCTTGCGCCACGACTTCTCGCCGTCGGAGGTCAGGAAGTCGGTGAACCGCGACGCCAGGTTGCCGCCGACGTGCCACGCGACGACGGCGATCGGGTTGCCGCCAGCGGGGCCGGGAGCGATGAGATCGGCGTCCGAAAGCTGGGCCATCGCGGCATCGGCGAGGGCTTTGTAGCGACGGTACTCCGCTTCGATCGACGCGAGGATGAATCGGGCGAGGACCGCGTCCCGGTCGTCGGGTGGTTGCATGGCGATTCCTTGCTGCCACGAGATTCGCCGAACTGCACTTGTTTTTCGCCGAGGCGGATCCTCCGTGTCCACGAGGGCTCGTCTGCGCGGAGGCTACCGGCCCGGAGTCGGCGTGAGCAGCGGCTTGTTGTTCTTCTTCTCTCTCTTCAGCTGCCGCTTTTCCTTGGCCGTATGCTGGGGTTTCTTCTTCTGTTCCTTCTTGCCCTTGTCCTTGCTTCCCTTGTCACCCATGTCCGTGTCTCCTTGCTTGACCTCGACCAGCGCCGGGCCGCGCGGGCGGACAGCCGCCGCGCGGGTCGACGTTCACGCCCGCTGCCGACCATCACTCCGGGATCTCGGGCTCGACGAGCGTCGCGAGCTGCGCGAGCGACTCCTGCCAGCCGAGATAGCACATCTCGACGGGAATGACCTCTGGCACTCCTTCCTGCACGATGGCGAGCTCGATCCCGCACGACACCGGCTTCAGGACCACCGTCGTCACCATCTCTCCGGGCAGGTTCGGGTCGTCGAACCTGTCGGTGTAGCGGATCTTCTCGTTCGGCACGAGCTCGCGGTATTCTCCGCCGAAGGCATGGCCGCGCCCGGTCGTGAAATTCGTGAACGACATCTTGTACGCCCCGCCGACCCTGGCGTCAAGATGGTGGACCTTGCAGGTGAATCCATAGGGCGGCAGCCACTTGGCCAGCGCGTCGGCGTCGAGAAATGCTCGATAAACGCGCTCCGGTTTCGCGCGTAGCACGCGATGGAGTCGGACAGTGCCCGCGGGCATATCGGTCGCCTTTCGCTTGGGGCGTTGCGCGGGGATGACCCGACATACTAGACAGGGGCTCCGCTCGCAGCAACGCGGCCGACCGCCGACCTTCCGGCAGGACAGCTATGCCCGTCCGTGATAGATTCGTCTCATCGTCTTTCTGGGGCCCGCGGCCTGGTTCCGGGCCGGCTCGCAGTCCGCCCGGGGCGTCACCGCGCGGCCTGGCGTTCTTTCGCCGAGTCGGACGATCGCCCTCGGCAAGGATGGCGAAGCGATGAACGAGTCGCTGCGAGGACTGGCCCGGTTCGTCCGGGAGATGCATCCGGTGCGCCTGGTGGCGCTCGGCTATCTCTCCTACGCGGTCATCGGCTGGCTCCTGCTCGCCCTGCCGATCGCCCACGTCGCCGGCCGCGTGTCGTCGCTCGACGCCCTCTTCACGGCGACCTCCGCCCTGTCCACGACCGGTCTGGGCACGGTCTCGACGGGCAATGATTTCAACTGGCTGGGACAGCTCCTCATCCTCGCGCTCATCCAGATCGGCGGCATCGGCTACATGACGTTCGGGTCGTTCGTCGTGCTCTCGCGCAGCGGCACGCTCTCGCAGCGGCGCCGGTCCGTCGGTTCGGCCGTGTTCAGCCTCCCGGCGGAATTCCGGATCGACAAGTTCCTCCGCAGCGTCATCGTCTTCACCGTCGTGATGGAGACGCTCGGGGTCCTGGTCCTGTTCTACTACTTCTCAGCGCTCGAGTTGCCGCGACCGCTCTGGACGGCGGTCTTCCACAGCGTGTCCGCGTTCTGCACCGCCGGTTTCAGCCTCTACGACGACAGCTTCATGGCGATGCGCGACCACGCCGGCGTGAACGTCACGATCGGCATCCTGTCCTACCTGGGCGCGATCGGGTTCATCGTCTTCGTGGATGTCTGGCGGCGGATCATCGGCAAGGTCCCGTCGCTCACCCTGACGACGCGCATCATCCTCGTCACCACGACCTGGGTCAGTGTCGCCGGCGTCGCGCTCTTCTACGTCGCCGAGCCGTCGATCCAGGACCTCCCGAACGCGAACCGCCTCCTGGCGGCGATCTTCCAGGTCATGGCCGCGATCACGACCGTTGGCTTCAACACCGTGCCGATCGGCGCCCTCTCGCAGGCCTCGCTGTTCCTCGTGATCATGCTCATGGTCATCGGGGCCTCGCCGTCGGGCACGGGCGGCGGCCTCAAGACGACCACGTTCACGGCCGCGTTCGGCGCGATCCGCAGCGCGCTCTCCGGCCGCACCGGCACGACGTTCTGGGGGCGCGCGGTGCCGGAGGAACGGGTCCGCGTCGCCATGGCCAGCCTCTGCTTCTACGCCGTGTTCCTGATCCTCGGCTGCTACCTGCTCGCCCTCACCGAGAGCTTCCCGTTCGAGGATCTGCTCTTCGAGGCGGCCTCGGCCCTCGGCACGGTCGGGCTCAGCACCGGGATCACCGCGTCGCTGTCGCCCCTCGGCAAGCTCATCGTCACGGGGTTGATGTTCGTCGGTCGCCTCGGCCCGCTGTCCTTCGGCATGGCGCTGTTCCTGCCGGTCGGCAAGCCGGAATCCAGGGACCGGGACGACCTCGTGGTCTAGTCCGTGAAGATGCATGATCGCCGGACCATCCGAACGATCTGGTGCTCCTGGATGACCGGGTGCCTTCGGACTCGGGTCACGCCCCGAGCAGCGCCGCCGGGACCACCGCAATCCCGTCCGCTCGACGGTACGCCTGCGGGCCGACATGGACCACGACGGCGTCGATCAGATCGTCGCCGATCTGCTCCTGCAGCCACAGCAGGTGCTGGACGTCGTCCTTCTCCACGGTACCGCTCAACTTCACCTCGATGGCGACCACGCGCTGGTCGGCGCGCTCGACGATCAGGTCGACCTCCCGCCGCCCGCCGTGCAATCGGAGATGCCTGACGCGGGCGTCAGCCGCCTGGGCGTAGACGCGCACGCAAAGCGTCACCAGCGACTCGAACAGGTGCCCCAGCAGCGTGCCGTCGCGCGGGACCCGGGGCCCCGGCTCGGCGCCGCTGAGCAGAGCGTCGGCGTCGAGTCCGAGCATCCGCACGGCGAGCGCCGGGTCGACCAGGTGGTGCTTCGGCGGCTGGGCGAGCCGGTTCAGGTGGTTGCGCGACGGCAGCCACGCTGGCACCGGATCGACGATCCATAGTCGCTCGAGGATCTCGCGGTACGGTTGGGTCGTCGTCTTCGACGGCTTGTCGCCATGGCCGCTGGTCGCGGCGTCGCGGATCGATTCGTACGAGGCCGTGGTGGCGGTGGCTGCCGCATAGGCGGCCATCCAGCGCTCGAGCACTTCCGGACGGCGGACCGTGACGCCCTGCTCCTGGAAATCGGTGTCGATGACGCGGCGCAGGTAGCCGTCGAGCTGCAGGCGCAGCGCGCGGCCCGAGAGTTGGCGGATGCCGGGGAAGCCGGAGTCGGCGATCTCGCGAACGTAATCCGCCAGGGTGACGTCCGTCTTGCCGGCGACCTCCACTCTGCCGCCGCCGAGCAGCGTCTTCAAGCTGACGCTCGGCGTGCCGACGCCGCGCTCGCCGAGCGACAGCGGCCGCATCCTCAGGGTCACGATCCTGCCGGCGCCGGAGTGCGTCGGCGGCGTCGCCGGACCGGCCGAACCCGTCAACAGGAAGCGGCCTGGCGCATTGTCGCGATCGACGGCGCGCCGGACCGCGTCCCAGACTGCCGGCACGCGCTGCCACTCGTCCACCAGCAGGGGCGTCGCGCCAGTGAGCACCTGCGCCGGATCGGCCTCGGCGATGGCTCGCTGCGCAGGTTCATCCAGGCGGTAGATCGTGCGGACCCGTCGCTGGGCCGTTGCGGTCTTGCCGACCCCCCTCGCTCCCTCGAGCGCGATCGCCGGAAGCTGCGGCAGTAATTCGTCGAGCTCGGAATCGACCACGCGTCGCAGGTACTCGGCCATCATGCCTCGATCCCGGCGGGCGGTGCCTGCGCCGAACACGACACCATCCCATTTAGCCAGCTATAACCATCCCATTCCGCCGTCCTATACGATACTATATAGCCAATAAATGCGCTACCGTTTCGCCAAGTTCTGACGGAAGTCAACGAAACCGGATGCGCAAGGGGCAGACCGGGAATCCCGCCGAATCTCCCCTGCCGCCGCTCCTGTGTAAAGAAATCGCGTTGCGCGTACGCCGGCGGCGGCGGCGCCCCCGCGGCCGCTTCTACCTCGCCGGCACCTCCCCGGCCTCCGCCGTGAGCGGCGGCTCGTACGTCTTGCCCACGGGCACCCACGATCCCGCCTTCTGCTGCATCACCTTGACGCGCCCCTGCGCGGTCCACGTGGCGAAGCTGTTGTAGTCCCAGCCGAGGGTCTCACTGTCGCCGGCGCCGAGCGTGGTGATCAGGAAGCGGTTCGCGAGGCCGCCGAAGTAGTCGGCGACCGTGGCCGGCGTGTCCGAGTCGCCGCCCGAGGGGTCGATCGGGAACCAGCCGTACCCGGGCAGGTAGACCTCGACCCAGCGGTGGAACACGTCGTCGCGGCTCGCGTCGTCGTTGCGGACCACGACCGAGCCCGCGTAGCGCGCGGGCAGGCCGGCCGCATGGCACATCGCCAGCATCACGAAGCTGTATTCCGAGCACGAGCCCGAGCCGCGCGCGAGCACCGTCGGCGCCACGTTCCAGCCGCCCAGCAGCTCGTAGGACATATGCTCCTGGATGTGGCGGTTGATCTTCCAGGCCATCCAGTAGGGGTTGGTCTCGCCGCCGAGGGCCGCCTTGACGGCGTCCTGGATCACGGGGTCCGTGACGACGAGCTTGCTGCTGTCCTGCGTGTATGTCTTGCGGATGTCGGCGGGGATCGCATCCAGCTTGCCGACCTTCGCCGGATCGACGTACCAGCGCACCTTGTAGAGCGTCGCCTCGACGGTCATGGTCGCGGTCACCGACTCGCCGGGCGCGATGTCCGTGAACACGAAGTGCGCGCAGCGCTGGCCCCACCGGTCGCTGACGAAGTCGGTGGGCGCGGGCGTGAACGCCGGCTCGCCCGTGAGCTTCTGATTGGGCAGGTCGTGCGGCACGGCGATGTAGACGTCCAGGGTCTTCACCACGCCCGGCCCGAAGTTCCGCCACTCCTCCCGATAGACGAGCGTCTCGTGCTTCGGATCGTCGATGACGTACGGCGAGCCGCTCACCGTCTCCAGCGCGCACAGCTCGCGCGTCTCGTAGTCGACGCCCCACAGGCGCGCGCCGTCCCAGGCGAGCCCGGTGGGGTACGGTCCAGGCGACGGGAAGGAGTCGAGGACCGCGCCCGTCTCGACGTCCACGCGGTAGATGCGGTCCTCGAAGCGGTCGCTGACCCAGAGGTACGTGCCGTCGAACGCGAGGCCGGGCTCGTCGCCGCGCGCCTTGGCCCGCGGGCCGGGGAAGCTCCGGAAGGTGGTGCCGTCCTTCTGGTCGAGGCGGCTCACGAGGCCGGCCGCGCCGTCGACGGTCCACAGCGCCGCGCCGTCCCACTCGAGGCCCTTCACGGCGTCGGTGTCGGTCGGCAGGGCGCGGGAGACGATGCCGGTCGCCGGGTCGAGCGCGTAGACGGTCTTGTCGAGGGCGTCGACGACCCAGAGCAGCGCGCCGTCCCAGGCGAGGTCCTGCGGCTGGTAGCCGGGGGCGTCGAGGGTGGCGGTGACCTCGCCGGTCGCCGGGTCGACCGCGGACAGCGTGGCCCGCTCGAGGTCGGCGACCCAGAGGCGGTGGCCGTCCCAGGCGAGGCCGGTGGGGGCCTGCAGGGGCAGAAGATGGCGCGTCAGGACGGTGCCGGGGACGCCGGCGGCGGCGGCCGCGGACGCGAAGGCAAGAAGCGCAATCATGGTCAGGATCGTGCGCGCGTGGCGGATCATCGCGACCTCCTCGGGTGGGTCGCATTGTACGCCGCCCGGCGCGGTCACGACAATCGGGTTATCGCGCGAGCGTCGTCTTCGCCGTCGAGACGAGCGTCCCGGCCTCGAGACGCAGCAGGTAGACGCCGCTGGGAAGCTCGCGACCGTTCCCGTCGCGACCGTCCCATTCGATGGCCAGCCGGCCAGCCGGCTGGTGACCATCGACGAGCCGCACCACGTGGGCTCCCCGGGAATCGTAGACGTCGAGCCGGACCATCGCTGCGGCCGGCAGATCGAACGATACGGTCGTCCGTGGATTGAACGGGTTCGGCACGGCGCGCGCCAGGAGCGGGCTCGCATACGTCGGCCCCGTGTCCTCGACGGCCGATACCTCGTCGACGGTGAGCGAGGTCAGGTGCCACGCGGGTGTCCCGCCCGCGAAGTGGAAGGACCCGCCGAGCCAGAGACGTTGATCGTGGACGGCCATGCTCGTGACGCTGTACAGCGCGCCGACGCCGCGCCACTGCGTACCGGTCCAGCAGGCCAGACCAGCCATCGGCGTGCCGTCGTCGGCCGGAGAATCGAAGCTGCCGGCGACGAAGAGGAGTCCCTCGTACTCGGCCAGCGACCGGACGTATCCGCCCATCAGGGTCCCGATGACCTCCCAGTGGTCGCCAGCAAGGAGGTAGACGTCGCTGTCGCTGCCGTTCCAGGTGGCGGCGACCGCTTGCCCCTGCCAGGATCCCACGGCCCAGACCTGGTCCGGCAGGCCGCCCCCGAGGGGCTGCCAGGCACCGCCGATCCGGGCGGCCACGTTGGCGGCGCTCACGCCCGCGATGGTCGCGAAATCGCCGCCGACCAGCAGGTCGGCGCCCACCGTCGCGATGTCGATGACGCGGCGGTCGACCTCCGCGTACGTCGTCGGACTGGCCAGCGAGCCGAACCGCAGAACGCCGCCCCAGCCGGCATTGCCGAGAAGCATGCCATTCCAGCTCAGCAGCTCGTCGCACCAGGGATAGTCATAATCCGGCTCGGTCATGTTCCACTGCCCGTCGGTCCAGTAGCCCGCACCCCGGCCAAAATGTCCGTCGGCGACGACCACCAGATAGCCCGCGTGCCAGCCGACCGTGCCGTAACTATCGTACTCGCCGAGCTCCTCGCCGTTGCCGAGGTCGCGCGCCGACCAGGTCCCGGACTGCCGGACGGCCACGCAGCGGCTGAAGACCCCGCCGATGGACGTGAACGATCCACCGGCCACCATGGCGTTACCCGAGGACTCGAGCGTCAGGACTTTATTGGAGGCGCCGTGTCCGGGGTCGCAGATGGGCGTCATGGCACCGGCGATCACGCGGCCGAGGTTGGCGCAGGTTGGTTGTCCCACGGCCTCGAATGCGCCGGCGACCAGGACATCTCCGGCGTCCTCAAGGATCTGCCGGTACTCGACGAATCCCTGCGCCTCGTTCAGGGACTGGGCGCTGACCCCGTCCCACGCGCTGGCGAACGCGCCGAAGAGGGCCCGTTCCGGCACTGCTCCGGCGTCGTCCTTCTGCAGGAAGCTCTCCCAGTAGCCACAGACGAGCAGGCGGCCATCGCCGGCCTCGAGGTCGGTGACATGGCGCGCCGGGTCCACGACGCCGAGCTGGGGGATGTCCACCCAGACCCCTCCCTGCCAGACCTGAACGGCCGTTGCGGAGTACTGCGAGGCGGCGCGCCTGGCCGCGAAGAGCTGGCCCTCCCAGACGGCCAACTCCGTGGTCGTGGAGTCCTGACCCGCGAAGGCGTCGATCACGTTCGTCCCGTCCCAGGCCAGGACATGGCCCGTCATCACGCCCGCGCCGCTCGTGAACGCGCCGCCTGACACGAGCACGTCGTCCATCACCACGAGGCTGTGTACCGCGCCGTCCGTCTGCAGCCGGTCGACCCAGGCCTCGCCTTCCAGGCGGTGGGAGCCGACGTGGAGGTCGCCTTGGAAGCTGGCCATCGCCGTCGACGTCGTGGGGCAGGGTTCGCCGACCGTGATCCAGCTTTCCCCGTCGAAGCGTACGACACGACGGATCGTTCCCTCCAGCACGAGCGCGTGCAGCGTCGTCTCATGCACGACCAGGGCGAGCACCTCGCTGCCCGGAACGGTCGTTCCGACCGGCTCCCAGGCGCCGTCGCGAAGGCGCGCCACGTGGCTCGGCGTCGCGATCCGGCCGACGGCATCGAACTGGCCGGCGATCACCACGTCGCCCTGCCAGCGCATGAGGCACCCGGCCGGAGCGTTCGGCCCGGTCGAGTGATCGTCGACGGACCACGTGACCGGCAACACGCTCGCGTGGCAGAGCGCCGCGACGATCACGGTCATGGCGAGCAAGCACCGGCGGGCGATAGAAACGGCGAGCATGGTTCTCCCCCTTCGAACGGACGATCGATCGACGCCAGGTGACGATTCTAGCATATCAGCTGGACGAATACGACCTAACCGAAGTCGAGTGGCCCCGGGACCGGCGCCGAGGACCGATGGCGCAGGACATCGCGCCCCCGTTCGTGATAGACTCGTATCGTCTTTCCCCGGGAGGTCCGCCATGCGCGCCGCGTTCCTGATCCTCGCCCTCGTCCTTTTCGCCCTCGCCGCCCTCGCCCACGACCTCGGCCCGACCCGTCCCGCCCGACCCGCGCCGAACGTCGCGCCGCCGCCCGAGCCCGGCTCCTTGCGCCAGGGCGGCGACACGATCTTCGACGCCACTCCGCTCGACCTCGGCTACACCGAGATCAACGGCACGACAACCCCCTTCACCAACGATTACGACGAGGTCTGCCCGTACACGGGTTCGGTCGCGCCGGACGTCGTGTACACCTTCATCCCGGCCTGGAGCAGCGAAGTCACCGTCGACATGTGGGGATCGAGCTTCGACACGAAGATCTACATCTACGACCAGGACCTCGCCCTCGTCGCCTGCAACGACGACTACTACAGCGACTACACGTCGAGGCTCGACTGCATCGGACTGAACGCCGGGGTCCAGTACTTCCTGATCATCGACGGCTACGGGGCCGCGTCCGGCACGTACACCGGGTACGTCTACGAAGCGACCTGCGGGTACCCCCTCGAGTGTCCCGCGGGCTCCCAGCTGGAGAACGAGCCGCCGCTCGTCGACGGCTACCTGGACAGCTGGAACGGCGGCTGCAACAGCCCCGAGTTCGGCGAGCCGTTCCAGACGATCACTGCATCCAGCTTCTGCGGCAAGGGCGGCTACTTCCTGAGCGCGAACGGCGAACCGTCCCGCGACACGGACTGGTTCCACATCCTGATCCCGGCGTACGGGTACCTCGAGGTCACGGGCGACGCCGAGGAACCGTCGTACATGTTCGAGCTCGGACCGCAGCAATGCGGGATCGTGGACATCCTGCAGATGGTGGAGATCGGCTACGGCCCGGGCACGATGACGATCGACGGCCCCGTGGGATCGCTCGTCTGGTTCTGGGTCGGCTCGCAGACGTTCTGGGACGGCGACACGTACGAGTACGACTACGTGCTCTGGCTCAACCTGGCCGTGCCCGCGCAGACGCGGAGCTGGACGGCGGTGAAGCAGCTGTTCGATTGAGGCACACCACGGCGAAGCGTCCGGCACGGGGTCACCGGTCGATCGGCGATCGGAGCTGCCATGCGAATGGCTAACGTCCTCATGCTCGCCGGCGCCCTGCTGCCCGCCGTGGCGATAGCGCAGGGAGAAGTCGTCAGCTGGGGCGCCGAGGTCGTGGTCAGCGACGCGGCGCTCACGAATCTGGTCGCGGTCGCGGCCGGCGGCGCGCACTGCCTCGGCCTGCACGCGGACGGGTCGATCGTGGCCTGGGGCAACGACACGAGCGGCCAGTGTGACGTCCCCGCGCCGAACGGCGGCTTCGTGGCCGTCGCGGCGGGAGTCGAGCACAGCCTGGCGCTCCGGACGGACGGATCGATCGTCGCCTGGGGCTGGAACGAGAACGGTCAGTGCGACGTGCCCGCACCCAACGGCGGCTTCGTCGCGATGGCCGCCGGCCACCGGGTCAGCCTGGGGCTCAAGGCCGACGGGACGATCGTCGCCTGGGGGAGCCACGAGTACGGCCTGTGCGACGTCCCCGAACCGAACGCCGACTTCGTGGCCATCTCGGCGCACGATTACCTCTGCCTGGGCCTGAAAGCGGACGGCAGCATCGTCGCCTGGGGTCTGAACGAATACGGCGAGGGCGACGTCCCCGAGCCCAACACCGGGTTCACGGCCATCGCGGCCGGGAAGTACCATGCACTCGGCCTGCGCCAGGACGGCTCCATCGTCGGCTGGGGCTGGAACTACTACGGCCCCTGCACGCCGCCATCTCCGAACGCGGACTTCGTGGCGATCGCCGCCGGCAACTACCACAGCCTCGGGCTCAAGAGCGACGGCACGATCGTCGCCTGGGGCGCCCAGGACAATGACGAGTGCGACGTGCCGGAGCCCAACGGCGGTTACGTGGGGCTGGCCGCGGGCGCGTTCTTCAGCCTCGGTCTGCGGGCCGACGGCACCATGCGCGCCTGGGGCGACAACTGGTACGGCCAGTGCAACGTGCCGCCGCCCAACGACGGCTTCGTGACCGTCGCGGCCGGCGGCCACAACCTCGGGTTGCGCCTGGACGGGACGGTCGCGGCCTGGGGCCGCAACAACCGCGGCCAGTGCGATGTGCCGGCGCCCAACGCCGACTTCGCGGGCGTCGCCGCCGGCACCCTCCACAGCCTGGGACTGAAGGGCGACGGCACGATCGTAGCCTGGGGCGACGATCAGCAGGGCCAGATCGACGTTCCGATCCCCAACGCCGGATTCACCGCGGTCGCGGCCGGCGGCTACTTCAGCCTCGCGCTGCGGTCGGACGGGACGGCCGTGGCCTGGGGCTACGACTACTTCGGCGAGTGCGACGTGCCGGAGCCGACCGTGCGCTTCACGGCGATCGCCGCCGGCGCGAATCACGGCCTCGCCCTCGAGGCCGACGGCTCGGTCGTCGCCTGGGGCAGCAACTCGTACGGCGAGGGCGCGCCGCCGGCGCCGAACGGCGGCTTCGTGGCCATCGCCGCCGGAGACTTCCACAACCTCGCCCTCCGCGCGGACGGCTCGATCGTCGCCTGGGGCAGCGACCACAACGGTCAGTGCGACGTCCCCGCGCCGAACGCGTCCTTCGTCGCGATCGCCGCCGGCGGCCACCACAGCGTGGGGCTGAAGAGCAACGGATCGCTCGTCGTCTGGGGCTGGAACATGTACGGCGAGTGCGACGTCCCCGAGCCGAACAACGGCTTCATCGCGGCCGCGGCGTCGACGTGGTACTGCGCCGGCGTGCGGATCGGCGGCAGCGTGCGGAACGAGCAGACCTGGGAACCGCAGCTGGAACCCGAGCTGCCCGGCGCGCCGGCCATGGCCGTCGTGAACCTGCCGAACCCGTTCAACCCCGCCACCGAGATCCGTTACCAGCTCGACCGGGCACAGGACGTGACCCTGAGCATCGTCGACCTGCGCGGGCGGGTCGTCCGCGTCCTCGTCCGCGGCGTCCGGCCGGCGGGCTGGAGCGCGGTGATCTGGGACGGTCGCGACGCCGCGGGCCTGGCCGCCCCGAGCGGCGTCTACGTCGCGCGGCTCGCGGGGGAGTCGCGCGTGGCGCACCGGCGGATGGTGCTCGTGCGGTGATCGACCGCAGTAGGCCGCGGTGTCCCGGATCGGCGCCCGAGCTGGCCGCTGTCGCGCCGCCGGCCTACCATGAATGCCAGCACAGGATAGTTCCGCCGCGTCGAAGGACAGACCCATGCCCTCGTTCACGACGATTCTCGTTCCCGGCTCCAAGCCGCCCTACGATTCGTGGACCTTCGTGGTCGTTCCCGACGACCTCGTGGCCGACCTAGGCTCCAAGCGACCAGCGGTCCGGGGCACGATCGCGGGCGTGAGTTTCCGGGGAACGGTGAGCCGCGGGGAGGGCGTGTACCGTATGCCCGTGCCGCGCGCCCTTCAGGTCGAGGCGAACATCGCGCGCGGCGATCGGATCCGGGTGGTCATGGAAGCGGACCCGGAACCGCGCCCGGTCGAGATCCCGGCGGAGCTGGCGGACGTGCTCGCCGCCGACCCGGACCTCGCGAGACGCTTCGCGGACCTGCCGCCGGCGCACCGCCGGGCGTGGGCGGACCATATCGCCGGCGCGAAGCGCGAGGAGACGCGCATCCGGCGGGTGGCGCAGGCGGCCGAGGGGATCCGCCGCAAGACGTTTCCGGGGGCGGGGTCGCGCTGAGACAACGGTCGTGTGAAGTGCGGAAACAGGCGTCGTGGGCGCAGTAGCCTCACCCATGACGCCAGTGCCGAGGAGCGCGGAGACTCAGTCGAGAGCCAGGATCTAGCCTAGCATGGGAGTAGTCAGGAGTCCGGAGATGAGGAGATGATTGGTTGGATGAGATAACCCATTCGCGAGGTGGTGGCCATAGGGGCCGGGGGAATGCCCGTCGGAAGTGAGCGAGGTATCTGGTCTTCGTTGCCGACGGCATTGGCGTGAATCGGGCGTTATCCACGAGGGGACCCTCGAGATAGAATCGCAAGTGCTGGCGAGACCTTATGCATCGCCAAACAAGAACTCGTATTTCACGAATGGATTGCAGAAGGGCGCCACAATGGACGCCCTTCGTTCAATATCCCTCAGCAGTCTGGACCTCGCTACTTCACGACGGTAATCTTCGTCGTCGCGCAGGCATTCCCGGCGCTCAGGCGAGCCAGGTAGACGCCGTTGGGCAAGTTGCGCCCAGTGTTGTCGCGACTGTCGAACTGGACGCGGTGGTCACCGGCATCGAGGTCTGCGTCAAGGAGCGTGCGGATCCGACGGCCCGCGATATCGAAGATCTCGACGCGACAGTGAGCTGCGGCGGCAATCGAGAAATGGATCTCCGCTGCGCCGCCGGCAACATGACGACCGGCTGCGAGCTTCAGGCCGGAGCCTGTATCCGGACCTTCGGGCAGCTCGCGGCCGACGCCATAGATGTACCTGATTCCGGCGATATCGTCGGAATGAAGCGTCCGCTTGAGCGTCTCGCCCAGTCCCGCATATCCGTACATCGTCTTGTACCGGTCCGCATATGCGTAGAGGTCATTGAGGACCAGGAAATGGCCGAACTCGTGGGTTGCGATATTCTGACGGTCGTACGCCCCCGATACCCCGTTGCCCCACGGATAGTACAGGTTGAACTCCATATCGGCCTCGAGGACCCGCGAACCGGAGTACCAATACGTCGTCGTCGCCAGCTTGCCGTTGTTGCCCCGGTTCAGGCCGCAGATGACGTTGTAACCATCGCGGCCGAGGCCTGCGTTGATCGTCCAGTTCGGCAGGAGGCGGAACCGCGAGCCGGCATTGTTCCAGGTATTGGCGGCCGCCGTCACCGAGACCGACCAGACGGGATTCCACAGGCTCACCATGTTGCGCCCGTACTTGAAGTAGCAGGTGTTCGTGTTCCACTTCCTGCCGGCGTACGAATATGCGTGGCTCAACGACGGCACCAGCAAGAGCACCATCAGGCCGAGAATCAGGATCGAGTTCTTCTTCATGACGTAGCCTCCTATCTCTAGAGCGACAAGCGCCAAAGAGTCAGTGATCAGCGGTGGTGATCGTCTCCAGGAGATCCGCGAGCGGCCGACTCAGCTGGGGGTCGTCATTCTCGGCACGGTCGCCGATTACCGAGTACTTGCCCTGGTACCAGCCCCAGATCATCAGTTCCTTCTGGTCGTCGGTCTTCAGGAAGGCGACCACGCGCTCACCGAGCTCAAAAGTCGGCGTATCGGATTCAACCATCGATAGATCGCCGACAGTGCCGCCCGGGATACGCACGGTGATTGTGCTCGCGCCGGAGTTCTTGAGATCCTGCTCAACCTGCAAAGTGACGTCGGTATAGATCGTCAGACCATCAGGAGCCCAGGCGCTCTCGAGATCTGCCACGGCCGCGACGACGATGCGGTCGGCTTCATTCGAAAGCTGGGTAACATCCTTCTCGATCACGAGCGCCAAGCCAGGTCCTGTGTACAGGCTGCCGAGAACCAGTAAGATCGCCAAGATATTGCGCTTCATGTCGTATTCTCCTTTCACCAGGTACGGCCGCTCGGTACCAGCACACCCGGAGTCGCGGCGGCGTCGCGTCGGAGGCAGGCGAGGTGTCGTGAGTGTGCGTTCATGCAGAGGTAACGAATGGAGGACTGTGGTTTCGCGAGCAGAGCTTGAAATATCTCTCGGAGCGCCAATATGGAACGGCAACTGTCTCTATATAGTGCGGTCGCGAAGTGAGATGCTCGTTCCAGGCAACCCGACGGCAGCCACTATCCGAACGCCCCCAGACTGACCTGGACCCGTTCGGCCAGAGGATCACAGTTTCTCTCGATCCTGCAGCTGTGGGCCGAGATACGGTGGTTGGGCGCGAATGAACGCGGCATCAGACGCCAGAAGCTGCTCCAGGCCGGCGTGCAACGGCATGCGATTTCGCAGTCGAGCATCTCGACTAGGCGCGGTACACTTCGCCCGGGTCGCCGGTGCCGTTGGGGGCCGAGCTTCTGGATCTAGCTCAAGCCTTGCGAGCTTGACGTCTCAGAGGGCTCGGATTCCCCCGCGGAAGCCGGACGGATTCGATGGCTGCAGTTCGGGAGTGGTCCGCCATACCGCCGATCGCGATGAGAGGCAGGTCGATGAGGCTGTAGGAAGATCCCCTATCGGCGTTTCCCGAGTGGACGTAACCACGACGGATGCCGTTGCGGATCGACGTGCAGAGAAAGGACGACCAATGTCTAGAATCGCGGTCCCGCTCGTCATGGTTGCCATGGTCACGATGCTCGGAACCCTGACCGCGGCGGTCGGCGCGCGGGCGCAGGAACTGGATCCCGATCTGGTCCAGGAGCAGATCCTCGAGCTGCGCAGCCGGGGTCGCTTCGCCGAGGCGCTCGAGCTCGCTCGCGAACTGCGCGCCGGAGTCGAGACGTCCGGGGATTTCCCGGCCTATGTGGCGGGCGACGCGCGACGTCAGGTCGCGACGCTCGAGGCAATCCTCGCGCTCGACACAGACGCCCGGCGACAGGTGGCCATTGCCGACAGCCTGGACGCCGTGATCTACCAGCTCTACGACGACGAGGATTACCTTGGCGCCGCGGAGGCGGCGCGACGGCAGTTCCAGATCCGCAAGCGGTATCTCGGCGTCGACAACAAAGAGACGGCCGACGCCGCGCTCGCATTCGGGACGGTCCTCGAGGACCTGGACCGTCTCGAGGAATCGCTCGAGCTCTACTCGGTCGCCTTCGATGTCTACTCACGTACCTGCGAACCGGTCCATCGCGGTCGCGACGCCCTGCTGAACAACATGTCGTTCCTTTACGAAAAGCTCGGACGATACGACGAGATGCTGTCGACTCTGCGCCGCTGTCTGGCTGGAGCCATCAGCCTCTACGGTGCGGAGAGCGAGGAAGTGGCGACGACCTGCAACAACCTGGGCGCACAGCTCACCGACCTCGGCCAGTACGCGGAAGCAGAGGAGATGCTGCGGCGATCCCTGAGGATCCGCAGGGCGCTCGGCGACGGGCATGGCATCTGCCAGTCCCTGCACAACATCGCCGTGAACGACCTGAAGCAGGGACGACTCGTGGAGGCGGGCGCAGAAGGGCGACGCGCACTCGCGGTCGCCGACAGCCTCGGGCCCGTCGACGTCAGCCTGAAGGCGAGCATCCTGAACGCGCAGGCCGTGATCGCCTATCGACAGATGCAATACGAAGCAGCCGTCGCGAGTTTCCGGAACGTCCTGGAGATGCGCCTCCAGGTCTGGCCCGAGGCGAGTTCGCCGGTCGCGCTGGCCCGGATCGATCTGGCCAACGCGCTCGCGCACGTGAGTGCCTGGAACGAGGCTGACCGGCAGTATGCCACGGCCGACTCGATCCTGCGCATCAGCCAGGGCGACAAGAGCCCGAATGTCCTCTACAGCCTCGCCAATCAGGCGACGGCACTACGGCTCCGGGGTCGATACGAGACCGCCGCGCAGCTCTACGCCCGCGCCGCGGACGTGTACGAGGGCATCCGGCAGGAACTGGGTGGCGTCGGTCTGAACGATGACTACGCCAGCCCCTGGGCGGAGTTCGCGGCGACCTTGCGCCTCACCAGCCGGGATTCGCTGGCCTGGCAGGCGGCGGAGACGGGACAGGGGCGCCTCGTGGCCGACGCCCTCGACCGCGGCGGCGCTGCCGCGCTGGGAACCGAGGATGCGGACGTAGAGGCGCTCCTGAGCCAGTACCAGCGGGCGCAGGCCGCGTTCCTGGCCCTGGACAGCGACCAGGGCGACGATGAGATGTTCTCCGACACGTGGGCGGAGCTGATGCGGGTCCGCGCCGACCTGGCCGAACGCGTCCGGCAGTTGCGGACGACGACCCGACGTCAGGAACGCGAGGTTTACGGCCTGCGCCGGGTCCAGGGCGTGCTGCGACCGGACGAGGCGATCTGCGGCTGGCTCGTCGTCGACGAAGGTAAACCTACCGCGGTCGCGTGGGGATATGTCATCCGCGATTCGGGTCCGGTCTTCTGGACGCGGGCGTTACCGGTACGGAACAGACCCGAAGCAGACGACCCACCGTCGCGCTTCCGCGAGCTCGTCCGGTCAGGCGAGGATCATGGCGCCGTGGGAGCAATCGTCTGGCGTCAGCGGATCGAGTCGCTCCTTCCCGGCCTGACGGGCGTTCGCCGGCTCATCGTCGTTCCGTCCGGAGACGTTGTTGGCGTCCCGCTCGCTGTCGTCGGTCCCGCCGGCAAGGCGACGCTGGGAGACCGGTACCTGATCTCGTACTCGCCGTCGGCAACGGTCTTCGCGAGATACAGGGAACAGCGGGCCGCGCGACCGTCGCCGTCAACCGTCCGGCGGATCCTGGCCCTCGGCGATCCGCCGTTCAACGAGGACCAGGCGCTGTCCATGCAGTCGGAGGCGGTGGCGCGGCCATGGGACCGACGAGCACTGAACAGCGACCTGGCCAGAGATCCGACGAGCGAAGTCACGGCTCGCGATCGATCCGTTTTCTCGCACGATCCAACCGCGCTGGCCAGACTGCCGCGATTGCGCTCGAGTCGACGGGAGGCTCTCCGGCTCGGCGAGCTGGGCGCGCCCGGGTCACGCGTTCTCGTCGGGCCGGCGTGCTGCGAGGATTCGCTGAGCGTGATCGCCCACTCGACCGGGTTGGCGAGCTTCGGCCTCATCCATATCGGCACCCACGCGTTCGTGGATCCCGTCGCCCCGGAGCGTTCGTTCATGGTGCTGTCGCAGATCGGTCTGCTGGACCCGCTCGAGGCCTTGCGCGACCACGCTGATTACCGCGACGGGTTACTCACGGTCAGCGAGATCCTGAACGGATGGAGCCTGGACGCCGATCTCGTCACCGTCTCGGGCTGCGAAACCGGTCTCGGTCGCCGCGTCGCGGGCGAGGGTTACCTTGGCTTCACGAGCGCCTTCTTGCAGCGCGGCGCCTCGACCGTGCTCGTCTCGCTATGGCCGGTCGACGACCAGGCGACGTCGATCCTCTTGAAACGTTTCTACGAGCTATACCTGGGCGCCTCCAGCGCGCCGCTCGGCAAAGTCGAGTCGCTTGCCCGCGCTCAGGAGTATCTGCGGGATTACGGTCGCGAAGAGTTGGGTGTCCAGCCCTACGCCAAGCCACGGTACTGGGCGGGGTTCGTGCTGGTCGGGGAGGGAGACTGAAGTCGGAACGACCGGGATTCGCGACCTGGAGCGGCGATTTCGCGCTGGACCTCGCGGGGGTCAGCGGGCGCTGACCGCGAAGCGGCTGCGGCAGGTCAGATCGTCCAGTCGCGTCGAATCGGCGCTCACGGGGACGAACGTGAGTTCGTAGCGACCGGGGACGAGCAAGGAAGCGTCCACGAGCAGCGCGGGATAGGCGAGATCGGCCCGCACCGGCCGGAAACGCCGGTTCTCGGCCAGGTAGACGAGGGGCTGGACGTCGCCGAGTGGCCCGATCCGGTCGAGGGTGGTCTCGAACCAGAGCACGTGGCTGGGATCGACCGGTTGCTCGACGACCAGTTCCGTCTGCGCGCCGTCGACCTGCGCCGGGACGGCCTGGAATGCATTGCTCCCGATCCCGCGATCCGACCGCTCCGTCGCCAGCATGACGAGTTCCACCGGCAAGCCCGGGATGGGACTCGCCTTCTTACCATCGCCGGCCGGGTGCGGGAGCAACACGAAGCCGAGCACGGCGGCCGTGGCCAGCGCATAGCCGACGCCAGGCCGCCAGAGCCAGTCCATCAGCGTCGCGCCGGTGCGCTGCCACCAGCCACCCGCGCCGTTCGGTCTCGCTCCGACCGGTTCCGTCTCGCGCCGCCCGCCCGCCGGTTCGCCAATCCCGGAAGAGCGGGCATCGCTAGGGCGGAGTGCTCTTTTCGCGCTGGCGATCAGGTCGGTCAGCGGCACCTGGACCGCGTCCAGCCGACGCTTGAGGCCGGGGTCACGGAGATCCTGCCCGGCGCGCAGGTACTCGAGCATCTCCTCGGCGAAGGTCCGCGAGTACAGCATGGCCCGACGGATCTCGGCCTCCTGGTCGCCGGTCGCGTGACCGACGAGGTAGGCGCGGATCGACGCCGCGGACGGTCGTTTCGACGCCTCGAGATCGGGCGCCAGGGCCGCTGCGAGGAGGCGTTTCAGAACGGCGTCCTGCCGCGCCTCGTCGCCGGGTGATGGTCGGTCATCGTGCACGGCCATGCTCCTTGTACGATCGTCAGAGATCGAGGTCCGACGGATCGATCCCGTGCTCGCGGAGGCGCCGGATCAGCGCGATGCGGCAGTTGCGATACCGGTTTCCCACGTCGGCGTTTCGGTCCGCCGGCTCGCCGAGCAAGAGCGTGATCTCCTGGTTCGTGAACTCGTAGAGGAGACGCCAGACGAGGAGTTCCCTGCATTGGCGATTCTCGGTCGAGAGGATGATGGCCCGGACCCGCTCGGCGAACACGGCAGCGACAGGGTCGGGCGTGCCCGTCGGCACTTCAGGCAGGTCTTCGACCTGGACCTCCCGGTTTCCCTTCTTGAGGATATCCCTGGCCTTGTTGTTCGCCACGGTGCGGAACCAGCCGAGAAACGGCCTACCGTCGTCTTCGTACAGACGCAGGCGTCGGAAACCGTCGGCCACGAGGGAGAGCAGGACCTCGCAGGCGAGATCGTGGCGACGATTCTCCTCGAAGTACCGGAAGGCTCCTGGCGGCGACACCATGAGATGCCGGTAGCCAATATCCATGAAGACGTGCAGCGCGCGGTCGGGATCGCGGTCGATTTCGCCGAGGATCGAGGGACTGGACTGGCCCCAGTCGTCCAGGGAACCGGAATCAGCCATGGGCATGGGCTGCTCCCGCGGATCGGGCGAAGGTCGGCTCGCCGCGGGACGAGATCGCGAGCGAAATGGGCGCGACCGGGCGGCGATTCCCCAACAACGAGCGATCTTAGGGGACCTCGCCGGTTGTCGGCAAGCGGCGATCGCCATTTCACGTAACTCCCATATCCAGAAGACACTTCACGACTTGTTGTGCCCTTCGTCGCCGAGATGGTAATCCGGCGGAGCGAGCCGATCCACCTCGTCACCTGAACGATTCCGGGACCGGAGTTTCTCGGTGGCGTCCACCTCGGCGCGTCGACGGCCGGCTGGATACGGACGCGTTAGCCGGTCGGACCCTCGCTCATGGGACGTACTGGCTGCGCAGTGTCCGGTCGTCGATGGATGGCGATTCGCCGCGGCTGATGTGCGCCAGCACCATCCACAGGAGCAGTGGCTTGTACGGGGCACGGTCTCCGCCGCGCTTCCAGACGCCGAGGCTTCGGAAGCGATCCAGGATCGCGGTCGATCACGTCGCCGACGATGACGTGGCGGGGTATGGCGGAAGCGACCTCCTCGAGGACCATCACGACGCACCGAAGCGGAGGTGCTGACCAGCACCTCCGCCCGTGGCGATCGACGCCGGCCGCATCAGTTCACGTACCAAGCGCCAGAGATGGAGTACGAGAGGTTGACCCCCATGTTGGGGCGGGAACAGCCGACGAATTCGGCGGCGCCCGGATCGACACGGTACTTTTCGAATCTGGTGCCGCTATCGATGCCCTCCGTCCAATCGATCCTGATCGTGACCATCACCGGTTGGTCGCCGTTGTTCTCCACGTAGATGGGATTGCCGAGGAATCCGCATCTCTCGTACCCGTAGGAAAGGCTGACGTCATCCATGGCGCGCGCGAACGCCGTTCCGGCACCCACGAGAGCCACCACGAGGACCAGTGCGTATCGAGCCTTCATGACCACCACTCCCGCGTCGAGTCCTGTTTCTTGGTGGGTGTCACGCGGCCGACTCGAAACCCGATTTTGTGCCTGTCTCCACGGGGCCTGATCCGTCGTGGTCGGCGCCGCGCTGGTCGCCCGGCATCGTGGCGGCGAGTCGGCGAGCCACGTTCCACCCGGTTCCACGGTATACAACGACGGCGGCAACTCGATTTCGCGTCGCTCATCTAGCTGGGTCCCGAGTTATCCACCGGAATCACCACCGTTGCGACCTGCAGCGGCGATCCTCGCGGAATGGCCGGCGAGCCGAACGCCCTGCCGCCGGCCCCCGGAGCGAGTACGGCGTTCTCGGCGCGGCCCGCGCCGCGGATCCGGCGAAGGCAGAGGTGGACCCCTTTCTTGGACAGCCTGGCGGCCAGTTCAAGATGTGCACGGCGACGGCGACGTCTTTACCCAGCTCCATGATGAGGAAGCGGGCGTCGGGGGAGTCGTCCCCGTCGCGTCAGCCTCGACTCCGGTCGCGTGGCGGTTGCCAGTCCGGAATGGCGCGGCGCATGAACTCGTCGAAGAGAGGGACAGTGAACGCCGTCTCGCCGTGAGCCGGACCCCAGACCATTCCTTTCCTGATCAGCGCGCTTCGTAGTGGGCCAGTGCTCTCGACGGCGCGCCCGAGAGCATCAGCAATGGCGCCGGATCGGTGAGGACCGGCACCGAGTTCCGCCATTGCCCGCAGATAGTCCTGCTCTCGCGGGGTGAGCCTGTCGAACCGGACCCGGAAGAAGCTCCTGTCCAGTGCATCGGTCGCTGCCTGGCTGGCTTTCGCCACGTCGCCGGCGGTGATCGGGGATTGCGCTGCGGCATTCCAGGTGTGCTTGCCCCATTCCTGGAGGAAGTATGGATACCCCTTGGTCACCGATACGATACGGTCCAGGGCGTCGGCGCTGATTTCCGCCCCTTCACTACGAACAGGCTGATCGATCGCCTGTCTGGCTGCGGCCGTACCGAGCGGTCCGACGGATGGAAATTCGAAGAGACGCTCGGCGTACGACTTCGCCTCCCCCGACAACGCGGCAACCTGGGGCAGGCCGGCTCCGAACATCAAGACGGGTAATCCCCTCTGGGCGATGGCATGGAACGCCACGATCAGGGCCCTCAGGTCCGCCTCGCCGAGATACTGGACTTCGTCCACGAGGATCGCGACGCTCGAATCGGCGGCCTTGGCCGCCTGCCCGACGGTCACGAACAGCGCGGGGAGATCGACCTCCAGGTTCCCGCTATCGGCCAGGGACGGCTCGCCCACTACGATACTGAATTCCCCGATCGACACCTTGAAGGCGCTCGCGAATCCGCGCAGCGCTCCGACAGCGCGCGTGACGCTCTCCTTGGCCTTCTCGACCCGACTCAGGCTCAGCAACGCGCTCTTGAGTGCGGGCGCCAGATATTCGGCGAGTCGCTGGCCCTCGGGCGCTTCCAGCACGACGACGAAATACCCGATTTCTTCGGCCATCTCCCCGATCTTGTTCAACAGCACGGTTTTCCCGACACCGCGAAGCCCCAGAAGCATCTGGCTCTTCTCGGAACGACGGGCACGAACTCGATGCAGGGCGATTCTGGCGGCCTCGAGGATCTCATCGCGGCCAGCAAGCTCTGGCGGCGGGGCTCCGGCGCCGGGAGAGAACGGGTTTCGTAGGGGGTCCATGGTCGTCTTGCCTCCGGCGGTCTAATTTGAGACATCTGTGCCAGTCTTACCTATCTATTCCTTTTTATCCGGCCGTAAGTATAGCAATCTTTTGCCATCTTATCAATCTATTGTCGCTTATCTTTGCGGTACGTTGGAGGGGGGCCCAGCGGAAACTCAAGCTACGGCGTGGAACCCGGCCTCGGCGGCTGCCCCGCGCGACGGTCAGGGCGGATCTCAGGCACAACGCGTACCCGGTCACCACCGGGAGATCGAGGAACTCGATGAACGCCAGCGAGCGCCCAGTAGTCATGAATGTGCATGATATTCATACAGGCCGCGAATGATCAGGCGGATGATCATCCGTGCGCGGCGGCAGCTCTAGCCGGCCTGCCGGAATCGCGCGTACCGCGCTTCCACGAACTCCGGCGCCGGCCGGTCCGCGACCCGCGCCGGCAGGTGCAATCGCCGTCCGTCCATCTCCTGCAAGCCGTAGCGGAGCATCGGCCCGTCGACCTCCGCGAGGATGTCGCGCCGCACCTCGACCACGAGGTCGGGCCGGATGCCGAGGATGTGCCGGTCGAAGGCCGCGTGGTGGATCTTGCACAGCGCGAGGCCGTTCTGGATCACCGGCTCGCCGCGCGGATCCTTGTCCGGCAGGATGTGCGCGGCGTCGAGCAGCTCGGCGTGCCTGAGGCGACAGATCGCGCACTGGTCGCGGTAGGCGCGCAGCACGCGCACGCGGAACGACTGCTGGTGCAGCCGCCGGACGGTGACGCCGGTCACGTACTCGCGGCGCGCGTCGCGCTGGAGGTCCGAGACGGCGACGGCCTCGTCGATCCCGATCACGCGGTCGTCGACGGCCACCTTGAAGGCCAGCGCCGCGGGATCGTCGCCGACCACGTAGACCGGCCAGGTGGCCAGGTACTGGCCCTTGGCGATGCCGAAGAAGTAGATGAGCGGGATGCCGCGGCGCATGGTCTCGCGCAGGCCCGCGTTGTCGGGGTGGTGAGGATCCGTGCCGCGGTAGCGGTAGCGGAGGCAACCGGCGGCGTCGAGGCCGTCGTCGTAAGGTACAGGGCGGCCTGGATTAGGCGGCGCCGTGGTGATGCTGATGGGCAAGTCGAGCTGGCGCGGCTTCCAGATGCCGGTCTGGCCGATGAGGATGACGGGCTGGCCCTGGTAGGCGAAGCCGCGGGTGAGGAGGTCCCAGGGCAGGACGTCGCCCAGGGAATGCGTGACGTCCCTGAGGAAGGCGAAGGCCTGCTGGCGGAGGTCGGCATCGCGGTTCGCGTCGAGCATGGGTCCGGCACCCCCGGCGGATCATCGCGCACGGGGGCGGTCCGCTCAACCGGAATCCCCGCCGCCCCCGCACCACTCCCAGAACGACCGCTTCCGCCGGTGCTCCGCCTCGATCCGCGCCCGGAACGCCGCGTGGTCCGCGAAGCGCCCCCAGTCGGTGACCGCCGGCGCCAGCTCGTCGAGCCGCTGCAGGTACCGGGCGCCGTGACCGTAGGCCTTCGACCGCGCGCCGGCGAGGATCGACTCGAGCAGCGCCCGGTACGCGAGCGACGCGGCCCGCGCCTCGCCCGCTCGATCCAGCCGCTGTGCCAGCTCGCTCACCCAGTCGTACTGACGGCCGTCGAGCTGTTCGTGGCGCGCCTCGACGAATCCGGCCACCCGTTGCGGGCCGGCCATCTCGAACAGGAACCACACGTCGGTGGCATCCAGCGCGGGCGAGGCCTCAATGGCCGCAACCTCGCCCGCCACGATCGCGTCGCGTCGCCCGGCGCCCACGACGGCGAGCAACTGCTCCAGCGTGCGGCCCGAGCGCTCGCCGTGGAACAGCCGCCACGCCACCTCGGCCGCCTCCTCCTCGTCGCCGCGCACCCTGTGGATCGCGAGCAGGAGCTCGTCGCGGTCGCGTGCGGCGAAGTCCGGCGGCTGGACACCCTGGACGCTGGCGAGCGCCTCCTCGGCGCGCCCCGCGGCGAGCTGCACGCGCGCCAGCTCGAGGACATCGACCCAGACCGCACGTCCGTCGTGCTCGCGCAAGACCCGCGCGAACAGGTCCGGATCCACGAGGACCTTCGCAAGGACCTGCACCGCGTGGCGGTCGGGCGAGAAGCTGCCGCGGATGTCGACGATCTTTCGCGTGCGCTCGAGATAGTGGTCGACCAGGCCGCGGAGCGATGCCGTGTCGAGATACTCGCCGGCGCGCTCCAGGACGCCCCAGCACACGGTGAACTCGTCCGCTTCGAGCACCTCCACCACGAGGTCGCAGGCGCGACGATCGTCGCCGAGCGTCTTCGCCGCGTCGACGAACACGTCGACCGCCTGGCCCCGGAAGACGTCGCCGACCACGCCGCTCGAGTCGTCGCAGCGCTCGAGCGTCGGCGTTGCGAGACAGAGGAACCGGGCCGCGAGGCCGAGGGTCTGGTCCGGCGGTAGGCTGGCGTCGACGAGCGACGTGAGTGCAGCATCGAGGTCGTCGGCCAGCTTCGCGGACTCGCTGTACGGTACAAACGCGCGGCGCCGCCCGAGACCGTTGATACCGTTGCGGACTGCGCGCAGGCGGTCGTCAAGGCCGGCGAGGATGTCGGGGATCGGGCGGGCGCGGGGTTGCTTGGGCATCGGGTTGTCTCCAGCGTACGGAACCGCCAGTCGGTGCCCGGACCATTGATCTCGCCAGGCGAAGCTCGCGAGAGCGCCGGCATCAACGACGCCCGCGACGATATTCCCGCACGATTCGCGCCTTACTAGAGTAATCCCGGGTGCCAGGCGAGGCGATCCGATCGCGTACGTCCGCCCCCCCCCGAACACGCTGCCGATCACGCCACGAACCGCCGCTCCCGATGCCACTGCAACGACGTGGGATCAGGCCACTGGCCGGGATCGCGCGGCAGCTCGATCGTCCGTCCCTGGAAGGCGTAGTACACCTTGCCGTTGTCGTAGTCGTCCTTCAGGCGCCGGCTGACCACGAACCGGCGCTCCTCGTCCACCGTGACGTAGCCGGCGTCGAACAGGCGGTGGATATCCGAACGCAGGCAGATCCCGTTGCGCACGTCGTGGGCACCGCCCTCGGCGTAGCCGCGGATGTGGGCCGCCTCGAGGACCGGCAGCGAGTGCTCGGTCGAAACGGCGCAGGCCCGACCATACGCGTCGAGCACGGCCACGCGGAACGCGCCCTGGCCGAGGCGAGGCTGGATGAGGGTGATCTTGCCGTAGCGGCCGGCGGCGGCATCGACCGCCATGTCGGCCGTCAGACCGCCTCGCGATGCGACCGCGCTGGCCCGCTCGGAGCACTCCCGCCAGATCCGCTCGCCCTCCCCCGACCGCAGATCGTAGGTCTTTCCCTGCACGATGTTCTTCGCGTAGTCGTAAGGCATCCGGACCCAGTCCTCGTCGGCGAAGAACACGCAGCCGGTGAGCACGAGGCAGCCGATGTCGTAGGAGCCCGGGCGCCCACCGCCCGGGGTCCGCCGCAGCCGCTCGATGTTCCGGCACATCGTATCCAGGTCGGGCGCGCCGTTCCCCTCGCGGAACGTGTCCCACGCCAGCCAGGCCGGCAGGACCGAGTGGTGGGCGAAGAATCCGAAGCCGCCGATGGCGTCGTGGGGGCGCTTGAGCTTCAGGAAGAACGGGGCGCCGGGCTTGACGGCGTGGAAGCCGCGGCCGCCGGACGGCTGCCAGAAGTTCACCTCGTCGGCGCGGCGGTTGCGGAGGAAGGTGAACCAGGAGTAGTCGGTGTTGGCGACCCAGCCCATCATGGCTCGTACTGCCTCGCGACTTCGGACGGGCGCCGCTCGATCCGCTCGACGAGCTGGGCGGGTCCGTGAAGAGAGACGGTACCACACGATGAGGGACCCATCAACGCGGGATCAACTAACGAGGGGACAACGCCATTCGGATCTCAGGTCGCTCATCCCGTATACAATCCGTGCCCCATCGTCGAACCTGACGCTGTAGGGTTATTCTTTCACGACGCACATATCAATCATCCACGGCGTGAATAGTCGAGCACCCTGTCCTCGCGGATTGCTCAGCGCAGGACGGAGAGGGAGCGGGTCTGGACCGTGTCGTTCCTCTCCAGGCGGACGATGTAGGGAGCGAGAGTTTGGGGGCGGGTGGGAACCGTTACGACCGATCATGCGAAGCCAGCCTGATTGTGAACCTGCTTGATCGAAAAAGACCTGCGTAGTAGCATCCACCGGTAGACTGTTGATCGGCCCGTGACCTTGGCCGAACTCGGCCTAGTATTTCGACAGTTTTTGACCTGAACCGGCCGCGACGTAAAGGGAGAGCGTCTCGCGGTACCCTCGGCGTCGGAGCCGGTTCCACAAGGATGGACGCGATGCATAACCCTATCGGTACTGTCCCTCGACAGCCTTTTTTCCGTTCTTGCCCCAGTCAACGAAGCAAGTGGGCCGCGGTTCTGGTGGTGCTCGGCCTTTGCGCCACATGCGCGACGGTCGCTTCGGCTGACGTCATTTACGGGTATTACAATATCGCGCAGCCCGACGGCGTCATCCCGGACGGGGAGCACCGCTCATGGTATGCGCCAGTCACCAATGCCCCTGCCTACGCCCATGCGACGATGGTAGAGGCCCGATTCGGCTATACAGCGTACAACGGGGTCGAAGATTGCATCACGGTGCGGTTCATGAAAAACCAAGATCCCGGCACCACCCTGGGCACACGGATCGTGGCACCGGGGACGCTTCCGGCCGGCAACCCTGGGACGTCCCCCTGGTATTCGGTATTCGAGGGACTGGGGGACCAGCCGGATGGCAATTACTGGTTCTCGTTCATCGTGGCCAGCGGGTGCGCCTACGATCCGACGATCCACTGGGTGGAGGTCCGCATCACCTACGATGTTTATCAACCCGACATCAATCTGAGCACCTACAATGTATCGGCGGATGTCGTCCAGGGTGCGGTCCTGACGCGGACCGTGCAGGTGTGGAACGTGGGCGATGCTCCGCTCGACGTCATAGGGTTCTCTGCGGCGTACATCTCGCCGTTGTCGCCCGCGTGGATCGTAAATGTGACGCCGTCGTCCATGTCCGTCTTTCCTGGCAGCTACCAGACCCTGTTCTTCGACTTGAACGCCGCCGGATTGCCGCTGGGCCCCCGCGAAGCGCGAATGTACGTCTACTCGAACGATCCGGACGAGGAAACCATCTATTTTACGGTAAACATGAATGTTGTCTCGTCCGCCGACCCCCACGTGTCGTCAGAAAGCGGTGAGCGCGGCGACACCCTGTCCCAACCCGGCTGGGGTTTCACTCCCTACGGCACGGCCGAGCTGCATTTCCGGCGCCCAGACGGCAGTTTATCGCCCACTACCACCGAAGCTGTGGTCGGCGACGGGACCTATGCCCACTACTGGACGGTGACCCAGGACGCGCAGTTGGGCACGTACCAATATTGGGCGGTGGACCTGGCTTCGGGGCTGACCAGCCCAGAGGTGTCGTATTCGGTCAGCGGGGGCGTGCTGGATCTGCTGACGCCCGCTCAGGGAGTCAGCGTCACGACGGACCAAGTCCCATTCTCGTGGACCGACACAGGCGCTGATTACTACGAGCTGTGGATCGACGACGACGCCTCGTTCGCCTCACCGGTCGTCAGCCCGCAGCATCTCCAACCCATGGACCTCGATCAACTGCACGTCACCTCCCTGGATTGGGGCAAGAACTGGTTCCCTCTCGGAGTTCTGTACTGGAAGGTTCGCGCCAGCACCGGAGGTACCTACGTAGAAACCTCGACGCGCTCCTTCACGTACGCGCCCACACTGGCTGCCGAAGCGGCCTGGGATCCGCTCTACCGCCTGTACAAACCGACCACGAAGGATCACTTCTACTGCACCAGCTTTGGCCACCAGCAACTGGCCCAGGATTCGGGATATCAGGACGAAGGCGTTGAGGGGCACCTGTCAACGCAACGTCATGTAGATCCGGATCTCGCTCCGATCTACCGCCTGTGGGACGACGGCCGCGACTGCCACTACTACACGAGTGACTTCGTCGAATGCGACGCCTTGATCGCCACGGGCACGTACGTTTACGAAGGCATCACGGGCTACGGCATCGACACCCCGCGGGAAGGATGGATGCCGCTGTACGGCCTGCGTCTGGACGACGGTGGTCGCAGGGACAACTTCTACACCACCAGCGAGTTCGAGCGCCAGAATGCGATCGACGCGTGGGGCTTCACCTATCTCGGGATCCTGGCCTACGTCTCGCCGTCGGGCAACCTGGGCGCAATGGCCTGGAGTGGCATGGGCGTGACCGCAGGCCGGGGTGTAAGCACGGACAACGGAAACTTCAAGCACTACGAGACCACGTCGTTCGACATTCCGGGCAACGGCCTGCCCTTGCGTTTCTCGCACCAGTACAATTCGCTAGCCGTGTTCTATCCGACTGAGGTTCGCAGCCTGGGGGTGGGCTGGACCCACGAATACAGTTCGTGCATCACGGAGGGCGGTGGACTGTACCGGGTGTATTGGGCCGATGGGTCGATCCACGTTTATGACGCTGCTACGGGCGACTGTCTCGTAGAGGGTGTCTACGACGATCTGACCACGGAGACCGCCGACCGTGTCACGATCAAGAAGAAGGACCAGATCATCTACCGGTTCGAGCGTCCGGCCGCGGGCTACCCCCTGTTCCTGACGGAGATCCGCGACCGCAACGGCAACACCGTGACGTGCACCTACGAAACATCGTCGTTGCGTCGGTTGCTGCGCGTGACTGGTCCGGCAGGGCGTCAACTCACGTTCGCGTATCGCACGGAATCCGGCTACGAGGAACTTGTGAGTTCGGTGACCGATCCAGCCGGGCGCCAGATCCAGTTCGCCTATGCTGACTCGACCAGCGATCTCACGGGCTACACGGACCCGGAAGGACACACGACCACTTACAGCTACGAGCGGCCAGGAACCGAGGACCATCGGCTGGCGACGATCACGCAACCGGACGGCACATCGATTACCAACACCTTCGCGGATCGCAAGCTGAGATCCCAGTACTGGAGTGGGCAGTCGGGTGGCATGACGGTTGACTACGCTGGCAACGTCGCCACGGTGGACTACAGCGGGACGAGCGCAACAGGGTTCAGCGTGGAATACTATCCGGCCGCCGATTCGTGGCAGGCTCCGAAGCCTCACTACATCTCCAGCGGTGGCGACCAGGCCGCGTTACTTTTCGACAATCCGACGCACCCGGCACTGCCGTCGGGCATGGTGGATCCACGCGGCAACTACCACGGCTACTTTTATGACGCTGCCGGGAACATGATTGAAGAATCTCACCCTCTCGGCGCGGTCTACCAGTATACCTACAATCAGTTCAATGACGTGACCACCATTCGTGACCCTCTCTCGCACACTACGTCGTACGGCTACGATGCCAGCGGGAACCTTACCTCTGTCACAGAGCCAGGTGGTCACACTACTACCCTCGGGCGCGACGCGTTCGGCCGATTGACGTCGGCGAGCAACTACACTGGGACCTTTGGCTATCAGTACGACGGCTACGGCAACCTGGTACGAGTCACGGACCCGATGGGGCATGCCACGATCATCGACGTCGATCTAGTCGGCCGCGTGCAGTCGGTAACCAACGCCAACGGGCAACTCACGTCGTACACGACGGACGACCGGGGCCTGATCACCTCGGTCCAGGACGCAGGCGGCGGCGTCATGAGCGTGAGCTACGATGCGGCCGGCCGGATGACCGGCGCCAGCGGCCCGGGGCCGGCGGCTACGGCCTGCGGCTACACCGGCGGGCTGCTGTCCAGCTACGCCACGCCCGGCTGCGCGACGACCTACCTGCACAACGGCGACGGTTCGGTTGCCTCGCGGACCCGGCCCCTGGGAACGACCGCGTACGCGTACGACGAGGCCGGCAACCTGACCGGAATCGACGCGGTCACCTTGTCGCGTGACGCCGCCGGCAATATGCTCGGCACCTCGGGCTCCGGCTGCGATCTGACCATGGCCTACGATGCGCTGAACCGCCTGACGTCCACCACCGACGTATGGGGGAACACCGTCGCCTTCGAGTACGACGCGGTCGGCAACACCACGCGCATCACCTACGGACCGGGCCGCGCGGTCGACTACACCTACGATTCTGACGACCGACTCCTGACGGTCACGGACTGGAACGGACGCACGGTGTCCTACACCTACCGGCCGGACGGGCTGGCGAGCACGGTCACCCGGCCCAACGGGACGACCACGGCTTACTCCTACGACGGCGCCGGGCGGTTGGACGGGATCACCCACTCTGGGCCTGGCGGAACCTTGGCAAGCTACATCTACGGTCTCGACGCCCTTGGCAACATCACCTCGGCGACCGTGACCGGCCCGTTGGGGTTGCCGGAGCTGGTTACCGCGAGCCGATCCGCCACCGTCAACACCAATAACCAAGTGACGGCTATCACCGGTACGACCTTCGGCTACGACGGGAACGGCAACGTCACGACCATGAGTGGCGAGCGAAACCTGAACTTGACGTACGACGAGGAAAACCGACTGACGACCGTCAACGGTGACGTCAGCGCCGCCTATGTTTACGATGTGTTCGGCAACCGGCGGCAGCGCACGGTGGACGGGGTCGCGACGCGGTATGTGCTAGATCCGAGGGGCTTGAGTCGGGTCCTGTATGAGACGGATTCAGGCGGAACTCCCATAGCGTACTACATCTGGGGCCTCAGGCTGGAGTCGCGGGTCAGACCCGATGGGACCACGCACTACTATCATGGCGACAACATCGGCACTGTGGTTGCCATGACTGATGGAGCGGGCGTAGTTTCCCATCAGTATTCCTATGATCCTGACGGAATTATCGTGAGTGAGTCTGAAGCCGATCAAAATTCCTACACTTTCGTGGGGTGTATGGGGGTTTCGCGCGACGCGTCCGGATTGTATTTTATGCGGGCGCGATATTACGACCCGGCCTGGGGACGGTTCCTCGGAGAAGATCCAATTTGGAGTTCCAACCTTTATACCTACGCAAGGAACAATCCGGTCATGTGGGTCGACCCTACTGGCTTGTTCTCGTGGAACTCGTTTTGGGATGACACGAAGGATGTCGGCTCAATCGTGTGGAACGAAATCGAGCGGTCTGCCGTCGATCCAATCGTCGAGGCATCGTCCGAAGGCCTGATCGAGACCATGTGGGCGCAGGCGCAGTCCGTACCACGGGCGCTCAAGGGAGGCGTCAGGGGAGCTATCCAGGCCAATGTCCATGCGCGCGTATGGTCCCAGGAAACCGCCGACAGGCTGAAGATGGTGTCGGATACATCAATCGACATATACGAACTTTCTCACGGGCTGAAGGATCTTGTCTCCAATGGCAAGGGGTTTGGCAGCTTTAAATTCGACGGATCCGTGTACGAAACGGGCTACACTCTCTTCTATTCTCGCGATGCCGTCTCATGGACGGCGAAGTTCGCCTATTTCGTCAGTCAGTTCGCCCGGTGATGCGGAGGACCTAGATGTTGTTCACATTATCACGAAAAACAAGTGGAGTGTCCGCAATCGTGTTAGCGGTCTCCTGCCTGTGTGCCTCGGGTGCTGCCGGGGTCGATTACGAATACGACAACCTCAACCGCCTGACGCGCGTCGACTACGGCAACGGCAATGTCATCCAGTACACCTACGACCAGGCCGGTAATCGCCTGACCGAGACAATCACGGGTACGGGGGGAGTGGTTCTTGATCCTCACGTCGTCGCCCAGCCCCTGTCCGTTCCGCTCGTCCAGGGAGACGACGTTCGTGTCGCCTGGAGCGACTTCGGCGGCCCAGTCGATGTTTCGATCTGGAAGGGCTCTGTCCAGTGGGCCGACATCTCGCTAGGCGCGGCGGACAATGGCGAGACAACCATCGGCACAACCGGTTGGGAGCCGAGAGCGGACTATCGTGCCCATGCCCATTTGGCGTCCAACGCTAGCGTTGAGGCGTTTTCTGGCTATTTCTCCTTGCTGGCGCCTGATTCCCTCTCCGGGAATTGCCAGATCGGAGGGTGCGACACGCCTGGATTCGGATACGGGGTCGCGGTCTCCGGGGAGTACGCCTATTTGGCTTCTTTCTCTGCCGGAATGTACGTGGTTTCGATCGCAGATCTGGCCAACCCACTTATCGCGGGGTCGGTCGCGGTTCCAGAGATCGCGTACGACGTCGCTGTCAGGTGGCCCTATGCCTATGTCGTGGACCTGAATTCCGGACTCAGTGTCGTCGATGTCAACGATCCCCATACGCCGACGCGTCTTTCGCGGAGGGTTTTCCCGCACATCGGGTACGCGGCGGAGATCGATGGCGACTACCTGTACACGGTCGGGGAATACAAGATGGCGGTGCTGAGCCTGGCGAACCCAGCGGTTCCGGATTCCGTCTCCCAGTGGCTCGGGAATGGATTCAAGGACGTCGATGTCCAGGGCGGATTTGCCTATCTGGTAAGCGCGTCCGCCGGGTTGGTAATCGTCGACGTCAGCAACCCAGCCGCGCCCGTCGCGGCGGGAACCCTGTCTCTTCCCGGAGGTGCGTGGTCCGTGGCAATCGGCGCTGGCTACGCCTACGTGGGAGATGGGAACGGCGGGTTGCATGTCGTGGACATCGGTGATCCGGCGAATCCGCAGGATCTAGGGACTGTCGATCTGCCGGCGAAGGCGGTGGACCTCGCGGTGTCGGATCACTGCGTGATGGCTGCCGACCAGGCCTCGGGTCTACAGATCGTCGACGCGACGATCCCGCATTTGCCGCGGATTCTCGCCGCTGCCCAGACGTCGAATTCCCAGGGTGTCGTGACGGTTGGGAACGCAATCTTTCTCGCGGACGGAGAGGTTGGTCTTAAGATCTTCGACCGGAGCTGCTTGATCGGCGTCGTCGCCAGCTTCGAGGTACTGCCTGCCACAGGACCGGTCCCGTTGGAGGCTCAATTCCTGGCGTCGTACTCGAGCACCATCGAAACCTGGGCCTGGGATTTCGGTGATGGTACCGGCGGCTCGTCCCCGGCGGAGATCCATGAGTATGCCATCCCGGGGACGTACGACGTCTCGCTCCGGGTCAGTAACGCATTCCAGGCCGATTCGGTCTCGGTCCAGTCAGCCGTCGTAGCCCGCCATGCGGAGACGCAGGGCAATGGGGCATATCACTTCGACGGCTTCGGCGAGTACTTGCGCGTGCCCGACGATGCGAGCCTCGACCTGGATTCGGACTGGACGATCGAGTGCTGGCACCGTCCGTACACGCCCTTAGAAAGCGACGAGCTGCGGGTTCTCGTCAGCAAGGGCGACAGCGCCACCAACAGCAAGCAGTACCTTGTCGGCTGGCGGAACGACACCTCGGGGTTGGGATACGCGGGGTTGTACGTGCTCATCTCGTCAAACGGCGCCGATTCGGGCTCGCGAACTGCCCTATGGCCCTATACCTTCGAGGTCGGCCAGGAGTATTACGTCGCGGTGCAGTACGTCCAGGCAGCCGGAGAGGTCGAGGTCTACGTCAACGGAATTAGCCAGGGCGTCCGGGACGGCTACCTTACGGACGTCTACGACGGACCTGGCGATCTGCAGATCGGCGCGCAGGGCGGAGCGAACTGCTACTGTGGCATGATCGACGAGGTCAGGGTGTCCAACGTTGCTAGATCCGGAGATGAATTTACTCAGCACTACACGACCAGGATTCCTTTAACGGTCGACGCCGCGACGGTTTCGCTGTGGCACCTCGATGGCGACGCCGGCGCCGTCGGCAAGGTCAAGAACGAGGTCGCCAGCCCGGCTCTAGATGTCGTGGCGATCGGCGATCCCCTGGCGGCCAGTGGTTACTCAGATTCCCCGACAGCCGTAGATGAAGTGCCGGCAGTGACCTACGCCCTGCATACCTCCGCACCTAATCCATTCAATCCCAATACGTCCATCCGGTACGACCTGCCCCGCGACTCGCAGGTCCGCCTGCGAGTATTCGATTTGACGGGTCGCCTGGTGAGAACGCTCCTGGACGAGAACAAGCCGGCCGGCCTCCACTCGGTGACGTGGGACGGCCGAGACAACACGGGCCGCCGAGCGGCATCCGGAACGTACTTCTGCAGGATGGAGGCGGGCGAGTTCATCGGAACCACCCGCATGTGTCTCGTCAAGTAGCTGTTCCCATTCGCTAGTGCTGCTCTAGCGGATTGCCTCGTTCGGATGGTATAACAAATTATGAGTCCTTCGTGGTAAGACTACTGTGTTGGCCTCCTGACAATTTTCTTCGTCCCCGGGTAGGTAGACACCAGAGGTGTGAACACTACCCGGAGACGACGCGGATCAGCCCATCGTAGTTGTGCTCGGCGTCCTTGTGCAGCTCACACCAGAAGTGGAAGCCGCGGCTGTAGCCGAGGGTGTTGACCGAGACGTAGACACGCTCGATCACGCCGGCGATCGCGACATCCAGCTCGTTCCAGCCATTCTGGAGCTGCTGCGCCGGCGCGGTCTCGAACCGCACCGTGGCGCGGCTCTGGCGCAGCGGGCGCTTGGGCCGCAGGTAGTCCCGCAGGATACTGACCCCGCCGCGGTAGCCGGCGGCTTGAATCTCGCGCAGGATCACGACGCCATTCCAGACGCCGTCGCGCAGCAGGGTGTCGATCTGGTCCTTGTAGGGATCGAGGATGCTCCTGCGGAGCCGCCGCTTACCGCTGGGCGGCCCACCTCGTTGTAGCGCCCGGCGAATCGTCTTGGGGTGGACGCCGAGATCGGCGGCGATATCGACCAGGTAGACGCCCTGGTGTCGCTGTGCTTTGATGTCCATCCAGTCCTCCTTGCTGAGCATCGGCCGCTCCTCCATGGTTTGTGGTGAACCAGAAGGGTAGACCCCGCTCGGTGAGGAGGACATCTTTCATCGGTGATCGGGGGACATTTAGCATCGGTGCTGACACCACGCCAGCCAGGCCGGCAGGACCGAGTGGTGGGCGAAGAAGCCGAAGCCGCCGATGGCGTCGTGGGGGCGCTTGAGCTTCAGGAAGAACGGGGCGCCGGGCTTGACGGCGTGGAAGCCGCGGCCGCCGGACGGCTGCCAGAAGTTCACCTCGTCGGCGCGGCGGTTGCGGAGGAAGGTGAACCACGAGTAGTCGGTGTTGGCGACCCAGCCCATCATGGCTCGTACTGCCTCGCGACTTCGGACGGGCGCCGCTCGATCCGCTCGTCGAGCTGGGCGGGTTCGACGACCCGGCAGCGACCCGCGAACCCGATCAGCCAGGTCATCGTCTCGTCGAGGCTCACGGCATCGAACTCCAGAGCGTGTCCATCTCCTGCGGCGTCAGCATGGCCGTGTCGGGGGTGCGCTTGCGTGGCATGACTCACCCGCTTCCGGACTCGAGTTCCGCTGCGAGGAAGTGTTCGATCTCCGCCTTGTCCGGGAGTTCGAGCTGGTACCTCGACACGAACAGATTGTTGTCCATGCCGGCGAGGGCGTACTCCACCAGGGGTCCGTCCTTCTGCGTACAGAGCAGCAGGCCCACGGGCGAATTGTCCCGTGCGCTCGTAGAGCAGGCTACCGATCTGCCGCTTGAGTTCACGCACCGACCAGACGCCCTTGATGCATTCGATTTCGTAGAACCGGCGCTTGAGAGGATCTTCGACGCCCAGCAGTTCGACCAGGTGCGAGTACGAGAGCTTCTCGAGCAGCGTCTCGCCGGGCAACGTCAATTGTGGCGGCACTGTCCCCACAATCCTATCTGTCACTTTGATATCGACTTGCAAGCCGTCCCGTAATTGTGGCGACAGCGTCTCCACGATCTGCGGATAAGTCAGATAGAACGCGCGATATCGGTAGAGTTCGCGACGACCCGTGCCGGGAATCGCTAGCCTCGCCAGCGAAGATGCGAGCTCATCCATGAATCGCTCGCCGTACCCGGCTCGGTCCTGCCCCGCGCGCTCGAACTCCTCGATATAGAATCCGTTCGATTGATGCCCCCGTGGCATGTCCTCCCCTTCCGGTGCTGCCGGAAAGCATGCCAGACGTGTGTTCCGCGAGAAGGAACGTTACCACATGACGCAGGGCCCATCAACGCGAGATCAACGAACGCTTGGGCCATGCGGCTGGCGCGGTTTCTCGTCGACCGTTCCGCCTGCTGGAATCCTCCCGCGCGAGTTCCGACTGGATCTCCGGAGCGCCGGCGTTCGACGAGACGCTGGCCAACCTGGCGCGACAGGGATTCTTCTATCACGACGCACATGACAATCATTCACGGCACGAATAGTCGAGCACCCTGTCCTCGCGGGACACTCAGCGCAGGATGGAGAGGGAGCGGGTCTGGACCGTGTCGTTCGTCTCCAGACGGACGATGTAGACGCCGCTCGAGACCTGGCGTCCTCTGATGTCATCGCCGTTCCAGCGGACCTCGTGGGGGCCGGCCGGGCGATCCGCGTCGACCAGGGTGCGGACCAGGCGGCCGCGAAGGTCGAACACCGCGAGGGTGACCGGACTCGGGCGCGAGAGGGCGTACTCCACCGTGGTGCTCGGATTGCACGGGTTGGGCTGGATGGAGGTCAGCCCCGGTGCAAGCGACGCCTCGGGGGCTGCGGTGACGGAGTCGAGGCTGCCGTTGAGCGTGAACGCGCGGGGGCCGATGCCCCAGGAGTCGACAACCAGCCAGAGGCTCTGGTCCTCCAGGGCCGTGTGCTGGAGGTGCAAGCCCGAGGCCACGCAGGCTCCCATGGGTTCCTCGCAATCGGAAACCAGGTAGAGGGCGGCGTCCCAGTCACCGACAGCGTCGAGGTCGGCGGTGAGACGGTCGCCGGCCGCGAAGTCCACGCGATAGACCACGTCGCCGCCGGTCCAGTGCACGTCGGGGTCGTCGAGGCAGCCGTCGCGGCCGGGATCGAGCTGGTTGGTGGCGTCGGCGAGGTCGCCGGAGAAGCTGAACGGACCGTGGGCGATGAGTGGCGCCGTGTCGCAGCCGTCGCCGGGTGGCGGCGGCGGCGGCGCCAGGTAGCTCGAGCCGGGCGGGAAGGTGACGTTGGCGCCGGCCCAGGAGTACGGGTCTTGGAGGTCGCAGATCAGGTAGTACCAGGCGGACTGCGGCGCCGTGTAGGTGTGGCCGAAGCCGTACTCGCTGTACACGCCGCAGTGGGCGTCGACGCACGAGCCCGGGGTCAGCCTGGCGTCGGTGACCAGGTAGAAGCAGATGTCGATCGCGCGGAAGCCGCCGGCGGCGGGTTCGGGGTACCAGATGTCGGTGAAACCGACCTGGATCCTTTGTCCCTCATACAGGTAGATCTGGGCCAGGCCGTCGTTGTCGACGCTTGCCGAGTCGACGCAGACGCCGTGTGGCGCGTGGTCGTCGCCGAATTCGGACATGGGGGCGCTGAGCCGGTTGCGCGTGTGGGAGATGACGGGGGCGTCGAGGCACTGGTCACCGAGCGGGGTGGGGAACGGCCTTTCTCGGCCTCCGTCATAGCGAACGCCGAGCAGGTACTCGAACTCGTGGTGCGTGCCATCGGGTGGCGTCGGGTTGTACGGACGCACCGCCACGCGGATGTACGACGCATAGGGCCCCTGGATCACCATCTCATTGACGTAGCCTGGGCTGACGGCCATGGACCCGCCGAGAACGAGCTCGTCGCAGGAATAACCCACCTCGTACCAGTAGACACGGCAGGTCTCCGTGGCCTCGATGGTCAGGTTCAGCTCTCCCTGGGCGTAGATTGAGACCCAGTACCAGTCGCTGTCCCGCAGGGTGCCGCCGGCGCCGTCTCCGTACCAGCCGCTACGGCCGTGTAGACTGGCGTTGTAGGCGAAGGCCGGGTCGAAGGGATGATGCTGGAACTCCGGGTCCTCCGCGTCGCAGCCGCCGTTGTACGTGTCGACGTAGCCGTCGACCAGCGGCGGTTCGTCTTCCGTCTCGGCGTACCAGGGTGGCTGGAACTCGTACGGCTCGTAGTCGACGACCGTGAGGTCGTAGAATCCATGCGACGATGCGTAGGCGCCGTCGACGACGATGAAATGCTCCAGGCCGGCGGCGACGGGAACCCGATCGAGCCGGGACGTCCACGACGAACAGGTACCCTGGTCGAGGCGGTCGTCGTTGCAACGATGATAACTGCCCTCGGCGTCGAGCACGTAGACCACCGTGTTGAAGTTCGACCCGCAGAGATCGATCGTGATCTCGCCATCCTGCTCCGGCGTGTAGACGTAGACCACGTCGGGCGCCAATTCATCGCCGGATTTGCACCAGGCGTCGAAATCGTCGGCATAACCGGTGGTGGTGCCCTCGGCGAAGAAGGGCAGACTGGCGATCACGGTCGCGTCGAGGAGGCCATCGCCACCCTGGCAGGTCGGATCGTCCTGGGCCCGGATGGCTCCCGCGCAGGCGAGGCAGACGACTGCAATGAACATGAAGCGCATGGGGATCTCCCCCCCAGTTGGCGTCTGGCGTAGGGCCACCGATCGCTACGATGATATCATATCACGGCGCCAGCGGGGTAAACGCTGACCCCGGGTCTACTTCGCACTCACGTCGCCACCCAGCGAGACACCGGCTCCAGGAGAAACTCCTCCACGGCGATGCCGTCGCCACCGACGATGAGCGTCCGCGCCGGCTCGAACGCAGCCGAGAATGCCGCGAGACCGGAAAGGACCTCCCGCTTGCGGCCGCTCTTGACCTCGATCGCCGTGACCGCGCGGCCGACCCGGACCACGAAGTCCACCTCGCGGCTGCCCTCGCGCCAGTAGAAGACCTCGCACGCGCCGCCCGCGGCCGCGCCCGCGAGGTGGGCGCCGACGGCCGACTCCACCAGCCGCCCCCAGCGCTCGCGGTCGGCCGGCACGTTTGCGAACCCGGCGCCTTCCTGGGCACTCAGCAACGCGGTGTTGAGCACCTGGAGCTTGGGGCTCGATGCCCGCCGCCGCACGGCGCTTCCCGCGTACTTCGGCAGTCCCGTCAACAGCCCGGCCGCCCCGAGCAGGTCCAGGTAGTGCGCGAGAGTGGTCGTGTTGCCCGCGTCGTGGAGCTGGCCGAGCATCTTGGTGTACGAGAGCACCTGGCCCGAGTACTGGCAACCCAGCTCGAGGAGTCGCCGCAGCAGTGCTGGCTTATCGACCCGGGTGAGCAGCAGCACGTCGCGGGCGATCGTGGTCTCGACGAGCGCGTCGAGGATGTAGCGCCGCCAGCGCTCCGGCTCGGCCGCGAGCGGCGCCGCGCCCGGATAACCGCCGAAGACCACGTACTGCTCGAGAGAGAAACCGAAGGCGGCCCGCATCTCGGCGAGTGCCCAGTGCGGCAGGTGGACGACCTCGAAACGCCCGGCGAGGCTCTCGGTGAGACCCTGCTGGACGAGCAGCGGCGCCGAGCCCAGCAGCACCACCTTCAGCTCGCGCCCTGCCCGCGAATCCTCGTCCCACAGCCGTTTCACCGACTCGGCCCAGCCGACGGCCTTCTGCACCTCGTCCAGCACCAGGAGCGCGCCCGCCGGCCCGGCTTCGAGGCGCGCCGCCTCCCACTGCATGGCGACCCAGTCGGGGCCCCGGAGCGTCGGCTCGTCGGCGCTGGCAAACCGCACCGGTACGCCGGCTGACTGGGCGACCTGCTGCACCAGCGTCGTCTTGCCGACCTGCCGCGCGCCGGTCACGACCTGGATGAACCGGCGCGGCTCGGCGAGGCGCCGGGCCAGCTCGGCGGCCTGCGGGCGGCGGAAGGGTCTTGCAACACTACTCATCATGGTGAGTAGTTTTACTCAATACACTGAGTATGTCAAGTTTTCTCGGCAACAGTCGAAGGGTCCCGGCAGGTCTCAGCTACACCTCGGGAATTCGCACCCGCGCCGAACCCATTCCGTCGGCATCGCCTGACATCGTAAGGATATCGCGCATCGCGTACACCGGCAGCGTGAGGCGCCCGAACTGGCCGCTGTCGCGCCGCCGGCCTACCATGAATGCCAGCACATGATGGTTCCGCCGCGTCGAAGGACAGACCCATGCCCTCGTTCACGACGATTCTCGTTCCCGGCTCCAGGCCGCCCTACGATTCGTGGACCTTCGTGGTCGTTCCCGACGACCTCGTGGCCGGCCTCGGCTCCAAGCGACCACCGGTCCGGGGCACGATCGCGGGCGTGAGGTTCCGGGGAACGGTGAGCCGCGGGGAGGGCGTGTACCGTATGCCCGTGCCGCGCGCCCTTCAGGTCGAGGCGAATATCGCGCGCGGCGATCGGGTCCGGGTAGTCATGGAGGCGGACCCGGAACCGCGCCCGGTCGAGATCCCGCCGGAGCTGGCGGACGTGCTCGCCGCCGACCCGGACCTCGCGAGACGCTTCGCGGACCTGCCGCCGGCGCACCGCCGGGCGTGGGCGGACCACGTCGCCGGCGCGAAGCGCGAGGAGACGCCCATCCGGCGGGCGGCGAAAGCGGCCGAGGGGATCCGCCGCAAGACGTTTCCGGGGGCGGGGTCGCGCTGAGACGACGGTCTTGCGGGGGCTGGCGTGGCCGTAATTGTAGCGATCTTTTGTCGTCTTATCAGTCTATTATCACTTAACTTCGCGGTACTTTGGAGAGGGGGGCCCAGCGGTCACCGCCGGGAGATCGAGGAGCTCGACGAAAGACAGCGAGCGCCCGGTAGTCGTGAATGTGGATGATATTCATTCACGCCGCGAATGATCAGGCGGATCATCTTCCGTGCGCGGCGTACGCGATACGCTGTTTCTTTAGCCGCGCGCGGGTCGTGCAGCCGGCGCCCGCAGCATCACTTCACGACCAGCAGCTTCCGCGCCGCCTGCGCCTCCCCCGCGCTCAGCCGGCAGACGTACACGCCGCTGGGTAGCGACCGGTCGTCGAACCGCGCCTCGTGGGACCCCGCCGGCTGCTCGCTCGCGACCAGCGTCGCGATCTTCCGCCCGCGCAGGTCGAAGACCGCGAGGGTGACGAAGGCGTCGCGGGGAACCTCGTAGCGGATCGTAGTGCTCGCATTGAACGGGTTCGGGTCGGCGCCCAGGAGGACGAGCGAGGCCGGGTGCGTCTCGTCGGCCGCGGTGACGCCCAGGGTCTTGCGGCCGTAGTAGACGTCCTGTTCGCCGTTGAACGTGGCCGCCCAGGCCAGGCGGAAGCCCGCGTCGTCGGAGACCATGTGGAAGTAGTCGCCCAGCTTGTCCTGGTTCGGATAGCCGAGCTGCGGGTCGAACGCGTCCGACAGCCGCTCGTTCGTGGACCAGGTCGCGCCGCCGTCCTCGGAATACGAGTAGTAGAGGGACGACAGGTAGGTGCCCGGATGGTCGCGCGTGTCGAGCCAGACGGCGTCGATTCGCCCGGAGGGGCTGGTCGACATCGTCCCGAACCACTGCCAGGCGCTGCCCGGGTCGTCGTTCACGCGGACCGGCGGGCTCCAGGTGACCCCGGCATCGGTACTGCGGGAGACCATCACGTCCAGCGGGTCGGACCCCGGCGGGTCGACCGAGCAGAGCACGCAGACCGTGTGGCCCTGGGGACTCGCGCTGGGAAGGGTGGCGATGCCCGCCTGGCCGAGCAGACCCCCGGGATTGGGGCCGCCGAACGATGCGATTGAGCCGCCGAGGTTGACGATGGTCGACGAATCCCAGACGATCGCCTGCCCGGCATAGCGGGCGTTCAACGAGCGCGCCACGACGAAGTCGTCATTGTACGCTCCGACCACGTAGAGCGTGCCGCTCGGGTTGAAGCCGCTGCCGGGCACCACGGCGAGCGAGCCCCAGTACGGCTCGTCGGGGATCGTGATGCAGGGTTGGTACGAGTCGCCGCCGTCCGTGGACCGCGTGAAGAAGCCGGGGTAGCAGCTGCTGTAGAAGCTGGTCCAGTAGGCGTAGATGTGACCGTCGCCGGCGCCGCCGGTCTTGTCGATCACCATCCACTGCTTGTCGCCGCCGTGGGCCGACGTGCCGGCGTCCCAGGGGATGCCGGCCGAGGGGGAACGGAAGACGTCGCAGAGGTAGTCGTCGCCCTCGACCGTGAGGCTGTTGTAGTAGACCTGTCCCGCCGAGTCCGTATCCAGCACGGGATCGGAGCGGAAGACGCCCGGCTCGATCACGCCGGGGAACGTCCAGGTCTGGCCGCCGTCGGTGGTGTAGGCGTAGCCCGCCTGGCGGAAATTGCTCGCGACGGTGTCGAACTGCCGCCAGCCGATCACCATCTTATTCGGATTCGTGGGGTCGACGGCGATGGACGGCTCGTTGGCGGCGTCGCCCAGGATGTTCTGGCCGAGGGCGTCGACGTTGACCTGGACCACAGAGAACGAGTCCCGAGAGAAGCGGGTGGCGGGGGACCGCGGGTGGTCGGCGCGGGGGGAGGGGAGGTAGGGGTCGTCGGGGAGTTCGTTCTGGGACCTGGGCGGGTGCGGGGAGCGGTCCTGCGCGGGGGCGGGGAGGGAGAGCAAGGGGAGAAGGGCGCAGGGGAGCGTGAGGCGGCGGAGTCTTTGTAAACTGTTCATGCTACGATTTGACCATAATTCGGGCAAAAAGGCAATGGATTGTACCAGAACTCATGGGTCCACTTCTTGCCGAGCATGAGACCTCGCGCGGAACGAGAGGCCTACACCATTACCGAGTGTCGGCGCGACTCACGAATCACCTGAGTTTCATCTAAACCATTGCCTCCAAAGCGCCAAGCACGTCGACCAAGGCCTCTGTGTCCTGCCGACAGTATACGCGCAGGTCCTCGAGCACCTTCGATTTGACCGAAACGTCAACTCCTCCGAATACTGCTCGCTGATACTCCCGCATCGCCGCTCCACCGTCCCCGATCGCTAGATCCGCGTAGGTCTTCCCCACGATCGCCGGCAATACATCCTTCAGTGAGCAGCTACCTCGCTGCTCAGGGTGGTAGTACCAGAACTTGGAGAACGGGACGAGAAGGTCGACGAAGCGTGCCTCCAGACCAAGAAGGAAGTCTGCTTCATCAGGGAGGAAGGCCGCGAGGTCCCGCAAGACGCCTTTCTCGAAAACCGCGTTGAATGCGACGATCTGACCGTCCGGACCGATCACTTTGAGCGCGGAAACCAGTGTCCGCCTCGGATCCTCGGCTTTGTCCGCCAGTAACTCGTGGTGAACGGGTTCGGCACCGCGGCCGGCAATGACGTGCAACGAGAACTGGAAAGGTACCTGTTGAAACGGTCGAGTCCCGTCGAACACGGGAATCGCCGGATTCATGGTCTCGAAATCGAGGCAGTACAGTGGGTAGACGAGGCCTGACAACCAATCTTGGATCGCAGCCACCGAGATCTGCGGTAGCCCGGAGCGGACCGCCACCTGCTGGACAAGCTGCGTGTCGTTGAGATCGCCCTCTGGTACGTCCGCAAGGCTCAAGACACCATTCTCGATCAACTTGAACGCCTTCGCCTTCCTAATCCGGTACAAGCGCAGGACGTTCTGGTCTGGAAGGAACGACGAGCAGGACTTCCACAGATCGCAGTCGTACGGCTGAGAGCAGTGCAACCCAATTGGCGTTGCGGGTCGATCGCCCGAGATCGCTTCCACCATTGTTCTGACCCGTGCCGGAACCGCAGATTGGAATTCTCGGACTCGAGTCGTGATGTCCTCGGCGTGAAACAGGCCTTCTGGATCGATCCCTCCATACCGAACGTAGGTGTTGTCTATATGCATCAAGAAGAGGCGGTCCAACTGGACCCCGGACCCTTCAAGTATGTATGCCTGGAACGCGACGTCCTCGATATGCTCGTCCTTGACGGCTGTCGTACTCTTGACCTCGTACAGATCCCATGAGCCTTCAGAGGAAGGCACCAGAACGTCGACTCGGCAATAGCAGCCATCCCACAGGTAGCTCGCCTCGAAGATCGGGTTCCGCTCGCGCATCAACTCGCGAGTGGCATCCACGGTCGACTGTAGATCCTTGCTCCATGGGACTTCGACGCCGTGGGGATAGAGCGCCTTGGCGAGGTCGCCGACCGCATGTCCCGTGTCGAAGATGGCCTGCTTGGCCGCATCAGGTTCCGGGACCGCCTCTCGATCGTTGTAGTGGGTCCACAGGAGCTTCGGGCATTGGAGTCCGGCGAGATACTCGGACTTCGAGATCACGGTCTTCGCCATGGCAGTCCCCAGTCGGTGGCTAGCTGCGAATATCCCCACTTAAAGCCGGCTCGAGGTGACGCTGCAGCTCGGTAGCCATTTCAAGTGCAGCGGCAAAGTTCACTCGATAGCTCACTTCGGCTTCGTCCCAGGATCGTCCCCAAAGCAGAGGCTCACCGCTGTGCTTCTGCCGCGAGAGCGAGCAGTACGCCGTACCGGAGCCAGTCTTCGGGCGGTTGAAGCGCCAGCTGCTCGCGATCTCGGGCCTCTTGGCGAATTCCTCAACCGCGGGGATGAGGTTGCTCTCCATGTATCTCCTCATTGCCGGACTTACGGGCTTCTTCTCCGATTGGCTTTTCCAGCCCGATTCCAGCTGGACCTTGACCGTGCGGCCCTGGAACTGAATTCCCCAGTCGAACTCGTGCGCTCCCGCCAGGACGGTCTTGAGAACCTTCGGCTGCTTTATATCGAGGAGAGCCGTTCCCCGCGTCTCGCCGATGATGACGAGTGCGTCGTCAGGGGCGATTCTTCGTGCAATCTCGGTTACGTAGAGTCGTTGCAGCACCGTTTCGAGCTGCATGTTCCGAACGTACTGGCAGTCATCGTCTGCGAGCGGTGACATCTCCAACTTGTCGGCAAGCGATCGGCCTCCGTCTTGAAATACGTTCGCGAACCGGTCAGGGGCCGCACAGAACGCCTCTACGATGTTAGTGAGCCGAGCTAGCGACCTGACGTAAGCCGTGACGATCGTGGAGTCTTCCGTCCCGTCGTCAGGCGAATCCAGCGCCTCCGACAATCGCCTGACGAAATCGCGATAAGAGAGTTCGATCCAACCATCGGCCCTGGGTTGTTCCCGGACGAGGGTAAGCAAGACTTTCACAGGTGTCCGGCCGCCGAGAAGCTCCGTGCCTATCGGATTCGCCACAATCGCGTTGTATCGTTCCAGTTGATCGGATCCCTGAGACGACTTGATCTTATTCTCGATGAAGATCACCGACGTTTCAGTCTCCAAGACGACATCGATATGATTCCATTCCGTGTGCGAGCGAATCGGACCGCGCAATGCGCTTGCCGAGGATCGGCTCAGCGTCGCAAGTAGCTGGTGCTTTCGTTCAAGCGAAATCGCCTCGCAATCCTGAGAGAAGATCCATGCGATCATCTGCGAATGCATGCGTTCCATCCTCGCAATCGATACAGCTTCGAAGAACGACGTCTTCATCGAATGCTCCCCTCGATCGAGGTTGTGAACTCGCAACTCTCCAGATCCTGGCTAGAAAAATCCAACTCGCTGGATCGCATGCGTCGAACGATCCCGAACGTCGTCCAGAAGCGCGTCAACGAGTTCGCTCAACTCAAGCTCTCCGTCCACAAAAACGGCATGGTCCCTGACCCTTACCAGGTCAGCGACGGTGACGCCCGCGAGGGAACGCAGCCGATTCCACTCGCGCGCGCGCTGACCGACTGGACCAAGCGGCCTCCAGACAACCTTCGCCGATTCTACCACCTGCTCTGGTTCAAGAGGATCGAACCGCACCACCCCGACAAAACGCCTCACGGCAGCAGGGTCGATATCCTCCCACCGGTTGGTCGTACCGAACAGGGTCGTCGCGGGCTGGTCCATCTGGGTCAACATCTCGTTCACCAGCGAAACCTCCCACGATCTCTGTGCCTGGTTCCGCGAATGGAGCAGAGTGTCTATCTCGTCGATCACGAGGACGCTGTCGCCCATTCGTGCCTGATCGAACGCTTCCGCGATCCGGCGCTCCGTGCCGCCGACATAGGGGTCAAGCAGGTCGCTCGCCCGCACGTCCACGATCGGCCGGCCTGAGAATTCGCCGAGGTGGCGAGCCAAGACGCTCTTTCCGGTCCCGGGGGATCCGTGGAACAATAGATTGAACGGCGGATTGTTCTGCTTGAATTCCGTCCGGCCTCCGCGTACGACGTACCGCGCCAACATGGATTCAAGCTTATCCAAAGGGACGCTCGTGTTCAAGCCACCACGGATCAGAGAGACTTTCTTCGGCTCCGGCCTGGGCGATCTACCCGTGGTCAGCTCGACGCTCGAGCACAGGGCCTGACGGAATCGTTCCTTACAGCTATTCCGGTCGCTGCCGGCGATCGCGGCAGCGCGCGCGGCCGTGGCATATAGCGCTGGGCTGACGGCATACTCCTTCGCGATATCTCGAACTGCACAGTGGTCGAAGTGCCGCTTGATCCTGAAGCGGCGCAGGACTCGGTCGAGTGCATGTTCGCGCGCCTGCCGTCCGGGAACCGGCACGCGAAGGCTGTAGCTGAAGCGTCGTTTCACCGCTGGCTCGATTTCGTCGGTCTCGTTGGCGACCCAAATGCAGCGGATCCCGGGACGTTCCAGAATATCGTTGAGCCAGGCCTTGTCCGCGGCGTCTCCACTCGCGATCCAGGATTGGCCCGTTCCGAGGACATGATCGGCCTCATCGAACAGAAGTATCCGACCAGGAACTCCGGTAGATACGTTCCAGCACGCTTCGACGGCTGCTCGCCGAGTACCTGGAGAAGCACCGGCTCGGCCGAGAACCTCCAGTCCGTCCGCGCCCACCATATGGACAAGTCCTCGCGCCAGTGTCGTCTTACCGGTACCGGGAGGGCCGTAGAGCAGAACATGCACCGGTCGCTCACTTCGCGAACCAAGCAGACGCGCCAGCATCTCGATTTCACGATCCGCGACGCCGAGAAGCCGTGGATCGATATCGGGCTTGGGAACCGGCCCCCACAGATCCTGGAGGCGCACGGAGACCGACGGATCGGCGAACAGCTGGATGTACTCGGAGCTGATCGTCAACCACGCACCGCGCACGTCGAGGATTCCCATCTGGCGGAGCTTGCCGTTGAGGACGGCACTCATCTGCTCGTGGGTCATGGCGAGGGCTGTCAGCAGATACCCACGGCCGGACGGTCGATCGCATTCCAGGTGCCGATCGAAGTACTCCTCGACTCTCGGCCAGGAGGACATGCAGGACAAGAAGTAGGCGAGATGGTATTCGTCGTTCGACAACCCAAATGTCTTACCGACGGTATGGAGAGTGCTGACCGCACTTGCGGGTCCTCCGTCCGTGATCACGGAATCCAGCCGGGCGATGATCCGTTCAACTACGTACGCGTGAGACGACGACCCCGGCAGGCCGATCGCTGCCATGACCGCAGAGTAGCCATCTACCGCAATCGGGTGCGGGCCGTCGCACTGTGCGCAGTCTTGGTCCGGCAAGCCCAGTTCACTGCAGAACGACGCCGACGGTAGACCTAGCACCCAGGCCGCAAACTCGACCGATTCGCGGTCCAGGCATCCGTAGCGGCAGATAATCCGCCGAATCCAGAGGGCTGCTTGGGACTGCAGATAGACGTCGCTCGCCCCCGGGACGGGTAGACCCGTGGCGCTCCGATTTCGCGATCCGTGAAAGCCCATACCACCCCCAATCTCCAAAGAAGGAGGGCAGAATGCCGGATACGGATCGACTTGTAAACGATATCGCCGAAGATTCTGCAGAAAGTCACACGAGTCGATCGAGCATCGACGCGGCGGTGTTGCAATTCAGGCTAATCGGCCGACGACATGAAGCGGGGGGCACCTCTCGCGGTCGTGTGCATTTCGGGTGTGAAGGCCGGTCGAAAAGTGCGGCGGGTAGCGGTCGAGAAGTGCGGCACCTGCATTCGGCGCTGATGCTACCGGCGGGAGCCCGCTAGCCGCGTCGGCGACCATTGGCTGGCGTGATCACCGGGGGCGGAGTCCACCTTAAATCGCCCGCCTAACTGTCCAAGGAATGGGGGCCACTTCTGCCGCCAAAGGCTCCCCAGACCCCGAAGGTGGTCGAGCTTCTCAGGACGGCCCAGGAGTGGCGGCGGCAGCTCAACGCCGGTGAAGTCGAAAACCAAGCCGCCATCGCCCGCAGAGAAGGGATCACGCGCGCCCGGGTGACCCAGATCATGGCACTCATTCGCCTTGCCCCCGAGATCCAGAACCACGTCCTGTCCCTGCCCGCAACGGCCCACCGATCGGTGTTCACAGAGCGGGCTTTGAGGCCGATCGCCCAGTTGGACTGCAGCTCAGACCAAAGGACGCGTTTCGACTCCTTGTGCCGTCAGGCAAATGACCCCCGCCACAATCGTGCCGGCTTCGCATCATGACTGCCGAAGCCTATCAGCCCTCATCATCCTTGATGGTCTCGACGTCCTCCGACATTCCCAACTCCCTAAGGGAGACCCGCACTTCCTCGATCTTGGCTCTTGAGACGCCGCCGGCGGGCTTAACCTGCACCCCGAGAGTCAACGTAAGCCCACTGGCCGCCGCGAAAGGAGCGAGGACCTTGGTATAGAAGTTCATCCACTTCTGCGGCGTCAGGTTGCCACTCCAACGGAAACCGGCCGCCACGTCGGGCGTACCTTCGTCCTTAGGGTCTCTAGGAGAATGAACTGTAGAGGCACCATCAGACGGCTTACCAGCCGGATCGGAAGGGGCAGTCGGTGTAGTCGGACTCGGCAAGCCCGCCTGACCCGCCTTTTGGCGAACCTCGTAAGCGTCTGCATGTTCCTTCGTGATGATAAACACATCGTCCGCGAGTTCAAGTTCACTCTCCAGCATCGCTTTCCGGAATAGGAATGGGTCGTATGATCCGCTCTGATCCCTGACTACGTACGCCAGCATTCCGGCCTCGACTCCACGGGAGATTGTATGCTTCACCGCATCCGGGTTCACGAGCCGGGGAAACCGCGGTGATGCGAAGAACGCATCGCGAACAGCCTTGGTACTCCATTCGGGCAGCGCAGGGGGCCAATTGCGGACGAGGAAGTTCGGACTGACACCGTCGACGACGAGGTCCTCCTGCTTCAAACGGCCGAGGATGAGCGCGACCAACGAGTCCGCGGCGCTGGAGTGGACGAGGCCGAGATCGATTTTACGCAGGGCGTTCTTCTCGTCGAGGAGAAAGACGTTCTTATAAGTTCGCCAGACCGATTCCCGGAGGTCGCGTTTGGCCCGCTTCAGATTCTCTTCGAGCTGGTGGTGCTGCGACTCGTCGATGCGCAGCGTCTCCGTGTCGGCGTCGATGTCCTCCCAGGCGAGTACCTTCCTAGCCTCCTCGGAGAGCAAGGTGCCGTCCTCGGCCACGCACCAGATGAGCGCACTCTTGTAGGTCCTCGACGATGAGCCGTGCTCCTTTGCCATCGTCTCCATTAGCCGCGCCGTGGCCGTTTCTCCGGCCTCGTTCTCGGGGGCGAGAACGACGAGCGTGAGGGCTGCGCGGTCGGGCACCTGGTTCGTGCGCTCCGGGAAGAGGACACGTTCAACGCCCTTGCCAGCCCCGAACACCCTTTCGATCTCGGCGCGTACCCGATCGCGGATCGCGTTCGCTGGAACGCTCGCCCGCCGGTCGGCAAGGAGTTTGTTAAGGTTCGGCTGAAAGCTGAAGCGGAAGCGGTTCTTCTCGGCCGAAAGGAAGTAGCAGCTGTCGGACAGAGCCTCAAGACTCTGCTCGACGTTGCCAACGTCGAGGTCGGGCTCGGCCACGGCGAGGCGAACTTCCGGCAGCGTCGCCTCGCCCCGATGCTGGCCGCCATTGGATTCGAAGAAAATCGTGGTTGCCACCTTCCGATGGAGGCGCGCCTTCTTGACCTCGGCCGTCGCCTCCTTATCCAACCGCACCGCATGCGCGTGCTCCTTGCCCGCGATGTCGGTGGTCACCGCGCCCTCGAGACGCGACTCGCCGAGTTGCTCGAAAACCGCAGCGCGGAACGTCGAATCGGCGAGGGGCGCCGTACCAAGGGTAATCAGTGGGTCCTTGTGCGCGCCCTTGAAGCCCTCGACGTATGCGTGGGAGACCCACAGGGCCAGGAGGCGCAGGACGCCGCGGGTCTGCTGGAAGCGCGGGAGTGCCTGCCATTTCCGCTCGAACACCGAGAGGACCGACGGGTGGAAGGGGTAGCTTGACTCGAGTGCCTCACGCGCGTTGTCGACGGGGAACCAGCTCGGGAGCTGGTGGCGGTGCGATTCCATCCACTCTGCGTACTCGGTGACAGTCTTCGAAGCGTCAACCGGCAGGCCGTGCCACTCGAAGAGACGTCGGCGGATGATCTCGGAGGTCTCGGCCTCGGCCGACATGATCACGGCCTTGCCGAGACGATCGAGGAGCTTCTTCAGGCGCTCGTAGTCGGACTGGTCCTCGGCCGTCATCTCCAGCTCAGACGCGGGGATTGAGACGGCGAGCACCACGTTGTCCCGCGACCGCGAGACCTCGGATAGGTTGTGGAGGAAACTATAGAGCTGGCTCGCGAGCCCGCTCTTACGGCTGCGGCTGACGTAGTTCATCAGCTCGTCGAGCAGGATAAGCACGGGGCGATCGGCGGGAAGGATCCGCGAGACGACGTCGCCTCCGGGCGCCGTGAGCGTCTTCTCGTGCTCGGCGACGATGCCCAGGCCGTCGGCGCCGAGGAGTTGCCAGGCAATCTCGCCCCAGGGGGTCTTGCGGATGGGCGTGCCATCGGCGCCGCCGCGGCCGGAGATCGAGTCAAACTCTGTACCAACAAATACCGCCGTGGCAGCGCGCGGAATTTCAGCCACACCGGCCTTATCGAGGAGGGAGCTCACTCCCTTCCACTCCGCAGTCTCCGGGTGGCCCTGTGCGAGGTGGTAGAGTAGCGTCAGCGCGTGCGTCTTGCCGCCGCCAAACTGCGTGGTCATGTTGAAGACCGCGGAGGTCTCGACCTTCACCCCTGAGAGCCGCCGGATCACCTCGGCAGCGAGGCCCAAGAGGTTCTTTGTCAGGTAGGTTCGCTCGAAGAAGTCGGCGGGGTTCTGGTAGACGGCAGGTGCCCGCCCGTCGCGCACCTGGTCGAGGTGGACGGCGAACTCAGACGCATCGAGCGGTCGACCCTCGCGGAGGTCCTCGCGCGGTGTGATGACCTTGTACCAGGGCTTCAGAGCCATGTCGGGTTCTCCTTGTGGTTATCCAAGGCCCAGTCCCTTCTTGCGGGCGAGCACGCCGTCCACCCAACGCTTCTCGTCGGTCCCACTCGGATAGAGCGCCGAAAGCGACTGCGCGAGCTTCCAGAACGTAGCGGCACGGCCGACACCCTCCTCGACGAGGAAGCGCTTAAGCGCCTCGCCGCGGCCAGCGGCAAACAGAACCATCGCCTGGTGGACGCGGTCGAGCGTTGTCTCCCCGAGCGGCGGAAGGCCGACGTCGCCCCAGCCCGCGTCCTTCTCTGCCGCCTCCAGCTCCTCGAACAGCGTGAGCTGCTTCACCTGCTTGGCGCGGCGCGCCGGCGTCCGCTGGGCCTGGTCCTTGCCGAAGAGGTGCCGGGCCCGCTCGGCCACCGAGAAGAGGCGCGCCTGGTCGCCCTTGATCTCGACGACGCGCCCCAGGTCCTCGAGGTGGGCGCCGAGACCTTGAGCGATCTTGCGTGCGGCATCAAACTCCAGGGAGAATCCGGCGCCAGATTTGGCCTTGCCGGTGCTCTCATCCTCGTCGTCCTCGCCGGCGGACTCGCCCACGTCATCGTCGCTTGCGCTGGCCGCACCGTTGCTGTTCGCGCTCGTGGATAGAGTCCAGAGCCACATGGCGGTCAGGCGCGCGTCCTCCTCAAGATCTGTGGCGTCTGCGTCTTGGAATATCATCAAGAGTGCCTCGCGAGCAACCGCAGCCCAGACCTGCTCTAGGTACTCCCGAAGTTCGACCTTCTCCCCCGAGGCCTTTTCGACGCGAGAGTAGCGGGAAAAGATCTCGAGCGCCGGGCCAATACAGGCAAAGATCGCATCGGCGCCGACGACCCCCTCCCTAGCGAGCCGCGGCATCCAGCCATGGATTCGCTCGGGCAGTTCTCCCAACACGGTCCGCCAATCGCCTATGACGTTCTCGTATAGCGAGCCATCTGGGTTCTCGCGGGGTCGGCAAACGAGGTGTACGGAGGAAGCAAGAGCGGCGGAATTCATGGCCCGCAAACGAGAACCCATTTCAGTGTCGATTGGCCAGGAAGCTGTCATGGTCCATCCAGCGTTAACCATGGCCTGGAGCTGAGCTTCCCAGCCGCCAGTGGACTTATGGGCAAAGACAACGAGCCCAATACCAGAAGGCGCGAGTACCCGCCGACCTTCCGCCATTGCTCGCTGCATCGTAGCCTCGAATTTCCCCGCCGTCAGTCCCTTGACTTCATCAACAATGCACTCCTCCAACTTCGGCGTGGTCTCTTCGCCAAATAGACCCGGATGTAGATCGCCGAGCGTGCGCCGCAACCATACAAAGAAAAAGTCAGAGAGATCTGAGTAAGGCACTGCGTCGTAGTACGGCGGATCAGTGACGAACGCGTGGGCTGCATCATCAGGTAGCGGGTGCGCCGTTGCAGAAGCCAGTTGCGTATGGCCGGGATACGCTGCGTAGCCAGCGCTACGTAGGGCGATCATTACGCACTCAAGATTATGCAACCAATCACCAACGGAGTCACCAAACGGGTCTGCCTCCGCGAAATCCCACACCATCGGAATTGCTTGTCTAGTGAAGCCATGCTGCAACTTCGGTCCATGTGGATTCCAAGTGCATAGCGAGTTTGAGTGGTCAGCCTGTCGGTCCACCACGCAGGCAAGGCACGAGGCTACTGCTTCGGCTAATCCAGCGTCACACTCTTTTAGACACCGTTCATGCGCCTCACGAACCAGCCGAACAAACGTAACGAGCATCAGTGACTGACGAGGGGCGAATAGGTCACCAAATAGGTCCATTCCATAATTTCTTTGAGAGAACGCTCTCCCAGCGCCGCTTCCACCACCAAATGGCGTGGGCTCGTTTGGGACCAAACTGAATCGACCCTCATGCCTCGCTTCTCGCTGAGCCAATTCATGGACTGCTGCTTGAACCGATCCCCGGTCCCTCTCCTCCGGTAACCGAAAAAAACGCCCCTGCTGCCTCGGCCGGGTCGTCACCACGCATAGGAGCTTGGCGTCCGCCGCTCCACCACGGCGTGCCTTGAGTTGCGTTCGAACCGATGACACTGGTGTGGTGTAACCGCAGCACGGGCATGTCATTGCCCCCCGTCGTACTGTTCCTTGGTTGGTCTCTGCGGGCTTCGGATTCTCAACTATTTCAACGTCGACTCCGCTGCCATTCTTCCGAGGCACGAGCCGCATACCAATTCCCCGCCCACGCTTCTTCGACAACCATAACGAACGCAGGAGTGGCACCTCGGCTCCACAACCCGGGCCCTCGCAGCGGATCGTTCTTGCCCAAAGGTACGCGATCGGATTGGCGCCATCTTCGTCTTTTGGATAATAACGGCCGAGTTCCGCTTCCGCCTGATTCTTTACCCACCCGCCCCAGCGTAAGACCTCCTCCGCCAACCGCCCGCCGTACTTCGGGATGTATTCCAACACAACCTTGTTGAGTAATAGCGCTACCGGATTGAGATCCGATGCGAAGGCGTCGCCCCCGATCCTCAGCGTCTCCAGCGGTATGGCTCCACCCCCCGCAAATGGATCAATGACCAGAGGTCTTGTCCCCGGCGCTCCGCCGAGCGATTCATGCGCCGCCTGGGTTAGGCGCCGCGCTACCTCGAGAAAGTCTTTGCTAGTAGCGTTGTCCCAGTCTGCGAATTCGGCGATAAAGGCGAGCAGCGCTGCTCGCACTTCTTCAGGCGTTGACCAATCGCGCATCGCTCCCCCACGGCGATCGCGAAAGTCCCGCATCGCCGCAGCGGCTACTTCACGGAATCGATCTGGGCAAAGTTCATCAGCAGGGTCCGGCCAGAGTGCGGCGCAGAGCACGGCCCGGCAGGCCGCCAATGGCCGCCGGGCCCACCAAATGTGGAGCGTCGAGATGTGTCCATTCCGTATCGACTTTTCTCGCCGCGCATGCGAAGAGATCTCCCTTATCGGTAGATCCACCTCGATAAGTCGGTGGCAGTAATCACTCATCGACCCCTCCATCTGTATTGGCAAGGAGTCGTTGTAGGCACGCTAAAGTGCGGCGAAGACTGTCGCACCGCCCAGTTGCTACTTCGGGTCTCCAATGTCTCGAGGCGAACTCGATGATGCGTGAGGCATATGCCCGGCCCGCAGCACGTCCACTTCCAGGGCGAGGAACCATATCATCCCGGATGGCCATCTTTCGTGAATGCCGCGCGAGATCGACCATGGTTCTCTTGGGGTCATCTAGCGCTTCCGGATCCACGGGGACCCTGGTGCGCGGGACACCGAGAAACAACGAAATATTCTCGCGATCCGCCAAAAGCCATGTTTCTACTTCACGAACCGCAACACGAAAACACATTAATGGAGCAGGATTGGGAAGCCATTCGGCCGTCAGCGTTGGCGCACATTCTCCGTCACGGTCGAGATCAACGAGGACAAACCACGGGCTGAATCGGGCAGCATTGTTATACCCGCTAACCCGTTGCAGAAGAGCGGCTTTCCCGGCTTTACCGTATACGCCCCCGATTGTGGCTCCAAGGTGTTCGACGATCTGACGCACCACGGCTTCATCAGTAATTCCTTCCACTGCTATGTCGACACAGACCATCAGGCTACCGATCCCCAAAAAGCAAGAGCTGCTCGGCCCGATCCGGACGCGTCTTCGGCATCACGGCTTCGCTCAGAGTGACGCCACCCTCAAGCAGCCTGGGGATATCCTCGAAATCGCTCGCTGTTCGCACTCGTGTACCTTCGCGATCCGGTAAAAATAGGAGGACCTCATTAAGACCAATCCCTTCATCTTGGATTAACTCTGAAGAGTGTGTGCTTAGGATGATTTGCCTGCCGGATCTCCGAGCAAGCCGGGCGAACATTTGCGGCAGATATCGAACGACCTCGGAATGCAGGGAAAGCTCCGGTTCCTCCAGCAGAAGGGGGCCTCCTCCTTCCATCGCAGCCCAGAGAAGCCCCATAAGCCGCAAGGTTCCGTCCGAGAATTGCTCCTCTGTCTGCCAGGCCCCTTGGGGACGCCAGTGGTCGTACTTTCCCCGGAGATGTGGAGTGCCGCGCGGATCCCTCCACAGTTCAACCTGCGTGAGCTGCGGGACCGCTACCGACAGTGCTCCGACAACGCGACGCAACCGTGCACTTCGGGTCCTCTCTGGCGTTTTTGCGATCTGTTCGAGAAAGTCGCCGCCGAACGGATCTTGTACCCGCCCTACTGACCGATCAGGTTCCCTCACTAGTTGTGGTACGACGTGCAGGTAACGAACCGATGCAAAGAAGTGCCCAAGCTCTCGAAAGTCACGATTGACATTCACCTGTTCAAGATACGTCTGAGTAAGACGCTCCGGATCTTTCTTATCCGCCTCATTCGGTCGATCGAGTACAATTCGATTCCCGCGCAAGACCCTTTCTCTCTTGACGACCGGACGCCGACGATTGTCTTGGTTGAAGACAAGTTCGTACTGCCAGGATTGATCATCCGCAGTTTCCTTTACGGTCGCGTGGACCACTATATCGGAATACTGACGAGCGGCCAGGCACCGAAGCACGCTTACACCCCCGCGACGGGTTACTGCTTCCTGAAAACCTCCTCCCGATGTGGCGAGATCGCGCAGAAAGCGAAAAACATCGAGGAAGTTCGATTTACCTGCTGCATTAGGTCCAACAAGAAAGCCTCGCTGCTGTAGATCGACCTTTGCCGCAGCGAAGTTCTTCCAGTTCTCGACACGGATTGAGGCAAACCTCAGCGGCGTACTTTGCTTCTCTTTCATGGCGTGTCCCCCAAAGCCTCATTCAGGACCTCCGGAGCGTCTAGATGGTAATGCTCGACGCGGACGACTGCCTTCCAGGTTAATCTGGCGGGATCGTTGATTGCGTGGAGCTCCGGAGCCTCCGCGCAGTTATAAACGACGTAGAGCCAGTAGTCGTTGCCAAGGCGTTGGGCAGTCCGATATTCGTTGGCAGAAAGCGCTACTTCTCCCACGTGGGCGCGGCCTTTAACTTCGATGAATCGCACCTCAATGAAGGTGCCGGGATCATTGGGGTGAGGACGCCGCGAGATGAGATCGAAGCCACGGTTTTCCGACTCGACGCTTTCCACCACCCAGCCACGCGCTTCCTCGTGCCGGATGGCATCCCGCACGGCTACTTTCTCAACCTCTACGTCGCGCACCATAGGCGTAACCTCTGGGCACGACCTGTCAGGGTGGGGCATCACCCATGCGCAGCCGTGGTGCGCAATGTCGCCAATCGTGCAGTGCCGCTCCATCTCGAGTTGATCACGCCGCAGCTCAAGGCGGCGGTTCAGCTCGTCGAGGTGATGCTCGGCCTGTGCGATGTTCCCGGCAAGGCCCGGCGTCGTGTCGCCCGCTTGCTGCTTCGAGACTAGGTCAGCGAGCTGCAGGTTTTGGCGGTGGATCAGCTCGCCGAGCGAGATTTCCATGTGCTCGCGGACGACCTGGTTCTCCCGGGCGCGCTGCTCAGAAACCTCGTTGAGGAAGGGCGTCAGAGCACGGTTGACCAGCTCTAGCTCGACTGCCTGGCGGTCCGGCAACGCAGGCGCGACGGGTGCCCCGGTGCCTTTGGGGGCCGGGATGACGTCGAGAAGGAGTGTCGGTTGGCGGACGGAGAGCGTGCCGTCGAGGTCGGCGCGGACGACGAAGAGCTTCCGGTGGAGCGTGTTGCCGCGCCCGTCCTTGATGGATGCGCCGAAAACATCGATCCGATACGGCTGCGTCGAATGCAGGTCAAAGAAGGCAGCACCGCGGCGCAGATCGTCGGTCACGCGCTCTCGGACGTCGGCGCGCACCACTTCGAACAGCGGGTGCCCGGGCGTCACCCACTCTAGCGTGGGGTCGTCGCCGAGCTGACCCTTGTCGAAAGTGACGCGCTGGTAGGTCTTGCCGAGGCGGCCGAATCTGGGCTCCATCTCCTCGCCGAGCGTGACCAGCGTCTTGGGTACCTTGCCGATCCGGTAGACGTGGGGCTTGCCCCTCTGCTCGGAAGGATGCACGCCGGCGATGGGCCCGGCGGCGACGAAGAAATCCTCAATCACCTCGGGGACTAGGCGGCGTTCCTTGGCCTCAGCCGACTTGCCGATCAGGGCGCCGAGGTTGAGCTCGCGCTTGGCGAGGCCCTCCAGCGTCGAATCGGTAATCTCGCGGAAACGCTCGGAGTTGATCTCGCGGACGATGCGCTCCTCGATGCTCGGGGCAGAGAGTCGCTGGGCGTACATCTCGCGGAAGAGCTTCTCCAGCAGGTTCGAAGGGAACACCTCGCCGACAACATCGAAGACCTTATCGGTGCCGAGTTCGTTCTTGATCTCCAGTAGGCGGGAGAGAAGCTTCTGAAGAACGCGACCCTCGCGCGTGTTGACCGCCACGAAGTTGAAAATCAGGCAGTCGTGGGTCTGACCGTAGCGATGGATCCGGCCCATGCGCTGCTCGAGACGGACCGGGTTCCAGGGGATGTCGTAGTTGATCATGAACCAGCAGAACTGCAGGTTAATCCCCTCACCTGCGGCCTCGGTGGCCACAAGGACCTGAGCCTCTTCACGGAATTCGCGCTCCGCGTAGATTCGGGTGCCGGGCGTGTCCCGATCACCGATCTTCATCCCACCGTGGATTTGCGTGACCGTCAGGCCCCACTCGCGGAGCTTGCCGAACGGGCGGCCGTCCTTGCCGTCCCCTGCGAGGTAGTCGAGGGTCTCTTTGTGCTCCGTGAATAGCAGCAGCTTCATGCGCGGGTCGTCGAAGATGTGGTGCTCGTGCAGAACCTCGCGCAGTTTGGCGAGCTTCGACTCGACTTCCCTCTCCTGCAGTGCCTTCGCATGGTCGATAAGCTTGCCGAGCCGCTGGATCTCGTCGCGCAGAGCTGCGGGATCGACGGAAACGACGACGCCTTCGAGCTGATCGCGGATCTCGTTCTGTTCTTCCTCAGTCAGGTCGTCAAAGTCCTCGGGCAGCTTCCGCTCGATCAGCTCCTGCCGGTGTTTCTCGGGATCTTCCAGAATCCGTTCCCGCTTCTCGCGCATCCGCTCGAGACTGCGGCGGACCGCGTAGACGCTCGACGCGAAGCGGCGCTGGAGCATCGCCATGGTGAACCCGAGCGCGCGCGCCTGCGGGGAGTCGCTCGACGCAGCTTTGATCGACTGGTCTTCGACATAGCGCGTGAGCGCGTCGTAGAAGTCGTACTCCTCGCCGTCGAGGTCAAATTTGGCCGTGCGCACATCGCGGTTAGTGAAAAGCGGGTGGACCTGGCCGTTCCCGTCAGGAAAAGTGACCAGCGCTTCCTTCGTGCGACGCAAGTAGAACGGCGCCTCGTGCCGGCGCATCGCCTCCTCCAGGCTCTTCACGTCCCCGTAGACATCGCGGTCGAGGAGCGAGAGAAACAGTCGGAAGTTCTCTGGGTCGCCCTTATGCGGCGTAGCGGTCATCAGGAGATAGTGGTCCGTGCGGTCGCCGAGCGCCTCACCGAGTTGAAACGCAAGCGTCTTCTTCTCGTGACTGTAGGCGCTCATCTTGTGCGCCTCGTCGACGATGATGAGGTCCCACCGGCTGCGCAACAGGCTCTCCTTGGCGTCCTCGACGCGGGAGATCCAGGAGACAGAGGTGACGACCTGATTTTTCTCCTGCCACGGGTTCTGGCCGTACTGGCTGCGGAGGATCTCGCCGCGCATGACCTCGAACTGCTCGCGGAACTTGTCCTTCATCTCCCGCTGCCACTGGAAGGTGAGGTTTGCGGGTGCCACGATCAGCGTACGCTGGACCAGACCGCGAATCTTTAACTCCTTGAGGAGCAGGCCGGCCATGATCGTCTTGCCAGCCCCGGGGTCGTCGGCGAGCAGGAAGCGGATGCGAGGGAGCGCGAGAAAGTACTCGTAAACCGCCTCGAGCTGGTGCGGGAGCGGGTCGACGCGGGCAATCGAAAGCGAGAAGTAGGGATCGTATTCGTGCGCGAGCCCGAGCCGCTCGGCTTCGACGCCGAGGCGGAAGCGGACGGGATCCCCGTCGAACGGCTCTGTGACCGGGGAGACGGTGAGTTGTTCGAGCTGAGCCGGACTCAAAATCGGGTCGTGGACTTGCCCCGAGCGAAGGCCCTTCGCGACGAGCTTGACCGATTCCCCCATAGGGATCGTAGTGATGACCTCGACTGGCTCCGGAAGCAGCGGGCCGCGGACTACCACGCCTGGCGACAGTCGATCTGACGTGGGCCGGGTCATTGATTCTTACCTTCTGAGCTCTTCGGTTTGACATCGGGTGTGGCTGCTACGGTTCGCGCCCACTCATCCACTTCGGTGAGTTTGAACTTCCAGAACTTCCCGATGCGATGTGCAGGCAGTCCCTTCCGGTCGATCCAGCGGTAGACAGTCTCGCGGGCAATACCCAAGTGGGCCGCAACCTCATCTACCGAGTGCCAGCGATCTGCCATAGGGAACTCGGCCTTCCCGCCCGTCGTCCATCGTCAGTGAAAAAGGAACATCGTCGGTCAGAGTAGGAGATGCTCAGCATCCTGTCAACAGCTACGATCTAGCGGGGTGTGCGGTGGTTGTGACACGATCTGGGGCCCCCGGCGAACGAGGAAGAGGGGGTTGTTCAGCTCTTCTTCAGCGTCCCCACCACGGCAGGCAGAATCTTCTCCGCCGACCGCCCGATCACGTACCCGCCCAGGCCGATCTCGACGATGTCCCAGAGCTTCAGGACCTCGGCCTCGCCGAGGTTTGGGGCCGACCAGCCGAGCCACCGAGCCACGATCAACCCGACGAAGACCAGCATCGTGATCGGCCGCCAGGTCCGCTGGAGCCAGCTTTGGCGTTGGGCCTCGGACCTGACGACTTCAGCAGCCGCCCGTTCGATCTCCGAGGTATGTTTAACGACCGCCAAGGTGAGCGCCAGCCAGAGTCACGAATGATGCTCGCCTTAGCCCTCAGCCCCCCCGGCCTTACCATCCTCCGCCGCGACGTCATAAACCGCCGTCGCCGCGAACCCTCCATCCACGAAGTCCACCTCGACCCCCTGCCCTGGAACCACCTCCCCCGCCAGGATCGCATCCGCCACCCGATCCTGCACCTCCCTCTGGATGACCCTCTTCACCGGCCGAGCCCCGAACCGCGGATCCCACCCCATCTCCGCGATCTTCGCCACCGCGGCGTCCGTGGCCACGAGCTTCAGGTCCTGCTCCCGCAGCACCCGGTCCACCTTCGCCAGCTCGAGCCGCACGATCGCCAGGATCTGCTCACGCCCGAGGCTCGAGAACCTCACGATCCCGTCGAGCCGGTTCAACAGCTCGGGCCGGAAGTACCCGCCCAGCTCCTCGACCACCGCCCGCTGCCGCTGCTCGCGTCCCTCGGCGCTCTCGCCGGCCTCGGCCTCGAACCGCGCGTCCTGGCCCAGGTTCGACGTCATCACCACGAGCGTGTTCCGGAAGTCCACCACCCGCCCGTGCCCGTCGGTGAGCCGCCCATCGTCCAGGAGCTGCAACAGGACGTTCATGACCTCGGGGTGCGCCTTCTCCACCTCGTCGAGCAGGATCACCGAGTACGGATGCCGCCGCACCGCCTCGGTGAGCTGCCCGCCCGACTCGAACCCCACGTACCCCGGCGGCGCCCCGATCATCCGCGCCACCGCGTGCCGCTCCATGTACTCCGACATGTCCAGCCGCACGAGGTGCTTCTCGTCCCCGAACAGCTGCTCGGCGAGCGCCTTCACCAGCTCCGTCTTCCCCACGCCCGTGGGCCCCAGGAACAGGAACGACCCCATCGGCCGCTCGTGCCCGACGAGCCCCGCGCGGCTGCGTCGCACCGTGCGCGCCACCTCGGCCACGGCCTCGTCCTGGCCCACGACCCGGGCGCGCAGACGGTTCTCGAGGTCGCGCAGCTTCGCCGACTCCTCCTCGACGAGCCGGGTCGCGGGGATCCCCGTCCACTTGCCCACCAGCTCGGCGATGTCGTCCTCGGTCACCTCTTCCTTCAGGAGCGGCTGGTCGCCCTGCACGGCGGCGAGCGCCTCGCGCGCCTTGCGCAGCTCGGCCGCGATCCGGGTCGACTCGCCGTACTTCAGCTCGCTCGCCCGGGCGAGGTCGCCCGCGCGCTCGGCCTGCTCCGTCTTGAGCTGGATCTGCTCCTGCTTCGCCTGGAGCGCGCGGATCGCGTCGATCGCCCGCTTCTCCTCCTCCCAGCGCGCGCGCACCTGCGACAGCTCGTCCCGCAGCTCGGCGATCTGCCCGTCGATGGCCTCGCGCCGCGACACGGCCGACTTCTCGGTCTCCTTCTCGAGCGCGAGCTTCTCCATCTCGAGCTGGTTGAGCTTCCGCTGGAGCTGGTCCACCTCGCCCGGCACCGAGTCGATCTCCATGCGCAGGCGGCTTGCGGCCTCGTCCATGAGGTCGATGGCCTTGTCCGGCAGCATGCGGTCGGCGATGTACTTCTGCGACAGCTTCACCGCGGCCACGATCGCGCCGTCGGTGATGCGGATGCCGTGGTGGACCTCGTACTTCTCCTTCAGGCCGCGCAGGATGGCGACGGCCTGCTCCCAGGTGGGCTCCTCGACCATCACGGGCTGGAACCTGCGCTCGAGCGCGGGGTCCTTCTCGATGTTTTGGCGATACTCGTCGAGCGTGGTGGCGCCGACGCAGTGCAGCTCGCCGCGGGCGAGGGCGGGCTTGAGGATGTTGCTCGCGTCCATCGCGCCCTCGGCCTTGCCCGCGCCCACCAGGGTGTGCATCTCGTCGATGAACAGCAGGACCTGGCCCTCAGAGTCGGTCACCTCCTTGACGACCTTCTTGAGGCGCTCCTCGAACTCGCCGCGGTACTTGGCGCCGGCGAGCAGCGCGCCCATGTCGAGGGCCCAGAACTGCTTGCCCTTGAGGCCCTCGGGGACGTCGCCCTCGACGAGCCGGCGGGCGAGGCCCTCGGCGACGGCCGTCTTGCCGACGCCGGCCGGGCCCACGAGGACGGGGTTGTTCTTGGTGCGGCGGCTCAGGATCTGCACGACGCGCCGGATCTCCTCGTCGCGGCCGATGATGGGGTCGATCTTGCCCTTGCGGGCGAGGTCGCAGAGGTCGCGAGCGTACTTCGCGAGAGCCGACTCCTGGCCGTTCTCGGCGCCAGACTCCTGGTCGCCCTCGTAGGCGCCGGGCGCGGTCTGGTCGAGCGCGCGGGCGAGCTTCGCCGCGGAGATGTCGAAGGTCCTGAGCACGCTGCCCGCGCGGCCCCGGTCCGCCGCCATCGCCAGCAGCAGCTCCCGGGTGCCCACCATGCCGCCCGACCGCTGCGTGGCGAGGTTCTGCGCCTCGAGCATCGCGGTCTGCAGCTCCCGGCCCGGGTCCGGGGCCTCGCGGCGGCTGATGGTGGGCAGGCTTCTCAGTTCGTTCTCGGTGGTCCGCAGGACGAGCTGCGGGTCCAGCTCGAGCGAGCGCAGGGTCGTGACCGCGAGCCCCGGTTCGGCGAGCATCGCCCACAGGAGGTGGAGCGGCGCGATCTCCCCGTGGTTCATGGCGAAGGCCTTCTGCTGGGCCTTCTGCAGGGCCTCCATCGCGTTGACGGTCCAGTTCTTCATGGGCGAACGTCCTTTCGGGGCGGGCCGGCCGGCATGGATGATCACCTGGCCGGCGGGATATATTCGCCTTGGTTTTGCACGGGGCGTGCCAGGTACGATCCGCGACGGTCGTGTGGCTATATATAAATCAGACAACAACTTGTCCGCAATTGTCGACGATTGTCGACGGTATACGGACGGGTGTCGTGGGCCGGTGACAGGGTTTTCGCGTCATATCGACAGCACGTGTCGTGACGCGAGCGTCGGGAAGCCGGACTGCGGCGCCATAGCCGCGAAGGGTCTGGATCGGCCTCCGCCGGGCCTGCTGGTTGCCGGGAAGACGTCCGATCCTGCGCCCCATTGACACGACCTCCCGCCTGTCTTACAATGTAAGACATGAGCAGATCCATGACCATCCGCCTCGAACCCTCCTTGATCGACCTCCTGGACCGCGTCGCGGCCCGGTCCGGCCGCACGCGCAGCGACCTCGTCCGCGAGGCGTTGCAGCGTCAGCTCGGGCTCCTCGAGTTCGAGCAGCTGCGGCGATTGATCATGCCGTATGCGGAGGCGAAGGGCTACCTGACCGACGAAGACGTTTTCCGCGACATCTCGTGAAGGTCTTCTTCGATACGAACGTCTTGGTCAGCGCGGTCGCAACTCGCGGATTGTGCGCCGACCTGGTCCGCCTGGTCCTGTCCGAGCACGAGCCGGTGATCGGCGAGGTCGTGCTAGCGGAACTCGCGGCGGTGCTCGGCCGCAAGCTTTCGCTGCCGCAGGAGGTGATCGCGAGCGTGGAGGAGAACCTGCGCCGCGGCGAGGTCGTGCCCCGGCCGCCGGCGCCGTCGACCCTTCCCGTCGACGATCCAGATGACCGCTGGATCCTCGCGAGCGCGATCGCCGGCAACGCGGACGTGCTGGTGACCGGCGACCAGGGCCTGCTCGCCGTCGCCGGAGAGGCCCCGCTGCGGATCCTCGATCCGCGGGGATTCTGGACCCTGGTGCGGACGCGGTCGGGTTCGGGTTGAACGCATCGCACGCGCGAGGCCACGGTTCACGGCGGTGCTGGCAAGCACGGTGTGCGGTGTGTGGTGTGCGATATACAGAATACTGCGTCTCCTGGCGCTTTCTGGCGCATATTTTTGCCATATCGGAACGAGTTGCGCCGGCGCAACTGACGATCGCTCAAATGACGGAACGGTGAGCGGGCTCTCGTGGACGTCGGTCGACCATGCGTTCGTGCCGAGCCGGCCTCCGGTGACCGGATCACAGAGCCTCGCCTCGAGGACTGAATCGGTGAAGCGGAATCGCGGGAGGTACCCCGTTGATTTTCTCTTCTAGCTGAATGCGGCCGAGAATCAGGAGGTGGTCGCAAATTGCGACCACCGCAGCGTATGGCGGAGCACCAAGAACTGGCGAAGCGTCTCGGAGACCTCAAGCGGATCGGTTTCGCGGCGGAAGATCCCTGACGCGCCGATCGCACAGCCAGGCGGCTAGGTTGCCCCCCGTCGCGCCCCTACCCGCGCCCCGGCGGACACGCCGGCCCGGCGGGGTTTCGCGCGGTCCCTGACTGCGCCGGCGTCCGGCGCGCGGCGGTGCCCAGCGCGCACCCGCTGCAGCCGCACCCGCACGCCGGCCCCGGCGCGGCGGCCGGCTGCTTCCGCCGCGGGCGCACCGACCGCCAGAGCGAGCGGCCCGCCCAGGCGACCGCGCCGGCGACGATCAGCACGGTCAGGATGGTGTCTAGGTGCGCCATCACGCGATCCCCGCGAGACGGCCGCCCTGGAATACCAGCACGGTCAGGATCCAGGCGAGCAGCGTGAGGCCCCAGAACTGGAACTGCGCCCAGCGCCAGCTGCCGCTCTCCTGGCGCGTCACGGCGACCGTGGACATGCACGGCGTGGCGATCAGGCAGAAGAGCATGATGCAGTAGCCGACCAGCGGGTCGTAGTGGCGGCGCAGGCGCGCGCGCAGCGCCTCGGCGTTCTCGTCGGGGTTGCCGACGGCGAAGACGATGCCGAGCTGCGCCACGAACACCTCCTTGGCCGCGAAGGCGCCGATGAGCGCGGTGCCGATGCGCCAGTCGAAGCCCATCGGCCGCAGGATCGGTTCGAGCAGGCGGCCGGCGCGGCCGGCCACGGAGTAGGCCATGGCGGCCGCGGCCTCGACCTCCGCGGCGGTGGCCGCGGCGGCGTCCGGGCCGGCGTCCGAGCTGCCGTCCAGGCCGGCAGTCGCGCCGGCGGCCGGGGCGATGGCGGCCGGCGCGGGGGTGGCGTCCGCGGGCGGTGTCCAGCCCGCCGGCGGCTTCGGATAGCTCGTCAGGGCCCACAGGAGGATCGACACGCCGAGGATGATCGTGCCGGCCTTCTTCACGTAGAGCCAGCCGCGGGTCCACATCTGGCTCACGAGGTTGAGCGCGGTCGGCATGCGGTAGGGCGGCAGCTCCATGAGGAACGGCGTCGTCTCGCCGCGGAACAGCGAGCGCCGCAGCAGGCGCGCGCCCACGAGCGCGAGCACGATCCCGGTCACGTAGAGCGCCCACAGCACCGGGCCCTGCCACCGCTGCGGGAAGAAGGCGGGGATCAGGAGCGCGTAGATCGGCAGGCGCGCGCCGCAGCTCATCAGGGGCAGCACCAGCATGGTGATCAGCCGGTCGCGCCTGGTCTCCAGCGTGCGCGTGGCCATGATCGCGGGCACGGTGCAGCCGAAGCCGATCAAGAGCGGGATGAAGCTCTTGCCGTGCAGGCCGGCGCGGCTCATCACGCGGTCCATGACGAACGCGGCGCGGGCCATGTACCCGCTGCCTTCCAGCAGCGCGATCGCGAGGAACAGGAGCAGGATGTTCGGGAGGAACACGAGCACGCCGCCCACGCCGCCGATCACGCCGTCGACGAGCAGCGAGCGCAGCGGACTCTGCGACCCCGCCGGCCACAGGCCCGCGATCCAGACGCCCAGCGATCCGATCCCGTTCTCCATGAGGGTCATGAGCGGATCGCCGAGCGTGAACGTGAGGTTGAAGACCACGAACATCAGCGCCAGGAAGATGGGGACGCCCCAGACGGGGTGCATGGCGATCCGGTCGAGGCGGTCGGTGCGGTCGAGGCCCGGCAGCGCCCGGCCGCGGACCGCGCCGCGGCAGATCCCGTCGATGTACGCGTACCGCTGGCGGCTGATCGTCACGTCGCTGGTGTCGGCGCCGTCGAGGTCGAGCTCGGCCGCGGCTTCCTCGGCCTGGACGGCGATCGCCGGATCGTCGAAGGACCGCAGGACCGCGTGGTCGCGCTCGAGCAGCTTGACCGCGTGCCAACGCCGTTGCCCGGCCGGCACGCCGCTGCCGGTGGCGAGCGTGCCGACCAGGCGCTCGATCCGCGGCTCGACCTCGCGGCCGAAGTCCACCCGCGCGGGTGGCCTGTCGCCGTTGTGGCCCGCGACGGCGATCACCGAGGCGAGCACGTCGTCGAGCCCGACGCCGCGGCTGCTCACGGCCGGCACGACCGGCGCGCCGAGCCGGCGTTCGAGCAGCGTGGTGTCGAACTCGAGGCCCTTCGCGGCCGCCACGTCGCTCATGTTCAGGACCACGACCACCGGCAGGCCCAGCTCCAGCAGCTCGGTCGTGAGGTAGAGGTTGCGTTCGAGGTTGCTCGCGTCGACGACGTCGACCACGACGTCCGGGCCGCCGCCGAGCAGGTAGTTGCGCGCGACCAGCTCCTCCTCGCTGTAGGCGGTCAGGCTGTAGGTGCCGGGCAGGTCGACGAAGTGGAGTTCGGCGTCCGGCGTGCGCCGGATCCCTTCCTTCCACTCGACGGTCACGCCGGGGTAGTTGCCCACGCGCTGGCGGGCGCCGGTCAGGCTGTTGAAGAGGGTGGTCTTGCCGGAATTGGGGTTGCCGGCCAGGGCCACCGTGATGCGCTTCACCTCGGATCACCTGCCCATCGGATGTTTGGCCCGACAAAAACTCCCCGGAAAAAAAAGCGGTCAGGAACGGTCAGTCGACCTCGATCTTCATCGCCATGCCGCGGCCGATGCAGATGCGCGCGTTGTTGACCGCCACCACGAACGGTCCGTTGCCGCCGTTGCGCAGGACGGTCACCTCGGCGCCCGGGATGAGCCCCAGGGCGGCCAGCCGGCCGCGCAGGTTGCGCCCGCCCTGGATCGAGCGCAGCACCGCCTTGGTCCCCTCGCGGATGAGCGCGAGCGGCATCTCACGCCCCCTTCCCGGAGACGAAGTCGCCCTGGTTGCCGTCCCAGCGGACGGCCGTGCCCGGATGCCGGTGCCGGAAGGCCATCATGAGGCGCAGCCGCTCCAGCACGTCCTGGCTCATGCCGTGCTCGAGACGGCAGGCGTCCGCCTCCGCCAGCTTCGAGTCCAGCCCGAGGACCTCGACCAGGAAGCTCCGCAACGCCGCATGTCGCTCGACGACGCCGGCGGCGGCCGTCTGGCCGTCCTCGGTCAGGGTGACCAGGTCGTAGGGCGCGTAGTTGACGAGTCCCTTCTCCGCGAGGGATCGCAAGGCCTGGGTCACCGAGGAGTTGTGCACTCCCAGGCGATCGACGATGTCCTTGGCGCGGGCGGCCTGCTTGCTCTCGACGATGTGGTAGATCGCCTCGAGGTAGTCTTCCAGGCTGGCGCTCAGCTGCGGACTCGCTCGCATCCCCTCGACTCCTGGCAAGGGCGCGGTCGCCCCGCCGTATGGTGGCCCGGTGAAAAATTTAACGCCCGGTGTGCGTGATGCCAAATTCTTTTTGCCACCCCTAAACCCCCGTCCGCGGACAGCGCCCGGCCGGCGTCCGCCGGCGGGCTCTCGCGGTCAATTCTCCCGGTAGAGGTTGTCGATCCCCGTGAGGTTCTGCCGGATGTCCCAGATCAGCTGCGGCAGCCTGGATTCGGGCAGGCCCACGCGGGCGAACAGCGCTCCGTGGGGAGCGGGATCGAAGTCCGTGCTCAGGTCGATCGGCTCGCCGTGGCCCACGTGCCAGGTGTCCACGACGACCTCGGCCAGCTGGAGCACCCGCGCGCCCGGTGCGATCGCGGGCGCGTCCGGGGCCTGGTGATGGTCCCGGATCGACTCGACGATGGTCTCGGGGAGCCGCCACTGCCGCAGGATGTACTCGGCCAGCTCGGCGTGGTCCATCCCCACCGCGGCGGCTTCCTCGGCCAGGGTCACCGGCCGCTTGCCCGGGATCGGGTCGAGGTAGTCGTCGATGATGAGCTTGCCGACGTCGTGGAGCAGCCCCGCCACGAAGCCCTCCTCGGCGTGCATCGGCTTGACGGGCAGGACCCCGAGCAGCGCGCGCGCGGCGAGTCCGATGGCGGTCGAGTGCATCCAGTATCCGCGACTCGGCTCGTACGCGTAGTTCTTCAGGCGCAGCCGGGTGAGGCCCTCGGTGCTGACGGCGAACACGATCTTCTTCATCTGGTCCAGCCCCACCAGCACCACGGCCTCGGGGATGGAGCGGATGTGGCGGGGACGGCCGTAGAGGCCGCTGTTGGCCACCTTCAGCAGCCGGGCCACGAGCGCCTGGTCCTTGCTGAGGACCGACTCGAAGTCCTTCGCGGTGAAGTACTCGCGCCGCGAGAGCGCCAGGAACTCGGCGACCACCGAGGACAGGCTCGGCAGGTCCTCGATGCGCTTCAGCACGTCGAGCCTGACCTCGCGCCAGCCGGTGTCGCTGGCGTGTTCGAGCGTACGAGTCGTCATGGGCGAACACTCCTCGGGCCGGTTGCATTTCGCGATGAACGGTACGGTGGCCGGTCCAATCGCCGAAGCACACGGCGTGCCAGCCGCGCGGCGGACCCGCGCCGCCGGACGCTCTGCCGGGTTCATGATCGGCCGCCGGCGGGAAGACCTGAGCCGGCGGTGGCGCCGGCCTGGCTTCTCAGGCGTCGATGTCCGGGACCTCGCGCGCCGTTTCCCGCTTCCCGCCGGTCCGGTAGGCCTCCGGCAGGCTCGGCACGGGGGGCGCCGTGGTGACGCAGACGAGGAGGTAGACGAACAGTCCCACGACCAGCAGGGCGGGGACCCAGCCCGGCACGCGCCCGATCGCCAGGATCTCGAACCAGTTCTCGCCGGCGGCCCGCCGCTGCAGGACCACGACCAGCACCCAGCCCGCGATCAAGGCCACGAACAGCGGCGCGTAGACGCGCCCCAGTCGCGAGCGGATGGCCTGGCGCAGGGAGAGATGGAAGCGCGGGGTGAACAGGTCGTCGGCCACGCAGAGGCCCCAGTCGACCATCGGGCTCGTGAGGTCGCGGCGCAGCAGGGGTCCGTAGAAGTTCTCCTCGATCATCCGCAGGCGCGAGTGGAACACGTCGAAGAAGCGGAAGCGCTGCGCCTCCAGGATCAGGAACAGCAGGTTGGCGTACATGCCCGCGAGCAGGGTCTGCGCGGCGTATTCCGGGCGGTTGAAGGCGAAGCTGAGGATGCCGGCCGTCGTGAAGATCGCCCAGTTCGTGGTGGTGTCCAGGCGGAGGCGCCACGACAGCGACCGCTGCAGCTCGCCGCGGTAGAGGTGCGCCATTGCGGTGATGTACTCGCCGCGCAACAGCGGCTGGCCCTCGAAGTCCGGGAACGGCTGCTTGCGTTCATCCATGGCGACTCCCGTCTCACTGGCGGACCGGATACGTGCCCGCGAGCGCGTCGCGCAGGATGCCCTTGACTTCCTCGCTGAAGTCCTTGCCCAGCATCCACTCGAGGTAGCCGCGGTCCTGCTGGTTGCGCGCCATGTCGCGAAGCGACTTGCCCTCGTGCTTGCCGAAGGCGAAGACCGCGTCGCCCTGGTCGTTCCAGCGGAACTTGCGGCCGCGGTCGACGAAGCGTTCCTGGCCCCGGTTGCAGAAGGCGTGCAGGCCGTCGGCATCGCGCGGCAGGTCCGGGTAGCGCGCGAGCTGGGCGTCGAGGACGTCGAGGGTCGCCAGGGCGTCGGCCTCGGCGGAGTGCGCGCCGGCGAGTTCGCGCCCGCAGTAGAAGCGCACGGCCGCGACGAGGTTGCGCGGTTCCTTCCGGTGGAAGATGACCATCGCGTCCAGCAGCCGCCGGCCGCGGGCCTGGAAGGCGCCGCCCTCGCGCCGGATCTCCGCCTCGAGCAGCGGCAGGTCGAAGTTCAGCGCGTTGAAGCCGACGAGATCGGCGCCAGCCAGGAACTCCTCGACCTCCGCGCGGATCTGGCTGAAGCTCGGCGCCGCGCGCACGTGCTCGTCGCGGATCCCGTGGACCGCGGTCGCCTCGGCGGGGATCGGCCGCTGCGGATTGACGAGCGTGGTGAACGTGCGGCGCCCGCCGTCCGGCTCGACGCGCACCAGGGCGATCTGGACGATGCGGTCCTTCGCGGGGTCGGTGCCCGTGGTCTCGAGGTCGAAGCACACGAGCGGGCGATCGAGCTGGAGGTTCTGCATGCGCGGTCGACTCCGGATTGACGGCCTGGCCTGCAAGATAGCACGGCCGCCGCGGAGTGTCGCCCGCCGTGTCCTCAGGCTGTCTCGTCGGACGCGGGCCTCGCGCGCAGCAGCGCGATGCCGCCGGCCACGAGCGGACCGACGAAGAGAACGAGGACCATGGCCTTGCTCAGGTCCTGCAGGGCGAACGCCCGGTCGAGGCGGAAGGCCCAGATCGCCGCGGCGCCCGCCGCGAGCAGCAGCGATCCGGCCAGCCGCGGCAGCCGGTGCGCGAGCCACGCCAGCGCGAAGAAGCAGAGCGCCGGCAGGGAATGCATGAGCATGCCGAGCGGTTGCTGCCAGCTGTCGGCGACGCTGAACAGGAGCCAGAACGTTCCGAACACCAGCAGGGTGGTGCTCGCCGCCCGCTGGGCGCCCCAGTAGGCCAGCAAGGCGCTGAAGAGCCAGGTGAGCCACAGGACGGAGAGCAGGAGGGCCACGGGCAGGGCCAGGCCGTCGAGGTTCGCGGTGCCCCGCTTCAGCGCGCTGATCACGACCACGGCGGCGCTGCCGCCGGCGAGGTAGGCGTGGTAGCCCGCGCGCCAGGCTGCCTGGCGGCGGAACTCGTCCTGATCGTGGAGCCAGCCCAGCTCGCGGAGGATGCCGGGGCCGAACGTGCCGAACGCGGCGAGGACGAGGAAACCCATGTCGACGAGCGTCCCGAGCAGGATGCCGGCGGCGGTCAGCGCGGCGCCCACGGTCGTGGCGACGGCGGGGCGACGGAAGGGGAATCGACGCTCAGCGGTGCGAGCCATCGGCGCGTCCTCTCGCCAGCTGGAACAGGTCTTCGACCGCGACGCCGAGCGCGTGCGCCAGGCGCAGCGCCAGGCCGACGGTCGGGTTGTAGTGGCCCTTCTCGATGGACACGATCGTCTGGCGCGACACACCGACCGCTTCGGCGAGCGCCTGCTGGGTCAGCTCGCCGTGCAGCAGCCGGTGGCGCCGCAACTCGTTGACGACGTTCTCGTCCCTGGCTTTCATGTGGGGAAATGTAAAGCCAGCTTGTCTAAATGTCAAGTTAAATTTACATCGGCGGTGGGATGTCCCCGCGGGCGCTCACGGTCGGGTCGCCGTCGCGCCGGTCAGACCGGACGCAGCACGGGCACCCGGTGCCGCCACTCCGGATGCCACTCGCCCTCGCCGACGTGGATGGCGCAGAGGGTCTCGCGCAACCGGCGCGTGACCGGGCCTTCCTTGCCGTCGGCGATGGTGACGTCGCGGCCGAGGTGGTGGACGCGGCCGATCGACGTGACGATGGCCGCGGTGCCGCAGGAGAACGCTTCCTTCAGCTCGCCGCTCTCGGCGTCCCGGAGCAGGTCCGCGAGCACCGGCGGCGTCTCGACCCAGCGCAGGCCGAAATCGCGCACGAGGACGCCGACGCTGTCGCGCGTGACGCCCGGCAGGATCGTGTCGCTCACGGGCTGGACCGGCGCCGTGATGACGCGGTCGGCGTAGACGAAGCAGATGTTCATCGCGCCCATCTCCTCGACCGTGGAGCGGGTGAGCGCGTCGAGCCAGATGATCTGGTCGAATCCCTCCTGCTGGGCGCGCAGGATCGGCAGCAGCGCCGCCGCGTAGTTGCCGCCGGTCTTCGCGTAGCCCGTGCCGCCGGGGGCCGAGCGCACGTAGTCGGTCTCCGCCTTCAGGTACAGCGGCTTGGCGCCGCCCTTGAAGTACGAGCCGACCGGGCCGGTGATGATGAAGAATGTGTACGTCGCGGACGTCGCCACGCCGAGGCTCGGCTCGTCGCCGATCATCGTCGGACGGATGTAGAGCGATCCCGGCTTCGGCGGCACCCAGTCGCCGTCGAGCGCGACGAGCATCTCGAGGGCGCGCATGAAGAGGTCGGGGTCGACATTGGGCATGCTGATCCGCGTCGCGCTCCGGTTGAAGCGCGCGACGTTCATCTCGGGCCGGAACATGTGGAGCGACCCGTCCTGCGGGTTCCGGTAGGCCTTCATGCCCTCGAAGATCTCCTGCGCGTAGTGCAGGACCTTGGCGGCCGGGCTGAGGCTGAGGGGGCCGAACGGTTCGATGCGCGGGTCGTGCCAGGCGCCGTCTCGCCACTCCATCTTGAACATGTGCGGCGAGTAGTGCTTGCCGAACACGAGCTTGTCCCAGGGCGGCGGCGGTGGGGGAGCCGGGTGGCGTTCGATCCGGATGTTCATGCTGGCCTCCTGACTGTTGACGGTTCGGCGGCCGCGGGAACCCCGCGCAGGCAGGACCCAAATGTGTCGGATCGGGACGCGCATTGCAAGGTCCCGGCGCCGCGGATACCCTCCCGGCATGGAATCCGCCGCCCCCGGTCCGGTCCCCCGCCGCAGCCTGCTGATCCTGGGCGCTCTCGTGGCCGCCGGCCTCGGCCTGCGCCTGTGGTACTGGCTCTCGATCCGGCATTCGCTGCTGTTCACGGTCCCCTATCTCGACGGCTACGACTACGACGTCTGGGCGCGCGCGCTGGCCGGCGGCGATTGGGGCCGGGGGCAACCGTACTGGATGGGTCCTCTCTACCCGCACCTGCTCGCGCTGAGCTACGCGGTCTTCGGCGCCGGCAGCCCCGCGCTCGTGCTCGGACAGTGGCTCCTGACCCTGCTGAACGTCGTGCTCGTGTATCGCCTGGGCCGCCGCTGGCTCGGCGAGACGGGCGCCCTCGTGGGGGCCGCGCTCTACGCCGGATACGGTCCGACCGTGTTCTACGCGGGATTCCGGCTCATGGAGACCGTCGTCACGACGCTCACGCTGCTGGTCGCGCAGCAGGCCTGGCGCGCGACCGGGCGGCCGACCGGCCGTGCGTGGCTCGGCCTCGGCCTGCTGGTCGGAGCGACCGCGACCGCCCGCGGCAACGCGCTCATGCTGCTGCCGCTGTTGCCCTGCCTGCTGCCCTGGCGCGCGGGCGCGTGGCGGCGGAGCTGGCGGCTCGCGGGCGCGCTGGGACTGGGCGCCGCCCTGGCGATCCTGCCGGTGACCCTGCGCAACCTGCTCGTGGGCGGCGACCTCGTGCTGTTGACGAGCAACGCGGGCGTGAACCTGCTCATCGGCCAGCAGGCGCAGTACGGCGGCCGGTTCGGGCCGGTGACGCGCGTCCCGCAGTTCGAGTTCGATCCGACCGGCGAAACCCTCGTGGAGACGGACCTGGGCCACGATCTCGCGCCCTCCGCGGTCTCCCGCGAGCTGTCGCGGCGGGCGCTCGCCCGCCTGGCGAGCGAGCCGCGGCAGATGGTCGCGCACTACGCGCGCAAAGCCTACCGGTTCTGGAGCGGCTACGAGCTGCCGCAGATCTACAGCTGGAACTTCTGGCACGAGCGGTGGCCCGCGCTGCGGTTCTTCCCCGTCCCGTTCGTGCTGATCTCGGCGCTCGCGTTGACCGGCTTCGTGGCGGCCAGGCCGGCGGCGCGACGGCAGCTGCTGGTCCTGGTCGGCGCCTGGTTCCTGGGCTTGATGCCGTTCTTTCCCACGGCACGGTACCGGCTCGCCGTCGTGCCGCTCCTCGCGCTGGCGGCGGCGGCGGCGATCCTCGCGATCGCCGCGGCGGTTCGCGCGCGGTCCTGGCGGCGCGCCGACGCGCTGATCGGCCTGGGCCTGGCGTTGCTGGTCGCCCTCTGGCCGACCTGGAGCGCGCTCGACCCCCTGGACGAGACCTGGCACTGCCACCTGAACAACGCGTCGCTGGCAGCCGACGCCGGCGAGCGCGCGGCGATGCTCGCCGCCTGCGCGGAGGCCGAGGCGGTGCGGCCGGGTCTCGCCGAGACGCCCTACCGGCAGGGCGGCTACCTGGAGAAGCTGGGCGACCTCGCCGGCGCGCTCGCCGCCTACGAGGAGGCGCAGCGCCGCCTGCCGGACAACCCCTTCGTGCTCTATCGCCGGGCGCGCACGCTGGCGGCCCTGGGGCGCCACGACGAGGCGCTCGCCGGCTACGCGGCCGCGGCAGCGGCCGACTCGACCTGGTCCTTCCCCTGGCACGGGCAAGCGCTCTCGCTCAAGGAGCTCGGTCGGTTGGCCGAGGCCGAGTCGGCCCTCGCGCGCGCCATCGCCCTCGAGCCCGGCCGCAGCCGGTTCCGCAGCAACCTGGCGTCGCTCCTCGCCGAGCAGGGCCGTCTCGACGAGGCGGCCGCCATCCTCCGCGAGCTCACCGCGGATTTCCCCGGCTACCTGCCCGGATGGTTCAACCTCGCGCTCGTCCAGGCGCGCCAGGGCCAGAACGAGGCAGCGCGGCGGACCCTCGAGCGGGCCGCCGCGCTGCCTCGTCTCTCGGCGGAAGAGCGCGCCCAGGTCGACCGGCTGCGGCAGCAGCTGGCGACCGCGCGCTAGCCGGCGTCCGTCAGTAGCCTTCCCGGAACAGGCGGCTCGCCACCAGGTCCACGTCGCTGCGTCCCTGCGCCGTGGCCCGGCCCGTGCTCTCGACGCGGTAGTCGTAGTCGAGGAAGTTCACGCCCCAGCCGGGCTTCGGGCGCTTGCGGATGTAGTAGCACCCGTAGTCGTACTCCTGCCCGCCCTGGATCGGCTCGTCGATCTCGTTGTGGACCATCCGGTTCGCGAAATCGACGATCCTCGGGGGCGCGTCGCTCATGCGGATGAAGTGGATCCCCGCCTCGCCGCCGGAGTCGGCGGAGAACACCGCGGTCGAGTGGACCGACTCGGCGAAGGTGGTCCGCTTCTCGGTGCTCGAGAGGATGACCGCGGCCACGGCGATCAGGCTCAGCAGGAGGATGACCAAGAGGCTGGTCACCAGCGCGAAGCCGTCGCGGCCGGGACGCTGGAGCTGAACGGCGCGCATGACGTCTCCCTTCGGGCGATGCGGGTCATCCGTTGCGGACGTAGACCCGGGTCGAGTAGGTCACCGGCTCGCCGTCGCGCAGCTCGCCCAGGATGGCGATGTCCACGAACCGGACGCGCTCGCGGTCGGCCAGGCTCAACGGGGTCGCGGCCAGGGGGTTGCCGGCCGCGTCGAAATAGGTGAACTGGACGAGCTGCACGTCCCGCAGGATCTCCTGCGTGCCCGCGATGGTCGTACGCTGCAGGACGGCGATGTCGGGATCGAAGGTGTACGTGATGTCCTCGTCCGGACCGAGGCCGAGGGTGACGCCGTCGCCGTCGAGATCCATGCGGCAGCGCAGGGTGAGGTCGTCCGCCACCGGGAACCCGTCGAGGTCGACCTCGGCCGGATCGCAGCCGGCGCTGCGGATCTCCCGGGTCATCAGCGAGAACACGGCGCGCAGGGACTGCTGGTAGTGCGCGCGGTCGCTGGTCGAGTCGTAGGTGCGCCGCGAGCCGGTCAGGAAGCCGATGATCACCGTCGAGATGACCGCGAAGATCGCGAGCGCGACGAGCATCTCGACCAGGGTCATGCCGGCGCGGTCGAACGGCCGGGCGCGTGCTGGTGATTGCCGATCGTTCACGTCCGCCTCCCTCAGCGAATCGAGAGCAGCGACGCCATGCGCAGCGTATCCGGCGTCGCGCCCTGCTGGAAGACAACCGTCACCCACAGCCGCCGCAGCCCGACGTCGACGTCCTCGACGTCCGTCCACCACCGGAGGGAGCCGTCGACGCCCGAGTCGGCGGCGGCGGCGGCGAAGCCCATACCCTTGCACCATTCCAGCTGCCGCTGCGCCAAGGTCACGGCCTGCGTGAAACGATCGGCCTCGGCGACCTCCTGGCGGGCGCGAGTCTGCACGACCGCGAGCGGCATGATCCCGATGGCCAGGATGACCAGCACCACCAGGACCTCCACCAGGGTGAAGCCCTCGCGGCTGATCCGGCCGGCGCCCGGACGCCGGCGGTCACGGTCGATCGCGCGCATCATTGGCCCACCTCCACCATGCCCGTGGGCAGCACCTGGACGATCCACTGGCAGTCGCCGTCGTCCAGGGTGAGGGTCGCGACCTCGGCCGCGCCCCATGGGAAGAAGTTCACGGTGGCGTCCGCCGTCAGGACCACGGAACCGCCGAAGTCGCGGTCGCGGATCACGCGCCCGTTGCCCGGATCGGTGATCGTGTAGCCCGCGGCGTCGCCGTCGAACCGGATGACGCGACCCTGCGCGACCGCCGTGGCGCGAGCGAGCGCCATGTCGGCGGCCATCATATCGGCCGTGGTCCCGATGCGGTTGGCGCGCAGGTAGCCGTTGAACGAGGGAACGGCGATCGCCGCCACGAGTCCGATCACGCCGATCAGGACCATCAACTCGACGAGGGTGAAGCCACGCTGGCTCGCGGGCAGGCGTCGCATGAACCGACCTCCGGGCCTGGTCGTGCAGAAGACAATGACCCACCCTTCGCAAGCAAGGGGCGTGCCCGGGGGCGATCGTCTCAAGTGACGTGTTGGCCTCGGGTTCCGCCGCCGGATCGCGGGCGGGGTCGGCAAAACGCCGACCGGGCCGGTCAGGAAGTGCCGCCCGATCGCTTCTCGATCGCCGCGGCGGTCCGCACGCCGAACGCGGCCATGCCGATCTCGGCCGCGCCGCAGAGCGAGAGGACGGCGACCACGCCGACCTGAACCGCGAGCATCGGTCCGAGGAAGACCGACACCAGGGAGAGCGGTCCGACGACCGTGCTGAGCCAGCCGAAGGTGCGACCGCGCATCTCGTCCGGCGCCGCCCGCTGCAGGAACGTCGCCAGGGCGATCTGCGCGAGCGTGGCGAGGGCGCCGAAGCAGGCGAAGAGCGCGAGCGCCCCCACGACGGTTCGATTGAAGGCGAAGACCAGCAGCAGCGCCCCGTCCAGCGCGGTCAGCTGGGAGATGAGCCGCAGGGGTCTCGTCCGGCTCACCGCCACGGCGCCGCCGAACGCGCCGAGGATCCCGCCGAGGCCTGCCGCGGCGATGATCAGGCCGAGCTCGACATCGCTGCCGGCGAGCACCGTCTTGACGAACACGACGATCAACGGCTGCTGCATCGCCGTCACGAAGGTGAGCATGGCGAAGAACCCGAAGGCGAGCCGCAGGCCGGGATGCTCACGGACGCCGGCGAGGCCGGCCGCGGCGTCGGCCCAGAGCCGGCGGACGCGGTCGGCCAGGCCGCTCGCGGCGACGGCCCGCGCGGCGGTGGACCGCGCAGCGCCGGCGACCTGGACGGTCTCGCTCCCGCCGGCCGCCGCCGCCGCGAGGAGGACGTCGCCGCGGGCCGGTTCGTCGAAGCGCCAGAGCGTGAGGATCGCCGCGGAGGCCACGAAGGTGACCGCGTCGAACCAGAACGCGGGATCCGTGCCGCGCCAGGCGACGAGCGCCCCGCCGACGGCCGGCCCCACGAGGAGCACGACGTTGCGCGTCAGCATGAGCAGACTGTTGGCCGGGCCTAGCGCCGCCGGTTCGACCACGTCCGGCAACAGCGCCAGCCGCGCCGGCCCGTTGAACTGGCGTCCGCATCCCAGCGCCGCGGACAGCAGGTACACCTGCCCGGCTGTCTCCACCAGCGGGATGGCCGCCACGACGAGGGCCGACACGAGATCGGTCGTGACCATGATGCCCTTGCGGCTCGTCCGGTCGCACACCAGGCCGGTGATCGGGCCGAGCACGATGGCCGGGATGATCTGGGTCGCCGCCAGCAGCCCGAGGTCGACGGGGCTGCCGGTCAGGTTGAAGATCAGCAGGTAGAGGGCGATGGCGGCGATGCGGTCGCCGAGGCCGCTGATGACGGCGGACCCCCAGATCGCGCGAAAGCCCGGGTTGTGCAGGAGTTCGGTGGTGCGGGTCACGGACCGGGGACCTCCCTGACCTCGGACTCGCGAGCGAGCAGGCGGCGCACGTCCTCCTGACGCATCCGGACCGCTGCCGTGCAGAGGCCATTCTCGCACACCTGCTCCACGACGTCACCCGTCCGGTGCCACGGTCCGAGCAGGTACAGCTTGCCCGCGGGCAGGACCAGGCGGACGACCCGTTCGTCGCTGCGCATCCGCACCAGGATGGCGTCGCGGACCGCCGGCCCCCCCGCCGGCTCGAGCGCCGAGACGAAGAGCGCGCCGGGGTGATGGCGGCTGACCCGGTTCTGCAGGAGCTCCCGGTCCGGCACGCTGTCGAGCTTGTTGAAGACCAGCAGCGTGGACCGGTCGGCGGGCACGAGCTCCGCCAGCACCGACTCCACCGCCTCGATCTGCTGCTCCGGGTCGGCGGCGCCCGCGTCGACCACGTGCACGAGGAGGTCGGCGTCGGCGACCTCCTGCAGGGTCGCGCGGAAGCTCTCGACGAGATGGTGCGGCAAGCGGCGGATGAACCCCACCGTATCGGTGAGCAGGAAGTGCCGGCGCTCGTCGACCTCGACCCGGCGCGTGGTCGCGTCGAGGGTCGCGAAGAGCCGGTCCTCGACGAGGACGCCGGCGCCGGTGATCGCGTTCATCAGCGTGCTCTTGCCGGCGTTGGTGTAGCCGACGAGGGCCACCCGGTAGACGCCCTCGCGGTTGCGGGTCTGCGTGCGCTGCTCGTTCCGGATCTGCTCGAGCTGCCGGCGCAGGACCCCGATGCGGCGGCTGATGAGCCGGCGGTCGGTCTCGAGCTGGGTCTCCCCGGGGCCGCGGGTGCCGATCGCGCCTTCCTGGCGCTCGAGGTGCTTCCACAGCCGCCTCAGGCGCGGCAGCGCGTACTGGAGCTGGGCCAGCTCGACCTGCAGGGTGGCCTGGCGCGTCCGCGCGTGGGTCGCGAAGATGTCGAGGATCAGCTCCGTGCGGTCGATCACGCGCACGTCCTCGCCGAGGGCCTTCTGGAGGTTGCGGCCCTGGTTCGGCGCGAGGTCGTTGTCGAAGACCACGAGTTCCGCCTGGTGCGCGACCGTCGCCTCCTTGAGCTCGGCGAGCTTGCCCTTGCCGAGGAAGGTCGCCGGATTGGGGTGCGCCAGGCGCTGCTCGAGGACCGCGACGGTCTGGCCGCCGGCGGTGTCCACCAGCCGCGTCAGCTCCTCAGTGTCGGCCGGACCCGCCAGGGGATCGTCCGGATCCGGCGGCAGGTGCACGCCGACGAGGATCGCGCGCTCGCCCCGCTGCGCCTCGGCGCGATCGAAACCGGTACGTCCCATCAGGCCTCCTCTCCCGCGAGTTCCGTGTGCCACCGTTCCCAGTCGGCCAGGGCCGCCGCCAGCTCCGCCTCGATGGCCACGCTGCGATCGGCCAGCTCGACCCGGCGCGCGATCGGGCACTCCGGCGTCGACATCGCGGTCAGGGCCGCCTCGCGCTCCGTCTCGAGCGCCGCGATCGTGGCCTCGACCTCCTCGATCCAGGCGCGCCGGCGGGCCCGTTCGTTCTTGCTGAGCGCCGGGCGGACGGCGCCTCCGGGCGGCGGCTGGGGCGCGGCGGGCGCCGGGCGCGGGCGTTCGATCGCCGCGGCCTCGGCGGCGGCGCGGCGCTCCTCCGCCTGCGTGCGCGCGAGGTCGCCGTAGGTCCCGAGGAAGATGCGGACCTGCTCGCCGGGGCCCGACGGAAAGACCACGAGCCGCTGGACGAGCTGGTCGAGGAAGCGCCGGTCGTGCGAGATCATCACCAGGGTTCCGGCGTAGTCGTGCAGCGCCTCCTCGAGCGACTCGCGGCTGCGGATGTCCAGATGGTTGGTGGGCTCGTCGAGCAGCAGGGTGTTGTGGCCCTCCTTGATCAGCCGCAGCAGCGCGAGGCGGCCGCGCTCGCCGCCGGAGAGGCTGCCGACGGGCCGGTCGATCATGTCCTCGCCGAATCCGAACGCTCCCAGGAAGGTCCGCAGGTCGCCGGCGAGCGCGCCGGGATCGACGTCCTGCATCTCGCCGAGCACCGTGCGATGGTCGCTGACCGTCCGCAGGTTCTGGTCGTAGAGGCCCAGATCCACGTTGTGGCCGCGGACGACCCGGCCGGCGTCCGGCGCCTCGAGACCCGCCAGGATCCGCAGCAGCGTGGTCTTGCCGCAGCCGTTCGGCCCGAGGATGCCGACCCGATCCCCCCGCACGACCAGCAGGTCCAGGTCGCGGAACAACGACCGCTCGCCGAAGGACTTGGCGACGCGCTCGGCGTGCAGGACCGTGCCGCCGCTCTCGCGCTGCGGCCTGAGCCGGAAGCGATAGCTGTCGCGTTCGGCGGGCGGGCGGTCCAGGCGATCGAGCTTGCCGAGCTGCTTGCGCCGGGCCTGGGCCTGCTTGGTCTTCTGGCCCTCGAGATTCTTGCGGATGAACGCCTCGGTCTGCCGGATGTGGTCCTGCTGGCGGCGCCACGCAGCCTGCTCTTGCCGCAGGCGATCGGCGGCGGCCTTGTGGTAGAACGAGTAGTTGCCGCCGTAGTCGGTGAGCCGGCCGCGGTCGAGGTGCAGGGTGCGCTGCGCGACCCGGTCGAGGAACCACCGATCGTGCGAGATGATGACCGCGGCGCCGCGGCGCTCGGCGAGGTATCCCTCCAGCCACTCCCGGCTCGCGAGGTCGAGGTGGTTGGTCGGCTCGTCGAGCAGCAGCAGGTCGCACGGGCCGAGCAGGGCGGCGGCGAGGGCGGCGCGCCGCCGCTCGCCGCCCGAGAGCCGGACGAGCGGATTCTCCCACACCGCCTCGGGCAGACCGACGCCGCGCAGCGCCGCATCCAGCCTCACGTCGATCGCGTAGCCGTCCAGATGCTCGAACTCCGTCTGCAGCCGGCCCTGGCGCGCCACGAGCGCGGCCTGTTCGGCCGGCGCGGTTTGGGCGAGCTGCCGGGCGACCTCGGCCAGCTCCTCCTGCAGCGCGAGCTCGCGCGCGAACGCCACCGCGCGCACGGCCGAACGCACCGCGCAGACCGACGCGTCCGTCTCGCCCAGGACGCTCTCCTGGCGCAGGTAGCGGCACGTGACCCCGCCGGCGATGGCGCGCTGGCCGCCGTGGAGCGTCAGCTCGCCGTGAAGGACGCCGAGCAGCGTCGTCTTGCCCGCGCCGTTGGGGCCGACCAGCGCGTAGCGCGTGTCCCGATGCAAGGCGAGGTTCACGCCGGCGAGGATCTTCTCGCGGCCGTAGTCGAACTCGGCGTTGGTCAGGCTCAGCAGCGACACGGCTCTCGATCACCTCGGCGGCCGGTGGGTAGCCGGACCGCGCACCACCGGTACGTTAGCGCCGGTTCCGCTCAAGACAAAGGCCCCTCCCGCGGGAAGGGCCCGGATGGTACGCGACTCGCCGGTCAGGACGCGACGTGCGGACTCTTGCGGTACTTGAGCGGCGACAGGCCGCAGCGATCCTTGAACGTGCGTGAGAAGTGCGCCAAGCTGTTGAAGCCGCACTTCTTGCTGATCGCTTCGACCGACAGCTCGAACCGCCGGAGCATGGATTTGGCGTTCTCGATCCGCACCATGATGAGATAGTCGCTGAAGCTCATCCCCACTTCGGAGCGGAACAGGTTGGAGAAGTAACCGGGCGACAGGTGGACCATCTCGGCCATCTTGTCCCGGTTGACGTTCTCGTGGTAGTGCGCCAGCACGTAACGGCAGGCGTACTCCGCGCGGTAGTCGCCGAGCTCGGTCGTCGCGTGGACCAGGTTGCCCTCGTCGTCCACGAGCACGATGTCCGGCAGCGCCTCTTCCCAGATCGCCTCCTCGCCGTCGACGTGGACGTGATCGGGGGCGAGCGCTGCCTGCCGGGATTCCGCGACGCCGCGCGCCGTCCCGGCACCGGGTTGCGCCAGCAGCTCCATGACGCAGCGGGCCGAACGCACGACGTTCGACTTGCTCGCGACCAGGACGACGGCCTCGCCGATCTCGCCCCAGGCCTGGAGCATGCGTCCCGGTTGCTCGGGCAGCGCCGGTGCGTACAGGAAGGCGAATCGGAATCGTGTCGCGGGAGCGGCGCCTTCCATCGACTGGATCCGCTGCATCACGATCTGGCGGCCGAAGAGGGCCAGGCAGAGTTCGGTGGGATTCTTCTCGGTCGGCGGGCAGACGAACAGGACACGCTGGCTCTCGTCGCGACCTTCAGCCTGGAGCTTCGGCAGGGTCGGGAACTCGATCAGGATACTCGTCCAAGATTGCGGCTGGATTATCCGTTTCTCGTCCATCATCCCCCCCAAGAGAGTTGAACCGCCTTGGGCAGAGCACAGATGTTACGGAATTTATAAATTCCATACTCCTGAGAAAATATGATAGACTGTGACCCCTGGAGTTGTCTAGGACCAAATCCACAATTCTCTCAAATTTTTTGGACAGTTTTTCTGGAGGGCCGGGGTCTTTTCGCTTTACCGGATGAAAATAAGCCGTTTAGTCACGCTCCAGTTGTCGATTTGGAGCTTGCAGAAATAGGCACCCGAGGCCATGGTGCGCCCCTGCTCGTCTTTGCCGTCCCACTGCGCCTCGTAGGTCCCCACGCTCGCGAAACCCGCGAAGAGGGTCGCGATCTCGCGGCCCTCGAGACCGTAGACGGTGACCGAGACGGCATGGGTCCCGCCGGCGAACGGCGATGGCATCCGGCTATCGATCTCCGCCGCGCTGCCGTCCTCGAGGACGAACGCCTCGGCCGCGGTCGCCGGGACCTGGAACGTCACCCGGGTGCTGGACCGGAACGGGTTGGGAACGTTGGACAGCAGCTGGGGCGAGAGCTGCAGCCGGCGGTCGAGGTCGGCCGCTGCCTGGGCGCCTGCCGGAGTCGCCCCGTCCGGGTCAGCATCGCTCGGCGCGACGACGGAGAGCGCCAGCAGCGCTCGCCGGCCGTCACAGTAGAAGGCCTCGAGCGTCTCGCCCTCGAAAGCGGCCGCCGTCGCGAAGCGGATCTCGAGCGTGCCGGCGCCCGTCGCGCCGAGCGTCCGGTAGGGATGGCAGGCGTCGGTGCCGGTCGAGGCGTCGGCCGGCCACGTCAGCCGGGACGTCTGGCCGTCCTCGCCGATCCAGGCCAGACCGCTCGCCGGGCCCAGTGGGCGGTCATCGCACCGGAACAGATCCGGGTCGAAGTCCGCCGATTGCTGGCGGCCGACGGTGAAGACCAGGCTGAAGCCGCCCGCCGGCTCGTTCCGGAGGCTCGCCACGGGCAGGTCGCCGGCCAGCACCGTGGCCGGGATCGCCGGAGGCAGCCAGCTCACGCGCCGCCCGGAGACCGGATCGACTGCGCCGTCGCGCAGGTGCGCGGCCTCGCCCAGGTCGCTGACGACCTGGATGCGGGTCGGCCCGGCGGCCAGCACGAGGACCTGGCTGCCGTCGAGCGGCGGCACCCTCAACCGGTCCTTCTCGTGGCGGACCCGCTCGCCGGTGCGCTCGCGAGGTCGCCCGTCGAGGAGCGCGATCCCCAGCCAGAGGGTCCGCTCGCCGTCGCGGGGATCGGCGACGCTCGCGACGAACATCGGGCCGGAGGCGCGCGCGGCCGCCCGGGGGCAGACCTCGCCGACGTGGATCCACGCGGCCGGCTCCGCCAGCGCCAGGCTGAGGGGCTCCACATCGGCGCCGCCGAGCTGGCGATACGAGGCGACCACGAGGCCCGTCAGGTGACGGTAGGTCCAGTGATAGGTCTCGAGGCGCTGGACGGTCTCGCCGGCGGCGCGGTGCCAGACGGTCATGTCGTGGCTGATCGCTGCGAAATCCTCGTCGACGAGGTCGTCGCCGTCGTTGTCGGCGCCGTCGAGCGCGTCCTCGTCAGTCTGGCCGTCGCCGTCATCGTCGGCGTCCCGGCTGAAACCGCGGCGTCCGCCCCGGTCGCCCTCGCGCGCCTGGGCCGTGAACGGCGGGATCGGCTCGGCATCGTCTCGCGAGCCCTCGACCCCCCAGGTGCAGCCGAGGACGGTGATCCAGGCGCCGGCCGGCGCCACGCCCACCGTGACGGCGCCGTCGCTGTCGACCCGCGCGAGCACGCCGCCGCCCAGGACGTACTCGGTCACGGGACCGGACGCCAGCGTCGAGGACGCGACAGCCCAGAGACAGAGCGCAAGCCACGGTGTCTTGCCGGTACGCATCACGGCCCTCCTCGGGAGCGCCCCCACGCCGGGGGGGGGGCTACGGGCAGCCCGCATAGTACCTCTCGGCGGGCCGGCTGGCAAGGCGCCCACGGCGCGCCGGGCGGCCGCACCGGTGATCACCTGAAGCAACTCATTATATATCATCAACATGAGCCACTCGGCCGTGACCCGTGACCGGCCGGTTGCGCACCCGCGGATGGCGGTCCGTGGACCCACGGCTCCCCGTCCGCGGGCTGAAGGTCGATCGGGTGACTGGGGGTTCCGGGCGCACCCGGTCTGCTCAGGCCGGCTGCTCGTCGTCCGGCGCCTCGCCGTCCGGCAGCTCGCTGATCTCCGGCGCGTCTGCGGCGGTGTCCGGCGGGATGCTGGCCATGCCCGCGACGGAATCGTCGGGACCGAGGTTGATGATCCGCACGCCCTGCGTGTTGCGGCCCAGCAGGCTGATGCTCGCCAGGGCGATCCGGATCAGCGTGCCGCCGCGCGTGATCACCATCAGCTCCTCGTCGGGCGTGACCCCGCGCACCCCGACCAGCCGGCCGTTGCGCTCGCTGCACTTGATCGTGATCAGCCCCTTGCCGCCGCGGTTCTGCGGCCGGTAGTCGGCGATGGGGGTCCGCTTGCCGTAGCCGTTCTCGGTGATCGCCAGGATCTCGGTCTCGTCGCTGTCGACGACCACCATGCCGACGACTTCCTCGTGCGTGCCGAGCGCGATGCCGCGCACGCCGCGCGCGGTCCGCCCCATGGGCCGCGCGTCCGACTCGTGGAAGCGGATCGCCATGCCGTTGCTCGCGGCGAGCACCACGTCGCGGTTGCCGTCCGTCTCGCGGACGGTCACCAGGCGCTCCCCCTCGAGCAGGTTGATCGCGCGGATCCCGGCCTGGCGCGGGCGGGAGAACTCCGACAGCGGGGTCCGCTTGACCACGCCGAGGTTGGTGCACATGAGCAGGAAGTGGTCCTCGCGGAACTCGCGGATCGGCAGCACGGCGTGGACCCGGTCGCCGGGCTGGATCTGGATGAGGTTCACGAGCGGCCGGCCCTTGGCGGCCCGGGCGGCCTTGGGGATGCGGTGGACCTTGAGCCAGAAGAGCTGGCCCTTCTGGGTGAGCACGAGCAGGTGCTGGTGCGCCGAGGCCACGAAGAGCGAATCGACGAAGTCGTCGTCCTTGGTCTGCATCGCCGTGATGCCCTTGCCGCCGCGGCCCTGCTGGCGGTAGGTGTCCACCGGGATGCGCTTGATGTATCCCTGGTTGCTGATCGTGACGACCATCGGCTCGTCGGCGATGAGATCCTCGAGGTCGATCTCGCCCTCGTCCTCGACGATCTCCGTGCGCCGCGGGTCGGCGAAGCCGCCGCGCACCTCGCGGATCTCGTCGGCGACGATCCCGAGCACGAGCGCGCGGCTCGCGAGCACAGCCTTGTAGTAGGAGATCTTCTCGATCAGCTCGCGGTACTCGTCCTCGATCTTCTGGCGCTCGAGGCCGGTCAGCCGGGCGAGCCGCATGTCGAGGATCGCCTGGGCCTGGAGATCGCTGAGGCGGAACCGTTCCATCAGGCCGAGCTTCGCGACGTCCGGCGACTCGCTGGCGCGGATCAGCTCCACGATGGCGTCGATGTGGTCGAGCGCGATGCGGTAGCCCTCGAGGATGTGCGCGCGCTCCTCCGCCTTGCGCAGCTCGAAGCGCGTGCGGCGGACCACCACTTCCTCCCGGAAGGCGAGGAAGCAGGCCATGGTGTCCCTGAGCGACAGCACGCGCGGCTGGTTGTCCACGAGCGCGAGGTTGATCACGCCGAACGTTGACTGCAGGTAGGTGTGGGCGTAGAGCTTGTTGAGCACGACCTGGGGGAAGGCGTCGCGCTTGAGCACGACCACGATCCGCATCCCGTCGCGGTCCGACTCGTCGCGCAGATCGCTGATGCCCTCGATGGTCCCGCTGCGCACGAGGTCGGCGATGCGCTCGATGAGCGCGGCCTTGTTCACCTGGTAGGGGATCTCGGAGACGATGATCTTGGCGCGGCCGCCGTCCTCGACCTCGATCTCGGCCTTCGCGCGCACGATCACGCGGCCGCGGCCGGTGGTCACGTAGTCGAAGATCCCCTTGCGCCCGTGGATGACCGCGCCGGTCGGGAAGTCCGGCCCCTGGACGTGCTGCAGCATCTCCTCCGGCGCCATCTCCGGGTTGGCGAGCAGGGCGAGCAGGCCGTCGCAGATCTCGCCCAGGTTGTGCGGCGGAATCTTGGTCGCCATGCCGACCGCGATGCCGTCGGCGCCGTTGACGAGCAGGTTGGGCACGCGCGCCGGCATGACCGCCGGCATCTGCCGCGACCCGTCGTAGTTCAGCACGTAGTCGACGGTCTCCTTGTCGAGATCCTCCATCATCTCGGTGGCGAACCGCGTGAGCCGCGCCTCGGTATACCGCTCGGCCGCCGCGGCGTCGCCGTCGACCGAGCCGAAGTTCCCCTGCCCGTCGACGAGGGGGTAGCGGAGCGAGAAGTCCTGCGCGAGCCGCACCAGCGTGTCGTAGACCGCCGCGGTGCCGTGCGGATGGTAGTTGCCGGTCGTGTCGCCGGTGATCTTGGCGGACTTGCGGTACGGCTTGCCGGGCTGCAGGCCGAGGTCGTTCATCGCCGTCAGCACGCGGCGGTGGACGGGCTTGAGTCCGTCGCGCACGTCGGGCAGGGCGCGCGAGATGATGACCGACATCGAGTACTCGAGGTACGACGTCTTCATCTTCTCCTCGATGCCCACGTCGACGATGGTGCCGCCGTTGCGCGTGGTGTCGTCGAGGCCCGGATCGCGTTCGTCGCTCACGTTGGTCGCCTTCCCGCTGGATCGGTCGCCGCCCGCCGGGACGTCAGATGTCGAGGTTCTCGAGCTTGACGTTCGCGGCGTTCTCCTCGATGAACCGCCGCCGCGGCTCGACCTCGTCGCCCATCAGGATCTGGAAGATGTGATCGGCGCTGGCCGCGTCCTCGAGGTTGACGCGCGTCAGCGTCCGCGTCTCCGGGTTCATCGTGGTCTGCCAGAGCTGCTCCGGGTTCATCTCGCCGAGACCCTTGTAGCGCTGCACGTAGACGCCCTTGTCCCCGCCCAGCTCCGCGACGAGGCGGTCCTTCTCGAGGTCGCTGTGGGCGTAGACCTCCGTCTTCCCCTTCTTGACCCGGTAGAGCGGCGGCTGGGCGATGAACATGTGGCCGCGCTCGATGACCTCGCGGAACTGGCGGAAGAAGAGCGTCAGGATCAGGGTGCGGATGTGCGCGCCGTCGACGTCGGCATCGGCCATGATGATGATCTTGTGGTAGCGCAGGCGGTCGAGGTCGAAGACGTCCGCGCCGATGCCGGTGCCGAGCGCGGTGATGATCGTCTTGATCTCCTCGTTGCCGAGCATCCGGTCCAGGCGCGCCTTCTCCACGTTGAGGATCTTGCCCCGCAGCGGCAGGATCGCCTGGAAACGGCGGTCGCGGCCCTGCTTGGCCGAGCCGCCCGCCGAATCGCCTTCCACGAGGTAGAGCTCGCACTCCGCCGGGTCGCGGCTCGCGCAGTCGGCGAGCTTGCCGGGCAGCGAGCCGGAATCGAGGCTGCTCTTGCGCCGCACCAGCTCGCGGGCGCGGCGCGCCGCCTCGCGGCTCTGCGCCGCGGACAGGCACTTGCCGACGATGGCGCGGGCCTCGCGCGGATGCTCGTCGAGGAAGGTCGCGAGCGCCGCGTTGACCAGCGCCTCGACCTGGCCCTTGACCTCCGTGTTGCCGAGCTTCGTCTTGGTCTGGCCCTCGAACTGCGGCTCGGGGAGCTTGACGGAGACGACCGCCGTGAGCCCCTCGCGCACGTCGTCGCCGGAGAGCGCCTTCATCTCCTTCTTCAGGAGGTTCTGCGCCTGCGCGTAGTTGTTGAGGGTGCGCGTGAGGCCGGCGCGGAATCCGGAGAGGTGGCTGCCGCCCTCGGTGGTGTTGATGTTGTTGGCGAAGGTGTAGAGGTTCTCCGCGTAGCTGTCGTTGTAGTTCAGCGCGATCTCGATCTGGACGCCGTCCTTCTCGCCCTCGATGTACACCGGCTGCGCGCAGACGGCCGCGCGCCCCTCGTTGAGCCACGCCACGAACTGGACGATGCCGCCGTCGAAGTGGAACGACTCCTCGCGCGGCTTCTCCGCGCGCTCGTCCCGCAGCGTGATGGTGATGCCGCGGTTCAGGAACGCCAGCTCCCGCATGCGCGCGCGGAGCGTCTCGAAGCTGAAATCGATCTCGGGGAAGATCTGCGGATCCGGCTGGAACGCGATGGTCGTGCCGGTTCCGTCGCCCGCGTACTCGCCCGCCACCTTCACCGTGTCCTGCGGCACGCCGCGGAGGTAGTGCTGCTGGTAGACCTTCCCGCCGCGGCGGACCGTCGCCTGCAGCGAGATCGAAAGCGCGTTGACGCAGCTCACGCCGACGCCGTGCAGGCCGCCCGAGACCTTGTAGCTGCCCTTGTCGAACTTGCCGCCCGAGTGCAGGCTCGTCATCACGACCTCGAGCGCCGGCTTGCCCTCGGACTTGTGCAGGTCGACCGGGATGCCGCGGCCGTTGTCGGCGACCTCGACGACGTTGTCCGGCCGCAGGATCACGTCGATGCGATCGCAGAAGCCCGCCATCGCCTCGTCGATCGAGTTGTCGACGACCTCGTAGACGAGGTGGTGCAGGCCGCGCAGCCCCGTGTCCCCGATGTACATGGCGGGGCGCTTGCGAACGGCGTCCAGGCCCTTGAGGACCTGGATGCCCTGGGCGGTGTAACTCTGCGAACCCTCGGCAGCATTCATCGTCGTATCCATTCCGTCAGTCTTCGTTGTCGGTTCGCGGACCGGGTGTCCACGAACGCGCCCAGCGGATCTCCGTCACCGCGTTCTCGCCGAAGCGCGCGTTGCACGCGGCCCGGATCTGCGGCGCCAGCAGGCTGACCTCCTGGCGCCAGGCGCCGTGGTCGGCGGCGAGGTAGAGCACGCGCTCGCGCAGGTCGACCGCGCGGACATGGGCGGCCACGCGCTCGCCGACGATCGTGGCCCAGGCGTCGAGCAGCGATCGTTCGGCCAGCCGATCGGACAGGCCGCATTCGGCCAGGACCCCGTCGAGGATCCGGCCGAGCGGCACCGGCCCCTCCTTGCGGTCGCGTTGGCTCATGGGAGTGCCGTCAGTCTCCCGTCCTCGACCAGCCACCGGCGCGCGGGATCCGGCTCCCAGCCGGCCACGTCGTCGGCTCGGGCCGTGGCGATGAACACCTGGTGATTCCTGGCGCTCCGCTCCTGGAGACGCCGCGCGCGCTCGCGGTCGAGTTCGCTGAAGATGTCGTCCAGGAACAGCACGGGCCGCACCCGTCGCTGCCGGAACACGACGTCGCTCTGCGCGAGGACCAGCGAGATGGCGGCCGTCCGCGTCTCACCCTGGGAGCCGAAGACGCGCAGATCCCGTTCCCCGAGCCGAACCAGGAAGTCGTCGAACTGCAGACCCGCGAGAGGTCGGCCGCGCCGCAATTCCATCGGCCTAATATAATCAAATTCCGCGAGAATATCCGCTGCCAATTCTTCATCCGTCGCGCTCGCCAGGCGAGCCGGCGCGAACGCTTGCAGCCGCGGCCGCCACTGGAATTCCAGCGGCGCCGGCGACCCGGCGAGATCCTGATAGATGGCGTCGGCGTACGGCGCGAGCAGGCTCGACCATTCGCCCCGCCGCCGGCCGATCGGCACGGCGTGAACGGCGAGGTCGGCGTTCCACGCCGCGAGTTCCCGCGCGGCATCCGCCTCGCGCCGGGCGCCGCGACGGACGTCGGCCAGCAGCCGTCCCTTCTGGCGCAGGGCCCGCTGGTAGGCCATGAGCGCCGCGAGATACCCTGAATCGAGGCTCGCGAGGCTCTGGTCGGCGAAGCGGCGCCGCGCTTCCGGACCGTCGCGGACCAGCTCGACGCTCTCCGGCCGGAAGAACACGGTCGCCAGGCGGCCGACCAGGTCGGCGCGCCGAGTGACGAGCTGGCCATCGATGCGAAACCGCCGTCCGCCCTCGCGATCCAGCCCGAACTCGTGGTCCTGCCGCACCCCGCTCGCCTGGTCGACCGCGAGCGAGACGTGCAGGTGCTGGTCGGTGAAGCGGATGAGTTCCTCGCTGCGGGCGCCGCGGTGCGACCGGCCGAACGCGGCGAAATTGAGCGCTTCGAGGAGATTCGTCTTGCCCTGGCCGTTGCTCCCGATGAGGAGGTTGACGCCGGGCGAGAACTCGTAATCGCCGTCGGCCAGGTTGCGAAAACCCGTGAGTCGCGCCGTGAGGATCCGCATGCTCCGTCCCGTCGCCGCGCGCGGCTCCGTCTCGCGCTCAGTCGCTCGCCAGCCGCAGCGGCATCAGCAGGCAGAGCAGGCTGTCATCGACGGCGCCGTCCTCGCCGATCGGTGTGATCAGGGCTGCGCTCTGGGGATCGCGGAGGCTCAGCTGGACGGCGTCCACCCGCATGTTCTTCAGGATGTCGATCAGGTACGTGTAGTTGAAACCGATCTCCATCGCCTTGCCGCGATAGCCGACCGTGACCTCGTCCTCGGCTCGGCTCCCGTCGGATCCCTTGGCGCTCAGCTCGAGCCGGTCCTTCTCGAGTCCGAGCCGGATCTGGCTGGTGATGCGGTCGGCGGTGATCGACACGCGCCGGATCGCCTGCGCCAGCGTCTCGCGATCGACGGTGACGATCCGGTCGTTGCCCTTGGGGATCACGGCGTTGTAGTCCGGGAACGGTCCCTCGAGCAGCCGCGTGTGCAGGACCGTCGGTCCCGCGCGGAAGCTGAGCTGGGTCTGGCCGAGGAAGATCTCGACCGGCGTCTCGCCTGCCTGCGCGACGACCCGCGACAGCTGCCGCAGGCCCGCCGTGTCGACGATCATGCTGCGCGTCTCATCGTTGTCCCATTCGAACTTGCGGCGGCTGCGCGCGAGCCGGTGGGCGTCGGTCGCGACCATCGTCAGGCCTTCGGGGCTGACCTCCCAGAGGATGCCCATGAGCGCCGGCCGCGTCTCGTCGCGCGACACGGAGTAGATCGTCTCGCCGATCATCGCGGTGAGCGCGTCGCCGGACGCGGCAAGGCCGTCGCCCTCGATCACCGAGGGGAATGCGGGAAACTCGTCCGGGTTCAGGCAACTCTCCTCGAGCGCGGCCTTCCCGGCGCGGATGAACAGGCGACCACCGGTGACCGTGACCTGGACCGATCCCGGCGCGAGGCTACGCACGAAGTTCGTCAGCTTCTCGGCGAGCACGGCCGCCTTGCCGGGCTCGGCGATCTCGACGTCCCCGGTGACGGTGACCATCGAGATGTCGAGATTCGTCACCGAGAACCGCAGCGCGGAAGCCTCGGCCTCGACCAGGATGCTCCTGAGGATCGGCAACGTGGTCTTGCTGGGCACGACGCCAGCAACGAGGTCGAGCGCCTTCTGCAGGGCTTCTTGCTGGATCTCGAACTTCACGATCCCGGCCTCCGGTGGAAGGGGCGGTGACGAATCGGGGAGGGCCGAATGATAGGTGATCCTTCCGGCGCCATCAAGCGTGTTGCCGAACGGCCCGCCCTCTCCGGGAATCATCGGCTCCGTCTTCTTCTCTGTTGTAGATCTAGATCCTCGTCGAATCCGTAGAGGGTGAGGATAGGGAGGATAACCCCGTGGCGACGCGCGCGCGGGCGATTTCGCCGCCGAACGCCGTCGGATAGCGCGGGGATAAATAGGGCGGCCGCGCGCGGTCTGTCCGCAGGCGCCGGAGCTGTCGACCGGAGGCGCCGGTTGTCCGCACGCAATCCGCAACGGTATCCGCGCCCTTATCCCCGGCGCCCGTCGTCGTCGTCGACCGGCGGGGAAGAAAACGACCCCCGCCGGGAGGGTGCATCCCGACGGGGGTCGCGCGGCGGGCCGGCACGGGCAGGTCAACCCCGAGCTCGGTCCCGACTCTGTTCGGCGAGATCCTTGAGGACCCCGCGAAACTTCGGATCCTGCCTGGCCAGGTTGCCGACCAGGTTGCAGGCGTGCGAGACGGTCGAGTGGTCACGGCCGCCGAAGGCGCGGCCGATCTGGTTGAGGGAGGCGCCGGTCATGTCGCGGGCGAGGTGCATCGCCACCTGACGGGCCCGGGCCAGGTCCTGGGTGCGTCGCTTGGACTTGAACTGATCGACGGTGAATTCGAAGTGGCTCGCGACCACCTCCATGACATCGGCGATCTTCACTGGTCCGGTGGAGGTCCCTGCGAAGTAGGAGGAGAGAACCTCAGAGGCCAACTCCAGAGTGATCTCCTTGCGCATCAGGCTGGCGAACGCCAGCAACCGGATCAGCGCCCCCTCGAGCTTGCGGATGTTGTCGGTGATGTTGTCGGCGATGTACTGGATCACCTCGTGCGGGATCAGGATCTTGTTCGTCTCGACCTTGCGCTGCAGGATCGCGATCCGGGTCTCGAGGTTCGGCGGCTGGATGTCCGCGATCAGGCCCCACTCGAACCGCGAGCGGAGGCGTTCCTCGAGCGTCGTGATCTCCTTGGGCGAACGGTCGGACGTCAGCACGATCTGCTTCTTGAGATCGTGCAGCGCATTGAAGGTGTGGAAGAACTCGTCCTGGGTCGATTCCTTGCCGGCGAGGAACGACACGTCATCGACGAGCAGGACGTCCATGCCTCGGTACTTCAGCTTGAAGTCGGGCGTGCGACCCTGCTGGATGCTCATGATCAGGTCGTTCATGAACTTCTCGGCGGTGAGGTAGCAGATCTTGGCCGCCGGACTGCGGTGCGCGATCGCGTTGCCGATCGCGTGCATGAGGTGGGTCTTGCCGAGGCCGACCCCGCCGTGGATGAACAGCGGGTTGTAGAACGTCCCGGGCTGCTTCGCGACGGCGGAGGCCGCCGCGTACGCGAGGTCGGTGCCGCCGCTGACGACGAAGCAATCGAACGTGTAGTCCGGATTGAGATTCGCGCGCGCCACCGTCTCGGCGGCGCTGGGCACCGCTTCGCCGTCGACCTCGGCGGCGGGGAGGGGCTCGCGAGGTCGCCGCGGGAGATCGAGCGGCGGTTCGAAGAGGTCGTCGTCGGCGTCGACGGAATCCGGCCGGACCTCGAGGCCGAAATCGATCGACCTGCCGAAGTAGAGCGAGGCGGCCTCGTTCAGCGTGTGCAGATGGTGCTCGCTGAACCAGTCGAGGAAGAAATGATTGGGCACCGAAACCCGGCATTCATCGATGCCGCCGACCGGCACGAGGGGCAAGAACCAGGTGTCGTACGTCTGCTGGTGGACGAGGCGGCGGACGACGCCGAGGATGTCGTGCCAGTAGCTGTCCAAGGGTTCCATAGACACGGCTTCCAATTGATCTCCTGTGGTGATGGGACCCTGGCCGGCGGCCGATGTCCACAACGACGCCGAAACAACATATCCTCAATGACGACAACAGGCTAATTCAATCGATCAGTCCACACCATCAAGTTATCAACAGGATTGGGCGCGTTGTGGACAACCCCCAGACGACACCCTGGACCTTATCGCCAGCGGTGGGGAACCTATCACGGTGCCGGAGGGCCAGCAAGAATATTTTCCCGCGCGGCCCAAGGCCCGATCGTAACCTCATGGAGCCGTGGACGCTACTGTCGCCGACACCGCGGCGGGGTCTCGCGGGCGCGGGCGGGCCGGGACCGGACGCCCTCTCGGGGCCGCCGCCGCCGCCGAGGATAACCCCAGGAAATTCTTGACAGTACGCTGGTCTGCGATTACCCTTTCGCCGCTGAAAGAGCGATGGACGCCAAGAATGGAGCTCGACCGTGAAGCGGACTTTTCAACCTAGCAACCTGAAGCGCGCCCACAAGCACGGCTTCCGCAAGCGGATGTCGACGAGGGCCGGTCGCCTGGTGCTGAAGCGCCGTCGCGCCAAGGGCCGCAAGCATCTGTCCGCTTGAGCTCCGGCGAGCGAGGCGGCCGCGGATGGCGGTCCCTGGGCGGACAACGGGATTTCCAGCTCGTGTACAAGGAGGGCGTCAAACGGATCGGACGCCTCTTTGTGCTTTATCTGTACCCTGGTGACGACCTGGCCAGGGCCGTCGTGGCCAGCCGCAAGGTCGGCGGGGCCGTCACCCGAAACCGCGCCAAGCGCCTGCTGCGCGAGGCGATTCGCGACCGGATCGAGAACCGGCCCGGGGCGGCCGCCGAGATCAGGCGGCGATATTTGCCAGCCGCGCCCCCGGGTGCTGGCCTCTGGGTCGTCGCCGTGGCCCGCGGATGTCTCGCGGAGGCCCGCTGCCCCGAGGTGATCGAGGAGTTCGACCGCTTGCTGGATCGCCCGCCCGCCGTCGATTCGCGTCCGGACGGACCGAGTTCCGGACAGGACGGCGAGGGAGCGCCCCGCGCCGACGCGTGAGAGGTTGAGGCCGTCATCCGCGCTCCGTTCGCCGTCAGGCCAGCCAGGAGCAGGACCGGCCAGCATGACATGTGGCGCCTGCCTTATGCGCTGATCGGGCTCTACCGGAGATGGCTCTCGCCCATCCTGCCGTCTGTCTGCCGTTTCCATCCTTCGTGCTCCGAGTACGCGGCTGAGAGCCTCCGACGGCACGGTCTGTGGCGAGGCGGCCGCCTGGCGCTGAACCGCCTCCTGCGCTGCCATCCCTGGCACCCCGGCGGTTGCGACCCCGTGCCCGAACCCCGCGGAGATTGACCTTCATGGACCGTCGCATGGTGCTCGCCTTCCTCCTGATCTTCCTGGTCATCACCGGCTATCAGCTCCTGGTCAACCGCGATATCGCGCGCGAGCGCGCGGCCCGGCAGCAAGCGCAGTCCGAGGCGCGGCCCGAGGTCGAGGCGGCCGATCAGCGGGCCGGCGACCAGCCGGCGGAGCCGGCGCGCGAGTCGAGCCTCCCGGCCGCCGCGGTCGACAGCACGCTCACGACCGCCGAGGCGATCCTCGTACCGGTCGGCGGGCCCGAAGCCGAGGCGACGGTCACGATCGCGACGCCGCTCTACGAGATCCAGCTGGCCGGGCGCGGCGCGCGGATCACGAGCTGGCTCGGCGCGCGGTACTCGGACCTGGACGGCCGGCCGGTCCAGCTCCTGCCGCAGGGAGATGGCGCGGTCCCCTACGGCGCGGACGCAGTGGCGTTCACTGCGGCCGACCTCGACCTGGGTCGACTCCTCTTCGCCACGGAGTCGCCGGCCCGGATCGAGCTGAACGAGGGCACTCGCAGCGTGGTCTTCTCGCTGCGCACCGCGGGCGACCTCGAGATCCGCAAGACGTATACCTTCGACGCGGATTCGTACGAGATCCTGCTGGCTCTGGAACTGGTCGCCGTCGGTCCGCAGGCCGCGACGGCGCGCGCCACGCTCGGGGTGCCGAGGTCGGTGCGCTTCGGCTGGGTCCAGGGGATCGCCAGCACGGAAGGGAACGATCACCTCGAGGAGGCGGCGTTCCGTTCCTTCGCCAAGGTGAGGGACGAACTGGAGTTCAAGAAGCGCGGCGGCCTTGCGAAGGGCGTCGACCGCGTGCGCGGGACGTACGAGGGTCCGCTGCGCTTCGCCGGAGTCCAGAACAAGTACTTCACCGTCGTCGGCCTGCCGGCGCCGGATCGGCGCGATGACCCGGAATCCGTGACCGCGACCGTCAGCCTTTCGGGCGACCAGGCGCGGAACGTGCAGACCTGGTCGATCGAGCTGCCCGTCGACGCCGGGAGCGCCGGAACGCACGCCGTGGCGGCGAACCGGCTCTCCCTCTACATCGGCCCCCAGGAGGCCGATCGACTCAAGGCGTACGGTCTCGGTCTGGAGAAGATCATGGAGCTGGGCTGGGCCCTGGTCCGACCCCTGACCGAGGCAACGCTCTGGATCATGGATCAGATGCGGCGGTTCATCCCGAACTACGGGGTGATCATCATCGTCTTCTCGGTGCTGACCAAGCTGGCGTTCTACCCGCTGACGCGGTCGAGCACCCAGTCGATGAAGAAGATGCAGCTGCTGCAGCCGAAGATCAAAGCCCTCCAGGAGAAGCACAAGGACAACCAGGAGAAGCTCAGCAAGGCGATGATGGAGCTCTACCAGAAGGAGAAGGTCAACCCGATGTCGGGCTGCTTGCCCCTCCTGCTGCAGATGCCCGTCTTCGTCGCGCTGTACCAGGCGCTCGCGAACACGATCGCGCTGCGCAACACGCCGTTCGTCTGGTGGATCAAGGATCTCTCGAAGCCGGACGCGCTGTTCTCCTTGCCGTTCTCGATTCCCTTCCTGGGCTCGGACTTCAACCTGCTGCCCCTCCTGATGACGGGCACGATGGTGATCCAGACGCGCATGACACCGACCGGCCAGGTGACGGGCCAGATGGCCATGATCAACACGCTGATGCCGGTCATCTTCCTCTTTTTCTTCTACCAGATGCCGTCGGGTCTGGTCATCTACTGGCTGGTCAACAACGTGATGACCATCTACCAGACCTGGAGAATCCACAAGACGGCCGCCCCCGAGGGAGGTGCGCAGTAACCATGAGCGACACGATGGAGAGCACGGGCAGGACCGTGGATGAGGCCATCCGCGAAGCCCTGCTGAGAATGGGCCTGCGTCGCGAAGAGGTCGACGTGACCGTGATCCAGGAAGCCCGCGCGGGGATCCTGGGCGTCGGCCGCCGCCAGGCCGTGGTCAAGGTGGAGAGGAAAGCCGATCGGCGCCGGGGCGCGCGCGGACCGCGGGGCGGCCGTGACGAGCAGGGCGCGCCGCGGTCGGAGGCGGGAAGCCGCACGGGCGAGCGGCTCGATGACGGGCGCGATCGCCGGGGCGGAAGCCGCCGCGGCGACCGGCGGCGCCAGGATGCGAGCGGCGGCGTCCGGGACGAGCGCGAGCGCGAACGCGACCGCGATCGCGGCCGCGATCGTGGCCGCCGGCGCGACGAGGCACCGGCCGGTGCCGCGCCCCGGGCCCAGGACGCGGACAAGCGCGAGGCGACCGCGCGGGTCGCCCAGAGGCGGCCCGACGAGGGTCGACCGGACGCCACCGAGCACGGCGACGAGGACAGCAAGAACCGCCGCCGGCGCCGGCCGCGGCGGCGCCGGAAGCCGGGCGCGGAGTTCGAGGGGCCCGGCGCGGAGAAGGTCGGCGATGGCCGCCTGTTCGGCAGCGACGAGGCCGAGACGCCCGCAGTCGCGCCCGCCGTCGCCGCCGAACCGCCCGCGGTCGCGGCGGTCGCCCCGGCGAGCGAAGCGCCCGCCGAGGACCCGCTGGCGTTCCTGATGGGGACCGAGGTGGAGCCCGAGGTCGTGCCGGCGCCCGATCGGATCGGGACCCCGGCGGCCGCGGAACCGGCCGAGCCGGCGGCACCCGTCCGTCACGTTCCGCGCGCCGCGACCGAGCTGGTCGCGGGCGTGGTCGCCGTGAACCGGACGCGCCCGTACCAGGCGGAGGACGCCGTCGCGGCGGTGCCGTTCCTGCAGCGCGTGGCGACCGACCTGATGGTCAAGTCCGGCTTCACCTGCCGCGTGCAGGTGCAGGAAGGCGAGTACCATCAGGTCAAGATGGTCGTCGACGACCGCAGCGCCGGCGTGCTCATCGGCCGGTATGGCAATACCGTGGACGCCGTGGAGTACCTGGTCGAGAAGGTGGCGAGCAATGCCGCGGGCGACCGGGTGCGCATGAACCTGGACATCAACAACTACCGGCTGCGCCGCGAGGACAATCTCGTCCAGCGCGTCCGCAACGCCGCGGCCGAGGCGCGCAACACCGGCCGGCCCGTGCCCCTCGAACCCGCCGGCGGCCGCGAGCGGCGGATCGCACACCTGCAGATCGAGGAGCTGGAGGACCTGACCACCTACACCGAGACCGGTCCCGACGGGAAGTTCGTCGTGATCTGCCGGCCGGATCAGGTTCCCGAAGCGTATCGCCAGCGGGCGGCGGCCGGCGACGAGGAACCCGTCGACGTGGAACAGTCCGGCGACTGACCGGCCACGCGCGAACACCCGGCGGGGGCCGTGCCCGGTGCGGCCCCCGCTCGCGTCCGCGGCCTGATCGAGGAAGACCTTGGCGATCCTGGAGAGCGGCACCGTCGTGGCGGTCGCGACCCCCGAGGGCGAGGGCGGCCTGGCCGTCGTGCGACTGAGCGGACCGGAAGCCCTGGCCGTCGCGCGGCGGCTCCTGTCCGCCGGCGCCCTGGCCGACCCCGTGGACTCGCATCGCGCGCGGCTCGCGCTGGTCCGCTGGCCGGCCCGGGCGGACACCGGCGGCCCTGAGCCCGGGACGCCCCTGGACCAGGCGCTCGTCCTGCCGATGCTGGCGCCGGCCAGCTACACCGGCGAGGACACCGTCGAATTTTTCTGCCACGGCGGGCTGATGCCGGCTCGCCAGATCGCGGCCGCCTGCCGCGCCGCCGGCGCGCGCGGCGCGCTCCCCGGCGAGTTCACGCGGCGCGCGTTTCTCAACGGCCGGCTGTCGCTGGTCCAGGCCGAAGCGGTCGCCGAGCTGATCGCCGCCGAGCACGCCGCCGGCGCGCGCGCGGCGCTCGCCCAGCTCACCGGCGGTCTCAACCGGCAGCTCGCCGCGGTGGAAGGACCGTTGCGCGATCTGCTGGCGCGCATCGAGGGCGCGCTCGAGTTCAGCGAAGAGGACGCGGTCGGCCCGTCGCGCGAGGACGTCGCGACCACCTTGCGCGCGGCCCGCCGGCAGATCGACGACCTGCTCGATCTCGCTCCGGCCGGCCGCCTGCTGCGTGACGGTGTCCAGGTCGTGCTCGTCGGCGCGCCCAACGTCGGCAAGAGCTCCCTCTTCAATGCGCTCCTGGGCGCCGACCGCGCGCTGGTCGACCCCGAGGCGGGAACGACGCGCGACGTGGTCACGGCGCCGCTCGAGCTCGACGGGGTGCTCTTCGTGCTGCACGACACCGCGGGCCTGCGCGACCGCGCGGTCGGAGTCGAGGCGAAAGGCGTCGCGCGGACGCGGGAGACGGTCGCGGGCGCCGACCTCGTCCTTGCGCTGCGGCCGGTGACCGACCGCGCGCAACCGGCGCCGGCGCTCGGCGACGCGCCGGCCGGCTGCCCGGTCCTGCCGGTGTGGACCAAGGGCGATCTCGACCCGGCGGCGACGGGGATGGTGACGTCGAGCCGGACGGGGCAGGGCATCGAGGCGCTGCGCCGCGCGCTGCTCGATCACGCGCGGGCGGGCGGGGTGGCGGCAGCCGTCGCGCGCGGGGTGATCCTCAACCAGCGCCATCAGGACCGGCTCCTCGCCTGCCGCGAGACCATCGACCAGCTGCTCGAGGACCCCGGCGCCGGCGACGAGGTCGCCGCGACGCTGCTCGCGGCGACGCTGCAGGAGCTCGGGGCGATCACCGGCCGGGTGTTCACGGAGCAGCTGCTGGGGGAGATCTTCTCGCGGTTCTGCGTGGGGAAATGAGTCGGCGGGGGCGACGCGGATGACACGGCTCGGGCGAGGATACGACGTGATCGTGGTGGGCGGCGGCCACGCCGGCCTCGAGGCCGCGCTCGCCGCGGCTCGCCTCGGCTGCCGGACCGCGCTGGTGAGCCACGCGCGCGCCGAGATCGGTCGCATGCCGTGCAACCCGGCGATCGGCGGCCTCGGCAAGGGTCACCTCGTCCGCGAGATCGACGTGCTCGGCGGTCAGATGGGGCTGGCGATCGACGCGACGGGCATCCAGTTCCGGGTCCTCAATCGCCGCAAGGGTCCGGCGGTGCAAGCGCCGCGGGCGCAGGCCGACAAGGCGCGGTACCAGGCGACGATGGCCGCCGCCGTCGACGACCAGGCTGGGCTGGTCCTCATCGAGGGCGACGCGACCCGCCTCCTGGCCGCCGCGCCGGGCGACCCGGTCGACGGCGTGGGGCTGGCCGACGGGCGCGAGGTGCGCGGGCAGCGAGTCGTCCTGTGCACCGGCACCTTCCTGCGCGGCCTGATGCACGTGGGCGAGCGGCGAACGCGCGGCGGCCGCGAGGGCGCCGAGAGCAGCGAGGGGCTGAGCGGCGAGCTGCGCCGGCTCGGCCTCGAGCTGCGTCGCCTGAAGACGGGGACGCCGCCGCGCCTGCACGCGGATAGCATCAACTTCTCCCGTCTCGAGCCGCAACCCGGCGATCGAGACCCCCGGCCGTTCTCCTTCCGCACGCGGAGCTTCTCCCCGCCGGATCATCTCTGCTGGCTCGCCTACACCAACGAGCGCACGCACGCGCTGATCCGCGAGAACCTGCATCGATCGCCGCTCTACGGCGGCATCATCGAGGGCCGCGGACCCCGTTACTGCCCGTCCATCGAGGACAAGGTCGTCCGCTTCGCTGACCGCAGCCGTCACCTGGTGTTCCTCGAACCCGAAGGCGAGGACACTCCCGAGATTTACGTCAACGGGATCTCCACGAGCCTGCCGTCCGACGTCCAGTGCGCGCTCGTGCGCAGCATCGAGGGTCTGGAGCGCGCCGCGCTCGTGCGCTTCGGCTACGCGGTGGAGTACGATAGCGCGCCGTCCTGGCAGGTCGCGCCGACGCTCGAGTGCCGGCGCGTCCCGGGGCTGTTCCTGGCCGGCCAGCTCCTCGGCACCTCGGGTTACGAGGAGGCGGCCGCGCAGGGCCTGGTCGCCGGCGTCAACGCGGTTCGCTCGCTCGGCGGACAGCCGGCGTGGATCCCGTCGCGCAACGAGTCGTATCTCGGCGTGCTCATCGATGATCTGGTGACCAAGGAGATCAGTGAGCCGTACCGGATGTTCACCTCGCGCGCCGAACATCGCCTGCACCTGCGCTGCGACAACGCGGAGACCCGCCTCCTGGAGCCGGCGGCGCAGCTCGGTCTGCTGCCGGCCGGCGAGCTCGATCGCCTGCGCGCGCGCGACCGGGCCCGCGCGCGGATCTTGGCCTGCCTGTCCGGCTGGCGGACCACCGACCCGGCCGGCGGCCCGGCCTGTACGGCCGCGGACATCCTTCGCCGGCCGGACATCGACCTGCACGACCTTGCCGAGATCGTCCGCGATGGCGCCGGGTTGCGACTCGCGCTCGCGGGCATCGTCCGGGAGGAACTGGGCGACGGGAGCGAGAGCCTGCTCGCGGCCGGCCTGATGATAGATTGTATAACATCAATAAAATATAGTGGTTACATAAATAGGCAGCGGCGAATGCTGGAATCTCAATCGCATCTCGACGGACTCGCGATCCCGGCCGATTTCGAGTACCGTTCGATCCCGGCGCTGAGCAACGAGGCCCGGGAGAAGCTCTCGCGCATGCGACCGGCGACGATCGGTCAAGCCGGCCGGATCGACGGCGTACGGGCGGCGGATCTCGCGATCCTGACCGTGCTGGTGCGGCGACACCGGGACGCGGCGCCGCCGGAACGGGGGGCGCCGTGAATCGCGAGACGCCCTCCGGGCTCGACGCGCAGCTCGACCTCCTCGCGAGAGAGATCCGGCGGTGGAATCAGCAGACCAATCTGATCACGCGGGTTGACACCGACCAGCAGATCTCGAGGATCATGCGGCAGTGCCGCGACGGCTGGGCGCTCGCCCGGCAGGCGCTGGCGGAGGAGCCCTGGTTCGCCGGCAGCCGGCATATCGATCTCGGCTCGGGAGCGGGCTTGCCCGGGCTCGTCTGGGCCGCCCTGCGCCAGGCCGACGGGCATCCTGGGGAGTCCTGGCTCGTCGAGCCGAGAGAGAAGCGGGCCTGGTTCCTGCGCCGGGCGATCCGGGCGATGGGCCTCCTGCGCGCGTTCGTGCTGGCTGCGCGTTGGGGAGACGCCGCGCTCGCCAGTGAGCGCGCCGGCGGACCTGGCGTCGTGGTCTCGCTGAAAGCGCTGCGACTCGACGATTCCCAGGTGATCCGGGGTCTCGCGGCGGCGATTCCCGACTTCGCCGCGATCCACGAGCTGGCGATCATCCGCTTCCTGGATTCCGAGCCAAGGTCGCTCGAGGAACTGGACGACACCTTCGTCGACCATCTCGGGGACCCGGAGACCTGGTGGTTCCCTCGGGGCGCGAGCGTTCTGGGGAGCGGGGCGCCGCGGCTCTTCCTGACCCGGTACCGGCGCTGACGACGTCGTTGTTCCACGTGGAACTGACCTGGTTCACACTCAGGACCGGTCCGCGATGTTCCACGTGGAACACCTCCGCCGGCCCGGTCCGCTCGGCTGATCCGATTCCCAGCCGACTCCGGAACCGGTCTCGGAAAGGTCTTTTCTGGGCGAGGTTGCCTGGCTGTGTGCAGAACCGATCCAGGAACACGGTAGACATCGATCGCGTCCATGCCCTAGATTCCCCCGATCGACCGCCGGAGCTGACCGGCGACCCGGGCGCCAACCCCCACGGACGGACGACTCTCATGGGCAAGATCATCTCCATCTCGAATCAGAAGGGCGGGGTTGGCAAGACCACCACGGCCGTCAATCTCTGCGCCAGCCTGGCGGTCGCGGAGAAGAGAGTCCTGTTACTGGACCTGGATCCGCAGGGGAATGCCTCGAGCGGGGTCGGCGCCGAGCCCCGCGAAGGCACCTCGTACGAGTTCCTGCTCGGCAACGCGAGCCTCACCGCGTGCGTTCAGAATACCCGGGTCCCGTACATGGACGTCTTGCCGGCCGATCGGCGACTGGCGGGCGCCGAGATCGAGCTCGTCGGCCAGCAGCGCCGCGAACACTTCCTCAAGCGAGCGCTCGCCGATCACCGGAACCGATACGAATTCGTCCTCATCGACACGCCGCCGAGCCTGGGATTGCTGACCCTGAACGCGTTGACTGCCGCGGACTCGGTCCTGATCCCGATCCAGTGCGAGTACTACGCCCTGGAAGGCCTGAGCCAGCTCCTGAGCACGATCCAGCTCGTCCAGCGCAACCTGAACCGCGAGCTGCAGCTCGAAGGCGTCCTGCTGACGATGTATGACAAACGCCTGAGGCTCTCGAACCAGGTCGCGGACGAGGCGGTCGACTTCTTCGGATCGGTCGTCTACCAGACGCGGATTCCTCGCAACGTGCGCCTGAGCGAGGCTCCGTCGTTCGGCCAGCCGATCCTGCTCTATGATGTCGAGTGCCTCGGCGCCCAGAGTTACCTGTCGCTGGCGCAGGAAATCGTCGCGGGCAGCGGAGCCGCGGCGCGGCGGGAGGGTTGAGACGATGGTGAAGAACCGAGTGCTGGGCAAGGGGCTGTCGGCGCTGATCCAGGGCGCCGAGATCGGGATCGCCTCCGCCGGGGGGCGGGAGATCCGGGAGATCCCGGTCGCTGAGCTGTCCTTCAACCCGGATCAACCACGTAAGATATTCAAACAAGACAAATTAGAAGAACTCGCCGCGTCCCTGCGCGACGTGGGAGTCCTGCAGCCTATTCTCGTGCGCCGACTCCGCGAAGGCGAACGCGTGCCGCCGGTCGAGGCTGGCGCCCCGCTGCCGCGCTACGTCGTCGTGGCCGGCGAGCGCCGGGTCCGCGCGGCCCGCCTGGCCGGCCTCAACGACGTCCCTGCGGTCACCTGCTCGTACGAGGAGGCCGAGGCGCTGCGCATCTCGCTGCTGGAGAACATCCAGCGCGAGAATCTCGGCCCCATCGAGGAGGCGGTCGCCTACCACGGCCTGCTCGACGCGTACGGCGCGACGCAGGAGGAGCTCGCCGACATGCTCGGCAAGAACCGCAGCACCGTGGCCAACGCGCTTCGCCTGCTGACCCTCGAGGAGGAGATCCGTCAACTCGTGGAGGACGGCACGCTCACCCGCGGCCATGCGAAAGCGCTGCTGGCGCTGCCGCCGGGTCCAGAGCGACTCCGGCTGGCCCGACTCTGCCGCAGTCGCGGACTCTCGGTCCGCGAGGTCGAGCGGCGGGCACAGGGCGCCGCGGCGGCGCGCCGGCGGGCCCGGCGCAAGCGCGCCGCGCCGCCCGGCGGTTCGCGCGAGACCCCGGAGATCCGCGCGCTGCGCGAGCGCGCCGAGGCGCATTTCGGGTCGCCCGTCGAGATCGAGCGCGCGGCGAGCGGCAAGGGCCGGGTGGCCGTGACGTTCTACGACGATGCTGACCTGGAGCGGCTGCTCGCCATGATGGGGCTGTCCACGGATCTCGACTAGGTGTGCGTAAAGAGTTGCTGAAAAAGATCATACGCCGGATAGCCCTGTCGCGCGCGCGACTCCTCGTCGCGCTCCTGATCATCCTCACGACCGGATTGGTCGGCCTCAACGTGATCGAGCTCGTCACGGCGGCCGCCCAGGGCGGCGCCGGCGTCGATCGTTCGCGCGACCGCATCGTCTCGACGGCCGCGCTGCATACGTTGACCCTCCTCGCCGCGTGGTCGCTCTGGTTCAGCCTGCGCGCGCGGGAACGGGCCCAGCGCCGCCTCCTGCGCTCCGAGCAGAAGCACCGCACCATCATCAACCACGCCGGCGAGGCCATCTTCCTGCTGGACCGCGGCGGCGCCGTCCGCGAGTGGAACAAGGCCGCCGAGCAGCTCTTCGGCGCGGCGCGGCGGACCGTCCTCGGTCGCCGGTTCGGCGACATCGACCTGTGCCACGGCCTGGAGCTCGACCGGGCGATGGCCGACGCCGAGCGCCTCAACCGCAGCCTGACGTTCGAGTTCACGGTGCCGCGCGAGCAGCTGCCGGACGGCCTGATCAAGCTGACCCTGTCGCCATTGCCGCCCGGCCGCGGCAGCGACGATCCCTCCGAGCGCTCCTTCGTGGTCATCGCGCGGGACGTGACGAGCGAGCGGCAGTTCGAGAACCGGCTCAGCCAGACCGAGAAGCTGGCAGGGATCGGCCAGCTCGCGGCCGGGATCGCGCACCAGCTCAACACGCCGCTGGGCTCGATCCTGCTGTCGGCCCAGATGCTGGCGGAGAGCGACCTCGCCGAGGACGACGCCGAGGACGTCGAGCGGATCATCCGCCAGACGGACCAGTGCCGGCAGATCATCAAGGGTCTCCTGAATTTCGCGCGCACGCAGAGCCGTGAGCGGGGGCTCGTGCTGCTCGGCGAGATCGTGCACGAGACGGTGTATCTCATGGAGAAGAACCTGAAGGTCGCGGGCGTCGAGGTGGACCTGAAGAACGCCGGCCAGGTCCAGGTCGTCGGTAATCGCAACGAGCTGGACCAGGTCTTCTTCAACCTGCTGGTCAACGCCGTCGACGCGATGCCCGACGGGGGACGCATCGAGATCACCATGGGGCCCGGCGACCCCGGCGAGGTGCTCGTGACGTTCGCCGACGATGGCCCCGGCATCCCGCCCCAGCACCGCGACCAGATCTTCCTGCCGTTCTTCACCACGAAGAGCTACGGGAAGGGGACCGGGCTGGGCCTGAGCATCGTCGCCAGGATCATGCACGAGCACGGAGGCCGCATCGAGCTGGATCCTGCGGCCACGGTCGGCACGCGTTTCCTGCTCAGCTTCCCGCGGCCGGGGCCCGGCCTCGCGGCGAGCGCGCCGGTGAGCGCGCGGGAGCGGGCGATCGACGTTCCCTCGACGCGGGAGCCGCGGCCTTGACGCGATACACGCGCATCATCCTGATCAACGATCAGGACCAGGGCGTTCGCGAGTTCACGATCAGCCACCGCATGGTCTGGCTGCTCGGAATCCTCGGCGTGCTCCTGGCCGGGATGGTCGCCTGGGTGCTGCTCGGGTACGGCGCCATGTCCCGGCGGGCGGCCCGGGTGCCGGGCCTGGAGGCGGAAGCCACGGCCGCCCGAGCCGAGCTGGCGCGGGTCGCGGCGCTGGAGGCCGAACTCGAGTCGATGCGCGCCATGCAGGAGCGGGTCCTCCTGATGCTCGGCGTGGACGCGCCGGCGGCGGCGAACGCGAACGACGGCGCGGCCGACGAGATCGGGCGGCTGGCGTCCGCCGTGATGACCGATCCGCCGAACGGCTGGCCCGCGGCGGGATTCGCGACCCGGGAGTTCGAGGGCGGCTCCGCGGCGGAGGGCGTGCTGCCTCACCGTGGACTGGACATCGCCGGACCGGAGGGTGCACCGATCCTGGCCGCCGGCGACGGAGTCGTCATTCGCACGGGAATCGACCGGTATCTCGGGAACTTTGTTGAAATCCAGCACGGTTTGGGTTACCTAACCGTGTACGGGCATTGTCTGAGGATGGCCGTGGTCAGCGGCGAACAGGTCCGTCGGGGACAGGTCGTCGCGTACATGGGGGCGTCCGGCGAGGCGTCGGCCCCACATTTGCACTTCGAGATCTGGCACAATGGCATGGCCGTCGATCCGCGAGGGTTCCTCTCCGGAGAACCGCCCGCGCCCTGATACCGGCCGGCCCGGGGCGCACGCCCCGATTCACCCGGGACGAGGAATCGTCCGCGGCATATGGGAACACCGGGGCCCCCTCCGGGACCTAGGAGGACGATCATGTTCGGCAAGGAGCCTGAAACCACCACCGTCAACGCCGGCCAGACATCCATCATCGCGCAGGGCTGCAAGTTCGAGGGCACCATCGACGTGCGGGGCACCTTGCGGATCGAGGGCGAGTTCAAGGGCTCGATCGGCATGCCCGAGAGCCTGGTCGTGGGCAAGACCGGCGTGGTCCGCGCGTCGGTCAAGGTGAAGAACGCGATCATCGGCGGCCAGTTCTTCGGCGACATCGACGCCGAGAACAAGATCGAGCTCCAGAGCGGCTCGCACCTCGAGGGAGACATCAAGACGAAGCGCCTGGTGATCGACGAGGGTGTGTTCTTCGAGGGCAATTGCTCGATGGGCGCCAAGAAGCCGACCGACACGACACATGCCGGACCGCCGGTGCCGCCGGCGCCGAAGGCGGCTCCGCACGACGTCGCGAAGAAGTAGCCGCGCGCGCCTGATCGGGCATTGCGCCGTATGGCGGCGCTGTATACGATGACGGCCGTACCACCTCGATTGTGGTGCGGCCGTTCCTGTCGTGTCCGTTCCGCGAGGTCTCGATCCATGCCGCGCCCGCGCCCCGACGACGAGAAGCGCCGCGCCATGCGAGACGTTGGCCTGTACACGACCTTGCCGATCATCATCGGCGTCGGACCGGCGCTCGGCTGGTGGCTCGGGCACCTGGCGCAGAAACGCTGGGGCGGGGCTCCCTGGCTCGAGGTCGGCGGCGCGCTCTTCGGCCTGGCGGCGGCGGCGCGACAGGTCTACAAGGTCGTCCGGCAAGGGAGCCGCGACGGATGAACGACCAGCGCGTGCTGCGCCGCGCCCAGTGGTGGACCTTGCTCGGCGGAGCGGCCGCCGCGCTCGTGGTCGCCCGGTTGCAGCAACCGGACGCCGGCCTCGGGCTCGCCGCGGGCTCGGTCTGGGCGGCCGTCAATCTGCGCGCGCTCGAGGGTCTGCTGACCGCCACCGTCGGGCGGCGGGAGCGACCGCGCAGCGGATTGCGCATTTTTCTGTGGGCACTCGGGAAATTGGGTGTTTACGTAGTCGCGATCTGGATATTGATTGTCGCGCCGTTTCCGGTCTTCAGCCTGGCTCACGGTCTCACGGTCATGCTGGCGGCCCTCGTCCTGGCCGGCCTCACCACGCGGTCCTCGGCAATCCGGCACGCGCCCCAGCGAGGTGACGATGCACAAGCATGATCCCGGCACGGTCTCGACCGTTCTCGCCATCGCGCTCGCGGTCGTCCTCGCGGCGGGCACCGTCGCGGCCCAGCAGCACGATCCCGCGCACGCCGATCCGGCTGAAGCCGCCGAGCACGGCGCAGCCCCGGCCGAGGACCACGACGGCGCGCACGGCGGCGGCTTCCATCTCGACAACCTCGGCAAGCTGGTGATCGCCAACGCCTGGGGCAACGAGACTGCCGAGTCCATGGCCGACTGGATCGACCCGATCTTCTCGCTGCTGGTCGCCCTGCTCATCGCGTCGTTCTTCGTCTCGGTCGGCCGCTCGCTGCGCGATCGCGACCCGACCCGGCGGCAGATCTTCGCGGAGCTCGTGATCGGCGGCCTCTACGGCATGTTCCGGGACATCCTCGGCGACCGGGCCCGCCGTTTCGCGCCCTACCTCGGCACCCTGTTCATCTTCATCCTCTGCAACAACCTGTTCGGCCTGGTGCCGCTGGGCCACTCGTCGACGGCGAGCTTCGTGAACACGACGCTGGGGCTGGGGCTCTGCACGTTCCTGTACGTGCAGTACGTCGGCATCCGGGAGAACGGACTGGGCGGCTACCTCTACCACTTCGCCGGCCAGCCCAAGAGCGGCCTCGAGTGGGCGTTCGCGATCATGATCTTCCCGCTCGAGCTGATGGGCGAGCTGATCAAGCCGATCTCGCTCTCGCTGCGTCTGTTCGGCAACATCTTCGGCGAGGACACGCTCATCGCCGTGATGGTGATCCTGGGCGTGCAGCTCATGGACGTCCTGCTGCGGTTCTGCGGACTCGACGCGCTCACGCCCTGGTTCCCCGGCCTCCCGTTCCAGTTCCCGTTCTATGCGATCGCGCTGATCGGCAGCACGGTCCAGGCCCTGGTCTTCACCCTGCTGTCGACGATCTACATCTCGCTGATGCTTCCTCACGGCCACGAGGAGGAGGCGCACTAGTGCCGGACGCTGTCCGGTCGACCAGGACGGCGGGTTCGCCCGCACCATCCACGGCAATTTAAGGAGGAAACATGGGCACCAACGGACTGCTTGCACTGGGCCTCGGCCTCGCCGCCTTCGGTTCCGCCCTCGGCCTGGGCAAGGCCATCGAGGGCGCGATGACCGCCATGGGTCGTCAGCCCGAGGCCATCGGCAAGATCCAGACGGCGATGATCATCGGCAGCGCGTTCATCGAAGCGCTCACGATCTACGCCTTCGTCTCCGTCTTCGTGCTCAAGGGTTAGCGCTCGCGCCGGCGAGCGCCGGGTGCCCCGGGATCGCCCTGGTCGGGGCGGCGACAGCCCCCCGGCGAGCGGGGGCAACCGGACCAACGCGAAGGACCGAGTCCATGAACATGGCCCCGAACATCCCCCAGCTGCTCACGACGATCGCGGGCTTCCTGCTGCTCATGTGGATCCTGCGCAAGTTCGCCTGGGGCCCGATCATCGCCTTGATCGACCAGCGGCGCGCCAAGATCGAGACCGACTACTCGGCCGCGGAGAAGGAGCTCGCCGACGCCGGCACGCTGAGGGCGAGCTTCGAGGCCAAGCTCGGCGAGATCAAGGTAATCGAGCGGCAACGCGTCCAGGAAGCGGTCAAGAAGGGCGAAGAGCTCGCGAAGGGCATCGTGGCCGACGCGCGGGCCGAGATCGAGCAGGTGAAGGCCAAGGGGATGCAGGACCTCGAGATCGAGTCGCAGAAGGCCCAGCTCGAGCTGCGGAAGAGCGTGGTGACTCTCGCGATCGGCGCCGCGGAGAAGCTCATCGGTGAGCGGCTCGACGACGCCAAGCACCGCCAGCTCATCCAGCAGTACATCGACCGGATCGAGGAGCTGCCGCATGCGTGACCGTGTCGTCGCCGTCCGTTACGCACAAGCCCTGCTCGACGTCGCCGTCGAGCGCCAGGTGCTCGACAGCGTGTGCGCGTCGCTGGCCACGCTCGCGGGATCGGTGACGGCCTACCCGGACCTGCGCGTCTTCATGCAGAGCCCCCAGGTGCCCACGCAGGACAAGAAGGCCCTGATCCACACTCTTCTCGACGACCGCGTCGATCCCGTCCTGGTCCAGTTCCTCGAGCTGCTGCTGGACAAGGACCGCATCCTGTTCCTCGGCGACATCAACGAGGAGTTCGCGACCCTCGTCGAGCGCCACCGCGGGCTGCAGCGCGCGGCGGTCGTCACGGCGGTGCCGCTCGCCGCCGACCTCGCCGATCAGCTCACCCGGAAGCTGGAGCAGCTGACGCGCCAGCGGATCATCCTCGACCAGAAGGTGGACCCGTCGGTGATCGGCGGGATCTGCGTGACCATGGGCGATCGCATCCTCGACGGCACCCTGCGCACCGGCCTGGCCGAGTTGCGCCGGGCGCTCGAGCACGCGCCCCTCCGCTAGCCTGCAAGGAGTCCGGCAGTGAAACTGAGGCCCGAGGAAATCAGCTCCGTCCTGGCGCGGGAGCTGCAGAAATACGGCCGCGACCTCGCCGTCGAGAGCGTCGGCACCATCCTGCAGGTGGGCGACGGCATCGCCCGCATCTACGGCCTGCAGGACGTGATGGCCGGCGAGCTGGTCAAGTTCCCCGGCGACACCATGGGCATGGTGTTGAACCTGGAGGAGGATTCCGTCGGCGTCGCCATCTTCGGCGAGGACACCCACATCAAGGAGGGCGACCAGGTCACGCGCACCGGCGCCATCGCCTCGGTGCCGGTCGGCGAAGCCGTGGTCGGCCGCGTGCTCAATGCGGTGGGTCGACCGCTCGACGGCGAAGGCCCCGTGCCGACCGACCGCACCCGCCCCATCGAACTGAAGGCGCCGGGCGTGATCGACCGCCAGCCGGTCAAGGTGCCGCTGTTGACCGGCCTGAAGGCCATCGACTCGATGACGCCGATCGGACGCGGCCAGCGGGAGCTGATCATCGGCGACCGCCAGACCGGCAAGACGGCGATCGCGATCGACACGATCATCAACCAGAAGGGCAAGGGGGTGTTCTGCTTCTACGTGGCCATCGGCCAGAAGCAGTCCACGGTCGCGAGCGTCTACCACACGCTCAAGGCCCACGGCGCGATGGAGTACACGACCATCGTCAGCGCCTGCGCCAGCGAGCCCGCCCCGCTGCTCTACATCGCGCCGTACACGGGCTGCACGATGGCCGAGCACTTCATGTGGCAGGGCAAGGACACGCTCGTGGTCTACGACGACCTCTCCAAGCAAGCCAACGCCTATCGCCAGATGTCGCTGCTCTTGCGCCGCCCGCCCGGCCGCGAGGCGTATCCCGGCGACGTCTTCTACCTGCACAGCCGCCTGCTCGAGCGCGCCGTCAAGCTGTCGGACGCCAAGGGCGGCGGCTCGCTCACCGCGCTGCCGATCATCGAGACGCAGGCGGGCGACGTGTCCGCGTACATTCCGACCAACGTGATCTCGATCACCGACGGCCAGATCTTCCTCGAGGGCGACCTCTTCTACAGCGGCGTGCGGCCGGCCGTGAACGTCGGTATCTCCGTGTCGCGCGTCGGCGGCAACGCGCAGACCAAGGCCATGAAGAAGGTGGCCGGCTCGCTGCGCCTCGATCTCGCGCAATACCGCGAGCTGGCGGCGTTCGCGCAGTTCGGCAGCGACCTCGACAAGGCGACGCAGCGCCAGCTGACCCGCGGCCAGCGCATGGTCGAGATCCTCAAGCAGGACCAGTACGTGCCCATGCCGGTCGAGAAGCAGGTCGCGATCATCTTCGCCGGCGGCCAGGGCGCGCTGGACGACGTCCCCATCGACCAGGTCCGCCAGTGGGAGGCGGACTACCTGGCGTATCTCGAGCGGACGCACGCGGGTTTGCTGCGCGAGATCGCGCAGACCGGACAGCTCGCCGACGACACGGCGGAGCAGATGCGGGACGTCATCGCGGAGTTCAAGGCGCAGCGCAAGTAGCGCCGCGGGAGGTTGGCCGTGCCCGGTGCGGGCGTCAAGACCCTCAACAAGCGGATCCGCTCGGTCAACAGCACCAAGCAGATCACCAAGGCCATGAAGATGGTGGCCGCCGCGAAGCTGAATCGCTCGCAGGGCAAGATGGTGGCGGCGCGCCCGTACGCGCACACCCTGACGCAGCTCGTCGAGCACCTCGCCGGCGCGACGGAGGGCGAACATCCGTTCTTCGCGGTCCGCGAGGTCGCCCGCCGGCTGGTCGTGGTCGTGACCTCGGACAAGGGACTCTGCGGCAGCTACAACCTCAACCTCATCAAATCGGCCCAGCAGGCCGTCGACGCGTCGGCGCAGGCCGGGGTCGAGACCGAGCTGCTGACGGTCGGCAAGAAGGCCGGCGACTACTTCGCCAAGCGCGGCTACCGGCTCTTCGCACGCCACGACGACTTCAACGGCGAGACGACCGCGGAGCGGAGCAACACGGTCGGCGACGCGATCGTGACCGCCTTCCTCGACGGGGTGTTCGACGAGGTGCGCGTGGTCTACGCCGAGTTCGTCTCGATGATGACACAGCGGCCGCAGAACCGGCAGCTGCTGCCGATCGCGCCGCCGGCCGCGGTCCACGACGGCGAAGTCGCCGCCCTCGACTACATCTGGGAGCCGGACCAGGCGCGGCTCTTCGCGAAACTGCTACCCCTGTACCTGCGCAATCGGGTCTTCGTGACGCTCATGGAGGCCTTCACGAGCGAGCACGCCGCGCGCATGGCGAGCATGACCGCCGCCACGGACAACGCCGGCGAGCTCATCGACGCGCTCACGCTGCAGCGCAACCGCGAACGGCAGGCGGCGATCACGGCGGAGCTTCTGGACATCGTCGGCGGAGCCAACGCACTGTAACGAGGAGAGTCAAGCAAATGGCCGAGAATTACGGCGTGGTCAAGCAGGTCATCGGACCCACGGTCGACCTCGAGTTCGACAGCGACCGGTTGCCCGCGATCCTCAATGCCATCCGCATCGTGGACGCCGACCGGGGCATCGACCTGGTGACCGAGGTCGCCCAGCACATCGGCAACAACGTGGTCCGCACGGTGGCCATGGACTCGACCGAGGGGCTGGTGCGCGGCATGCGCGGGGACGATACGGGCAAGCCGATCGCGGTCCCCGTCGGCGAGCAGTGCCTGGGCAGGCTCTTCAACCTCCTCGGTCAGCCGATCGACGGCAAGGGGCCGGTGCCGGAGCCGGCGAAGACGAACCCGATCCACGCGACGCCGCCGGACCTGACGGACCAGGGCGAGGCCAACGAGATCTTCGAGACGGGCATCAAGGTCGTGGACATGCTGGCGCCGTACGCCAAGGGCGGCAAGATCGGCCTCTTCGGCGGCGCCGGCGTGGGCAAGACGGTGATCGTGCAGGAACTGATCCACGCGATCGCCACCGAGCACGGCGGGTACTCGGTGTTCTGCGGCGTCGGCGAGCGCACGCGCGAGGGCAACGACCTCTACCTCGAGATGACCGAGTCGGGCGTGCTCAAGAACACGGCGCTCGTGTTCGGGCAGATGAACGAACCCCCCGGCGCGCGGCTGCGCGTCGCCCTCAGCGGGCTGACGATGGCCGAGCACTTCCGCGACGAGCTGAACCAGGACGTGCTCCTGTTCATCGACAACATCTTCCGCTTTACCCAGGCCGGCAGCGAGGTGTCGGCGCTGCTCGGCCGCATGCCGTCGGCCGTCGGCTACCAGCCGACGCTCGCGACCGAGATGGGCGAGCTGCAGGAGCGCATCACGTCGACCCGGAGCGGCTCGATCACGTCGGTGCAGGCGATCTACGTCCCCGCGGACGACCTCACCGACCCGGCGCCGGCCACGGCATTCAGCCACCTCGACGCGACGACGGTGCTCAGCCGCCAGATCGCCGAGCTGGGCATCTACCCGGCCGTCGACCCGCTCGATTCCACGAGCCGCATCCTCGACCCGCGCGTGGTCGGCGACGAGCACTACGCCGTGGCGCGGCAGGTGCAGCAGTACCTGCAGCGCTACAAGGACCTGCAGGACATCATCGCGATCCTCGGCATGGACGAGCTGAGCGACGAGGACAAGGTCATCGTCCAGCGCGCGCGCCGCATCCAGCGCTTCCTGTCGCAGCCGTTCTTCGTCGCCGAGCAGTTCACCGGCAAGGCGGGCCGCTACGTGAAGCTCGAGGACACGGTCCGCAGCTTCAAGGGCCTGATCAGCGGCGAGTACGACCACATCCCGGAGCAGTGTTTCCTCTATTGCGGCGCGATCGAGGAGGTCGTCGTGAACTACGAGAAGCTGCAGGCGCAGGCCTAGGAGGGCGGCGGGATGAAGTCGTTCCAGGTCAACATCGTGACGCCCGAGCGGGTGGTCTGGGCCGCCGGCGCGGTCTCGGTGACCCTGCCCGGCAGCGAGGGCTACCTCGGCATCTGGGCCGACCACGCGCCGCTCGTGACGATCGTCGTGCCCGGGGTGATCACGATCAAGCTCGACGACACGGGCCGGACGCAGCTCCTGGCGTGCAGCGGTGGCTTCGCCGAGATCAGCCGCAATACGGTCAACGTGATGACCGACAGCTGCGAGGAAGCCGGACAGATCGACGCCGCCCGCGCGAAGGCCGCGTACGAGCGCGCGCGGGAGCGGCTGCGGTCCGCCGACTCGACGATCGACCGCGAGAGCGTGCTGCAGGCGAAGGAGCGCGCGGAAGCGCGCCTGAAGGTGCTGGACCTGATGGAGCGCTGAGCCGGCGCGGCGGTCCCGGCACGGACCTTGCCGGGAGCGGCGTCGCCGGTATCACACGACGTCCGGCGTCGCCGGCGGCCGCGCTCCCGGAACCTGGCCTCGCCCTGAACGTCCGTCGACAACGTCGCCGCCGCGTGCGGTCGCTGGTCTGGACGACCACGGCGCCGTCGCGCGCGCAGCTGCGGCGAGACGGCTACCACGTCGTCCGCTTCCGCGATCTGCGCCGCGCGATCGTCCGTTCGCGCGCCGCGGGGATCCGGCGGTCGTCGTTGCGCAACCCGGCGGCCGCCGTGCTCGCCCGTTTCGCGCGGTTCCCTGCGGTCGCCGTCCTCGACGTGCCGTGCGAGACCGTCGAGGACCTCCGCCTCGTCCACGGCTACCTCGTCGAGCCGGCGTACCGCCGCGACTGCTCGCTCCTCGTCCACGCGACGCGCGAGCTCGAAACGCTGCAGGCGGACGCGTTCGTCGATCCAGAGTGGGGCTACCCGTGGACGCTCGAGCGGCTCCGCCACCTGGCGAAGATCGCCGGGGTTCCTCGGGACGCGCCGCTGCCGCCGCGCGACAACTGGCGACGTCGGCTGGCCCGCCGGCTGTGGCGGCGCGACGACGGCGCCCCCGGCCCGCGGTCGCGCCTGGATCCGGAGCAGACGGCCGCCGCGCATGCCGGCGACGGCGTCGTCCAGGTGATCGCGCCGGCCGGCAGCGGCAAGACCACGGTCCTTGTCGAGCGAGTCAAGACGCTGCTCGAACGCGGCGTCCCGGCGGACCGGATCCTCTGCACGACGTTCAACAAGGACGCCAAGCTCGAGATCGCGGCGCGCCTCGCGAAGGCCGAAGTGGCGGGAGTCGCCGTCCGCAGCTTCCACGGTCTCGGCTGGTCGATTCTCCACGAGGAACGGCGGCTGCGTTCGCGGATCGGGGCGATCGGCCACGCCCAGTGGCGCCAGCTCGCGCGCGAGGCGATGGACGCCGAGCCCGGCGGCGTATGGATCGACGCGCCCGACGCCCAGGCGGCGATCAGCGCGTTCAAGCTGGCGGCGATGGTCGATCCGCCGGCGGCGCGAATCCGCGCGGATCCGCAGGACGCCCGGGCGCGGACGGCGGCCCGGCTCTACGAGCTGTATGAACGGTGCCTGCGGCAGCGGCACATGCTCGACTTCGACGACCTGATCGCGGCCGCGGTCGACCTGCTGCGCAAGGACGCGGCCGTCCGGCGTCGCTGGCAGGAGCGGTTCCTTCGGGTCCTGGTCGACGAGTACCAGGACATCGAACCGGCCCAGGCGATCCTCGTCGGTCTGCTCGCCGCGCCGCAGGACTCCCTGTTCTGCGTCGGCGACGAGGACCAGTGCATCTACGCCTGGCGCCGGGCGACCGTCGAGCGGGTCGTCGAGCTCGACCAGGTCTATCCGGGGCTCGAGCGATACCCGCTCGTGCGGAACTACCGCTGCGGCACCCGGATCACGACGGCCTCGCGGCGCGCCATCGAGCACAATCGCCGCCGGTTCCGCAAGCCGCTCTTGCCCGGCGCCGCGCACGCGGGCGAGATCACGGTCACCGCGTTCGCCGACCGCGGGCGCGGGGCGGCGTTCGTCGCCGACCGGCTGCGCGACGCCGAGCGCGGCAGGACGGCGGTGCTCGCGCGCACGACGGCCCTCCTGCGGGACGTCGCGCTCGCGTGCGCGAGGCGCGGGGTCGGCTTCGACGGTCCCGCGAAGCTGGTGCGGTCGACGGAGGCCGGCGAGACCGTCGCCGCCTACCTCCGTCTCGTCAGCGATCCCGGCCGCGCCGCCGCCGAGGACGTCGACCGCGCCTTCCGCATCCCCAACCGTGCGCTTCCGGCGAGCGCGGCGGAGTCCGTCGCGGCCAGCCTGCGCGCAGGCGACACCTTCGCGCGGGCCGTGGCCCCGGTGACCGCGCCGTCGTGGCGGCGGGCGCGGATCGCGGAGGCCGCCGCGTTCCTCGACGCGCTCGTCGGGGACGACGCGGCGGACCGGGTGATCGCTCGCCTGCGCGGCGAGGGCGGGCTCGACCGCCACTACGCCTCGGCGGAGCGCCTGAATCCGACGGAACAGGTGGAGGTCGAGGCGCTCGTGCGCGCCCAGGCGGCGGCCCGGGGGATGTCTCCGCGGCAGTTCGCCGCCCAGCTCGACGGGGAGTCCCGGCTGCTGCGCGAGCATCGGCGACCCGCTGCGGTCGAACTCGTGACGATCCACGGCGCCAAGGGCCGGGAGTGGAGCCACGTCATCCTGTTCGGGGCCGACCAGGGCCAGCTGCCGCACGCCTGCTCGGCGGCCGAAGGCGCGAGCGGGGTCGAAGACGAGCGCCGGCTCTTCTACGTCGCCGTGACCCGCGCGAAGGACCGCCTCGAGATCGTGTGCACGGCGAGGGCCGAGAGCCGGTTCCTGGCGGAGGCCGGGCTGCGGGTGCGGGCGCCGGCGGCCGGGCAGGCCGCGCGCGGCGACGCCGCTTCGACTTCTGCCTCGCCAAACCGCGGTTCGCCTGGGTATCATCGCGCGGACACGCCGACCTGAACCGCCGCCGGGAGGCCATGATTGTGCGCACCGCGACGTTCGCCCTCGTCTTCGCTCTCCTCGCCAATGCCACCGCGAACGTCCTCATCCGCTGGGGCATGAAGGACCTGCAGCTCAGCCTCGGACAGCCCGCGCAGGTCGCGCGGGCGATCCTGTTCAACGGCCGGGTCATGGCGGGCATCGTGCTGTTCGCGTGCAACGTCCTGGCGTACGCCTACGCGCTCAGCCGCATCCGCCTGAGCGTCGCCTACCCCGTGATGACGAGCCTCGGTCTCGTGATCGTGATGGTGCTGTCGTTCGTCTTGATGGGCGAGCGCATCACGCCGCTGCAGGTCGTGGGGACGGCGTTGATCCTGGGAGGGGTCGTGCTGGTGGCGAGCCAGATGGGGTAGGAAAAGCAGGGGGCCACCGAGACGACCGAGGTCGTCAAGCCCGCCGGTGGCCCCACCTCACCGCATGCAATGCGGAAACGACGATGTCTGGCATGCGACTATCGTCAACAAATGGACCCGATCGGCGGAAGTAAAGAGAAAAATAGATCTCAATTACAGATATTCCGTATACAATATGCGGACTGCGTTTTCCGCGTGGAAGCAAACGAGATCCGCGTTTCCCGGAACTCCGGTCGGGCGGTACGGGTTATGCAATGTCGCGCTTGCTCAAGCCGCGTGGATGCTGCATTCTACACGACGCCGGCACTCGCACAGTCGACCCTCGAGACGGGAAGGAACCTGCCAGCGTGAACGACGGATCTCCTGGCGGACTCGATCGCCGACGCTTCCTGGGCCTCTGTGGCCGCGCCGCCCTGCTCGCCCTCCTGCCGCTGCCGTTGCGTCCTGCAATGGCCGCGAACGTGCCGCAGGACCGCGTCATCGGTTTCCTGAACACCCACACGGGGGAAAAACTGATCTGCGCGTATCGCGAAGGCGGCGTGATCGTCCCGGACGCGATCGCGGCGGTCTCCCACATCCTGCGCGATCACCGCACGGGAGAGGTCAAGCTCATCGACACGCGCCTGCTCGACCTGCTGGCGGACATCTCGCGCCGGCTCGAAGCGCACTCGCCGTTCCACGTGATCTCCGGCTACCGCTCGCCCGCCACGAACGCCGCCATGCGCCGCGCGGGGCGCGGCGTGGCGCGGCGCAGCTTCCACATCCAGGGCAAGGCGATCGACATCCGGATCCCGGGAATCGACACCAGGATCCTCTGCCGGGCGGCGCTAGGGGAACATCGGGGCGGCGTCGGACACTACCCCGCGTCCGATTTCGTCCACGTCGACACCGGCCCCGTCCGCCACTGGTAGCGGGTCGATGACGCGCTTCGGGTTCGCCAGCGCCGCGGCGAGCAGGAGATCGTGTCCGTAGACGTCGTCGCGGAACTGGATCGCCCCATCCGGTTCGACCCAGGCCGTCCAGTAGACCAGGTGCACGGGCACCGCGCGCGGCAATGCGTACTGGCCGCGGCGATCGCTCGCCAGCGCGGCCTCGATCCTCTCGACGGCCGCCGGGCCGGAATCCTCGACCAGGAACCTCGCCAGGGCGCGCGGATCCTCGATGCGCACGCAGCCAGAGCTGTAGAAACGAGCCGGCGCCGCGAAGCGGCCGCGGCTCGGCGTGTCGTGGATGTATACGGCGTACGGATTCGCGAAATGGAATTTCACGCGACCCAGGGGATTGAGCGGGCCGGGATCCTGGCGCAGCTTGAACCCGAGATCCGCCGGCGTGATGGCCGACCAGTCGATGGTCGCGGGGTCGAGCTCCGGAGCGCCCGCGAGCCAGTTCGCGAAGACGCGGATGCCCTGGACGCGGAGGTACTCGGGATCCTCGCGGAGGTGCGGCAGGACATCCTGGCGGGCGAGCTTCGGCGGGATGTTCCAGGCCGGGTTCAGTTCGATGTTCGTGATGCGGCTCGACAGGGCCGGCGTCGGCCGGTCCGGACGGCCGACCACGGCTCGCATCGTCCGGCGGACCGTGTCGTCCGCGACCATGGCGAGCGAACCACCGGCCACGTTCACAATGACGTGCCGGCGGCCCAGATTGCGCGGCAGCCAGCGCAGCCGTTCGAGGTTGAGCGCGACCTGGCGGACCCGGGCCTCGGCGGTGACGTCGAGCGCCGTGACCGTCCGGCTACCGACCACCCCGTCGGCGGCGAGTCCGTGCCCACGCTGGAACCGGACGACGGCCGCCGCGAGATCCGTGTCGAACAGCAGCGAATCCGGGCCGCACACCGGGGTCTGGCCCAGCCGTTCCCGCAACCGCGGCACCCGCGGGTCGAATTCGCCGAGATGGAGAGACGGGCCGACGCCGACGCCGGGCCAGCCGCCGGCGTCCGCGATGGACCGCAGGTTGGCAAGCGCCGCGCGGAGCCGGCGGTAATTCGGATCGCTCGGGGCGAGATTCTCGAGCGCGGCGGCGAAACCGCTGCCGCGTTCGCGGATCTCGGCGACCAGCGCCGCCGGATCGTCCCGGCGGTCGGGCGCGGCCGCATCGTCGGGCCCGGTCGTCCCGGTCCAGCGGGGGCCGGTCAGGTGAGCCGCGTACTCGACGATCGCGGCGTCGAGCCGGCGGTCCAGCCGGGCGAGGCGGTAGGGGTCGAGCCGCGTGAACGGATCGCGCCAGGCGCGCGCGAGCTCGGCCGCCCCGTAGTCCGCGGGATCGAGGCCGTGAGATCCGGCGTCGAGGAGAAGCTCGATGATCGCGTCGATCTGGGCCGGCGGCAGCGAGCCGTCCAGCCAGGCGGCGGGCGCGGAGGCAGTGGTCAGTCCAATGGTTAAACCCAGGCAAACATTGAGGATGAGTCGAGTCGACATGGTCGAGGTCCCGTGCTTTCCAGGTGTCTCTCGTCCCTGAGGTGCTGCCGGGCGTTCCGTCACGCCGGCCCCGATGTGCGATCCAGGCCGGGCATGATTATACAACAACTCGAACAAAAAAGAAAATAGTGTTATCGCTCGCGAGGCCGGCGGGCGGTCAGGACACCGCTGTTGACCGCCACGCAGGACCGGCTCAAGTCGCACATTCCCAGCGCCCGGCAGCATGACTCCACCTCGGTCCAAGTATAGCTCTTTCCGCCGATCGTCCCCACCAGCATGTTGACGGCGAACCGGGCGCCGAACGCGGGTTCCGCGCGCGAATCGGCGAGGAAGAAGTCCTTGATCACGAGGAGACCTCCCGGGGCGAGGACGCCGGCGGTCCGGGCGAGCAGGCTCCGCGTCTCGGGTTCCGACAGGCTGTGGATGACGTTCGAGACGTAGACGGCGTCGTAGGGCTCGTCGCCCTCGCGCAGCAGCGGATCCACGTGGTAGTCGCCCGCGAGGACGGATATGCGGTCGGCGAGGCCGGCCGCCGCGATCTCCTCGGCGGCGATCGGTGCCACCTCGGGCAGGTCGAAGACCACGGCGCGCAGTCCGGGCCACCGGCGGCAGAACGTGATCGCGCTCGTGCCGGGCCCGCCGCCGAGGTCCAGCAGCCGCCGGCGTTCGCCGAGTTCGGGCAGGAGGTCCGCGACCTCCTGGCTGCTGCGCCGGGAGATGTCCTTCATGCCGCAGATGAACGCGCGCAGCGCACGGCCGGTGCGCGGCGCGGCGGTGTCGGCAGCCGGCTCGCCGGTGCGGACAACGGTCGCGAGCTGCGTCCAGCGCGCCAGCAGATGGTGGTGGTGGTCGAGGATGCTGTGGATCGAGTCCGGGCCGGCCGGGTCGAGCAGCGGGGCGAGGGCGGCGCGGGTCGCGAACTGGCCGGTCGCGAACCGATCGAGCACGCCGGCGCCCGCGAGCGCCAGCAGCAGGATCTCGAGCGCGCGGCGGTCGCAGGCGAGATCGTCGGCGAGGTCGTCCACCGCGCGCGGACCATCGCGCAAGGCGCCGAACACGCCGAGGTGGTTCGCGGCCAGGAGGATGATCGCGTCCTGGTAGCCGGTGGAGATCCGGTCGAGGAAGCGGCGCGGGTCGTCCATGCGCGGCAGTCTACGGCGGGCGTCGCGGACGCGCAACGCCCGGCTGTCACGGCGCGCGAGCGCACGCGACAGCCGGGCGTCGTGACGTCCCGCGGCTACATCATTTGAGCAGCGTCATCTTCCGCACCAGCTCGCCGCCGTCGGTGGTGAGCCGGTAGAAGTAGAGGCCGCTCGAGACCGCGCCGCCGTGCTCGTCACGGCCCTGCCAGGTCACCGAGTGCCGGCCCGCCGCCTGCA
>JAKLEB010000004.1 GCA_022711765.1 Candidatus Krumholzibacteriota bacterium
CGCAGACCATCGCGTCGGGCGAACCCTCGGCGGGCAGGGTCCAGTTGCGGTAGAGGCGGATGTAGGTGTCGCCGAAGGCGAGCCAGCCGTTCGAGCAGATCGAGACCCGGTCGTAGGTCTCGCCGTAGTACGTGAACGGGAACGGCAGGTCGAAGCGCTTCGTCGCGTCGCCCCAGTTCACCAGGTCGCTGATGCCCGTGTTGGTGCCGACCCCGACGAGCTCGACCCAGTCGTAGTCCGGTGCGAGCGGATCGGTGTCCGCGTCGTCGAACGCCCAGTAGCCGTAGGCGTCCGGGCCGGTCGGATCGCCGGCCGCCGCCGTGCCGACCGTGATCGGGTACTCGAGCAGCTGGGTGCCGCCCTCGGCGAACGAGAGGGCGACCTGGAGGCTCGTCAGATGCCCGGGATAGCAGTCGCCCGCGATCGAGATCGCGAACGCGTTGGTCTGGACCGCCGATCCGCCGGCGCCGATCGCGCCCCACGCTCCCGCCGCGTCCGTCACCGTGATCCACTGGCTCGCGCAGGACAGCGTGGCCGTGACGCCGGCCGTCGCGAGGTCGCCGACGTTGGTGAGCGTGAAGGTGACGGTCCCGACCTCGCCCGGATCGAAGGTGCCGCCCGGGCCGCCGAAGACGACGCTCGGGAGCGCGCCGCGCGCGGCGCGGATGGGCAGCGCCACGAGGCTGGTCCAGGTGCTCGCGCTGCCGGTCGCATCGAGGCGGAGTTCCGGAGTCGCGCCGCCCGGCGCGTCGGACTCCAGGCGGATGCGGTAGGTCCCGCTCACGGTCGCTCCGGCGGCCACCGTGCCGTAGCTGGCGTCGCCGTCGAGCACCGTCACGTAGGGCAGCGGGGTCGTGATCACGCCGACCGCGCCGACGACCGAGCTCGTCCCGTGGTTCGTCAGGGCCACGGCCAGGTCGAGCGTCTCTCCGGGGTTCGCGACGTTGTCGCCGTTGCCGGAGACTTCCTGGATCGTGAGCGAGGCGAAATCCAGCGAGCGCACGACGGCGCCGACCGCGGTCTGGCCGAGATGCGGCCGCAGGTTGCGGCCCGTCACCGTGACCAGCACGTCGCCGGTCGTCGCCTCGGCGATATCCAGCACCGCCTGGCCGGCCTGGTCGGTGTAGGCGAAGTCCTGGACGCGATTCTGCTGGTAGACGGCGACGCGCGCGTCCGCGAGCGGCGCCCCGTCGCGGGTCACCGTGACCGGCAGGGCATTGGCGCCGAGAGCCACCTGCGCCGGATAGCTCACCGCGATCGCCGCCGGCACGCCCGTGTAGATCTCGGTCGCCGAGTCGCCCATCAGGTTGTTCCACACCGACCAGATCGTGACCTGGCTCGGCTCGTTCGTGTAGTAGTTCCTGTAGAGGTTGAGCTTGCCGCGGGTCAGCGACGGGCCCACGCGGTGCTCGGGGCTGTTCAGCACGCCGTTGGTCGTCCCCAGGAAGATGCAGTTGTTGTAGCGCGTGTGCGTGCCCGAGGTGGCGGTGCCGACCGCCGCGATGCCGCCGCCGCTGGGCGCCCGCAGGAACGCCTCGCTGCGGGCGTTGGCGTCGTCCTGGAAGCTGCCCGTGGAGCAGGTCATGATCACCGCGTACGGCAGCTGCCGGCCGTTGGTCGTCGACATGATGTGCGACGAGGTCATGCCGCTCATGTTGAGCCAGCCGCGGTACGTGAACAGCGTCTCGCCCGAGTTGATCGTCGCGAGCATCTGGGTCGTGAAGTTCCCGCTGAAGATCGTGTCGACGCGCGTGTAGCCCAGCTCGAGCAGCTGCTCCTTCACGAACTGGTTGACCAGTACGCAGCTGTAGCCCGACGAGGAGTTGGGATCGCCGGTCAGGCCGGCCGTCGTGAACCAGTTGGTCTCGCTGAAATCCGGGTCGCTCTCGTAGCCGACGATCTTGTCGACCGCGATCTGCAGCTCGGCCGTGGTCGTCACGGAGATCCGGCCGATGTGGATGTCCGACAGCACGTCGCCGCCCTCGAGCAGCGTGTAGTCGTGATCGCCCTCGCCGCCGTAGCCCGAAAGGGTCTCGTTGAAGGTCGGGATGGCGACCGAGCCGTTCGCGTCGCCGACGAGCGTGACGAACTCCAGCGGCGGCTTGACGGTGTTGTACTGGACCTGCAGCCAGCTCTTGATCGCGGTGTTCGTGGTCCCGGCGGTCGCCGTCGTCGCCACGATCACGTTGTAGCCCTGGCGCCGCCGCCAGGCCGCGAGCTCCTCGATGATGGACAGGACGGTCGAGTTGTTGGGGCAGACGAGGATGTAGGTGCCCGGCCCCACGGCGACGTTCTCGTCGCGCACGAAGCCGACCACCTCCTCCTCGAAGATCGTGGCGAAGGACTCCGGGATCAGCCGCGGCGGGCCGGTCCGGTCGTTCCGCTGGTCGGCGCCGCCGAAGGTGACCTCGACCGTGAGGCTGCTCGCCGCGGTGACCTCGCCGGTCGCGGGGTCGTAACCGACCGGGCAGAAGGTGATCGGGACCACGCGCACGCCGTGCATCAGGGCGGGTTCCCCGACGACCACACCCGGCTCGATCACCGGCGCGCTCGCGTACCAGGCGGCGTCGAAGTCCGGCCCGGCCTTGCCCTGCTCGGTGGTGGGTTCCATCGGCGCCAGGGTCATCGTGCCGAGCGAGCGCTTCTGTTGCGCGACCACGCGGACGTCGACGCCCGAACCGGCGGGCAGGGGGACCAGTCGAGTGAAGGTCGGCACGGTCGGCTGGCCGACCGCTCCCATCGCGCCGCCGTCCTCGAGATCGAGGCTGTCGAATGTGCGGCCGTCGCGGGAGATCGTCTCGTGGGCGAGGCCGCGGACGGTCAGTTCGAAGGTCATCCCGCCGGCGTGCCGGTCCAGGACCCGGACGTCGGCGGTGGCGGCCACGGGGCCCGGCTCGAGCGGCAGGACCTCGCGGGTCGCGCCGGCCGCTACGACGGGCAAGGTGAAGACGAGGGCGATCGCCCACGCGGACAGGACTCGATTGCGAAGACTCATGACGGCCTCCCGGACAGGACACGAAAACAACGACGTCGCCGACGAGGCGATGCCGTCGACAATCATACCACGGATCGACGGAGCAGCGGAGTCTCTTTGATGAAAAGAACGAGAACCCGTAGTTTATCACGGGTTCTCAGACGTTTCCTCAAATGAACAGGCTCTGCCGTCAGGTGAGCGGCGGCTCAGAAGTACACGCCGAAGGTCGCCGTGAACCCGTCCACGTCGCCGAACGTGTACTTGGCCTCGACGAAGGCGCTCATCGGTCGGGTGAGGCCGAAGCCGTAGCCGGCGCCGGCGTTCAATCCCAGCTCGGTGAAGTCGAAGTCCGTCGCGACCTGGAGGCCGATCAGGGGGTAGACGTTCTTCAGGTCCTCGTGCGACAGGCTGAAATGAAGGTCTCCATCGACCGCGAGGTAGCTGCCGTCGACGAAATACGTCGCGCCGGCCGCGATGCGGGAACCCTCGAGCACGAAGTCGTTGGTCAGGCGGCCCTGGAAGCCGACGTCGTCGAAATCGAAGAGCGACACGCCGCCGCTGAAGTCGCCGGCGGTGGCGGCCGCGGGCAGGACGAGGCAGGCAGCGAGAGCGGCCACAGCGAACTTGCGCACGGTGTTCTCCTTTCGGTATGGAATGCGAACCGAGTACGGGATTAATGTGATACATGGCGGTGCCGTTTTCCAGACGAGAGATCGGAGGACCGCGCCATGCTGCGCAATCCGGCCAGGGTCTTCTTCCTGTCGAGCCTGCTGCTCTGCTTCCTGCACCTGAACTGGGCGGCGGGCGAGCTGCCGGACCGGGTCGCCACGCATTTCGGCGCCGGCGGTCGGGCCGACGGCTGGGCCGACCGCAGTTCGTTCCTGCTCATGTACGGGCTGCTCGTGGTCGGGATGTCCGCGATCCTCGGCGGCATCGGCTGGTTCGCCGGCAGGTTGCCGGTGAGCTGGTTGAACCTGCCGAACCGCGACCACTGGTTCGAGCCGCAGCGGCGCGCCGCGACCGAAGCGCGGCTGCGCGACCAGATGCTGGTCATGGCCGGCGCGACGAACCTGTTCTTCCTCGGTCTGATGCACGTGACGGTCCAGGCGAACCGGCAGCCGGAGCCGCAGCTCGGCGGCGGATTCTGGGTGTTGTTCGCGGCGTACCTCGCGTTCGTGGCCGGGTGGTCCGTGCGGTTCACGCGCGGCTACCGGGTGACGTCGCCCCGCTGACGCCGGCCGCCCGGGTCAACGGACGAGCATCAGCTTCGCGCTGCGCACCGCCGACTCGCCCGCGAGGCGCGCCACGTACGCGCCTGACGGCGCGCCGCGTCCGTCCCACGCGACCTCGTGCCGGCCCGCCGGATGCGGACCCGCGGCGAGGCGGGTCACGCGCCGCCCGGCGAGGTCGAACACGTCGAGCGTGATCGTCTCGGCGCGCGGCAGCTCGAAGGTCACCGCGACCCGCGGATTGAAGGGATTCGGGCAGGCGGCGAGCCGGACGTCTCCGGGTCGCGGCACGTCGCCGTCCGGCGCCGGCTCGGGCCCGACCGGCGTCTGGCCGGCGCAGTGCTGCGGCAGGATCGCGAGACCGGCGCCGGTCGCCGCCGCGTGAACGGTCTCGGCGCCCAGCGCCAGGGTGAACGTATTGGCCGGCGCGGAGGTCTCGCCGACGGCCACCATCGCCGCCGGGTCCGCGACGTCGACCACGTGCACGAAACCCGCCTCGCTCGCCACATACGCGTACTCGCCGCCGAGGCGCAGGTCGACGAGGGCGCCGGGCAACGCGAGGAAGCCGACGCGCTCGCCGTCCGGACCGAGGGCGACCAGTCCACCCTGCGTGCCGCCGCGCAGGGCGAGGAAGTCGACCGCTGCGGTCGCGACCACGGCGTACGCGGCGTCCGCGTCGAGCGCCCGCGAGGCGACGAACTGCGGCTGGAGCCGATCGCTCGCGTCGAAGACCTCGAGGGTCGCGCCGCCGAAGGCGCCGGCGGTGACGAGGAGCCGGTCGCCCGCACACGCGAGCGCCAGCGCGAACGGCGGCGTGGGCACCGCGCCGACGACCACCGGATCCGCGGGTTCCGTGAGATCGACCACGGTGAGGCCGCCGAGGAAGAAGTCGGCGAGGTAGAGCGCGGGCGGAGCGACGAGGATCGCGCCGGGGTAGCCCGGCACCGGCAACGACCCGACCAGCGCGGGCGCCGCCGGATCGGCGACGTCGACCACGTGGAGGCGTCCCGCCGTGCCGCCGCCCGACGTGACGTAGGCAAGGTCGCCCGCGACGGCGACGCGGCTCGTGCCGGTGGGCAGCACGACGGTGCCGGCGAGCTTGGGCGCCGCCGGGTCGGCGTGGTCGTAGACCAGCAGCTCGGGACCGGCCGCGACGAACGTGTGGCGGCCGGCGACCGCGACCCCGAGCGCGGGCTGCGCCGTGGACGCGACCGCGAGCGGAGGCGGCGACGTCGGGTCGGCGGCATCGATCAGCTCGAGGCCCACGGAGCCGGTCGCGACGAGCGCGACGTGTCCGGCGACCTGGACCGCGCGCGGCGCGCCGAACGTATCGACCCGTCCGACGAGGCGCGGATCGGCCGGATCGGCGACGTCGACGGTGCAGAGGCCGCTCGCGGCGACGAACGCCAGCGGGCCGGCGGCGCAGACGCGGCGGGCGGCGCCAGGCAGCGCGACCTGGCCGAGCGCAAACGGGCGCGCCGGGTCGCCGACGTCGATCGTCTCGAGGCCGCCGAGCCACCCGGCGACGAGGGCCACCGGGCCCGCGAGCGCGACATCGAAGGCGTCGCCGCTGGTGGCGATCCTGGCGACGACTCGCGGCGCGGCGGGGCCGGCGAGATCGACGATCGCGAGTCCGGCGGCGCCGGCGGCGACGCAGGCGAACGACGCGTCGCCGCCGAGCGCGACGCCGCGCAGGGTCCCGGGCGTGTCGAGGATGTCGGCGATCCGGGGACGCGCGGGGTCGCCCACGTCGACGACCGCGAGGCCGGCCTCGCCCAGGGTCACGAGAAGCCAGCCGCCGTCGATCGCGAGTCCGGCGGCGTCGGCGCCGAGGACGAGGCCAGAGATCGCGGCGGGCCGGGTGGGGTCGCCGACGTCGTAGATCGTCACCCGGCCTCCCGGCCGGGCGACCGCGGCGACTCCGCCGGACACGGCGACGCGCTCGGCGTCCGCACCGCCCGGTTCGACGGCGAGGAGAACGGGGTGGGCGGGATCGCTGACGTCGAAGAGCGCCAGGCCGACGGCGAGGTCGAGGGCCTGGCCGGGGGTGCCGACGGCGGAGAGCCAGCGGAGGTAGGGGCGATAGTCGACGCAGTCCGCGGCGAGGGCGGCGGTCGCGAGGGATGCGGCCGCGAGGAACGTGGCTGGCAGGCAGCGCATGCGTCGTCCTCCGCGGGGCCGGCGTGGGGGCCGTTCCCGAGCTGATAATCTAGTCGATCGGGCCCGGCCCAGCGACGGCGGGCATCGCGCGCGAGCGGGGACCCGGGTTCCCGGGACCGCGCGGTCGCTCGTTACGATTTTATCATTATCGGCAGGCAAGAGGGGGGCGCCGGCAGAGGACCGAGCTTGGCCGCCGGGCCCATCGATCACGTAATGAAAGTCATTTCAGTGAGATATCCGATCCTCCCGCTGGGAAAGACCGTTCGAGCGCCGCTGCTGACCTGTTGATGGATGAACAGCGGATCCTTGACTTCGCCGCCCCGCGACGAATATTTGGGCCAGGGAATCCCGTACGGCCACCCTCCAGGCGCACACGTCCCTCCAGCACGACGAGGGTGGCGGACTACCCAGGAAAGGTGTGCAAGATGCTGAGCCTGACCATCAACGACCGGACCATCGAAGCCGAGGAGGGAGAGACCATCCTGAGCGCCGCCCGGCGCGCCGGGATCGAGATCCCCACCCTCTGCGCGGTGAAGGGCCTGCCGCCCACCGGCGCCTGCCGCATCTGCGTCGTCGAAGTCGCGGGGTTCGGCGGCCTGGTGCCGTCGTGCTCCTATCCGGTGGCCGCGGGCATGAAGGTCCAGACCCACTCGCCCCGCGCTCTCGAGGCCCGCAAGACGATCGTCGAGCTGCTCCTGGCCGACCATCCGGACGACTGCCTGTACTGCGCCCGGAACAATGCCTGCGAGCTGCAGACCCTGGCGCAGGGACTCGGCATCCGCCAGCGCCGGTATCGCGGCACCAGCCTGCCCATCCGGCTCGACGTCTCCAGTCCCGGCATCATCCGCGACCAGGCGAAGTGCGTGCTGTGCGGGCGCTGCGTCGCGGTCTGCACCCAGGTCGTGGTCAACGACGTCCTCGAGTTCGGGAACCGCGGCGCGAAGGCGAAGATCGTGTGCGACGCGGACCGGCCCATGGGGCTCTCGACCTGCGTCCAGTGCGGCGCGTGCGTGGAGGCCTGCCCGGTCGGCGCGCTCGTCTTCAAGGAGCAGATGAACTGCATGCCCGACGGCCGCATGCAGACGACGCGCGTCACCTGCCCGTACTGCGGCGTCGGTTGCCAGATCGACATGCATCACAAGGACGGCAAGTGGATCTACTCGACCGCCACCGCCGCGAACGCCGAGAAGCAGCCCAACCAGGGCCTGCTCTGCGTCAAGGGGCGGTTCGGCCTCGATTTCCAGAACCACGAGGAGCGCCTCACCACGCCGATGATCCGCAAGGATGGGGCGCTCGTCGCCGCGTCCTGGGACGAGGCCCTCGACTTCGCGGCGACCAGGCTCGGCGAGGTCAAGGCCGCCCACGGTCCGGATGCGATCGGCTTCCTCTCCTCGGCCAAGGTCACCAACGAGGAGAATTTCGCGATGATGCGCCTGGCGAGGGGGGTGATCGGCACCAACAACCTCGACCACTGTGCCCGTCTCTGACACAGCTCCACCGTGGCCGGTCTGGCCACGACGCTGGGTTCCGGCGCCATGACGAACAGCCTCAGTGAAGTCGCGAAGTCCGACGTGATCTTCCTGATCGGCTCGAACACGACCTGGTGCCATCCGGTCTTCGGCTACCTGCTCAAGCAGGCCGTGCGCAACCGAGGAGCCAAGCTCATCGTCTGCGACCCCCGGCGCATCGACCTCGTCGAGTTCGCGGACATCTGGCTGCAGCACCGCAACGGCTCCGACGTGGCGCTCCTGTCCGGTCTGCAGCACATCATCATGCGCGAGGGGTGGCACGCGTCCGAGTACATCGCCGAGCGGACGGAGAACTTTGAGGAATACCGCAAGAGCATGGAGTGGTTCACGCCGGAGCGGGTCGAGGAGCTCACGGGCGTGCCGCAGGACGATCTCTACGCTGCCGCCGAGCTGTTCGCCCGGGGTGGCCGCGGCGCGATCTACTACTGCATGGGCGTCACCCAGCACACGCATGGCGTCGACAACGTCAAGGCCGTGTCGAACCTGTCGCTCATCACCGGCAACCTCGGGTTCGAAGGCGGCGGCGTGAATCCGCTGCGCGGCCAGTCCAACGTGCAGGGCGCCTGCGACATGGGCTGCCTGCCCAACGTGTTCACCGGATACCAGCCCGTCACGTCGCCCGAGGTGCAGGACCGGTTCGCGAAGCGCTGGGGCAGCCAGCCGACCGCGCCGAAGCCGGGCCTGACCGCCACGGCCATGATCCCCGCGTCCGGCGACCGGATCAAGGCGCTCTACATCATGGGCGAGAACCCGATCGTCTCCGATCCCAACGCCAATCACGCGGAGGAGTGCCTGAAGAAGCTCGACCTGCTCATCGTGCAGGACATCTTCCTCACGGAGACCGCGAAGCTCGCCGACGTGGTGCTTCCCGCCGCGGCCTTCGCCGAGAAGAAGGGCACGTACACGAATACCGAGCGCCGCGTCCAGCTGTCGCGCAAGGCCTTCGAACCGCCGGCCGGCGCGCGCGAGGACTGCGCGATCATCGCCGACATCGCGACGCGGCTCGGCGCGAAGGATTTCCCGCGGACCATGGCCGGCCTGTGGCAGGAGATCGTCGAGCTGACGCCGCAGTACGCGGGCATGACCTACGAGCGGCTCGAGGATTGCGGGCTGCAGTGGCCGTGTCCGACCGCGGATCACCCGGGCACGCCGTTCCTGCACAAGGGCAAGTTCGCCCGCGGCAAGGCGCTGCTCTCGCCGCTCACGTACCGGGCGCCGGCCGAGGAGCCGGACGCCGAGTTCCCGATCCGGCTCAGCACCGGACGCCTGCTCCAGCACTACCACACGGGCAGCATGACCCGACGGGCCAAGGTCCTCGACAGCCTGGTGCCGACCGGCCAGGTGGAGATCAGCCCGGCCGACGCGCAACGCCTCGGGGTGCGCACGGGCGACCGGGTGCGCGTGAGCACGCGCCGCGGCTCCATCGTGACCTTCGCGCAGGTCGTGGAGCGGGTCGCCGAGGGCGCGGCCTTCGTGCCGTTCCACTTCCAGGAGGCTTCGGCGAACCGACTCACCAACGACGCGCTGGATCCCGTGGCAGCGATACCGGAATACAAGGTCTGCGCCGCTCGCCTCGAGCGGGTGGAGATCTGACGACAAGGAGAGACGCGGACATGAGCGCAACGACCAACGAGCTCGTCGACCAGATCCTCGCCGATTACCGGGGCGCGTCGCGCGACCAGCTGATCCCGGTCCTGCAGAAGGTCCAGACGGCCGAAGGCTACCTCTCGCAGGAGTCCCTCGCCCGGATCGGCCGGGAGATGAACCTGCCGGTCAGCAAGGTGTACGGCGTCGCGACCTTCTACAACCAGTTCCGGTTCGCACCGCAGGGCAAGTACCACTTCATGCTCTGCCGCGGCACGGCCTGCCACGTGAAGGGCAGCAAGAAGCTGCTCGAGTCCGTGATCCGGACCCTCGGCATCGAGCCCGGCCAGACCAGCCGCGACCGCCTGTTCAGCCTCGAGATCGTGGCCTGCATGGGCGCCTGCGGACTGGCGCCCGCCCTGGCGGTCAACGGCGAGGTGTTCGCCAAGGTCACGCCGCTCAAGCTCAACAAGATCATCGAGGACTGCCGCGCGAAGGAGACCGCCCATGTCAACGCCTGAGAGCCGCGCCAGCGGTTGCTGGTCCATCGATACGCCGCCGTCGCCGCAGCTGCTCGGCATCATCGCCGAGGGCCCCTGGGCGAAGGACCTCGCCGGCACCACCCTCGAGAAGCGGGTCGTCCAGCTGCGGCGCGAGGACGTGGATCGACCCACGGTGTTCGTGGGCACCGGGACCTGCGGCCTGGGGGCGGGCGCCGCCAAGACCGTGGCCGCGGTCAAGGAGTACCTGGCGGCCACGGGAACCGCGGCGGACCTGGTCGAGGTCGGCTGCGTCGGGATCTGCTCCGAGGAGCCGATCCTGGACGTGCAGCTGCCGGGCCGGGCCCGCATCAGCTACGCGAAGGCCGACGCCGACAAGGTGCCGGCGATCCTCGGCGCCGCCCTGGCCGGCCGCCCGCTCGCCGAGGGCTGCCTCGGCCAGCTGCGCACCGGCAGGACCGCGGCCTGGGACGACCTGCCCTGGCTCGACCAGCACCCGTTCCTCGCACCCCAGGTGCGCGTGGTGCTCAAGAGTTCGGGCATCATCGACCCCAGCTCCATCGACGAGTACATCGCCTGGGGCGGCTACAGCTCCTACAGCGAGATCCTCCGCAACCGCACGCCGGAGCAGGTCTGCGACGAGGTCCTCGCGAGCGGCCTGCGCGGTCGCGGCGGCGGCGGTTTCCCGACCGGCCGCAAGTGGAAGATGGCCCTCGCCGAGAAGGCGACGCAGAAGTACCTGATCTGCAACGCCGACGAGGGCGACCCCGGCGCGTTCATGGACCGCGCCGTGGGCGAGAGCGACCCGCACCGCCTGATCGAGGGCATCGCCATCGCCGCCTTCGGCATCGGCGCCACCAAGGCGTACATCTACATCCGCGCCGAGTACCCGCTCGCCGTACGCCGCCTCGAGATCGCCATCAGCCAGGCCAAGGCCTACGGCCTGCTCGGCAAGAACATCCTGGGCAGCGGCGTCGACCTCGAGATCATCATCAAGATGGGCGCCGGCGCGTTCGTCTGCGGCGAGGAGACCGCGCTCATGCACTCGATCGAGGGCAAGCGCGGCATGCCGCGGCCGCGGCCGCCGTTCCCGGCGAAGTCGGGGTTGTTCGGCAAGCCGACGATCATCAACAACGTGGAGACCCTCGCCAACCTGCCCGCCGTGTTCGCCATCGGCGCGCCGGCGTTCGCCGCCATGGGCACCGAGGGCTCCAAGGGGACCAAGGTCTTCGCGCTGTCGGGCATGGTGCGGCGCACCGGTCTCGTGGAGATCCCGATGGGCACGACCCTGCGGGAGATCGTGATGCAGATCGGCGGCGGCACGCCCGGCAAGAAGAAGACCAAGGCCGTGCAGATCGGCGGGCCGTCCGGCGGCTGCATCCCCGAGCCGAGCATGGACGTCCGCACCGACTACGAGGAGCTCAAGAAGTACGGCGCGATCATGGGGTCCGGCGGCCTCGTCGTGATGGACGAGGGCACCTGCATGGTCGACCTCGCCAAGTTCTTCATGGAGTTCATCCAGTCCGAATCGTGCGGCAAGTGCATCCCGTGCCGCGAGGGCACGAAGCGCATGCTCGAGATCCTCGACTCGATGACGCACAATCGCCACAGCGAGACCGAGTTCGACGCCCTGCGGCGGTTCCAGGGTGTCATGGAGCTCGAGCGGCTCGCCAACGTGATCCGCGACTCCTCGCTGTGCGGCCTGGGGCAGACCGCGCCCAACCCGGTGCTCGCCACCCTGCGCTGGTACCGCGACGAGTACGAGGCGCACGTCTACGAGCGCCGCTGTCCGGCCGGCGCCTGCAAGGACCTCGTCGGCGCCCCCTGCGAGACCGGCTGCCCGGTGGGCACCGAGGTGTGGCGCTACGTGGCCCACGTGGCCCGCGGCGAGTACGACAACGCCTACCAGATCATCCGCCAGGCCAACCCGTTCCCCTCGGCGTGCGCGCGCGTCTGCAACCATCCCTGCGAGTCGCTGTGCCGCTGCGGCGCCACGGGCGGCGATCCGATCGCGATCCGCACGCTCAAGCGCTTCGTGGTCGACCGGGTCGACCCGGCATCGTTCAAGGTCGACGTCAAGAAGGCCACCGACCGCGCGAAGAAGGTGGCGGTCATCGGCGCCGGGCCGGCCGGACTGACGGCGGCCCACTGCCTGTCGGTCAAGGGCCACCGGGTCACGATCTTCGAGAAGGAGAAGCGGCCAGGCGGCATGCTCGTGTGCGCGATCCCCGAGTACCGGCTGCCCCGTCAGGTCCTCGACCGCGAGATCAAGTCCCTGCTGAACGAGAACACCGACCTGAAGGTCGAGCACGCGCTCGGCCGGGACTTCACGATCGACAGCCTGCTCGCGGGCGGCTTCGACGCGGTGTACCTCGCCATGGGTTCGCACCAGAGCAAGCGGCTCGGCGTGCCGGGCGAGGACGCGCAGGGGATCCTCCCGGGCATCGAGTTCCTCAAGGCCTACAACCTGCACGGCAAGGAGCTGGGCAAGGGCAAGGTCGGCATCGTCGGCGGCGGCAACTCCGCGATCGACGCCGCCCGGGTGGCCCGGCGGCAGAAAGCCGTCAAGCACGTCACCGTGTTCTACCGTCGCACCGAGGCCGAGATGCCGGCGTACCGCGAGGAGATCGAGGCGGCCCGCGAGGAGGGGGTCGAGATCGTCGAGCTGGTGGCGCCGGTGGCGGTCATCGCGAAGGACGGCGTCGTCCGCGGCCTCCGGTTGCAGCGCAACGAGCTCGGTCCGCCGGACGACAGCGGCCGGCGCCGGCCGGTGCCGGTGCCCGGCTCGGAATACGACGTCGAGCTGGACATCGTCGTCGCGGCGATCTCGGAGGAGCCCAGCACGGCCGCCGTCACCGGGCTCACGCTCACGAGCTGGGGTTCGATCCGCACGAACACCGAGTCGCACATCACGAGCCGGCCGGGCGTCTTCGGCGGCGGTGACGTCGTCCGCGGTCCGAACACCGTGGTCGACGCGGTGCACGACGGCAAGGACGCGGCCGAGATGATCGACCGCTACCTGACCGGCAAGAACCTGAAGCGCATCGTCAGGGTCAAGCTGCCGACCGTGTACCTCGAGCCGGCCGCCGTCCCCGAGAGCGACGAGACCCCGGTCCGGGTCAAGTCCCCGCACCTGGCCGTGGCCGAGCGCCGTCAGAACTTCAGCGAGGTCGAGCTCGCGATCAACGAGGCGGCGGCCCGCTGCGAGGCGCAACGGTGCCTGCGCTGCGACCTCGAGTTCACGCAGCCGTGACGAACATTCCACCGGCGGTCGCCGCGCCGCGGCGGCGACCGAGGCGAGGGAACGAGCCATGAGCGATACCAAGAAGATCCTCGTCGTCGACGACGATCCCGACTGCCTGGACCAGACCGCCGCGATGCTGCAGGCGACCGGCCACGAGCTGATCCTGGCGTCCTCCCAGGCCGAGGCCGAGGAGCTGCTGCTGCGCCATCAGCCGAGCCTCGCGGTCCTCGACCTCATGATGGAGGAGATGGACTCGGGATTCGTGCTCTGCCACACGATCAAGAAGCTGTATCCTGACATGCCGGTGATCCTGCTGACCGGCGTGACCGCGGCCACAGGCATGTCCTTCAAGTCGCCGGATCCGCGAGTCAGCCGCTGGGTCGAGGCCGACGTCATGCTCGACAAGCCGGTGCGGCCCGAGTCGTTGCGCAGCACGGTCGCCAAGCTGCTGAAGGAATAGCGTCGGGTGACGCTCGCCATGGGAAACGACGGGAACCTCTGCTTCGTCAGGACGATCCCGGACCGCTGCCGGGTCTGCTTCGCCTGCGTCCGGGAATGCCCGGCCAAGGCGATCCGGATCGAGAGCGGCCAGGCCCAGGTCATGCCGGAGCGGTGCATCGGCTGCGGCAATTGCGTGCAGGTCTGTTCCCAGCACGCCAAGGTCTGCGTGTCGACGACCGACGAGGTCGAACGCCTGCTGGCCTCTGGCCATCCGGTCGCCGCCGCGATCGCGCCGAGCTTCCCGGCGGAATTCCAGGCCGAGTACGACTTCCGCGTCCTCGTGGGCATGATCCGGGCCCTGGGGTTCGAGCTCGTCACCGAGGTCGCGTTCGGCGCCGACCTCGTGGCCGAGCGCTACCGCCAGCTCTTCGTCCAGTCGCGGGGCGGCCGCCACGTGGCGACGACCTGCCCCGCCGTGGTGGGCTTCGTCGAGCGCTACCACCCGAAGATCCTCGGCTCCCTGGCGCCCATCGTCTCTCCCATGGTCGCGATGTCGCGCGCCCTCAAGCACATCCACGGCCCCGACCTGAAGATCGTGTTCATCGGCCCGTGCATCGGCAAGAAGGTCGAGGCCCACGACGACCAGGTCGCCGGCGAGATCGACGGCGTGCTCACCTTCGCGGAGCTGCGGCAGCTCTTCGAGGCTCACGGCGTCGGCCCCCACAACAGCGAGCCGTCGGATTTCGACGGGCCGCAGCCGGGCCTGGGGGCCCTGTTCCCGCTGTCGACCGGCCTGTTGCAGGCCGCGGGCATCGCCGAGGACCTCGTCACCAACGACGTCGTCGCGGCCTACGGGAAGGCGCGCTTCAACGCCGCCTTCGAGGACCTGGCCGAGGACGCCCTCGAGGGCACGCTCCTCGAGATCCTGTTCTGCAACGGCTGCGTCATGGGCCCGGGCATGACGACCAAGGAGCCGCTGTTCAAGCGCCGCACCCGCGTCAGCCACTACGTCCGCTACCGCCTGGCGATGCTGGACCGCACGGCGTGGAACCACAACATGGCGAGCCTTGCCGGGCTCGACCTGTCGCGGCGCTTCACCGACCGCACGCAGCGGCTGCCGTCGCCCTCGACGCCCGAGGTCGACGCCATCCTGGCGCGCATGGGCAAGACGTCGGCCGCGGACGAGCTCAACTGCGGCGCCTGCGGCTACGCGACGTGTCGCGAGCACGCCGCGGCGATCCACGCGGGCATCGCCGAGAGCGAGATGTGCCTGCCGTACACGATCGCCGAGCTGCAGAAGACCGTGGCCGAGCTCTCGCAGAGCCACGATCAGCTCCGCAGCACGCAGGAGCAGCTCATGCACAACGAGCGGCTCGCCAGCATGGGCCAGCTGGCGGCCGGCGTCGCCCACGAGCTGAACAACCCGCTCGGCGTGGTCCTGATGTACGCCCACCTCGTGAAGGACGAGGTCGGCGAGGACAGCGCCCTGCAGAAGGACCTCGCGCTCATCGCCGAGCAAGCCGACCGCTGCAAGCGGATCGTCTCGAGCCTGCTCGACTTCGCGCGCGAGAACAAGGTGCTCCTGCAGTCGGTCCCCATCGACGAGTTCGTGGACAAGGTGATCGCGAGCGTGCCGATCCCGGCGAACGTGACGGTCGAGGTGGCGCGCAACCACGCGCACAGCCATTGCGAGATGGACCCCGAGCAGTTCACGCAGGTGATGACCAACCTCATCGCCAACGCCTGCGCCGCGATGGAGAAAGGCGGCACGCTCACGCTCGAGACCCGCGAGCACGAGGACCACCTGCTGTTCATCGTCAAGGACACCGGCTGCGGCATCAAGCCCGAGCACCGGGCGCGGCTGTTCCAGCCCTTCTTCACGACCAAGCAGCTCGGCAAGGGCACCGGTCTCGGGCTGTCGGTGGCCTACGGCATCGTCAAGATGCACCGCGGCGCGATCACGGTGGAATCCAACAGCGATCCCGCGGCCGGACCCACGGGGACCAAGTTCACGGTCGCGATCCCGCGCGCGCACCGCGCCGAGCGGCTGGGGTAGTGATGGACCAGACCCTGCGGATCCTGGTGACCGACGACGAGGCCGGCATGCGCGACGGCGCGGTCCGCGTGCTCGGCAACTTCAGCTCGCGCTTCGACGAGCTGGACACGAAGGTGAGCTATACCGTCGAGACCGCGGGCAGCGGCGAGGAGGCGCTGGAGATCATCGGGCGGCAGCGGCCGGACCTCCTTCTGCTCGACTACAAGCTCCCCGGCATCAGCGGCCTCGACGTGCTGGCGCAGACCCAGGTCAATCCCCGCGACATGATCACGGTCATGATCACCGCCTACGCCTCCCTGGAGACCGCGATCACCGCCACGAAGCAGGGCGCGTTCGACTTCCTCACCAAGCCGTTCACGCCGCAGGAGCTGCGGGTCGCGGTGCGCAAGGCGACGAGCCAGCTGCTCCTGTTGCGCGAGGCGCAGCGCCTGGCCGACGAGAAGCGGCGCATCCGCTTCGAGTTCATCTCGGTGCTGTCCCACGAGCTGAAGGCGCCGCTCAACGCCGTCGAGAGCCACCTCAACCTGATCCAGGAGAACGTCGCGAGCGGCGGCGACGCCAAGGCGCTCGCGCACTCGGTGGCGCGGTCCCTGGCGCGCATCCAGGGCATGCGCAAGCTCATCTTCGACCTGATCGACATGACCCGCATCGAGTCCGGCACCATGGCGCGGAACCTCGCCGAGAACGACCTCGTCGAGATCGCGCGCGGCTCGCTCGAGACGCAGGCGCCGATCGCGGCCGAGCGGCGGATCAGCCTGGCCCTCGACGCGCCGGCGCCGGTTGCGGCCGTGTGCGACCGCGGCGAGCTCGAGATCGTGCTCAACAACCTGGTCTCGAACGCGGTCAAGTACAACCGGGACGGCGGATCGGTCCGCGTGCGCCTGCGCAGGGACGAGAGCGCGGCTCGCATCGAGGTCGAGGACACCGGCATCGGCCTGAGCGAGGCGGAGGTCGCCCGGCTGTTCGCCGACTTCGTCCGGATCAAGAACGAGAAGACCCGGCACATCGAGGGCTCGGGTCTCGGCCTGTCCACGCTGAAGAAGATCGCCGGCCTCTACGGCGGCGAGATCTCGGTGCGCAGCGAGCCGGACGTGGGCTCGACGTTCACGTTCGTGCTGCCGCAGGCGGCGGCGTCGGGCTGACGACCGCCATCACCCCCGGCACCTCCACCCCCGCGCGCCCCAGCGGCCGCGCCACGACGCGGCACCACACCGGCCGGTCCTTCCCCACCAGCTCCTCCGCGCCGACCTCGCACTCCGCCCGCGCCGCCCGCGCCACCGCCCCGTCGTCCGCGAACGCGAGCCCGCGGTGCAGGAACAGCGGAAAGCCCTCCCCGTGGAACGCCCGCTCCACGCGCCAGCGCGGAGCCTCGCGCCGCAGGTCGACCGTGCGGGTCGTCGGCCGCAGCGCGAACCGCACGAACGCGACCGCGGCTGGCTCGCGCCATCGCTGCACGGCGTTCACCGCGACCGCCTCCCGGCTCACGCCGTAGCACTTCGCGAGCGCTAGGAGCCGGCCGGGCGTCAATCCCGCGTCCTGCAGGTCGGACCCGAACTGCTCGGGCGGCATGAGGAGGCGCGCCGCGCCGCGATCCACCAGCCGCTCGATCGCCGCATCCGGCCGCGCGGTTCAGCAGGATCCGGAAGAGCCCAGTCCCCGCCTCGATCAGCGCGCCGTCGCAGTCGAGGGTCGGGTCGTCCACGGTCACCACGTCCACGCCGAGCGCGGCTGCGCAGGCGTCGAGGTCCACCGGGGGCTCGAGGCCCACGCCCAGCGCCGCGAGCTCGTCGCGCAGGCGATCGACGCGCTGGTCGACCGCCGCCTCAGGCGAGAGGCCGGGATGAGCGGCGCGCAGCGCGGCGATGGGGTCGAACGGCCGGGCGGTCACGGCGTCTCCTGGCTCGGCTCGCGCGTGAAGATCTCCAGCTGGTTCACGAGGATCTCGTACTGCTCCGGCTGCTGCGGGTACTTGCCGCGGAACTGGATGCGCTGCAGGTCGGCGATCGTGCGCGGCCCGAGCGGCCGGCCCTGCTTCTCGCGCAGCGCGACGTACTTCGCAAGTGCAGGTGGGAGCGGCTCGTCGGACCGCGGCGACCAGCTCGACGCCTCCTGATCCAGCAGCTCGTCCAGCCCGAGCCCCAGCGCGTCGGCGATGCGCTTGGCGATGTGCACGCTGGGGTTGCGCTGGTTCTCGTTCTCGAGCTGCGACAGGTAGCCCTTGTTCACCCCTGTGCGCTGCTCGAGATCGTTGAGCGAGAGGCCCAGCCGCTTCCTGATCTCACGGACCCGCTGACCGAAACCCATGGCGCCTGGCTCCTTTCGCTGCCCATGGTACCACACCGGTTTGTTTTTGCAAACTTCCAGTTGCTCGCGGATGACCGTTGGTTTATGATAACAAACCCAATCCCAGGGAACCGCACCGCCTGGAGGTTACAATATGTACTATAACAGCGCGAAAGTACAGATCGACATCGGCAACATGCTCTCATCGGTTTCCGGAGAGGTACCCTCGGGGATGCTCGAAAAGGTTTTCAATCGGCATCTTCCGGACCTCTCTCGGTACTCCGGCGCGGGAGGCGTCCGGATCTTCGACGCAGATTCCGGCCGCTGCCTCACCGGCCTCGTGCCGGCGCTCCAGGACACCCTGGCCGGCCTGGGCATCCCCACCGAGGTCCGCGACGAGCGGCCCCTCCTGCAGCGCTCCTTCGACTGGCGCCTGAGCCCGGACATCGCCCTGCGCGACTACCAGCAGGACGTGGTCGAGACCGCCCTCGCGCACGACCGCGGCATCGTCGCCGCCGGCACCGGCTCGGGCAAGACCCTCATCGGCGCCGCGATCATCGCGCGCCTCGGCGTGCCCGCGATCTGGGTCACGACTTCGCGCGTGCTCCTCGAGCAGACCGTCCGGGACCTGCGCGCCGCCCTGGGCCTCGAGCCCGGCGTCTGCGGCGACGGGCGCTGGGAGGAGGGCGACGTCACCGTGGCCCTGGTCCAGGCCCTCGAGGCGCGGCCCGACGCGTTCCGGCCGGGCCAGTTCCCCCTGCTGATCTTCGACGAGGGCCACCACGCCGCGGCGCGGACCTTCTGCGCCGCCTGCCTGCGCCTCGATCCGCGCCGCAGCTTCTACCTCACCGCCGTGCCGTACCGCGAGACCGAGGACCAGGTCGTGCTCGACGCGCTCACCGGCGGCGTCATCGCCTCGGTGCCCTCGGTCGACCTCATCGAGAAGGGCTGGCTCTGCCCGCTGGACATCCGCTTCCTGCCCCTCGACATCGCGGGCACCATGACGGAGCAGCCGTTCGCCGCCCTGTACCGGCAGTTCATCGTCGAGAACCACGCGCGCAACCGCCGCGTGGCGACGCTGGCCGAACACCACGCGAGAGCGGGCGAGTCGGTGCTGGTCCTGGTCACGCACCTGGACCACGGCCGCCGGCTGCTCGAACTCATGAACGAGAAGAGCGCGTTCGCCCACGGCCAGCTCGGTCGGCGCGCCCTGCAGCAGACGGTCGCCGACTTCAGGGCGCGCGACACGCGCATCCTGGTCGCCACCACGGGACTGTTCGCCGAGGGCGTGAACATCCGCGGCACGTCCTGCATCGTCTACGCCGCGGGCCTGCGCAGCCGCACCCGCGTCCTGCAGGCGGTCGGTCGCGGCATGCGCCTCGCGCCCGGCAAGGACGTCTGCATCTACTGCGACTTCATCGACCGCGACCCGCTCGGCCGCTTCCTCGCCCACAGCCGGCGCCGCCTGCAGGTGCTCGCCGAGGCGGGCTTCGCCGTGCCCGAGGACCCCACGCTCAGCGACCCCGTGCGCGACGAGAACGTCCCCGACGCGACCTGGGTCCCGCGCCCCGGAGGCAACGGGTTCCTCAAGGTCGCCGCCGACGGCGACATCCTCGAGATCCTGAACTGCGCCGCGCAGCCGGAGCGGGTCCCCAAGCACTTCTGCCGCCTGTGTCCCGATACCCGCTGCCCGCAGAAGGAGGAACGCTGATGGTTCGCCCCGCCTATCCGCCGTCGACCCTCGCCGGGGTCCTCGATCTGGTCGAGTCCGCGCGTCGCGACAACACCGACCACTACGTCCACCTGCGCGACCTGCGCTTCGAGGTCGCGAACCCGCAGCCCGTGCCGCTGCACGAGCAGATCGCGCTCGCGTGCGCGGCGAAGGACGCGCCCGCTCGCGTCCGCCTGCGCGAGGACGGGTGGCCGCGCGTCTTCCGCTTCCTCGGCCTGCCGGCGGGATTCGGCGAGACGTTGCCGGCGTCCATGGTCACGAGCAGCCTCAACTACAAGCTCGCCGCGCGCGCCGACGAGCTGGCGCTGATGCGGGTCCGCCACGCGGAAGGGTCGGCGGTCCTGCGCGGCCTGCTGCCGCCGAGCCACGTGCGTCTCGACGACCGCCAGGTCCTGCAGCAGCTTCTGCGCCTGGCCGGAGCGAGCGAGTTGCGGCCGGTCAACGTGGCGATTCGCGAGGATCTGCTCCACGTCCGGCTCGTCGACCACCGCGAGGTCGACGTGGGCCGCGGCCAGGAGCGCGACCTCGTCCACCCGGGCATCGACATCCACAACAGCGAGACCGGCGCCGGCGCGCTGTCGGTGGGACGGTGCCTCTACCGGGTCGTGTGCGCCAACGGCCTCGTGTTCCCCGAGGGCCGCGCGCAGCTGCGCCGGTGGCGCCACGCCGGCAGCGACGCCGCGACCCTGCGCCGGCAGCTCGCCGAGGCGCTCCGCGCCTCGCTCGCGGAGATGCGCGGCCTCACCGACCGCTACCGCGGCCTCCACGGCGTCCCGCTCGTCGAGCCGGGAGAGACCCTCGAGACGTTCATGCGGGCGCACAAGCTCGGCAGTCCCCGCGGCCGCACGGGGGAACGCATCCTCCTGGAGATGGGCCGCACCGGCGACCTGTTCGGACGCTCGCTCTTCGACTTCGTGCAGGCCGTGACCGCCGTCGCGCGCACGCTCGATGTCGACAAGCGGTTGAGATTCGAGGCGGCGGCGGGCAGGCTCGTGGCCGAGGGCGGCGTCGTGGCGCCGCCCCGGATCGCGTGACCCGCCAGCGAGAAGCGTGGCGACCGGCCCTCAGTTGAACGTCACCAGGTGCGTGTGCCCGCCGTCGGAGGTGCTCGTCGCGCTCACCTCGCCGCCGTTGCCGATCGACACGACCTGCGGCGCGGTCAGGTCGACCGTGTGCGTGTGGCCGTTGCCGGTCGTCAACGTGAGGGTCACCCCGCTGGCCGCGTTGATCTGGGCCTCCGTGATGGTCACGGTGTGACCGTGGTTCGCGCTGATCTGGCCGGCGACGTCGCCGGCGTTGCCGCCCGGGTCGGTGGGCCCCTCGTCGTCGTCCCCGCAACCCGAGACGTGCACCGCCACCCACAGCCACGCGGAAGCCACGCCTGCGTTCTTGAGGAAATCCCGGCGATCCATGTCGACCTGCCTCGCGTGAAGGACCTCGGTCCGTTTATCCTACTATATTAATCTACTTTACTGTTCCACTTCCGGGCAATCGCGACGATCGGGATGTCCGGCTCGAGCGCGCGCGGTTAGGATCCCCGGCGTCCCCTGCCGTACATTCACGCCAGGCGCCCAGCCGCGAAAGGACCGCCACCATGCGCGCCGCCGCGATCCTCGCCGCCCTCGCCGGCGCGATCCTGCTCTCCGGCTGCGCGGACGACGACGTCCGCACCTACGAGGTCTACATCTCGGTGGGCAACCTCCTCGGCGACGGCGGGGCCGATGGCGAGCCGAGCCACGCCTTCGTCGCGACCCTGCGGCAGAGCACGGACGGACAGGCCGGCTGGTTCGGCTACCGCGAGCGCGCCTCGACCGGCTGGCGCAACCTGCTCGACGCCCGCGACATCAAGCGGATCTGGCCCGGCATCGGCACCGTCGGCTTCGCCGAGCTGCGGGCCAACGCCGCAGGCGAGTTAGGCTTCTGCGGCTATCCCAACCTCGTGGCGCTCGACCGCGGCGACGGCTTCCTCTTCGCGGACCTCTCCGGCATCCGAAGGACCGCGTTCCACCACGTTGAGCCAATCGCCGGGTCCCGCATCGTCTTCCTGGGCGCCGATGGCCTGTTCGTCGACTGGCGCGAGGACGGCTGGGAGCTGCGCGAGACGCCGATCGACACCGTGCTCGTGAGCGCCTGGACCGACCCGGCGGGCGCGCTCCACGTCGCGGGCGCGGACGGCACGATCCTGCGCGAGGACGGCGAGGGCTGGTTCGAGGTGCTGCGCTGGACGCAGTCGAGCCTCGGCCCGTCGATCGCCGAGCCCGGCGGCGGCCGCTACTTCAGCGGGGGCTCCGCCGGCGGCATCCTCTTCTACCATGACGGAGCGCTGACGGCGCTGCACGTCGTGCCGGTCGCCTCCTGGTGGCGGCCGCGATCCCTCGGCACCGGCCGCTTCGCGATCGCGAGCGCCGGCCTCACCGAGATCATCGGTTTCGACGCGACGACGTGGTGGGTCGAGGCGGAGTTTCCCGGCCTCGAGGTGCGCGACGTGTGGACCCCGGACGGCGAGCGCCTGCTCGTCGCGACCGGCACGCCGGACGACCGCTGGGACCGGCGGCGTGCGCAGATCCACGAGCGCACCGACGGCGTCTGGGAAACGCGCGATCTCCATGGGATGTTCGGCACCGAGCCCGCAAGCGGCGGCGGCAAGATGTGGTCGCCGGTCGCGCCGGTCGCGCAGCAGGGAGGGGAGCGGTGACGATCGCGAGGACCGCGCCCCTGTTGATCGCGATCGCCGGCGCGCTCGCCGCGGCGTCGCCAGCCCTCGCGCAGTCCAAACCTTACCTGGCGATGCTGATGGAATGGCAGCAGTACGCGGCCAGCGACGACCTCGCGCGCTTGCCTCACGGCGAGCCGCGCATCGGGGTCGGGATCGAGGCGGGCGTCTTCCGAGCGCCGCTCGGATCGGTCGGGCTGCACGGCGTCATCGATCTGGGCAATCCGCTCGCCGACCCGTTCACGCCGCTGGAGGACGAGTCCGGATATCGCGTCGGGCTGCGCCTGCGGTCGCCTTGGCTGCCGCCGATCGAGGGCGCTCGACCGCGTTTCGAGCTAGCCGCCGACCGCGTGCGCGCGTCGGCGCGGTACCTGAACGACGACCACACGACGGGCGGCTGGAGCCTGCAGCTCGGCGTCGGCGTGGAGGCGCCGCTCGGCGAGGGGTTCGGGCTGCTGGTCTCGATCGGGTACGGCTGGGAAGACCTCGGCGACCTGAACCGTGCGGACGGCGCGACGGCGACGCTGCCCGGGTCGACCGTGCCGCTGAGCCTGGACCGTTCGGGGTGGTACCTGCGGCTGGGGGCGGGCGCGTGGTGAGTCGCGCCGGCGCGGCCGGTCGATTCCCGCCCGCTAACCGAGCCACCCGAGGATCGCCTCCTGGGCGCGCCGGTCGCCGAAGAACGCGGTGTGGCTGATCCCGTCGCTGCGGGCGAACTCGAGGCGGTCCCGGATCGGGAAGTGGTCCGACCCGTTCGCATCGTACACGCCCACGGTCGGCACGACCAGATCGTTGGCGGACTTGAAGATCGAGTCCATCAACCGGTTCTTCGCCCATTCCTTCCAGCCGGACTGTGCCGGTTCGAAATCGGAGGCGAGGGCGTGGTAGACCGCGGGCGTGGTCGCGGGGGCGTTGAGCCAGGGCAGGAACTCGCCGCGCGGGTCCATGGCGCGCAGGCCGGGCAGCCCCCTGACGGTCCCGGTGGCGAGGATCTTGGCGACGGTGATCACGCCCTCGAGCACGGCGGTGAAGCCGTTGTCCGGCACGAAATTCACGAGGTTCGTGTAGCTGTCGATGAAGCTGCCCATGTGCTTCGAGTCCGCCAGCGCGGTGCCGCCGTTCGGCGCGGCGACGAAGACGACGCGGCCGACCTTGACCGCGCGCCGCGACGCCGCCAGCTCGCCCTGCTTCTCGGCCAGCGTCCGGCTCACCAGGCCGCCGCGGGAATGGCAGAGGATGTCGAGGTCGAGGTCGCGATCGGCGGGCAATCGCTCCAGGAGCCAGTCGATGTTCTCGCGAGGCGTGTGCGAGAGCGTGAAGTGATCGAACGCGAACACGCGCCCCTCGTAGATCGCGTGCAGTTGCTCGACGAATGACCGCGGCATGCCGCCGAACCCGGTGTGGGCGCGCGAGAACGTCCCGTGCACGAGCAGCAGCGCCCGCCCGCCCGCCAGCCTCCGCCACATCGCGTCGTCGATCGCGGCGCCGTCCGGCTGGTCGTAGTCGTCGGGCGTGAAGGTGCGCAGCCGGTAGGGCCGCTTCTTCTGCTCCCATTTCTCCGCGAAGAACTCGCCGACCGCGCCGATCGCCGGGTCGATCAGCTTGAAGGCGACGACGGACAGGAGCTTGCTGCCGATGGCCGTGAAGGCGCCCCGCGTCCCGGTCCCGGGATCCGCCTGGACCACACGGCGGGGCAAGACGTAGGTCCGGCTCGCGCCGCCGCGACGCGTATCGACCTGGCCGCCGTCGTCGCGCGCGAACTCCCAGGAGACGACGCCGGCCTCGTCGCGGTAGAGGACGAACTGTTCCCACGCGTCGTTGGGCGCGGGAACCGTCAGCTCCCAGGCGTCCTCCCCGAAGCTCGTGCTGCGGGTCGGCGCGGCCGCCCGGGGCCTTTCGCTGGCGTTGCCGATCTCGACGAGCCACTGCGACTGAACCCCCTCGTTCCGCAGCGCCTGGTCGAATTCCGCGGTCAGCTTGGCCTCGGCGCGCAGAGTCCGCCGCGTCGGGCGCGATACGGTGACGTCCCCGTCGAGACCGGGGGTCCGCAGCACGAGTCCGTCGATCGAGACGGCGTTGCCGCGCGGATCGAGCCTGGTCGACATCGATCACGGCTCCTTGTTGAGGCGCAGGCGGGGGTGGCCGAAATACTGGTAGGCGACGTAGGTCGACGACTGTCCGGCCTGCCCCGTGTCGCGGAACCCGGCGCGCCGGCGACGAATGGCCTCGCCGACCGCGACCCGCTCCGTGAGCGTGTCCCGATAGAACTCGTTCGCGATCGCGTGCGCGGTCTCGTCGTCGATCTTCCAGAGAGGCGCGACCACGCCGCCGGCGCCCTTCTCGAGGAGCGCCGCCGCCATGCCGGCGTACTGGCCGAGCACCTCGTTCGCGGCGCCGACCTGGCACGCGTTCAGGAACACGAACGGCGAGTCGCGCAGCTCCGGTCCGCCGAGCACGTTCTCGGGGGAGATCCACTCGTCATCGATGAGGGCGAGCCCGTCGGCGGTCCCGGCGGGATCGTAGTTGCCGTGCATGGCGACGTGGATGATCGAGATGCCGGGATCGCTCTCGAGGACCGCGTTCACGTCGTCGTACTTCGCGTCGACGCGCCGGGCCTGCCACGCGGTCGCGAGCTCGGCTTGCTCGGCGATCGCATGCTCGAGGTTCTTCCAGCGCGGGTTGTCGTACGTTCCGGCCACGGCCGCCATCGAGGTCACGGCCAGTTCGTGCGGCGCCGGGAGCTGCGCGTTCTGCAGGAGCCAGCGTCCCAGCGAGACCTGCGCGGCAAGGAACGGCGCGGCCGAGGGGTCGACGGGTGCCTCGAGCAACGCCAGCTCCCACGGGACGTAAGGGTCGTCCGAGAGCAGCATCACGGTCGGATTCGGCCCGACCGTGTCGCGGACAGCCTGCAGCGCCGCCCAGAACGCGTCCGGCAGCGCCTTGGCCAGCCGGTAGCCGAACCCACGCAGATCCCGGTACAGCGATTTCGCGCCCTCCCGCTCGTTCATCGTGTCGATGAGGCGGCGCGCGTAGGCGGCGGGCTCCTCCCCGATCTCGACCGGCAGATCCTCGTCCGGAAGGTCGACCGTCGCGTGAGGCGACTCCATGGCGAGGAGCAGCCGGCCGGGCTCGTTGCCCCGGCAGAGGATGACGGTCAGATCCGGAGGATTCGGGCCGGCGAGGAGGGAGATGTCCCGCCCGCGCGGGGTCACGGATTCGCGCTCGGCGGGAATCGCGCTCTCGTCGGCCGCCACGTTCACGGCCCGGGAGGCCGTCCCGGTGACCTGGCCGTCCACCGAGTAGGTCGCCTGGATGGCGCGGGGCTCGAGGCGTTTCTCCGGCGTGTCGGCCGTCAGGTGGAGGGAGCACGCCGGATACCGCTGCTCCCCGGTCACGGCCAGCGTGACGCGCCATGACTCGCCCGCGCGGAGCGAGAACCCGTCGGCGATCACCCGGACCTTGAGCAGGTAGTCGCAGCGACCCCGGAGCCCCTCGAGATCGGAGCCGACCACGCCCGCGGACGGCAGGTTCGAGATCCCGACGATCAGCTCGAACTCGCGACCGGCGACGACGTACGCGTCGCAGTCGAGGCGCGCGTAGACCTTGTCGGCTGGTTCGCCGCCGGGTGCCGCCGGAGCGGCGGCGGGCTCCCGCTCGGCCGGACCCATGGCCGAGCTGTACGGCAGGTCGATCATCTCCGCCATCGGGACGTGGGCGGCTGCCGGGGCGCCGCCGAACACGGGGCCGGCGTGGTGGGTGCGGTAGCCCGCGACGGTCTCGACGAACGAGGCGGCGGCGATCCGCTCGCCCGGCTCGCCTCGGATCAGAGCATCGGCGACCTCGGCGACGACGTCGCGCAGCGGCGCCCGGGACGCGAACCACGCGGCCTGCTGGCCGAGCGACCAGGAGGACCCGCGCGCGTGAATCGCCATCATCACCCGGGCATCCGGCCGCAGGTCGCGCGCCGTCCCGAACGCGCGGACGATCAGGTTGCCGAGCCCCCAGTCGCGCGGCTCGATCGCCGGCAGCAGCTCGTTGACGAACCGGGCGGCGTCCTGGGGCGACAGGTCGCCAGCGCACTCGAGGAACTCGGCGACGAGCGCGGCCAGGTCCGGCGAGTCGGCCGGTTGCGGCCCGCGCAGATCCGGGCAGTTCAGCAGCCGGTCGGCAGCCTCCCTCGCGCGGGCGCGCCGCTCCGGGGTGACCTCCGTCCCGCGCCCGTCCCCCGGGCGGTCAGGTTCCGGCGCCGCTTGCAGGTCCATCCGCTCCGCCGCCCACCGTTGCGAATCGAGCATCCGTTCCAGGTAGGGGATGCTGTCCCGCTGGAGCTTCTTCTCGACGACCGCGAGCACGTCGCCAGCCAGGGGCGGGAGGCTCACCAGGGGCGTATTGGCAGGATCTCCGTCGGCGTAATGGACCTCCAGGCCGCGACCCGCGGGTTCGATCCTGCCGAGGACCTTTCTCAGCGGACCGAGATCGCCGGTCCGCGCGATGCCGAGGGCGACGAGCAGCTGGACGTGGCCGAGGGGGTCCTTCTCGACTGCGTTCCAGGCCTTCCTGGCGGTCGCCGCGGACCCGAAACCGCAGCGCGCCGCGCTCTCGGCGGCGCGGTGACGGGCCGAGTCGTCGCCGCCCGCCAGTTCCTCGAGCAGGACGGCGGCGCCGGCGTCATCGCCGACGTCCGCCAGCGCGTGAGCGATGGCGGGCCGGAGGTGGTCCGGCGCGGTCGCGAGGAGGTCGTGGATCCGCTCGCGGACCTGCCTCACCGGCACGCGCGCGAGCGGGGCCAGGAAGTCGGGAGCCGGACCGTGGATCCGCAGCACGTCGAGGGCCAGGATCGCGACCTCGCACCGCGCGTCGAGGTCCAGCGGGAGGCGGACGAGAGCCGACAGCGCCGCGGTCCGGACCCCGCCGTCGTCACAGGTGAGACAGATGAACAGCGGCGCGGCGTCGGAAACGCCCAGTGAACCGTCGCCCGGATCCGGTGCGGTCATGGTCGATCCTCTGGCTGGTGATCCCGCGGCGGGAGAGTGGTCTAGCAATGGGAATGGTATACAGGAGCGAGAGAGTCCAGGTCAAGGGAGGGAGATCCGGGGAATCGGGGCCGTCGCGCTGCAGGGGGGCATGTGACCGAACGGCGACCCGATCCCCCGGTGTCTCCCGCCTCCTCCCCCACCGGTTCTTCAGGAGAGGCCGCGATTATCGGCCGGCCGGATTCCAGCGCGCGGAACGGATCGAGCGAAAGTGAGCGCGGCGAGCGCGTGAAGCCGCCCGGGCCGCGGGCCGGGCGGGGGCGAACGCCGGCGGCGTTGACGTCACGCATCATCATGCGGCGATTGACCTTGGGTCGCGATTGAGCCGGCCTGCGCGATGTGGTAGCGTTCCTTCTCACGGAACGATCGTCCGGCATGCTATCCGGTCGAACCGGAAGGGGGACGACATGCCGACCAAGCGCGCCCCGGACACATCCTACGGCCAGAAGCTGGTCGCGCTGTTCGCGCGCCTGCTGTTCACCGGCGCCTGGCACGGCCTCGCGGACCTGGCGCGGGACCTCGGCTGCAGCAAGCAGACGGTGCTGCGCCTGGTGGACGACATCACCCTGAGCTACGAGGCGGCGGTGGAGTCGAAGCTCGAGCGGGGCAAGCGGTTCTACCGGATCGCGCGGTCGGTGCCCGGCGAGCCGGCAGCCATGCTGACGCCGCAGGAGATGGACACGCTGCTGATGTGCCGGGCGTTCACGCGGCACCTCCTGGGGAACCGCGACTTCACCGAGGCGGAGCGGGCGCTGGAGAAGACGTCGCAGCTCCTGGCCGGCGGGAAGGGCGGCGGCGCGGGCGGCGGCGGCGAGCTGGGCGAGGCGCGGTTCGGGGTGTTCCGGCCGGGGTCGATCGACTACACGCCGTTCATGGGGTTCCTGCACACGGTCTCCGAGGCGATCCGCGAACGTCGCGTGTGCGAGGCGGAGTACCGCAAGCCGGGCGAGCGGCGGTCGAAGGTCTTCCGGTTCAAGCCGCTGAAGGTGTTCTCGTGGCGCGAGTCGATCTACGTGCACGGGCGGTACGCGGCCACTCCGGGCAAGCCGTGGAAGGACGTGGGCTACGATCCGATCTGGGCGCTGCAGCGGTTCCGGCGGGTGGAGAAGACCGCGGTGAAGTTCAAGTGGCCGGACGACTACGACTTCGAGAAGGGGCTCAACCGGGAATTCGGGTTGCTGCGGGGCGAGAAGTTCCGGGTCGTGGCGGAGTTCACGGGGTGGGCGGCGGACTACGTGGCGGAACGGGAGTGGTCGCCGGGGCAGAAGGCGGAGTGGACGGCCGACGGCCGGTTGCGGCTGGAGTTCGACGCCGTGAGCCTCGAGGAGGTCGCGACCTGGGTCGTCTCCTTCGGCGCGCAGTGCCGCGCGTTATCGCCGCGATCGCTCCTCGAGGCGATCGCGGACCGCCTGGTGGAGGTCGGCTCGCAGTATCCGGAGCAGCTGGCTGCGGTCAGGCGGCTCGCGCGGCGCGCGACTCGCGCCTGATCGACGCCGCAGATATTACCCAGCTTCGCCGGGCCTGGATCCCGCCGTTCGCGGCGCTCGCCTGGCGAGAACGATCGAAGCCGACTACAATCACGATGAAAATCCACTGTTTTTGTCGATCCCCCCCCAGACCCGTCCTCGCTGGAAGGAGACGCCTGTGCGTACGAATTCGAGTCCGAGCCAAGCCCTGCGCCGCGCCCTCGTTGTCGCGGCCATCCTCACCGTAGGCCTGGCGGCTACTGGCGCCGCCACCGTCACCACCTACGTCGCCGACCTCTCCGGCCCCAGCGAGTCCCCGCCCAACGACTCCCCTGGCACCGGCTTCGCCGAGGTCACCCACAACGACGTGGCGCACACCATGTACGTGGACGTCGTGTTCGAGGGCCTGATCGGCACGGTCACCGCCGCGCACATCCACGCGCCCACGGCGGTCCCCGGCGAGGGCACCGCCGGCGTCGCCACGACCACGCCGACGTTCCCCGGCTTTCCCACCGGAGTGACCGCGGGTACGTACCATGCGACGTTCGACCTGGCCAACGCCTCGACCTACAACCCGTCCTTCCTCAACGCGAACGGAGGCACGGTGGAAGCCGCCGAGGCGGCGCTCTTCGCGAGCATCGCGGCCGGCACGGCTTACTTCAACATCCACACCACCCAGTGGACCGGCGGCGAGATCCGCGGCTTCCTGGCGACCGAGACCGTCCCGGTGACCGAGACGACGTGGGGGGCGCTTAAGGCGCTGTTCGACTAGATGCGCCCGCGACTCGCCAGGACGAGCGCCTCCCCGGGCGGGAGGCGCTCGTTGGTGTCCGCCCGGTCGAATTGACGTCTGGGACGATTTTGCGCCGGCGCAACTGACGATCCATCAAGCGAAGCGGGCCCGGGCGAACGCCGCGCCACACCCCTTGTTGATTCGCCCGCCGGGAGTCGCATACAGTCGCCGCAGGATCGACCCGGCTCCGCGGACCCGCGAGCGGGACCGCGCGGCGCAGACCGGGCGCGCGTTCCAGCAAGGAGGCCCGCATGCCCCCGAACCATCTGCCCACCCGTAAAGCTGCCGGCAAGCTGCGCCCCCTCACCGCCCGCAAGGATCCCCCCGACATCCGCGACCGCATGTACGAGCCGGCGCTCATCCGCCTCAAGTCGTCCCTGCCCCATCCTGCCCGCGCGCCCATCCTCGACCAGGGCCAGGAGGGCGCCTGCACCGGCTTCGGCCTCGCCGCCGTCATCAACCTCCTGACGGCCCAGGCCGGCGACCGCGCGTTCCGCGCCAGCCCGCGCATGCTCTACGAGATGGCCCGCAAGCACGACGAGTGGCCCGGCCGGGACTACGAGGGCTCGAGCTGCCGCGGCGCCATCCGCGGCTGGAAGAACATGGGGGTCTGCAGCGATCGGGACTGGCCCTACGACCCGCGCAAAATCGGCGAGCTGACCGTCGACCGCGCCAAGGCGGCCCGTGCCCACACCCTGGGCGCCTACTACCGCCTGCGTCCCGAGATCAACGACTATCACGCGGCGCTCAACGAGACGGGCGCGGTCTTCGTCTCGGCCGAGGTCCATCCGGGCTGGGACAACCCCCGCGCCGCGAAGAAGTCCGGCCTCGCGATCATCACGCCGCACCGCGAGACCGACGGCGGCCACGCCTTCGCGATCGTCGGCTACGATGACCGGGGCTTCATCGTCCAGAACTCGTGGGGCAAGACGTGGGGCACCGGCGGTTTCGCCCTCTGGCTGTACGAGGACTGGCTCGACAACATCGACGACGGCTGGGTCTTCCGGCTCGCCATCCCGGCGCCGCAGATCTTCGGCCTCACCGCGCGCGCCTGGAGCGGCGTGGACGCCGGAGGCAGTCGCCCCTCGCCGCAGCGCCTCGAGATCGCCGGCCACTTCGTCCACTTCGACGACGGCAAGTTCGAGCCGCGGGGCAAGTACTGGAGCACGCCCGCCGACGTGCAGATCACGGCCGACCGCATCCAGGAGAGCGCCGCCAAGTACGACCACCTCCTGATCTACGCCCACGGCGGCCTCAACAGTCCCGACCAGTCGGCCCGCCGCATCGCCGCCCTGAAGGACGGCTTCAAGCGCAACCGCATCTACCCCTACCACATCATGTACGACACGGGCCTCGGCGAGGAGCTGAAGGATGCGATCCTGCGCGCGCACGCCAGCCTGCCGAGCCAGGGCTTCTTCGGCGACCTCAAGGAGAAGGTCCTCGACGTCATGGACCGCCTCGTCGAGGACCTCCTGCGCAAGCCCGGCACCGCCATCTGGGACGAGATCAAGGCCGACGCGCTGCGCCCCTTCGTCCCGTCCGGCGCGGACCGACCCGGCGACGGCCTCGTCGCGATGTCGACCCTCGCCGGCGGCCTCCAGGGCAAGCGCCTCAAGATCCACCTCGTCGGCCACAGCACCGGCGCGATCCTGCTCGGCCACCTGCTGCGCGCCCTCGACGGGCTCGGCCGGCCCGACCTCATCGCGAGCTGCAGCCTCCTCGCGCCGGCCTGCACGCTCGACTTCTACCGCGAGCACTACGCGCAGCGGCTCGGCAAGCCGGCCGCGAACGTCGCCGTCAAGACCGGCACCAAGGCGCGCGCCAAGGCGGGCGGCGCGGCCGGCCTGGTGCGTCTGCCCGCCTGCGACATCTACAATCTCGACGACGAGCTCGAGCTGGCCGACTCCGTCGCCGGGGTCTACCACAAGTCGCTGCTCTACTTCGTGTCGCGCGCGCTGGAGCGGCAGGACAATCCGCCCAAGCCGCTCCTCGGCATGCAGCTCTACTCGAAGGGCCTGCCGCCGAGGCCCGGACTCAGGCTCGTCTACTCGAACGGCAAGACGGGAGTGACCCGGAGCACGTCGCACGGCGGGTTCGACAACGACACCCACACGCTGAATGCGGTCCTCACGCGCGTGCTGGGGAAGGCGCCGGCGGCGCCGTTCCTCGAGGGGGAGACGCGAGGGTACTGACACGGGCAGGCCGGCGGACGCCCACCGTCCGCCGGCCTCGCCTTGCCACCCTCTCACGGAACCGAGCCTACGCCCTCCCCACTTCGTAAGCCGACAGCGCCGCCATGTTCACGATCTCCTGCACCGGCGAGCGCACGGAGATGATGTTGATCGGGTGCTTCAGCCCGTAGAGCATCGGCCCGATCACCTCGCGGCGCTCGAGGCGCGCGCAGAGCTTGTACGAGATGTTGCCGCTCTGCAGGTCCGGGAAGATGAGCACGTTGGCCTGGCCCTGCACCTTGCAGTCGGGCACGGCCTTCTCGACGAGCGCGCCCGCCACCGCGACGTCGGCGTGCATCTCGCCGTCGGCGCGCAGCTCGGGGTGCTCGCGGTGGAGGATCTTCACGGCCTCGCGGACCTTGCGCGTCTCGGGCGTGTCGTTGTCGCCGTAGTTCGAGTACGACAGCAGCGCGACGACCGGCTCGAGGCCGAAGTGCCGCGCGACCTGTGCGCCCGTGACCGCGATGTCCGCGAGCGCGCGGGCGTCGGGGTTGATGTTGATCGTGGTGTCGGCGAAGATGAAGACACGATCCTTCACGAGCAGCACGTGCAGGCCCACCAGCCGGTGCACGCCCGGCATCATCTCGACGAGCGGCAGGATGACGCGGATCGTGTCGACGTAGCTGCGGTCGGCGCCGCAGACCATGCCGTCGGCCTCGCCGGTCCGCAACATCATCACGCCGTGGTGCACGGGGCGCTCGACCAGGCGCCGCGCCTTCGGCAGGTCGAAGCCCTTGCGCGCGCGCTCGTGGTGCAGGATGCGCGCCATCTGGTCGTTGTGCGCGCAGGTGCGCGGGTCCATGACCACGACCTTGCCGAGGTCGAGGTTGTTGATCTCCGCGCGCTCGGCGATCACCTTGGCGTCGCCGAGCAGGATCGGCTGGCACAGCTCCTCGTCCACCAGGATGCGGCAGGCCTGCAGCACGCGTTCGTGTTCGCCCTCGGCGAAGACGATGCGCCGCGGCTTCGCGCGCGCCGCGCTGCGGATGCGGCGCATGACCTGCCAGCTGTGGTTGACCATGCCCTCGAGCCGCGCGTGGTACTCGTCCCAGTCGACGATGGGCGCCTGCGCGACGCCGGTCTCGCACGCCGCCCTGGCGACGGCCGTGGCCTCGACCGAGAGCACGCGCGTGTCGAACGGCTTGGGGATGATGTAGTCGCGCCCGAACTCGAAGTGCTGGCCGCCGTAGGCCATCGCGACCTCGTCGGTCGTGGGCCGGCGCGCCAGCTCCGCGAGCGCGTGCGAGGCGGCGATCTTCATCTCCTCGTTGATCTGCGTGGCGCGCACGTCGAGCGCGCCGCGGAAGATGAACGGGAAGCCGAGCACGTTGTTGACCTGGTTCGGGAAGTCGCTGCGGCCAGTCGCGATGATCGCGTCCTCGCGGGCCGCGCGGGCGTCCTCGTAGGTGATCTCGGGGTCGGGGTTGGCGAGCGCGAACACGATGGGCTTGTCGGCCATCGAGCGGACCATCTCCTTCGTCACGACTCCCTTGACCGACACGCCCAGGAACACGTCGGCGCCCTTCATCGCGTCGGCGAGCGTGCGCGCCTTGGTGTCCTGCGCGAAGATCTCCTTGTACTTGTTCATGCCCTCCTTGCGACCCTTGTACACGACGCCCTTGCTGTCGCAGAGCGTGATGTTCTTGGTCTGCAAGCCGAGCAGCACCATCATCTTGGCGCAGGCGATGGCCGCGGCGCCGGCGCCCGACACCACGAGCCTCATAGTCTCGAGCTTCTTCCCCTGCAGCAGCGCGCCGTTGATCAGGCCGGCGCCGGCGATGATCGCAGTGCCGTGCTGGTCGTCGTGGAACACGGGGATCTTCATGGTCTGCTTGAGCACTTCCTCGATGTGGAAGCACTCGGGCGCCTTGATGTCCTCGAGGTTGATCCCGCCGACCGTCGGCTCGAGCAGCTGGCAGAACTTGATGACCTCCTCGGGATCCTCGGAGTCCACCTCGATGTCGAACACGTCGATGTGTCCGAACCGCTTGAAGAGGACGCCCTTGCCCTCCATCACGGGCTTGCCCGCGAGCGGCCCGATGTTGCCGAGGCCGAGCACGGCGGTGCCGTTGCTCACGACCGCGACGAGGTTGCCGCGGTTCGTGTACTTGTAGGCGAGGTCGGGGTTCTTCTCGATGACGTTGCAGGGCACGGCCACGCCAGGAGTGTAGGCGAGCGAGAGTTGACGTGCGGTCAAGCACGGTTTGGTCGGTACGACCTCGACCTTGCCGGGGCGTCCTTGGCTGTGATAGTCGAGCGCGTCCTGATCTCTGACGGCCATGGCGGGGTCCTTTCGGGCTGGGTCGCGGGGGGCGGGTGCCTGGTTCCTCAAGATCGAATCTGTATCATCGGCTGGGGGTTGTCCAGTGAGCGCGCGGGATGCGTGAAAGAGTAATATTCTCCCAATTCGCCTGGACGATACTGCGTCTCAGTTCGGCGGAAGACAGCGCGCCCCGTCCACGTTTGGTGCGAAAAACAGACGGGACACGACGACCCGCGAGTGATACGCTCGATATTGGTGTGTATGGGAGGATCCGCGTTCCGTCGACTCGATCGCCGCCCCCGACGGTCATGGTCGCATGCGTTGTCACGGCCGAGTTCGCCCGAGGTGTCGGATGCCGATGCATGAGACGGAGAACCAGGTTCTCGCGCGGCGGTTCGCGGACTACTTCGACGTCGCCGAGCTCCAGCGCCTGCAGGACGCGTTCGCGCGGACCCACGAGGTCACGTCCGTCATCATCGACCCCGCCGGCGTGCCGATCACCCGGCCGAGCGACGCGGCGCGGCTCGGTGGCGACGCGATCGCGCGCTGTCCGACGGGCGGGCTCATCATGGCCGGCGGGGTGCACCTCGCAAGCTGGCTCGTGGGCCGGCCGGCGGAGATGCCGGCCGAGCATTTCGACAGGATCTGCCGGTTCCTCGGCGTCATCGCCGACCACATCTCGCGCGAGGCCGTCGCGAGCGCCGAGTTGCGGCAGACGCTGGCCGCGAAGGAACACGCCGAGGTCGAGCGCGACCGGCTCGAGGCGCACCTGCGGCTGTCGGCGAGCGTGGAGGCCGTCGGCCGGCTGGCGGGGGGCGTCGCCCACGATTTCGGGAACATCCTGACCGCGATCCAGGGGTACGCCGAGCAGATGGTCGCCGACTCGCCGGATCCGGCCGATCCGCACGCGCCCGCCGCGCGCATTCTCGCGGCCAGCGACCGCGCCGCGGATCTCGTGCGACGGCTCCTCGACTTCGCGCGCCACGAGCCGGGGCCGTGCGAGGAGATCGACCTTCCGGAACTCGTCGAGGAGACAGTGGCGCTCCTCGAACACGCGCTGCCGGCGGGCATCACCGTGGTCGGCCGGACGGCGAACGAAGTCTCGCCGGTGTTCGGGGATGTCTCGTGCCTGCAGTCGGCGCTGCTCAATCTGGGGATCAACGGCGGGCGCGCCATGCCCGACGGCGGGACCCTCACCATCGAGGTCGCGGACCGCGCGGGCGACGGCGGCGCGGACGCGTGCGTGGAGATCCGCGTGCGGGACACCGGGATCGGGATGGACGCCGAGACGAAGCGGCGGATCTTCGAGCCGTTCTTCACCACCCGCAACGGCGGCGACGGCACCGGCCTCGGCCTCGCGCGCGTCTACAGCTGCGTCCACGGCCACGGCGGGATGATCGAGGTCGAGAGCGAGCCGGGACGGGGTTCGCTCTTCACGATCCTGCTGCCGGCCGCCGGCGCCGGCACGCGCCCCCGCCGCCGGGAGATCGGCTAGGCGCCCCAGACGGCCTGTTCGCCGAGATGACGGCCGTCGGCCGCGACGATCGCCTCGACCACCGCCAGGTCCCGGCGGCCGCTGCGCTGCGCGGCCTGGACCGTCATCGCAGTCAGACCGCGGCAGCACGGAACCTCCATGCGCACCACCACCGCGCGCGGGATTGACGGTTCGCTCAGGATCGCGGCGAGCTTCTCCACGTAGCCCTCGGTCCGGTCCAGCTTGGGGCAGGCGACCACGACGCCGCGGCCGCGCACGTAGCGCCACTGGGCGTCGGGCATCGCGACGGGCGCGCACGTGCTCAGCACGCACAGCTCGCGGTCCTTGAAGAATGGAGCGTGAGGCGGCACCAGGTGCAACTGCACCGGCCATTGACCGAGGCTCGGTGGAATCACGGTGCCGGGGTCGCCGGCGCTCGCGGAGAGAGAGAGAGCGGGTGTTCCCTGGACAGACGACGGGTTGGGGGAGGAGGGGGAGACGCCGCCGCCTGCCGTCGGGAACACCCGCACTCTCGAGCCTGGACAACCGCCACCAGCGCGGGGCTGGACTGCCGGCGCGGACCGCGGCGCGTGCCGCGCAGCCGCCCGATCGAATTCCGCGAGCCCGTCGGCGCCGCGGGCCCGCGCCACGTGAACGCGGGCCGCTTCCGGATCGAACTCGGGGACTTCCCGCGCCTCGATCGTGAGTGCACCGGTCGGACATGACCCGATGCAGTCACCGAATCCATCGCAGTAATCCTCCCTGACAATACTGGCTTTACCTTCGACGATTTGCAAGGCCCCTTCGGCGCAGCCGACGACGCAATCGCCGCAACCGTTGCAGAGGTCCTTGTCGATCCGTATGATCTTGCGGACAGCCATCCTGGTCTCCTCGGGTCGGTCCAATCCCCTCGCCGAGCGCGACGATACGTCACCTCGGCGTCAGCGACCTTGACCCAAGTCAAGGTCCGGCATCATCTTGCTAGCCATGGAACGATTGCGACGCAGCCCCGAGGCCAAGGCCGATCTGTTGATGCGCTGCGAGCTGTTCTCGGGACTGCAGCCGGGGCTCGTCATGACCCTGGCCGGTCTGGCGTCGCTGCGCCGGTACGATCGCGGCGAGATCGTTTATTATCAAGACACCCCCGCGGCAGGGTTGTTCGTCGTGACTCGCGGTCGTCTCGAGGTCTACCGGGCCGATTCCGAAGGCGCGCGGCGCACGCTGCACACCTTCGGACCCGGCGAGGTCGTCGGCGAGGTGCCGGTGTTCGCGGGCGGGCAGTATCCGGCGACGGCATCGGCCGCGGCGCCGGTCGCGGAGGCGCTCTTCTTGCCGCGCGACGATTTCCTGAAGCTCGGGCGGGAGCGCCCCGAGATCCTCTTGCAGATGCTCGCCACCCTCAGCCTGCGCCTGCGCCGTTTCGTCGGCCGGATCGAGGCGCTGGCCTCGCAGTCGGCGCCGTCACGACTGGCCGGCCGCCTGCTGGAGCTGAGCCGGGAACAGAGCGCGGCGGACCGACCGGCCCGGTCGCTCGTCTTGCCGTCCACCAAGGCAGCCCTCGCGCGGACCCTCGGCATGACCCCGGAGACCTTCAGCCGGCTGTTGCGCCGCTGGCAGGACGACGGTCTGATCCGGCTGGATCGGCGCGAGGTGGAGTTGCTCGATCCGGACGCGCTGCGGGCGATCGCCGGGTGACCGCGCGGAGATCACGGGCCTGTACCGGCTCGCCCCCGGGTACTATCTTTCTGCGGCCGTCGCCTGCGGCCTCACCCAGATCCTCGGAGGACCATGCATGCCCCGCATCGTTCATGGCGCTGTCACCGTCGAGGTCGATGATGACGGTTTCCTGGTCAACCCCGCCGAGTGGGACGACCAGGTCGCGCTCGCGCTGGCGTCGACCGAAGGTGTCGAGACCCTGACCGACGACCACTGGAAGATCATGAACTACATCCGCGAGTACTACGCGCAGTTCGGCGTCGCGCCCATGGTGCGCAAGCTCTGCAAGGAGACGGGCTTCAAGCTCAAGGACATCTACACGCTGTTCCCCAGCGGTCCCGCGAAGGGCGCGTGCAAGGTGGCCGGGCTCGAGAAGCCGACCGGGTGCGTGTAGCCCGCCGTTACGCCAGGCGGGCGGCGATCGGGGGCGGGCGACCGGCCGCCCTCGGCGCTGCGCAGCGGGTTTTGCGAGGCCATGGATTGAAAATCCCCGTTCGCTGTGATCCCGCGGATTCTTGATTAGTCTATAGGCGAACCGATCGAGTGAGTCCCGACCACCATACGGGGGACCGCCATGACGCGCCGAATGATCGCTCGCCACGCGCGCTGCGCGCGTGGGCTGCCGCTCGCCTGCTGCTGCCTGCTCACGGCGGCCGCGAGCTTCGCCGGCCAGTTCTCGGGACCGGTCTGGTATGTTGCGATCGACGGCGACGACTCGGCCGGCAACGGCTCCGCCGAGCTCCCGTTCCGGACCATCGCGCGCGCGGTCCTGGCCGCTGCTCCCTGGGATACGGTGCGGCTCTACGACGGCGTCCACAGCGGTCCGGGCAACCGCACGATCGACCTCGCGCCCAAGCCGCTCCACCTCGCGTCGGTCAGCGGCGATCCGGCGCTGTGCGCCGTCGACTGCGGCGGCCTCGACGGCTTCTACTTCGAAGAGCCGGCGAACGACCTCGACAACCGCGTGTCGCTGCGCGGCCTGACCATCACCAACGCGGCGATCGCGTTCACGCTCGGCTCGGAGGAAGCGCTCTACGGCGCCCCGGTGGCGCACCTGCACGTCGTCGACTGCGTGGTGCGCAAGAGCGTGCGCGGCGTCTTCGCGACCGCGGCCGTCGCCCGCATCGACTCGTCGCGCTTCGTGGCGAACGGGGGCTCTGCGGTCCTGCTCGACGTGAGCGACGGCACGGTCACGCACTCGGTCTTCCGGGACAACACCATCGGGTTCGAGAGCGCCTTCGCCGCCTCCTCGCGCGATACGCTCATCGGCTGCGAGTTCGTGGGCAACGAAATCGGCCTCGACCTCGACCTCGACGGGCACGAAGCCGTGCTCATGGATTGCCGGATCGACTCCAGCCTGACCGTCGGCGTGCGCTTCTACTCGACCGAATTCGGACGGCTGCGGCTCGAGGGCTGCCAGATCGCGGACAACGCCGGCAACGGGGTCCAGATCGAGGTCTGGCCCGACATCACGGCCGTCGACTGCGCGATCGCCAGCAACGGAGGCCACGGCGTCGCCTTCACCGAGCCGACCTGCGCCGGGCCGATCGCGTTCACGCGCGTCGATCTCCTCGACAACGACGGCTGGGGCTTCGGGCTCGACCTGAGCCAAAGCAGCCGGTCGCTGCGGACGATCCGGCGCGCATCGCAGATGTTCCACGACTGCACGGTCAGCGGCAACGGGCTCGGCGGATTGGACTGCCGGCCGGACGCGGGACTCGACCTGCAGGTCGTCGGGTGCCTCGTGGCCGCCAACGGCGGCCCCGGCATCCGCCTGGCGGAGCCGGCGGGAGGCGCGCTCCTCGGCGTGGACTCGACCACGATCGCGGACAACCTCGGAACCGGCCTCGAGATCGCGGCCGGCGTCCCCGAGCTCGCCAGCCTCCTGATCGCCTTCAACCTGGGCGCCGCCATCGTCTACACCGAGCCCGACCGCCCGGCGCCGGTGTGCACGGACCTCTTCGGCAACGCCGGCGGCGACTGGACGGGCTCGCTTGGCGAGATCCAGGACGTCGACGGCAACCTGTCCGCCGATCCGCTCTTCTGCCGCGAGTCGGAGCCCGCGGGCTTCTACACCCTGGCCGAGAATTCGCCGTGCCTCGCCACGGACCCGCCCGGGTGCGGGCTGATCGGCGCGCGCGGCGCCGGCTGCGCCGCCGTCTGGACGGACGTGTCCTTCGCCGACGGCACGCCGCCGCCGATCGCGAGCAGCGACGGCGAGACCGGCGGCGTCGCCCTCGTCGACTACGACGGCGATCGACTGCTCGATATCTACCTGAGCGGCCTGCTCGGCGGTCCCGAGCGGCTGTTCCGCAATCTCGGCGGGGGCGGCTTCGCGCCCGTCGACGCGCCGTTCCTCGCGGCCGCCGCGCACGGCGCCGGCCTGGCCTGGGCGCCGGCCGGCGGTGATACGCTGCCCGACGTCCTGCTGATGTCGACCACGGAGCCGTGCCGGCTGATCGACGTGGGCGGCCCCGGCACCTTCGCGGACCGCACGCCGCCCGAGCTGCTGGCGCTGCCTGCCGGCGGCACGCGCGGCTGCCTGTGGCTCGACGCCGACCTGGACGGTCTGACCGATCTCTACGTGACCCGCGTCGACGGCGCGAATCTGCTGCTGCTGGGCGAGGGCGACTACGAATTCCGCGACGCCTCCGATCAGGGGGCGGGTGTCGGCGGCGCGAACGTCGAGGTCGCGGCGGCCGATTACGACGTCGACGGCGACCAGGATCTCTACGTCGTGCGCGACGGCGAGGCGAACGTCCTGCTGCGCAACGAAGGGTCCGGCGCGTTCGTGTCCCTCACGGCGTGCAGCCTCGGCGATCCCGGCCACGGCCGCGGCGCCGCCTGGATCGACGTCGACAACGATCTGGACCTCGATCTCTACGTCGTCAATGACGGGGAGCCCAACGTCCTGTACGAGAACGCCGGCAGCGGTTTCGCGACGGTCGTTTCCGCCGAGCTGCAGGACCCCGGGCCCGGCCGCAGCGGCGCCTGGGAGGACTTCGACCTCGACGGCGACCTCGATCTGTTCCTCACGAACGCGGGGGCGCCGAACCGGCTCCTGCGCAACGAGGGCGAGCTCGCCTTCACGGACGTGACTCCGGAGGCGCTCGCCGACTCCGCCCTGACCAGCCACGGAGCCGCCTGGGGCGACATCGACCGGGACGGCGACCCGGACCTCGTGGTCGGCAACGTGGACGGTCCAGACCGCGTCTGGCGCAACGACCTGGCCGCGGGCCACCACTGGCTGCAGGTCGCCCTGCGCGGCGACCTCGCGAACACGGCCGGTCTCGGCGCCCGCATCGAGTGCCACGCCGGCGACCTCGTCCAGCTGCGGGAGGTCGGCGCGAACCGCGGTTTCTGGTCGCAGAACTCGAGCTGGATCGTCTTCGGCCTGGGCGAGCGGGACGCCGTCGACTCCCTCGTGGTCCACTGGCCGGGCCGCGACCGGCAGGTCCTCGTGTCCGTGCCGGTCGACAGCCTGATCTTCGTCGCCGAGGACGTGTCCGGGGTCGCGGTGCCGGAGCAGCTGGTCGCGCGGGGGTTCTCGCTGCGACCCGCCCGGCCGAATCCGTTCAACCCGCGGACGATCGTCGGGTTCGACCTGATGCGCGCAAGTCGCGTCGCCTTGCGGATCTACGACGTACGCGGACGGCTGGTGCGCAGCCTGCTCGCGGACCAGGCGCTGCCGGCGGGATCGCACACGGCCGTGTGGCAGGGCACCGACGACGGCGACCGTCCCGTGGCCGCCGGAGTCTACCTCTGCCGGCTGCAGGCCGAGGGGCAGCAGGACATCCAGCGGCTGGCCCTGGTGCGCTGACCGCGGGCGGCGGGGCCGTCCTTGGCAGTCGCGGTCCCGCGGCGTAGATTCTGTCGGTTGCGGCCGCGATCCCAGGCCAGCGGAGGCGTCCTTGTCCCAGCCACGATTCGTCGTCCTCGGCGCCAGCGGCGCCGGGCTCAAGGCTGCGGCCCGCGCCCGTCGCCTGTTGCCGGCCGCCGACATCACGGTCATCGACGAGCGCGAGCTCATCAGCTTCGGTTCCTGTGGACTCCCGTACTATCTGAGCGGCGAGGTCCAGCGGCTCGACGCGCTGCGGGAGACCGGCTGGGGCGCGGTGCGGGACGCGGACTTCTTCCGGACTCTCCAGGGGCTGAACGTGCTCACCGGCCTGCGCATCGTGGCCATCGATCGCGATGCGAAGGCCGTCACGGTCGAGCACGCGAGCGACGGCAGCGAACGGACCATGCTGATGTACGACAAGCTGGTCTACGCGCTGGGCGCCGCGCCGCGCGTGCCGGCGGGGTGCGAGCTCGGACCCTGCATCATGGCGGCCACCAGCCCCGAGGCCGTTCGCGATCTGCGTTACGACCTCGAGCGCCGGGCCGTTTCGAGCTGCATCGTGGTCGGCGGCGGGATCGCGGGCCTGGAGTTCACCGCCGCGCTGACCGATCTCTGGGGCTGCGAGGCGACCCTCGTCGAGGCGACCGATCGCTTGCTGCCGGCCTATCTCGACCCCGACATGAGCCGCCTCGTCGAGTCGGCGCTCGAGCGCCGGGGCGTGCGCGTGCGCACGCGCCTCGCCGTGACCGCTGCGGAGACCGCGAACGGACTGGCCGTCGTCTCGACGCGCGGCGAGCAGTTCGTGGCCGACCGCGCCGCGCTGGCGACCGGCATCCGCCGGCGCACCCGGCTGGCCCAGGCCGCGGGACTCGCGGTCGGCGAGCTGGGCGGGCTCATCGTGGACGCCAACCTCCGCACCAGCGATCCCGACATCCTGGCGGTCGGCGACTGCATCGAGCTCGTCGACCACACGAGCGGCGAGATCTGCTGCCTGGCTCTGGGATCGCTCTCGGCCCGTCAGGGGCGCGTGGCCGGCGACGTGCTCGCCGGCCGCGACACCACGTTCCCGGCGGTGGTCGGCAGCGTCGCGGTGCGGATCCTCGACCAGGACGTGGCCGCGACCGGCCTCAGCGAGACCGCGGCGCTCGCGGCCGGCCTCGATCCGCTCGTGGCCTGGGGCTGCTTCGGCGACCGCACCCAGTTCCACCCCGAACGCCGGCTGATCTACCTCAAGCTGGTATACGAGGCGGAAACCGACCGGCTCCTCGGGTTGCAGGCGATCGGCCCGGGGGAGGTCGTCAAGCGGGTCGACGTCTTCGCGGCGCTGTTGCGGCAGGACGCCGACCTCGCCGACCTGCTCGACACGGAGTTCTGCTACTCGCCGCCGTTCAACGCGCCGAGCGATCCCCTGCAGGACCTCGCCGCGGCCGTCCTCAACGCGCGCGAGACCGGGTTGCGGCAGGTGTCGCCCTTCGGCCAGCTCGATGGGCGCCTGGTCGTGGACGTGCGCGGCCGGGCCGAATTCGCCGCCGGCGCGCCGCCGTCGCTCCCGGGTGCGGTCAACCTGCCGCTCGAGGAGCTTCGCGGCCGCATGGGCGAGCTGCCCGCGGGCCGGCCGCTCCTCCTGGTCTGCGCCAAGGGCCCGCGCAGCTTCGAGGCCGCGAGGATCCTGCAACATCACGGGTTCCACGACCTGGTGTACCTGGCGGGCGGCGTCGAGATGCGAGCCGGGGATCGGCGCTCGTTAACCAATTGACAGGTTATTGCGATCTGGTATCATCAGCGCCAGGCAAGGGGGGCGACACCTGAAGTCACGCATCGCCGTGCGGTCTTGAGGGGGTCGTCATGAATTCGCGTCTCGGCTTGTCGGCCGCCTGCCGCGCCGTCGGTCTCGAGTGTCTGTGCGCGTACAGTCACGGTGAACCGCGGTTCAGAATTCGCATCGACGAGTTCGAGGGGGCGCCGCGGCTGAACGTCTCGCTGCGCAACGACGACTCGATCACGGTCCACGTGCTCGACCACGACCGTGCCGCCACCGGCATCCTGATCGCGATCGAGGAGGAGACCGTCCAGCGAGAGCCCGTCCTGAACCTGTGGTTACCGTTCACGGCCCGGCACCGGTACCTGGTGCTGCGCCAGCGCGGCGAATGGCGCGTCGTCCCGCTTCCCGAGCGCGTGCGGGCCGACACGGTCTCGGCGGCGGCCGCCCAGATCGAGGACTCCTCCTACCGCCGATCAGCGTGACCGGAGATCCGTCGCGATCGCGGCGCTGGGCTGGCACCGCGGGCAGAAGTGCGTCGATCGTCCGGCGACCACGATCCGCTCGATCACGGTGCCGCACCGCCGGCACGGCTCGCCCGCGCGGCCGTACACGCGCAGCCGCCGGCGGAAATTCCCCGGACGGCCGGCGAAGTCGGTGAAATTCAGGATGGTGGTCCCGCCGCAGCGGATCGCGAGCTCGAGCACGGATCGCGCGTCGCGCAGCACCCGGCGCAGGGTCGCAGCCGGCAGGTCGGCGGGCCGGTCCAGCGGGTGGACTCCGGCCTTGAAGAGCGCCTCGTCCGCGTAGATGTTGCCGAGTCCCGCCGCGACCCCCTGGTCCAGGAGCACGGCCTTGAGCGGCGCCCGCCTCTCCGCGACGCGCGCGTACCACTGGGGAAAGCGCACGGCGAGCATGTCCGGCCCGACGTGGCCCAGCTCGCGATCCCGCCAGTGGGGTCCCACCACCGTCCAGCGGCCGAATTTACGGATGTCGCGGTAGTGCACCGGCTGCCCGTCGAAGTCCAGGGTCAGGTGCACGTGCTCGTCCGGCCGGTATCCGTCGAGCACGAAGACCTGGCCGGTCATGCGCAGGTGCAGCATCACGCGGGTGGGGCCCGGGTCGGTGAAGGTCAGGACGAGGTACTTGCCGTGGCGTTCGACCGCCGCGAGCCGCCGTCCGACCATGGCCCGGCGCACGGCCGCCGCCGACGGCTCGAGGACGCCGCCGAACCGGACGCGCAGGCCCGTGCACCGGCGATCCTGGAGGCTCCGGCGCAGCGCGCGCGCCACGCTCTCGACTTCGGGCAGTTCGGGCAAGGCAACCTCCACGCGCGTCGCGGTATTCGCCGATAAAGAAACCCGCCAGGCGGTCGATAAGGTAGGCGCGATTTGCCACGGCGGCCGGACCGAACGGTCGCCGAGTCACCGGTCCCCGCAACCTTGCCCACGAACGAGGAGCACCATGCGAGTTCTGGTCGTCGAGGACGATTTCATCAGCCGCCGGTTGCTCTGCCGGTACCTGCAGTCCCATGGCGAATGCGACGTCGCGGTCAACGGGAACGAGGCCGTCGGCGCGTTCAAGCAGATCCTGCTCGCGCACCAGCGGTACGACCTCGTGTGCCTCGACATCATGATGCCCGGCATGGATGGGCAGGAGACGCTCAAGCGGCTGCGGAAGCTCGAGGCCGAGTACGGCGTGCCCGAGCCGGAGCGGGCCAAGGTCATCATGACCACCGCCCTGGAGGACCACGACAACGTCATGGCCGCGTTCTCGAACGCCTGCGACGGCTACGTCGTCAAGCCGATCGAGAAGAAGAAGTTCCTCGAGACCCTGCAGGAGATCGGGCTGCCGCTCACCGTCTGATCGGCCGCCGGCGGAACCGGCGCGAGGTGGACCTTGACCCAGCTGCTGCCGCCGCCGTCCGCGGATCGCCTGACGATCGAGGAGAACGAGTTCCGGATCCTGCGCAAGCTCGTCTACGAGAACTTCGGCATCGACCTCGGCGAGCACAAGCGGTCCCTGGTCGTCGGACGGCTGCAGAAGGTCCTGCGCCAGCGCGGGCTGCCGGATTTCGCCGCCTACGTCGAGTGGCTGCTCGCCGACCGCACCGGGGCCGGGCTCGAGGAACTGGCCAACCGCATCTCGACCAACCACACCTACTTCTGGCGGGAGAACAGCCACTTCGACTACTTCGTCACGACCGTGCTGCCCGAACTCGCCGAGCGCCACCGCGATCACGGCACCCGTGTCCGCATCTGGTGCGCGGGCTGCTCGTCGGGCGAGGAGCCGTACACGCTGGTGATGCTGATGAAGGAGGTCTTCGGGGCCGACTACGCGGCGCTGAGGCCGATGCTGCTCGCGACGGACATCTCGGCGACCGCGCTATCGACCGCCATGAACGGGGTCTACGCGGGGGAGAGGCTCCAGCGGATGCCGGAGGTCCTGCGGCGCAAGTACTTCCGGAGGACCGGGCGGCCCGGACTCTGGCAGGTGGTCGACGAGGTCCGCAGCGAGATCGTCTTCCGGCGCCACAACCTGATGAGCCCGTCGTACCCGTTCCGGAAGCCCTTCGACGGGATCTTCTGCCGCAACGTGATGATCTACTTCGACAAGCCGACCCGCGAGGCGCTCATCGAGCGCTTCCACAAGCACACCGTCGCCGGGGGCTTCCTCTTCATCGGGCACTCGGAGACGCTGGGCCGCGACACGCGGTACTACGACTACATCATGCCGGCCGCCTATCGCCGCAGGTAGCCTCCCGCCGTTCGCTGATATACCTTTCTCTTTCCCGGACCGAGCCTGAGCGTGTTGAACCCCGGGGAAGGACCCTGCATGCGCTGCTGGACCGATGACACCGACGGCGGCACCGCCGCGCGCGAGCGTCACGAGATCGACGACCGCTACAAGTGGCGGCTCGACCGCATCTTTCCCGACTGGACCGCCTGGGAGAGCGCCTTCGCCGAGGTCGAGTCCGCGCTGCCCCGTCTCGCGGCCCTTCGTGGTACGCTAGCCGAGGGCGGGCCGCAGCTGCTGTCGGCGATCGAGACCATTCACGGCGTGCAGCGCCGGCTCGAGGTCGTGTCGATCTACGCGAGCATGCGCAGCGACGAGGACACGCGCGATTCGGCCAACACCGGCCGCCGGGGCCGCGCCGCCAGCCTGGGGACGAGCCTGGCGGAGGCGGTGAGCTGGTTCGAGCCGGAGCTGCTCGCGCTCGCGGACGAGGTCGTCGATCGCTATCTGCAGGAATGCGAGAGCCTGCGCCCGTACGTGCATTACCTCGACGACCTGCGCCGGCTCCGGCGGCACACGCTCGACGCCGAGCGCGAGGCGCTGCTCGCGGCCGCCGGCAACGTCACCCGGGGCGCGAACCGGATCTTCTCGGCGCTCACCGACGCGGACCTGCGCTTCCCGACCATCCGGGACGAGCAGGGCCGCGAGGTCGAGCTGACTCACTCGCGGTACAGCAAGTATCTTCGCTCACGGGACCGCGCGGTCCGCCGCCAGGCGTTCGAGGGCTACCTCGACACCTACGGCAGGTTCGGCAACACGCTCGCCGCGACGATGGACGCCAACGTCAAGAACCATGTCTTCCGCGCCGAGTGCCGCCGCTACGACGGCTGCCTCCACTCGGCGTTGTTCCCGAACGCGGTGCCGGTCGACGTCTTCCACAACCTGATCGCGGAGGTCCGCGCCAACCTCGGCGTGGTCCATCGCTACGCCGCGCTGAAGAAGCGCGCGCTCGCGGTCGACGAGCTGCGCGAGCACGACCTCTACGTGCCCCTCTTCGCGGAGGCGGAGCTCAAGTTCGGCTACGAGGAGGCCTGCGATCTGCTGCTCGAGGCGCTGGCGCCGCTCGGGCCCGAGTATCTGGCGATCGTCCGCGCGGGCTACCGCGAGGGCTGGATCGACGTGCACGAGAGCCTGGGCAAACGCAGCGGCGCCTACTCCGGCGGGGTCTATGACACGCAGCCCTACATCCTGCTCAACTGGTCGGACCAGCTGTCGGACACCTTCACCCTCGCGCACGAGCTGGGCCACAGCGTGCACACGTACCTGGCGACGCACAATCAGCCCTACGTCTACGGCGACTACCCGATCTTCACGGCGGAGGTGGCGTCGACGTTCAACGAGCTGCTGCTGATCGACCACCTCCTCGCGCGCACCACGGACCGCGACCGGCGGCTCTACCTCCTGGATCACCACCTGAACCAGATGACCGGCACGGTCGTGCGGCAGACCATGTTCGCGGAGTTCGAGCTGCGCCTGCACGAGCTGGGCGAGGCGCGCGAGACGCTGACGGCCGAGAGCCTCGGCGAGGTCTTCCACGGACTGCTGGCCGAGTACTGGGGTCCGGCGGCCACGCTCGACCCCGTCCGCAGCCGGTTGACCTGGAGCCGGATCCCGCATTTCTACTACAACTTCTACGTGTACCAGTACGCGACGGCCTACTCGGCCGCAGCGGCCCTGGAGCGCGCGGTGCTCGGCGGCGGCGAGCGGGAGCGCGAGCGGTACCTGGACATCCTCCGCTCGGGCAGCAGCCGCTATCCGGTCGAGACGCTGGCGGCCGGCGGAGTCGACATGCGGACGCGCGAGCCGTTCCGCGACGTGTTCCGGCTGTACGCCCAGCGGATCGACCAGATCGAGCGGCTGCTCGCGGGGAAGGCGTGACCATGCGCGAGGCGATCCGGCTGCTGGCGGTCGCGGCGCTGTGGTCGTTCGCGGGTTGCGGCGGCGGCCGAGACGCGGTCCCCGGCGCGAGCGACAGCAGCCAGGCGGCGCGGTCCGCGCCGGACACGGCCGCGGTCGCCAGCGCGCGCGCCCTCGCCGACACGGCCCTCGTGCGGATCCACGGGGACGCGGGGTTTCGCGTCTGCTGGCCGCCCGCCTTCGGCGAGGTCCACGAGCAGGTCTCGAACGGCCCGACCCGCCGGGCCGAGCGCGAGTACATCTACACCTGCGACGTCGACGGCATCTTCGGCGCGGGAGCGAGCATCCGCTGCATGAAGCGGGCGCACGACCGGGACGGTCAGGCCGCCCATCCCCTCCTGGTGACCGAGCTCATCAAGGCTCAGCTCGAGAGGTTCAGCGTGGTCGTCGAACGCCAGCGCGCGCTCGACAGCGGCGCCATCCAGGGCGTGGACGTGCAGGCCGGCGATCTGCACGGACCCGGCGAGCTGTGGATCCGCGGTCTGCTCGCGGGCACCGACATCTACCTGCTCATGGCCTGGAAGGCCGGCGGCGGACTGTACGACGACCCCGAGATCGCGAATTTCTTCGCGTCGTTCCGGCTCGAGACCAGGTGAGCGGTCCGGCGTCCGACTCGCGCGCTTCCGGATTTTTTCCGCTGATCCCGTGTGATTCCGCTACCCCCCTCGCGTTCTAATTCTCGTCTGCCGTCCTGGCAGCCCAGCTTCCCAAGCGCGAAGGGTGGACCGATCGGTGCAGCCCCCCTGCCAACCGTCTGCTCTTCGCGCTTCTCTCTACTTCTGTCGCACTCCGTAGCCGATGATCATAAGGCACTGGATATTATTTACCGGCATTTTTATGTCGTGTTAACCGTTGATATTTGATGTATATAACTACTGCCCACGGCATACCGTATACGGAACATCGTTCGCGGCGCTCGGGAACCCCCTCCCAAAAACCATGAAGGCATGCTATCCTCCGTGCGCATGACGCGCCCAATCGCAAGGACCGGTCCGACATGACACGACGCTACCTGCTGGTCGCCACCGCCGCCCTCGCCATCGTGGCGGGGACGGCCGCGGCCCAGATCGCGAACCCGGACACGCTCTACGACGGCGGCAGCCTGAGCTTCGACTACGTGCAGACGCCGATCCCCCTCTACAGCGGTTCCTTCGCCGCCGAGGGCGGCGCGCTCGCGCCGGACGGTACGCTCCCGCCCGGCGCCACGCAGGCGGTCGGCGGAGGCTCGGTCGCGACGGAGCTCGACACGGTCGCGACCGCGGTCTACGCCGTCGTCGGCAACCCGGATTCGACCTTCGACGGCGCGCTCATCGCGCTCAAGACGATCGGTCCGCTCGTGCCCGGCTCCTATCCGGTGGACGCCGCCGGCGGCACCGCGGTCTTCGGCTTCATCGACGACGCGACGGAGCTCGCGCTGCCGGACTCGCTCGACCAGGCGACGATCCGGCGGTGGCTCGAGACCATGACCGCCGCGCACAAGCAGATCAGCATCTCGGGCAGCATCCAGATTCTCGCCGTGAACGCGGATACGCTGCGCGGGACCTTCAGCGGCCTGACGGCCGACTTCGACGGCAGCTTCTTCCTCGTCAACGTCAATCTCGGCCAGTTCGCGCTGTCCGGCGCCGACCCGGCGGTGGGCGTCGCCGGCACGCCCGCCGCGGCGACGCCGCGGCTCAGCGCCTGGCCGAATCCCTTCAACCCCCGCGCCAGCGTCGCCTTCACGCTGCCGCGGGCCGAGACGGTCGTCGCGACCGTCTTCGATCCGGCCGGCCGCCGCGTGCGCACCCTGCACGACGGCCGGCTCGAGCAGGGGGAGCAGCGCCTGCAGTGGGACGGCCGCGACCAGGCCGGAAACCGCGTCCCGGCCGGGGTTTACCTGGTGCGGGCGCGCGGCGAACGCTGGCAGGGCAGTGTCAAGGTGGTGCTCGCGCCCTGAGTCACCGTCCCGGTGACCTCGCAGGCGGCGGCGGTCCGCACGGGCCGCCGCCGCCGTTTGTCGACAACCTTTGGACGCGCAGGTCCGTAGAATCGGGATCTGGAGTTCCCGATCCGCGTGCCCTGGCAAGGAGACCGTGTCATGAAGCGTGTTTTGCTGCTACTCTTGGGGACCGTGTCGCTCGCCGCCCTGACCGTGTCCGGCGGCTGCGGCGGCCAGACGGAGAACGTGGCGCAGGAGGTTGCCCAGTCCATGCCGCCGTTGCTCGACCGCGAACTCTTCTTCGGCGATCCCGAGGTCTCGGGAGCCCAGCTGTCGCCGGACGGCGAGTGGATGACCTTCCTGAAGCCCTACGTGGGCGCCCGCAACATCTGGATCAAGCGGGCCGACGAGCCGTTCGCGAACGCGCGCCCGGTGACCGCCGACAAGCGGCCGGTGCCCGGCTACTTCTGGAGCCGCGACAGCAAGTACATCCTGTACGTGCAGGACAAGAACGGCGACGAGAACTACCACGTCTGGGCCGTCAACCCCGGCGAACCCGTGGTCGCCGAGACCAACGTGCCGCCCGCGCGCGACCTCACGCCCGTCGACGGCGTCCGCGCCAGCATCTACTCGGTGCCCAAGAACGACCCCGACGTGATGATCGTGGGCCTCAACGACCGCGACCCCAGCTACCACGACGTCTACCGGGTGCAGATCTCGACCGGCGAGCGCACCCTCGTGCGCGAGAACACCGACCAGATCGCGGGCTGGGACTTCGACCACGAGGGCAGGCTGCGCCTGGCGATGCGGACCCTGCCCGGCGGCGGCACCGAGCTGTTGCGGGTCGATCTGCAAGGCCTGACGCGGCTCGCGACGTCGACCTACGAGGAGGAGCTGAACACCGTCAACTTCCACCGCGACGGCCGCCACGTCTACGTGGAGACCAACGTGGGCGACGTCGACCTCGCGCAGCTCATGCTCATGGACATCGAGACCGGCGTCATGCAATTCGTCGAGGGAGATCCCAACGGCGAGGTCGACTTCGGAGGCGCGACGTTCCATCCGGACACCGAGGAGCTGCTGGCGACGTTCTACCTCGGCGACCGTGTCCGCGTCTACCCGAAGACCGAGTTCGCCACCAGCCTGTGGGAGAGCCTCGAGAAGGCGCTGCCCGAGGGCGAGATCAGCCTCACCAGCACGACGCGCGACCTGAGCAAGCTGCTCGTCGCCGTGTCGAGCGACGTCGACCCGGGCACGGTCTACCTGTTCGACACCGCGACCGGCCAGGCCACCATGCAGTACCGGTCGCGCCCCGACCTGCCGAGCGAGCACCTGGCGCCGATGAAGCCCGTGCACTACGCGGCCCGCGACGGCATGACGATCCACGGCTACCTGACCTTGCCCAGGGGCAAACCGGACAAGAACCTGCCCGTCGTCATGTACATCCACGGCGGCCCGTGGGCCCGCGACTCCTGGGGCTACGAGCCGTACTGCCAGTTCCTCGCCAATCGCGGCTACGCCGTCATGCAGGTCAACTACCGCAGCTCCACGGGCTACGGGAAGCGGTACCTGAACGCCGGCAACCGCGAGTGGGGCATCGGCGCCATGCAGCACGACGTGACCGACGCCGTGGAATGGCTCAAGCGCGAGGGCGTCGCCGACCCGGCCAAGGTCGCCATCTTCGGCGGCTCGTACGGCGGCTACTGCACGCTCGCGGGCGTGACCTTCACGCCGGACCTCTACGCCTGCGGCATCCCCTACGTGGGTCCCTCGAACCTGATCACCCTGATCGAGAGCTTCCCCGAGTACTGGAAGCCGTTCCTCGAGGGCTCGTGGTACAAGCGCGTCGGCGACCCCGCCGTGGAGGCCGATCGCGAGGACCTGATCGCCCGGTCGCCGCTCTTCAAGTGCGACCAGATCAAGTGTCCGCTGCTCGTCGTGCACGGCGCCAACGACCCGCGCGTCAAGCAGAACGAGAGCGACCAGATCGTGGCGGCGCTGCGCGACAAGGGCAAGGCGGTGTCCTACCTCGTCGCGCCCGACGAGGGCCACGGCTTCCGCGCGCCGAACAACCGCAAGGCGCTCGCGGTCGCCATGGAGAAGTTCCTGAGCGAGCAGCTCGGCGGCCGCTACCAGGAGGACGTGAACCCCGAGACCCAGCAGCGCCTCGACGAGATCACGGTCGACGTGAGCACGGTCGGGGTGAAGGCGCCCGGGGAATCGTAGGCTCCGCGATCCTGGCCGGGCGGGGCCTCGCAGACCGGGGGCCCCGCTCGGCGCCGTCGCAGCGGGCACGGACGATGCGAGCCCGCGCAGGCCGCCCGGCCGTTCGCCGACCCGTCGCGCGTCCCTCCCGGTCAGGACGCCCCGCATGTCCCGCCTCCTCGACCGCGTCCGCCAGGCGATCCGCGTCCGACACTACAGCCCGAAGACGGAGCAGGCGTACGTGAGCTGGGTCCGCCGCTACGTGCGGTTCCACGGGACGCGCCACCCGGACGAGATGGGCGCCGAGGAGGTGAAAATCTACCTCAACCACCTGGCCGACGCGCGCAAGGTCAGCGCCTCGACCCAGAACCAGGCGCTCAGCGCGCTCCTGTTCCTCTACCGCGAGGTGCTGGGCCGCGACCTGCCCTGGCTCGACGACCTCACGCGCGCCAAGCGGCCGGCGCGAGTGCCGGTCGTGCTCACGGTCGCCGAGACTCAGGCGCTGCTCGAACGCCTGCGCGGCGTGCCGTGGCTCGTGGCATCGCTGCTCTACGGCGGCGGGCTGCGGCTGATGGAGGCGCTGCGCCTGCGGATCCAGGACGTGGACCTCGACCGCCGCGAGATCATCGTGCGCCGCGGCAAGGGCCAGAAGGACCGCCGCACGGTGCTGCCGGCCCGCGTGCGGCGGCCGCTCGTCGCGCACCTCGAGCGTGTGCAGGCGCAGCACCAGCGGGACCTCGCGCTCGGCGCCGGCCACGTCGCCCTGCCCGACGCGCTCGCGGAGAAATTCCCGGACGCCTCGCGCGAGTGGCGCTGGCAGTGGGTGTTCCCGGCGAGCAACCGGTACCGCGACCGCGAGACCGGCCAGATCCGCCGCCATCACTTCCACGAGTCGGCGGTGCAGCGGGCCGTCAAAGAGGCTGCGCGCGACGCGGGTCTCGTCAAGCGCGCCACGTGCCACACGCTGCGCCACGCGTTCGCGACCCACCTGCTCGAGGCCGGCTACGACATCCGCACGATCCAGGAGCTGCTCGGCCACAGCGACGTGACGACGACGATGATCTACACGCACGTGCTGAATCGCGGGGGACGGGGGGTGAAGAGCCCGCTGGACGAACTGTGAGTCGACGCCCTGTCGCGCCTCAAGGCGGATCGGGGACGCCATGGTCCGGAAGCTGTGCGCAGTGCCAGACCGCGATGATCCAGACCGTCTCGCCGACGACGCGGTAGAAGAACCGATAGGATCCCACGATCACCTCGCGATGAGGGAGATCGGGGAACTCGGGAACGATCCGTCCCGAGGCCGGAAACGTCTCGAGACGGCGCAGTGCCTCTTCCGCGCGATCGCGGAACCGTCGCGCCGCGTCCGGACGATCGCGACGGATGTGCGCGAGCGCGGCGAGGAACTGCGCGCGGGCCGACGGCGAGAAGACCACCGTCACGACTCGTCGTTCCTCAGGAGCGTATCCGCCTCGCGCAACACGTCGACGAGCGAGGATCCGGCGCCCTCGGCGATCTCCTTCTCGCCGGTCGCGAGGAGATGCAGCAGCTCGCGCTCGCGCTCCGATTGCTCGTAGGCCTCGATGCTCTGGATCACAGCGATCGCACGGCCGCGCTGGGTCACCACCAGGGGATCGTCGGAACCGCGCAGCTTGTTGAGAACGGCGGCCGCGTCCTGCCGCAGGTCCGTGACGGGTATGATCATGGGGATCCTCATGATTCGGCACCTCCAAACGTACGTTCTATTGTACGACTAGAGATGTCGTTAATCAACATGTTCGTTGACGGCGTCCCGGCGATCCAGGGCCAGCGCGACGCCGGGGCCGGAGGGTGGGGCGCAACCGGCCGTCGGCCACGACCCGTGACCGCTGCGCGTCTCGTCGCCAGGCCCATGCCCATCGAGACCGGAACGCAAACGACCATGTGTGGCGTCGTATGATTGCAATCGGGTATTCGGTGGAGGTATACTCCCCAGCGGGAGGATTCTCCGCGCAGCGACGGATCGACGCAGTCTGACTTCATCGAGCGTCACCTGAACCGTTCCGGGTCGCCACCGCCTATCCTCCCATTTGGGCAACCAGAAATGTTGTTAGCAATACGAAAGGTCACGTTTGAAGCCGAGGGATTCCATATTCGGCAGCAGTATAGAGCGCAGGTGTTATGGAAAGCTCCAAGACACCTGGGGCGACAAGTATGCTGTGTATCATAACCAGCCGTTTTTGAGCATCTTTCAGGATCGTGAGGCCGTGACGGCGGACGAGTTCGATTTCTTGAAGAAGACGAGTGTGGACTTCGTCATTTGCAGCAAGGATGGCCGTCCCTTAGTCTGCATCGAGTTTGACGGTATGCAGCATGGGCACAACGTTGGTTCTCTTTACCAACCCGGAATGGGACAGCGCGACCGCGACCGCCGCAGGCGCGGGCTTGAGTTGAAACTGCGAATCGCCCACGAGGCGAATTTTCCATTCTTTGTATTGAGCGGCGAACATTTTAAGGGATTCTCCGACGGGGTTCGGTTGTCGTTAGTCGATGCGATCATTGGAGAGATATTCGCGTCACAGGAGGTAGGGGACAAGTTCAGGAATGGCTTTAATCCAAACGAGTATGGACTAACCGAAGAGGAATTCAACGCGCTGCCATTTCTAGAACAAAGAGACATGATAGAAGATTGGGCTATCGGAGTTGAAGTGGTCGCTGATTTTACACACAATCCGATCTTCAAGAAGGTCGCGGAACTCGAGGAAATTGTCGGGTTGCAGTCGCATTCACAGATGTATACGAGCCATCCAGATTTTCCGTCCGACACATGGTCCCTAGTCGATTGCAGTGCGACTGACAAGCATGGCAGACAGGCTCGCACAAGGGTGTGTATCCCAAACTTCAAAACGCCGGGTTGCGTTTTCACGGTCCATATTGCAAACGAAATCGGGTTGCTTGTGTGTTTGGAGCAGTTGAGGTGTCAGGGCAATACGAATCAGGGACAGTAACGGAATTGAACGTACTGCAAAGGATTGCTAACAGACCGTTGAAGCTGACGGATCGACCCTGTCACGGTCCGTGCAGAGCACGGCCCGCGCCAGGGCCGCCCGCAGCTTAACGCTGACGTTAGACCAACAGGAAGAGAGCCGTTTCACGTGGATCCGGAGATCCTAACCGAGCGTCTGTCGCTCTCCCGATTGACTGCGAGCGATGCGCCCGCGATGTACGGATATCGCTGTGATCCGGAAGTGTGTCGATATCAATCGTTCGAGCCCGGCTCGCTTGAAGACGTTGAGGCTTTTATAGACGGTCTGCAATCTAACGCTTTCGATGCACCGGGTTCATGGTTCCAGTTCGCGATTCGCATCAGAGAATCGGGTCTGTTAGTAGGTGATCTAGGAACCCATTTCATGGCGGACGATCCACGGCAAGTCGAAATCGGGTTCACTCTCGCGCCGGCGTATTGGGGCCAGGGATTGGCGACTGAGGCCGTTTCTGGCATACTCAGTTACCTCTTCGGGCCGGCTCAAAAGCACCGTGTGTTTGCGTCGGTAGACCCGCGCAACGCACCGTCGATTGCTCTGCTTGAGCGCGTCGGAATGCGGAGGGAAGCCCATTTTCGTGAGAGCCTATGGTTCAAGGGGGAGTGGGTTGATGATGTGATATTTGGGGTCTTGAAGTCGGAGTGGAAGGGTGGGTGAAATCGCCGTTGGGCGGTCTAACAAGCCATTCAAGCTGACAGTCGGCCCTGTCACGGTTCGTGCAGAGCCACGAACCGCGCCAGAACCGCCTGCAGCTTAACGCCGGGTCGTTATCCAGCCACGGAATCCCCAATCTGTGATAAGATACCGTAGAGGGGGACCTAGCATGAAGTGCGCAACCATCACGCTGTTGGTCGCCTGCATCGCACTTGGCGCGGTTGCTAGCGATTTAGGCAATAGCGCGACCCAGAAGCCTCGGGTCACTACTCTGACACCCTCTCCGATCGATCCCCAAGTGATCCGTCAAGGCGGCGACACCTTCGACGACGCGATCGCCATTCCCGAGATTCCCTATACGACTACCGGCACGACCAGCGGCTTTACCGACGACTATGACGAGGCCTGCCCGTACTCGGGCAGTACCTCGCCGGACGTCGTTTACAAGCTCATTGCGCGTGCGGACATCGATATCGACGTCGATCTCTGCGGCTCAGCCTACGATACCAAGGTATACCTGTACGATGCCGACATGAACCTCGTGGCCTGCAATGACGACTTCTACTACGACGACGACTGTGGCGACTACGTGTCCCGGCTCCGCTTCGCCCCGATCATCGACGGGACGAGCTACTATCTGGTTGTTGATGGCTACGGAGGAGAATATGGCGAGTACCAGTTGAATATCAGAGAGGACGAGTACTGCGAGCTCGACTGTCCAGCCCAAGCCTATCTCGAGGGTGAACCACCTTTGGTTGACGACTACGAGGACGCGTACAATGGCGGCTGCAACTCGCCACAATACGGTGAACCGTGGCAGGACTTGTATGGCGATGAGAACGGCGAACTCGTGTTCTGCGGTGTTTCTGGTTGGTACGACTACCTGGGTTCTCACTACCGTGACACGGACTGGTTCTACTTGCACGTCGGCGAAAGTGGAGTCGTCGAGTTAGAGGCCGAGGCCGAGTGGGCGACGTACTTCTGGGAGGTGACGACATTCTGCAGCATGGCGGTCCTCCCGAATATTCTGGTCGAGGAATGCGACTCCGGGACGATGACCATCGAAGCCCTGGGCGAGATCATCGGCTTCTGGGTAGGTCCGACGGTTTTCGAGCCTCCAAGCTATGCCGTGGACAACGAGTACGACTACGTCATTCACTTCTCGGGCTTAATGCCCGTGCCGGTTGCAACGGAATCCGTGAGCTGGAGCGCGGTGAAAGCGCTGTTCCGTTGACTTGAACGCGGACCATGCCCGGTGAGCCGTGGAAATGCTAGGAGAATTGGATTCTGTATAACAAGCAGTTCAAGCTGACAGTCGGCTCTGTCACGGCCCGTGCATGCGCACGGTCCGCGCCAGAACCGCCTGCAGCTTAACGCAGTTGTTATGTTCACGAGGTTTACTAGAATTGCCCGTCGCCGAAAGCGGCATTGTGATATAGTCCAATCGGAGGCCAGCACAGAACAACGTCGTATTTAGTCCCATATCCTATTCGTGGTATGGGGTGCGGGGGGGGATAACCCTAGTCGAGGTCTGGAGGAGAGATTATGACGCACGCGCTAAATGCCATCATCGCGATTATCGTCGTCCACGCGGGGATCGGGTTGCTGCAATGGTATGCCCGGCGGGTCGCGGACGTAGGGCGGATGGCGCTCTATGGCATGTATCTCACGCTGTTGCCGATCGGGCTGGCTTGTTTCGGGATCTTAGCGCCCGTCTACCTGATAGCCGGACTCGCTGTGGTCGGTCAAATCTTGGTGGTTATGGGTATTCGTAAGTCGAAGGAACAGGTTGCCTCAGCGTGACGAGGACTCGCCAGAGATCGGCGGCGATCTAGTTGCGCTCTATTCGCTAGCGTGCCGCCCTGCATAGCTAGCGAGCACGCGCACGAGCGCTTCATGAGAGCGGCTCAAAGAGAGGGTGGAGCTTCGGGGAACATAACAGGCCGTTCAAGCTGACAGTCGGCCTTGTCACGTCGCTGGCAAGAGCCAGCGTCGCGCCAAGACCGCCAGCAGCTTAACGCCAGGTTGTTAGATTTACAACCAGAGGAGAGCGCCGGTGAAATACTTCGCTGCAATTTTGGTATTAATTCTGTTGGCCGGCTGCTCTTCTGTTAACCAGCCACCGTTCTGGCGGTATCATTCGGAAGCAGAAATTCCGACGGTCGCGAGTTATACGATGACAGAACTACTATACATCGTTGACGAGACGAGTAATACCGTACCGAAATACTATGGCGTGTTTTATGGGGTAGATAATGAACAATTGCCGTATGTTCTGATTGCGCGATCTCGCCGCGCTAATGATTTCGATATCAGTAGACCGTACGATATGTTCGATATCGACAATAGTGTCGCTCTTAATCTAGACAACGCAAAGGAATTCATTAACGTACTCACTGACTGTGAGCAGCGATGGGACAAGAAGCACGCCAATAGTGAAGCGACGTATTTGGAGTACGATATCACCCCCGAGCAGAACGTTGCCCAGGTTTCTGAGCATGTCGTACATATTCTCACGACACTACATTTCCTTTGCCAAATCAACGCCGATGGGCCCCAGGGAGTGTTGACGATTGGCGAAGGACCGGCACGTACTCGCTTGTATTTTGATGACAAGACGCAGATAGCGCGCTTCAGGAAACTTCTAGCGCTTGCTGTCGCGCAGTACCGTGAACAGGATCCGGGTGGTAAGACAAAAGAAGGAATTTCGAGTTAGCGATGGAATCTAACAAGCCATTCAAGCTGACGGCTATCGTCTCTGTCACGGTCCGTGCATGCGCACGGCCCGCGCCAGAGCCGGCCGCAGCTTAACGCCAGGACGTTATGCGAAACGCAAGGTTATAATGCGCGGATTGCTATACATAAACTGCGTCTGGATTAGTTGCGTCGTAGGATGCGCAGTTGGTCGGAGCGGTGTTGGTGTATATCATCCAAATGTGCACGAACTCGTTGCGAGTACGAGCGATTGTACAGGGATGGCATACAGTGATTTTGACCAACCGCCGACATTTCAAGTGGTCGCCGAGCCTAAATATGCACTTATGGCCGTCTTATCGTGGCTTGAAGGTGTCGTTCCGATAGCAATAAGCGTCGATTCGAATGGTGTCTTCTGCGATGCGATTGTAGATTCCATTTCACATCCACTATTAATTCGAGAAGCGATTAAGGCCGCGCGGCGAAGTAGGTACAATCCTGCGACGCGCGTTGGCGAACGCGTGCCTGGAGTTTTAGAAACCACATATATTTTCGACATGAAGTTTGCATCCGTAAGCGATCCGGATCGACGCCTGCAATCCCTACTCGGGCTGCCACCGTACGTCAGGGAGGTTGGCGCGTTCGTCGACAGCATCGCAATTCGCGACAATGCGACGACAATATGGAAGCACGATGGAGTCCTCTTTTGCGGCGATATTTCGGTGCAATCCTATCGCGATCTGGTGCCGCTGCTGAACGGTAGACTCGCGGATTCTGAGTCAGTATATCGGGTTACGAGTTACTATATGAGTGCAGCGGAAGCGGGTACAGGTACACATTACGTTTTGGTAGCGCTCGTGGAAACCTGCACATACTGGTCACCGGAAGGAAATCCTGGTAGTGGCAATTGCTATGGATTCTCGCGTGACGACAAGGATGAGCCGTTTCGAATCTTTGGAACTGCAAATGTCGACAGATCAGTTCATTGAACGCGACACTTCGGCGCCGCATAACAAGCCGATCAAGCTGACGGATCGGTCTTGTCACGGCCCGTGCTAGCGCACGGCCCGCGCCAAGCCCGCCCCGCAGCTTATCGGCAAGGCGTTATCTACACGAGAAAGTCATGGGGGACGTGAAGGACTACTTGGACCTAGTGCGCGAGCGCCGAGAATGTCGCCGGTGCAGTGGACTCACGAACCCGTCGGAAGTACTGGGCGGTAGCCTGGATTCACAACAGATCGGCCCGTGGTCTACGTGGCAGGGTAATCTCTCCTCCGATCTCCTTGTGGTCGGCCAGGATTGGGGAGACGTATCCTACTTCGAAAATAATGAGGGGCGGGATTCCGCCCGGAACCCGACGAATGATCACTTGATTGCCTTGCTCAGTTCTATCGGAATCTCTATCGGACCGCCCGGCGGAGGTCAAGGCCAGCACGTCGTGTTCTTTACTAATGCCATCCTCTGCTTGAAGTCGGGCGGGCTTCAATCGAGAGTTGAAGATGAGTGGTTTCGGAACTGCGCGGGTTTTCTTCGCCGGCAAATCGAGATCGTTGCGCCGCGCGTGGTCGTCACACTGGGTGCGCGGGCATTCCGTGCGGTCTTGTCCGCCTTCGACCTCCGCCCACAAGAACTTTGGAATTCCCCTGGTTTCGTAGACACTCCTCAGCCTATTGCTGAGGCGCTCTCGAACGCCTCGGGACTGACGTCGCCCAGGTGGCTGTGACGACGCCTCGGATTATAGAACATTTCGATGTAGTCGA